>NZ_FPAG01000004.1:0-140629 GCF_900116365.1 Zhouia amylolytica | reverse complement strand
ATTTCGACCACCTATTCTGGTGGATTCGGTAATAAATGCGGAATGACAATGGAAGGATTTTATGATTTAATTAAGTTAACATGTTCACAAATAGTGTTTCAGAAACGTTAATCTGCTTGTAACCAATGCATTTTATTCGTTATTTCATCCAACATTAATCAAAAAACGAACGGTTATTACCACCAACTATCCCCTTCTTAAGAAGATCTCCAGCGGAGGTATTTTACTATTCCTTTTGCTAAGCTGCTTTCAATTACAAGCGCAAGATTCGTTAATGACTGTTTTTGTTTACAAAAACGGTAAAGCTATTTCTGCATTTGAAATTGCTAATATCGATTCCAGAACTGAAGGGGTAATAACTGATGATTTTACTACAATAAAAGCTAAAACAGGAGACCGGCTGTTATTAGCATCTTCAAGTTTTGAGGAATATGTTTATGAAGTTACTTCAAGAGATGTATCGGCAGGTAAAATACAAATCGACATTGACAATGATATCATCGATCTTGAAGCGGTTACAGTCCATCAGACTGTCCGGAACTATCCTTTTATGAATAGTAAAAAAGCCATGACACCGACTGAACGGCGTTTATACGCTGCCAGTTATCAGAAGAAAAGCGCCTCTGAATATGCCGATGACTTTCTACAAAAAGGAATGGTTTTCGGCGCCGATCCGCTAATCAATATGATCTCAGGCCGTCGTAAACAACTTAAAAAAGAGCATGCCGCTTCACAAAAAGAAGGTACTGCTTCATTTTTAGAGAATGGATATACCCTTTATATTCTGGACATCCTTGAAGTTCCAAGCAGTCAGCTCGGCTTATTCATTTACTTTGTGGCAGAAAAAAACAAGCTCCTTTACAAAAACACCGACAAAAAACTTGTACAATCTTTACTCAGAAGCTACTACCTGGACTTTATTAAACTCAACACGGAAGAATAATCTTAGCGGGTTTTCAACCATCCAGTGACACTTAGGCGTTCGGAGGAATTAACACGCATAACTTCATGCTCAATACGCTGACTTTCAAAAATCACAACACGTCCCGGAAGTGGATAAAGCCTTTTTTCTACTTCACTTCCATTTTCATCCAAATACAACACCAATTCACCCCCGTTATTGTTATCCCAGTCCTGATCATTTAAATAACACACCACCGAAAGCACTCTGCGATCGTCGTTTTCAAACGTATCCAAATGTCTTTGATAGAAGGTCCCTTCGGGATATAAGGCATAGTGAAATTCTTTATGGAGAATCCCCATAAAGCATGTTCTGTTCAAATAGTTAACCAGGTTATTTATTTTATTAAAGAAAGTAGTTTCGGCTTCATTAGTTTCATTTTCATTCATCCAAAGAATAAAATCGCCGCGAATTTCCTTTTCAATCATTTCATTTGTTCGGTTTCCTATTGCCGATTTTTTAAATCTATCGGCTTCATATTTTTGCAATAGCGAATTGCGTAAGGAAACGACCTCTTCAGCAGAAAAGAAATTATCTACTACACTATAATGCCGATCAGATATATCAGCAATCACCTTCTCGAACAGCGGATTTTCAACGAAATCCAACTGCTCATATAGTTCGTTCACTTTGGTATAAGTATTTCAAAAAAGCGTACAAATATACGGCTACTTTCATTCATTTTCACGTTCGAAAATTTAAAAAATGAATGGTGTACTACTCCGATTTCACAAGTTCGTATTGGTAGGTTGGAAACTGTTCCCCATTTCCCTTTGTTAACCGAAGACTATTTTTTCCAAATTCATACGCATAAACCCCGTTAAGGATTAATCCCCAATCGAATTCAGCTGTCCATATATTCTTATCACTAAAAATCATGGTCTTCGATTTTTGTATGTAGGACCCACTCCCTCTCAAAGAAGAGCTATATTGATTCCCGCTGAATATTACTGTTACATCTTCCGTAAAAGTTTGCCCTTCCGGATCTGTTACTGTAAAGGTTCCCTGATAGGTTCCATTTATAATATCATCGCTATCATCATTCTCACAACCAATCATTGTACTCATAGTGAGCAGTAAGATCATTATTCTATAGAGTTTCATAGGTTTGCTTTTTATTTAATAGATGCTTTTTAATGATTTAGGTTGCGTGGTTGGCGGACCAATCCGCGAGCTACTTTCACATTATTAATTTGATTCCTTTAACCCTAACACGAAACCCGTATCTTTGCATTTTAAATAAGATTTAGTATGTCTAAAATTCGCATCACCAAACAATTTGATTTTGAAACCGGTCACGCACTTTATGGTTATGACGGTAAATGTCGCAACGTTCACGGTCATAGTTATAAACTTGCTGTTACGGTTATTGGTTCTCCTATCACTGACACGTCTCATGTAAAACTGGGGATGGTAATTGATTTTGGTGATTTAAAGAAGATCGTTAAGGAGGATATCGTGGATATTTTCGATCACGCCACCGTTTTTAATAAGAACACTCCTCATATTGAACTTGCCAAAGAACTTCAAGACAGAGGTCATAATGTGATTTTAGTAGACTATCAGCCTACCAGTGAAAATATGGTTATTGATTTTGCCCATAAGATCAGCGCAAGACTCCCTGAAAATATCAAATTACATTCCTTAAAACTTCAAGAAACAGAAACTTCATTTGCCGAATGGTATGCTAGCGACAACCTATAATGGCTGTTTGCATCTACAAATCTATCTAACGCAAATTTTGTTTTATATTTACAAGAAGAACTTAACAGAATGAATATTCCTGAAGGAAAGAAAATATATTTTGCTTCCGACAATCACCTCGGCGCTCCAACCCCGGCACAAAGTCTTCCAAGAGAAAAGAAATTTGTAAAGTGGCTCGATGAAATCAAGCACGATGCTGCGGCTGTTTTTTTATTGGGAGATCTTTTCGACTTTTGGTTTGAATACAAAACAGTGGTTCCAAAAGGTTTTACCCGCACCTTGGGAAAGCTTGCAGAACTTACCGATTCTGGAATTCCGGTATATTTCTTTGTAGGGAATCACGATCTGTGGATGGATGGGTATTTTGAAGAGGAGCTCAATATTCCGGTGTATCATCGACCACAGGAATTCACCTTTAACGGAACTACTTTTTTTATTGGCCATGGCGATGGTTTAGGACCGGGTGACAAAGGATATAAACGCATGAAAAAGGTTTTTACAAATCCGGTAGCCAAATGGTTTTTCAGATGGTTACACCCTGATCTCGGGGTTCGACTTGCCCAATACTTGTCAGTTAAAAACAAACTGATATCGGGTGATGAGGACGTTACCTTTTTAGGCGAAGACAACGAGTGGCTGGTACAGTATGCCAAACTTAAACAGGAAAGTAAACACCGAGATTATTATGTATTTGGTCACCGGCACCTTCCTATGGAGATAGACCTGGGAGATCATGCGAAGTATATTAATCTGGGGGACTGGATTACGCATTACACCTATGCCGTTTTCGACGGAAAACAACTGGAACGAAAAATATATGAAGGCTAAGGGCGCCTCAAATAAAGCATTTTATAAACGTAAAAGATATATTTTTCTTTTTCTCCTACTTATTGCCCTTGTGTTACCGCATATATTTATGACTTTCAGATCGTCGGACAGGGAAACAAGAGCCTATTTTAAAGAACTACACACCGACATTAAGATTGACTATTTCAAGTCGAAAGCTACTGACAGAGATATTAGGGTCGTTGCAACAGGCTTTGACAAAGATCAATCTGTGATCTTTATACACGGATCTCCCGGTTCAGGTAATGCTTTCTATCGCTACCTGAATAATGACAGCCTTCACCAGAAGGCCAATATTATTACTTACGATCGTCCGGGGTATGGATACTCAGGATTTGGTGACGCTGTTACGGAAATAACAACCCAAAGCGAAGTGGTTGCAGAGCTTATCGCTCAATACAATTTAACAAATGTGGTATTGGTTGGCCACTCTTATGGAGGAACCATCGCTGCTTATGCTCCATTACTTTCCAAAAATATTAAAGCTACGCTTCTTATTGCTCCGGCTTTAGATCCGGATTTGGAAAAATACTATTGGGCGGGAAATTTTACTCAATGGCAAATAACCCGGTGGCTCATTCCTACTTCCTGGAATGTCTCTGGAGATGAAAAATATTCTCATGCCGAAGCTTTAATTAAACATGTGAATGACTGGCAACTGGTTTCAGTACCGGTTTTAATGCTTCAAGGGGATCAAGATATGTTAGTCCCCTTTGAGAATCTGGAGTTCGCCGAATCACATTTCAATCCTGAATATTTTACCGGGAAAACCTTAAAAGGAGAAAACCATTTTACACCGTGGACCAAAGAAAAACTGGTTATAGAAAATATCCTGACATTGATGAATTAAGAAATATTATAACCTCCCTACAGCAGACATAAATCTTGGCCTAAACCATATATGTTTTTAAACGATTATTAGTGCACTAGGTTGTTTTTCGTGTGCTAACACCAGAATAAGTTCGTAACTTATTTATAGCATAGAAAATGAAGTTGATGAAATGGTTTATCTATACACTAGGCGGAATGTTCCTGTTTTTTTCTTGTTCATCAGATGATGAAGGCATCTCTCCAATCTCTGTAAATATAGAAGAAGGAATCTTAGGCACCTGGCATGTAGTTTGGGAGTGTAATAACCGAACTCACATATGGGAGTTCTATGATGATATGACTTTTAAAATCCAATTCATGAATGATACCAACCGTGGGACCTACAAACTATCTGATGACAATTTGGTTATGAGGGTTAATTTTAAGTCGGGTAAAAAAGGGCTTGACGAATATAAAATCATAATCCTGAATGAAGGACGGCTGAAATTGGATAATACGATTGCCTGGAGTATTGATTATGACTTTGTCAGGGCATGTAATTAAACTTTTTCAGATTTTGTAATTCCTGCTACCTATTGCCTTCACTGGTGCGTTCTCATATAATTGATATGTTCTGCATTCGTACCACAACACCCACCAAGTATTTTGACCCCATATACATGATTTAAGGTCAACATTTCTTTACCCCAATTGGAAATAGCGTCTGTATGTAATTTGGTTGCATTATTAAGATCACAATGATCGAGATCAGAAGCATTCCCCATGAATCCGATCAGTCTGTCAAAAACTTCTTTGGGTTGTTTATCGGCACATAAGAAGGATGGATGTGCACAATTGATAAAATATCCCAAAGGAGGTCTTTCAACCTCACTATCGATGTATTTTATGGCAGTATTGATATCGGTTTGATCAAGAATCCTTCCATCTCGAGCAATAACAAAACTAATGATGTAATTGATGTTTTTCTTTGAACACGCTTTGGCTATTCCGAGTGCTTCGGTAACATTAGGGATGGTTTCTGCAATCACAAATTGAGCCCCTCCTTTAACTAATTCTTCGATTTGCCATTCGTGGAATTCTTCTGCCTCTTCTGCTGATAACCCCTGGTCAGGCTGATAGCAATCATTCTTAGGCCCAATGGTACCTCCAATGACCAACTTATTCTCCAACAAAGGGTACTCCTGTTTAAGTGATTGCATGAATTTTACAGCATCCTGGTTTATTTCTACATTGACCCCGGATTTAAATACATTTTGCTTATTGGCTCTCCAGGTAGGGGTACAAACAACAAAAGGTGAAGCTGTTTTATTGGCTAAATCAATATAACTTTTAAAAACAGTCTTCATTTCAATAGATCCATGTTCATCATAAATGAGGGGGCTGTGGATCAGATCAGGATGAAAACACACCTTACCGGAGCGTCGGAGTGTCTCCACTACTCCTCCTTGCATAAGAATCAGCGAATTATCATTAATGATCGACTTTATTTGATCTTTAGACATAGCTTCTTTTTCATTATTTGAGTTACAAAGGTAACATAGAACGTAATAGTAAAGTACATTTCAGTCAGACTTTGAATGGTTTACCAAAAAAATTAAAAGTGGATTCTGCAACAAGTGCGGAATGACAAGGAAGATGATTTCGGCTACCCTTAGAGAAGATTCCGCAATAAATGCGGAATTACAATGGGGTGATTTTGACTGCGAGCTCCAATGGATTCCTTAATTAATATGGACAGGTTTGAACGCATCAACTTTATCTTATCAATTACTTGATACATATTTTCCCTTAAAGACCAACCCATTTACTTTGATATCTTTTATACCATTAGGGTTAATTTCAAAAGGGTTTTGATCCAGGATGGTAAAATTGGCAATCTTACCTTTTTGTATTGATCCTATTTCGTTCTCCAAATTCAAGGTACGAGCAGCATCTATTGTTATAGCTTTCATAGCATTAAAAACTGATATTTTTTGGTCTTGTGAAAATTTACTCCCTTGAGAAGACTCTCTATTTACGGCTGTCCAGGCAAGGGTTAAAGGCTCTACAGGTGCCATTGAAAAGTCTGAATGAAAAGAGAGTGGAATTTCACGATCTGTAAGCAGTTTGAGAGCTACGAGATTTTCGGCCCTTTTTTTTCCTAATCCATATTCTGAATATTTATCTGCCAATGCCCAAAGGTAATATGGATTCACCGAAGCCTCCATTCCTAATTCTTCCATTTCCCTAACCATATCTTCATCAAAATAACCCATATGGTGAAGTGTTAGACGGTGGTTTTCTCTTGGATTATCAGCCTGTTTCTTTTTCACCAAATCAATTACCATTTGTTGTCCCAAATCTCCATTTGCATGCACATGAATCTTATAACCATTATTCCAATACATCGTTAACTGTTCTTCAAACAATTCGAGTGGAGTCATCCACTCTCCGTCATGACCATCTAAATAACCTTCCTTCATCTGCATAAGTAGCGAGTATATAGCCCCGTCTGAAAATAACTTAACCTGTTTAGGTAATAAGTGAACTTTTTCCGTATTGTAATGCTCATTGGTACTTAGCGTCTCCATAAAAGTCATTGCCTCCTGGTTTCCTCCTTTCATTGTATAGAGCTGAGTTCCATTAGGTATTAAGTATACATCATAAGGAGGATTATTATCCATCTCTCTCATAAGCAACTCCATTTCCATGTCAAAATCAGAGCTAGGAAATCCTGGTTCTGCAATAGTTGTTATACCATTTTGAAGTAATAGCTCACTCATAACACTCAACCCTTTCAGGTACCCTTCGGGCTCTAACAGCACAGGAGCCATTTTAGGTACTAGTGCTAGCCATCCACCTTCATAAAAATGTCCCTTTTGCCAGTCAACTTGTGGGTTTCCTTTAAAGTCTTTTTCTTTAATGCCCAACATACTTATGGCTGCGTCGTTTAAATAAATCTCGTGAAATGATCTATGAATAATCCCTACTGGCTGATCTCCAGCTAAATTATTCAAAACTTCTCTTGACAGTTCACCATGCCAAAGTTGATGAAACCCCCATATAAAATACAGTTTATCAGGCTGTGCATTAGACTTTATGGATTCATTAATTCTTTCCAGATAGGCCTTCTGACCCTGTACGCCTTTCTTTATACCGGATGGCAACTTCCAATCATAAGGAGCAATAATTTCATTTTGAAGCATTATAGCTGCCAGCGATGGATGTAAGTGTGGCTCAATCAATCCTGGTATTAAGGTTTTACCCTTTAAATCAAAATCAACCGCCTTTGGATACTGCTTTATGGCTTCATTTTTAGTACCTGTAAAAAGTATTCTACCATTATCTTGAACCACAGCCTCTACATAATTAGCTTCATTCCCCTCCATTGTTATAATATCTCCATTATAATATATGGTTACGCTTGACAATCCATCTTCAAGAACACTCTTTTTGGCTTCGGTTTTGCACGACGCCATTATTAAAAATATAACCCATAAACAGAAGAGCGAATTACTTTTCATAAAGCATTTGATTTTATTAAAGAACAAACTACGATAAAATTCTTAACAGGATTCAAAACTACTTTTCATCATGCTGACTAACAACTAATTACAAACAAACACTAAGTTAATACATAAAACTTAAAACCAATATTAAATTAACATACAAGGATCTCATGAGGATTCCTTTTACAAAATGAACGTATTCATCTTGTTGATTTCAATTGTTAAATAATATACGTCTGTTATTCCCAAAAGTGGGGAGCTACTTTTTCAATAATTTTTTGAGGAGAACTTCCCGTTAGATTTGTAAGGAGAATAATGGTTAGCTTATCTTCCGGATACACAATTAAAGAAGCACGCCCACCTCCTATGGGTGCGATTGCCGGATGATTACTTCTCCTGATTACCGGCCAGCCATAGGCATATCCGTTCAAGACTTCTCCAAAACCTCCATATTGACCATTATTTAAAGGGACTGGTGTCCACATTTCACTCCTACTCTTTTCTGATATAAATTCACCCTTTTCAAGTGCTAATATCCACCTGGTGATGGCATCAGCAGTAGCAAAAGCACCTGTATCGGCCCAAACAATAGGTGAGAGGTCTTCTGATATTTCATTCAGTTCATCCACTTTAACATACTCCTTGGTTCGCTTGTCTTTTATATAATACATATACGTAGTGCTTTTATTTTTAACTACATCATAAGAACTTCCGAATACCACCTGATCACTAATACCAATTTTATCGAATTGATTCTTTTTTAAAAACTCTACATAGTCCATCTGTCCGAATCTCTCAATCAATTTTTGAATTAACAGGTAGTTGGTAGCGATGTAATTAAACTGCTCTCCCGGCTTTGATCGAATCGGTTTTTCCCGTACTAAATCCCATGCATATTCATCGCCTTTTCCTCCAATCAATCCGCCATTTTCAACATCTTCAATATCCGGTAATCCTGAAGTATGACTCAGAAGTTGCCTTACGGTAATTTTTTGCCAGGACAACGGGAGATCGTTCAAATAGCGAGAAACCGGATCAGACAAATTAATCTTACCCGCTTCTTTCAATTGCATAATAGCGGTTCCGGCAAAGATTTTCGCCAGTGAATTTATTGAAAAAATAGTCTGCTTGTCAACAGGTACTGAAAATGCCACATCAGCCTGCCCTATAGACTCGGATATCACCACCTCATTATTTTTAATAACCACAACAGCACATCCGGGTATTTTGGCTTTTTGAACTTCTTGTCTGAGCTCCTCAAGAAAATTCTGATTTTTGATTTGGGCTTTGGATACCTTCCCTATTAAAAATATAGCAACAACTATGGTCAAAATTAATGTTCTCATAGAAAGTTCCTTTTATAGGATTAACATTATATAGGTAGCGATTAATTCGCACGCAATTTGATTTGATTACACCTATAAGTTTTCATAATACAATTTTGCTGCCTCATTCATTTCATCGTCGATAGCAGCATCAAATTTAAATAGGTAAATCACCCATTTATCTTTTGGCTTGTAGTAATGAAATATGAATCGAATGGGTTGGCGATCAAACTTCACCATATAACTTAACAGCATATAACTGGTACCCAATAATTTTTCATTAAGCTTTTCGTATCCGTGATACTTCCCCACATAATCTTCATTTAATCCTTCTAACTGACTTTTTACATTGGTAATAGCATCGGTTGATCTTGACATCCATGGGTTGGTACTATACAATTGATCCAGGGCCATGGAGGCTCCTTTATTCTTATATGTTTCGAAAAAGTTAAAAGTTATTTCCTGTGGTGATTGTTGCGCAGTTGAAACGGAAACTGAAATAAAGAATAAAAACAATAAGATTATTTTTCTCATGGTAAGTTTGGTTTTAATGGGTTCTATTCAATTTGTGCTTGAAAGCTAATTATTACTTTCAGATATAAAATATACCTACAAATTTTGAGTTCGAAAATAGGGGAATTAACACTAAAAAGCAATATAGGAATCCAATATTACTATATCCCCTTATAAAGACGGATAAGTCTACAGCTACTAACTTCTACCGATATGGCATCAAACTTTTTAATGGGAAGATATACTTAATATGGACCTATGAATTGCATAACTAGCCTCTTCGTTAACAAAAACGAGGTTTGAGGGAGAGGAGGGGACGCATTTAAAAAGTCCGATTATTCATTAAATAGCACAGGCTTTTCTGCCTTGCTTACTTATACTCCAGATGGTTTTGAAAGTGTTTGATTATGAGTATTTAAGTTACTAATAATTTCTGATTGTTATTCGAATTGCGAGCACTATTTTGATGAAAGGAACATAATAACGGTTTAGGTTATGATTTTGACTCCACCTACTGTGGGTTTCGCAACAAGTGGGGAATGACAACTGGGGTGGCATCTTCTGATTCTAATTCCAATTCCTTTAGATTCCGCAACAAGTGCGGAATGACATTGACTGAGAATTGACAGTGGGGAGTGGATTCCGCAACAAGTGCGGAATGACAATTGGGGCGGAATTACAGGAAAATTGTGTAAAATGGCTTCCTTGCCTTGTTAAACTAAAACAGCGACGAAAAGCATTCTACTTTCCAGCCGCTGTCAGAAGATTAAATTACACCGAAAAAGTGTAACCAAACCTAACCCTTAGGTTTTTGAATCTTATTAATTACTGGTATTTATTAGTTTCCAAATAGCACCGTTTTTGGTCGTGTACTTTTCCAAAGTTCCATCTGCTGTCATTTCGTCCAATGTTTTTTGAGCTTCTTCTCTCGAAGTTTCGGTCAGTTCTGAAAACTCCTTAGCCGTTAGGGTAGGATATTCCAAAAATATAGCCTCCGGGCTTTTATCATACATCTGCTTTTTAGCGTTTGGCAGCAACTTCAGTATAGCGTTTTCATAAGCAGCGTATGGCCTGGAACCATATACCATTTCTGTTTTTCCATCACTGTTTTTAAAGAACATCGTTGGGAATCCGCGAACACCCATAGTTCTCCCCAGTTTCAAATCTTCTTTAAACAATAAGTTGGCTTTCCCTTCAAAATCAGCTTTAAACAGGACTATATCTAAGGCTACTCTTTTAGCTGCTTCCTCCAAATACGTCCACTTGGTAATGTTCTTTTTTTGTAAGAATACCATCTCTCTGATCTCGCGAAGGAACAGGAGTGCTTTTTCATTGTCTTGCATTTGTGCAGCTTTAAAAGCAATGGATGGTGGATACGAAGAATGCAAAGGATCTTCTAGCCATACATCACCATCAATAGGCATATCGTAGTACAAGCTTACCTCATCCCAATGACTTGCGACATCGGCAGGTTTACTAATTCCACCACTATTATAGCTCCAGTCCGGTAATAATCCTCCCATCCTGTATTCTATATCGACCACATTACCAAACTCCAGTTTTAATTTACGCAGCTGCGGTTCAATACCCCAACAGGAAGAACAAATTGGGTCTGTATAGTAAATGATCTTAACTGTTTTTTCAGGAGCTCTCAGCGTATTATAATTTTGCGTAGCTGAATCGTTAACAGGCATTTCGCACACCCCTGTCTGTGGATCGCATAATAACGGATTGTTATTGGTCTCGTTTTTCATACTATGTTTTTTTGACTGTCCATCACAAGCACTAAAGCTTAAAAAGCCTATTAGTAATACAACCAAAGCACTTTTCCCTTTCATATTTAGCTAGCAGCTTGTATCGTTTTTAAGTTGATTTTTTCGTAGGTATAATATGAAACTATCAGAAGTATCAGTGAAAATACTATAAACCCATAAGCGTGGTAGTCTTTCGCTATATGTGCAACAATAGCAGATACAATGTTAATAGCAAAACCTACATAGGCGAATATCTTAAAAGACTTAGGGGTAAAGGGAAGAATTAAAGCCAGAGCCCCTAACATCTTCGCTATGGCCAGTTGAATTCTAAAATAATCTTCCGGGAACCCCATAAAAACAAATGCATTTTTCATTTCTTCTGAAGTAAGGTAATTGAATGCACTAAACAACATAAAGGCCGAAAAAAGACCCGTGCTTATCCAAAATAGCGTTTTATATGTTTTCATAATTTTTATTGTAAAATCAAACTGTGCTTGTTTTAAACACCCTGAGGTTTCATCCCAAGGCTTTTTGTTTATTATACTGCTGCAAACATAAATTACTGCCTGTTTATTATTGCTATGGGTTTCCTTTTGGAAACCAGGTTCCTCTAGGAAACTGCCTGATGATTTAGTACTTTTGGCTACGATTTTATCAATGGAAATACATGAAAAAGAAACCGATAGTAAATTGTACTGAAATCTGTCAGGTAAGAATTCAAGCAATTAATGACGCCATGAGCGTATTATCAGGGAAATGGAAATTCCATATTTTGGGAACCCTAATAGAAGGGGACAAACTGGGATTTATGGATTTAATGAGGGAAATAGAAGGTATAGGAACCAAAATGCTCTCCAAAGAATTACAAGATCTGGAGATGAATCAGCTTATTACCCGAACAGTCATGAACACCAAGCCTGTAACGGTACAATACGCCATAACAAAGCATGGCAAAACGCTAGAGCCCATTATTAAGGAGCTTGCAAAATGGGGAGCTGCTTATCGCGATTCTATGACGGCTTCTTAATTCATTTATCCCTTCATCACGAAGTTCTTAAATGTTCTGTTATCGACTTTTATTCATGTGGATTCCGCAATAAATGCGGAATGACAAATGGATGACACTTTCTGGTTACAATTCTTCCTGCCATGGATTCCGCAACAGGTGCGGAATGACAATAAGAAGCTTTCATTTCCAATTTTAATAAAATCTGCAACATACTGAAGCAAGTTCAGCACAAGAATTCGGAATGACAGGGGTGATGATTTTGACCACCTAATCTAGTGGATTCCGTGACAAGCACGTAATGACATAGAGGTGGCAGGGTTAAGCAATTCAATAAAGAACTAAAAAAAACAGCTCATCAGCAAAGACTGATGAGCCTATTTACATTACTTTTTTAAGCTCTAATCGATTAGCTTTTCTTAGCTCCGTTTTTGATATCATAAATCACAAAATGCCAATTACTTCGAACTGGTTTTATTGAATATCCCGGATTCATCATAGTTTGTATTCTATCAGCCCAAATAATGACTTCAAATCCGTTTGCTGATTGATTTCTTGAGGCAATTGATGTAATAACATAATCAGGCCCGTCTTCTCCATAATTTTCAGCAGTGAGCTGAACAACATAATCATCATCATCCACCAATCCTGGTGGTAGGGTTACTGTGTAACCTATATCTCCCCCATTAAAAATATTACCAGGACTAATACTGGTTGAAATTGAAATTCCCGGGGTGGCTTTTAAGACTGTTCCATCGTCTCCGATCTTCCCCAATGCAATTGCTTTTAACATAACTAATGTTTTTAAAGATTAATAAATAAAATTGCTATGGGAAAACCTTGTAACTAATTTACAAACAAACACTTACAGGACGAAAGAATTAAATATTAAATGGCTGAAAGAGTGATTATTACCGATAAAAATATAATTCTTCCTTTCTCGAAGGACAGCATAGAATTCAACTTCTTCCGTAAATGGATTCCGCAACAAATGCGGAATGACACGGGGTGAATAAGGAGGGAGTTCTTGACTTCGAATGATGATGGATTCCGTAACAAGTAGGGAATGACAGGGGTCATGATTTTGGCCACCTATTCTAGTGGATTCCGCAATAAATGCGGAATAACAATTGGCTGACACTTTCTGGTTACAATTCTTCCTCAGATGGATTCCGTAACAAATGTGGAATGACAATGGGGATGAAAAGTGGAACGAAAAGCAGAACCTGAATTTTAGGTTTATTTTGATATCAAGGCCTCCCCTTTAAACTGGATACCATCCCAGCCATATTTCATGAAATTACGAATATTTTGGTGTCCATCTCCTTCAGGATCTTCCAATACCTCTTCGGTATAGAATTTTCCGAAGCAATACAATGTAGCTTCCTTTGATAATTGGTTGAGTTGTGCAAAAGCAAATATTTTACAGGAACCATTGTTTTGATTAGCCACGTTGAGGATATCGCCATTTTTAAATTCAGTAGGTGTAAATGAATAATGTGCATCTATTACGGCCATGGTATCGACAAATTCTATAGCAGATGGATGATTTGATAATTGTTCTATAAATGCTTTTAACTCCATGTTATTGTATTTAATCCATTATTAATTGAGAAGCACAAATGTAATAACATGGAGTGAACTTTCTAAACATAACCCCTTAGTTTGCCTCATTGGCCATGATTCGTTCCGGCGCCCCTTTTTCGTGTATTCTGAATACAATGAATTTGGCACCATTGTCGAGTGCTTTAAAACTATGCATTCTCTTGAGCGGCACTTTAGAGGCTTCTCCTGGTTTGGTAATTACAATTGACTCTCCGTCTAACCAGAACTCGCCCGAACCTTCTATTAAATATGCGAATTCTTCGCCAGGGTGATAGTGCTTTTCCAATGCCATATTAGGAGGAACTTCTACATAACTTACAATAACTTCAAGGTTGGGTTGAAGCGCTAAGGAATCTCTTAAAAGGCTTTCAATTTTTAACTCTGTAATGGGTTCGGCTTTTGCTATAGGTTCTTTTTCTGTATCGGGTGATTTGGTCTTGTCATTGCAGGCTGCCATGCCTATAACAAGTAGCGCTAGCCCTGTGATTGTTGTTAGTTTCATAATGCAACAAATTTTGGTTATCTCCAATTTTTTAACGCATTCTATACAGGCTAAATTATCACAGGTAATGCTTGAGGGATTTCATATCTAAGATAGTGAATTTAAGGGAATCTCATTGATAAGATGGCCCTCTTATAAACTCACTTTTTAGCAGGTCTAATGTATTGCCTAGGTACTTCTTTCTTTTATTGGTCTGACCAAACAGCCAGCTCGTTCCCTGCAGGATCTAAAAAGTGAAACCTTCTACCTCCGGGAAAGGAAAAAATCTCTTTTGATATCTTACCACCATTATCGACTATCGCATCTTTAACCGCTTCCAGATCTTGATGATACAAGACTACCAACACCCCATTTAAAATCTCATTATCACTCTGCTCAAAACCTCCATCAAGTCCACTGTTGGAAAAGGCGGTATAGCCCGGTCCGTAATCTGTGAAGGTCCATCCAAAAGTAGTTGAATAGAATTCCTTGACACTATTTAAGTCAGGAGCTTTCAGCTCGATGTAATTAACATGGTTGTTCTTCAAACCCATGGCTATTTATATTTAATTTTTATGAACTGTAAACCGTTTGAACATATTTCGCTCCAGAGTGTTCGGAATTTCTGATATAAGCACATAATCACCCTCGGTTAGGGAAGTCGTAAAATACCCGGTTCGTTGTGCCTTCAAATCCTCAACACCTCCCATAAATGTATACCCTTCTGGGGCCGGGGTTCTAAATGCCTTAATATCCATAGTATTAAGCCAGCCTCCTAAAGTATCCAATTCTGCACCTTTATCCAGCTTTACCAAATTAACATCATGACCAAGCATATGTTCATATAACTTCTGATCATTAAAGGTAACCCCTAAAGTGTAGGTTCCCGCCTTTAATGAATCTACAAATTGAACGCCTGTTTCACTTGAAAGGGAAATTTGATAATCTGCTATTGGTTCTTTTTGTCCGTTATTATTTTCTGTAACTACCAACTCTTTGACCATCCCCATAAAAGCATGTGCTTGCCCATTAGGCATGCGAACATAACACTCCATCACATAAACTCCCGGATCTAAATATAAGGTTGACATAGCTTCAGTATGCGGAGAGACCAGGCCTACCCCACCACCAAGTTCAACCTTATAAAACCATTGCGGAATTTTTTCAAACTCCTTCATTCCGGCTTCCATATCCCCTTCATCAAATAGCTTAAAGGCTGCCATGAAAGGAGGAAACAGCTCATTTTTATAATCGTCAATTCTAATACTATCCGGCATCTTCTCTAAAATAAAGAAATGAGGTTCTTCAGACTTGTTGATGTATTTGAAGGTAGTCCAACCACTCTCTATTTCATTGACGAGTTGAAATTCCATACCTATGGTGGTTACTTCTATCACCTCAGCGAGCTCTTTCACTGCGGTTGCTTCATTTTTAGATTTTTCTTTCTGCTTACAAGAAACCGAAAAGATCATTACTAATATTATAATAAAATAGAAACTCTTGGGAGAAAGTGAAAACTTCATAAACGTAAAATTTACTTTATAATTCAATAATTTACAATCTCTTCAAGTTAGCAAACGATCCGTTAATCAATGGAGAATACTCTCCAAACGGTTCTTTTTTAAGGTCAATGGTTTAGTAATCACTCAACAAATAATGATCAATTCTACAAGTAATCCACTTTATTTTATGATTCTTTTAATCGCCACTAAATGAGCAAAAAGCACCAACGGAACAATTACTGAAGGGAGCAGATTAAATGGAAAATAAAGCAGCGCAACATTGGGTTGATTAAGCGCAATTTTTTGAAAAGGTGAAGGCAGGGCAAAAGCAGCCGTTATAACCACATTCAATAACAACAGAAGGCATACTATGTTCCATATCAATAAAAGTTTATTGTTGACCTTCTCTTTTTTGAATGCTATAAAGCCTATAATAGGTGCAGTAAGTCCAGAAAACAAATCAAAGTTGGTTCCATGGTAGGTCATATAGACGGATACCAATTCATAAGAAAACAGTAAAACCAGAACAATCTCGACCGGTACTCGAATAACGTGAATGTTTGTAAGGATTTTAAGATCCATCTGATTCATTATCAATTTACCTTTCCTGGTAAAAATGGTGATTGCTATCAATATCAGTGGCGGAAAAACACCAACAAGTAAGATCCTTGGCGGTAAATGGATTGTATCCTGATAGAATCCATTTAACCCCAATACAGTTTGAATGAGAGTCCAGGTGATTATAACTATTAAAACTGATTTTGATTTTACAGCTTTAAAGAACCATACTAAGGTAATTAGTACCGTTAAACCGAACAGGACCTTTATATATACCGGAAGTTGTTCTGTCATATAAAAGATTTATAAAAAGTAATAGATCTTAATTACATTTTGTCCTTAGACATTGCCTCTTTGTTTTTCTCTACACCATTCGATATAATCTGTTTGGGTGATTTTCGACACCCCCAACTGTCGCATCATCATAACTACCTGCCCCCTATGATAACTCCCATGATTAAAAACTGTCTGTGTAATTTCCCGTGCCGGAATCGAAAACTTCTCTTCTTCCTGTTCAAACGAAACTTCTTCCTCCAAATCGGCAGATACCAGAAAGTTTTTAAATTCTTCGGAAGTTTCTTGCCAAGCTTTAAACAAGCTTTGATTACTCCCTGAAAAGTCTCTTACTTTTGAAACCTCGCTCCATCCGTTTCCTTTCAGACGCGACAGCCAGCCAGTTTCAGCTGCCCAAATATGTAAAATGGTAGCACGAATTCCAGGAAAGCTGCCAGTGACTTCTTTACTGATGAGTTCATCCCTAAGGAGCGAAAGGTCGCTGATTAATCTGTTATTGGCCCAAATATTATAATTGGCGTAATCGATATATCGCTGTTTTAATTGATTCACTTCATTCATATTATGTCATAATTATATTACTGTTCCTCTATAAATTTACCTTTTAACTCCGTTAAAATTGATAATGGGTCGTAGCCAAAGCCATTTTTAAAAACTAATTCAACATGTCGAATGGAGTTTTCAATGGGACCTTTTAAAATGACAAAATTGGCCTTTTTACCAATATCAATAGTTCCTATAGCTGAATTTGAAAGAACCTTGGCTCCGTTACCGGTCATAATTTTTAAAGCTTCCTGATTATTGAAACCAGCTTCCTTCAGCAATTCGAAATTTCTTTGATCACCAAAGCCAGGCAACACATGCCTCCCGGCATCAACACCCGCAGTTAAGGTGCCGCCAAGTTTATAAAACTGATGTTCGAATTCCATGATACGCTTTAGTCTTTTTACTCTTATACTATCTATTGATTTTCTGAGATCATAATTTCTTCTTCTTTCTTGATATTGGGAGACTAAATAAGGAGACATCATAGCCAGGGTACGTTGGTCTGCAAAAGCTCTTTCCGGAATACTTGCTTCATATATCGCCAGTGTCGACGTTAGAAACACATCATTTTTAATCATCAATTCCTGAAGGCTCTTTACTTCATCACTCTCTATTTTCAGTTCATCCATATATTCCCTGGAACCATTACAAACACCATGAGTTTTATTATTCCTAAAATCACTTGTACTGTTTAACCCATGTTCGATCCCATCGATCCCGAGGTGAACCGCTTCCTCAAAAGTAATGGAACATAGGTGCCCTGTTACTTTTGCATTTTGTTTATGAGCTTCATTGATAATAATCTCCAGATCTTCAGGAGTTGTATTTCGATATATCTTAAACCACCGAACTCCTTTTTGAGCCCAATATTGAATGGTATCCCGTATTTGACTTTCACTCTCAGGGATTATCATGTTTGGGTTTCCTCCTTTTCCTGTAAAATAAGGACCACTCGTTACAATATCCGGTCCGATATAGTTCCCCTCTTCAATTCTTTTTGCTAACTCAATTTCTTGCTGTGGTGCTGCAGATCCACACGTTTGAATCGTTGTTACTCCCGATGCCAAATATAATTTTGAAGCAAGTTCTCCAATGAACGGAAAGCGAGGGATATGAAGGTGATTATGGACTCCTACGATACCCGGGATAACAGTTTTTCCTTTCAGATCTATGACCACTGCTTCTTCCGGAATTGCAATTTTCGAGGTTTTTCCAATGGAAACAAAATGGCCATTTTCTACAATAAGAGTTTGATTTTCTTTGGGGGGATTCCCTTTACCATCATAGAAGGTAGCATTTGTTAATGCGATGCTATTGTTTTGATACTTGATATATTTAAGCACATCAGGACTTGGCTCTGATTGTTTATAAGTTAGCCTGGCCTGTGAATTCAGACTGATGAATTGTACTTTGTCAGACTGCTTACAACTTAAAACCGTTGCTAATAATAAAATCAATGTAAAATATCTCAACGCTGTATTTTTATAGTTTCATGAAATTGGCTCATCTTAATTCGAAAGGGTTCAAAGCTTTACAATCCTGGCAAATGAATGACTTATATTAACCTTTGTTATTCTCTACCAGAATTGAGTTCACTAAAACAACTTTACTTCTGAATTAAATACCTCCGAAATTAAGAGAAATTTCTTAATAAACGCAAGGTGGTTAAGAAAAGTATTCATTAGGGGCATGAAGTAGGCTTCGGTTCCATAGCCTGTGGATTCCGTAATAAATACGGAATGACAATTTAGACAGCATGGTCTGGTTTACGGCACTGTTCTAAGGGGTTACGTAATAAGTGTGGAATGACAGGGGGATGATTTGGAGGCGTCTTTGAATGGATTCCGTAATAAATACGGAATGACAATTTAGACAGCATGGTCTGGTTTACGGCCCTGTTCCAGGGGGTTACTTAATAAGTGCGGAATGACAGAAGGGTTAGTCTTCTTTGATCCTTTTTGTTACTATAACAACTTCGCTCTGAAGTGTTTTATGCACAGGACATTTAGCAGCGATCTCGGTGAGGCGATTTCTTTGACCTTCATCCAGATCACCAACAAACTTTAATTTTTTAGACATATGGTCGATTCGTCCCGGCTTTTCTACATCCAGCATTAAATCGTCGGTGTGCTTTTTAGAATGTGTCACATAAACAAATACTTCATCCAGATTCCATTTTTTGCGCTCGGCATAAAGTTTTACCGTCATAGCGCTACAAGCCGCCAAAGATGCGCTTAAATAGTCGTAAGGACCAGGACCGAAGTTATCACCTCCAAAACTAAGGGGTTCATCGGCGATCATTGCATGGTCTTTGGTTTGCATATTGGTTGTAAAATGATCTTCTTTCAAATTTAAATGAGCCACCAATTGTTCTCCCTCCGTATCCAACATCCTATTTTCCATAGGTTCAAAATAACGTTGCACCCAGGCGCCTATTATATCACCAACATACAAGCTGTCCTTGGTATCACTTAGCAGGTGATCAGCTCCATCTAAACTCACAAAACTTTTGGGGTGTATGGCACTGTTATAAAGTTTTTGAGCGTTTTCTATTCCGACAATCGTATCAAATGGCGCATGCATAATAAGCAATGGTCTTCGCAAAGACCTTACAATAGCGGGCAAATCTGTTTTATCAAAATCTTCTACAAATTCATCATCAATTACAAATGGTCTGCCTCCTATATTCACTTTTACATCTCCTTTGGCCTCGGCCTCTTCCAATTGATGGGAAAACAAATGTTTTACATGGGATACTTCAGCGGGAGCTGAAATAGTCGCAATTGCCTTTACCTCAGGTAATTTTGAGGCTGCTGCCAAAACTGCCGCACCGCCTAAAGAATGCCCTACAAAAAGAACGGGAGCCTCATAATTTTCCAACATAAAATTGTAAACCGCGATCAAATCCTCAACATTAGCAGAGAAATGGCTCTCTGCAAATTCACCTTCACTTCTCCCAAGTCCTGTAAAATCAAAACGCACCACTCCAAATCCGTGATTGGTTAAAGCCCTGCTCACGTTTTTTACGGCTATCAAACTACTGCTGCAGGTAAAGCAATGAGCAAAAACGGCATAATAGTTCGGTTTTTGATTGGCTGGTAATTCCAGAGAGGCATGCAGATTATACCCTTTTTTATTGGTAATTGAAAGTATCGTGCTTTTCATGGTAATTATATTTATAAATTACTCGCATCTAATTGCTCTAAATTGACAGTCCCCTTGAACTTCTGAATTAACAACTGAAGTTTCGGGTTGATATAGTTCAGGCAAAAGGGTTTATGGGGATTGGTATAATAATAATTCTTAAACATTGCTTCCGATGGTTCAAAAGCATTAAAAAGATACGCTTTTGTGATCAATTTTTCATCAAACTGTATTTGTAACTCTTTTAAAATTTCATTTACTTCAAGCAAATATCTGTTTGAAAATACATAAACTGCTGACCTGTATTTACTCCTCATGCTATGATTAAACGTACTTTTATGGGTATGTAAGTGAATTTCGATCAGAGTTTTGAGTGCGATCCGGGCAGGGTTATAATGTACGATTACTGCTTCCGAAAATTCATTAGGCTCTGCATCTGGTGCTATAAACCCTTGTTCGACGGAATCGACTCCTCTCAAAGATTGAAAAACGGCTTCCAAACACCAATAGCAACCTCCACTAAAAGCTATTTTATCCTTCTTTGGTTTCATGGCTCTGTAACAACTCTTTGATTTTCAGGTCTAATCGCAACAGCGCATTATTAGGATCGGAACCAAACATCGACTGCACTACCGTACCTTCACTATTTACCAATACCCAATGAGGTGTTCCTCCTGCAAAATAGGTGTTAAAGGTAGTTGCTTCAGGCTTATCCCGATAGTAAGGGAACCGCATATGAAACTCCTCTTTTATTGCCTGTAGTTGTTCATCAGTATAAACTTTCCCCGCGAACCTGGTATGAATTCCGATTACATTGACCCCCAAATCTTCGTAAATTATTCTATTTGCATAAGGAATTGCTCGCCCCTTACATCCAGGACACCCCAGATAAAAAAATAAGATCAATAAAGGTTTTCCTCGAAAATCTTTTACTGTTGGTACTTTCTCATTAAAAATGGGAAGCAGCTGCCATTCGGGAATCGTTTTACCTACTAAATTAAACTCCATATTTATATTAATAATTAAATCAGGAACTACAAGAAAGCATGGAGCACCCAATTTTATTACGCGCCCATTCCGGTCTTTTAGCGAACCATTTATCGTACTTCGGCTGTTCATCGTACGGTTTTTTCAACAACCGATATAATTCTTCAATTAAATTATAATCTCCCTCATCAGCTGCATCGATTGCTAATTGCGCCATATAATTTCGCAATACATATTTAGGGTTAACAGCATTCATTTGCTTCTTACGTTCCATACTATTAGTGTCCTCCCTTTTTAATCGCTTAGCATAATCGACGAACCAATCATTCCATTTTTGTTTTCTTTCGTCATCTAATTCGTCAGGGCTATAAAATGCTTTATGCACCACGCTTAAACCATTTTGTGGTTGTTCAACATTAAAATCTGCCAGCAATCTAAAAAAGATAGTCATATCGGTTTCAGAAAGCTGCAAATTATCCTCCAGCTGCGCGGTAAGTGTAACATCTGAAGGTTCTTCAGCTACCAATCCGAGTTTAGCGCGCATCATTTCGAGTGATTTCTTTTCGAAATCTAATTTGTACTGATTCAAAACATCCTCAAAAGGTTTCGCTTCTCCCACTAAAGGGTATAAAGCATTTGCCAGTTGGAACAGGTTCCACAATCCTATATTGGGCTGGTTGCCATAACGGTATCGTTTGGTACCGGCATCAGTAGTATTGGGAGTCCATCCGTATTCAAAACCTTCTAGCCAACCGTATGGGCCATAATCTATAGTGAGTCCGAGAATTGACATATTATCCGTGTTCATGACACCATGCACAAAACCTACACGTTGCCAGTGCACAATCATTTCGAGGGTTCTTTGGCTTACCTCATTGAAGAGTTTAATATAAGTTTCTTTAGAAGGTTCCCCAAGGTGCGGGTAAAAATGCTTTATTGTGTAATCGGTTAAAACTTTTAAGTTTTTATCATCTTGCCTTGCAGCAAATATTTCATAGTTCCCAAATCGTAAAAAGCTGGGAGCGACTCTACAGACCACCGCTCCTTTTTCATATTCAGGATGGCCATCATACATTACATCGCGAAGCACCTTATCGCCGGTAAGTGCCAGTGACAATGCTCTTGTAGTGGGTACGCCCAGGTAATACATCGCCTCGCTACAGAGGTATTCACGAATAGACGAACGCAATACGGCCAATCCGTCTGCGGTTCGAGAATATGGTGTTTCTCCCGCCCCTTTTAGCTGTAAAGCCCAGCGATTTCCTTTGTGTACTACCTCAGCAATATTAATTGCCCGTCCATCGCCCAATTGTCCGGCCCAATTACCGAACTGATGACCGGCATAGCACATGGCATAAGGCTGCGTGTTTTCCAATATCTCATTCCCGGTAAATACTTGTAGAAAAGTTTCTGATTTAGCATCATCGGTAGTTAATCCAATTTCCAACAACATTTCATCAGACACATGAACCAGCTCAGGCTTAGAAGTTTTCCGCGGAGTTACGAAAGAAAAACAAGCCTCCTTTACCTGGCGTCTGGTATTGTCAGTTACAGGATCTGCCGGTAATTCTTTATTAAAAGTGTCTTTTATGTTTAATTTTAGTTTGTTCATTGATGTATGGATTTTGTTATTGAGCTCCATTTAACAACACTGATAATCAAATACCTTAATTTCATACCTAATTAACACAATCGTTATGCTATACTTTTCTTTTCCATGGGATTTTAGCCTTTGAATCTTTTCTTAAGTATATTAAATCACACATAGGCTAAACCTTTCGATTTACCTATTAACTTCATTATAATTTACCATTGTCAAAAATGCTAGTTATCAAGTAACATTTTAAAACTCTTATCATTAAGATACAAATTCCTGTATGGATTTATAAGGTTTACCCCTTTAATTTATCGGCATGCTGTTGTCGAAGTTTGGTCAGTTTAGGAGTAATCACTACACTACAATATCCCTGGGTGCTGTTATTGTTATAATAATTCTGATGATAATCCTCTGCTTCATAAAAGACAGATGCCGGACTTATCTCTGTAACAATTGGGTCCTGGTAATATGTAATCATTTCTTTTAGTACGGTTTCCGCAACTTCTTTTTGTTTCTCGTTGTGGTAGAAAATAACTGATCGGTACTGAGTTCCTACATCAGCTCCCTGCCTGTTGAGGGTTGTTGGATCATGACTGGTCATGAAAATAACCAGCAGGTCTTCGTATGCTATTTGCTCCGGGTCGTAATGTACTTGAATTACCTCCGCATGACCTGTTAATCCTGAACATATTTCCCTGTATGTTGGTTTTCCGGGGGCATTTCCTCCTGTATAACCCGACACTACTTTTTCTACTCCTTTTATTTGTTGAAACACAGCTTCTGTACACCAAAAGCAGCCACCTCCGATCGTTGCTATCTCAAGTTTTTTATTAGTCATTTCTATCCCTTTCTATTTTAATGGATGCTGAATTTACGCAATATCTTAATCCTCCAGGCTCAGGACCATCCGGAAACACATGTCCTAAATGAGCATCACAGGTATTACACATAACCTCAACCCTCACCATACCGAAAGAGGTGTCTTTTTCATACTTTATGGCGTTTTCTTTTATAGGCTGTGTAAAGCTGGGCCAACCGGATCCGGAATTGTATTTGATGGTTGAATCGAACAAGGGGGTGCTGCAACACACACAATTATATTTACCGGCATCGTGTGTAGCACATAATGCACCGGAATGAGCCATTTCCGTTCCTTTAAGTCGTGTAATTCTGAACGCTTCGGGCGTTAGTTGGTCTTTCCATTCGGCCTCTGTTTTTTCCATCCTTTGATCAGGAGTTGGATTCCCTTTAACTGTAAAGTGTATAATATCGCTCCAGGTTAACATATTATAAGTTCCTTTCTTTAAATGGTTGTGGTTATGGATCGTTATTCACGAAAGGGTAGTCGTTTCTCAGGCATGCTCCTTACAACACCCGAACTTATCGAATGTCTTTTAACTTAAGTTGTAAGCTTACATTACCATTCCACTCGTTTTCGTCTATTGAATATACGGCACTAAATGGCTTTTTGTTTTTAATCAACTCTATTTTATCACCCATATTGAAACCGATACCTGCAATGGATTTACTGTCCCCAATGGTAGATTCAAAGGATTGAGTAACCGTTATCTTTAGGTGTGCTTCGTCTGCTCCCACTCCTTTACCATAGCCCGTATCCATAAGGTTTTGCGTCATAAAAACAGGTGTCATATTCCCGGGGCCAAAAGGAGCAAATTGCTTTATAATTCTATAGAATTTAGGGGTTATCACATCGAGGTCAATTTCTGCATCCACTAATACTTCCGGTGTTAATAGCTTTCTATCAATGGTACTATCGACCACCTCCTCAAACTTTTGTTTGAAGGCTTCATATTGTTCTTCTTTTAAGGTTAGACCTGCTGCATATTTATGTCCTCCAAATTGTTCAATATGATCTCTACAAGCATCTAAGGCATTATATACATCAAAACCCTTAACGGAACGTGCCGAAGCTGCCAGCTTTTCACCACTTTTAGTAAACACCAAAGTGGGTCTGTAATAGGTTTCTGTTAATCTTGAAGCTACAATACCTATTACACCCTTATGCCAGTCATTTTTATACACTACGGTCGTATATCTTTCCTGTTCATTATTAGCATGTATTTGTTCGAGGGCTTCTTCTGTTATTTGCTTATCAAGGTCACGACGATCTGAATTAAAATCTTCTATCTCTGATGCAAATCCGATGGCAACATTAAGATCTTTTTCTGTAAGCAAATTTACTGCGTGCTGTCCGTGTTTCATTCTACCCGCGGCGTTGATACGTGGGGCTACAATGAATACAACATCTGTAATGGTTAATTTCTTTTTATTAAGCTGATGGGTTATTGCTTTTATTCCTGGTCTTGGATTGGTATTGATCACTTTCATGCCGTGGTAAGCCAACACCCTGTTTTCTCCTGTAACGGGCACTATATCTGCTCCGATGGCGGTTGCTACCAAATCAAGATAAGGAATTAAATCGTTTATTGTCTGTCCTCTCCCTGATGCCAGTGCCTGAATAAGCTTAAAGCCAACACCACAACCACAAAGTTCATCATAGGGGTAATGGCAATCAATTTGTTTGGGATCTAAAACGGCAATGGCTTGAGGTATTTCATCACCAGGCCTGTGATGATCGCATATAACAAAATCGATTCCTTTTTCACTGGCATACGCTACTTTATCAATTGCCTTAATACCACAGTCGAGCGCAACTATTAATGAGAAGTCATTATCTTCTGCAAAATCAATTCCCTGATAAGAAACTCCATAACCTTCATTATATCGATCGGGAATGTATGTAGCCACATTAGGATAGATTGACAAAAGATATGAACTCATGAGAGAAACCGCAGTCGTTCCATCTACATCATAATCTCCATACACCAGAATGTTCTCATTATTAGTAATCGCGGCCTCGATACGACTTACCGCCTTATCCATATTCTTCATCAGAAAAGGATCATGCAAATCATTAAGTGAAGGTCGGAAAAACCTTTTTGCATCGTCGAACGTTTCAATACCGCGCTGCAATAGCAGTGTGGCTATAAATGTATCAACATTTAATTGTTGAGCCAGTTCTTTTATTTTAGCTATTTCCGGTTTGGGCTTCAGCGTCCAACGCATAGGTTTAACTTATTTATTTTTAAAGCTATTTTCAGCCTCTTTTTTATAAAAATCTAATAAAAAAATCAATAATTCTGTAGTGATATGTCACTTTCGGTTATAGGTTTACATATTTTATTGCCTACCCGTTTGAAACGGGCAGGCAACTCAACCTATATTATTCTTTGAGGCGGATTCTATTTTTAAATATTGTTTCTCCGTTTACCACTACCATAATGGTATATCTCATTTTTGGCAGGTATGACAAATCATATTCCAGAATACCTTCTTTAAAGTTTTGGTACATATGCGCCTGAACAATGTTTTTTGGATTCTCCTGTTCAGTAATATAGATCTTTACCTCTTGCGCTTTGTTGGCAAAATAATCAACAATAACCGGTCCATCGGTGCGCGCTCCAAACATGCTTACTGATGGATTAGGATCGAGTGAGTATTCTTCTCCATTTCTTACTACAAAGTTATAGGTGATGTTTTTACCGAAGTCTGATTTAAATTGTTTTATGGCCTGTCCGAGGGTATCCAGTATTTTAACATTTCCTGCGCCTTCTTTAGCATTAAACCAAAATTCCAGTCCGTTGTTACCTGTGTCATCAACGATAAAGCTATAGCTGCCGTCTTTCAACTTTAAAGTATCCATATGAAGATGATCCGGCATTAAATCGGTGCTATCCTTTTTAAACACCACATTACCAAAGCTATCTTCAACCCGATAAGTGTTTTGTCGAGGTTTTTTATTTGTTTTAAAACGCAATACAATATCCTGAGGTAAAATATCAGGCTTTTGATAGGTTGATGAAAGTGTATTATCAGCTTCAAAACCATCGCGCTTTCCATTTGGTCTTTCCAGTTCTACTGTGAATTTAAGGTCATCTTCAGCAGCATATACTTCCTCCGGAAGAGTGATTTGAGCTTCCTGACCGAAGGCTATATTACCAGTCCATTTATATTTTTTCGCTTTTTGACCTTCCAGATAATATTTGATTGTCATTTTGGTCAATGGCTTGCTCCCGTTATTTTTGACTTTGATTACGGGCAAGCCTCCTGTTGGATTAATTCTGCTATAATTTAATTTAGCAGATGGTTTGATAATATCAAGCAGGGTTACATCATTTGCCGAAGCAATCTCTCCATATTCTATTACGTAGGCCACCAGAAGTTCCTTCGCACTTGGTTTCTCAGTTTCATAAGACTGCATATTGATGTCTACGGTATACTCTTCTCCGTTTTTAGCAGCTATAAGCACTTCATCCGGTTGTAATAAATACCCAGGGCACCAGTTTGCACGATCGAAAATCCAGGTTCCCGCTTGTGGATAAAGCGGGTTATCTCCACACTTCATCCATATATCTTTATGGTTTACCACCTCTCCGTTAAAAAGGATATCGCGCCATTTATCGCAGAATTCACCACAGCCATTTTTATCCATTCCATGACCTGTCTGGTGTACTTTAACTTTTGAAAAGGCAGTTGCAGCATTCGCTTTTAAGCTGATGGGTTTCAAATGGCTTTCTATTGGATCGTTTTTATCTCCATAGGAATAATTTCCATCATATATTTTATGAATGGCGAGAGGTTTTGCGACTGGAGTTCCATAGGTGATTTCAAAATCTACCGTTACTTTCCACCCTCTTGTTTTATTATCCTCATACCCGGTATGTATGTAATCAACTACCACTTCATCGCGGAGAATTTCACTAAAATCGGTTACATCAACCTCCCATTTAAAAATCCAGTCTTTCTGAAAACGACCTCCATAAGGCGTTAACATCCTTGCGATCTCGTAGGTCGTCGTATCGTTTTTTGGGATCACATTAATATGATCCACATAATCCCAATCGGCACATCTCATTTTATCTTTATCCGGACACTCGAAAGTCAACAATAACTTAATCTGACGAATGTCTTTATCAGAAGATGGAAACGTAGTGGTTCGTTTGTAACTGTTAGCTCCTTTTGAGGGATCGGTAACAATTATTTCTTCATTATGGGAAATAACATGCTCTTTGGTTTGAGCATTAGAGAATAGTACTGCAAAAATTGCAGCATAAAAAAACAGGCTAACTTTACTCATGTGTTTAATTTTTTTGTTTGCACGAATCCTGCAAAACATCATAATAGATTCCGGAAGGTTCATGCTATTTTACATCATATTCCAGGGATGGTATATGAATTATAAATCTCATGACCGCTTCACTTTACTAGTTAATTTTAAGGGTTACTTATTGAAAAATATATTGATTTTAACCTCGGCGAATTTCTGAAACATCGCCATTACTCCGCAGTATTTTTCAACGGAAAGATCTACCGCTTTGGTAAGTTTTGTCTCATCCAGATTATCGCCTTTAAAATGAAAGTCCATAGTTACTTTATCGTAATATTTTGGATGTTCTTCCGTAAGTTGAGCGTCTATCTTGATTTCAAAATCATCGACATCCAGGCGCATTTTTTTTATCAGGGAGGCTACATCGAGACCCGAACAACCTGCCAACGCAGAAAGCATTAATGCTTTTGGCCTGTAGCCATCACCTTTTCCTCCACTCTCTTCACCGGCATCTATAAATAAATTATGCCCAGAAGGGTTATCGCTTTCGAATTTCATATCGCCTTTCCAGGTAGTTGTAATATGATTATTTGCCATGATTTTAAATTTTCGTTAATTGTAAATTCAAAAATACAGATTAATTAACGAATAGAAATATTATGCCTTTAGTAAATCCACTGCCTCCTAAACACGATCCTGAGACCAAAGAATTGGCGGATTTTTTTAATGAAACCTTAGGGTTTTGTCCGAACTCGGTTTTAACCATGCAAATCAGGCCTGAAATCGCCAGGGCTTTTATTAATTTGAACAAGGCTGTCATGAATAATAAAGGCAGGGTCACCTCCTCGCTTAAAAGAATGATTGCCTGGGTTAGTAGCAACGCAACGGGGTGTCGATATTGTCAGGCACATGCAATCAGAGCTGCAGAACGTTATGGAGCGGAACAGGAAAAGCTGGATCATATATGGGATTATAAAACTCATCCGGCCTTTTCGGATGGTGAACGTGCAGCTTTAGACTTTTCGCTGGCTGCTTCCGTTATTCCAAATGCTGTTGATGAATCGATTAAAAAAGAGCTTCATCGCCATTGGGATGAAGGCGAAATTGTAGAAATGTTAGGAGTAATTTCATTATTTGGCTATTTAAACCGCTGGAATGACAGTATGGGTACTACGCTAGAGGAAGGGGCTATTGAAAGCGGGAATCAATATTTAGGAAAACACGGTTGGGAAGTAGGAAAACATCAGTAGGTTATTGAGTTTGAATCCATTCATAGAAACGCTCTATCCAGGTTCTCAAATGCGGATTTTTTTGGGCTAATCCAAATCCATGACCTCCCTTGGGGTAGATATGCATTTCGGCAAGTACCTCCTTTGCTATCAGGGATTCATAAAAAACAAGACTGTTTTCTACGGGCACAGCCTTATCATCTGAAGCATGTACTATAAAGGAAGGAGGCGTATCTTTGGTTACCTGTAATTCGGGCGAATAGAAATCAATTGTCAGTTTGCCTGGTGATTCCCCCAACAGATTCCTGACAGAACCGGCATGTTTAAATGATGATTGCATAGTGATAACCGGATAAATCAAAGCTACAAAGTTTGGTTTTGCGCTCTGGGTATCCGTTGCATCCTGAGGTTCATAGAAATTCGTATCATGGTGTACCGCCAAGGTCGCTGTAAGGTGTCCGCCTGCCGAAAACCCAATTACCCCTACGCCATTTTCATTGATATTCCATTTTTTAGCATTAGCACGAACCATTCTGACAGTTCTTTGAAGATCTTGTATTGCTACTTTTTCGTTCTCTTTTACTGATTTTGAAGTGGGTAGTCTGTATTTCAGCACAAAAGCTGCTACTCCTCTTTTTTGAAGCCATTTTGCTACTTTGGTTCCTTCGAGATCATAAGCAACTCCTTTATAGCCTCCTCCCGGACAAATAACAACAGCATCAGTAGCATCATAGGTGTTTTCGGGCAAGAATACTTCTACAGTAGGCACCTGAACTTTCTCAATCCACCTATCAGGTCTGCGCTCTACCAGTTCTTCTTCGTTGGTTGCAATTTTATTTGGTATGGGATCTCCCCAAATCGGCATACCTCTCTCCTGAGCATTCAATAGACATGTTCCGAATATGATCGCATAAAGGCTAAAAATAAAGAAGCTACTTCTCATTGAGTTATTTATTTACCATTCCCGCCAACCACCATTACAATTTCTCCTTTAGGAGGTTTGGCTTCATAATGTTTTAATACTTCTGTTATCGTTCCGCGAATTGTTTCTTCATGAAGTTTGGTTATTTCACGTGAAACTGAAACGGACCTGTCTTCTCCGAAATATTGAGCGAATTCTTTTAAGGTTTTAAGGAGTTTATAGGGAGACACATAAAAAATCATGGTTCGGGTTTCGTCTGCCAGTAACTTTAACCGTGTCTGTCGGCCTTTTTTGTCAGGCAGGAATCCTTCAAAAACAAATTTATCATTAGGGAGTCCGCTATTCACCAAAGCAGGCACAAAAGCTGTCGCACCCGGAAGGCAATCTACTTCTACATTGTTTTCAATACACGCTCTACTCAGTAAAAATCCGGGATCTGAAATAGCAGGAGTACCTGCATCACTGATAAGGGCAATCGTTTCTCCTGCCAACATTCTTTTGACCAAGGCATCAACCGTTTTATGCTCGTTATGCATATGGTGGCTTTGCATTGGAGTGTTGATATCAAAATGCTTAAGGAGTTTACCACTGGTACGGGTATCTTCTGCAAGAATTGTATCTACCTCTTTTAACACCTTTATAGCTCTGAGGGTGATGTCTTCTAGATTCCCTATTGGTGTTGGAACCAGGTATAGTTTTCCCATAGTAATTAATTATTCCTGTAAAAATAAAGAGCCGAAAGCTGGGATACAACTTTCGGCCAAGTATAAATATATTTTATCGTTTATGAAAACTTGCTTTCGACGATTTCAATGAATCGATCGGCAAAAACTTCTTTCCCTTCCCAGTTATTATAATCAGGCTTGACCATGTTTTCAACGAAATTTTGTGCTTCACTCCACTCTTGTATGGTGCTTAGCTGTGAAACCACTCTGTTGTAGTCTTCTGTACTTCCACCGAACAGGTGTTTAACAAAGGCCAATTTATCGTTTAGACCGATGTTCAGGCTGTTTGCTTTCAAGCGGTCGTTTAGGGACCTGCTTCTTGTTTCAGTTTTCTTTTTTACTTCTATGTCGGGGGAAATATGATCGGCTTCTGCCTTTATAAAGGTGGGTTGTGGAAAGACTCCTGAAAGGATATCATCTAATGATTCTTTTTCCGGCATTTCCTGTACCATCCCTTTTATGGTTTCGATACCCGGGATCATGAGGTCGTCTTCTCCTTCATGAGGGTTTGACTCAGGAACATGTCTGTTTTCATCGAGTACTGAGTTTGCTAAACCTTCAAATTTGTCAGCAACTTCTTGTCGGCTTGATGTTGGCTGAAATGAGCCTAGTTGCTCTTCCACAAATTTCAAAATGGTTAGTTTCTCGTAGATTTTGAGGACTTCATTGTGCAACGCACTTATATCTTGTTTTCCTTCGAGCTTTAAGATTCTTTGAGCTATGTTTACTAACTCAGCTTCCAATTTCTTCTTCATAACTTTTGCAATTTAAGCCTGACGGCTCGTTGGTTTTTTGATAAATTTGCCGTGAATAAATTAATTTATTATTTGTTAATTTGAACACAGATAATTGCCATATAATTTTAGTCTTTCAATTTATGTATTTTTGAATCATAAAATTATGATGGTTTATCTAATTTTATATCCTAAGGAAACAGGATTACTTGTTTCCGTTCTGAAAAATACAAAATGTTTCTCGAAAATACGGTAAATCATAAAGAGCAATTTGGGTGGATTGAGGTAATTTGTGGTTCAATGTTCTCTGGAAAAACGGAGGAATTGATTCGCAGACTCAAACGAGCGAAGTTTGCAAAGCAAAAGGTAGAAATCTTCAAACCTGCGGTAGACGTAAGGTACGATGATGAAATGGTGGTGTCTCATGATGAAAATGAAATACGATCTACTCCCGTTCCTGCTGCGGCAAATATCAGATTGCTTGCCGATGGATGCGATGTTATTGGAATCGATGAAGCGCAATTTTTCGACGATGAAATAGTTTCTGTTTGCAATGACCTCGCCAATAAAGGCGTTCGTGTCATTGTTGCCGGCCTGGATATGGACTTTAAAGGCAACCCTTTTGGCCCGATGCCATATTTAATGGCCACAGCAGAATATGTGACTAAAGTACATGCTATTTGTACTCGCACCGGGAATCTGGCCAACTACAGTTTTAGAAAATCGAACAATGACAATCTAGTCTTATTGGGTGAAACTGAAGAATATGAACCTTTAAGCAGAGCAGCTTACTTTAAAGCAATGCTACAGGATAAGGTGAACCGCCTTGATGTTCGAGAGGCGGAAAACCTAACAACCGAAAAAGATACAGACAAAGAATCTAATGCATAAAGCTAATGAAACTGTTCTGGAGATCAACTTAACATCGCTGGAACATAATTTACGTTATCTGCGTTCTAAAATAGAACCAAGCACAAAGCTCATGGCTGTGGTAAAGGCCTATGCATATGGTAATGATTCTTGTGAGATAGCAAAATTCCTGGAATCCAAGGGTGTTGAATATTTTGCGGTGGCGTATGCTTATGAAGGAGTTGCCCTCAGAAAAGCAGGAATCACTACTCCTATTTTGGTTTTACATTCTATTCCAGCGCAATTTGAAGAAATTATTGAATTCCATTTAGAACCGAACCTTTACAACAAAAAAGTGTTGGAAGAATTCATGTCATTGATGAAGCATAAAGGAATTCAAAACTACCCTATTCATCTTAAATTCAATACAGGCCTGAATAGACTGGGATTTGAAGCAAGAGACCTGAACTACCTCTATGATCAATTAGGACAGCAAAATCAACTTAACATAGTATCATTATTTTCTCATTTGGCTGCCTCTGAGGATTTGAGCGTAAAAGACTTTACCTTAAAACAGATTTCTAAATTCAAGGATATTACCGATAGGTTTATTAACCAATTTGGGTTTCATCCTTTATTACACATACTAAATACTTCAGGGATTCTCAACTATGCTGATATCGGACAATTCGATATGGTTCGTAGTGGCATAGGGCTATATGGCTATGGTAACGACCCCGATTATGACCAGGAACTAAAACCCATAGGAACCTTAAAAAGCATAATTTCACAAATACATACTGTTAACGAAGGTGATAGCGTTGGTTACAATATGGGATTCACCGCTACAAATACCACACGTATCGGGATCATTCCTGTAGGTCATGCTGATGGAATCGGAAGGCATTTTGGAAAACAAAAGGGCTACCTTACCATCGGTTCAAAAAGAGCTCCTATAATCGGAAATGTTTGTATGGATATGTTGATGGTTGACTTAAACGGTATCAATTGTGAGGAAGGTGATGAAGTAATTGTTTTTGGCGGACCGGTGAGCGCTGAAGATTTTGCAAAAACAGGCAATACCATTTCTTATGAATTGATAACCGGGATCTCTCAACGAATCAAAAGAGTGATCATCAAATAAATGGTAGCTTTCGGAGTATCAAAAAAATTACTAAATTGATACTCATTATTAACCTAACCGATTTATATATGGGATTCTTTAAAGACTTTAAGTCGTTCTTGCTAAAGGGCGATATTGTTAATCTTGCTACTGCTGTTATTGTGGCCGGCGCCTTTGGGAAAATTGTTTCATCTTTCACCAAAGATATCTTAATGCCTCCAATTGGTCTTTTACTGGGCAACGTTAATTTTTCAGATCTTAAGTATGTAATTAAAGAGGCCGTTGTCGATGCCTCAGGGGAAGTTACCCAAGCGGCCGTTAGTATTAATTATGGATCTTTTATTCAGTTTATCATTGATTTTATAATCATTGGATTTGCCATATTCATAGTATTAAAGGCCTATGAGAAAACTAAAAAGAAGAAAGAAGAAGCACCCGTGGCTCCAAAAGGACCAACCCAGGAAGAGTTACTAACAGAAATCAGAGATTTATTAAAAGCTAAATAAGACGCGTAGCCGCTATGCTACTTATTCTAATGTTTCACTAAACCACCTTGGCATGAGGTGGTTCTTTTTTACTGTTTGTTATATTTATAACATTCTGTTATTTTTAATTTAAAGTTAATCAAGGGGTCTTGTACAGGTAAATTTTATATGTACATTTGCTGTATCATAATAAGCATATATATAAACAATATTAGTCTAAACAGACTTAAAGAGATTAACAAATGAAAGTAGCAGTAGTAGGCGCAACCGGTATGGTTGGTGAAGTTATGTTGAGGGTATTAGAAGAGCGTAACTTCCCATTTACAGAATTATTATTAGTAGCTTCTGAGCGTTCTGTTGGAAAAGAAATGGAATTTAAAGGTAAGACATATAGCATAATTGGATTACAAACTGCTGTAGAAGCGAAACCGGATATTGCTATTTTTTCTGCAGGTGGAGACACTTCTTTAGATTGGGCTCCGAAATTTGCCGAAGTAGGCACAACTGTTATCGACAATTCGTCAGCATGGCGTATGGACCCTACCAAAAAACTTGTGGTTCCTGAGATCAACGCAGAAAGCTTAACTAAAGAAGATAAAATTATTGCTAATCCGAATTGTTCTACTATTCAGATGGTATTGGCCCTATCCCCTCTCCATAAAACCTATGGTATTAACCGTGTGGTTGTTTCAACTTACCAATCTATTACAGGTACAGGTGTAAAAGCAGTTCGTCAGTTAGAAAATGAATATGCAGGTGTTAAAGACGAAATGGCTTATCCTTATCCAATTCACAGAAATGCTTTACCTCACTGTGATGTATTTGAAGATAATGGGTACACCAAAGAAGAAATGAAGTTAACAAGAGAAACTAAGAAAATACTTGATAACAATATTAATGTAACTGCTACCGCTGTTCGTATTCCAGTTGTAGGTGGACACAGTGAAGCCGTTAATATTGAGTTTGACAATGATTTCGAACTAGGAGAAGTGCGTCGTCTTTTAAGTGAAACTCCTGGAGTGACTGTACAAGACAACCCTGACACGAACACATATCCAATGCCGATTTATGCTGAAGGAAAAAATGATGTTTTTGTCGGTAGAATCAGAAGAGATGAATCTCAGCCAAACACATTAAATATGTGGATTGTTGCTGATAACTTACGTAAAGGAGCAGCTACCAATGCTGTTCAGATAGCTGAATATCTTATTGCCAATGATCTGATATAATCATATCAGCGACATTAAGTTGTTTTTTGTTTTAAACCCTTTCATCAGAAAGGGTTTTTTATTTCAGAGGGAATCGTTAAAACTATCTTAACACTAAAATCTTAAAATTGACATTTTTGTATATTCCCTTCGCAAAAACAACCTATTAACACATATGAAAAAGTCGCTCATTTTATTTGCATCTTCTTGTATGCTAATTTCCTGCAGCTCAGGAGAAAAGAAAGAAATATTGAAATATCCAATTACAAAAAAAGTAGATACCACTGATACATACTTCGGTACTGACGTGAAAGATCCTTACCGTTGGCTGGAAGACGACCGTTCTGAAGAAACGGCACAGTGGGTACAGGCAGAAAATGAAGTAACCTTTGGTTACCTTGAAAACATTCCCTATCGTGAAGCCTTAAAGCAACGTCTTGAGAAATTATGGAACTATGAAAGAGTATCAGCTCCTTTTAAAGAAGGTGATTATACGTACTTCTACAAAAACAATGGTTTACAAAATCAATCTGTCATATACCGTGAAAAGGATGGTGAGGAAGCAGAAGTGTTCCTGGACCCAAACACCTTTTCAGAAGATGGTACTACTTCCTTAGGAGGATTGAGCTTTTCTAAAGATGGTTCTTTAGCAGCTTACTCTATTTCTGAAGGAGGTAGCGACTGGAGAAAAATCATTGTGATCGATGCCGTTAAAAAGGAAATTATTGAAGACACACTCGTTGATGTGAAGTTCAGTGGTGTTTCGTGGAAAGGAAACGAAGGCTTTTACTACTCTAGTTACGACAAGCCTAAAGGCAGCGAATTATCGGCAAAAACCGATCAACATAAATTATATTATCACAAGCTAGGAACAGCTCAAAAAGACGACCAGGTAATCTTCGGGGCTACTCCGGAAGAGAAAAACAGGTATGTCGGTGGTTATGTAACTGAAGACGATCACTATTTGGTAATTTCTGCCTCTGTAGCCACATCGGGAAATAAATTATTTATCAAAGATCTTATGGATCCTGATGCGGAATTAATTACTATAACCGATAATTATGATTCAGATAGTGGCATCATAGAGAATGTTGGTTCTAAACTCTATATTTCTACCAACCTCGATGCCCCTAATAAGCGTATCGTTACAGTAGACGCTTCGAATCCTACTCCGGACAACTGGGAAGATTTTATACCTGAAACAGAAAACGTATTAAGCGTTTCTACCGGTAGTGGTTATTTCTTTGCAAAATATATGGTAGATGCTTTATCTAAAGTATTGCAATACGACTATGACGGTAAGCTAGTTCGTGAAATTGAACTACCAGGCCTTGGTACTGCAGGTGGTTTTGGTGGTAAGAAGGAAGACACTACACTTTATTACTCATTCACGAACTACAGCACTCCAGGTAAGATATTAAAGTTTGATCCTGAAACAGGTGTTTCAGAAAACTATTGGAGTCCGAATATCGATTTTAACAGTGATGCTTATACTTCGGAGCAAGTGTTTTACACCTCTAAAGATGGCACTAAGGTTCCGATGATCATAACTTATAAAAAAGGTTTAGAAAAGAACGGAAAGAACCCAACAATGCTGTATGGTTACGGTGGATTTAACATTAGCCTTACCCCTTCCTTCAGTACTGCTATGGCAGTTTGGTTAGAGCAAGGTGGTATCTATGCGGTTCCTAACCTAAGAGGTGGTGGAGAGTACGGTAAAAAATGGCATGATGCGGGAACTAAAATGCAAAAGCAGAATGTTTTTGACGATTTTATCAGTGCCGGAGAGTTCTTAATTGAGCAAGGTTATACTTCTCCAGATTATCTATCTGTTCGTGGTGGATCTAACGGTGGGCTTTTAGTAGGAGCTACAATGACTCAGCGTCCTGACCTGATGAAGGTTGCCTTACCTGCTGTTGGGGTATTAGACATGTTACGTTACCATACATTTACTGCTGGTGCAGGATGGGCTTATGACTATGGAACTGCAGAAGACAACAAAGAAATGTTCGAATATCTGAAAGGGTATTCTCCGGTGCATAATGTAAAAGAGGGTACACAGTATCCTGCCACTATGATAACCACGGGAGACCATGATGATCGTGTGGTACCGGCACATAGCTTTAAGTTTGCTGCTGAACTACAAGAGAAGCAAAGCGGTGACAACCCGGTATTGATAAGAATTAATACTAATGCCGGGCACGGTGCAGGGAAGCCTACTTCAATGGTGATCGATGAGTATGCTGATATCTTCGGATTTACCTTGTATAATATGGGTTACAAGGAGCTTCCTAATCAAGCTATCCTTGACGAGGTAAAAGATACTATGTAATAATCAGATAGGTATACTATCTTATTTACAAAACAAAAAACCCCGCTGCCAATGGCAGCGGGGTTTTTTTGATCCTGTATTGATCAGCATGTCTTCAAATAATAATTCGCCAGAGGGGATAAATTCCGTAACAGGTCCGTAATAAAAAGGGTGAAGTTCAAATTCACTCCACGATGGATTCCGTAATAAATACGGAATGACAATTGGAATGACACTTTCCGGTTACACTCCACATTACATAGATTCTGCAATTAATTCGGAATGGCAAGGAGGTGGGATGATAAAGATTGAATTTGATTTCCTACATTGTAGGATTAAAAAATTTCGATTATTTTCGGAGTTTTCTATTTAAGAACCTAAATTAAAACTTAAGCAATGGGAAATATTTGGATCATAGCCATACCTCTTTTTTTAATTATCACTTTTCTTTTTTGGAGATTTACCCACACATATTTTAAAAATGAGGTTTACGGAGAAAAAATGTGGAAAAAGTTTGGATCCAAAGCCATTTATTGGCAAGGCACCCTATTTGTCAGCGGTGGAATTACATCCCTCATTCTATACCTTCTAAAAGTAAACGCTATTTTGACTTTTTAAGCAATGAAATCAAGAAGTGACTTTAATCTTCAAATTTCAACTTACTAAGAACAATTGATTCTGCAATAAATGCGGAATGACCATTGGAATGACACTTCCTGTTTGCACTCCACATTACATAGATTCCGCAACAGGTGCGGAATGACAGGGAGGTGGGATGACAGGCCATAGACTCTATTAATTCGTATCTTTTTCATTCCCTATAAATTTGTAACTTTATGTGAATAAAACCATTAGATTATCAGAAAGTTACTTTATATATTGTTTTTCATTTCTACTGTTGGTTGTTCGCAAGATAAAATGACGCCACAACTTATCGGCGGCCCTTGCGAAGGGTGTGAAGCTGTATTTGAATATGCTGGCACTCGTCTTAATGCTACAGATACACTTCCTGATTTTAATAATGACGGCCCACGGTTAAGAGTATCGGGAACGGTTTACCTGCCCGATGGAAAATCCCCTGCTAAAGATGTTATTTTATATGTTTACCATACTGATCAGGATGGTGTTTATCCTGCCAAGGGCACTGAAACAGGTTGGGGTAAAAGACATGGTTATATCCGCAGTTGGATTAAAACCAACAACAAAGGACAGTATACATTTTACACTTTAAAACCTGGGGTCTATCCAAATCGCTCAGCGGCTGCTCATATTCATTTAACTATTTTAGAACCTAATGGAAAATACTACTGGGTTGAAAGCTACCTTTTCGAAGGTGATTCACTTTTAACAGCAGCTGAAAAGGAACAATTAAATCCTCGGGGTGGTGGCTCAGGCATCCTTACATTTACCAAAGAAGGTGACCTACTCGTTGGTAAAAGAGATCTTATACTAGGCAGAAATGTACCGGGATATAGCGATAAAGATTGATCTTACCTTATAAAAAAAGTGTTTTTTGCACTTCCTTTCTTTACTACAACTTTACAATTATACGCACATATTTTCTTACATTGCACAATTAATTATTCACTATTACAACAGAAGGATACTTTTAAAATAAAATTAGGGCTTTAAGGTAGAAAATTAGAGGAAATTATATATACACTTATTGTCTTTTCATGGAAATGTAAACAATCGGAAATGAACAAAACCTATTATAAGACTATAACTATATAATTAATCAGAAAATATAAAGTAGTTCTAACCTATTCTAAAAAATCGGTAGATTCGCGCGTATTATTTCCAATGCCAAAGATCAAAAAATTGTATGATTTCAATTAACAAGTACATCTTCTATTTATTTGTTTACATATTTTTCGTAATTAATCTACAAGCTCAATCCAAAAAAATAGATAGTCTTAAAATTGAATTAGAAAATCACAAGACCAAAGATACTACACGGGCAAACATTTTATTCGATTTGGCATATGCTCACTTTCAAAGAGACATCAAGAAAACCAAATTATATCTTCAAGAATCTGAAGACTTGAATAACGCTTTAAATTACATAAAGGGCAAAGCACGTGTATTTTATTTGAAAGGAATACTGGAAAACTCAAGATTAAATTATTCAGAAAGTTTAAACTATTTTAAAAAATCACTAGACCATTATCAATCTATTCAATACAAAAAAGGAATCGCAGATATCTACATTGCTTTTGGCATCACAAATTATGATTTATCTCAATATGAAGAAGCCTTAGATAATTATAAAAAAGCTATTGATATTTATAAGGTTTTGGATAATAAAAAAGGGCTTGTGACCAGCCTGATCAACACGGCAAATATATATTCTGAAACGGGAAGGTACAAAAAAGCTATTGCTAGCTATAAAGAAGCATTAATTTTAAGTGAAGTTATTGATGACGAAGACGGTATTTCATTTGTTCACAGAAACTTAGGCGTTCTATATTCAAGACAAGGCAACTACCCCTTAGCTATAGAATATTATAACAAAAGTTTAGCCTATGATAAAAAAACAGGCGACACTTTAGGCATGGCAAAAAGACTTGATAATCTAGGAGAATCCTACACTTCAATAGGAAGACCTGACAAAGCTTTAGAATATCATGAAAAGGCCTCAACCTTTTTATCAAAAACAGGACACAAGACCCTTATAGCTGCAAACAATAGTAATGTTGGCAACATCTACCTAAAAAAAAGAGAATATACAAAGGCTCTTGAATATTTCGAAATGTCATTAAAAGCCAGCGAGGAGATAAATAATCTAAAACAAATTGCTATTTGCTATGCACAAATTGGAAATATTTTTTTACTACAAAACGAACTGTTAATTGCACGAGACAACTATATAAAAGCGAAAGACATTAGTAAAAAAATAAATGACAACCGTATTTTATCCGCTAGTCTTTTAGGAATTGCTGAAACCTATCTATTTGTAAAACAGTATCAAAAAGCACTGTCATATGCCATAAAGGGTGAAAAAATAGCAGAAGAACTTAAACTGTTAGAAAATCAAAAAAAAGCCTCAGGAATTCTCTCTGAAATTTATAAAAACCTAGGTGATTACAAAAAGGCTCTCGTAAACTTTCAACAATACAAAATACTGAACGATAGTATTTTTAATAAAGAAAACATTCAAAAAATTGCCCAATTAGAATACGAATACAAGTATAAACAAGCCTTAGATTCTGCCAGTATTCGAGAATTAAAGCTCACAAAGACAGTGATGGACACTTCTCAAAACTTAAAAAGGTCACAACGTAATTTACTACTTGGCATTATCGGTTTTTTGGTTACGACATTAATATTAGTCGCGATCATTTTCTTTTTAAAACTTAGAAATGCGAAATCGAAAACCCAAAATATAGTCATAGAACAAAAACTTTTGCGCTCGCAAATGACACCTCATTTTATATTTAATTCGCTTTCCGTTTTGCAAGGTATGATCTTGAATAGAGAACAGAAAAAATCGGTTTCCTATTTATCAAAATTTTCAAAATTGCTTCGCATTATTTTAGAAAATTCCAGAGACAGAACCGTGTTGCTCTCTCAAGAATTAATTGCTATTGAAAACTATTTAGCTCTTCAAAATTTAGAAAATGAAACCTATGTTTATACCATTTCTGTAGAAGAAACTATAGATACCTCTCTATTTAAAATCCCTCCAATGCTTATTCAACCTTTTGTAGAAAACACCATAGAACACGCTTTTGTTAATAAGAAAGAAGGTAGAATAATCAAGATAAAACTTATCCTCTCTAACCAAGAATTAATTTGTATTATTACCGATAATGGTATTGGCATTGACTCTTTAAAGGTGAATAAAAATCAAAATAAAAAATCATTATCAACCACCATCACCTCCGAACGATTAAAAATACTATCAAAAGATTTTAAAAAGAAAGGTTCATTTACCGTCGAAGACAGAAAAAAATATAATGAGCAAGGCTCCATTGTTACATTGGTAATTCCTTATATAAAATAATATAACCCGGTGAAAGCATTATTAGTAGAAGACAAAGAATACATTAGAAAAGGTTTGCGCAATCTACTGCAACTACTAGATACTGAAATAACGGTACTGGGAGAATGCGAATCGGTAAAAGATGCAGTTATCGTTGCCAATGCTTGTGATCCTGAGTTGGTTTTTTTGGATATTAACCTCACCGATGGTACTGGTTTTGATTTTTTAGACCAAACAGAAAACCTCAACTTTAAAGTAATTTTTATAACCGCTTATGAAGAACATGCGCTACGCGCTTTAAAAATTGGGGCGATAGACTATTTGCTAAAACCTGTTGATGTAGATGAATTGCAGAAAGCACTCCAAAAAGTAGTCCAACTCCCCTTAAATCAACAAAAAAATCAGCTGCGAGTTACTAAACAGGCATGGAATAATGATGATTCAAAGTTAATTTTATCATTGCATGACAGTTTCCAGGTGATTGATTTAAACGAATTACTTTTCTGCGAATCAGATAAAGGATATACCACTTTTTACTGTAATGACGACAAAAAACACGTAGTTTCAAAAACCTTAAAAGAATTTGAAGAACGTCTTTCTAACACTGATTTTATACGTACGCATCAATCGTTTATTGTCAACTTAAGGTTTATAGACAAGTATGATAAATCAGGAGTTATTTACCTGAAAAACGGTAAAAAAATACCAGTATCTTCCCGAAAAAAAGAACAGTTTTTAACTACTTTTTTAAGTTGGACTAACAGTTAAACCATTACTCTTACGGATGTTTCATAAAACTCCTCACTTATTTGCTGTAAAGCTTCGGAAATAGATTCTCTATTTCTAGGCATTTTTTTCCTATTTATTTTTGGTGGTATAAAACATAAAAAAACACCAACGTGAAAATATTTAAATTCATTGTAGGCGTAACAGAAGTTGTTTTGTTGATTTCCTGTGGAGGCTCAACTGGTAAAAAATTGCCAGACCAAAAAGGGTTTACCGTTATAGAAAAAGAACTTAAGAGCAAGTTTGGTGAAAACGCTTTTTATACAGATCTAACGATTACCTATGACGAATCGATAGGCAATATTATTAGTGTTGTCGTTTCAAAGAACCCCGAATCATTAAAAATGGAAGAATGGGATTCAACAGAAGGTAACTGGTTGCAAAGCTCAGAGATCTCAATAGAAGTGCCTAAGGGAAGTGAAGCTGCGGATTTTATGTTTCAGTTAAACAATACTATCTCCCTTTCAAAATTAGGTGAACTAGTGGAAAAATCAAGTAAGCAATTAACTGCCGAAAAGGCCATCAACGACCCTGTCTTAAGCATGGCATTTATCAAATTTCCAGAAAACGGTGATTCTAATAAAACTAAATATGTTGTGATATTGACTCCTCCAAACGGTGGCACAACTTTCACTTTTAGTTATAAGTTAAATGGAGATCTTATTGTAATGGATAATTAATCCCTACCCAATAATATACTCCATTTCTACACAAACATTAGAGCATTTAAATCTCAATTATAGAATAAAGAACAACTTAAATATAGTTTTAACAATAAGTATAATGGTATTGATAATAATTGTTATGGGTGAATTTTAAGATTATCAAGTACTAACCATCTATTATGAAAAAACAATTCAATTAATTATAAAAAAAGAAACACTATGAATAAATTATTTAAAGGAATAGCAATCTTAGTCATTACTATTTTTTCAATTTCACATGCAGAGGCTCAAAAGCTTAAAAAATTTGGTAGCTCTACTGAGAAAAAAATAGGCCCGAAAACAATTAGAGTACCTTACACAGATGTCGTGAGCTATTTAGGATATGCAGCCCAAGGCAATGAAGATGAGGTAAAGGATGGAAAAAAATTCTATTATATCTATATTTGGATTCCAGCGGCTGCACCTGAACTAGGTGTTCGTATGATATCGCCAGTTGATAAGATGAAAATTAAAGATGCCATTGAGTCGCAAGAATACCTTGATAATAAAGACTCAAAAGATTATTTTGATACTTACATTACACTTGAGCGTTCAAGCATTCTTAAAAAAGAGGATATTTCTACCGATGCAGTAGCAAATGCTGAATGGGTTACTTTAGAAAAAAATGATGATAGCAGTGAGCTACCAAAAGACCCGAGAGGAAGAAAGTATAATTCTTTATTAAGATATAAGAGTAACGTAAGTGATCCATTAAAAGCACTAACAGTTGGTTTATACCGTGTAGGGTTTACAACTTATAAAAAAGGTGAGGTTTCGGGTACTTTCCTAGCTGAAGTAGCCGCTCCGATTAAATTGCCCGGTGTACAAATGGCGAAAACAATTGATGCATTATTAGAGCAAATGAAATAGATAGTATAATTTACCCATAACATTTTGTATAAGCAATAGCAGGTGATGTATAAAATATCAAGGACTGTAGACAGTTTAATTTGAATTTTTACGTTACCTGCTATTACTCATTTAATTTACCCACTAGCAAAAGAAATAAACCCAATAGATTATTTGAAAAGACAAAACTGAAATCTATCAATAGTCATAAGCAAGACCGCTAAGCCTGACTTTAAAGAAATGAAAAACAATAAAAAAATTGATTGGAGATACTACCTTATTGTCTTTTGCCTGGTAACTTTCACACTCTCCGTTTACCTGTTTCAATGGTTTGGCCCGGGCATAATAAGTTACTACAAACAGAAAAAAGAAAAGGAGCAAATCTTCTATGGAGGTAGTAAAGAAGAAGCTGAAGCTTCTATAGAGCTTTATAACAATAAAGTTATTACACTTAAAAAAGCAGTTGACAGCACTGTTAAGGCTAATCAAAATATTTATGTCTTTACAAACGATACAACCAATAGTATTAACAGTTTTTCATTATCTCCAAATATAAAGTTCAGCAAGTATCAGTCATCAATCTCTCCAGGCAATCCTCTTATAACTCGCAATAAAGATATCATTGAAAAGATCAGTACGTTCTTAAAACATGAAGATAGTCTGGGATATTCCGGGAGTATCAAAAAGGGAAATCATACGTTAACAATAAAACATTACAGAGGCTTAAACGACTCTTTGGTTTTTAAATTAATCACATACTTTAAGCCTACTCCGGAATACAATGACCGTCCAATAATAAAAAGTGCTTTTAAGATATCCTCCGTGAAGGTAGATAGTTTTAAAACACGTAGTTTTAAATACAAAGAAAAACATCTTAAAAATTTAAAAGAAAACAGCGGGTTCAGTGCTGCAATACTAAGGCCATACTATAAAAGCTTCTACGACAATTCCTTCAAGTTTTACTTTGTTTGCTTAAACCAGAACATTCCTAAAGATGCGTTTCAGAAATATATTGACTACCTTTTAGAAGGTTCTTTAAAAGAATTGGATTGTAGTAATTGTCATATCAAAACACTTAAAGCTAAAATTAATGACGGACTAAAAACAGTAAAAGACACTGAAAATACAACAACGGTTAATTAGCCGAAGTAAGCTATCAAGTCATTAATACGGGATAAACTAAAAAACATTTCGACGCAAGTCACGTGAAGTCCCTTGGAAATGTTTCACAAGGGCAAGCGGCGAATCTCCCGCTAGTTGTCGAGGTTCACTGGGTGAGTAAAAAAAATTACCCTCAAATATCTGGATTAGTCTTATTTCTTTTCTCCCGTAACATTTGACCTTCTGTATAGACTGATAAAGAAAAACCAATCTCAACATTTTTAATATTACTATTTACAATACCAAATACATACTCACAATCATTAGAAAAACAATTTGACAAACTATTTCATCAAGAATATCCGGATACCGGAACAGCAGCTTCAGCTCTTGTTGCCATCGATGGAAAAATCATCTATCAAAAATCATTCGGCAAAGTTAGTTTAGAATTAAACGCTGACGCCACTATTAATAGTGTATTTGAAAAAGGTAAATTAGAACTTGATGACGATATAACTACCTACTTTAAGGATTATCCTACTCATGGCCATCCCATAACAATAGATCAAATATTATCACACACTTCAGGCTTAGCCAGTTTTACTGCCTCTGACGAATGGTATAATAACAGATATAATGAAATGACTCAAGAGGAGTTCATGAACCTGTTTAAAAAAATGCCGATGCTTTTTGCCCCCGGTGAAAAGTACCATTACAGTAATACAGGATATTACCTTTTAGGAATTTTAATAGAAAAATTATCAAATAAATCATATAGCGAATTCATTGAAGATAAAATCTTCAAGAAGGTAGATATGAAAAATTCATCATTTATGTCCAGACATAAAATCATACCGAACAGAGCTACCGGACACGATAAAATTAAAGGCAAATTCGTAAAAGCAGATGAAATGTTATACACACATGCGTATAGCGCTGGAGCTATTTTATCTACAACGTATGACTTATTTCTTTGGAACAGAGCCATACGAAACAATACGCTTATAAGTGAAGGAAGTAAAAAAAGAGCCTTTACGAATTATAAACTGTCAAACGGAAAGCATGCTAACTATGGCTTTGGATGGGCTATTGACGAAGTAAATGGGATTCCTTCAATAGAACACAACTGCGGATCTTTTAGTTTTTTAAGTAATACTATTTATCTGCCTGAAGAAGATGTTTTTGTTGTGGTTCTATCTAATTGCGTTTGTAGTGCCACTGATTTTGTATCAACTAAAATGGCAGTAATCGCACTTAATAAACCCTATCCGGATACAGCTTCAAAAGCGGCTAAAATTAGTCCGGATTTCGCAGAAAAATATACCGGAACTTACAGGTTTGATGATGGTTCAACCAGAACTATATCATTTGAAAGCGAGGCTCTTTATAGTCAACTGGGCAACAGGGGTAAGCTAAAGTTATTATAGCTTGATAAAAACACCTATCAATTCGAAAATATGTTTGCCCGAATAATCTTTAAAAAGACTAAAAACAACACTCCTACTATCCTATTCAAAAATAGAATCTATGAAACAGTTGGGAAAAAGGTGAAATAAATACCAGCTCATACAAGCCAAAAATCTTTATGGACACCTCAAAAAAAAGCCCTTAAAAAAGGGCTTTTTTGATTAATCCTGACGGATAAACTCCATTTTATAATCTGTTGTTGCCACTTTCATTAATGCGCTGTAGATATAGTTACACACTTTCTCTTGTCCAGGAAAGTTAATTAAATCTACGGTATCCTCGGTGGTATGATATTGCGGATGCCCCCCTGTATGAATTCCCATCACAGAAATATCTTTTTTATAGAAGGAAACATGGTCTGAACCTCCTATTGAACCAGGATGGGCAAACACGGTAAGCCCTAGTGGCTCTCCAAGGTTTTTCATGAGTTCTACTCCACCTGGAAAGGTTCCAGCTCCACCCATGTATACATGGTTTTCGTTATTAAGTCGTCCGACCATATCCATATTCACCATCAACTTGACTTGTGACAACGGCACTACAGGGTTCTCAGTAAAATTCTTACTCCCTAATAATCCTTGTTCTTCGGCTCCAAAAGCAAGTAACAATACACTGCGTTTTAGCAAATGTTTATTGGCGGCGATTCTCTCTCCTATTTCTAACAAGGCAGCGGTTCCGCTGGCGTTATCATCGGCTCCATTGTGAATTCCTTCATGATCAGACTTCGATGAGGGACCGCCCATTCCCAAATGATCGTAATGGGCCCCTAATATTATAAACTCATCCTTCAGGACCGGATCATTTCCTTCAATATATCCGATTACATTCCAGGTTGTAGCCTCTGGTTTAGGTGCTTCGCCTTTTTTTACTCTGATCTTCGCCTGAAATTCTTGTTTATATGATTTTCCATAGGCCTCAATCCCAGCTTTCTTAAATGATTTTATAATATACTTTACGACTCTTTTATTGGCTTTGGTTCCGGGAAATCTCCCAGCATTCTTATCGGAACTCAAAAATTCTATATGCTCACGTAATTCCTCCTGGGTAACCTCACTTTGTGCAATCATTACATTTGAAACCAATAAGATGGTTGCGGTAAAAAGTATCTTTTTCATATATGGGTATTTTTTTAACTCAAGGTTTCAAAAATAACAATCTCAAGGCAATTGGTCCTTATAATTTTCTTAATTTCAACCCATGAAAACATATATTTTACTCTTGCGCGGAATTAACGTGGGAGGTCACCGAAAAATTAAAATGGCAGATCTGAAATTGCTATTATCTTCATTAGATCTTAAAGAAATATGCACCTATATTCAAAGTGGTAATGTTGTTTTTAAATCAAGAGAAACTGCTGACGCTTTAAAAGGAAAAATTGAAAATAAGATAGAGGATCATTTTGGATTTGAGGTTAAAATCTACCTGACTGATTTTGAGCGGTTCGCTAAAATATATACTAAAAATCCGTTTATCAATAAAAACGAAGAAATAAATAAGCTCTATTGCACCCTGCTTTTCGAGTCACCCGAGGATTCAAAAATACAAGCCCTTGAAGCTGTTGAAAGCAAAGATGATGTTTTTATAGTACAGGACGAAGTTCTTTATTTCTGTTATCACAACGGTTACGGTAAGGCTAAAATAACCAATCCGTTCATCGAGCAAAAATTAAAAGTGAATGCTACTACCCGTAACTGGAAAACGATGGGTAAACTGATGGAGATGGCTTCCGAATAATATTCGATACCTTTGCAAAAAAATTTCAATGCTGGCAGTCAAGAATATCTCTTTTGCTTACGAAAACAAAAAAGTCCTTAAGCGTATTAAACTATTCGCGGATCAAGGTGAAAACATTGCTATTGTGGGTGAAAGTGGCTGTGGCAAAAGTACTTTACTAAAAATAATTTACGGATTGCTGGCTCCAGAAAATGGAGAAATATATTGGAATGATCAAAGGCTTTTAGGTCCTGATTACAACCTGGTACCCGGTGAATCTTTTATGAAATATGTTGCACAGGATTTTGACCTGATGCCTTCTATAACCGTAGAAGAAAACATCGGGAAATTTTTATCAAATTTCTATCCGGGAAAGAAAAAAAAGCGGACCCGCGAGTTATTGCAGTTGGTTGAAATGACTGCTTTTGCCAAAACGAAGGCACGCTTACTCAGCGGCGGACAAATGCAGCGGGTAGCTTTGGCTCAGGCAATAGCAAAAGAACCAGAGATTATTTTGCTGGACGAGCCTTTTAGCAATATTGATAATTTCAGAAAGAACAACCTTCGCAGGAATTTATTCAATTACTTTAAACAAAATAACATTACCTGCATTGTTGCCACCCATGACAATGCTGATTCCTTAAGTTTTGCTGATAAAACGGTAATTTTAAAGGAAGGAAAAATTGTTGATCAGGGAAGTCCCGAAACACTCTATGAAAACCCGAAGAACTATTATGTAGCATCCTTATTTGGAGAAGTTAATGAACTTCCGCTATCGTTATTTGACTCCAATAGCAATGGAGAAACGATTTTAGTCTATCCCCATGAGATAGGAATTGATAAAAAGTCGCGCCTAAAAGCAACTATAGAGAGCAGTTTCTTTAAGGGCTCCTCTTACATGATGAAAGCCACCTTGGATGAGGTGACGTTGTACTTTGAGCACCAACATAAAATTGAGAATGGTGAAAAGGTATGTTTATCAATTTCGGAAGACCTTATCGAAAAACGCTCGTAAAAAAAAGCTGCCGAAGAATCGGCAGCCTCTAACTTTACACATGTTTTTGCTAATTATAACCTCAACTAATTTTCAAGTTGTTTTGTATATGTGTAAGTTACCGTTGTTTCAATAATCTGACCGTTAATATCCTGGATATTTTCAATACCGGTAAAAGAAAACGTAGTTCCTTCTGCATGGATATCGATTCCTGTTGACAATCTTGAACAAGCATACACTAAATTCAAGGCTTCACCATTTAACATCCAGGTCCCTGCCAACTGACCTTTTTCTGCACAGTCAGCCACATTATATGATTGCTCGATTGTAAAATTTCTTTCGGCATCAAAAATGTAAGCCACATCTTTTTGACAAGCTGTATACTGAGACAATAAATTGGTAGTTGGGTTTTCTACTTCATCATCAGAAAGGTCAATTTCATCTTCAGCAACCACAGCTGAAAGATTCCATTCACCGACAAGAACTTCTTCCGACGTTGTTAAATCACCTGTAAAATCTTCTGCACAACTAATGTCGTCATTAGAATCACAGCTTAACATAACACCGCCAAGCATAAGTAGTACGGGTAAAGATACTCTTTTTAAATTCATCATTGCAACTTTTAATATTTGTTATTCATCTACAAGACCAGTGAATCGGTAAAAGGTTGCGTATTGTAAATAAAAAAATCAATAAAAAATCACCTATTGAACCCTATTACCCTGATTTTGAACGCTCTTTAATTTTTATAAATTTTCACGTTTCCAATAAATATTTTTGCGCCGTTATCGTATTCCCAAGGAGCACTAATGTAAAGATGTTTTGGTGTTTTGACAGCGAACATTTTTGCATCTAATATTTTAGATTTATCCAGGTATACCCTCATCTGCTGGCCTTCTACTGCAATGGACACATGTATGGTTTCATTGGAAAACCTACTAAAAGGGAAATCTAAATAACTGTTACTTTCAGTATCGCTGCTTGATGCTGAAACTTTTTGTGATGATAAATGTAATTCTATATCCGTAATGGAACCACGGTTATAAGCATCACTTATATATTTTGACGCACTGTTATCCCGGGCAAAACCAAAGTGCATTGGACTTATATCCCTGGCTTTTTCACTTCGAGTAACTATATCAAATTCTACAGTGAAATTCTCAGGCATTATTAATAAAGTATCCAACTTAATCGTTGATCGTTCTCTCAATTTGAGCCATTTTCCCTCAATACCAGAAATGGTAGTTACCGAACCGCTTCCGTTTGTTTTCCATTTAGAGGGCATTATCCCTTCTCGTTCATTTTCAAAATTATCCTCAAACGCCAAGTCTTTTCCAGGAATATAGGAAAACACCTCTTCTACATATGGCACCGTACTGTCATCATTAGTTTTGTTCGCTGAGGTCCCCGGAGCGTTGTTTTTACCATTTAGAATATCATCGGCCGTATCTTCTACCTTCTTTTCTACTTTATTCTTGATTTTTTTCCAAAGTTGAGCATGGGTTTGTTGAATTGATAACGCACTAATAACCATCAGCATACCAAGGCTTAAAAAAGTAGTTTTTTTCATTGTTGTTTGAATTTATATTACGGCAAAATTAAAGCATAAAGCATGCCTCAGGCTTGCTAAATCCGATCCTTTTAGAATCTGCTATTGCTTTTCGAGCATGTGCCCATGGTTACCGTGAAAGCGGGGTCAAAGCTCGTTAAAATACGCTAGTAATTGTGATCGTTTTCGACCTGATACAGGGATTTTTTTATCGTTATCCAACAATAAACAGTCTTGATTTTTTCTAAAGGTCTTTACATACTGAAGGTTAACCAAATACGACTGGTGTACTCTTAAAAAGCCGGTTAAAGCATTATTTTCTTCAAACTTTTTTAATGGTTGTGCTACCACGATACTTTTCTCTTCAACCAGATGAAATTCGGTATAATTATTATCAGACTTAAGGTATAGGATCTCTTTATGCCTTAGTACATGTATGGCTTCCTGGGTTTTTAAAACAATTTTCTTTTCTTGTCCATTTACTCCAATAGCCGTTTGCTTAAAAAAGGATTCCAATTTTTTAAAATACTGCTGTTCTTCGATTTGCTCTACTACCCTGCTCACTGTTTCACAGAGTTGCTTGGGCATAAATGGTTTTAAAATAAAATCGAGGGCATTATATTTAAATGCACTAATTGCATAATGAGTATGTGCCGTTATAAAGATCACTTTAAATCCTTTTTTGCGATTCTTATGAAAGTCTTCTAAAAGTTCAAAGGAATTACCATCAGGTAAGTTGATATCAAATAAAAGTAATTCCGGTTGATATTTATAGAAACACAATGCTGCTTCCTTTAGATTACACGCCAGGTGGAGTGTTATTTCAGGGTATTGCTCACGTAAGATTTGCTTTATTCCCGCTTGTAAAACAGCATCGTCTTCAAGTAATAAGCAGGAAATAGATGTATTATGCGTTTTCATGAATTCAAGACTGGTATTTCGATTGACACGCGAACTCCCGGATATTGCTTATCCCTGGAATAATTTTCAATTTTCAGAAACAATTTCTTTTTATGGGTTTGATTGAAAGTTTGTATACGCTTTTGAATTATATTCATTCCCATAGAAGTATATAAACCGTTTTTAGCGGATGTATTACTTTCTGATATTCCTCTTCCGTTGTCTATAACGGTTATATTGAGATAATCGTTAGCGTATGCAAATTTCACCAACACCCTTGCATTTTCTATATCTTTCACTCCATGAATAACCGCGTTTTCAACAAAAGGCTGAATGAGCATCCCGGGCAATCGGATCTGCTGAATTTTCTCGGAAGATATGGACTCAGTAACGATATCATATTTTAAATGGTTCTGCGATCCCGCTTGTTGCAACAACAGGTAGTTTTCGAGGATGTCTATTTCCTGTGCCAAGGTAATACATTCCTTGTCGGAACTTTCCAAAACTCCTCTTATCAATGAACCAAAACCATGCAGGTATTCCATAGCGCTTTCGGTTTTACTTAAAAAAAGGTAGCTCTGAATGCTTTGCAGTGCATTGAATATAAAATGGGGACTTAATTGACTTAATAATAACTTCTGTTGCAAGGAAGCCCTTTGGAGCTCTTGCCTGGTATTTTTTTGTTTGAACCATACATACACAATCGCAGCCACTAAAAATGAGAGCAGCAATACAAAGACTCCGATATAGTTTTGTTGTTTGATGAGTTGTTTCTGCAAGTTATTTTCTTCTTCCAGTGCTTCAATGGCTTGCTGCTTTTGAGCTGATTCATATTGCTGCTCCAACTCAGCAATTTTATTGCTGAACTCTTCAGCCTGAAGAACTTCTTTAATACTGTCGTATTTTTCAAAATACAACAAGGCTTCATGGTCATTACCCCTATCCACCATAAGTGTTTTAAGGTTTTTATATAATTGCACCTTTTCCTGCAAAGAAGCTCGATGCAAGCCTTTTTGGTAATACTGTAGTGCTTTGGTTAATTCACCTAACTGATGATAAGCATATCCAATATTATTAAGCACCACAACATTGTCTTTGTTTTGAATCTCTTCCTTAAGCTTCAGTCCTTTGAATCCCGCATTCAGAGCTTCTTCCCACTGCTTCCGGCGAATATAAAAATCTGCTTGATTGGTATAAAGTACTGATTTCACATAGGGATTCTGCAATTTATCGGCCAGGTAAATGGCCTCTTTCAAGGTTCGTTCAGCATTATGGAGTTCTTTAAGTTGAAGGTACACCCCATAACTATTACTCAGGATACTTAGTCTTAAGTTCCCTTCTGAATGCGGAAGGGCCTCTTGAAAAAAACTTTTGGCTTTTTGATATTGTCTAAGATGTGTATGTACAATAGCCAGATTATTCAATATCTTAACCCGCTCTATCTTATTGGGTTGAACTGAAACATAGGGTAGCCCTTTAAAATAGAAGTGCACTGCCGAATCTAGCTCTTTTTGATACAAATGAACACTTCCAATTCCGTTAAAAGCCAAGGCTATACTAAGAGAATCATTGTTTTTTAGTGCGTATTTATGAACCGTATTAAAACATGCAATGGCTTTATCAAACTGCCCCGCTCTCATTAAACTGTCACCCTGATTTTGAATACTTTTCAGGTCTGCTTCCATTGGCTTTTGAGAAGCTAAGGTTGACAACCCATGAACAAGCAGTAGGAGAAAGGTACATTTTTTGGCAATCGACATAGGAAAAACCTCTTAATCAGGCCGTCAAAATTAACCTATTTTAGCTTTGAAAACAATGTTAATGCTACTACTTTTCTCCAATAGGAATTTTCTTTTTTAAATCGAAAGGTCCGTAATTTCGCATTTGACGAAGGATCCACTCCTTTCGCGATTGAATGTAGGTTGTTGCCGGACTTGCCTTGTATTTCTTTGGATTTGGAAGGATGGCTGCCAAGGCAGCGGCTTCGTATTTAGTGAGTGTTCCAGCCGATTTATTGAACCAATACCAACTAGCGGCTTCAGCACCATAAACACCATTACCCATTTCAATACTATTTAAATACACCTCCAGGATGCGTTCTTTAGACCAGAACAGCTCGATCAAAAAAGTAAAGTATACCTCAAAGCCTTTCCGGACCCAACTCCGTTTTGGCCATAAAAAAACATTTTTAGCTGTTTGCTGACTAATGGTACTTCCACCTTTTAACCTTTTTCCTTCTTTATTGGTTTCAATAGCATCTTCTATGGCTTCCAGATCAAAACCATGATGGGACAAGAACTTCTGGTCTTCACTACAAATAACAGCAAGTTGGAGATCTTCGGAAATTGACTCTATTGGGACCCATTCGTGTTTCCACACCACCTTCTGCCCATCCTGTTTCTGCTCAATATTCCTGATAACCATCAAAGGGGTTACGGGTACCGGCAACCATTTATAGGCCAGCACAAAGAATATGGACACAACGAGAAACCAAAAAAGTGTTTTGAATAATAGCCTAAAGATCTTTTTAATCATTACCAGCGGTTAAATTTGCTAAGTCTGCACCTATTTGAGACCCTATGGCAACTCCCATTCCTCCTAACCTAACCCCGCAATAAACATTCTCTGAAAGTTGTTGTACGATCGGTTTTTTTACCGATCCGACCCCCATGATACCACTCCAACGGTGCTCTATTTCATGTGGTGTATTTGGCAAGATAGTAGTTTTAAGGAGTTCTTCCAATTTATTTTGAATAAGTGGTGTCTGGGCCAAGTCGGTGGTGTTTTCGCCTTCAATATCCAGATTCCGCCCCCCACCCAGTAGGATCCTGCCATTAATATTTCTAAAATAATAAAACCCTTTATCAAGATGAAAGGTACCTTTAAACGGTAGTTTTTTAACTGGTTTGGTGATAAGCACCTGAGCTCTGGCGGGCTCTACATCAATATTGAGTAAATTTTGAGCAAAACCATTATTGGCTATTAAGAGATTTTTGGTTTTAAACTGAAAGTGATCGGTGGTTACGTGTACTCCATTCCGGAGATCTTCAAAACCTGATACAGAGGTAGCATTGAGAATGTGAATGTTCTTTTTAATACACCTTTTCAGTAATTGATCCATCATTTTTCCGGTATCAATCTGACCTTCAAATTGATTAAAAATCAAATGATCTTGAATATGGTTAAAGCCAAATTCATTCTTTTTAACTTTAAACACATTCTTTTTAAAATAGGGTTTTAACAATTCATTAATACGCTCTCTATTTTCCAGGCATGACTCAAAGAACTCTCCTTTAGTTTTTAAAAACAACTCATAACCTCCTCTATTTTTATATTTAATATTTTTTGCGCCGAGGTTGTTTTTCAACAGTTTAAGTCCTTTATACCGGAGTTGAACCAATTCGATCATTTCATCTTCGGTATGCAGGTTCAGGTCATCCAAAAGCTCCGAAAGACTCCCAAAACACGCAAAACCAGCATTCTTAGTACTTGCGCCTTGCGGGAGCACTCCTTTTTCCAAAACCAGGATGGAAGCCTTGGGATGGTTCTCCCTGAGTTTCAAAGCACAGTTTAAACCAACCAAACCACTTCCGACAATGGTGTAATCGGTGTTTGAAATCCACTGTTTTATTTCCCAATAGCTAAAATTCATACTATTATACGTGAAAGATGATACCTGACTCTTTTTTAAATTTAGGGATTAGATTTTTATCATACACCTAACCGTTAGTAAAATTACACAGAAGTATCATTCAATTTTTTGAATGGTAAAATGATTTCCATTAAAGGAAAGTTGATCACCGACAACCTTATTAAGCAATAATTGTCCGACAGGTGTTTGAAGTGAAATGGCAAAAAAGGAAATTGAATCAACCATAAAAGTTCCGGCGCTGATACTTAAAAAGTAATTGGCTTTATCTGTATAAACAATACTACCCAGGCAGGCACTCGTCGTTTTATGAAGGGGGTCTATTTTGGCAAGAATGGTTTTTAGTTTTTCCAGTTCAGCATACTGTTTTCCTAATTTTTCACGCTCCAGATGCATCATTGCACGCCCAGTTTCATGCTTATCTCCAGCACTGCTTTTAGTTTCAGACAACAACCCTTCTTCCAGCTCATCCATTTGAATTTTGAGCATGCTAAGCTTATTATTGATGTATGAGGAACATTGTTTGTATAATTCTTCTTTAACCATGGAATAAAGATATTTGGAAACCGCTTAAAAACAAACAAGGAGCTTAAAAAGCTCCTTGTTTAATATCATCAGTCCCTTCTGAATTAATCTTCAATAGGTTTTATTTTAAAACCTTCCATAAACGCAGTGGTATAATTACCTGCAATAAAATCAGGATCATCCATTAATTGTCTGTGGAACGGTATTGTGGTTTTGATTCCTTCTATTACAAATTCATCAAGGGCGCGCTTCATTTTATTGATCGCTTCTTCTCTGGTTTGCGCAGTTGTTATTAACTTGGCAATCATTGAATCGTAATTTGGCGGAATTGCATAACCTCCATAAACATGGGTGTCTAATCTTACTCCATGACCTCCCGGAGCATGTAATGTGGTTATTCTACCCGGAGAAGGACGGAAATCATTGTATGGGTCTTCCGCATTGATACGACATTCGATAGAGTGTAATTTAGGCGTATAGTTTTTACCCGAAATAGGCACACCTGCAGCCACTAAAATTTGCTCCCTGATTAAATCATAATCAATTACCTGTTCCGTAATCGGGTGTTCTACCTGAATACGGGTGTTCATTTCCATGAAATAAAAATTGCGGTGTTTATCTACCAAAAACTCTACAGTTCCAGCGCCCTCATACTTGATGTATTCCGCGGCTTTTACTGCAGCCTCTCCCATGGCATCACGTAATTCATCTGTCATGAAAGGAGAAGGTGTTTCTTCCGTTAATTTTTGGTGACGTCTTTGGATTGAGCAATCTCTTTCAGAAAGGTGACATGCTTTACCATACTGGTCACCGATAATCTGAATTTCAATATGGCGAGGTTCTTCAATAAGCTTCTCCATATACATTCCATCATTACCGAAGGCTGCAGCTGCTTCCTGCTTGGCACTTTCGAATGCTTTTTCGATATCTTCTTCTTTCCAAACAGCGCGCATTCCTTTACCTCCACCACCAGCGGTAGCTTTCAGCATCACAGGGTACCCCACTTCTTTGGCTAATTTTTTGGTGTCTTCTAAGGAACCTAATAATCCTTCAGAACCAGGCACAACCGGAACTCCGGCTTCTATCATGGTTTCTTTGGCCGTGGCCTTATCCCCCATACGGTCTATTTGTTCTGCTGAGGCTCCGATAAATTTAATATCGTGCTCCTCACAAATTTTAGAAAATCTAGAATTTTCAGAAAGGAATCCGTATCCGGGGTGGATAGCATCAGCATTTGTGATCTCTGCGGCTGCTATTATATTAGGTATCTTTAAATAAGAATCTTTACTTGGTGCCGGCCCTATACAAACAGCCTCATCGGCAAAACGAACATGCAAGCTCTCGGCATCAGCGGTAGAATAAACAGCTACGGTTTTAATCCCCATTTCTCTACAGGTTCTTATAACGCGTAGTGCAATTTCACCTCGGTTTGCTATTAGTATCTTTTTAAACATAGTGTTCAAATTTTAAATCTCAAAAATCAAATTCCAAAAATTTGGGATCTGGAGTTTGGGAATTGTGATTTAACTATTATGAAGGGTCTACTAAAAACAATGGTTGATCAAATTCTACAGGTGAAGAATCGTCAACCAATACTTTTACAATCTTTCCAGACACTTCAGATTCGATTTCGTTGAAAAGTTTCATTGCTTCAATCACACAAAGCACATCTCCTTTACCAATTGAATCTCCAACCTCTACGAAAGCTGGTTTATCTGGAGAAGGTTTTCTGTAGAAAGTTCCGATAATCGGTGATTTCACGGTAATATACTTACTATTCTCTTCTTCCTTTTTATCCGTTGCAGCTGGTGCTGGTACAGCTGGTGCTGTTGCAGCCGGCTGAGCTACAGGCGCATGTGGTTGTGGCACATGATGAGCTCCCATTGGAACTTGCTGAACGATGGTAGTCTCTCCTTTTTCTTCAGATCCTGTTTTAATAGTAATCTTAACATCGTCCATCTCAAGTTTTACTTCACTTGCACCGGACTTGGCTACGAATTTAATTAAGTTTTGAATATCTTTTAACTCCATGACGTAGGTTTTGTTAGTTTCTAGTTGTTATTAGAATTAATATGCCCATTTTAAATAAATCGATCCCCAGGTAAATCCACCACCAAAGGCAGCAAAAACCAGGTTATCTCCTTTTTTCAATTGATTCTCATAATCATTGAGTAATAACGGAAGGGTTGCGGAAGTAGTATTTCCATACTTATCGATATTTATCATCACCTTTGATTCATCGACTCCCATTCGGCTGGCTGTAGCATTAATAATACGCATATTCGCCTGATGTGGCACCAACCATTGAACATCCTCTTTCGTAAGGTTGTTTCGTTCCATTATTTTAGCAGATACATCAGCCATATTAGAAACAGCAAATTTAAACACTGTCTTTCCGTCCTGAAAAACGTAGTGTTGCTTATTCTTAACGGTTTCTTCCGATGCGGGTAGGATTGATCCTCCTGCCTCAATTCTCAAGAAGTCGCGACCCTGGCCGTCACTTCTTAAATATTCATCCTGTAATCCGAGACCTTCTTCGTTTGGTTCGAACAAAACAGCTCCCGCACCATCACCAAAAATGATACATGTTGCGCGGTCTGTATAGTCAATAATAGAAGACATTTTATCGGCTCCTATTAATAGTACTTTTTTATATCTTCCTGCTTCAATATAGCTAGCTGCCGTAGACATTCCATAAAGGAAACTTGAACAAGCGGCTTGCAAATCGTATGCAAAAGCATTAGTAGCACCTATATTAGAGGCTACATATGCAGCAGTTGAAGCTACTGGAAGATCTGGTGTAGCTGTAGCTACTAAAACTAAATCAATTTCTTCGGGGTTTAAGCCTTTTTTCTGAATAAGGTCTTCAGCGGCTTTAATGGCTAGAAAAGAGGTTCCTTTACCTTCTTCCTTAAGTATGCGCCTTTCTTTAATACCGGTTCTGGTGGTTATCCATTCGTCATTTGTGTCAACCATCTCTTCTAACATCTTGTTAGTTAACACGTGCTCCGGCAAATATGCTCCTACAGCTGTAATGGCTGCTGTTATTTTACTCATAACACAGTTTTATATTACTAAACGTGCAAAAATGTGCAAAAATTGGTTTAAAATACTAATTTTTGCTCAATTTTTATTGCAAAATAGGTTGATTTTAACTTTTAGAAAAGTTTTTCAACAAAAAAAACTCTCACCTTTAGAGTGAGAGTTCGTAGTTCTCTATGAAATTGCCTTATGCAACTTCTTCAGTTGTATTGTCGATTAACACTTTTCCTCTGTAGTAAAGCTTACCTTCATGCCAGTGAGCTCTGTGGTATAGGTGAGATTCACCAGTTGTTTTATCTACAGCAATCTGAGGAGCTGTCGCTTTATAGTGCGTTCTTCTCTTATCTCTTCTAGTGCTTGACTGTCTTCTTTTAGGATGTGCCATTTTTCAATCTTATTTATCCGTTAATAGCTTTTTTAAAGTATCCCAACGAGGATCCGTTTCGTTATTATTGTTACTTTTTTCTTCTTTAGGCTTTAATTCTTCCAGCTTTTCAATTATATCCGATGATAATGTTCCATCCTCAATACCCGGATGCACCCTTTTAGCAGGGACAGCTAACACAATCATCTCATATATATATTGAGCCACATTTATTTGATGTTCCCCATGAGGAATAATCAACAACTCTTCATCTTCATCATTGTATTCTTCTCCATGCTTCACAACCAAATGTAATTTCCCTTTTACGGGAAGATCAAATGGCTCATTTGACAAATCACAATTTACATTCACTGTACCTTTTGCTTTAAAGTCCAGCTCCAGCATATTGCTTTTTTTGTCAAGTACAATATCTACCTTTATATCGGCATTATTGAACTCATCATAATTAAAAGCTTCAAAGAACGCATTTTCAATTTTATAATCGAACTGATGCTTAGCCTCCTTTAATCCAACAAATGGAATATCAAACTCCTTGAACTTCTTCATTTTAGACATCAGTTTACCTCCGACAATTTTCGGGAGTGCAAAGATATAAATTTTTATTTACGACAATAATGTTATCAACATTTTTTTGTTTATAATTTAGAAGATAGCTTTTTTAGAGGGTTTGAAGTTATCTCTTTATATTCCAACCGATTCTTAAAAATATGTATCGCAGTAAACAATGCTTCTTTGAACGAGGCTGGGTCTGCCTCACCTTTTCCGGCAATATCGTAACCTGTTCCATGATCGGGAGATGTTCTCACTTTACTAAGTCCTGCAGTGTAATTAACTCCATGACCGAAAGCCAGGGTTTTAAATGGAATTAAGCCTTGATCGTGATACGAAGCAAGTACGGCATCAAACTTTTTATGAGCCCCAGTAGCGAAAAAGCTATCTGCAGCATAGGGTCCGTATACCAATATTCCGCTTTCGTGGATTTCTTTTATAGTTGGCCTTAACACCGCATCATCTTCCTTCCCGATAACCCCATGATCTCCAGCATGTGGATTGATTCCCAAAACAGCAATTTTAGGTTTTCTGATTTTAAAATCCTGTATCAAAGATTCATTAATTTTAAATACTTTCTTTTTAATCAGTTCAGGGGTTATATGCTTACTCACCTCTGTTACCGGCACATGATCTGTTAGCAGACCCACTTTTAATTCATCCGAAACCATAAACATCAAAGAGTCACCTTCCAGTTCTTTAGCAAGATAATCGGTATGCCCTGGAAATTTAAAATCCTTTGACTGGATATTATGTTTATTGATAGGAGCCGTAACCAATACATCTATTTTATCGGCTTTAAGTGCAGCGGTTGCAGCTTTCAAAGAAAGAAAAGCGTATTTCCCTCCTTCTTTGGTCTCCTTACCATATTCAACATTTGGAGAATCTTTCCAGACATTCACTACATTGAGCTTTCCTTCTACCGCCTGATCTACATTATCAACCCCATTATAATTAGCCTGGATCTTAAAGTATTTACGCTGGAATGACAAGCTTTTAGTCGACCCAAAAATAATTGGGGTGCAAAACTCAAGCATTCTTGCATCTTCAAAGGTTTTTAATATTATTTCAACTCCTATTCCGTTAAGATCTCCGACAGAGATCCCTACTTTTATTAAAGATTCTTTCTTCATCATAAATTCATTTTATACAGCACGCTGCGCTTTCTTTTCTTTTTAGCGACACATTATAGTACCTTTGCCTTAGAAAAAGCACGAGCTATAGAAAACAAAATTAATTAATTCGTTCTAATATGTTTACTGGAATTGTAGAAGAATTGGGAGTAATTAAAAACTTACGTAAAGAAAACGACAACTTACACATTACTGTGAGCAGTAAAATGACTCCTGAATTGAAGATAGATCAAAGCGTTTCACACAACGGTGTTTGCCTGACGGTAGTTGCCATAGACCATGATGAGTATACGGTAACAGCGATAAAAGAAACGCTTGACAAAAGCAACTTAGGCACCCTGGGGGTCGGGCATTCGGTTAATTTGGAACGCGCAATGAAACTTGGGGATCGACTCGATGGCCATATTGTCCAGGGACATGTTGACCAAACGGGCACTTGTGTAGATATAGTTAATGAAAATGGTAGTTGGCGTTTTACTTTTGAATATGACCCTAAAACCAATAATGTGACGATCGAAAAAGGCTCTATCACTATTGACGGCACCAGTTTAACAGTTGTTGATTCGGGAAAAAACAGTTTTAGCGTTGCAATCATTCCTTATACCTACGAACACACCAACTTTAAAAACTATCAAAAAGGCAGTACGGTGAACCTGGAATTTGATGTGATAGGGAAATACGTTAAGCGTTTACATGAAATAAGTTAATCGATTAAAGTTTTGACAGGTCTGCTTTAAGACCTGTCCATTCTTCCATTAAGGCTGCAAACTTCAACTTCATTTCAGGACTCATATTTTTAACCCTTGCCCCATAATGATCTTCGTTAGGAATAACAAACGATTTTGCATTTACCTTTCCAGAAGGAATTACCATATTAGCACTCCAGGTATCAGAACCTCCATAGATATAAATAATATTACTCCCTTCTTTAGACAACCACTTTAGCAGTTTCTTATTAAGTTCGTTTGAGAAGACTATATTTTTTAACTTTTTAGGCACAAAAACTGCAGAGGGGTCATCTTCAAAATAGTCCAAGTACTCTTTAAAAGGCTTAACATCGTAACCATAATACCCCAACTGTGTAGCTGACTGATAATAATGTGGGGCAAATTTTTCCATTGTTTTATCGCTATAGAACCCGATGTTTGAAACTGCCAAAAAATGCTCGGTTACCCTCTCCAGATTATCATAAACCGGAATAGTATTGCAAGTAAACCCCGATTGCCAAAAGGAAAAGGAATATTCTAACACTGCATATTCGTATGCCAAATCCAGCGATCCCAAATAATCGTAAGTTAACTGAGCTCCCATCGAATACCACCTTAACCGTTCAAGAATAGGTGCCTTATTTTTCAACAAAAAAAGTTGAAAATCTTTTATTTTATTCCTGCACTCTTTGGTTCCGATGGTGTCTAAGAATTTATATATTCGTTCATCCTTCAGACCATTATTGATAGGCGTAACATAAGGTATCGAGACATCGACATCTTCAGGATAAAAATACCTGTAGAAAAGTGTTAATTGCCCCCCTTTACTAATTCCTGTGCTAATCCATGTATTATTGTAAACTTTCTTAAACAACTGCCTGATGGCATGTAAATCTGCTACGGCTTGTTCAACTGTTAAATACTGCCAAGGCTTTTCGGAAGGCACAGAGGCTCCATAAAAACGATGCTCTACATTTATATGATTCGCATCGTAAATTTTTTCCAACTCATTAGACTCCCTGTATAGGCCATATCCCTGTGTACTCATTAGGGTGGGATTATCGAAACCACGATGACGTACTATTACCTTTTGCTCAAAAAAACCTTTAAGGGTATCATTATGATCCAGGGGTTGCCTTATTTTAAGCTCATAAACCTGAACAGAAGGATCCTTTTCTGTAACTTTTTCAAAATGAATCCCCGGAAGTTTATTCAAGGCATTTTCAAATGTGGTCACCCCGGCTTGAGATCTTACTGAAGTAACAAGTACAAACCCTATTATAATAAGTACAACATTTTGGACATCAATATTTAAGAGCTTATTCTGCATATGGCTTTTTTGATAAAGGGCTTTTAAATCTGAGATTTAAAATACTGATTTTTGTTCATTTTTTTAAACAAGAGTTAGCTTTTTACATTTTACTATATTTATTTCTGTAGGCAATTGGAGTTAACCCGGTTAACCTTTTAAACACCGTTCTGAAGGCCTTGCTATCTGTATACCCTACATCGTACATTACATCGTTTACATTTTTTCTAGTGCTTTCAAAATCACGTTTAGCGGCTTCTATTTTAACCCTTTGAAGGTATTCTATCGCTGTGTTTTTTGTAGCCTTCTTAAACCGCCGTTCGAAACTTCGTCTGCTCATCGCCCCCAGGTCGGCCAATTCATCTATAGTAATTTTATCCTTGTAATTTTTTTCCAAATACTCTTGAATTCTCAAGACATCGTTGTCATTATGCTCTTTTTGTCCTTTAAAAATTGTAAATGCCGATTGACTATTTCTATCGATATCAATTGCAAAATATTTAGAAGCTAATATTGCTGTATCTCTATCCGTATATTTTTCCAAGAGGTACAACAATAAATTCCACAAAGAATTTGCGCCACCACTTGAGTAAATCCCTGCATCTTCTGTTATCACACATCCTTCGGCCAACTCCACCTGAGGAAAGGCATGTTGAAACTCGTTATAATACGCCCAATGGGTAGAACATTTTTTACCATCCAGGAGTCCTGAGGCAGCTAATAGAAATGCGCCAACACAGAGAGAAGCAATCTCAGCCCCATTGGTGTGCTGCTCAACAATCCATGGAATAGCATCTTTATTGAGTGCGACCGCCTTCTTCATATCGCCAAAAAGAGCTGGGATTATTACAAGATCTGTTGAAGTAACCTGGTCTATCGTTTGATCTACAGATACGGTAAAGACTCCTTCCTGTAATTTTACTTCTTTCTTACAACCGACCAATTTCACATCAAAAAGCGGTGGCTTGCCAGAGGCCCTCAAAAATTGATTGGCCGTGGTAAAAACATATCGAGGTCCTGATACCGCTGAAGGAACGGCAGTTTCCGGGGTAAAGATGCTAACTCTTTTCATTTCATGGTATTAAGACTATAAATATAGTATTAATTACTGGCGAGAACAACCCTAAAACAGGCATTTACCCCCTCCTTATTTCTACTCATTTCTTTACACTTTTACTTAAAAGAAGAATCATGACTATTTTAAACCTAAAAAGCAATTTACAGACACAGTTTGACAATTTTATTGAAACGGTACAAAGCTTTGATAATGCCTCCCTGAATAAAATTCCTTTTAAAGGAAGTTGGACAGCCGGCCAGGTAGCGCAGCATATCATAAAAAGCACTGATCAACTTCCAGATAAGAATGTTGCAGCAACCAATCGTAAAGAGGACGAAAAGGTATTGGATCTAAAGAATCTATTCTTGGACTATACGCTAAAAATGGAAGCGCCTGATTTTATAGTACCATCATTAAAGGAGTACAAGATTGACATTATTACCCAGCAACTGGAAGACATCAAAGAAAAACATTTGAATTCGATAAAATCCAAGGATTTAAAACTGTTATGCCTGGAAATGGAATTACCAACCTTTGGATATCTAACAAGGTATGAGTGGCTCTATTTCATAAGTATTCATACCCAACGGCACTCACATCAATTAGAAAACATAATGCGACATTTAAAGAACAGGAACTAATTATTACTAATAAATCCCTACTTATTTTCGAATTTTAATGGCTGAATTATTTTTAAAACTTTTAATTACGAATGAGCTCTGTATATTTGATATAACCTCCAGTTTAGACAATTTATGAAGGATGAAGTATTGAAACTCATCCATATCCCTTAAAAGCACCTTGATTAAAAAATCGTAATTTCCTGCTACATAGGAAACCTCCATCACTTCATCGAGGGTATTCATATAGGCTTCAAATTCCTGGAACTGTTCTTCTTTATGTCGCACCAGTGTCACCTGGCAATAAGCGACCAAATTTTTCCCTAAAAGATCGGGGTCAATGACAGCTACATATTCTTTTATAAGTCCACTGTTTTCCATTTTTTTAATTCGCTCATGAACGGGAGTTACCGATAAGTTTACTTGTTCGGCCAGTTGTTTCACGGACTGTTTAGCGTCTTTTTGTAAGGCTTCTAGGAGCTGAATATCTATAGCGTCTAATGAAATCATAGTGTTTTTTTCTAAGGATGGCTTTTAGAATCATATGCAACAGAATAATATTCTGTATATACATCAAATATAGGTTTATTTTCCTTATTAAAGCATATATTTTAAAATATATTTTTATATAAGTACTTTTGTATCAGAAAACAACAACATATGAAAAGCGAAAATATTCAAAAGATTTACCAGAGACTCCAGGAACGTTCCGATAACGTACTTGGGTATCCGTTAGCACGGGATTTTTCTTATAGTGAATTTGCTCCCTTCTTAGATATTTGTGTTAACAATGTAGGTGACCCGGAAAATTTATCCACTTTAGCCATTGACACCAAAGACATTGAAATGGAGTGTGTTAATTTCTTCGCCAACATGTTATCTACAAGCACCAAGGAAGCATGGGGTTATGTTACTAATGGTGGTACAGAAGGAAATTTGTATGGTTTATATGTTGCCAGAGAGAGCTTTCCAAATGCAATGGTCTATTATAGTGAGAGCACACATTACAGTGTTAAAAAGAATCTTCATTTACTAAATATACCAAATATTGTTATCAGGAGTCAGGATAATGGCGAGATGGATTATGAGGATCTTGAACAAACCATCATGTTACGTCGTGACAAACCTGCTATTTTCTTTTTGAATATAGGCACTACAATGACTGAGGCTATCGATAAGGTAGATGAAATTAAGCGTATTATTAAAAAATATGCTATAAAAGATTACTATATCCACTGTGATGCGGCCTTTTTAGGAACGGTTGCTCCTTTTTTACAACCAAAGCCTAAGTTTGATTTTGCTGAGGGGGTTGACAGTATATCTGTATCAGGACATAAATTTATCGGGGGGCCGATTCCATGTGGTATTGTACTGGTAAAAAGAAAGCACAGGGATAGAATTGCTAATTCTATTTCATATGTAGGTACTATGGACACCACTATTACCGGATCAAGAAATGGATTAACACCTTTATTCATATGGTCTTTTATTCAAAAACACGGGTTAGAGGGGCTAAGAAAACGAGTTGAAATGGCTCTTGATCTTGCTGCTTACACAGAAAAAGAGCTTCAAAAAATAGGTATAAAAGCATGGAGAAACCCTAATGCATTAACGGTTGTCATGCCTAAGTTATCTGAGGCCTTACGCGTTAAACATCAGTTAGCTTCTGAGGAAACAATTTCTCATGTTATATGCACCCCAGGTATTAGTAAAGAAAAAATAGACCGATTATTAATCGATATTAAAAAAGAACAGGAAGTAAACAATCCACTTCTTGTAGCATAGGTAAACTATGCAATACTTTTTCTCATTTAAATTTTAGGTTAGTTAGTCAGTAAAAAAGCCCCGAATTCGGGGCTTTTTTATATTTATTATCAGGCTTGCTTAGTAAACTGCACAGCTACTATAAGCTTTACCTTATCGCTTACTACGATATTTCCGGCTTCCGTTACAGCACTCCAGCTTAGGTTAAAATCTTTACGGTTAATTTGTCCTTCAATTTCAAAACCTGCTTTAGTTTGACCGTAAGGGTCTACTGCCACACCGTTAAAATCGACATCTAAATTCACTTCTTTTGTCGTTCCTCTAATTGTAAGATCTCCGGTAAGTGTTTCTCCATCAAATGATTTGGAGACAAAGTTTATGGTTGGATGATTTTCAGCATCAAAAAAATCTTCAGATTTTAAATGAGTATCGCGATCTCCATTTCTAGTATTTATGGATGCAACTTTAGCGGTAAACGCAAATTCTCCATCTTCAAATGAGCCATTGGATGCTTTTACACTACCTTCGAATTCATCGAATTGTCCTGTAACTGTAGAAATCATCATATGTTTTACCTTAAATAATACTTCAGAATGTGTTGGGTCAATAACCCAAGTGTTTTTGTTTGTGCTAGTCATATTATTTTTTTTTATAATTGTTTGAGTTTCAATGCATAGCAAATATACCCCATCACATTCTGCTACACATTGATCTATGATAAGAAATGATGGAAGCAGTGTTACAAGCACGTATGTCCATGGAATTCAGCCTTGATATTTTAAAAGGTTATTAACCCGAATAAATAAAAAAAAGCCCCAAATTCGGGGCTTTTCTTAATCGATTATTTTATGGTAAAATCAGACAGTATCATATAGTGATCTGACGGAAAGCCTTCGGGCCAACTTGAAATGATCTGCGTATTTGTATTTTTCAACTTTTTCCCCAGATAATACAACTGGTCTATTCTCCTCCCATCCTGAAAGGTATACCCCGGATGCGTCTGAACATTTGGATATAAACTCCTGTAAGCATCAGTAAATCCATATTTCAAAAGAGTTTCAGCAGCTATACTTTCTCCTCCATCGGTATTTGGTATGGCATTAAAATCACCACCGAACAACACTGGTATTTCATCAGCCGTTTCAAAACGATTTTTATGAAAATCGAATACTATTGGAAAAGAACTCATACCATACCAATTGGACATTACATAAATATCCTGTGAATCTGTTAAGGCTATTTTTGCACAAAGGTTCATAAAAGATGCTTTCTCAGGAACACTTATCTCATCGATTGGATATCTGCTTAGGACGGAAATATTCGTACCCTGATTTAAATAATCCCAATCTACGGTGGTCGCAAAATAATATCCTAATTCCGCTGCTATAAAATCTCCTGAAGAATAGGTTTCCTGCATCATAATAACGTCGGCATTCTTCGCTTTTAACATTTCCACAATTCTTTTTCTCGAATCCCAACCATCCTCTTCGAGGGTGTTATGAACCCCCCCATGATGTATATTCCAGACCGCCGCTGTAATTGTCTCTATTTTATTCGATTTATTCAGTTTCTTAAGTTCTTTAAATTTAGTGTACTCTTCAACGACCTCCTTCGGGGTAAAAACCATTTGGGACAAGCTAATTTGATCAATAGCAAAATTTGGTGACGAGAATAATTCTTTATTCACAAAACGCAAAGCTTCCTTTTTATCTATTTTGACGCTTTTCCCTTTTAAATAATACAATGTTTTCAGGGGAGCTACTTGCATGAAATCCTTAACCTGGTATACCGTATATGGATTCTTTTTCAATTCCTTTCTTTTACCTTCGATTCTTTCAAGGTCTTCTTCGCCAGCCCCGTTAACACCTTTTTGCTGTAATAACATTTCAGGATCTACCACCAGGTCAATCAAATCATCAGAACTTAAGCTACTACCTCCATTTTTCACACTGACTTCAAGAAATACATCAACTAGTTTTTGTAATCTTTCAGCTCCCTGATCAATATGGTCCAGCCTGTCTTTTTTTGATTCAGCTCTATCAATCAATTGACCTATACTTAGCATGTAATCATTTTCAAACTTTAACCCTTTTTGATCGCTTAAATTATAGATAGCGCGATTAATTCCATCATAATATAATCTTATCTCCCCTTTTGATGCATCATAGGTCATTCCTAACAAATGCCATGCACCATCATTAAGAGGCATTATACTTCCATTATCCCTTTCATAGGTAATTCTTCTTGAACCTGATCCTACATTCCATGCCCAGGTCCCATCAGACATATAAAAGACCCACCCCGGGATTTTTTGCGACTCTAAATCTGACGTAACAAATGGCTTTTGACTGAGCAATACGGCTCGCTCTGAAGAAGACACTTCTGTTTTCACCCAAAACATAACGGAAAAATCATTCTTGAAATCAAAATCAAACTGATCACTTTGAGGAAGTTGAAATGGCACTTCGTCTGCTTTTACAAGCAAACCTTTACCACTTACTCCGTTAAGACTTTGATGCTTATTACTTTTAAGAGTTTCAAAATCGACGATAACATTATTCTGTGCTCCTAGAAACTGAACATGCAACATCGTTATCAGGGCTCCTATTCCAATTAATTTCTTTCTACGAAAGGATTTAAACGAATTTATACGAAACATTTTTTCTTTCTTTTTATTTCTTTTTTAAATATACACATTTTATTCAAATAGCATCATCAGCTTTCATTCTGCCCAATTAATTTTGTATTTTCGAAACGCTTAATTCATCTATTGTATACTAACTATGTCTCAAACCATTAAAACAGGTCTTTTATCTTATGGTACCTCCGGAAAAATTTTTCATGCTCCTTTTATTGACACCCACCTCAATTTTGAATTAACAGCTGTGGTTGAGCGATCGGTTAAAAAAGCTCATTTAGATTATCCTAGAGTTAAAAGCTACGACAAGGTTGAGGACATGATTAGGGATGAAAAAATTGAGCTGATTATTGTAAACACGCCTAATTCCACACATTTTGATTTTGCTCTTCAAGCCCTTAAACATGGCAAACATGTCTTAGTTGAGAAGGCTTTCACATGCACCTCCATTGAAGCACAACAACTATTTAATGAAGCTCAAAAGAGAAAATTATATGTGCTCCCATATCAGAACAGACGTTATGATGGGGATTTTTTATCTGTAAAAAACATTTTGGAATCTGGAGTATTGGGACAAGTAGTCGAAGTACATTTACATTTTGACCGTTATCGTAATACAATAAGTCCAAAAGCAAAAGAAAAGCCGGGATTAGGAGGTGGTATCCAATACGACCTAGGTCCACATATTATAGATGCTGCATTGGCCCTATTCGGTACTCCTCATCGTTATACCAAAACACTCGGATATTTCAGACCAAATACCATGGTAGATGATTATGCCCATTTTCATTTGTCTTACGCGGATGGCAAGCAGGTCTTTGTTAGCACAAGTATGCTTGTTGCCGATCCCCAGCCCGGGTTTATTATTCACGGCACCAAAGGATCTTTTGTAAAACCTCGTGTCAATGTACAGGAAGAACAACTTTTGGAAGGGATAAAGCTTACCGCTCCCGAATATGGATATGAAGAAGATTTTACCGCAGGACAATTGACGTTAATTAACGAGGATGGTGCTAAAACAAAACAAATGATTAAAGCCGAGCGCGGCAATTATCTCAAGGTATTTGATGATGTTTACCATACTATAAAGTTTGATAAACCATATCCGGTTTCTAAGGATGAAATCATAAAACAACTTGAAATTTTAGAAAGTTAATGAGAAGAAAAATAGCCCTGATATTAGGTCCGCTTATCTTTATTTGCTTTCAGTTTTTTGAGGCTCCGGCGGATATGTCTTCAGGGGCCTATCAATTATTAGGTATCACCTTTTGGATGGCTACCTGGTGGATAACCGAGGTAATCCCAATTGCTGTAACTGCCTTACTTCCCATTCTGTTATTTCCCCTTAGTGGTGCTATGGATATTCAATCAACCACTGCTGCTTTTGGTCACAAATACATTTTCTTATACATGGGTGGTTTTATATTAGCCATCGCCATAGAGAAATGGAAGCTACATAAACGAATTGCTTTACATATCATTAAGTTAATTGGCACCAATGTTTCCAAAATTATTCTTGGGTTTATGGTGGCCACGGCTTTTTTATCGATGTGGATTTCGAACACAGCTACTTCGGTAATGATGCTACCGATTGCCATGTCTATTGTTTCTCAATTGAAAGACAATCCGCTTACTGAAACCGATGAGAATCTCATTTTCGGGAAAGCCTTAATGCTCAGTATTGCTTATAGCGCCTCAATTGGAGGGATTGCCACTTTAATTGGAACCCCTCCCAACCTGGTCCTGGCTGGTTTTGTACAGGAAACCTACAATATTGAGATTAGTTTTTGGAATTGGGCCAGGTTTGGCTTCCCGATTGCTATTATACTTTTAATTATTGCCTGGATTTACCTTACCAGAGTAGCTTTTAAATTTAATCAAAAAGAATTTCCGGGAGGCAAAGAAGAGATTGATACATTACTTAAAGCATTAGGCCCTATGAAAAGGGAAGAAAAAACCGTTCTTGCTATCTTTTCTCTCACTGCCGTCTGTTGGATCTCACGTTCATATCTGTTAGAACCACTGATTCCTAATATTGATGATACGATCATTGCCATGGCTGCAGGATTCATCTTGTTTATCATTCCATCCCAAAAGAAAAATGAAGCCATCATTAGCTGGAAAGAGGCAGTTAAACTACCCTGGGGAATTATATTATTATTTGGCGGTGGAATGGCCTTGGCCTCAGGCTTTCAGGTTACAGGCCTTGCCATCTGGATCGGTAATCAGATGACCTCACTACAAGGGCTTTCACTTATTGTACTGGTTCTCATTATAATCACCTGCGTTAATTTTTTAACCGAGATCACCTCGAATTTAGCAACAACGGCTATGCTGTTGCCCATTCTCTCTCCAGTCGCGTACACTCTAGATATTAACCCTTATATGCTCATGGTTTCCACTACGGTTGCGGCTTCATGCGCCTTCATGCTCCCTGTAGCAACACCCCCTAATGCAGTTGTTTTTGGTTCCGGTTATTTAAAAATATCTGATATGACCAGGACAGGCATTTGGATGAACCTGCTCTCTATAATCTTATTAACATTAATGGTATATTTTTTACTGCCCGCACTATGGAATTTCGATCCTAAAGAATTTAACTTTATAAAATAAGTTTAATACTTAACTTTGTATCACCCACTAATCAACCCAAACATACCCTACTATGCTTTTCTATAAAGGTTCTATTAATAAAAATCGCTATTTACGCATTATAGCTTATATCTTGATTTTTTCAGGTTTCAACTTTTTAGATTCTCTTCAAGCTCAGGAAAAAATCTTAGACAGTCAAAAGGGGGCCAAAGATCTCAATTTCCCTACCAGAAATTGCGAGGCATATCTCAATGCTTCCGGCGAATCCTATAATAAAGGAGATTATGAAAATTTTAAAAAATATAATGATTCCGCCTTAATGGTAGCCAAGGATTTCAATCTTCCTAAACTGCAAATAAAGGCACTTATTAATTTGGGCATCTATTACAATATAACAGACACTTATAAGCAGTCTCTTTCATTATATCACGAGGCGCTAAGTATCTGCAAAACGCTACCTGAAAATAAAAACATCAGGGTTTCCATCCTGGTTAATATGGCCAACGTTTACAATAAAATCGATGCTCACGATAAGGCTATAAAAGCTGCAGAGGAGGTGCTTGAGTTATCAGAAACTAATAACACCTCTGACCTGAATATTGTTGGAGCATATAATGTACTTAGTATCTGTCATTCGAATCTGGGGGATCAGGAAAAGTCGCTTGAATATTTATTCAAGATGAAATTGTTAGGGGAAAAAATATCACATTATGGTGTTATTCTTACCGCCCTGGATAATATTGCAAACACCTATTACAAACAAAGCAAATATGACCAGGTAATTGAGACCGAAATGGAGGCCTTGGAATATCTTGAAAAGCATTCATTACCTGAAAGGCCTACCAGCCTCCTAAATCTGGGGATGGCCTATGTTAAAAAAGAACAGGGATCTAAGGCTATTCCTTATTTAAATAGGGCAAAAGAGATAGCAAATTCACAAAAGGATCTGGAGCTTGAAAAAGCCTGTTACCTGCATCTTGCCCGAGCCTATGAGTTATTGGGAGATTACAAACAATCATTCGAGGCACAAGAGCTATATTCAGAAATGAATGAAACCTTATTAGAGGAAAAGTCGAGTGCTGCCAAACTGGATGTTAAACACGATGCGGAGCATGAAAAGCAAATGGTCGAATCTCAGCTCGAAACCTTAGAAATTACAGATGGCAAAAAAACCCAGGTACTTATTGGTAGTTGTGTAATTTTTCTTTTGTTAGGTGGTATGCTTTTTATTTATATAAGAAAAAAGAAGGATCTGGAAAAAGATAAAGAGCACTATAAAGAGAGTAACAAATTACTTTCGAATGAAAATAAGATGCTAAAAACTAAAATGAAAGAATTGGCAGTTGAAAAGCATCAACGTCAAAAAACGCGTGCACAATACAAAAACTCATCTTTAACGAAGGAGGATCGGGATGGTTATATGAACCTAATTTTGGATTTTATGGAAAAAGAAAAGCCATTTCTTGATTTTGATATAAATCAGGCAGAAATGGCTGCTAAACTTTCTATGAGCACACACCATCTTTCTGAGGTTTTAAATTTGTGTTTTGATCAAAATTTTTATCAATTTATAAATCTTTACAGGGTTAATGAGGCTCAAAAGTTAATGAAGAATCCGAATTACAATGAATACAAGATATTGGCTATTGGTTACGAAGCCGGATTCAAGAGCAAAACTTCTTTTAATCGGGTTTTTAAAAACCACACCGGATTGACTCCTTCAGCCTACAGGCAGGATAACACTACTATAACAAATTAATACTTTTTCAATTCCTCCTGATAAAGTGGTGCCATTCTATTGGGTGGAACATTTCCGACTCATGTACTAACTATTATTGCATTAATAAAAAGGATTTCACCCCATTTAATTAATGTTTTATGAAGCCTGTACTTTTCTTATCCGGATTAATTTCTTTGGCCATTCTGCTGAAGATTTCTACCCTATTTCAGAACGACCCAATTCATGTGTATCAAGATTTAAAGGTAAACCAGTCTAACTCTTTCGACAAACCTGTTTCAAGTATTGTACTGTCAAACGACCTTAGTTATAACTCTCTTATCTACCTAAAACAGCATACCCGAGAAGTCTCTTATCATCAGGAAAACACAAATACAATAAAGTCGAGATAATATATCCCGACTTTATTTCCGCTTTTAAATATTTTTATTCTAATTAGGGATTATGGTAAAAGAATACTTATACATGTTTGGTTCAATAAGGTATTCATCATGTACTTTGGCCCCCCATGAATTATCACCTCCGACACCCATCTGTCTGTAATCTATATTCCATTGATACTTTTTACCAATTTTAATATCTGCTCCATGTTTGCTGGTTACAGGAACCAGCCCGGATGCTGAAGCAGCTCCATCCTTACCTTCAATAAAATCAAGTTCTTTCATTTGGAAGGGCCATATACTGGCATTTAACCATTCTCGAGAAGTTACTTTTAGTTTAACTTCTGAGGCTATAAGTTCAATCCAGCGAACATCTGTTTTATTCCCTGTTTCCTGCGGTCGCATATATCTATGAAACCCTTCTTTTATGTCGGATTTATACAGGCCTGTTTTCACTCCTGTTTTTCGATCTTCGTAACTTTCTATTGGCCCATTACCATACCAATGGACCTCATTAAATGTATCGGGAAGCAGTAGATACATCCCTATTCTAGGCAACTCCGGGAGGTCTTTTTTATTTGGAGTAAAGCTATAATTAACCTTAAGAGCACCTGAGTTTTTTAAATGATATGATACTGTTACTTCTGCTTCATCGTTTGGCAAAATATACTCTACCTTAAACTTCACACCTTCCTCTGCAACTCTTGGTTTCTCTAGTAGCTTAGCTGTATAACTATAGCTTGCATTTTGCCAGGCTTTTGCTCTGGCCTGTAAACCATTACCAAGATCGTTATCTGTAGGTGGACGCCAAAAATTCAGGTGAATTGGATCTGCAGTAATCAATGACTTATTATATGACCAATTTTTAATTTCGCCGGTATTTGCATCAATTCTAAACGAGTTAGTCGCATTTTCCATCACAAACTCACCATTGATTTCAATAATTGAAATCGTCTCTTCCGGATTCTTTTCAACTGTTTGAACACCTCCCTTTTGAAGCAAGAACTGATCCCATGCTACTTCAAATCCTGCAGGAACCAATCCTGTCTCTTCTTTTTGAAGCAAGTTAACTTCCAGAATATACTCTTTTCCACGCTCCAAGACTGTTGGAAAGTTATTAAGTATCAGCTTCTCTTTTTGTTGTGGTAAAATCCGAACAACTCCTACTGAGTCTTTATGTATCGGATGACCATCTAACAGAATGGACCAGACTATTAATTTATCTGATAAATCGGTGAAGAAGTTTTTATTCTTAATTTCAATTACTCCGTTTCCATTATAATTAAAGTGTACCGGTTCATATACCTTTTTAACCTCGGTTAAATGAGGGTGTGGATTACGGAAAGGATCGACCAATCCATTATTTAAAAAATTACCATCGGTTGGTAAGTCGGGGTGAAAATCATGACCGTAAGCAAAATACTTTTCCCCTTCATCATTGGTATATTCCAGGCTTTGATCTACCCAATCCCAAATATATCCTCCCTGAAGGTTTGGATATTTTTCAATGATTTCCCAATATTCCTGCAAGTTACCCACAGAATTACCCATGGCGTGGGCGTACTCAATCATCACCGAAGGTTTATCTGAAGTAGATTTACCATGTTCTATTAAATAATTAAATCGTGGATACATCGGGCAATAGATGTCTGTATAATCTTCCTTTCCTGCCGGCTCATATTGCACGATCCTGTTATCATCATTTTCTTTCAGCCACTTATACGTGGTTCTAAACACCTCTCCTTCGCCAGCTTCATTCCCCAAAGACCATGAATAAATACTTACATGGTTTCTATCTCTAAAATACATACGTTGGGTACGCATCATATGTGCCGGAAGCCAACTCATTTCGTTACCAATCTGGGTTTTCTCATCTATAGCCAAAGGATGACTTTCAATGTTTGCCTCATCAATAACATAAAGCCCATACTTGTCGCATAGCGATAACCAATAAGGGTCGTTGGGATAATGGGAACTTCGCACCGCATTAATGTTATGCTGTTTCATTAGTTTAATATCCTGCTCCATACTTTCCTTCGAAACTACATGCCCCGTAATTGGATCTGTTTCATGTCGGTCTACCCCTTTAAAATAAATTGGCTTACCATTAATTAAAAGCTGACTATCTTCGATTTCTACCCGTTTAAACCCAGTATACCTATTAATATATTGATTGTTTTCCGAATTCACTTCATCTTCCAATGCGATCTTAAATTCATACAGATTTGGAGTTTCAGCTGACCATGTCTTAATCTCAGGAATCAGTTTTTCTACCTGGAATTCTAAAGTGTCTTTAGGAGCTATTGTTAGAAATTCAGAAGCAGAAAATATGATTGAATCCTTCTCCATTATCAGGACACTCACTTTTCTTTTAACTTCTTGCTCAAGGGTATTATTAATACTAATTGTTCCCTTAAAAACTCCATTGGCATAGGTGTTATCCAGATTGGTGTATGACTCATAGTCCGCTAAAAAAACCTTCGGTCGGGTGTATATGTAAACATCTCGTTCTATACCGCTCATTCTAAGCATATCTTGACTTTCGAGATAACTCGCATCACTCCAGCGAAACATTTGAAGCGCAATTAGGTTTTCTCCTTTTTGAACAAATGATGAAATATTAAATTCTGCAGGTGTCTTACTTCCTTGAGAATATCCAACATATTTTCCATTCACATACAAGTACATTGCTGATTTTGCCGCAGCAAAATGTAAAATAACTTCCTCATCCAGCATCTTCTGATCTAAAACAACCATATTTCTATAGGTTCCAACAGGATTATAATCGGTTGGAGCGTCCGGCCAATTGGTAGTGAAAGGATAGCGTTCGTCAAGATAAATTGGATTTCCATATCCTTCTGTTTCCCAATTTGCGGGCACCTTAACCTTTCCCCAATCGCTATCATCGTATTGAATGTTTTGAAAAGTAAGGGGTCGATGCAGAGGGTTCTTTACATAGTGAAATTTCCACTCTCCATTTAAATTTAAATACCTCTTAGAATGTTCTATTTGATTTATCTCGGCATTTTCAAAACCAAAAAAAGTTGCTCTTGGAGGTAACTTATTCTCTTCAAACACCTTGTGGTTGTAATGGTTGGTTTGCTCAGGCACTTCTTCTAACTTTTCCTTATGACAAGCAGTCATGGCAAAAGCTAACAGTGCAACAATATATATTTTGTTCATTGTAATCTTTTGAAATTAAACACTTTTTAGGATTTGTATACATATCTTTTAACCATCGAATATGAGATGGATCGCCTTTGTCACGGAACTGATAAAGCCAAATATTTTTAGTTCTCCTGACCACAAAGTCGAACCATCATCTCTTTACACAACTCCTGATCATTAATAAGCATTCATAAAATCTTCTTTAAGGACTTTCCTGAGGTAAAAAATCAACTCAGAAGCGTTGGTTTCCGTAAAGACCATTGGAGGCTTTATTTTAAGAACATTATTATCCGGGCCGTCGGTACTCATTAGAATTCCATAGTCTTTCATACGGTTTATAACATAATCGGCTTGAGCTTTTAATGGTTTTAGCTTTTTATCTACGAATTCTATTCCCAGAAATAAACCCTGACCGCGAACATCTCCAATAATTGGAAACTCATGAGCAAGTTGACGAAGTTCTTGTTTAAGATACTCTCCAACCTGAAGTGCATTCTGTTGTAATTTTTCCTCTTTCACCACCTTTAAAACTGCGGCTCCTATAGCACAAGACACGGGGTTACCACCAAACGTATTAAAGTACTCCATACCATTTGCGAACTTTTCAGCGATTTCCTGAGTACAGGCTACCGCTGCCAAGGGGTGTCCATTACCCAAAGGTTTTCCAATAGTTACTATGTCCGGAATAACATTATATAGCTGAAACCCCCAAAAGGATTTTCCCACACGACCACAGCCTACCTGAACTTCATCTGAAATACAAACCCCTCCTGCTTCTCTAACATAAGCATAGGCCTGATTTAAAAATCCTTCAGGGAGTTCAATTTGTCCACCGCAACTGATAATAGGTTCTACAATTAAAGCTCCGACATTTCTGCCCTTTTTATGTACTTTATCAATAAGTTTCTTTACTTCCAGAGCATATAATGGTCCGGTGTTTGTCCCGGTAAACTTTCCTCTGAACTTATCCGGTAATGGAAAAATATGAGTGTGCTCTGGCGCTCCCTGTCCTCCTTTACCATCAAATTTATAAGAGCTGATATCTATACATGCGTTGGAGTTTCCGTGATATCCTACTTCTGAAGCAATAACATCTTTAGCTCCAGTTGCTGCTTTCATCATTCTAAGTGCCAATTCATTTGCTTCACTCCCTGAATTGACAAAATGCAATACACTTAATTCGGGAGGTAGGGTTTCGATAATTTCCCTGGCAAGCTCATTTATATTTTCATGAAGGTATCTGGAGTTGGTATTGATGAGTCCCATTTGATCTTGCCCTGCCTGAACCACTTGAGCATGCTCGTGACCTACATGAGCTACATTATTTACCGTGTCGAGGTATTTTTTACCAAATTGATCTATTAAATACTGACCCTTACCGCGCACCATTTTTATTGGTATGTCATACTGTAAACTCAAACTTTTACCGAGATGTTGCTTTCGGTAGGCGATAATCTGATGATCCGGAATTTTCATTTGAGGATTTAATCCGTTTCTTTTGAATAACGCATTTGGATCAGGACAAAGGCTTCTCCAGACAGGAAGTTCACTATGAAATGTTACTCCTGGAAAGTCATTTTTATAGTCCAGCATTGATAACATTACCTGAAAATGCAGATGGGGAACCCATCCTCCGTTCTCATTATGTTCTCCTAATTTTCCAATAAGATCACCACAATTTACTATGCTCCTTTCTTTAAGATGCCGGATACTTTCTATCGATAAATGACCATAAAGCGTAAAGAATTCGAAATCATCGGCACGATGTTTTAGAATAACCAATCCGCCATAACCTTTTTCTCCTTTATCTTCAGTTACTGAATACACCTCTCCCTCCATAAATGCATGTACCGGAGTATTTGCAGGTAACCAAAAATCAATTCCCAGGTGGATGGTTCTATACTCTATTCCAAGGTTTCCTTCTCTTTCATACATATTACTTGTATAAAATGGTCGGGGTTCCATGTACCCACCGGCAATTAATGTTCCCGGATTTCGTTTTTGAATTTGATTTAGCTTAAATTTAAAGTAATCCTGATCCTCATAATCTTTTTCGTGACCGAGAAAGGTACTGGAAACACTAAGGTCTATAGGGTAAATGATCCTGGATGCCTCTGTAGGAAACAAAGCTTCAATTGTTAACTGTTGATTCTCTGTCCAATCCATAAATTTGGACGCCATTGGATGGGGTGCATAACCACATGCCTCTCTAAAACTGTAATGTGCAAAATCTTCACTTACATCATACCATTTATGAAGTAAATCCCAAGCTGGTTTTTCACTGATCAACAAATATTCATTTTCAGGTTCTTTAATTTTATTGATGGCTGATTTGGTAACCGATATTACAAGTCGCATCCCGATAGCCACATATAGTACTTTTAACTCCTCTGGTTCTAACTTAAATGATTTGTGATATCCGGAAATAATTGGCAAAACCGCTTGCAGAGGATTATTACAATTCATTATGGCATAAGCCGATGCAATGGCAAGATCGTTAATTGACTGCGTATAAACAGCATCTCCATAATCGATACATGAAATCACCTTTGGGTTTTGTAAATCTTCTGAAACGATCACATTATTATCATTGGCATCGTTATGAACTATAGTTTTTCTCAATTGGGAGTAGACACCCTGGAGGTCTTTAAACCTTTTTTGATAGTACTCCAGAACTTCCCTCTCTTTTTCCCCAAAATATAAAAGGTAGTTTTCTGTCCATAATGATTGTGCTACATCCCATTCAAATTTTCGATTCGCATATGAATGATCGAAATCACAAAGTTCCTGAGTCAATTTTCCACATTCTTCACCGAGGCTATATAAAAGTTCATTTGATTTTGGATTTACAGAGCTCCAAACTCTTCCTGAAATCCAGGTTAACAATCTAACTTTTCTTTTATTTCCATGATGATCTGTTATTTCGGAGATCCCTTCACCTTCTATATCTTTAATTACTTTTGGAGCAATCAAAGATTTTTTAGCATGTGCAAGGTGTTCTAATAATTGTTGTTGAAAATTTAAATAGTCTATATTTTCTTCAGGTCTTGATACCTTTAAAATGAAGGATTTTCCATTTTGATCATCGATTTTAAAATTGAAGTCAATTTCTCCCGGTAACCGTTTTGCCTTACCATTAATTTGAAAACGTTCCTTTATAATAGTTTCAGCTTCCGTGGCGGTTATTTCTATTTTGTTATAATCCATATTGATCATGAATCTATTATTTATAATCACTACTCTTCGGTTAACATCATTATAATATGGGCTGCACTCCAGCTGAAATTCTGCGCATTCAGCCCTTTCCCGGTAATTGGATGATAATTCTCTCTGATCGAAGCTCCTTTTCCCAGCAGTCCTTCGGCTCCTTTTAGAACTTGCTCTGTGGCTTTATTGGCTTCTTCCTCATACCCATACATTCTTAACCCTTCAATTCCGAAGTATGCCTGATCTATCCAATTGGGCCCTCTCCAATAACCGTTCATCGGATCAAACTTTGAATGATCTTTAGACATTGTTTGAAAAGGGACTTTGGTGTAAAACTTCGATGGATCCATCATCCGATCTCTCACTTTATCGGCTTGTTCTTGTTTAGCAACACCTGCCCATAGCGGAATCCAACCTTCACTTCCTTCTCCCTTGATAAAACTTTCACCATCTAATGATGTATCATAAAACCAGCCATCTTCACGGCTGTAAAACTGATCTTGAATTTTAACTTTGAGTGCTTTAGCTTCTGACAAAAAGGTTTTTAAATCAGCTTCATTATTGGTAATATTAGCAAGATAGGCCAGAAATTTTTTATCTGCGTAGAGGTAAGCATTTAAGTCAACACTTTCCTGATCGAGGGAGTACGCTCCATCATCATTTTTCAGAATTTTTGAATCGTCAAACCGGATGGCATTGTCCATCCCGCTTTCCCATTTTGCTGCTATTAATGTTCCATCGGTTGACCCATATTCACAAAGCCCATCCTGATCGTGATCTCTTTTTTGATACCACCAATAATGATACTTTTTTAACTTAGGGTACATCTCTTTTGCAAAACTTGTATCGTTGGTGCGTCGAACTATGCTAGCTACAGACCAGGCGGCCAAAGGAGGTTTGGTGTCTCGGTAATTGTGAGCTTCGATCGTGGTATCTCTGTAAACACAGTCTACAATAAATCCATCATCCGATTGGAAATCAAACATCGCTCTCACCTGATCTTTTGCCAATTGAGGATCGTACATGGCTATTCCGACAGCATGTTTCCATGAGTCCCACGACCAAAATCCATGAAACCATTTATAATGGTAGCTGGGAAATAAACCTGCATGTTTCAATTCTCCGGCAGGAACACGCCAATTATTTTGCAAGGTCAGCAACGTCTTAGCAAGGAGGATCTCATACTGTTGATTTTTGAAGGCTTTTTGTTGTCTGCTAATCAATTTTTCCAATTGATTTTCTTTCTCTAACATTCTTTTCAGAAGAAGCTCATCAAAATTAACTTCTTTTATTGTAGACTGTTCTTTACTCCAGCTGTAACCAGGGAATATAAACGTCTGTGACACTAACACCTCTTTGGTTTCTCTGGATTTTAACAACATCGGTTTTTGATAAACTTCAAAAGAAAGGGAATCTTCAACCCTTATTTTACTATTGTCTGATACAATGCCAACATATCCTATAGCATCTGTTCTGTCGGAGGTAATCTTCACATATTCCGCCTCTCTCTCCAAATGAATCCCCAAATCTTCAAATAAATTTGAATTCAACCTGAAACCAAGATCAATCTCCTGGTTAGAGAGATTTGTAACCCGTGTTCTTTGAAGGGCTGTATGAGCAGAAACAAACACCAGTTCTTGCTGCACTCTTAAGTTTTCATTTTCGTACGTTTGTTCTAAATGGCTGTGGTAGCTACTTTGGTCTATCAGATCTTGATTCCAATCTACAAGTGATATGTTTTTTTCATTTAACAAATCAATTCTGGATAGGGATGGGCCAATCCACACCCCATTTTCCTGGGTCATCAAAAACGGTCCTGTAAACCCTCCATAATCATCCGAGTTGTTCCGAAGTCCATATGAAAACCATGCTCCCTGATCTGAAAACATTAACATGTTTCTATCGACTTTATGTTCCGGCACTCCCTTGTAGTTTAACGTATTACTGGCTTCATAAAGATAGGTAAACTCAGGCTTTACATTCACCTCATCCTTTTGTTTACATGCAATAAAAGTCAGTAAACAGCACGTAAGCGCAATTACTTTATTTTTCTTCATCATAAAACTATATTTCTATTGTTGTAAATAGAATTTTAAAGAAGATCACTCTTCTTTTTTTAAAGAAAAATCATTGTGAAGTAACAACAAAGAAACTTGTTGTCGTGTTGGACGCAGCTAAAGTACAAAAAAAAACGAATTTTCAACTTTGAGTAGATAATTACATAAAAAAAAATATATTTGCGAATAACCCAGCCTAAGTTTTGAGAAATTAATAGTAATCAACCATATTAGCTATTTCCTTGAACCAACGATTCATTTTAGCCGAGATAAAGAATAAGAATCAGAAGGTTTTTAAAAAACTCTTCAGTGATCTTTATGCTGAGTTAGTTGTTTATGCCAATGGATATCTTTTTGACAAAAACGCCAGCGAAGATATTGTTCAGGAGGTGTTCATCTATTTATGGGAGCAAGCCGAATCATTGCAAATAAGAGATTCTTTAAAGTCTTATTTATACGTAATGGTTCGCAACAAATGTCTTAACTATCTAAAGTCAATAAAAATTCAAGATTCATTACACCTGCTTGATCTCAATACGGTTTTAATCAGTAATCACGATTTGGAATCCTTTTCGCAATCGGATAAACAAATCATTCAGAATCAACTTCAAAAGATCATAACCGAACTACCGGTAAAAATGCAGGAAATTGTTCGTTTACGTTTTATCAGCAATTACAAATACAGTGAAATTGCAGAGGAAATGGGCGTATCTGTTAATACGGTAAAAACGCAACTAAAGCGAGCGAAGATCAAGATATCGGCATCTTTGAGTCCGCTTTTATTTCTTTTCTTACAGCACTTTCAATAAGCGCAAGAATCAATATTTTCACATTATTTTTAAATTTTCTTTATTTTTTGTCACCCTTTATTGCCATTCTATTGTCATATGAGTAAATAGTTTTTAAAAAAGGCATTGATGGAGTTTAAGCTCATTCTAAAAAAAATAAATAACGAACTCACCGAAAAGGAGCAAATTCTCTTTGATGAGTGGTACGCAGAATCTGAAATACACAGGCAGTATTATAAAAATGTGATTAAAAACTATGGGAAATCACTAGATGGGATCGATGTAGAAGTAGCCTATAAGAACCTGGTACCAAAACTTCGTCGAAAAAAAGCATTGTTTACGCCACTTAGGGTTGCTGCTATAGCTGCAGCTATTACCGTTTTAATTTCACTTCCTTTCATAAGCAAACAAGATGATCCAGAACTATCAGTTCCGGTAGTGGCCACTGAAAAGAAAATTGAAATCGGAACTGACAAGGCTGTTTTAACCCTTGAGGACGGAAGTGAAATACCTTTAGAGGCGGGTAAATCATATACCAATAAGCACCTTACCAGTAATGGCAAAGAGTTAACATATGATACTTCAGACAACAAAACATCTGAAATAAAATACAATACATTAACAATTCCCAGAGGCGGGCAGTTCTTTATAACACTTTCAGACGGCACTCAAGTTTGGTTGAACTCAGAATCTAAGATTAAGTACCCTGTAACTTTTACCAAAGGTAATACCAGAATGGTTGAGTTAATTTATGGAGAAGCCTATTTTGATGTATCTCCAAGCACTCAACATCAGGGTGCAGATTTTATGGTTAAATCTCAAGAGCAAAACGTAAAAGTGCTGGGAACGGAATTTAATGTCAAAGCCTATAAAAGTGACTCCTATATTGCCACTACGCTGGTTGAGGGGTCGGTTAGCATTGAGAATAAAGGAACGACAAGAAAATTAACCCCCGGAAATCAATCTAAATTTAATACAGTTACCAACACTATTAAAATTACGGCCGTGGATGTAAACGATGCAATTTCGTGGAAAGAAGGGTTATTTAGCTTTAAAAATAAAACACTTCATGAAATCATGCTTCAATTATCCCGATGGTATGATGTCGACATTGAAATTGAAAATGCAGAAGCTGGTGAAATTCGATTTAACGGAGTTTTTAACAAACATCAAGATTTGGAAAATATTCTTTTAACCATAGAAAATACGAATGAAGCAAAATTTGAAAAAATAGAAAACAAAATCATTATGAAGTAACCAAAGAAAAGGGAATGGAGTTTAGACCTGGACAATTTAAATCTCCATCCCCGCCAGATTAATTAATTAAATAAATATTTAACTAACTAACGCGTAAATTTATGAAATCTAAATTTAATGAATTCCTTATGCGCTATGGGGAAAACATTTTAATGAACATGATGAGAACATTTATTTTCTTATGTTGTTTAACAACTTTTGCTTTTGGATCAAAAGCAGGTTTTTCTCAGAATTCAAAGATCACTATCAAAAACGATTCAAAACTGACGGTTGAAGAAGTTTTTGATCTTATCAAAGATCAGACTGATCATACTTTTATTTACAGATCTGATCTATTTAAAGATGCTCCCAAGGTGGAGGTTAAGAGGGGAACGATTAAAGCGGAAACACTTCTTAAAAAAAGTTTATCCTACGGTAATTTCAAATATTCCTTCACTTCCGACGGTACTATTTTACTGGATAAAAAACCAGAAGTTCCAACAGTCATTCCTCAACTTATAATTACCGGCACGGTATCTGACAATACGGGCGCTCCCTTACCCGGAGCCACCATTTCTATTAAGGGAAATGAATCCGTCGGCACACAAACTGATTTCGACGGCAAATACACCATCGAAGTTCCTGATAATAATACCATATTGGTATATCGATTTTTAGGATTCAGGACGAAAGAAGTTGCGGTTAATTCATCAACTACCGTTGATGTGTCACTGGAAGAAGATGCTCAAAGTCTGGATGAAATTGTGGTTGTTGGTTATGGGACACAGAAAAAAAGTGATGTCACCGGAGCCATTAGTACGGTAAAAAGCGAAGACCTGACCCAGGTTGTTACCACGAGTCCGACCGACGCATTACAAGGAAGAGTTTCCGGTGTAACCGTTACCTCTTCAGGAAGTCCGGGTTCTACTGCAGATGTAACGATCAGGGGAATCGGAAGTTTTGGTAACAACCAACCTCTTTATATTGTAGACGGGGTACAAGCAGATCCTTATTATATCGATCCTAATAATATTGCTTCGATGGAAGTTTTAAAAGATGCTGCTTCCGGAGCTATTTATGGTACCAAAGCAGCAAATGGTGTAATCATTATTACCACAAAAAAAGGGAAATCTGGAAAACCGAGGATTGAAATCAATTCATCTTTAAGTATTAACACACCTGCGGAAGAAATGAACTTGCTAGATGCGGATGGCTATGTAAATGTGCATCGCCAAATGTATGAGAATGCAGGATTGACACTTCCTCAGTATGTAAGCAATCCTCCATCGGTTAACACCGACTGGATTGAAGCTACTCACAGAACCGGTGAATTACAAATGGTGAATGCCCGGGTTAGTGGTGCTTCGGAGAACATAAATTATAGTATTGGAGGTAACTATGCTGATGAAATAGGGGTTTTAATAGGTTCGGAGTTTACCAAGAAGGGACTTGTAGCCAATATGGGGATTACTAAAGGCAAATTTAAAGTCAACACTAATTTAAACTACAGTGAAACTTATAGGGAAAACTATAAGTTCTCATTACGGGAGACTTATCAGATATCTCCACTAATTCCAATATTTGACGATAGCAAACAATCAGGATATGGCTATAGAGACGGGGATATCCCAGATCACAGAAATCCGATCGCCGAGGATCATTATCTAAACAGCTATACAAAGTCTAAATATTTTTTAGGTACGTTGTCTTTAAATTACGAAATCTTAAAAGGATTAAATGCCAAAGCTAATTTATCTGTTTCCAATCTAAATTCATATGGTTATAATTTTAATCAACCATTCAGGGCACGAGATGTTCAGGAAGAAGGTAGGGAATATGCTTTTATCTCCGAACTCAATACAGAATCAAGAAGGATTAATCAAGAATACACTTTGAATTATGATTTTCAGGCTGGAGAGCATGCAATTGGACTTTTAGCAGGTTATCAAAGAATCAGAGAACCTTTCAGAACTACTTATGCGCAAGCAGAGGGATATAAAATAGAAGAAGATGAAGACGGTAACGAAGTAAAGGTTCCGGCAATTATACTCGATCCAAGCTTTAACACCCTGGATGCTTTTTCTGATGGAACTTATACTGCTTCCGGAACGAATGCCGAATACAGTTTAGTATCTCAGTTCGGACGTGTTAATTACTCTTTTAAAGATCGTTATCTGCTCCAGGCAAGTATCCGTAGGGATGGAAGTTCAAAGTTTGGAAAGAACAATCAATATGGTAACTTTCCTTCATTTGCCTTGGGATGGAAATTAACAGAAGAAAGCTTTATGGAAAATCAAAATATATTCGATTTTTTAAAGCTTCGTTACAGCTGGGGACAAGCGGGTAATGACTCTGCTCTGGGATATTATGACTATGTAGCACTTATCAGTCAGGGTAAAAGTCAGAATGATGGTGGATATGTTTTCGGTGATCCACAAACTTCATATTTAGGAAGTATTGCCAGAGAACTTCAGAACGATGACTTGCAGTGGGAAACAAACACTTCTTCAAACATCGGTGTTGACTTTGCGAGTTTAGGAAGAAAGTTGCAAGGTGCAATCAACTATTATAAAAGTACTACCGAAGATCTGTTGATAACCAAGGTTGTTTCACCTTCTTCAGGAATCAATGATCCTGTTGTTAATGTTGGGGAATTCGAAAACAGCGGTCTGGAGTTTGAATTGGGATATTCCAACAAAGATCATGAGTTTAAATATAGTGCTTTTGCCACTTTTACAACCATCAACAGTGAGGTAACTCAATTGAGCAGTGAAGATCAGGTATTATATGGTGTAGGTTTAAAATTTGGCTCTGACCACTTTGTGAATCAGACAAAGGTAGGTTATGAACCAGGCGCCTTCTTTTTACCGGTTGCAGACGGAATCTTCCAAAATCAGGCAGAAATAGATGCTCATAACTTAAATGGTTCTCCAATTCAACCAGATGCACAACCTGGCGATATTCGTTTTAAAGATGCGAACGGTGATGGTGTTATTGATGATGGTGATGCGGTTTATCAAGGAACCGCCATTCCTAAGTTCGAGTATAGTTTAAACCTGACAGCCAACTTTAAAAACTTTGATTTTAATGTGTTCTTCCAAGGTGTCGGAGGGAATAAAATATACAACGGTAACAGTTTTGAAATGTTAGGTATGGATAGTGGACGTAACTTTAGAAGCGAAACACTTCATGCGTGGACTCCTTCTAATACCAACACCAGCATCCCCAGAGCTGTTTTAGGAGATCCAAATGGAAACAACCGAGCCTCTACAAGATTTTTACATGATGGTGACTATTTGAGAATTAAAACAATTCAGTTGGGATACTCAATTCCATCAGAGATCTTAGACACCCTTATGATAGATAAGTTCAGACTTTATGTTACCGGTCAAAACCTATTTACACTTAGTGATTATGATGGTTTAGACCCGGAAGTTGGAGGTGACATCTTATCCAGAGGTATTGACAGAAGTTTATACCCAAGAAGTAAGTCATTCATTTTAGGTGTACAATTACAATTTTAAAATTTGAATCAAATGAAATCAATATATAAATTCTATTTATTAGCATTTGTGCTACTAAGTATGGTAGCCTGTGATGACCAAGAGTTTTTAGAAGAGACTTCTCCCGATCAATTAACCTCCGATTCTTTTTGGAGAGATGTAAACGATGCGGAATCCGGATTGGTAGCCGCCTATTCTGAGCTAGAATCCAGAAGTAATTTTTGGGATGGATGGCAGGAAGGACGACCTGTCGTTGAGTATTTCCGATCAGATTATGCCCTTCCAGGACCTGATGCATCAAATTATTCGCATTGGATGTCGATGTTTAATTTCACTTACGACAATGCTCATACTTTTATTAATGTATTATGGCGTACTAACTATAAAGGTTTAGGTTTTTCCAATCAGGTAATCACTAAGGTGGGAGAAATGACTTCGGAACAAATCTCTGATTCTGATAAAAAGCGCATTATTGGAGAAGCGACATTTTTAAGAGGTTATTATCACTTTAAACTTTTGTCTCTTTATGAACAAATTATATTGAGAAACGAAATTGTTACTACTGAAAATATCGACAGACCATTATCCCCGCGACCTGAGGCCTGGGAATCAATTTTAAATGACTTCAGCAATGCTGCCGGCATGCTTCCTGAAACGGTTGCATCAGAAGATTTAGGCCGTGCTACTAAAGGGGCTGCTTTAGCTTATCTGGGTAAAGCCTATCTGCATAAAGCAGGAGATCCAACTTCTGCGGCAGGTGATGATTTTTCAAATGCTGCAAATGCTTTTAAACAAATTGTTGATGCCGGAAATTATCAGTTAGAACCGGATTTCTTAAGTCTATTCAACGGGGAAAATGAGAACAATGTAGAATCCATTTTTGAATTACAGTTCAAAAGTGGTGATGCTACTTCCTGGAACGCTACACGCTTACATGCTTTTATCGGTGACTGGTGTGTTGGCGGATGGGGCGGTATTGAAGCCACTATCGATCTCGTCGATGATATGAAAACAGAAGGTCAAATAGCAAATAACGGATTGTATGACAATCGTCTATACGGTACGGTTTATTTTAAAGATCCGTATTTCAATGATACAAACACCAATGAAATGCAGGGATACACCTGGGATGTTCTGGTAGAAGGAACCTATGGTTCTGCCGATTCTAAGGATAACAGTGCTTACTTCAGAAAATGGTTGCCAAACTACGTGTGGAACAACAGTTATGTTGGTGTGAATGTGGTATTAATGCGTTATGCTGATGTATTATTAATGTACGCTGAAGCATTAAACGAAACAGGAAAAACCACTGAAGCTATTAACATCATCAATACCATAAGGGATGTACATGGTAATATGCCATCGACTACTGCCAGTACCCAAGAAGAGGTACGCGAGCAAATTAAGCATGAGCGCACCATGGAACTTACTCTTGAATCTACACGTTTCTTTGACCTCAGACGTTGGGGAATGCTTGATGAAGCCATGCAAGCTGCAGGAAGAACTGGTTTTAGTGCTAATAAGCACTCTTATTTCCCTGTTCCTTTAACAGAGGTTCAGGCCAATCCTGAAATTAATTAGAAGCAGAATTTTAATAGTTAGCTTAGTTGACAAACACCCGGTTAGTTTCGGGTGTTTTGTTTAAATTCGCGTTGTTATAAAAACAACATAAAGACTATAAAAATGTTACAAAACCAACTAGATCAAGTTTTCAAAGCCCTTTTCGATCCGTATTTAAAGAGAGTTCCGGATGTGGCTAAAATAAACCGTGCAATGATTGAAGAAGGCATCATTACCTCTGAAGATGACATTGTTAATGATCATATTGCATTTCGAACCCTTGGAGTTCCGAACCTGGGTATCTCATCATTTGAGAAAATTTTTCTTCATTATGGATATGTGAAACAAGATTACTATTCATTCGAAGAGAAGAAGCTTAACGCTTACTGGTATGCACCTCCTATGCCCCATTATCCACGAATTTTTATAAGTGAATTAAGGGTTAATGAGCTTTCAAAAGCTTCTCAGGACATTATTCATTCTTACAAAGACGCTATTATAAAAGATCCCGTAGACGATATCGATTTAAATGATCCGAAAGCGGTTGGTGACTTTTTTTATAAGCCTTTGTGGAAACTACCAACCATTGAGGATTACAAACAATTAGCGAGTGAGAGTGAATATGCCGCATGGGTAATCTATAACAGGTATTATCTCAACCATTACACATTGAGTGTGCATGAATTTCCTGAGCAATACAACACTATAGCGAAGTTCAATGCCTTTTTAGAACATATTGGCATTAGCTTAAACACAGCAGGTGGGAAGATTAAAATAAGCAAGGATGGTCTACTAAAACAAAGTAGTTCGGTCGCTGAAGTCATTGAAGCTACTTTCGCCAATGATCAGAAAATGAAAATTTCCGGTAGCTATGTTGAATTTGCTGAGCGACTTCCTTTACCGGAATATGAACACTTAAATAAAAATCAATTAAAAAGAGAACATCGAAGAGATGGCTTTGAATCAGCAAATGCTGATAAAATATTTGAAAGCACGTATAACGAGCAAACTAAAATTTAAATAATGAATATTCATACCCTTTTAAAAAACTTAAACATACAAGAACCTTTTTACAGTATAAGCACCGGTTTAAATGAGCAGGTTGGCCAGGGAGAAAAGATTGTAATTTCTTCTCCTGCTGACGGGAAAACCATTGGTGAGGTCAGGTTAGCTGAAGCGTCTGATTACAATGCTGTAATTGTTAAAGCAAAAGAGGCCTTTCCGATCTGGAGAACTATAACAGCCCCTCAAAGAGGTGAAATTGTGAGACAATATGGAGAGGAATTAAGAAAGGAGAAGGAAAATCTTGGAAAACTTGTAAGCTACGAAATGGGTAAAAGCTTACAAGAGGGTTACGGAGAAGTTCAGGAAATGATTGACATCTGTGACTTTGCCGTGGGTCTTTCACGACAGCTCTATGGTCTGCAGATTCATTCCGAACGTCCAAACCACAGAATGTTTGAACAATGGCATCCTCTTGGTATTGTGGGAATAATTTCTGCTTTTAATTTCCCGGTGGCGGTTTGGAGCTGGAATACGGCATTAGCCTGGGTATGTGGAAATGTTTGTGTTTGGAAGCCCTCTGAAAAAACACCTTTTTCTGCGATAGCATGCCAGGAGATTTTTAAAAGAGTATTAGAACGGAATGACTTACCTGAAGGGGTGAGTAATATTATTATAGGTGATAGCTCAACAGGTAAATTAATGGCTTCAGACACCAATATCAGTTTGGTATCTGCCACTGGCTCCACAAGAATGGGAAAGAGTGTTGCGGAAACCGTAGCCAAGCGATTAGGAAAAACAATTTTAGAATTGGGAGGAAATAATGCAATGATTGTTACGGAGCATGCTGATCTTACGCAAGCCATTCCAGCCATTGTATTCGGAGCCGTTGGAACTGCGGGTCAGCGATGTACCAGTACAAGACGTCTTCTTGTTCATGAAAGTCAGTACGAAACTTTGAAAGAAAAACTAGTTGATGCATATCGACAAATCCGTATTGGAAATCCACTTGACGAAAACAATCATGTTGGTCCGCTTATCGATACTGACGCCGTTACAAATTATCAAAACACTATAAAAACTGCGCAGGAACAGGGTGGGTACATCTGTGTCGGAGGTCAAGTCTTAGAAGGAGCCATGTACCAATCTGGCTGTTATGTGGAGCCTACCATTATTGAAGCTCACAGTGCTATGGAAATTGTAAAGCATGAGACTTTCGCCCCCATTCTCTATTTGATGAAGTATCAAACGCTGGAGGACGCCATTTCCTTACAAAATGATGTTCCGCAAGGATTGTCTTCTGCCATTTTTACTTTAAATATGAGAGAGGCGGAAACCTTCTTATCTGCAACAGGTTCTGATTGTGGAATTGCCAATGTTAATATTGGGACTTCAGGGGCGGAAATTGGCGGAGCCTTTGGTGGGGAAAAAGAAACCGGAGGAGGCAGAGAAAGTGGCTCTGATGCGTGGAAAGGCTATATGAGAAGGCAAACCTGTACTGTTAACTATGGTACCGAACTACCTTTAGCACAGGGCATAAAATTTAACTTATAGTTACGCTGATATTTTCGAAAAACTATAAAGAAATATTTGGTTGATTCTGTCAGGGCGAGCGCCCTTACCGTTCAGGTGGGCGCTCTAACTGACAACTTATAACGCTTATTATAGTTAATATTACTTCTTTTAATTTCCCTAAAACATCCACTTGATTTTTTTAGCCAGCTTTAGAGGAAGCTTATACGGTGGATATCTCAAGGGAACATCGATCCAGTTTGCTTTTTTCAATACCGATTTATGATGCGAAAAAAGGTCAAAAGACAATTTACCATGATAGGCTCCTATTCCACTATCTCCTACCCCTCCAAAAGGCAAGTCTTTATTTGCAATATGTATGATTGTATCGTTTATAGCTCCTCCACCAAAGCTATTCAAATGCACTATCTTTTTCTGAAATTTCCTCTTGGTTGAGAATACATAAGTAGCCAACGGTTTACTGTATTTCCCCATTATTTTCGTTAAATCATCTTCATTCTTATAGGAAAGGATTGGCAGAATGGGACCAAAAATCTCCTCCTTCATAATGGCTGCTTCCAAATCTGGTTCATTTACCAAAGTAGGAGCCAAATAATTATCAGATTCATTGGTTAACCCACCAAATACAACATTTTCATCTTCTAATAAAGATATCAAACGTTTATAGTGCTTATGGTTTACAATCCTGGCAAAATCCGGAGATGCTTCAACATTTTTACCATAGCTCTTTTCAATATTTCTTTTTAGCGCTTCTAGTAACTGGTCTTTGACCTTATGGTGTACTAAAATGTAGTCGGGCGCTATACAGGTTTGCCCTGCATTAATAAACTTTCCCCAAACAATACGCTTGGCTGCCAGGTTTATTTTGGCCGTTTCATCTACTATACATGGGTTTTTCCCTCCCAACTCAAGGGTTACAGGGGTTAGGTGTTCAGCGGCACTTTTATATACGATCTTACCCACCGTCGTACTCCCGGTGAAAAATATATAATCCCATTTAAAGGATAATAGTTTTTGAGACACCTCAACACCCCCTTCTACAACCGATACATATTCTACAGGAAACACTGCCTTGATTATTTTAGCAATAATAGCCGAAGTATTAGGTGTTAGTTCGGAAGGCTTTATAACAGCAGTATTTCCTGCCGCAACAGCCCCAATAAGTGGTGCAATAGCTAGTTGAAATGGATAATTCCATGGAGCTATGATCAATACTTTACCAAAAGGTTCTTTATAAATGCGGTCTGAAGACGGAAAATTGAGCAGGTTTGTCGATACCCTGGTGGGACTAGCCCACTGACGTATCCTCTTAATCATCAAATTAAGTTCTGCTAAAACCAACTGGGTTTCTGTAGCCATGCTTTCAAACTGCGGTTTCTTGAAATCTTCATAAATAGCATCACAAATAGCTTCTTCATTTATCTCTATTTCATTTCGAAGCGCCAAAAGCATTTCTTTTCTATAAGAAACATCTTTAGTTTTCTGAGCATTAAAAAAGGCATTTTGTTGTTTTAATAAATCCTCGTCCATTTCACGTTTTTTAAAAATGGTTTCCATCGTACCCCCTAATTTAAAACATTTTAATTCACTGCCTCAAAAGACAAATGAAATAATAACGTCGGCTTATCGTAAACCGTAGGTTCTGTATGAATTCCGATAGCCACATTCATGGTGTTTTCGGTAAGTTCTTTGAGAATAACCAACACTTTTTTGTCTTTAAAACCAAGATACTCATCCAGTACCAATTGTTTCTTATTGGTAAACTGAACGGGGCCAGTGGCGGCATCAACTGTAAAGTTTCCATCTACCAACTGCCAGGTTGCATCCTGTTTTGGAGTATATAGCACATGAGCCAGAGGTACGTTATTTATATCATATGAAATCGCCGTTATACTTTCTTGATATTCGATACTGGCGAGCACCAATCCCATCAAACTTTGTCCGTCTTTATTATCTACCTTATAACCACCGTCGTGTACAAAAGTAAAGGTATCTTCATAGGAAGCTCCCAAACCTATAAGGTCTAAGAGATTGTCTTGTGAGGGAAGTAAAAGACCTAAATCATTCGCTACCAATCCGGCTCCTTCTTTCCCGGAGGTATAGGCTTTTTTGAGTCTCCATGATTTTCCTTCCGGGCGCGCCTGTCCACCTGTAAGTAAAATATCCAGGGATGGCAAAATCGTTACTGTTTTGGATTCTGAGAAGGTACCGTGATCACCAGCAACTGTCATTACTACTGTATAGGTTCCCGCTTCGTAATAGGCGTGTACCGGGTCTTCTTCCGAACTGGTTTCTCCATCTCCAAAATCCCAGGAAATTGTATTTGCATTAGCCACCGTTCCGTTAAAAGTAACTTGGGTTCCCTCGATTAGAAATTGAAAATCGGCTAAAGGACTTTCGATATCATCACTACTACAATTGGATAACAATACTCCTAGTATTAGTATCCCGTATATTTTAAATGTTTTCATATTGAAGTCTTTTTTGACGTTAAAAATCTCACGAAGCATTCAAGAATTAATCTTTTATATCCCACCACACTGCTGTATCGATCTTATTATCTCCTTGTCTTGATATAGCTTCCATCACATTATTGTTATTAGCACTTAATTCAAAGGAAGAATATAAAAAGCGTTTTGGTAAAATTCCGTTAGTTACACCTTTTGCTAAATCTGGAGCCGTTCTTTGCGGAATTTCCGGATAGCCCGTTCTTCTTATATGAGACCACCCTTCAAAATAATTAGGTATCAATGCCAGCCAGGTTTGTACTCCTATCTGTTCTTCATCATTAACACCCAAGAGTGACCCTTGGGGTGTTGCCATGAAATCATTTATTGATGCTTCGTCAAGCTCCCATTGTCTTAATGCAGTTTCCAACCCGCTTCGATAAAATTCATCGGCCCGGGCGACATCATTATCGTATGCGAGTGCTGCTTCGGCTCTAAGTAACCAAACCTCTGCTGCCGTAATCAGGTATAATTCGCTGTCTTTAGACGATAGTGCGATTCCCATATCTGATTTTGCAGCAAAATTCGAGCTTCCAAAAGCAGCATCGTTTAACCCGTTAGTCATCCCTGTATAGGCTCCATTTCCATCAGGCTCTACAAAAACTGACAATCTGGGATCGTTGGTTTGTTGCAATTGCTCAATGAGTTTGGCAGACATTTTTATGGATGGAAATCCGGTGCGATAGGTAAACCAGTTATTACCATTTCCTTCGGTTTCAATCATAAAGGCATTATGATCATTAGATTCCATTAAAGGCTCATTGGCACACTGACTTACCACTTGCCTGGAAAATTCGGTATCAGCAAAGCGCAAGCGCATAGCCAAGCGAAGACGTACGCTATTGGCAAAACGCATCCAGAGATTTAGATTGTTATTAAATATAGGGTCACTATCGGGGTACCCCATAGCAGGATCTGCGGTTTTAATCACTTGAATACTTTTCGACAAGCGATCAATAAGGTCTTTATAAATAAACTCTTGTGTATCGTATTTCGGTTGTAATATGTCTGCGGATTTTCCTTTACCTCCCTCTGTATAAGGTATCTCTCCAAATGCGTCTGTAATTTTTGCATAGCCTAGTACGGCAATAACATCAGCCATAGCATAGCGAAGTTCATTCTTCGATTCAGTATTCGAAGTAATTTGAAGCACTTCCTCTATATGGCGAATCACTCCTCCATACATCCCTGTAAACATATCATTATACTGACCGTCGAATCCATCGCCATACTGATCCGGAATACGGGCTGTACTACCCGCTACAAAGTAATGCCCATAATGACCTGAAAAGCGATAAGCAGACTGGTCTGTGGTGCCCTGAAACAAACTACGAACCGCTTTCGTAAATAAAGCCGCATCATCTATAGATGTTACAGCATTGGGGTTTTCTCTCAGATCATCGAGGTGATCATCACAAGAAACCCCGGTAAATGCGATTATAAGAGCTACTAAAATTCTAATAATAAATCTGTGGTTAGTTGTCATAATCTTCAGCTTTAAAAGTCAATTTTTAAGTTGAGTCCGTATGTTCTTGTCGATGGCAATGAAGAGTGTTCAAATGCAGTTGAAGCCGGACCGCTACTGTATGTCGCTTCCGGATCTATATCCTCGGCGGCGTTATAGAAAAAGAGTAAATTTCTTCCGACTGCGGATAAACTGGCCCTTTGAATGAAGGTGCCTTGAAGCATCTTTTCAGAAAAATTATAACTAAGTGTTAGTTCCCTTAGTTTCACATTACTGGCATCAAGAATTTGCTCTGAAGCGATTTCACTCACAAAAATATTATTGTATTGTCTCAGCATCGCATCGGTAGGCGTTTCATTTTGAAAGCCCGTATTCTCATTAATCCCTTCTTCAATAAAGCCGGTTTCTCTCCCGGGTAAACTCCTTACATCTGTACCAAAAAATGTTCTGTACGCCCTTCCATAAGAGTAAAATTCACCTCCTTGTTGTATACTTACCAATGCACCTAAAGAAATATTTTTATAAGTGAACTTGGTATTAAAACCACCATACCAATCAGGATTTATACTTCCCATATTGATACGATCTCCTCTTTGGGCGAGTCCCTGATCTGTGATGAGCTTTCTTCCGAAGTTATCTCTTTTAAAATCATAGCCGTAAATAGTCCCAAACTCCTCACCAGGTCGTGCTTCAACAGAAACGGACCAGAGCGTGTTTAAGGTAATACTTTCCAGCCCCTCGTTCAGTGATTCAACCTTTGAGTCGCTTTTCGTAAAATTGAAACCCAGATCCCATTTAAAATCCTTGGTTTCTAAGGGGATTGTATTAAACTGCAATTCGATTCCTTTATTAGAGATACTCCCGGCATTTACCACTTTTGAATTATAGGCTGTTGCCCCTGAAACCGGTACTGCCATAATCTGGTCTTTGGTTTTGGTCTCGTAGTACGTAAAGTCGATAAAGATTCGGTTGTTAAAAAATCCAAGTTCTGTTCCTACCTCCCAGGAATTTGAGGTTTCCGGTTTAAGGTCAAAAGAAGGCAGGCTTCCAGGTATGGAGGCTACAGTATAAGGTAAGGTAACGGTTTGGTCTATGTCGTAAACGGCTTGGGTTCGGTATGGACTGGTATCGTTACCAACTCGTGCATAGGAACCTCTGATTTTTCCGTAGTTAAAAACTTTCGAGTCCATTCCCAGAAGTTTGGTAAAAAGTAAACTCATGTTTTCGGAATGATACCAATACGAATCGTTATCCTTTGGAAGTGTTGATGAATTGTCGTTTCGCAGGGTTGCATCGAAGTATAAAAACCCTCCATAGCTCAGCTGTGCCAATCCGTAATAAGAATTTACTCCTTTCCGGTATACAGATTCATCATTAAAAGTATTTTTATAGTTATTGATCTGGTAGAAATTTGACACCTTACTGTCATTTCCCCAAATATTAACATAGCTATTGTTTTCATCTCTATAACTCGCTCCGAGATTGGCCGTAATTTTAAATTCTCCTATGTTGGTATTATAGGTGGCGAGTATATCTGAATTCCAAATTCGCTCTTTACCTGTGTTGTGGGCATAATTTCCAAGGCCATTTTGAACCGCTTGAGATCCTCTGGCTCCAAAACTGGTAAAATCAAATACAATATAATCCATTCCGGTTTTAGCGGTAATATTAAAATCATCATTTACATCCCATTTCGCAGATAAAAATCCTTGAAACCTATCGCGCTTATCTATATTCCCTGTATTCTCTAAAGCCCAATAAGGGTTATTAAAAGTATTATCGAGGTTCCACTTTATTTCATTTCCATTTGCGTCTACTGTATTGTCTGCAACATCGCTTAAACGTATATCTCTTGGCATAAGGGATAATTGTAAGGCGGTATTCCCAGCACCTTCTGCCAATTGCGGACTATTTAAGGTCTCTGATGTTAAATAGGTCATCTTCCCTTCAATGTTTAATCTTTCAGATAATTTGGTGGCTCCCCTGATATTAAAGGTTTGCTTTGAAAGCGTATTATTACTGATTATTCCTTGTCCGTCTTCATCGGTTATGGATAATCGGAAGGAGCCTTTTTCAGATTTTCCTTCAAAAGAAATGGTGTTCGACACTGAATAACCGTCGGAATAAAAGGCTTCATAAGGATTTCCTTGTGGTAAGAATGTATCAGGTCTACCTAACCAATTGGTATATTCCTGTCCTTCCATTCTCGGTCCCCAACTCCACGAATATGGATAATCAAGTACCGGTCTTCCATCGGCAGCTATGGGTGCAAAACTACCAAAGGCTCCGGTACCGTATTCATTTTGAAGATCGGGGGTTAAATACGCTTCAGTAAAGGCAAAGGAAGAATTAAGGGAAATTCCAATCCCTTTAAGCTTTGTTCCTGATTTTGTAGTGATAAGAATCACACCATTCATACCTAACGAACCATAAGCCGCTGCTGCACCTGCTCCCTTCAGAACGCTGATCGATGCCACGTCATCAGGATTAATATCAGATAAATCATCGCCTCGATCAACTCCGCCCCACGAAGAGGCTCCTCCGGAACCATTATTTATTGGAATACCATCGACCACCACAAGCGGTCTGTTAGACCCTGAAATCGTTGTAACTCCCCGAAGTAAAACTCGACTCGAGCCATTAACTCCGGTATTTGATTGGGTAATTTGCAGGCCTGAAACTTTTCCTGACAAGGAGTTCATTACATTGTTTTCACGTGCAACATTAACTTCTGACGATTTAATTTGAGAAACCGAATAACCAAGTGATTCTTTATCTCTTTGTATGTTTAAAGCCGTAACCACCACCTCATCCATCTCTTCAGCTTGCAGTGTCAGGCTTACATTTAAATTTTCTTTTCCTTCAACAGCTACTTCTTTGGTTTCATAGCCTAAATAAGAAAACACTAAAACGTCATTCTTCTGAATTCCTTCGAGTTTGAATTGTCCATCGAAAGCAGTTGCGGTTCCATTATTCGTTCCCTTTACCTGAACGGCAACCCCTACCAGAGGTGTATTGGTATCTTTTTCGAGCACCAATCCAGAGACGGTATGCTGGGCAAAAGTCATGACCGAAAACAAAAGGATGGCACCTTGTAAAAAAAGTTTGTTCATACAGTTATAGTTTGGTTAGTTAGTAGTGATATTTGTCTATGTGGAATGGATCTTACTTTTTGAGGGACAAGATGTATTCTGCCACGGCCATTTTAGCATCCTCCGGCAGGTATGCCTGCGAAGGCATGTCCGGATAATCATCTCGTAAATTCCAGGGTTTATTAATGTAGTCTACAATTCCCTGAGGGTTTCCTTCATAAACGGCCTGTATGATATTAGTCGGCACCCCGATGAGGCGTGTATCGAAAGCGTGGCAGCCTGCACAAACGCCATAATAGGTGAGTTCTCCTAATTCCTCTTTAGAAACTGACCTTGGTGCTACCGGTTCTTTAAAAGTAAAGGTGGTTATATCTTTGGTATCCGTAATTTCTGCTGTCCCATAATTGCCCAGACCAAAAGTGCGGTATCTGTTTTTATCTCTGATAGAACTTCCGGTACCTCCTCCCATAGCGAGAATATCCGGTCCTTTGGTTTTAAGCTGAGACATCATTAAAGCTTTAATTTCACCAACCGGATTATTACCATTTTCAATCATAAAATTATCGAGAATGACCACACGATCAGGATTAGGCTCTGAATTTGGATCGTTAGCAGTAGGTGCACCGGTAGCCAGGTCGACTATGGTAATTCCGGCGTTATCATTATTTGCAATAATATTGTTTTCGACAATTACATCATCAGCTGCCATTATAAGCACTCCGGTACCCTTCGGAATCCCAGAAACTATAGAACCCGGTGCTCCAAAATTCTCATGATTATTCCCAATAACAAAATTGTTACGAATTATTACATCGAAAATTGTTTTTATTGGCAATCCGGGAGTCAGGAAAGCCAGGATACCTCCGGTATTGTTGTGCGCATAATTACTCTCTACGAGGCAGTGCCTAGAATTTTCTATTTCGATACCAGCCACATTGCCAAACACTTCGTTATACTTTACATCTACATTATCACACATACCGACATAAATGGCCGCATCTTCAATTTCGGTGAGGATATTGTATTCTACTATTCCATTTTTACCGTACTGCGGAAAAATACCATAAACGCCAGTATCAATAATCCAGTTGTTTCGTATCACGAAATTATTTCCAGCCTGCCCCATGATACCATTTCCTTTGTACTTAATGATCTTCAGGTTCTCGATGGTTATTCCATTGCCTGAATACAAGATGGCATCATTCAATTCCTTTTTACCATCCATAACAGGCCACTTTCCATCGACTATAACTCCCTGAATACCTATATTATCCTTGTCGATATACACAGTTTCTGAATAAGTACCCGGATAAACTCTGATAAGGTCGCCGGGTTGTGCTTTAAGAACAGCTTCTCGTATTGAACCTCCATCTTCTACTTTGATAATATTCCCTGTAAAATTGGCAGCTTGTGCTACAGCGGAAGTATCTTTTGAAGCTCCTGTATTCCAATACTGCATTGTGGAAGGTATGGGTACAGTCTCAACTTTTTTGGGTTTAAAAATCATTCTTCCCAAAAACAATCCTATGAGCAAAAACGCAAATGCTCCAATAGTTTTTAATAAAACTGATCTTTTCTTCATTTTTTGTGGTCTTAAGAGTTATGGTTTGTATTGGATAATCCGGAAGGAAGTTCTGTTGGCACTTCCGGCATAAAGGTTTCATCGGTAAGGGTTTTCAGAAAATCTACCAGCCTGTCCAGCTCATCATCTGATAGTTCTGGTTCCCATATGTGCCAATGAATTCGAAGTTCTTCATTTTCCGGTACTGCATGTCCTCGTCCATCGGTATAAAACTGTACTGTTTCCCTTAAAGTATTGAAATTTCCGGCATGCATATAAGGGGCTGTTTTCTCAATATTTCTCAGGCTGGGCACTTTAAACCCTCCGCGCATGGTTTTATCGTTATAGGGTATTTCGGCTCCGGGGTCTAAGGGTTTCCCATCTGGTTCCGGTACTCCTAAAACGGCAATTTGTTGGTTGGTAAAGAGCGGAGGGGTATGACATTCTGCACATCTGGCTACAAAGGATCTAAATACATTTAGGCCTTCTATTTCTTTTTCATTCAAAGCCTTATGATAACCATGTGCATATTGGTCGTATCTGCTATTGAGTGAAATCAGAGAGCTTTCAAAGGCGGTGATTGCAGTATAAATTTCCTCTAATGTTATCGTATTATTATTCCGATTTGGAAAAGCTTCTTCAAAAAGGACCTTGTAATTGTCAATATTGTTTAAGGTGTTCAAGAGGTTCTCCGGGGTATTATTCATTTCTTCTTTTGAAAAGAGCGGACCTTTCATTTGTTCTTCAAGTGATTTGGCACGTCCGTCCCAAAAAAACAGTTTCAAATAGGCTACGTTCCAAAGGGAGGGTGCAGAACGAGTTAGCTGATATCCATTCATTCCTACACTGGCGGCAAGTCCATCGCTAAACCCCTTCTCAGGATCATGACAGGTAGCACAAGAGATCGAACCATCTTTAGAAAGTGCGGGATCAAAAAACAAGTATCGTCCCAAATCAATTTGTTGCGGAGAAAAACCGTCTCTTACCTTAGGGAGTGCTGTTTTTAATCCGCCAACTCCATGATCATTTTCTGTGGTATAGGCCATGTATAAATTCTGGGCTATACATTCATTGTTTTCATTAAGTTTAAAACCCGGAGGGCAATCACAGTTTAGCTGTGGCACTTTATAATAGACTGAATCTTTATTACCCAAACTTACCAGCCCCCATAAAGTGCACACAAAAGTCATAAAAATGACACCTCTTAAAACGATCTTTTTAATATCCATTTTTTGCTATAACTAAAAACTAATTCTATCTGTTTAAAGAAGTTTTACAGCTAAACAGTTATTGGAAATTTAAGAAGTGAATCTTTACAGGAGCCTTATAAACAAGTATTTTGTGACGAAAAAACCCTATGTTGTGACCAAAGGGGAGGATACTTTTTTTAATCGTTCTTCGAATATATCCTTATAAGAAGAGGATACGGATAACTCAACATCCGGAACGTGTTGCATAATTAAGATATAGCCCTTTTTGGTTCTTTTGAATGAATGGAGGTAATTGAAGTTAACAATATAAGATCTATGTATCCGTAACAAGGGTTTATAATCCTGGATATTAACTTCGAATTCTTTTATGCTTCCTCTTATAAGTTCTTTCACTATTGTTTCTCCTTTCATATAGAAAAGTTCGAGATAATTACCCGCAGACTTCACATAAACCAACTGACCATATTTAATGGCCAATGCTACTTTTCCATTTTCACCCTTTATGGTAAGAAGCTTGTCTTTATCTTTGGTGCCGGCTTCAATAATCTCAGCCTTCTCTGCCTTTAATTTACTATACCCGTATTTGTGCTCCATATACCAAACAAAAACTGTATATGGAACGATCAGGATCAAGGCAGTATATCTAAAAGTTAAAAGATACTCCTTGAACTGTTCTGAATATGCAGATAACTCATCACCGAACAAAAGATAAAAGAAATACGCCATAATGGTCACCTCCAGGAGATACCATAAAAACAGACTTAAATATGTAAAGTTTTTGATTCGAAACAAGGACCTTAAAGCAAATTGAGTCACAAAAAGTATTGCAGTTCCCACCATTATAAATTGCCAATAATAATTACCTCCCCATTGATTAATATTAAAAGGCTCATATAGTGTTATAAATAATATGGCATAGATAGCAACAAAACCGATTAGTAAGAATCGGTTTTTTGCAGAGCTTAAAAAGGATACTTCTCTTTTGATTATTTTTTTAAAGTTATTCATTAAAAGAATTAACAAATGCATCTAAATGTAACCATAAATTTATAATTATAATGGATTTGAATTCCCCGGCGTCAAATTTTCTGAGGATCTCGTAAAAACTAACCAATTGAGATTGTTTTATTTCTAAAGTCCTCAAGCACGATATTAATGACTCATACACCGAACTTAGACACAAAAGATTAAACGATTTGTTAACACCTAAGCTATAGCACTTTTCGTATCTTTAAATAGCTATCTCAATTCAATATTCACCTAAAAAACCATCAAGTATGAAAGCTGTTAGATTTTACGGAACCAATGATGTTAGAATTGAAACGATGGACAAACCAACACCTCAGGGCGATGAAGTTCTTATCAAAATAGGAGGAGCCGGTGTTTGTCATTCTGATCTTCACGTTATTCACGACGGTATCATGGGCGAAGACCCACAACCTTTTACTTTAGGGCATGAAAATGCAGGTTGGGTTGAAGCCACGGGTAACGGGGTTAAAGGGTTTAAAAAAGGAGATGCAGTATTAGTCTATGGTCCCTGGGGTTGTGGTCATTGCAAACCGTGTCAGCAGTCTGCAGAAAATTATTGCGATCACCAAAGTGAAAATCCATATGGAGGTGGGCTAGGATTAAATGGAGGTATGGCTGATTTTATGTTAGTTCCATCATCTCGATTACTGGTTCATATTAAAGATCTTGATCCGATAGTGGCAGCTCCATTAACAGATGCTGCGCTAACCCCATATGCTGCCATCAGGAGGTCAAAAGATAAGCTTACGTCAGACGCTTTTGTGGTGGTGTTGGGTATTGGCGGATTGGGTCATGTTGCATTACAAATATTAAAAGCGACCTCTGCGGCTACCATAATTGCCGGAGATGTTACCGCTGACAAATTACAACTAGCTAAAGATCACGGTGTGGATTTCGTAATCAATACTACCGATGATGATGTTGTTTCCCAAATTCAAAAAATAACGGGTATTAAGAAAGCTGCGGTTGTTTTAGATTTTGTAGGGATTCAACCAACAATTAACATTGGACAACAAGTAGTAGGGCTCAACGGTGATTTAACGATTGTAGGCCTGGGTGGTGGACATTTAGATTTTCATGCGATGGCTGTTCCTCTTGGAACTCGAATATCAACACCATACTGGGGCACTCGGGTAGAACTTATGGAGGTTATTGAACTGGCTCGACATGGAAAGATCAAAATTGACATTGAAAAATACAAACTAGACCAGGCCCACGAGGTTTATGATAAGTTATTAAACGGAAAAATTAAAGGCAGAGCGGTGTTAACGCCTTAAAAAGAATAAGCTTAAAACTATAAAACAAAAAAGTCAGGTAGTAACCTGACTTTTTTTAATTAAAAACACCTATCATCGCATAAAATAAGGCATTTTCACAAAAAACCAACTAAATTAATCAACGCGTTCTGTGGTAGTGAACGTGGCTGTTTCAGACCAAGGACTCCAATTTAAGTTTTGATCTCTATATCGCACTCTCCAATAATATTGTGTATTATCGCGCAATAGCCTGTAAATCTTTTCATCCGTAAGATCGTCGTCGGCTTGTCTGTTTTCTTTGTAGTACCAATTCTCAAACTGTTTCCAATTATCAACAATGGGCTTATTAAAGTCCGGACTTGTACTAATTTGCCAGTTGGAAGCTGCATGAAAGGCATCCCTCCGATCACTCTTGAAGGCGGAGGCCTTCAGGACCACCTTCCCTGGATTGACCTTATCTTTTAGCGGAGCTAAAGGGTTTGGTGCCAATGGTTCCTTACTGTATTTCCAAACGGTAATACTATCGGTAAGTTCATTGTCTCTTGGATTCACTCTATTTCCCTGACTAATGCGTTTCACGGTAAACTTCGGATCGCCGTTATTAGGATCCACTTCTACCATTACAAACCCGTACTCGTCTTGGGTAACTGTAAACTCATCGTAATCACGACCTTCAAATTCACCCCAATTATCGATAGCACCCCCTGCTGATGCTACATTGATCCAAAGGTGTTTGTGATCTTTTGATTGTCCACGTGAATATCCATGTGTATGTCCAAAGAAGTGTATACTGGGTTTCCCTGAATCTTCTGTGAATGTTTCTAAACGTTCTACCACTTTCCCGGAAAAATCTTCCTCTCCGGGAATCCATAATTCAGATTTATGTGGATGGTGCATTTGTGCAAAGACAAAATCAATATCTTCATTAGAAGCGGTTTCTTTCAACACTTTGTCGAGCCATTCTAATTGTTGTCTGATATCGCGGTATCCTTTATTTGAGTCGAGTCCGAGGATTCGCGTATTTCCATAATCCTTATACCACCAATGTTCTGCATATTCAGGACTCCCATTTTTGGGAAGACTGAAGTATTTGAAATAAAAGATTGAATTTCCTTCGTGATTTCCTACTGCAGGATATACAGGAACTTCTGAAAAAAGTTTCTCTGCCGGGTTAAAGAAATGATTTTGCCATTGCTCATATTTAGTGCCGTTCTCCACCAAATCTCCCGGTATGAGTACCATGGCAAGATTTTCAGGCACACTCCCATCAAATTCTTCATTCAAGTAAGCCAATATTCCATCATTTACAATCTCACCAAACTTATCAGGGTTGTTATGATCGTACTGCATATCACTCATAGCAACCAGGCTAAATGATTCTTTGTCTTCAGCGAAAGGAGGGGTTTTGAATTGATAGATATCTGATTTTGCTTTCCCCGTTTTAACCCGGTAATAGTACTCGGTAAACTTCTTTAAACCTGTTAAGGTTACGCTATGCACTCTGGCATCCGTAAAGTTAATATCGAAGGATTCTCCTTTGGTTTTATTTTTTAGTTTAGGGGTTGTTCCCCACTCTACAATGCTTTCATCCCCGCTATCTGTTTGCCACATTATGGTTATTGATGTAGGGTTCGCATCCTGTAAATAGGGCTTAATCTCAATTTTTTGTGCACTCACCAACAAGCAGGCACTTAGAATTAAGGTAATGCTTAAAAATTTTCTCATTGTAATAATTGCTTTTAAAAGAGGCCGTTGAAGATACAATTTCAACGGCACTCTTTAACAGAATTTAAAGCAAGTTGAATAAACAACTCTATTGTAACCACCAAGGTGTTTCGCGAATCTTATCATTTCCTTCTCCAAATTGACGGGTAATAGCCTCCGAAACATTCTGGGTATTTTGTAAATATTCCCCCTGAGGGTAAATCCATCTGGTAGGAGGCGTTGCTCCCGCAGCCTGAGCAAATTCAGGGTATCCAGTTCTCAACTGATCGAAATACATTCTCCAGCCCGATTGAAGGAATGAAGTAAAATACTTCTGCGTCATTACTAATTCTAATTGCTCTTCAAATGTGGTTGCATTGTCAAAGTTTACCAAAGGCTCAGAAAGGTAACTCTCTGCACTTTGCGTATCGACGTACGAACCGTATCCTTTTGCATAATCATTATAGAACTCAAAAGATGCCTTAACTCCATTTTCATAATGCATCTTTGCATCTGAAGCAATCCATCCTCTAAGCGCTGCTTCTGCTAGTATAAATTCTGTTTCCGAATAGCTCAAAAGATTATGAGGTTCAGTTGTAGGATCAGTACTGTATCGCAGGTTCACCTTAGACACATCTCCCTGAGCTGCTTTATCATTTACCTCAGCATAAGGAGCTAAAGGATTTCCTCCTTCATAGGCATTGAAATCATCTTCAGCCAATCCGGCTTCTTTTGCATTTTTTGTCGTCGTACAGAAAATAAACAATCTTGGGTCTTTACGATCCTGTAGCCTTCTCACAAAAGTAGAGTCCATATACATTCCAGATCCATACCCACTGGAGTTAAACTCGGTATACCGACTTCCATCCTGATCGATGAATACCAATTGACCATTATCGTCATTAGATTCAATTATCGGCTGATTATTGAAGATGCTGGCAAAGGTATTCCCAACATTCAATTCGGCATCCGATGTTTTACCCGACAGGGTCAATAACACTTTTAACCTGAAAGAGTTTATCAGTTTTCTCCACTGCGCTGCATTTCCATTATAGATAATATCTCCAGCTATAATTTCGTTGTTATCCTTCAGTAAATTATTCGCTTCTTCCAACTCATTCAAGATTCCTACAAACACTTCTTTTTGAGTATCGTAAGAAGGTGTATAAATCTCTTCTTCTTCTCCTTTTAATGCATCACTATATGGGATATCGCCAAAGGTGAGTGTTAAGTCATAGAAGTAATAAGATCTGAAGAACTTAGCCAATGCCTTATAAGCATTGCTTTCGATTCGCTCAGCTTCTTCCATCATTTTGGTTATATCGCGCAAACGGTTATAATCACCAAAGCTACCACGGTTCCAGTTATAATACTGGTAATTATTCTCACCATCGGTCTGTACAAGCATACGAGATGCATACATCGCTCCTGTTCCTTCTACCTGAAAAGCTCTGAAGGCTATTTCTGTAAGAAGTAACTGTGGATGCGTTTGACTTACGTTATTTGGATTTTCATTGATGTCTGAAAGGTCGCTACATCCAAAAATTGTAGCGATCCCGATAAACATAAAAAATACTTTAATCTGTTTCATTTCTTTAGGGTTTTCCTTTTAGAATTTCATGTTGATTCCCATACCTACATATCTTGATGATGGATCTTGAAGATTATCATCATTACCATAATCCGGATCTATAATTTCTGCTTTTTTCCAGATAAGAAGGTTGTACCCGTTAAGGCTCATATCGATATGCTTAATACCTTTTAAATTAAGCAGGTCTGTAAAATCGTATTTAAAGGTTACCGATCTTAACTTAAAGAAGGTTCTGTCAAAAACATTGGCAAAAATTTCGCTTTCGTCTTCTGTTACCTGAGCTCTATAAGGATAATTTTGGCTCCAGGTTTGCCAGCTTACAGCCGTAGTGTTTGGCTGGAATACACGTGTATCAGAGATGATATTTCCATTTACATCTCTATCGAGTTCACCACTCACTACATTTACACCTTCCGGTATATAAACAGGCTCTCCGGCTGCATACTCTGCATCGCGATATAAGGTTGAATTCGGGTGTTTACCGCCCCACCACATTTTTTCAACTGTTAAGGACCTCATCAGACCTCCCCATGATCCGTCGATACCTACATCAAGGGTCATGTTCTTATATTTAAAGCTGTTTTGAAAACCTAAAAGCCAATCCGGGTCTTTATGTCCAAGATTTTGTTTGTAATTATCTCTGATCGGAAGTCCGTTATCATTCAGGATTACTTGCCCGTCAGGAGATTTTTGCCATACTGTTGCGTAATAACTATCGGCACGATCGTTTAAGAATAGATCACCGTAACGTTCTTGTCCGCCATAGATATCCGTAATTTTTCTTTCTCTTTTACTCCAGTTGGTAAGCACATCCCATCTAAAATTATCATTGCGAACAGGAGTAGCTTTTAAAACTACTTCGAACCCATTTGTGGTGTACTCATTTCCATTTACTTTTCTGTTTTGGAAACCAGAAGCAATAGAGGTTGGTAGATCTATAATCTGATTAGTATCAATTACATTATAGTATGTAAAATCAAGCTTCAAACGTCCTTCGAGGAATGAGGCACTTGTACCTAATTCAAAAGAAGTCGACTTTTCAGGTTCGATGTTAGGATTTACAATACCTCCAGGATAAGTTAATTTAGTGGTAGACCCAAAGGTTCCGCTATTTTGGTAGAAAGGAGAAATCTCATATGGATTCAAATCACTTGATACTTCAGCCCATGAACCAAATAGTTTTAAGTAATCGATTCCTTTTGGCATTGTTACATAATTAGAAACAATCGTACTTGCTGAAAAAGAAGGATAGAAATAAGAGCTGTTTGCCTCCGGTAAGGTAGAAGACCAGTCGTTACGTGCTGCAAAATTAAGGAACAAGGCGTCAAAAACACTTAACTCCATGGTTGCATAGGCACTGTTTATCTTTTTCTCTTCCAGGTAGGTATTAGCTTTTACATTTCCTTTGGTATTGTTTAAGCTATAAACAAAAGGAACAATCAAACCATCGGTTGCATTATATTCTTGTTGATACTTTCTATAGAATGTCGAGGCTCCCATATTAAAGTTCAATGCAAAGTTATCGCTGAACTCTTTGTTGTAGGTTGCAAGCACATCCATATCGATGGTGGTTCTTTCGTAATTCCATGTTTTATAATCACCGGCTCTTGGATCACCGTAATTCAGGTATGACTTCGGACTTTCACGATCTTCAAAAACATCCTTTATAACTGCAGATCCTCTTGCTTGAAGATTGATCTCATCGGTTACCTTATAGTTCAATTTCAACTGGCTGTTTATCAGGTTTGCATCGTATTCCTGATTCAATTCATAGGCAGCAAAATAAGGGTTGTTGTACCATGCGTAATTCCAGTTCGCCTGCCTGTAACCTTCTTGTCCCGGGATATAAAAATGTTCGCGTTGGTCTCTACCATTTACATCATCTCCCATCCAGATCAGGATGGTGTACATGTGGTTTTTTGGTCCGTAACCATAACGTGGGTAATTCGGTGAATATACTTTGTTATAAGCTAACTTACTATCTAATGTAAGGCGATCAGTAAGTTTTGTAGTTCCTTTAAAAGTAAGACCTCCACTTTGCAAACTGGTGTTTGGTACTCTACCCTTTTGTTTAGAGTAGTTTCCGGAAATTCTAAACGATCCTTTTTCACCCTTGTGAGCAATGGCAAAATCGGTCGTAGAAACATACCCTAATTCCATGAAATCCTTTAGGTTGTTATGGTATTTCCATGGAATCGGCTCTCTTGAATACCTTGATTTATCATCGTATTGAGTGCCTGATACATCACCCCACCAAGGGATTACCTCTCCAGTAACATTATCTCTTATCGGGCTATTCCATTGTGGAATCATCACCCCTGGTTCAAATTTCGGTCCCCAAATCATATCTCCATCAGAGATACCACCATCTTTACCATCCCAGAACTCATATTTTCCATTAGAACCATTACCATATTCGGTTTGTGTTTCTGGGAAAACGGTAAATCCTGCGGTCACTAAAGTACTTTGTGAAACTGCAACTTCAAGACCTTCTTTATTTGCATTTTTAGTAGTAATAAGAATGGCGCCATTTCTACCTCTAGATCCGTACAAGGCCGATGCTGTTGTTCCCTTAAGGACGTTTACATTGGCAATATCATTTGAAGAAATATCAAAGAAATCAGTTTCTACCGGAATTCCATCAATCACGATCAATGGATTTTTACCACGTAATGAAAAATCCGGAGATTGGAAGATACCCGTTGGATTGGTTACTTGTAAACCTGCTACCTGACCCGTAAATAAATTACCAACGTTTGGTGCGGTAACTTCTTCTATGGTCGCTAATTCAATATCCTGAGTTGAATACCCGATTTTCTTTTCTGACCTGGTAATACCTAGTGCCGTTACCACTACTTCATCAAGTCCCTGGGCATCTAAGCCCAATTGAACGTTAATGGTTCCTGAAGATGGGGCAGACACTTCCTTGGTCGTATAACCAACGTAAGAAACTACAAGAATTGCCTTCTCACCACTCACATTGATACTAAAATTACCATCAAAGTCTGTAGCCACTCCATTAGTTGTCCCTTTTTCCATAACACTGGCTCCGGGCATAGGTTGTCCGTTCTCGTCGGTAACGGCACCTGTTATGGTCCTTTTCTGTTGAGGGGTAGCTTGTTTTAAACTCTTTTTTATTAATACAGAGCTACCTGAAATGTTATATGACAAGGCCGCTTTAGAGGCAATATCATCCATAATTTCTTTTAACTCTTCACTATTATAAACGATAGAAAAAGTTCTGGTGTCTTGTAAAATTTCTTCACCATAATTGAAGTGTAGTTTTGTTTTATCTTCAAGAAGTGAAAATATTTTTCCAAGTGTAGCATTATTGACATTAATGCTTACTTTTGATTCTACTCCTTTACTGTCGTTTGTTGCTGCAAAAACAGTGGAGTTAAATACTATTAGTACAAAGAACTGTAAAATAAGGTTCTTTTGTTTTTTAAATTTCATAGTGTTAGATGTACTTTTTACGATTCATTTAATGCTAATTGGTTCGGGTCTGGTGCCACAGGCCTGAACTTTTTTGTTTTGGTTAATTTGCTGTTACTTTGATTACATTTTTCTCTTTTTTGAGTTTCACATTGGTTATAAAATTTAATTTTTCAATAACTTGATTCAGGGTATCGTCTTTCAAAAAGGAAACTTTTACTTTATGATCTTTTAATCGCACTTCTTCAAACTGAAATGGTATTCCATATCTAAGCTCAACTACCGTAGATAAATCATTTAATGATATACTTGGATAGTCTACATCTTTATGCATCCATCCTGAATAAACCTGAGCATTGACATTTCGTTTTAACAACCTTTTGTTGGCTTGATCGAGTTGCACTTGTTCATTAGGCAGCAGGTCGAAACTTTCCATTTTATTACTCACATTTACCTTTCCGGTGTTTACGGTAACATTAAAAAGGCTATCTCTGTTGATAATATTAAAAGAGGTTCCAAGAACCTTGGTGCGTAACTCACCGGAAGTGATTATGAAGGGCTTGATACTATCTTTTGCAACTTTAAAAAAGGCGCTTCCTTTTATCAGTTTCACACCTCTTTCGTTACCTGTAAATTGTTCAGGATACTCAAAGCGGGTATTTTGGTTTAGGAATATGGTACTCCCGTCAGATAATAACAACGAATCAATCTGATCAGAGGTTTGTGCTATTACCCAATTGAGAGTGTTTGATGTGTTATAAATTTTGGCAAAATACATTGACCCAATTAAAAGGACCAAGGAGGCAGCGACTGCATAAGCTATGTTACTTCTGCTTCTTTTTTGTTTGTATATTCTTTGATCCAGTTGAACTTTAATTGCGTCTTTAACAGTCTCCTTCTCTCCCAATTCAACATCCCACGATTGTTGTTTGCGATAGGTATCTAAAAACCTCATAAGGATTAGTTCTTCCTTTTCAGAAATATTACCTTCCTTATATTTTGTGATCAGATCCTCTAGAGGATGCTTACTATTCTTTTTCATTCAAAAGTGTTTACACCCTAAAGTGTCCAAAACACAAAAAAGTACCATCGAAAAATATTAAGGAAATGTTACGGAAGTGTAAAAAATAGTTTTTGGTCTAAAAAAAGAAACCATAAGCTTCTTTAAGAGAGGCTTTGAGATGCTTAATTGCTCTATGCAATTGATTCTTAACGGTTTGATGCGACAAATCCAACTCTAAGGCAATTTCTGAAATTGACAACCCCTGAAACTTATTGAGGTAAACAATTTCCTTGCGTTTTTCCGGGAGGGTTTCAAGGAGATCTAAAAGGGTGGCCGAATTAACGGTATCATCTTCTTCCAATTGTTCTACCAGATATGTTTCAAAACTCTCATTCAGTTCTAAGGTATTGAATCGCTTGTCTTTAAAGTGATTGAAAATCTGGTATTTTACGCTCTGAAAAAGATATGCTTCAATATTTTGTACGGCTGCCTGACGGTTATTTTGCCAGAAGTTAAAGAATACTTCCTGAACGACATCCTGAGATAACTCTTTGGATCCGGAGATTTTATACGCGAATAGAAAAAGAGGTTCCCAATATTTGGTATACAATGCGTCGAAAGTAGATCTTTCTCTCACATTAACATTATATTTCAATATTTTAGCCACTCTTTTCCAGGTCTTTAATGTTGTGTTCAACAGCAAGGCTAAATTATTTTTTTAAATGTACCTGTATCCTAAGTAGATATTATGTTTATGTAAAGTATCTTATAAATTTAATTCAGAGTCTTTAAAGAGGAGTCATAAAAAAAGACTGTCTTAAAAAAATTCAGACAGTCTTCAATAAAATTTATTTTCTGCTTTTTACCAGCTTAATTGATAAGTATTTCCACTTTCCATGGTAAGTGTACCTGTCTGGTTGCCATGGAATTCGATAGTTCCTGAGAAATTATACGAGGTACCGTTAGATGCTTTTCCAACAAAAGAAACAGTCAAGGATCCAGAAGATACGGTACGGTCTGCTTTTAAAACCATTAATTCTTCAGTAATGAAATTAATCGAAGTTGTAAATCTGTACTCATTTCCTTCTGCTACTACCTCATAAACCCCTTCTATAAGGTGTTCTGAACTAATGGTATACATATCTGAGCTCTCTTCAAGTCCTGAAATACTCATCGTGGCTTCATGGGTTGTATTGGCAGCCATATTTGGTCCGGTTATTACACCTGTACCTGCTAAGCTTAACCAGGCACTTAGTGGCATACTCATTTCATCACAAGACACCATCCATGTCCACGCGTAGTCCATAGTAACCGAAAAATCTTCAGATTCTTCACTTACACTATAAGAAGTATTGTATTCTTGTCCGCATTCGTAAGCTCCTACTTTAGCGAGCGGGGTGGTTTTGTTAGCAGTAGATTCCCCTTCGAGAATGGCTACTCCTTCCATCGTAAAGGCCAAGGCTCCCCCAGACTCCGGTGAAACGGCTGTTAAAATTGCATTTGCAGCTGTTTCTTCAGTAATTTCCATACTGGTTTGGTCTTCACTATCATCACTGCTACAGGACGTAAAAATCAATGTCATGGCCGCAAAGCCGACAAGAAGTGTTTTGTTGTTCTTAAAAAGAACGCGTTTAATGTTCATTTTTTTCATTGGATTTGGGTTTTTATTTAACTACTAATTTAAGGTATTTTTTAAAGCAATACAATTATCTGACTTAACCACCTCATCAGAAAGACAGATTTCGATTACTTACTAAGCCCATTTAAGAAAGTAAATTTTTGTTTGGTATTGCTTCATATCCAAGTTTTTACTATAATATCGAATAAATCCTATATATTTAACTTACTTATAACCAATAAACCAACTTATCTTGAAAAATAAAAGAATTCGTTCTATTGACATCTTTCGCGCACTGACCATGTTTTTTATGATTTTCGTGAATGATCTTTGGTCTCTTACAGGGGTTCCGGAGTGGTTAGAACATGCCGCCGTAAATGAAGATCGCATGGGGTTTTCTGATATTATTTTTCCATTATTCCTTTTTATTGTTGGTTTATCTATTCCGCTAGCTGTACGTACGCGTTTAAAAAAAGGAACTTCTCACTGGTCAATATTAAAACATATCATTCTTCGAACTGTCGCTTTATTGACCATGGGGTTTTATATGGTGAATTTTGAAATGATCTACGATGATGCTATGCCGATAAACAAACATGTTTGGGAGATTTTAATGGCTTTAGCCATCTGTTTAATATGGTTGGATTATAAAGGTCTTACAAGTTTAAATCGCCAAGCTCAAAATATTATTCAAGCTATCGGGGTATTACTATTGATTTTCCTGGCTGCCATCTATAAAGGAGGGAGTGCCGAAGATATAGTTTGGATGCGTACCAGTTGGTGGGGAATTCTAGGGCTTATTGGATGGGCTTATTTTTTAAACAGCATTATATACCTCTTATTTCAAAAGATATGGCCCTACCTTTTTTTAGTATTTCTGTTACTCCTGTTCATGAATATTCAGGAGAATGGATATTATGAACATATCCCTTCTATTACCTTTATTATAAGTGCCTCTAATTATGCTTTGGTGATGGCTGGTGTTTTGTGTACTTGTGCATTCCTTCATTTTAGAAAAAAAGAAAAGGAGTCTCATTTTTTAAAGATCGTATTAGGTGCAGGAATCCTATTCATTATTTATGGATTTATGCTGAGAGAGTTGTTTCCTATTTCAAAAATAAAGGCTACGCCCACCTGGAGTACATTGTGCATTGGAATAGGTTATGTACTCTATGTTTGCTTTTACATATTGATAGACAAACTCAATATTTTTAAATGGGCAGATCCTTTCAAACCTGCCGGAACGAGCACACTTACTTGTTATTTGATGCCTTATTTTATTTATCCGATTATTATCTTAATTGGATTTAATTGGCCTTCTATGATGACCCATGGCATCGCTGGTATTATTAAGTCTTTATTGTTTTCCTTTGTCATTATCCTCTTTGTGGGGTGGATGGAGAAGCGTGGTTTTCGGTTGAAAATATAATTTTTTTGGGAGGGGGTTGATTGTCATTCCGTATTTATTGCTGAATCTATTGAAGGGGAAAGGGGAAAGTCGAAACCAACCCGTCATCGCGAACGGAACGAAGTGTAGTGCGGCGATCTTTTGAAGGATAGTAACTCTTATTGGTGAGATTGCCACGCCTTGCTAGCGCAAGGCTCGCAATGACGTAATGCAATTTCTTTCCCCCTGCACCCCTAAAGGGGGAAATTGTTTTCTTCCTTTTGTCATTCCGCACTTGTTGCGGAATCTAATCAAAAATGAGTCAGCATCTGAACGTGTCCTTCCGTACTTGTTTGTCATTCCGCATGTGTTGCGGAATCTATTGTTCAAATATTCGATCTTTTCTCCTGACAAGGAACTGTTCAACTGAATGAAAAAGGCATGTTTATTTTTTATTCATTTCTTTTATTCACCAATTTGCTTATTGTTTTATAAGGGGTTCATGATGTGCTGCGCAATTGCCCATCCAAATACATAGTATTCACGAACACGTTGACAAAAATAATAAGGACGTGAGTAAAGAAAACGAACCAAAAGAAAGGATGCCCGTCGAGAGGTATTTTTGCTATCGCAAAACCATGAATTTTATCCTAAATGGTCTCCAAGGCTTCGACCATTTTTAACGGATTAAATTCATATATACTGCCGACGGGGGTACACTCCTATCAACATTCTTAACCAATTAAGGTAACTTAACCTCGCCTGCCAAACCCTATGGCGACTTAATTTTACACCTTAATTCAAAACTACTGCAAACAAACCGTCATCGCGAACGGAAAACAGTGTCGTGCGGCGATCTTTTGGAAGCTAGTAACTATTCTTGAAGAGATTGCCACGCCTTGCTATCGCAAGACTCGCAATGACGTTGCCGAAAACAATTTCTTTCCCCCTGCACCCCTAAAGGGGGAAATTGTTTTATGCCCTGATTTTCATTCTGCACTTCTTTGTCATTCCGTACTTGTTACGGAATCAATTGATCTAATATTTAATCTGTTATCCTTGTTGAGATCGTCATACCTAACGATTACATGGTTTGCAATGACAATTGGTGGAAATTGAATATAATATTGACAACATTTTGATAAAGTCTTCTAACGCAATTCTCGCGATAATACTGAAAGAAATGTCTTATATTTTATAAAGCTAAAATCAGTTCTTTGTATTTTTGAGTCCAGGAGATTAATTGGTCTTCGTAGTTTTCCAGTCCCAACTTTTGAATAATGTTAGTACGGTGTTTTTGAACCGTTCGGATAGATATCACCAATTGTTCTGCGATCTCTTTAGAGGTTTTGGATTGGGCCACCAGTCTGAGGATTGTTCTTTCGGAAGGAGAAAGGAGTTTTAGTTTTTGAAGTTGGGGATTTATTTCAGCTTCCAATACCCGGTTAAATGTATTGCTAAAGTAGGTGGCTCCTTTACAAATTTCACCAATACATTTTTCTATTTCCGAAAAGGGTTCTTCTTTGAGTAAATATCCATCAATCCCTAATTGTTGTGCTTCGTATATTAGTCCTTCTTCTTTATAAGAGGTGAGTATAATAAACTTTGCAAGGCTTCCTTCCTCTCTTGCTTTTTTTACTACCTCAATACCGGTAAGGAGGGGCATTTCAACATCGAGAATGGCTATATCGGGTTCCTTACTGAGAATACGTTCCAATGCTTCCATACCATTATTTGCTTTCGCAAGTACATGATGCTTGTTTGATACTAATTCCTCAACCAATCCTTTTAGCAATAATGGATGATCATCAGCAACAAGTATTCGGGGCATTTTTTTCATTTTAATAAGGTATTTTAGCTTTTATAGTTGTGCCTTTATTTATGGTGGTATCTAAATAAAACGCTCCCTGCATTATAAGGATACGTTCTTTCATTGTTTTCAAGCCAAGGCTGTTTAGTTTCTTTTTATCATGGAAGTCAAAGCCAATACCATTATCTTCAATATAAACCTCGATAGTTCTTCCTTCTTTTTTCTTAATTTCTATGATAACTTCTGTAGCCTGAGCATGTTTTACAATATTGGTCATAGCCTCCTGAACGAAGCGGTATAAATTAATATTTTGTTCTTTATTAAAACACTCATCTATGAACTCGATTTCAGGAGTAAAAATAATATTATACTTCTCATCAAAACTATAGATAAGGTGACTTACTGCTTTCGTTATTCCCAGGTTGTCTAAAGCCGGTGGGTGCAAACCTCTGGATACAGATCTAACTTCCTCAAGTGTCTGTTGTGATAATTCCAATAAATCCTGTTGATCAAGATCTCTTACTTTCTTTGTCAACAAGGTGAGATGTTGCCCTACACTATCATGTAACTCCCTTGAAATATATTCTCTTTCTTTCTCCTGACTTAATAACAACTCCTGAGAATAATGTTTGGTTAAGGCATGCTTCTTTTTGGCAAAGCTATGGGAGCGGTACACCCACAAAAACCCGGAGGTGCCAATCAGAATCAATCCACCAAAAAGGAACCAAAACGTCTTTTCTTTATTTTCTGCATTTAGCAGTTCTATATCCTGTTTTTGACGTGTGATTTCGAGATCTTTTCGCGCCGTTTCAAACTGCGTCTGCACATAAGCATATTTCCGTCTGGAGATTACATTGTTAATTGAATCTTTAACTCTGGAATAGTTTTTATGGTGTAGAACTGCTTTTTTCAGGTCTTCCTTTTTCTCATAAATTAGACCTAATAGGCGTTCTAAACGCAAAATACTTTGCACATCTTCAGAGGATTTAACTCCATTCAAGGCTTTAATTGCATATTCTTCTGCCTTATTTAATTGATTATGTGTAAGGGCATTTTGACTTAGAGCTGAATAATAATAGGTGCTGAGAAATGGATTATTGAGAAAAGGGTCAATCTTTGCATTTAGTTCTTTTTTATAAATATCGGAGGTGTCTAAGATTCCATTTCTGGCAAAAGCTGAAACGGCATACGACAAGGTTAGTATATCTACAATACCTTGTACATCTGATTTGTTGTTGCGTTCGTTGAGTGCCGTTCGAATTTGATAAAGTTCTTCTTCTGCATTTCCTTGTTCATTTGCTTCATTACAAGCACCTAAACGGGCAATAGCTACTAACTGAAATTCTTTTAGTGCACTCCCTTTTTCAAAAACTTCCAGCCGTGCTTCCCGTGCCCGATCATAAAGTCCATTTTTACTGTACAGTTGGGCCAAGCCATTTTGAGCCCATAAATACATTAATTCATTTTTCTGGTTCGTAAATATTTCCTTTGCTCTTTCGTAATAAGCTACGCTATTGGTAATATCATTTATCTTATCGCTATTTTCTCCAGCTTTTAGATAGGCATATCCATATTCATAAAGGGAAGAATCTTTTTGGGACTCTAAAAAATCGATTCCGTTATTTAATATGATCAAAGAAGTTTTAAAAAGTTGCATATAGGTGGCCGCCTCTGCATAGGTTATATAATAATTGGCGATTTGCTTATTATCATTATTATGATCTATAAATTCCTGATAACTTTTAAGTAATTCATAGGCCTTTTTATGGTTAATTTCTTTGTATATATAATAGTTCCCCAAAGCATTAACCATTTTTATGGCTTCCTCCCACTGCTTATATGTTAAAGCCTTTTTTTGATAGGTATAAATGGTATCGGCCACACTTTTACTTTCGAGCTTATAGGTGTCTAACAAGTTGGTTAGAAATGTTATTCTAGTTGTATCACTCTTTAAGGTCACTAATTTTTTTAATGACTCCTCAGGATCTTCAGTATGCCCATCAGTAATCTGAGCAAGAGAAACTCCACTGTCTATAAACAGGAATAAGAGAATACACGATAAAATTTGTAGTACTTTAAACACAGAGCAAATATAAGGGGAAGATTATAAAATAATACTATTCTTTCCCGTTGTGTAATGTTAAAATGAACTATTACAATGATCTACTATTGTTTAAAAAAAAGTCTCAGCTAGCTGAGACTTTTTGATAAAAAGCCTTTTTCATTTAGAGTAATAATGATCATTAATTTCCCCCGAATATTATTAACCTTTTACCCTAAAAATAAGTCGTGCCTTTATTTATTATTGTCTTGAAATCGTATCGTAAAAAGAATTCATGTGTTCCACCTGTGTAAGGTCTTATTCCCGAAACCGGAAACTCATAAGCATAACCCAATTGCAAATTATTTCCGATTTTGAAACTTCCCAGCGCTCCGAGCGTATCGAAGCTGTCTAAACGGTAATTTACTCCTAACCAAATCTTATTATAGAACATAAAGTTGGTTCCGAAATCTAATGACATTGGCACACCATCTGTGGCCCTTAACATAGTAGTTGGTTTAAATACCACTTCGTTACCTAAGGTAAAAACATACCCACCAGTAATATACAGGCTGGATTTTTCTGCTGCTTTATACTCAACACCATCAGAAGCGGCATCTATATATTTATTGCTAAGCATTTGAGGTACTGATACTGCGCCATACCATCGATCACCAAACATATACATTCCCACCCCGATATTTGGGTTCCATTGATCGTTATAAGCATTGAAGTATGGATCATTTTGAACATCGGGTTTATTCAAAAGCTGATCACTTAACGCATATTGGGTAAATCCGGCTTTCAGACCAAAGGCCATCTTTATTTTTTCATTGAACTGAATGGTATATGAAAAATCACCGTACAAGTAATTAAAAGTTTCATTTCCCAATCCATCGTTTATAAAAGAAAAACCCAAACCTACTTTCTCGTTTCGCAAAGGTGAGTGAATGGATACTGTATTTGTAGATGGAGCTCCATCAAATCCTGTCCACTGGGATCGGTGCATTACTATTGCTGACAAGCTATTAGTGCTTCCTGCAAAGGCAGGGTTGATACTGGTTGGATTATACAGGTATTGTGTGAATTGCGGTGTTTGTTGTGCCACCATATTGACAAACCCAAAAATCATTAATAAAAATGTGATATACTGCTTCATTACTCTTCTATTTTGTACCGATATAAATATTTCCTTTGATCGGGTTGATGTTGCTATTTGCTACTTTAATGACATAGAAATAGGTTCCGGAAGCTACTTTACCCTTAGTACCCACATGACTTGTTCTGGTACTCCCGCTCCAGTTGTTTTGGTAATTATCCGATTCAAATACGATATGTCCCCATCGGTTAAACACCAATAATGATATTCGTTCACCATGGATATCAGGACCTGTTATGGTGAAGTAATCGTTCATACCATCTCCGTTTGGTGTAAGTACATCTGAGATCTTAATTCTTGGATTGTTAGCGCTATCATCAATACAATCATTGACGATTTCGACTTTAACACTTATTTGATTGCTACACATTCCTGATTGTTCAGTATACGTAAAACTGTAGGTGCCGACAGGTATTTCTGAAGGACTAATTTCAGCACCTTTTAAGGTGATTCCGGTATTATCAGATTCCCAAATTCCATTGCCTGATTCCCCTTCAATCAAACTATACAGATTGATTGTCGTTTCAGTAATACAAACTGTCGCATCCTGCGTGGTTATTTCAGTAGGAAGCACCTTTATGGTTTGTTCTATTATCTGCTCATTACCTTCTGAATCTGAGGCTATCCAGTTGCGGACAATTTGATACCCCTCACCTAATATAGCTTCCGTTTCACTGTAAGTTATATTTACCGAATCGCCACAATTATCTGAGAATTCCAATTGAGGAACCTCCGGAACTTCATAGCAGTATACGGTAGGTTGAAGGTCGATTTGAGAAATGAGTTCCGGAGCCTCAGTATCGGCAATAATTACATTTTGTGTCTGTGTAGTCGTATTACCACTTTCATCTTTATAGGTCCATGTAACCACAGTAACTCCATGTTTACTGATCGGTAAGTTCGCATCATGGGTAACTGTAATTGGGCCTGAACAGTTATCGGTGGCCGTTGGTAGGGATAGCCAACTTACCTCACATTGGGCTGTGATATCCGGCAAAATTGCATGATCAGCAACAGGAGCTGTGGTATCTTCTATAATCACATTTTGTGTTTGCATACTTTTATTACCGCTTGCATCTTGGTAAGTCCAGGTTACTAGTGTGGTACCTTGCTTTGTTATTGGCAAAGTGACATCATGCGTAACCATTGCCATCCCACTACAATTATCTGTAGCGGTAGGCGGGGTTAGGCTCATCACTTCGCACTCCGCTATAATTTCCGGTAGTGTTGACAGGTCAGCAACAGGGGCGGTAGTGTCTTCTATTATAATGTTTTGTGTCTGGGTGCTCGTATTGCCGTTCGCATCTTTATACGTCCACGTAACTACTGTGGTCCCCTGGGTAGAAATCGGCAAGGTTGCATCGTGGCTAACTGTTACCATACCGCCACAATTATCTGTAGCGCTTGGCGAGATCAGGCTCGTCACTTCACACTCCGCAGTGAAATCCGGTAGTGTTGACAGGTCAGCAACAGGAGCGGTGGTATCTTCTATAATAATGTTTTGTGTCTGGGTGCTCGTATTGCCGTTCGCATCTTTATACGTCCACGTAACTACTGTGGCCCCCTGGGTAGTAATCGGCAAGGTAGCATCGTGGGTAACTGTAACCACGCCGCCACAATTATCTGTAGCGCTTGGTGGGATCAGGCTCGTCACTTCACACTCCGCAGTGAAATCCGGCAGTGTCACCAGGTCAGCAACAGGAGCGGTGGTATCTTCTATAATAATGCTTTGTGTCTGAATGCTCGTATTGCCGTTCGCATCTTTATACGTCCACGTAATCACCGTTGTTCCCTGAGTAGTGATCGGCAGGGCAGCGTCGTGAGTAACTGTAATCACACCGCCACAGTTATCCGTAGCCGTTGGGATCGGGATATCAGCAAAAGTTACAGCACATTCCTTTTCAAGGGCAGGTAGGTTTATCAAATCAGGAACAGGCGGGATAACATCTTCTATAGTTACCATAGCTGTTCCTGTATTACTATTTCCACTGGTATCTGTAACGGTTAATGTTACCGTATTAATTCCAACATCTGAGCAATCAAAAGAAGTTTTATCTAAACTCATAGAGTCTACCTCACAATTATCATAAGAGCCATTATCTATATCAGCAGCAGTTATCGTTACAACCCCTGAAACATCTAACGGTACTGTTATATTCTGGATTAAGACCGTAGGCGCTATAGTTTCTGTAGTGTTTATATATGCTTTTTTAATAATTGTTTTACTACATCCGTCAATATCAGTAACTGTTAAACTCACATCAAAAACACCTACTGTTGTATATGTATGTTTAGGGCTTGTTGCATTACTCGTATTACCATCTCCAAAATCCCATAACCAATCGGATGATGGACCATAAAAAACAGTATTATCAGTAAAACTAACTGTTAAAGGCGTACAGCCAGTTGTTACATCTGAAGAAAAATCAGGAGTCAGACCTACAACTTGTATAAATTTTGATTTCGTATTGGTATTTGTTAATCCTGTTATAGCCATTTTTATAGTTAAACTTACATTATATACTCCTACTGATTCGTAGGTATGGGTAGGGTTTTGTTCGGTAGAAGTATTACCATCACCAAAATCCCATAACCATTCTTCTACGGTATCATTTCCTTCTATTTTAGATTCATCTGTAAAGTTTACCGTAAAGGGTCCACATCCCAAAGTATCATCTACACTAAATTGCGCTTTTGGGGTTACTATTTTTATTAAATGTGTCGCTTTACTAGTACATCCATTCATAGTATCTTTTACCGTAAGGTTTACTGTGTAGTCTCCTGCAGCAATATATGTATGTATTGGGTTTTGTGCTGTTGAAGTACCTCCATCTCCAAAATCCCAATTCCATGTATCTGGTAAGGTAGATTGATCTGTAAAAAACACAGTATGCGGAAATCTTTGTCCGACTGCAGGGTTTGCATTAAACTTTGCTTTTGGTGATTGTACACTAAACGTTTTTGTTGTAGTATTTTCCTTTCCTATAATATCAATAACTTTTAGTTTTATTTCAGCATTAATTATATCAGTATATATATGTGTAGGATTTTGATCTGTTGAAGTATTGCCGTCTCCAAAATCCCACTCCCAACTTACAATGGCTCCGTTAGGTGAAGATGAATTATCAGTAAAGATTACCTCATTTCCTACACAATACCCTCCTGATATTGTAAAATCTACCAATATCCCCTCAGATTCATAGGCTCCCATATCAATAATATCTCCTATTAACCTTGGGTTGCCCGATATATCTGTGTCGGTGGCTAAATTACCGCCGGCATTGGTATAGGCAGCATTATCTCCGGTGTTTACGGCAAGACTGGCAGGTAACACGCTAAAGTCGTTATTCGCAGTATCAGTAAAAAGTGGATCGGTCCCTGCACCGCCGCTACCTGCTGTAGCTGCAATATTATTACCGCCATCGGTAATATTCGGTGGTATTTCGCCATTGTTATCTGTGGTACTGTTGTAAAAAGCACAGTAAGCTACCGTTCCTATTCCTCCACCACCAGGATTATTATCGTTGATATTACCATTAGTTCCTGTATTATCAAAAAATATGGTATTAATCGCTTCTAAATTCCCTCCATGAAAGTGGACACCTCCTCCTTTGTTTGCTGTATTATTAGCTACCGTACAATTGATAAGTTTGGTTATTCCATTTTCTATAGAAAATGCACCACCGTTTGCAGATGCTTCATTATCATAAAAAGCACTGTTATAAATGGTTAATGTGCCCGTACTAAAACTTACAATAGCTCCTCCAACACCATTCGTCCCATCACCTTGAGCTATATTATTTTTAAAAATACAGTGATTAATGGTATTGTCGTTTCCATTGTTATAAACACCTCCTCCCGAACGTCCTATGGCTACCGGGTTATTTTCTGTACCATCAGCGTAGCTGTAAGCTATAATAAAGCCATCTAAAATACTGTTGTTGGTCATCCTAATTATAGTATGGCTATCACCAGCATCAGGGGTGTTATTGTCATTGAAATCTCCACTTAAAATGGTTTGGTTTGCTGTCCAATCTCTATTGCTTAGAGCAGTTTCTGTGCCTGCAAAACCGCCGTAAAGACTAACACCTTCAGGAATTTCAATGGGTGTAGTTTCATTTAAGGGTTTATAGGTGCCTTTAGCGACCCATATTTCGGTGATATTGGAGCATATATATGTTTGCCAAATAGCATCTTGCAAATTATTATAGGCATTGGCCCACGAGCTACCGTCATTTGTACCGCCACTTACCGAAGCATTGACATAAAGTGTGGTAGCCGTTGGATATGGACAACTGACTACACCTTCATAAGCGCCGATGTTTACTATTGTGTTTTGCACGCGATCTTCTCCTGCAATATCATAGGGAATACTTTCGGTGGTATTGCCATCGCCATCCAAATCAAAACTGTCAGTAGGGAGGTTGGCGTTATTTCCCGCATCTATTCCAGGACTTGTGGCTATCAAACGTAAGCCATCATCCGGGGTAGCCCAGATACCATCTTTTCCTTTAGGCAAAGCAGGAGCTAAAAAAGGATTAGCTGTAAGTTGAGTAAAGCCAGTACCAGTGTAATTTTCAGAAAAATTATCAGCTCCCATAAATGTACTCCCCCCTGAAGAGGATATATCGGCGCCATTTCCGTAAAAAACAGTATTATATAGCGTTGTATTAGAGGCATTACTATGCATTCCGCCACCGTTGGTGGTAGCTGAGTTGTTATTAAAAGTAACATTAACTAAGCTTGAAGGAGAACTTTCATTGAATATCCCAGCTCCATAGCCAGCTCCGGCTGAACCAAATTGAGAACCACCACCAGCAGCACTATTATATATAAACACTGTATTGGTGATAGTTGCCAAAGAATTAGCTTCGTTATGTATACCCCCACCATGACCACTACCACCGTCTTTTCCTACTCCGGGTACAACCATTTCTCCATCTCCTCCCCTGACCGTATTATAAGCAAAAGTAGCATTTGTAATAGTTGGTGAAGAAGCCGAATTAAGCATACCGCCTCCGTAGGCATTGCTATCACTATTTCCTCCGTATCTCCCTCTTACTGTATTGTTAATAGACAACAAATTTACAATAGCTGGTGAAGAGGAATCATTATACATTCCACCGCCACCATATTGAGCTTTGTTTTCACTAATGGTAATATTCTTAAAAATTGGAGATGAAGAAGCATTGTATATCCCTCCTCCTCTATTATAATGTATTACTTGCCCGCCAATAGTTATCGTTCCTGAATGATATATCGCAGCCCCTTTTGTAATAGTAAAACCTTCAACAAGAGCTGTATTGTTAAGGTTAGTGGTAACTAATACATGTACCGTATTTGTAGTACCTAAGTCGCCCGATAGTATGGATGGATTTGTAAAATCCTGGGTATTAGTAGCTGGGTTATAACTCCCTTTGAGTTTGATATTTTTATTCATCCAGAAATAAAACTCCGTAGGGTTAGTAAGTGTTGTCCCGGGTGCTGAGTTAGGGTGATACGTGCCCGAGGCAACCCAAATTTCTTCTCCTTCATCGATACAGTTTAGCGCATCTTGTAAATTGGTAAAGGCATTTGTCCAAGAGGTACCATCGTTGCTGCCTGTGGTGGCGTTGCTATCTACATATAAGCGCGTGGCCGCTGAACAAGGCGGTGGTATAGCATCAACCAAAACTGCAGTTGTAATACCAATATTATTTAAGGTAAGGTTGGCATCTTTCTCCCCAGAATCTCTTAAAGTGCCTCCACTTGCAGTTAATGCTCCTATTGCTACACCATCTGTATCTATATCTCCTGATTGTATTGTATATCTAAAAACTAAAGAGCTTGTCCCGCTACCAGCGATATAAGTTGCATAGCGTATAGTTGATCCAATAGTAATAGCTATTTGAGGAATTCCTCCTGTGGTAGCTACATTAATACTTTCGTTAAAGTTAACGGTAAAATCTAAATTTTGACCGGCAGTATAAGTAGCGTTGGAGGGTACGTTAACATCCATTACAACAGGAGCAACAGCATTTGAAATGACCGTTGTTGTATTATCGGTATCGGTATCAGCTCCGTCATTTATGACTACTGTAAAAGTTGTAGTTTCTGAGGTTGATGTTCTGTTGTCTGTAGGGTTATAAGATAACGCTCTTAACTTTGTTTGTAAGTCGGCAGGAGTAGTACTTGCAATAGTATATGGTCCAGAACCAGAAAGCCCGGTACCTGTCAATAGCCCTTTTGCATTATCATCTAAAGTAATGGTTGCAGATAAGTTATATCCATCAGCATCTGTTGTTGTAATATTAGAAAAAGGCGAGATTGTACTGTTGTCATTTACACTCTGACTAGCAGTTGTTCCTCCAATTACTGGTGCTGTGTTGGTTGCCGGAAAGCTAACATTGATATTATCGAAGCCGTAGTTATTGAGGGTAACAGTGGTTTCGGGAAGAATCTTAAAACTACTGATGTTTGTTGCATTAGCAGTGTTAGTAATAGTTACAGTGCCATTAGTTCCTGATCCATAGGCGGTAGCAGCTGCAATAATATTGTTATCCTGGTTTACCAGGCTTATTTCATCATCATTATACGCATAATAGCGCATGCTGTTTAAGGTAAACTCGGTTGGGGTCCCGTTTTTGGTAAAAGTAATTACCCATGGATTGGTGTCTCCTCCCGCCTGAAAATAAAAAACTTGATTTCCTCCTCCTAAATCGGTTAATAGGGCTCTGTCTGTATAGGTGGCATGCCTTACTTCGATGGTATAAGTGTCGGCCCCGGAGGTTACTGATTGACTGATATATTCCCCACTGTTATAAACAACAGCATCGTCCATATCAAAATTAAGGGTTTGTGCGTATATCCCTCCTGTAAGTATTATACACAACAAAAGGATCCATTGTCTTTTATTCCTTAAAGTCGTATCATGTTTCATTCTGGCTACCGTTTTTATACTGTTTATGCTTAAACAACAAAGCAACCTGAAACCTATAATTGACATAGTTTTCAGGTCGTTGTTTCCTATATTATTTGCTTTACGATCGATCTGGAAAAGCTCCAATTAGGCATATTATAAAGTTCAGGGCTGTATAAGGGGGGCGGTTTTCATGTGCCTGTCCTTCTCCGGCGTTTTCAATAGAAACCGCATCTTCTGCCATAGTGGTACTTTTTGAGGTCGCATAGGTACCTCCTTTTGCCCAGTAGTTTTTAGTTACCTCCTGAGTTGTTCCGCCAATTCCCCCACCATCCGATGCATTGGTAGAAGCTTTATGAGAATGCTTTGGCATTTGATCGACTGTTAAAGGGACTGATTCCATTCCTCCGTGGTCTCCTTCCTTGTAGACAGATAGCCCCGGACCACTACCTACACCAATCGGCATCCTGCCTCTTAGATCGGGTAACTTGAAGGAGGAGCCGCCATTACCTCCATACCTATTACCTATTACTGCAAACAATCCACTATATTGACTTACCGCCATAAGCTGTCCATGGCAAAAAGCCCATCCTCTTGGAGGAAAATCACCTGCAAAAAATTTAATTTCTCCTATATAGCCATCCATAATTTTAGTTTTTAATTGATAATTCGGGTAATTTAATTTCAACTGCTGTACCGTTCTGTACTTCTATACTATAACAGCCCAGCTCATCTATTGTAAGAATGATATCTCCTTTTTCTTCATAACGATAGTATACTTCAGTGCTATGACAGCGAATTAAGAGTCCGTACTTTTCCGTTGGGTAAGGGTAATTTTCTATTTTCTTTTCACCTAAATCGAGGAAGGCAACCTGACCGATAGTATAGATTTGAAGCAAAGCAGATTTTAAATCGTTCTTTTCTGCGGTATGGTTATGATTAATAACCCACTCATCACTTTCGTCAGTTTTTCGTAAGGTACCGGAATACCGAAAATTGTTAATGATTTTGATGTTAAACATATAAGTATTTATTTGGTTTCGTTCATTTAATATTCCTAATACTTATCAGGGGTCTCGAAGTAATTCTTTTTGGGGTTCCAAATACGGATTGCAAGTTAATTCTGTATGCAACCAAATAAAATACGTATAGACCTACATATTTTACGTAGGGGTAAGTATTGAGGTGAATGACACAAGTAAGATGCTCGCACCAGCCAGGGAGGGGTAATTGTTTAGTTACTTTCTGTAATTCCTTTTGTCGTTCCGTACTTGTTAAGAATCTATTTGAAGGATAACAACTACTATTTAAGAGATTGCCACGCCCTGCTAGGGCAAGGCTCGCAATGGCGTTGCCAAAAACAATTTCTTACCCCTGCACCCCTAAAGGGGGAAATTGTTTTCTTCCTTTTGTCATTCCGTATTTTTTTGTCATTCCGCACTTGTTGCGGAATCTATTGATTCTATGTTTGATCTTTTTTATTTAGTAAGGAATTGTCTTAATTAATTTAACGGGCATGTTTATTTTTATTCATTTCTTTTGATCGTCCAAAAGAAACGAACCAAAGAAAAGGACGCCCGTCGAGAGGTATTTTTGCTATCGCAAAACCATGGATTTTATCCTAAATGGTCTCCAAGGCTTCGACCATTTTTAACGGATTAAATTCATATATACTGCCGACGGGGATAGACTCCAATCAACATCTTTTAACTTAATACAAATCCACTGCAAACAAACCGTCATCGCGAATGGAAAAAAGTGTCGTGCGGCGATCTTTTGAAGGATAGTAACTATTGTTGAAGAGATTGCCACGCCTTACTATTGCGAGGCTCGCAATGACGTTGCCAAAAACAATTTCTTACCCCTGCACCCCTAAAGGGGGAAATTGTTTTTTTAATCTTGCTGTCATTCCGAATTTATTGCGGAAACTGTTATTCCATTGTTTGATCTGTTTTTTTCCTGATTGGGAATTGTCGAACTGAATGTCAATAACATGTTTCGTCTTTATTCTTTTTTGCATTGCCAAAAAAAGAATCAAAAAACGCTAGCCTTAGCTGTTCGGCTACCCGCTAGTTTTTTGAACACTAAATTATCTGAACTCGCCACTTTGCCTCAAACAGCAGATAATTTCACGTGTTCTGCAAATAGCGGGGCCCAGCCTGCCACAGCCTAGGGCGAATTTAATTATAAGGTTAATCCTAACAAACCGTCATCGCGAACGGAACGAAGTGTAGTGCGGCGATCTTTTGAAGGATAGTAACTATTATTGAAGAGATTGCCACGCCCTGCTAGGGCAAGGCTCGCAATGGCGTTGCCAAAAACAATTTCTTACCCCTGCACCCCTAAAGGGGAAATTGTTTTATGCCCTGATTTTCATTCTGCACTTCTTTGTCATTCCGAATTTATTGCGGAATCTATTGAACTAGCATTTCATCGGTTTTCCTAATATGGAATTATATGTTTAAATAAATTCATCTACATTTTCAGATACCACAATATCTACCGGAAAAAGCTTTCGGTTGGGGATGTCCTTATTATAGAGCAAATGATCTGACAAGGCGGTGATTCCCCTATAGGCCTGTGCTTCCGGTTTTTGATTTAACAGGATATCGATTTTACCCTTTATAAGATTCTCTATATTTTTAGGAATAAGGTCATACCCTATGGTCTTAATCTTAGGATATTGCTTTAAAAGATTACTCAATAAATGAATTTTAGAGGTGGTCACAAATATGCCTGAAACCTCAGACAGGTCTATTGGTAGATTGGTAATAGCTGTATCATCTGACGAACTAACCACCTCGATCTTGGGATTTTCATATTTCTCGGCAAAATATGCTTTAAATCCGTTTTCCTTTTCTTCCAGATGCAATGAATGTCCGGATTTGATTCCGAGGTGCATAACCAGCAAAGTACCCTGATCCATATCTTTTACCAGATAATCCATCAGCTGTCCGGCCAGCCTCCCACTCTTTGTATTGGCTTGTCCTAAAAATATCTTGTGTTTTCGATCTGTCAGTTCTGTATTTAGAAGTGCTATGGGAATTTGTAAATCTTCCAACCGATCGTATAAATGTGTAAGGGAATCCGTGTAAATGGGCACCATGAGTATGGCATCAAGACCTTTATTAATTGCTTTTGATAATTGCTTTTCAAAATCATTCCGTGTACTGGTATACCGAAAATAAAGCAGAGAAATCCCAAACTGTCTTAATTCAACTTCTGCTTTGCGGACCCCATGTGCACATTGCTGCCAATATTCACCTTCCTGATCGTTGGGAATGAGCACTCCTATAACATAATTTTTATGACTTTTAAGGGATTGGGCAATGAGGTTAGGCTGATAATCAATATCATCAAGCACCTGCTCTACTTTTCTTCTGGCCTCTGTAGAAACCTTTCCCCGGTTATGAATAACACGATCTACCGTGCCTCTGGATACTTCGGCAAGGTTAGCTATTTCTTTTAGGGTATAATTCTTTTTGATCATTCATCAGATTTATGAAAAAACTTCAACGAAAATACAAAATTTGTATATATTTGATAACTGTGCTCGTGAACACTTTAAATTATTTTTACAATTTAACTGTTTTTATTGAGGTGATCGAAAGTATATTTTAACCCGAATGGTGTATCCATTCTTACAAAAGAATTGAACTTATATGGCTCTTGATTTTTGGGATATTACCATTGTGGCGGCTTATATTGTGGGAGTACTACTACTTGGTTTTTATCTTTCCAGACGTGCTTCAAAAAACCTTTCCTCATATTTTTTGGGGGGTAATCAATTACGATGGTATTATCTCGGATTGAGTAATGCATCTGGGATGTTCGATATTTCAGGAACCATGTGGACGGTAGGGATTCTTTTCGTTTACGGCCTGAAAAGTGCCTGGCTTCCATGGCTATGGCCGGTTTGGAACCAGGTATTTGTTTTTGTTTACCTGGCCATTTGGATGCGTCGATCGAACGTAATGACAGGTGCCGAATGGATCACCTTTCGTTTTGGAGATGGCAAAGGGGCGAAACTATCGCATATCATCATTGTAATTTTTGCCGTTATCAGCGTTTTAGGATTCATCGCTTATTTTTTTGAAGGTATCGGCAAATACAGTACTGCAATCTTACCGTGGGACCTGGGTTTTGAGATCCTGGGGTATCAGATTTCATCAGCCAAAAGCTATGCACTGATTGTCTGCGGACTCACCTCGCTTTATACCATTAAAGGGGGAATGCATAGCGTGGTAGCCACTGAAGTGATGCAATTTGTGGTCATGACCATTGCCTGTATCGGCGTTGGGATCGTAGCTTATAATATGGTAGATGCGGGTGCGGTAGAGGCGATTGTTCCCCGGGGTTGGAAAGAGCTGTTTTTTGGATGGAATCTGGATCTCGACTGGAGTAACACAGCCTTTCCTCAGGTAAATAGCAAGATCGCTTCTGACGGATTTGATCTCTTTGGGCTACTGTTTGTTCTGATGGTATTAAAAGGTATTTTGGCATCTACCGCCGGTCCGGTTCCGAGCTATGATATGCAACGTATCCTGGCTACCAGAACTCCGGCCGAAGCTGCAAAAATGAGTTTTCTAACCATTTGCGTATTGTACCTGCCGCGCTATTTTATGATTATTGGTTTCACTGTACTTGCATTAGTTCTTATGCGACCTGAGATTATGGCTATGGGTGATGCTATTGATTTTGAACAGGTACTTCCTTTAGCCATCAATAAGTTTCTTCCGGTAGGATTAAAAGGCTTGATGCTGGCAGGATTTTTAGCTGCCTTCATGGGGACTTTTGCGGCCTTTGTTAACTCTGCTCCTGCCTATATTGTAAATGACATTTATAAAAAATATATCAATCCTTCTGCTACTGATAAAAGGCTGGTACTTTACAGTATTCTATCCTCCCTACTACTGGTTGTGATTGGGATCATTTTCGGATTCAATGCGGGTTCATTAAACCAACTCATCTTATGGTTAAGTTCGGCCCTCTATGGCGGGTATGTAGCGGCCAATGTACTCAAATGGATCTGGTGGCGATTTACAGGAATGGGATACTTTTGGGGAATGCTTTTCGGACTCATAGCTTCTACCATTAAGCTCTTCTTTTTCCCGGAGTATGTAGATATTTTTGTGTTCCCTATCATTCTCCTTTTTTCACTTTTCGGTTGCATTATAGGGACTTACCTACGTCCGCTACCGAACCGCGATCAGGTAAAAGTTTTTTATCGCCAAACACGGCCATGGGGATTTTGGGGGCCGATCAAAAAGGAGGTTATGGAAGAAGATCCGGATTTTCTACCTAACAAGGATTTTAAGCGGGATAGTTTCAACATAGTGATCGGAATCATTTGGCAAATGGCCCAGGTGGTCATTCCTATTTACTTTATGCTACGTGAAAATACCGCCATGATCATATGGTGTGGTGTGCTGATACTCACGAGTGCCTTACTAAAAAAATATTGGTGGAATCATTTAAAGAACGTTTCATGAAAAAGCAACAACAGTTATTGATAAGCGGTACCTTTTTAGATGAAATCAGTCATGATATCCCTCATCAAAACTGGGGTCGCAAGGAATGGGATGCCGACTTTGCGCATATGGCCAATATGGGAATTGATACTGTGATTTTGATTCGCTCCGGCTACCGGCGATTTCTAACTTATCCATCAGATTACCTCATCGGCAAAAAAGGATGCTACCGTCCGCCAGTTGACCTGGTGGAAATGTTTTTAGAACTATCCCTCAAATATGGTATGGATTTCTATTTTGGCATCTATGACAGTGGCACCTATTGGGACACCGGAAACATGTTAAACGAACTGGATGTAAACCGTTATGTCATTGAAGAAGCCTATCAAAAATACGGACACCATAAAGCTTTTAAAGGGTGGTATCTGAGCCTGGAGTTAAGTCGAAAAACGAAAGGAGCTGTAGATGCAATTGCCGGCCTGGGCAGGCATTGTAAAGCTGTAAGCGGCGGACTCCCGGTACTTATTTCTCCCTGGATCGACGGTAAAAAAGCGGTGATGGCATCTGAAGGCGCCCTCAGTAAACAGGAACAAGTTTCTTTGGAGACACATTACACGGAGTGGGATGAGATCTTTGATGGAATCAAAGGGCCTATAGATACTGTTGCCTTTCAAGATGGCCACGTCGATTTCCATGAATTGGAAGACTTTTTACAGATCAATAAAGAACTTGCAGATAAACATGGACTAGCCTCGTGGACCAATATTGAATCGTTTGACAGGGATATGCCTATCAAGTTTATGCCCATAAAATTCGAAAAACTACTGTTGAAACTGGAGGCTGCTCAGCGAGCGGGTTGTGATAAGGCGATTACCTTCGAATTCTCTCATTTTATGAGTCCGCAGTCAGCTTATTTACAAGCAGGTCACTTATACAACCGCTATATGGAACATTTTAAATTATTCGGTTAAGCAAGGATCAAACGATTATGAAAACCTATGCATCATTATATGAACAAGAACTTCTAAAAGAGGTGATTCCTTTTTGGGAACAATATTCTCCCGACACTGAATATGGAGGCTATTTTACTTGCCTTGATCGTCAGGGTAAGGTCTATGATACAGATAAATTCATGTGGCTTCAGGCGCGTCAGGCATGGATGTTCGCTACCTTTTATAATCAGCTTGAATCTAAGGAAACCTGGAAAGATATGGCCAGAAGGGGTATTGAATTTATGGAAAAACACGGGCGCGATGAAGATGGTAACTGGTATTTTTCTTTAACCAAAACAGGGGCGCCACTGGTGCAGCCTTATAATATCTTTTCTGATTGTTTTGCAGCAATGGCTTTTGGAAGTTTTTACAAAATCGATCGACAAGAAGCTTATGCCCAAATAGCGTTAGACACTTTCCAAAATATTTTAAAAAGAAGAGATAATCCGAAGGGACGCTACAATAAATTATATCCGGGAACTCGCAACTTACAGAATTTTGCACTCCCGATGATCTTGTGCAACCTCTCTTTAGAACTGGAACATCTGTTAGATAAAAACCAGGTTGATGAATTGACGGATGGGCTGGCAGACTTGATATTGAATCAATTTTACGATAAGGATACAGGCCTGGTTTATGAAAACATTACTTCCGAAGGAGCGCTTCATGATAGTTTTGAAGGACGCCTGTTAAATCCGGGGCATGCGATTGAGTCTATGTGGTTTTTAATGGATTTAGGACGCAGGAAAAACAACCAGACATTGATCCTCAGGGCTGAAAAAATCATGCTGCAACAATTAGCGCATGGATGGGATGAGACCTATGGAGGTATTTTTTATTTTCTGGACGCCCAGGGACATCCACCCCAGCAATTGGAATGGGATCAAAAACTTTGGTGGGTACATTTAGAAACGCTGGTAGCATTGGCTAAATCTTATGCCGCCACACAGAATCCAGCGTCAAAAGCATGGTTTGAAAAAGTACATGAATATACCTGGAATCATTTCAGAGACCCAAAGGGAGGCGAATGGTTCGGGTATTTAAACAGGCAAGGGCAAGTATATTTACCGTTAAAAGGTGGCAAATGGAAAGGATGCTTTCACGTACCGAGAGCCTTATTACAAATAGCTAAAACTTTACAATCATAAATATCCTTTACGCTATGAAACACCTTCAGCTAGCATTATTATTGTTCTTCCTGGGAATTACGGCTGTCTTTTCGCAATCGCAAAAAGGGGTATGGCTCACCAATGTTAGAAGCGAAGCTCTCGATAGCCGGGAAGGAATTGAAACAGCGGTCAGTAATTGTAAAGCCTATGGCATCGATCATATCTATGTGGTGGTTTGGAACCGTGGACATACGCTTTACCCCAGCGAGGTAATGCAGGAGACATTTGGGGTAAAAGTCATGCCTAGATTTGCAGAGCGGGACTTTTTAAAAGAGTTGATAACTGTGGCTCATCGCGAGGGGATCAAGGTACATGCCTGGTTTGAATTCGGGTTTTCCAGCAGTTATAAGAAAGAAGACGGAGGCCATATATTACGAGCCAAGCCTCTATGGCGTGCTATTGATCATAAGGGGGAATTGGTATCGAAAAACGGGTTTCAATGGATGAATGCTTTCGACCCTGAGGTGCAAGACTTTTTGTTATCATTGATCGTTGAGGTGGTGAACAATTATGATATTGACGGGATTCAGGGAGACGACCGTCTTCCTGCCAACCCTTCTACTGCGGGCTATGACGCTTATACCATTTCCTTGTATCAAAAAGAACATGCAGGAGCTTTACCTCCATCTGATTACAAGGATGCAGCCTGGATTGACTGGCGGGCCAGAAAGCTTGATCTGTTTGCAAAAAAAGTATATGAAACGGTAAAGGCGATTGATTCAAATGTATTGGTTACGATGGCACCAAGCATTTTTCCGTGGAGCAAAGAAGAGTATTTACAAAACTGGCCGAGATGGGTTAAAGAAGGCTGGGTCGATGCCATTATTCCACAGGTATACCGCTATGATATTAAGTCTTATGAGGCTACTTTAACTGCTAACCTGGAATTTATATCCAAGAAAGATCGCGAGAAGTTCATTCCGGGAGTTTTATTAAAAGTTGACGATTACATTCCCTCAGAAGATTTCTTAACTCAGATGATTCAGACGAATCGGAAGTATGGTATTCTAGATGAAGTCTTTTTTTATTACGAAGGATTTAAAGATCATCCTTTATTTTTTAAGAACACCTATCCAAAACTATAAGTTATGCGTTTATTAGTCTTCCTTTCTGTTTTGTTTTTGATTCACGGTCATGCCATGAGTCAGAATAAAGTTGATGTATTGATTGTTGGTGGCGGTGCCGGAGGTACAGCTGCAGGCATCCAGGCAGCGCGCAGTGGTGCCCAGGTTCAGATTATTGAAGCCACACCCTGGCTAGGCGGAATGCTAACAGCAGCCGGCGTTTCTGCCATAGACGGAAATCACGAATTGCCTTCCGGTATTTGGGGAGAGTTCAGAGAGGAGTTACGCAAACATTATGGCAGTGCCGGGGCCCTGGCAACAGGCTGGGTAAGTCATACCTTGTTTGAACCTGCTGTTGGAGAGCGAATCTTAAGAGGTATGGTCAAGCATCAGAACCTACGGATCGAATTCAATGCGTCTTTAGAATCTGTAAGTTATGAACAAGGCAAATGGAAGGTGACCTTTAAAAAGGGTGGAAAGCTACATTCTACTATAGCTACCGTTCTCATTGATGCTACTGAAACAGGCGAATTACTACCTCTGGTTGGCGCAGATTTCCGATTCGGAATGGATGCCAAATCTGATACCGGAGAGGATGAAGCACCGGCTGTTGCTAATGATATCATTCAAGACCTGACCTATGTGGCCATTTTGGAAGATGTTTCTTCAGATCCAACGAGGCAACGACGTAAAAAGGGGTTGGTTAAAAAACCCAAAGGATATGATCCGGAAAACTATGCCTGTGCTTGTAAAAGGAAAAAAGATGAAATGTTCGGAAAGGTTTCTGATTGTGAGCAAATGCTGAATTATGGGAAATTACCTAACAATAAATACATGATCAATTGGCCCAACTGTGGTAATGATTACTACATCAACTGGGCTGAACTCTCCGAAAAGGAGTTCCTGGAGGAATTGAAAAAGGCTAAAGCTTTTACCTTGGGCTTTATCTATTATATTCAGAATGAATTAGGGTTTCAGCATTTGCGTCTTGCAGAGGAGTTTCCAACGAAGGATCAACTTCCTTTTATTCCCTATCACAGGGAGGGACGCAGAGCTAAGGGGAAAGTATTTTTAACGGTTAATCATTTGGAGCAGCCCTATGACTATACCCTGTACAGAACAGGGGTAGCTGTTGGAGACTACCCGATCGATCACCATCACGATAAAAATGAGGATGCTCCGGAGATCGCATTTATCAACATCCGAATTCCGAGTTACAACATTCCTATGGGGGTGTTGATCCCTGAGAACACTGAAAACTTCCTGGTTGCAGATAAAAACATCAGCGTGTCTAATATTGTCAACGGCACTACCCGTTTACAACCGGTTGTACTAGGAATTGGACAGGCAGCCGGGGCGATCGCTGCCACTGTCATTAAAAACAAGCAAGATGTTGGAGATGTATCGGTACGAGAGGTTCAGAACATGCTTTTAAGGGGTAAGGCCTACCTTATGCCTTTTATAGATGTTTCACCTGAAGATGCTGCATTCGAATCTATACAACGAATTGGGGCAATGGGCATATTAAAAGGCTATGGAATTCCTTATAAATGGGCAAACCAGACGTTCTTTTATCCGGACCGTATGGTATCGGAATACGAGTTAAAACAAGGACTGTTGGCATACTATCCGGAACTGGAAAAAATAGATGCTTCCGGACAGGGTGTGAAAATAGCATTTCTTACGAACCTGTTCAAAGCTTTGGGGAAGGAAGTTAGTCTGACAGAACTTCAATCTCAATGGAACGACTGGGAGATCGAGCAAGACTATTCGGAGGATGCAGCTCTGAACCGAAGGTCGGTTAGCATATTACTGGACAAGGTCCTGTCGCCATTTGACATAGAGATTTCCCTGGAGGGGAAGGTTTTGAGGGATTGATCAAAAGCTAAAAATAATCTTCGTGGAAACCTTATATTTAATCCAGCAATTGAGAAAGACCTCTCCAAATAAAAACGTTTATGAAAGTTCCTTTATTAAAATATGTGTTGGGTGTTCTATCCCTGTTCTCCTTCTATTCTTGTGCTCAGGCAACCGATGATCGTCCTAACATCATTATCTTTTTCACCGACGATCAGGGCTATGCTGATCTGGGCTGTTATGGGGCAACAGGTTTTGAAACCCCACATGTGGATAAGCTGGCTGCTGAAGGACTTAAACTCACCAATTTTTATGTACCGGCAACGGTATGTACTCCTTCCAGAGCGGCTCTATTGACGGGTCGATATCCAAAGCGAAGCAACCTTCATGAAGCGGTTATCTTCCCTTTTTCCGAGCATGGGCTTTCCCCTGAAGAGTACACTATGGCTGAGATACTTGGAGATAGCGGCTATGCCACCTGGTGCGTTGGAAAATGGCATTTGGGACATAAAAAGGAATTCATGCCTTATAACCAGGGATTTGATGAATTTTTTGGAGTTCCCTACTCCAATGATATGGATAACCATTACTACAAACACAATGATTTTCAATCGCCTCCATTGCCATTATACAGAAATGAAGAGGTTATTGAAATGGGGCCGGACCAAGATTATTTAACCCGAAGGTATACCGAAGAAGCAGTTCGATTGATCAAGGAAAGGGGTGCTAAAAAGCCTTTCTTTATGTATATGGCTCATAATATGCCTCATACTCCTTTACATGTTTCTCCTGCCTTCGCCGGGAAAAGTGAACTAGGACTTTATGGAGACGTAATCATGGAATTAGACTGGAGCGTGGGTGAAATTGTTAAAGCTTTAAAATCAGAGAAGCTATATGATAACACCATTTTTATCTTCACCTCTGATAACGGTCCGCAGGTAGGTTCTGCACAACCACTACGAGGGAAAAAAGCACAAACCTGGGAAGGTGGGCAGCGTGTTCCGGGTATTATAACATGGCCTGGTAAAATTCCTGAAAACACCGTCAGCGATGAGATGATCTCTACTTTGGATCTCTTCCCTACCCTTGCGGCACTAACAAGAGCGTCCATCCCGGAAGGATCGGTTATAGATGGTCGAAACCTCAGTGATTTTTTAAGATCTCCTGCCACAACGAACCTGGAAGAAATTCCTTTTTATTACTATGCCCGTAATGGTGATTTGGAAGCGGTACGGTATGGGAAATGGAAACTACATATCAAAAAATCGATTGGTTGGAATCAACAAAAACAGGGATCCTTTGAATTATCGTTATACGATCTGGAAACAGATATAGGGGAAGCCCACAACGTTGCTGATCAGCACCCCGAGGTAGTGGAAGAGTTATTGGGGTTTATTGAGAATGTGGGGATTTAGTTTGAAGATTTTGTTATTATCCTACTCTCAATGAATGGGTCCCCACTTCCAAACCCTATGGCGACTTAATTTTACACCTTAATTCAAAACCTCTGCAAACAAACCGTCATCGCGAATGGAACAAAGTGAAGTGCGGCGATCTTTTGGAAGCTAGTAACTATTATTGAAGAGATTGCCACGCCTTACTAGCGCAAGACTCGCAATGACGTTGCCGAAAACAATTGAAAAACCGAACATTCATTATGGCATTGTATTTGTGGCATAAAAAATATTATTTTTTTACAATACCGCCATCATGAAACTGCACCACCTCATTGTAACGATACTAATCGTTATTTTCGTTAGTTGTTCGTCAGATCCAGCATCTCCTGAAAAAAGTGCTCCCACTTCTGATTTTAGTTTACAAAATGATTATAATGACCTGAATGCCAAACTAACGCATTTAGACACCCTAATCGTGGAAACCGATTTGTCGGTTTGTACTTCAGAACGATATGAGCGGCTTACCATTACCCAAAAAGACAGTGTACTTCATTATAGCATGGAGATCAGGGATACTGATAATCCGGCTAAAGTGACACTCGAAACCCAACATTCTAAATCGAGTGTCCGGTGGAACCTCAGCTCATTTTTGACTGAAAACACGAATCGATTCAACCCTGTTAACGATCAGGATCGTGAGCGTATGCGAATTATGTGCAATGGGGATACCATAAATCTTTATACCCAAAACTTAGTTGATTCCAATAAATTCATAGGAGCATACTACACTACAATGAGTGAGCTTTTTCCTTATGCAACAGATTATGACTTTGTGAAGGTGGTTTTAGAGGAAGAATAAATGAATCTTAACAAGATTATTTTATGATTTAATCTTGAAGAAGATATAAACTGTTATTGTATTAAGGGATAAAGGGTTTTTATTCTTCCTGTCATTCCTCACTTATTGCGGAATCTATTGATCCGAGATTAAATCTGTTTTTTTCTGATTGGAAATTATCGAACTGAATGAAAAAGCATGTTTCGTCTTTATTCTTTTTTGCATTGCCAAATGCTTTGCATTCATGAATACCATATAAAACAGTAATTATTACATGAATAAAAAAAGAATCAAAAAACGCTAGCCTTAGCTGTTCGGCTACCCGCTAGTTTTTTGAACACTAAATTATCTGAACTCGGCACTTTGCTTCAAACAGCAGATAATTTCACGTGTTCTGCAAATAGCGGGTCCCAGCCTGCCACAGCCTAGGGCGGTTTTCTATGTATGGATTAACAGACCTTTGGTTCGTCTAGCTTTATAGATGGAGATTTTTTGGAGGTAGGTGAATCCTTATAAAGAGATTGCCACGCCCTGCCAGCGCAAGGCTCGAAATGTGGTAATACAATTTCTTACCCCTGCACCCCTAAAGGGGAGAAATTGTTTTATGTACTGATGGTCATTCCGTACTTTTTGCGGAATCTATTGAACCAGGGTTAGTTATTTTTTCCTAATTAGAAATTGACCAACTGAATGTCAATAACATGTTCATTCTTTATTCATTTTCTTTATTCACCAATTTGCTTATTGTTTTATAAGGAGTTCATGATGTGCTACGCAATTATTCACCTAAAGAAAACGAATCAAAAGAAAGGATGCCCGTCGAGAGGTATTTTTGCTATCGCAAAACCATGAATTTTATCCTAAATGGTCTCCAAGGCTTCGACCATTTTTAACGGATTCAATTCATATATACTGCCGACGGGGGTACACTCCCATCAACATCTTTTAACTTAATTCAAATCCACCGCAAACAAACCGTCATCGTAAACGGAATACAGTGGAGTGCGGCCTGTACGACTTTTTCATTC
>NZ_FPAG01000003.1:323189-445459 GCF_900116365.1 Zhouia amylolytica | reverse complement strand
CGTAAAGCGGGTGCAAATATAGAAACTCTTTTTCATTCCGACCAAACTTTTTTTCATTTATTTTTGAAAAATTTTTCAGGCCTCTCATTCCTCTCTACATCGCCAATTTCTCTATGAACTTGCGCCCTTTAAAACTCGGTATTTCGTGTCTCGCAAAGCGGCTGCAAATGTAAAAACTCTTTTTGTTTCCGGCAAACATTTTTTTCAATTTTTTTTGAAAATTTTTGTCTCCCTAATCTTCTATATCCCGCACTATGTCTATGAACTTCGCTTCTCTTACTACATTACCTCTCTCTCAAAGCGGGTGCAAATATAGAACCTTTTATTTCAATTCTCCAAACTCAAAACCAAAGTTTTTTCAAAGTAATTTATACCCGGTTTATTTCTAGCTCTTTACATCCAAAATTATTTTTGAAATTATCATTGACAACCCTTAAAAGGCACTCTTATATATATCACCGCATACACCACACCTACCCTATTCATAGTTTACACACTCTGTATATATACTGTATCCACACTATTGCACCGGGCCTGGACACCTTTAAACGAGTTGTAAATCTTCTTTTAGCACCTATTAAGGTATCAGGTGGAAGGTTGGAAACGAACAATGACCTTAAAAATAAAGACGAACTCATATATATTATATACTAAACACTCTTAAGGCAACCATACCTTATCCATACTTTATCTATACCGTATCCATACTGTTGCACCGGGCCTAGACAACTTTAAACGAGTTGTAAATCTTCTTTTAGCACCTATAAACCCATCAAATGGTTTGCGTAAAATGAATAAGGACCTTAGGAATGAAGTCGGACTCATATATAATACATAAGGAACATTCTTAAGGCAACCATACCTTATCCATACTTAATATATACTGTATCCATACTGTTGCACCGGGCCTGGACACCTTTAAACGAGTTGTAAATCTTCTTTTAGCACCTATTAATGTAACAGAAGTAAGGTTAGAGATAGATCAGGACAATAGTTATAAAGATCGAACTCATATTATATAGATAGTACTCTTTTTACTCATCCCTGTATTGACTTTGGCTCATCTATCCTTTATCAAGGGGTTACACAGGACTTATCCAGGACTTGTCTACGGCTTTGCACCGGGCCTGGACAACTGTAAAACACTTTATGCAACCTGTGAAACACCGATGGGATTCGCCTCTTTATAAATAGGACAATAAACAGGCGTCAGAATTCGCGTGTTCCTAATAAAATAATGAACTGGCGCTGCTTCCTCTATATACACGAGGAACCAAACCTTAACCCTGTTATTAAGTCATCTTTAAACAAATCATATTATCTATATTCATTTACCTATATCCGGCTCACAACTCATGAAGAAATATTATCTTTATCTTTACAAGATCATCAGACTTTATATAACCATGACAGAGGTACTTCAACAGGATGACGGGAAACACGGAAAGTTTCACATTGCGGAAAACGGTAAAGATTTGGCGTACATGACGTACACATGGGCAGGAACCGATAAGTTTATCATAGACCATACTGATGTAAACCCTATATTAAAAGGTCAGGGTATTGGGTTACGTCTTGTGGAAGCTGCGGTTCTGTTTGCCAGGGAAAAAGGAATTAAGATCATTCCGCTTTGTCCATTTGCGAAAGCCACCCTAGACAAACATTCTGAATGGCAAGATATTCTTTAAAACATCTTATTATATAAAGGTCTTATAATATTGTATGCTTTATAACTTCCTATTATCTTTGCACACTGTATTTAAAAAACTTATTAATGATCAAGATTACATTACCAGATGGTTCGGTAAAGGAGTTTGAGAAAAATTCGACTCCAATGGATGTTGCCAAGAGTATCAGTGAAGGCTTGGCTAGAAACGTTATTTCGGCAAGTTTTAATGGTGAAACGGTTGAAACGGTAACCCCTTTAACCACCGATGGTAATCTTGTTCTTTATACCTGGAATAATGATGAAGGGAAAAAAGCTTTTTGGCATTCCAGCGCACACGTGTTAGCTCAGGCTTTAGAGGAATTGTATCCTGGCGTTAAACTAACAATTGGTCCGGCTATCGATAATGGATTTTATTACGATGTGGATTTTGGTGACCAGGCTGTTTCAGAAAAAGATTTTCCTGCCATCGAAAATAAGATGTTAGAGATTGCCCGTGGCAAGCACGAATTCAATATGCGTTCTGTTAGTAAGGCTGATGCCTTATCATATTATAAAGATCAGGGCAACGAGTTTAAGGTAGAACTTATAGAGAATTTGGAAGATGGAACTATCACCTTTTGTGACCATGCCACTTTTACGGATTTATGTCGCGGAGGTCATATTCCAAATACAGGATATATTAAAGCTGTAAAACTTTTATCTGCTGCCGGTGCCTACTGGAGAGGTGATGAAAAAAACAAACAGCTTACCCGTGTATATGGTATCTCCTTTCCTAAACAAAAAGAGCTTAAAGAATATCTGGCTCTTTTGGAAGAAGCCAAAAAGAGAGATCACCGTAAATTAGGGAAAGAATTAGAGTTGTTTACGTTTTCAGCTAAGGTTGGTCAGGGCTTACCATTATGGTTACCTAAAGGCGCTGCATTGCGCGAGCGTTTAGAACAGTTTTTGAAAAAAGCACAACAAAAAGCAGGATATGAGCAAGTAGTTTCGCCTCATATCGGACAAAAAGAGCTTTATGTAACTTCCGGACATTATGCTAAATATGGAGAGGATAGCTTTCAACCTATTCATACTCCTAAGGAAGATGAGGAGTTCTTATTAAAACCGATGAATTGTCCGCATCACTGTGAGATCTATAACGCCAAACCTTGGAGTTATAAAGATCTTCCGAAGCGTTATGCAGAATTTGGAACGGTTTACAGGTATGAACAGAGTGGAGAATTGCATGGTCTAACCCGAGTTAGAGGTTTTACGCAAGATGATGCTCACATATTCTGTACTCCGGAACAATTGGATGAGGAATTCAAGAATGTAATAGACCTTGTTCTTTATGTATTTGGCTCTTTAGGTTTTGAAAACTTTACAGCTCAGGTATCGTTAAGAGACCCTGAAAATCCTGATAAATACATTGGAAGTACTGAAAACTGGGAAAAAGCTGAAAATGCTATTATCAATGCTGCCAATGAGAAAGGCTTAAATTATGTTATAGAAACCGGCGAGGCTGCTTTCTATGGCCCTAAGCTTGATTTTATGGTGAAGGATGCATTGGGAAGGAAATGGCAATTGGGAACGATCCAGGTAGATTATAACCTACCGGAGCGTTTTGATCTAAGCTATAAGGGTAGTGACGACAAACTTCACAGACCTGTAATGATTCACCGGGCTCCTTTTGGAAGTATGGAGCGTTTTGTTGCTATTTTGCTGGAGCATACAGGTGGTAATTTCCCTTTATGGTTGATGCCAGAACAGGCTATCATCCTCTCTCTCAGTGAGAAATATGAAAAATATGCGGAAAAAGTTTTAAATTTATTGGAAAATGACGAAATTCGCGCCCTCGTTGACAACCGCAACGAAACCATAGGGAAGAAGATCCGTGAAGCAGAGATGAATAAAATACCATTCATGCTGATTGTCGGAGAAAATGAAGAAAAGGAAGCAACGGTTTCAGTAAGAAAGCATGGTGAGGGAGATTTAGGAAGCATGTCTGTAAAATCATTTGCAGATTTGGTAAATAACGAAATCAGTAGTAACTTAAAACCGTTTAAGTAAAATAAAGTTTAACTAAAAAATTATAAGTCATAGCTATTAGAAGAAATAATCGTCGTCCACAACAGAGACAAACTCAAGAACAACACAGGATCAACGAAAAAATTCGTGTACCTGAAGTGAGATTGGTAGGCGATAATGTAGAAATGGGAGTTTACCCAACCAGAGAAGCTTTTTCAAAGGCTCAGGAAATGGAATTAGATTTGGTAGAGATTTCTCCAAATGCAAAACCTCCCGTTTGTAAAATAATGGATTACAAAAAGTTTCTTTACGAACAAAAGAAACGCGAAAAGGCTCTAAAGGCGAAAGCTAGTAAAGTTGTCGTTAAGGAGATTCGTTTTGGTCCGCAAACTGATGACCACGACTACCAATTTAAAAAGAAACACGCAGAGAAGTTCTTAAAAGACGGTGCCAAATTAAAAGCATACGTTTTCTTTAAAGGACGTTCTATTGTATATAAAGACCAAGGTGAGATTTTACTTTTACGTTTAGCTTCTGAATTGGAAGAGCTTGGTAAAGTAGAACAAATGCCTAAACTTGAAGGGAAGCGAATGACTATGTTTATCGCTCCTAAAAAGACTAAATAAGATAAGCGAGATAATTAAGTAAATACTAGGAGAAATGCCTAAACAAAAAACAAAATCTAGTGCTAAGAAGCGTTTTAAGCTTACAGGTACTGGTAAAATCAAAAGAAAGCACGCTTTTAAGAGTCACATTTTGACAAAAAAATCTAAAAAGCGTAAGCTAGCGCTTACTCATTCAACGCTTGTTGACAAGTCGGATGAGAACAGCATTAAGGAACAACTACGTTTAAAGTAATCGTTCCTTCGGTTCAATAAATTGTATAACCCTGGAGTTAGGCTCAAAAAAAGTGTCAGTTTCTGACCGCCTACTACAAAAAATTTAAAATTATGCCAAGATCAGTAAATTCAGTAGCTAAAAGAGCTCGAAGAAAAAAGGTTTTAAAACAAGCCAAAGGTTACTACGGAAGACGTAAAAACGTTTGGACTGTTGCTAAGAATGCGGTTGACAAAGCAATGCAATATGCTTACAGAGACCGTAGAAATAAGAAAAGAACTTTCCGTGCATTATGGATTACGCGTATTAACGCTGGAGCCAGACTACACGGTATGTCTTATTCTCAGTTTATGGGACAGGTTAAAGCTAACAACATCGAACTTAACAGAAAAGTTCTTGCAGACTTAGCTATGAATCACCCGGAAGCTTTCAAAGCAATCGTTGAAAAAGTAAAATAAACGTCTAACAATATATTATCTCGTTTATAAATCCGGTTCTAAGAACCGGATTTTTTATTTTATGATGCCTCAGTAAAATAACGTGCAATTAACATCTAATTACTTCATTCTACATTACTTTTGCACCTTAAATCTATTTAAATGGATCTATCTAAAGTTAGACTTGTCGTTAGTGATATGGATGGGACCTTGCTTAATTCTGAAGGGAAAGTGAGTGACCGTTTTTTTCAGTTATACGAAGAATTAAAAAAACACAATATACATTTTGCAGCAGCCAGTGGTCGTCAATATCACAGTATTACCGATAAGCTGAACAAGATTGCCAATGAAATAACCATCATAGCTGAGAATGGTGGAATTGCCAAGCAGCATGACAAAGAACTTTTGGTAACTCATTTACCCAAAGAAAAGATCGATTACCTTGTTGGACTTCTAAGAGATCTAGATGGTGTATATGTGGTACTTTGCGGAAAAAACAAATCGTATATAGAAACCAGGGAGGTTGAATTTATTGATCTTTTTAATGAGTACTATGCAGCTTATGAGATTGTTGAAGATCTCACCAAGGTTGATTCTCAGGACATCTTAAAAATAGCTGTGTTTCATTACGAAAGTTCCGAGGCCCATATATATCCGGCTGTAAAACATTTGGAAGATGAGATGCAGGTAAAAGTATCCGGGCAAAACTGGTTAGATCTGTCTCACCCTGATGCCAATAAGGGAGTCGCCTTAAGATTTCTTCAGAATCAACTGGGCGTTACCAAAGAAGAAACAATGGTATTCGGAGATTATAATAATGATTTGGAAATGATGCAGGAGGCTTATTTTAGTTACGCCATGGATAATGCTCATCCTAACATAAAACAAGCGGCTCGCTTTAGAACCACCAGTAATAATGAAGATGGAGTGGTTCAGATCCTGGAGCAACTTATCGCTTCGAGGAACCAAAAGCTGTAATCACTAATTTTCTTGTCCCCCCATTATTTCGATGCTCGCATAGATAAATTCCTTGCCAGGTACCCAAATTTAACTGACCATCAGTTATGGGTATAGTAACGGACGACCCTAAAAGCGATGCTTTTATATGCGCTGGCATATCGTCGGGACCCTCATACGTATGAATATAATAGGGTTCATTTTCTGCTACCATTTTATTGAAATGCGATTCAAAGTCCGCTCTTACCGTGGGATCTGCATTCTCATTAATTGTCAAACTCGCCGAGGTATGTTTAATAAACACCTGTAATTGACCTACAGTCAGCGTAGCTATCTCTGGGATGGAATCGAGTATCTTATTTGTTATAAGGTGAAAACCTCTTGGATTGGATTCAATTTTTATCTCCTTTTGAAAAATTCTCATGTTAATTTAAATCCGTTAAATGAATTTTAAGCCTTAAAAATATAAATAAATGACAAAAACAATTGCTTTTAATTGATATATCAATTATATTTATATTAATTAAAATTAGCATTGGTGAAGCTACCAAATGAAACCATTTTTTATGTTATAGAACGAGCTATTAAGGAATATAGAAGAATGGCTCAGAAACGCATAAGCAAAAGCATCCCTAAAATCACCATTGATCAAGCTATGGTACTGATCTTTTTAAAGAAGTATCCTAAGCTTTCTCAAAAAGAGTTGGCCAAATTGGTTTTTAAGGATGCTGCTTCGGTTAACAGAACTATTGATTTAATGACTAGAAATGGCTATTTGGAGAAATCTTTAAATCCTTCGGATAAACGTCGATATCATTTAAGCGTTACCGTATTTGGAGATCGCACTCTTGATGAAATGCAAGAACTCATCAAACAAAATCGAAGCATGGCTTTAAAAGGCATAACTGATAAAGAAATTGAACAAGTTGACCATATACTCCATAAGATTATTGAAAACTGTAATAATCACAATGGCTAAAAAATGAGGAGGAACTCATCTCAGCAGCGGATTTTAATTCTTAAATCACTTTTGAGATGAGTTTTTAACGAAATAGGAAATAATACAATTCTAGCAACTAACTTAAATCTAACCCAAACCAACTATTTCCTAAAGAGCCCTTAAACAATATTGTTTAAGGGCTCTTTTTTTAATAGTCTACATGATAATCTTTTTTAAAGCTTTTACCGCTCCACGCCTTTTTCGAGGTCCATTCTTCAGGATCCGAAGTCCAAAATTCATCATCGGCAGGTAAACCTAAGGGTAGAAAACTTAAAGAGGCCATATACATACTTCCGGTAGACGAATAATAATCGGCCACGTCGGGGTGATGTCCGCAGAAGCCTAGCGTAAGCCAATCATTCTTATCAAAGGTTCCTTTTTGAAAGATGTTCTTTTTAACGGCGGTAAGTGCACTCCTCACTTGTGCCGGACTTATATCTTCAGGTAATTTCTTTATTAATGCCACTTGGGCCAGCGCTTGAAATGCACCATTCCTATAGGTAATAGATCTACCTATAACCGGATAGGTTCCTTCAGGAGAAATCATCCGCTCTAAATGCACCACATATCTTAACATCCTTTTTAAAGCAAGTTCATAATCTGCTACTGGTACCTTTCCATGATCTGATAATACTTTTAAGGTATCTACCAGCATCGGATGAATTACGAAAGAATTATAATAATCAAATGAAAAATTCGGACCATCACTATACCAGCCATCACCTACATACCAATCTTTAAATTTATTCAATGCACGATCTACAGCTTCTTTATCCCACTCCTCTCCAATTTCCAGGAGGAAAGCTTCAGTTATTGCAGTAAAGAGTTGCCAATTATTGTTCCAAGGTTTTCTGGTTCTAAGTGCTTTGAATTCTTTGACTACTCTCTTTTTGGTGGTATCATCTAATGGCTCCCATAATGCTTTAGGAGCTCTTAAAAAAGCATGGGCTAAATATGCTGCATCCACTATTGGCTGATATTCTTTGGTGAAATTCAAATAATCGGGATTAGACGGATCAACTCCGTTGGCTATCCCCTTAAGAAACTTTGCTTTTAAATCTTTACGCATTTGTCCTTCCTTGGTGTCATCGTCGGGTAATGCTAACCAGGGTGCCATTCCAGCTGCTGCTCTACCCACCGCTTCCAAATACGTAACATTCTTTCTACCGTCATAAGATGGTGAGACTTCAAAAGGCATATTTTTCACCAAGGTTCCATTAGCCAGATTCGAAAATACAGGATTCATCATTCTATACAACATGCCAGTCCAATAGGCACGATCGTTTGGTTTTTTGGCATCCAATAGATGATTAGAACCTTCCTGGTTTGAAGCAACCAGACTACCAGGGAGCATTGCGGTAATGATTCCAGCTATTGAGGCCGAACCAATAAATTTTCTTCTTTGCATTCGTATTTTGTTTTAGACTTTCAAGAATAATTAAATTAAAACCCAAACCATTTTGGCAATAACATTGTTATATCCGGTATATAGGTAATCAGCAATAACCCGAAGATCATCACAAGGAACAATGGCATTAATGGTTTTACCACTTTTGAAATACTGAGATTCGCCACACTACAACCTACAAAGAGGACAGAACCTACGGGTGGTGTACACAAACCAATACTTAAATTCAATATCATTATAATTCCGAAATGAACGGGATCGATACCCAGGGCAGTAACAATGGGTAAAAATATGGGTGTGAATATGAGAACTGCCGGGGTTATATCCATAAATATTCCAACCCCTAAAAGGATTAAATTGATAACCAACAGCACTACAAATTTGTTATCTGATACATTCATCAGGAGTTCTGTTACCGCTTGTGGCAGGTTTTCATACGACATGGTCCAGCTCATAGACATGGAAGCCGCTACCAATAACATAACGATAGCAGTGGTTCCTGCAGATTTTAAAATGATTTCAGGGAGTTCATTTATGGTAATTTCCTTATAGATCAGTGATAGAATTAAGGCATAAAGTACTGCAATCGCAGATGCTTCGGTAGCAGTAAAAATACCGGCTACAATACCACCAACCACCACAACCAATAAAAATAAACTTGGTAACGCTCTCAAGAAATACTTGAAGATTTCATACCATTTGGCTTTTAATCCTATCGGATATTTTTTCTTATAAGCATAAATACCTGCCACCAACATCAATAAAAATCCGATGAGAAAACCAGGCACATACCCTGCTATAAACAAAGCTGCTATTGAAGTTCCTCCACTTGCCAGTGAATAAACAATCAATACATTACTCGGGGGAATTAACAAACCTGTGGTCGAAGAAGTAATATTCACAGCTGCACTATATGCTTCATCATATCCTTCTTTTTTCATTCTTTTACCCATTACTCCTCCGATGGCGGAAGCCGCAGCCACCGCAGACCCGGAAACCGCACCAAAAAGCATACATGCAACTATATTCACATAGGCAAGTCCGCCCGGAAAACTTCCTACCAGCGACTTTGCAAAATCAATCAAGCGTTTAGCAATTCCACCTTTATTCATTAATTCTCCTGCGAATATGAAAAAAGGAATGGCAATGAGGGAGAAGCTGTCCAGACCCGTTGCCATTCTCTGGGCTACCACGGTAAAGGTTGCCAAAGAAGGAATACTAAAACATAAGGTGATTAATGCTGATAACCCAATACTATAGGCAATGGGAACACGCAACATTAAAAACACAACAAAACTTATAATGAGGATATAAATTTCCATGAACTTTTATTTAATGCTATACTCTGTATGACTGACTACATTTTTAAAATGACTTATACTATAAATGATGATCAAAACTCCACTTATCGGTAAAACCATATATATATAGGCCAACGAAATTTCTAATGCAGGCGATTTTTGTTCCAGGTAATAGGTTAGATATACCAGTCTACCACCGCCAATAACTAAAACGAGTAAGGCGAATAAGCCCACGAGAAAGGCAGCAATTTTACCTAGAATACGCTCGCGGTATAAATTCATCCATTTTGACGGGATCAATGAGATTGCAAGATGCATTCTTTTTCCGGTAGCATAGGCTGCTCCCAACATACCAATCCATATCAAAAGATATCTGGCCAATTCATCAGTAAAAGAGCTGGGGGCATTCAGCACATATCTTGAGAACACTTGCCATAATACATTTAAGGTCATGATTGCCATTAAAGCGATTAACACTTTTTCCAATATATTGTCTAGCATTCGCTTCATTATTCTTGAGATTTTATGGCATTAATCATTTCTGCAATCACTTCTTCTTGTGCTGCTTCTTCATACAGTTCTTTTACACTATTGGCAAAAGGTTCTTTATCTGGGTAAACAATCGTAACTCCAACCTCTTTTAAACCCTGGATAGCTTCTTCTTCTGCCTCTTTCCACAGTTTTCTTTGATATACCACAGATTCCTGAACCGCTTCTTTCAGCCATACTTTTTCATTTTCATTTAATTTATTCAGGGTTTGGGTTCCGATTAATAATACATCCGGGATAGCCGTATGTTCATCTATGGAGAAGTATTTACATACTTCATATTGTCTTGACAAGTAAAAAACCGGTGGATTATTCTCTGCACCATCTACAACTCCTGCTTGTAAAGCCGTGTACAATTCGCCAGCAGAAATAGGGGTTGCGGCACCACCCATGGCCGAAATCATACTCATGGCCATTGGACTTTCCATGGTTCTGATCTTCTTACCCTTTAAGTCTTCGGGTTTTTCTATGGGATGATCTTTGGTGTAAAAACTTCTGCTCCCAGAGTCGTAAAAAGCTAAGCCATGCAACAAGGACTGATCGCTGGAGGATAAGATTTCCTGACCTACTTCACCGTCCAGAACTCTGAATTGATGTTCTTTATTTTTAAAAATATAGGGTAATCCAAAAACTTTATATTGAGGAGCAAAGTTAGCCAATACTGCAGCTGAAACTTTAGTCATATCTAAACCACCTATCTGAATTAATTCCAGACATTCCCTTTCTGATCCTAATTGCTGGTTAGAATAAATTTCTATCGTAAGTTTTCCATTGGATTTTTCTTCCAGCCGTTTTGCCATAAACTCCATGGCTTCATGTACGGGATGCGTTACGTCTAATCCATGAGCACACTTTAGCACTTTTTGATTTGATTGCTCTTTGCAACCATAGGTAATCAGACAAAAACAACTTAAAACAACAACTATTAATCTATGAAACATTTTTAATTATTTGATAAAGGCCATTGCCTCACTGATTGCTGTTTTAATTTTTTTAAAGTCTCCCGCTTCAAGCCATTCTTTTTTGAAAAGTGCAGATCCGATACCTACACTACACACACCTGCATCAAACCACGAGCGTAGATTTTCTTCTGTAGGTTGTACCCCACCAGTAACCATGATATCGGTCCATGGACAAGGGGCTTTAACGGCTTTAACAAATTCAGGTCCTCCAAGTTGAGCTGCTGGAAATATTTTTATTATGTCTGCTCCCAATTCATGGGCGTTTCCAATTTCAGTAACCGTTGCACATCCGGGAATCCATACAATTTTTCTTCGGTTACATATTTTCCCAATTTCGGCATTCAGGAGTGGTGATACAATGAAAGATGCTCCATTCTGCATGTACAAAGCGGCCGTTGGTGCATCAACAATAGACCCTGCTCCCAATTCAAATCCGGGTAATTCTTCTAACACATATCGGTTAAGAGCGGCAAAAGTTTCATGAGCAAAAGTACCTCTGTTGGTAAATTCAAAAACTTTAAGTCCTGCTTCATAACATGCTTTAACCACTTGTTTACACACTTCCAGATCGGAATGATAAAAAACTGGGACAATTTTAGATTCCTTTATTTTTATGATTGTATCAACTTTTATACTCATATGAATTATCTTGAAACATTAGTTCTTTTATTCGTGTTCATGCTCTGAAAAACTTCTTCTTTGGTTACCAGGTTAAAATCACCTCTGATGCTATGCTTTAATGAAGCGGCAGCCACTCCAAATTCAAGGCTTTTGGCGTCATCATCAAAACTGTTAAGACCATAAATTACACCTCCAACAAATGCATCTCCGGTACCAATTCTATCTACAATATTCGTTATTTTATATACTGAACTTTGACTGACATGATCATCCGAGAACAATTGAGCTGCATATAAATTTTCATTGGTGTTTTCGGTATTTCTAAAACTAAGAATGATCTTTTCAAGTTTTGGAAAACGCGCTTTTAATTTGGTTATGGTATCTGAAGTTTGATGAACCTCGATACCTTCTGTGGTTAATTCTACATAATTTGCGGGCAGTTCAAGCATTGTTTTAAAGGCAGCCATATCGCCGAACAGTACATGGGTATAAGCGACGAGTTCCGGCATTACCTGGGAAGGCAGCTTCCCCCAATTCCAAAGTTTATGACGCATATTTAAATCTGTGGAAATGGTCAGTCCTTTCTTTGATGCTTCTAAAATGGCTCTTCGGCACACCCTTGCTGCATTCATAGAAATCGCAGGAGTGACACCGGACCAATGAAACCAGGTGGCATTTTTAAAAACCTCATCCCAATCGATATGCTCTTCCTCAATTTCATAAAAAGAGGAGTATTTTCTATCGTATATTACTTTACTATTTCTATTAGACACTCCCACTTCGAGATAATAAGTCCCCAACCTATCACCTCCATACACCATCTGGGAAACATTCACATCGAGTTTTTTAAGGATTTGAACAATACTCCCGGATAACTCATTTTCCGGAATTCTGGATACAAATGAAACATCTACCCCAAAATTCGCAAGTGAGACTGCAACATTGGCTTCACTTCCACCATAATTAACATCTAAGGATGTAATTTGAGATAATCGATAATGATTTGAGGTAGACAACCTCATCATGATCTCACCGAATGTAATTATTTTGGGATGTTTCGTATTCATTTATTTTAAAACTTTAATATTTTGCTTTCCATTACTTCGTTCTATCATAACGACTTCACCGATAAGAACCTGATCATCGACTATCTTATGCGAAACCAATGATTTTGAAATATCGTGAGAGACCATGATAATGTATTCTTTATCGTCTATTTTCAGTTTAATCGCTTCTGCCTGATTATCTGGTAATTCTTTTCCACCTCTGTTAAAAACCGGAATTCTTTCATAAGTAATTTGATTATCCTCCGGAAAATACAATAGTGTTATAAAGGAATTAAAACCTTCTGCCTTTATAGACAATTCGGCTCTTTTAATTTCTTCCTTGTAATTATAATCCGGAGAGTACCATGCATCAATTAATTTAGCATCCACTGGTTTCAGTGGTTGTATTCTTAGATTATTTTTTTCACGGGTTGTTGAAAGTCCTCCTTCCACTATTTCGACTTGTTGATCAGCAAAGTTAAAATATTGAGAATAGGTATGTTCTTCGTTGGCTTCAAAGCTATCGATTAACAGCCATACATCAGGCTTTAAGTAAAGCATTCTACGTTTCATTAATACCGGATCTTCCAGTCTAAGATACGCTTTATTTATTGCCTCGGCATAATCAAATCCATCTTCGATCAAGGCATAAGCTCCTTCAGACTTCGCTTCAAACTTATTACTCCAGGAACCATTGTATATAGAGTTAGTAAGGTTATCCACTCCCAAAGTGTTGTGAGCTGTATTTTCTTTGAAGTATTGGCGCCAATCATTGTATACATAGGTATATCTTCCTGTATCTACCAGGTAATCTTGTCCGTGTGCGAATAAAGTAAAATGAAGGATGTTATCATGAGAGTGCCCACCACCTATTCTTCGCATGTGGAAACTACTGTAAAAGGCATCCTCATTCCAGGAAGATCGTGAATACAGATCGCCGGCATTAAATTGGTATGCGGATAAAAAGTCAGGTGATTTTTCGCCGAGTTCTTTATAAGAGTTGTTTACCTCTTTGCCAAACAGAAAATAGTTCTCATAGTTTAATTCATCGTAGGCTCTCGATTTTAAAACCTCGTCCTTAAATAATACCGAAGCGGTAGTAAGCATATCTCTTAAGTCATTATCATCGCTATCTCCTAATAAGGGTTCATTATAATTTGGTTTTTGCCAATCGAGATTCGCATGGCCCATTTGTAATGTTTTATTCATCAACCTGTCTGTAAGCTTTATATTGGCTCTTTTTGCTAAAAGAACCGTATTCATAAAGCAATGCATTACTTCATTATGATACATCGGAGATTGCTCCCATTGCGTTCCATCTTCCAGAATCTGGTTCTGTATACATTCGTGCAATTTTTCAACGGAACTGGTTTGCCATTCTTCTCCTTTTTTAAAATCTGTCAGGAAAACTGCTGCACTAAACAAACCACTGAATTCAATAACCCCCCAATTACTAGTTCTTGAATGTCCGCTAAAATGGCTATTTAAGTAGGTTGCATGTTCAGCGATACTACCTAAGAATTTTTCTAAAAATTCTGGAGTTACATGTTTTGAATCTTTCATGTATTCAAAACTTTTTACCCAGTTTTCCATGCGAATACCCGCCTCAATTCGTCTCCATGTAGTCCATTTTGTCTTTTTATCTATGAGATTGTTATCGATCCAATGAGTAGCCTGGTCTACAAACTCCTTTGCATATTTTTCTTTTCCGGTAAGCAAGTATGCTTTTCCAAGATCTAACCAAAATCGATGTCTGCTGAGCATAAAAGTCCATTCCTCATCACCAAAAGGATTTACCTGCCAATCAATTTCTCCTTTAAACACATAGGGAACGGTAGTTTTCTCCATATCCCATTCATATTCGAACAAGAAATATTTTCTTCTTACTTCATCCGCCACGCGAATAGAGGTTTCCACCTCATCTTTAAAAGTGTCTTTTATATAAGATACATCATCTTTATTTACTTTTAGATAGATATTTTCCTTTTCTCTATAAAAATCCAACAAGGCTTTTCTTGCATTTTTAAGATCATTCGACTCATAAAATTCTTTCACTTTTGACAGTGCAGGATTATTATAGTCCAACATTTCAAATACAAGGGTGTTTTGAGCAAAAGAAGTAATCCCTAAAAAAAGTGTGAACAAGAGCAGTAATGTATTCTTTTTCATTTCAAGATGATATTAAATATTTCTTCAATAATACTATTAATATTTAAATAATACAAACGATTGTATTTATATTTATGGTACAAAAAAACCTTGAATATCATTCAAGGTTCATGAATTTAATAAAATTTTTATTTATAATTCAAATTGCAGTTCTTCTGTTGTTGGCGGTAAACATCTCGAATCGTCACAGACCATAAATTCAACACTTCCTTTAATGGTGAACTTTTGATTTGGTGCCAACCTTATTTTTTGTTTAAAAACTGCCTTAGTATCAAAGTATTTAATCTTCATTTCAAAGATCTTATCGTCAACTACATGACCATCCTCTTCTACCGTACCTTCGACTAATTTAAATTTCTTAGAGGAATCGTCATAAGTAAAAGTGGTCGCTACCGGACCTCCCTCCGGAACATCCTGTGAATACAAATGCCATCCTTCGTCAATAGTAGCCGTAGCCACCAAATAGGCTTCTGTTTTACTAATTTTTTCTACGGAAGTAGACCATTTAACGGGTTCTAGTATTTGGGCCTTCGTCACTGCCGCAGCAAAAAACAATAATACAACAACTAATTTCTTCATTACGCTCATTTTAGATTATTTGATAAATGTATATAGTTTTAGAAATATTAAAAGCGCTCCATATTACTTTAACATAAGTTTATAAGGCTATTCAAGCGCGTTATTATCCATTATTGTTTGCATGATCGGATAACTTTCATCTGTATCACCATATTGCGCTCTTAGTTTCAATAATTCTTCTTTCATTTGGGCTATTCTTTCTGCATATTGTGGCTGGTTGATAGCATTATTTAATTCTTTAGGATCTTTTTCCAAATCATAAAATTCCCAGGTTGGTTCTGAAGGTTCATCTTCTTTAGAACCGTATTTACCTAAACCTTGACCATAAAAGAATGCCAGTTTATACTTATCAACTCTTATACCAAAGTGTGCCGGCCTGTCGGGATGGTGCAGCCAATACCTGTAATACATGGCATCTCTCCAGCTTTCGGGTGTTTTACCACCTAAGTTTTCTCTAAAGCTTTCTCCCTGTATATATGCTGGCTTTTCAATTCCTGCATAATCGGCCATCAGTGCAGCAAAATCAATATTTAGAATGATATCATCTATACGCTTACCTCCTTTAATTTCCTTTGGATATCTGATAACAAAAGGCATACGTAAAGACTCTTCATAGATGAGCCTTTTATCAAAAAATCCATGCTCTCCGAGAAAATATCCTTGATCGGCCGTATAAATCACAATGGTATTATCGGCTATTCCTTCCGCTTCCAGGTAATCGAGTAACTTTCCGATATTATCATCGATAGCAGCTCCACTGCGCATAAAGTCCTTCACTAACTTTTGATAAATCTTTTTACGAAGTTCTATACTGTCTAACCCTTCAAGAGGATAAGGCAAACCCGGGTAATCGGTCCAGAATGTCTCAGGATGCTCTGTAGCCTCTTTCCATCTGGCAGCCAGTTTTTCCAGTTTTTGTCCAACAAAGGTTCTCCCTCCGTTTCCTTTACCAAAATCTAATAATGATTCCGGCTCCGGAATTTCCAGATCGGTATAGAGGTCCTTAAATCTTTCGGGATAATCAAAAGGTTCATGGGTTGCTTTAAAGCTACACAACATAAAAAATGGCTTGGTGGTATCTCTTTGTTTAAGGTGTTCTACCGTTAGATCGGCAATCACATCTGTTGAAAATCCTTTATAGACTTTCCCTTTACTACCATCAGCCCCATCCGTCCAGGTTTCTTTAGTTTTAAGTATTGGGTCCCAGTAGCGTCCCTGTCCTGGTAATACATTAAAATAATCAAAACCTTCCGGCTGTTTATCTAAATGCCACTTTCCGATTATGGCCGTTTGATAACCATTTTCACCAAGTGTTCTCGCAATATTAGGATGTCCCTGAGGCAATGGTTCTCTTAAGGTGTAAACCTGATTTAGATGACTGTATTGTCCGGTTAAAATTGTCGCCCTGCTGGGAGAACAAATGGAATTGGTACAGAAGGCATTGTTGAGCACTGCTCCTTCATTGGCCAAACGTTTAATATTATCATTCTTCACATAATCTTGAAGTTGCCCGCCATAAATGCCCCAGGCTTTAGAGGTATGGTCATCGGAAAGAATAAACAAAATGTTGGGCTTTTGATCGCTCACACTTTGATCGGCCTTTTCTTTTTTATCAGCTTGCTTACAGTTAACATTCAACAAACTTATAAATAGGATGAAGGCAAACAACAATGGATTTTTCATTATACTGGTGTTTTATTTAGTACTCGTTAATGGAGAATGGGTATGTTCTCATTTTACAATTCCCCCTTTTTGTGTTTCAGGATTTCCTCTGGCAAATTTAGTAGGTTGTCACCTTATATTGTTTTTGTAATTCCTCTAATTTACTTTTCAATTCTTTAATCAAGGATGAATATTGCTCATCATGAAACAAATTATGCATTTCTTCCGGATCTTTTTGCAGATCGTAAAATTCCCATTCATCCATATCTTCGTAGAAGTGAATTAATTTATAACGGTCTGTACGGATTCCGTAATGTTTTTTAACCCCATGTTCATTCGGCGATTCATAGTAATGGTAATAAATAGCCTCTCTCCAATTCATTTTTTCATTATTCAAAAGTGGTTTTAAGGATGCACCCTGCATATCTTCGGGAATGTCAACTCCTGCAAAGTCCAGAAAAGTAGGAGCATAATCTATATTCTGCACTAATTCTTCTATGGCACCTTTATTTTTAATTCCCTCAGGGTATCTCATCAATAAAGGGGTACGTAAAGATTGCTCATACATATATCTCTTATCAAACCAACCATGTTCACCCATATAAAATCCTTGATCTGAAGTATAAACAACCAAGGTATTTTCTTTAAGGTTATTTTGGTCGAGATAATCCAATAGTCTTCCCACGTTATCATCCAAAGACCTGATAACTTTTAAATAATCGTTCATATATCGCTGATATTTCCAGATCGCTAATTCGTCATCTGTTAAACCTGCTTCCTTAAACTGTTCCAGGATAGGCGTATAATAGGCATCCCATATTTCCTTTTGTTCAGGATTCATTAGGTTATACATATTTTTGTAAGCGTTCCTATATTTACTTGGCAGCGCATCGTCATTCATTTTAAGGTCATAAACCAAATCCATATCCTTAATAATACTCATCTTATTGAGCTTCGCCGCTTTCCTTCCTTCATAATTATCAAAAAAATTAGCCGGCACCTTATATTCCTTTTCACTCAGGGAATCAAGCATGGTTATGTTTGGTTGCCAAATACGATGCGCTGCCTTATGATGTACTAATAAACAGAAAGGTTGATCTTTTTTTCGGCCGTCAAGCCATTGCATGGCCTTGTCGGTAATTACATCTGTCACATAACCCTTGGATGGGGTTTTTTCGCCATTTTCAATAAAAGTAGAATTGTAATAATTTCCCTGTCCGATAAGTATTTCCCAATTATCGAAACCTGTTGGATCACTTCTCAAATGCCATTTCCCAATCAATGATGTTTGATATCCTGCCTGTTGAAGATATTTGGCAAAATTTGGTTGTGTGTTATCAAAGGTTGTAAAATTGTCTATCTGACCATTGATATGACTATGCTTCCCTGTTAACATAACTGCTCTACTGGGAGCACAAATAGAGTTTGAAACAAAACTATTGTTAAATATCACTCCTTCATTGGCAATCCTATCCAGGTTAGGCGTTTGTATATATCGATCGTCATAGGCACTCAAAGTCTGATAAGAATGATCGTCGGTCATTATAAAAACAATATTAGGACGACTCGATGTTTTTGCTTCTTTAGTTTGGGTTGAACAACTCGGGAAGCTCATAGCTATTAATGCTAAAAAGAATAAGAAATAACTTAATTTCGTTCTCATGGAAATGGCTAAATTTTAGGTTGAAGATACTGATTATCGGAGTTATTTTGATCTTTGTTTGTTTCAATTACCATTACAAATGGTTCTTCCGGATGATTCTCAGGATTATACTGTATTAAAAATTCATTGTTGTAGGTCTTTTCAATGGAAAGTTCCAAGCCGGGGTTATCCAATAGATACACCTTTTCGACGGAAACTCCTTTTTTGGTTTTAACGGTGTATACTCCCGATATCGGTTGATTAAATACAACCATATATTTTTCCTGGGTAATACGATTGGTTGTGAAATATCCCCAGTCTTGTTTTTCCCAGTCAAGGTAACCGCAATTATAAATAGCGGTACTGTTTACCTTCATCCATTCTCCTACCTGTTTGGCTAATTTTGTTTCCTCTTTTCGAATAGTTCCTAAGCCATCAGGACCGAAATTCAATACAAAATTGCCATCCAAAGCAACTGCTTTTACCAGCATTTCGATAAGCTCATTACTTGTTTTTACATGTCCACGCCAATCGGAATGGTATCCCCATTGATTTTCAGGAATTGTCATTACACAATCCCAGTCGTTGCCATGTACTTCCTCGATGGTATTTGGCATTTTTCGTTCCCAACCTTGTTCATAATCACCCATCATATTTCCATTGGCATCAAAGTGCCTGTTACCGTAGTCATCAGGTCTAAAACGGCTTCCAATAATTAAGCCCGGAATCATTTCTCTTAATTCTTTATCCAGATCATATACATAAGAAGCTTGTGCTTTCCAGGCCGCATCCCAGGTGCCATCAAACCACAATCCCTTGGTTTCAGGATATCTGGTTAACAATTCTATTAATTGATTTCGTGTAAATTCTTTAAACACCTCATAATCTGTACGATCTTTATCAGTCACCAATTTCGATTTATATCCGAAGTGATTCCAGTCTATAATAGAAAAATATAAGTACACATCGATTCCTTGTTTATCGTAGGCTTCTACCAATGCACCGATTATATCTTTTTTATATGGCGTATTGGCGATGGTATAATCGGTATACTCACTAGGCCACAAACAAAATCCATCGTGATGCTTGGTTGTAATAATAACGTATTTGGCTCCTAATTCTTTGGCCTGTTTTGCCCAGGCGTTAGCATTGAATTTTTTGGGATTGAATTCTTTATATAAATTATCATAGGCTTCATTAGGCATTCCTTTCCATGACCGTATCCATTCGGCTGCGCCGGCATAGTATTTTCCATCCCAATGCCCACCGGGAATTGCATAAACTCCCCAATGTATGAATTGGCCCAAGCCATAGTTTCGCCAATCTTGCATTGGTTGATCGGTTCTTTTTCCTATGCGCTCGGCTCCATACTTTAAAGTAATATTAGTTCTTTTTTCATCACTTTGTCCGTAACCCACGCCTAGTACAAAGAAAACTATCAGGAGTTGTATCTGAGTTAAATGGTATAAAATCTTCATATTTTTTTTCATCTTTAATCTTAAAGTTATTGATGTCGATGGTTAAATTAGTTTTGGTATAAACCGGTATTTCCTGCTTCCCACAATGGGGTTAAACTATCGATTAGCTTATGTCTGCCTGCTGCAATGTTATGTAATTCATCAGGATCGTCTTCATAGTTAAATAATTCTATTACAGGTTTTTGTTTTCTAAAATACTTTGTTAACCGATACTTTTTAGTTCGCAGCGAGATTCCTTTTCGGTAATAACTAAAGGCCACATTCTCCCAATTTTCATCCTGAGTAGCTGTCAACAGTGGTTCCAAACTTCTCCCCTTTGTTTCATAAGGCATTTCGAGACCCGCGATATCCATTATTGTTGGATAAATATCAATCGTACTCACTATATTGGAATTTACGGACTGTCCCTCGTTCATTGAACCTGGCATTTTAATAATTAAAGGGCTATGCAATGCCTTTTCAAAACATGCATGTTTACCCCACATATGGTGATCACCTAACTGCCACCCGTGGTCACCCCACAATACTACTATGGTGTTTTCATACAGGCCTTGGTCTTTTAAGGCTTTTAAAACTTTACCAACCTGGGCATCAATATAACTGACACTGGCATAGTAAGCATGTTTCAATTTACGTGCATATGCATCAGTAGCCGGTTCTTTCAAAGTAGGTTTTTCATCTCCCAGCAGGTATTGATTCAGCTCACCATTATTATTCAGACTTGCCATATGAACATTTTCCGGTAACTCAGTTCCCGTGGAAAGGGGAATACTGTCTCTTTCATACATGTCCCAATATTTTTTGGGTGCATTAAAAGGTAAATGAGGTTTAAAAAAGCCTACTCCTAAAAAGAAAGGTTTATTATGTTTTTTAAATTCCTTTAATTTTTGTGTGGCTAAATTGGCTGACAACCCATCGACATAATCATCATCTGACTCTGCTATTTGTTCGTATGGCTTCACTTTTTTATTCAAGCTATTTCGATTCGAACCATCGGCATATCCAAAAAAGGCATTATTTCCTGTCTTCCACTTACCCGGGTTCAGTAACATTTCATCCCAACTATAAGGGAGCTCTAAGGGAGCATTATCTGATTTTTCCTGATATCCATAGACCAAGCCATCGGGATGGTGACTTATTTTACCAATCCCAACGGTGTAATACCCATGATTTCTCAAGTGGTGAATAAATGTTTCCGGAGATTTGTTTTCCTTGTTTTTGGTAATTTTATGTACCATCACATTATTATTCAAATCCTCAACAGTCGCAGGCAGTTTGCCCGTAAGGAGTCCATAACGGGATGCTCCACAGGTGGGAACCGTAACATAGTGATTAGAAAAAAGGACCCCATCATTAGCCAACCTATCTATATTTGGGGTTTGAATGATTTGATTTCCGTAGCAACCCAATTCGGGTCTTAAGTCGTCAATAGCAATAAAAAGGATGTTCGGCTTTTTTTCCTGTTGCTGTTCCTTTGATTTAGAAATGCAAGAACAAATAAACAAGAGTAATCCTATTAGTAAGTATTGTGGTTTTAATTTAATCATCATTATGAATGGAATTTTAAAAAAAAGAGACCAGTTAAACCAGCCTCTTTTTTAATTAAAAACTCAAAACAAAACATAACTATCTTAACATATTTATAGAGCGCCTCTATAAACTAATATTACATCTTTACCAACCTGGGTTGCTATTTTACTTATGTAACAATAGTACTAAAAAAGTATGCTTTATCCAATCGTTTGTCATTTTTTTATACAAATGCCCTAAAAAAGCCTATTAATGTATTATTTATAACAGATGAACGGCTATTTCCATTAGTACTTTTCAATTTGATACCTGTTAGGGTGGGCACTATTATACTGTTTATCGTGAGAAAGTCCCAGAAATAACGGATCCTTTAATTCTTTGATCCATGCTTCCATGAGCCTGGAGTACTTTTTTTTAATTTTAGGGTTGTCATTAATTAGGTTAGTAAGCTCTCCAGTATCTTTGCTTAAGTTAAACAATTCCTCCAGGTTTCCATCGGCATTAACCAATTTCAAATCACCAATACGAACGGCGTAACTTTCCTTGTCAAACTGTCTCCAATAAAGCGTTTTATGAGGCGTTGCATTATTGGTTCCTGCTAAAAAAGGCAATAAGTTCACTCCGTCTAATTTATTTTTAGGCTTTGCTTTGGCCGCCGCTGATACCGTTGCAAAAATATCAAGTGAGATCACCGGTTTATGATATGCAACTCCCGCTGGGATCATCCCTTTCCATTGCATTGCAAAAGGCACCCTAATTCCCCCTTCATACAACCAACCTTTGCCTTCGCGTAAAACTCCGTTATCTGATCCGTTATGCTTTTCAGGCCCCCCATTATCCGAAAGAAAATAAACCATGGTATTTTTTGCCAAATCGTAATTTTCCAAAGCATCCAGGATCTGTCCTACTCCATCATCTACTGCACTTACCATGGCTGCATAGGTTCGTCTTTTTTTATTCTCAATATGACTAAATCGATTTAAGTATTTTTCCGTAGCTTGTAATGGTGTATGTGGAGCATTATAAGCCAGATAGAGAAAAAAAGGCTCTTCTCTTTTGTTGCTTACAAAATTTACCGCTTCTCTGGAAAGTGCATCTGTCAGGTATTCAGTTTCGTCTATCCTTGAATCATTTTTTAAAAGTTTGGTTTTGTACGCCGAGTATTGATTTGTTAACTCTGACAAATCGTTCAGCACCCAATCTTCCGGAAAATAATAATGTCCTCCTGTCAGAAAGCCAAAAAATTCATCGAACCCGCGCTTTAATGGCCTTAGATCTTTATGACCTCCTAAATGCCATTTTCCAATCGCCATCCCATGATAACCTTCTCGCTTAAGCACGGTAGCCAACGTTTCTTCTGATAGTGGAAGCCCTTGATTAATGTCGTTAGGGGCAAATAGCGGGTTTCTTCCAAAACCAAATCGATCCTGATATCTGCCTGTAATTAAACCTGCACGGCTTGGACCGCATACCGGATTGCTTACATAGCCTTCAGTGAATTTAACTCCATTGGTAGCAATGCGATCAATATTTGGTGTTGGAATATCCTGGCATCCATTAAATCCGACGTCATTATATCCGAGATCATCGACAAGAATTATTATTACATTGGGTTTACCCTCCATTTTACCCGATTGACTGGTTTGTGCACTCAAATTGAAAGAGAATACCACTATCATGAGGATACTCAAACTAAAAGGATATATTCTTACTTTATTCATATGCTTGATTATTTATTTTGTTTTTCTCCGAACTCTTCTTGTTGCCTCTCAACTTCCTTTAACTTTAATTGATTTAATTCTTTACGTAGTGCTTGATTTTCTATTTGTAGTTTCTTATCTGAAGCTACATTGGTTTTCTCTTGTTTTTTATTTTGATCATACGCCAATAATTCCTCCTCGGAAAAAAGCATTGCTTCCTGAGCAGGAACACTCCAAAACGTAAGTTCTCCTGCTATTGGTCTTTGTTCACCTTTGGGGGCTATGTAGGCCCGTACGGTAATCTCTCCTGCCTTGGTCGTGGAACGAACTAAAACAGGAGCCGTCCCCCAGGATAGTTTTTGAGGATTTTGAATTAACGGGTCATCTCCTATTAGTTCCGCCTCGCCTTCAACTTCAAACTGTACCAGGCTGTTATTCAGTCTTTTTACAGTTCCATTTTTATCCGTCACCGCTGCGACTACCGTTACTAAATCAGATCCGTTCGCCACCAGATTTGTATTTTCGTTATCCAGCCACAGTTTTATTTTAGATGGGCGATAGGCCGGATAAACGGTATCGACAGCTACCTTTTTACCATCTATAAAACCTTCTGCTAACAAATACACTTCATCATGTTTATTCTTTCGGGTTCTTTGTTTGATCTCCATAAAGTTATAAACATCTTCAAATACAATTGGAGGTGAAGGCATGCCCTCAACATCAGGCTTTTTATGATATATTTTCGTTTCTCCATCTTTAAAAGCCTTTAATCTAACTTCATCGCAGTTGGAATACACCGTTACATCTCCTTCTGAAAAGGGAGTCATTTCGTTGGCAATGAAGACCATTGGTCCGGTTTCGAAAAGACTGGTTTTAACCTCAGGACTTCTTTGTGCCATAAACATATAATAGGCGTATTTGGGCTGTCTGTATGCATCCATTAACCCACCATAAAACGGATCCGGATGATAACCTCTCTGATGGTCAAAGGAATGCCATAAGGCCCCTCCAACATGCTGTCTTTTGGTTTTGTACAAAACATTATAAGAAGTAAAAGGGTATGAAGGATTTGCATAATGAGCCGCTTGAATCAGCATAGGTCTTTCTCCCCATCCTCTGTGCACTCTGCTAGTAGAATTATGGGAGCTCCAATCATCGACATTATCTCCCCATTCTCGGGTAAAATAGGTTGTTGTTTTGTCTAAATTTTTTGCTTCCCATCCTACGTTACCTGAATTTGGATGGGCAAACTGTACCTGATAATACTCACTCCCTTTGGCATGATTATCACAAGCGGCATACGAATTTTTATAAGGAAACTCCTCCCCTACAATTTCTTTGGCTCTTTTTGCAAAATAATCCGGATACCATGTTTCATTTAAAATAGGCTCCCAAAGAAATAAGGAGGCTCTATTTCTATCCCTTCGAACCATGTTACGGATATCACTATAAACTCTTTTTTCAAATATTGGATCTTTATTCCAAAATTGCCATCCCGGGGTATTAACAATTACAAAAAGACCCAATTCATCGCATGCATCCATAAACGCCGGGTCTTGGGGATAGTGAGCATTTCTGATCACTTTTAACCCTATGTCACGTAACTTTTTAGCATCCCGCCAATGTAAATTATTGGACACGGCATTACCGACAACGGCGAAGTCCTGGTGTCTATTCGCTCCTATTAACGGTTGTGGATAAGGTTTTCCGTTTAGATAAAATCCTTTATCCCCTTTAAACTCAATACTTCTTATTCCTACTCGTTTATAATATCCATCGACAACCTTACCATTTTTATCAATAAGTTCTACCTTGACCTTATACAGATATGGATTTTCCGGAGACCATAAGTTTGGATACTCTAGTGTAGATCCTGTTTGAAAGGTTCCTTCACTTTTTATTTTAAGGTTAATATTCTTTTCTAAGTGCCTAAGTGTTGCTCCTTCTTCGTTGATAATACAATATCTTATCTTTCCGGTGAATCTTTTTCCGGTTTCATTTCGCAGATGGAGTTGAAGTATCAGTTTAGCACTTTCATCGCTTACATCGTCATATGCTATCAAAAATCCTCCTCCTGCTTTTTTATTTTCGTAGTTCTCGTTGGTAATGTAAGTTTCATTATGAGTTACCAACCAGCAATCTCTGTAGATACCTCCAAAATAAGTAAAATCAAGAACGCTTTGTTCCTTTCCTGGTGGGAACAGTGGATCATTGCTGTTATCGGCTTTTACTGCAATAACATTATCCTGATTAAAACTTAAATAATCTGTTATATCAACAACAACAGGAAGATAACCACCAAAATGTTCTTTTACCAGAACTCCATTTATCCAGATTTTGGATTTCCCCATGATACCTTCGAAATGCAAAAAATGTTTCTTTCCTTTTAGTTCATTTAGGGGAACAAAATGTTTTCTGTACCATACTGTTCCCTGATAATTCACACCCCCACTAGCTTCTTCAGGCACGTATTCGGTTCCATCAGGTAAATTCACAACAGGCCATTGTGAGTCATTGAATTTTTTTTCCGCACCATCTTTCAAATCTCCTTTGTAAAATCGCCAGGCTACATTCATAGACATCACCTTTCTCCCCGAGTTTTCAATGGGAAAGAATCCGGCTGTTGAAAATTTTGGTTGTTGAGCACTCAATACGAATGATAAAATAAAAACAAACAGAATAGGGAAAACTCTTTTCATAAAACTAAGGGTTATAACAGCTGAAATTTAAAAATAAAATATTGGAATTTGATGATCCGGTTTCCAGTAACCCGGAAACCCGACACATAAAGTTGCAGACAACGAATTGTTTACATAAAAATAAAGCAGTGAATAGAATCCACTGCCTTATCATAACCAAATTAATATAAATGAAATAGGGTCTAAGCTCAAACCTATGTTGACATTTACGTACCATTCGACCAATTTTATTTACCATCCTCCTTGATCTCACTACTAACTGAAGCGTTGATGTATCAGAAGATGAACAGGTTGATGGGGTCTTTAAAAAAGAATACCTTGTACACCTCAACTTATCAATACTATTAATTTTTTAAAAGTCTTTTCTGTGTTATTGGGCATTATAATCCCCTGCCAAAAATTTTGCTTTTGACAGGGAAATTATTTTACTAACCTACCAACCAGGATTTTGTTCCAGGTTTGGATTCAATCCAATTTGATCCGTTGGAAATGGAAACAGGTAATCTTTGGAAGCATCAAATTCTCTCAAACTTGCATCCTGAAGAATTATATTTCCATCATTGTCTAAAGTGATTCCATTTTTTTCTGTATCCGACAAATTAAAATCTTCAAACAATTTATTTCCTAATATCGGTTTTGGAAGTTCTGTTTCTGCAGTTTTCCACCTCATCAGATCCCAATACCTAAAACCTTCAAGTGCTAATTCTACCCTTCGTTCTCTTCTAATTTCATCTCGCATACTCAAACCATTGGTAGTAACGAATGAATTCGTTAACGATGGTAGTGCTACACTTGCTCTTGCTCTAAGCTTATTAATTGAAATATTCAAATCGCCGTCGCTAATTGCATCATCAAGTTCATAGGTAGCTTCCGCATAATTTAAAAGCACCTCGGCATACCTCAATACGGCTCTATCTATATAAGATCTTGAATTTTGCCAGTCATCAATATGTGCATATCTTCTGTTTGCAAATCCCGTACGTTGAAAATTCAGATCAGGTACGTTAAAAACTGGTTTTGTTCCTATATATTCATCACCTTCTTTGAAGAAAGTAGCAAGCATACGCGGATCTCTGTTTTCAAAAACTTCTACTGTGGTTGTAGGTTCCGTATACAAAGGTGATTTATCTAATGGTAATCCATCCGTCATTACATAGGCATCTGCCAGGGCTTTGGTTGGATTTGCTGCACCTGTTTCTAAATTCCTTTGTGTAACATGAGAGGTAATGGATTCATCAATATTCTTTCCGTATTGTCTCACAATTATATTTTCAGGATTATCAGGCCCTTCTCCTTCATATTGATAGAGGTCAAAATATTCAGGATAAATATCATGCTCTCCGCTATCCATTACTGCCTTGGCAGATTGTCTGGCAATTCGCAAGTGTTTTTGAGCATCTCCATAGCTATGAAACTTTGAACGCGTTCCTTCAAAAAGTGCCACCCGAGATTTAAACGCAAGAGCAGCCGTACTTGTTATACGCCCATAATCTGAAGAACTCAATTCGCCTGGTGCATGTAATTTTGAAGCCGCAAAATCCAAATCTTCATATATAACTGTTAAAATTTCCTCTCTTGAAGCTTTCGGTTCTTGAAGTTCAGGAGCATTTTCTTCTAAGGTTTTTAGAATAAGTGGTACTCCTCCATACCTTTTTAATAAATTAAAATAACTCCATGCTCTAAAAAACCTTGCTTCAGCCACATATATGTCTACAATATCAGAACTTACTCCTGCCTCCAGAACTCTCTGAGATTTTTCTATAATATTATTTGCTCGTCGAATAGCGGTATACTGACTACCATAATTTCCATCAGAAGACGGGGTCAGTCTGGTTCCGTCACTAATAGAATTAGGTCCGGTACCGTAAGCATCATCCGACCATACATCGCCAGTTTCCGGTAACCCAGGTAATGCAAAATACAATACATTAGCTGCTGCTTTTAAATCTCCTTCATTATTCCAAAATGCAGGATCTGTGATTACTGTTTCCGGAATTCGATCTACATCACATGAAATGGTGCCTATTGCAAATACACCAAACAATATTGCTTTTATACTTTTACTTATTTTCATAATTATCTTTTTAATCATTAAAATGATACATGTACACCTATAGCTAAAGAACCACTTAACGGATAATCTGCATGGGCATTATTTCTTTGCTCAGGATCTAACACGCCATCAAAAACGCCTAGTTTAGAAAATGTAGCTACATTCTCTGCAGACAAATAAAGTCGAACACGAGATAAATTCATTTTATCTATGTATTGTTCCGGAATAGAATATCCAAGCTGCATATTCTTTATTCTTAAGTAAGCAGCATTAAGAACCCACCTGTCTGAGGTTGCGAAATTATGATGCCCACCAATAAAAGGCCTTGGAAATGCAGCATCCGGATTATCAGGTGTATAGTAATCTGTGTGTATTGACATTGGCTGTATCCATGAATAAATTAAAGGTTGAGACACATACCTGGAAGGAATTATATTTCTCTTCCCTACTCCTTGTAAGAAAATACTAAAATCTAAAGCCTTCCAATTGGTATTTAAATTGATCCCATAGATGTATCGCTGTTGGGTACTTCCTAATTTCACCAAATCTCCATGATCTTCAACAGTACCTCCACCGTTGTTAATCCTGCCATCTCCATTTTGATCAACATATTCAATATCACCTAGACCTGTTCTACTGCTATAGAAAGGAGCATTATCCAGTTGTTCCTGAGTTTCTATATACCCCGAAACTGTTTCATAACCCCAAATGGTATTCAGCGGTAATCCTGTTATTTTACCATTAACGCCACCACCAACAAGATTATATCCTTCACCGTAATTTATCAATTCATTTTGATTATCAGAGATGTTAAATCCTAAAGTAAAATTGAAATCATCTCCAATTTGATCGCGATAGGATAATGCGGCTTCCCATCCCCAACTCTTTAATTCACCTTCATTGGTACGTGGAGCTCCAACCCCCAGTGTTGCAGGTCTTCTTACCTGTACCAGCATGTTGTTATTTGTTTTCTTATAATAATCGAAACTTCCGGTTATCTTGTTTTTAAGAATCCCAAAATCAAATCCATAATCTGTAGTTTCGAGGGTCTCCCAACCTAAACTTGATGATGGAATTGAACCTTGGTAAAAGTACATCGCACGGTCTTCAGCTTCTCCGAAAACCATACCACTACCATTGCTGATAAGCGGTAAATAATCATAATACCCTATAATATTTGCGTTAGCATTTCCTAATTGTCCCCAAGAGAACCTAGGCTTAAATTGTGAAATAAATGGCAATGTATTTTTAAACCATCCTTCTCTATGCATATTCCATCCGGCTGATACGGAATAGAACCACTTTGTTCTTTCTCCTGGAGCCAACCTTGAACTTTCATCAGATCGAATGGTTGCCTCAATCAAGTATTTATCATCATAATTATAATTTATCCTACCTAAAAGAGATTGATTCGCATACTCTACAAGGCCTTCTTCAACGGCTTCTGATCCTTCCTCTGCTAATTCCAGAGTCGGTAAATCATTACTCACCAAATTCTTTACAGAGGCTCCGAATGAAGATGATGAATAATCTTCCCATTGATAACCAACCAAGGCATGAAATTTATGCTTTTCGGCAATGGTAAGATCGTAATCTGCTAAAAACTGGAAGTTATCGGTTGTTCTTTTTCTGGAATACCTGTAGTAATTGTTTGGTCTGTTTAGGTAGTAAACAGGTTTAGAATCATCTAAATCCCATAATTCAACCGTTCTTCTAAAAGACCTGAAATCTTTTCTATCGATCTGACGACCATAAATTGTTCTGAGTTTTAAACCTTTAACGATGTCTTTGATGGTAAGGGTAAACGTACCGTTTAACTCATCATAATTATCATCCTGATATCCACCTTCGGTTAAATATGCATATGTATTATTACCCGAGGTTCCTGCTCCTCCGAACAATTTTCCGTCTGGTGTATGGATTGGAAATCTAAGTCTGGCCTGATAGACTTGTTGTAATAATCCATAGCCACTTACTCCTACAGCAGGTCTGTCTTTTGATTCTGTAGAATAACTGATTTTCGAATCAAAACTAACATGGTCAGAAATTTCAGCATTTACATTTGAACGCAGGTTCCATCTTCTATAGGCATCCGGCCCAACTTTAAACACACCCTCCTGGTCTAGATGACCTAAAGAAAAAAGATATTTAATTTTTTCTGAACCTCCACTAACATTCAAGTTATGAGATTGCATAAAGTATTGGTCGCGCAATATTTGATCTCTTATACTTTTCTGATTGTATGTACGGTACTTATTTGGGTTGTTCGGATCGACAACAAACTCAACACCGTTTCGGATATTCTCCAAATCAAAATCGCTGTATTCCAAACCAACACCAGCATTCGTTCGTGCAAGATTTGAATACTGAGCCTCTTCTAACAATGTTAAACGCTCAGGAACATTTAATGCCCATTGTGCCGATATTCTACCGTTATAATCAACCGTAAATTTACCTTCGGTTCCTGTCTTTGTAGTCACTAAAATAACCCCTCCGGCAGCTCTTGCACCATAAATGGCCGCAGCTGCTGCATCCTTCAGGATGGTAATCGATTCAATATCATCAGGATTCATACGTTGTAAAGGTGCCAGGGAAGACATTGATACTCCATCAACGACCAATAGAGGGTCAACGGCCCCGTTCGCTGAAGAAACCCCTCTAACCTGGATACTTAAGTTCTCATCACCCGGTTGACCTGAGGTTCTGGTTACATTAAGACCAGCTGCTGTACCCTGAAGGGCGTTAATGGCATTGGTAACAGGTCTGTCCGCTATAGCTTTTGAATCGACCGTAGAAACCGCAGAAGTCATGGAGGCTTTTTTCTGAGTACCATAACCTACGACAACCACCTCATCTAGTTGTGAAACATCTTCTTTAAGGCTAACGTTCACCGTATTTTGACCGGCAACGGGAACAGATTGTTTTATAAATCCAACGTAACTGAATGTAAGAACCGGGTTATTTCCGCTAATATTAATTTCATACATACCATCAAAATCTGTAGCCACACCAGTGCTTGTTCCTTCCAGAAGGACGTTTACCCCGGGAATTGGCGCACCACTTTCATCGGTTACCTGACCTTTTACAATCGATTGTATTTTATCTTTAAAAGAAGAATTCGCCTGAACACTTACAGATATAAGACAAAAGAAGAGCAAAATACTACTACTTATAGTAGGTTTTACTCTAAAACTATACAGTTTGTTCATAATTATTTAATTATTAAGTTAAAAAATGGTTAATCACTTGACAATATTAAAAAATATAGTTTAAAAATACAATCGTTTGGATTTAAAAAAAATAATAAAATGATATTTATCGAAAGTTATTTTTATCATTTGTTTACTTTTTAGTGCGATTGTCCTAATGAATCGCAAGGAAATGAAAAAGACTTATAACCCCATGATTACAAGCCTTTCCAAATAAATTCAGTGATACTATTTTCTGTTTGTGGATTCTCTTTTGATTAGAGTTGGATTCAAAATAAGTGTCCGATCGAGTACTTTTTCTTTAGAATTTATATTTTCAATCAGGAGGTTACATGCAGTTCTACCCAATTCAAAACCAGACTGATCGATGGTTGTAAGTGAGGGTTCTATAGCTTCAGCAATGGGTTCATTACTAAATCCTACAATAGCAATATCTTCAGGTATTCGAACACCCTGTTTTTTCAAATACTTCATTGCGCCAATCGCAGCTACATCATTGGCTGAGAAAATGCCATCTATATCTTTATGCTTATCCATGAGCTCCTTGATCATGTCTTTACCATCTACTTCCATTAGTGTCGAAGTAATGACCAAATCTTTGTTAAATGGAATTCCATGTTCATCCAGGGCTCTTCTATATCCTTTTAATCGGTTTTTATAGATTTCAAGTGATTGAGGACCAGAAAAATGAACAATCTTCTTGCATCCTTTCTCTATTAAATGGGTTACCGCTTCATATGAGGCTCTGGAATCATCGATAAGTACCTTGCTGCTTTGCTCCATATCCGGACAATGCCTGTCAAAGAAAACTAATGGAACATCATTATCCCTGAGAAATTTTAAATGATCGCAGATTTCGGTTTCCATAGAAACGGAAATTAAAATTCCATCGACTCTGTTTGACCATAAATTATTCAGACTACTCTTTTCGCGATCCAGCTTTTCCATGGATTGACTTATAATTACATTATAACCCGCTAAAAATGCTGCTTCCTCAATTCCGGCAATTGCTGAAGAAAAGAAGTGTCTTGAAATTCTAGGCACAATGACACCTATGGTATTTGATTTATTGCGTCTTAGATTAGAGGCAATTAAATTTCTTTGATACCCTAACTCCTTTGCTTTTGCTAAAACCTTATCTTTAGTTTTCTGTGTTACACGATCACTATTATTTAAGGCTCTGGAAACCGTAGAACTATCAATTCCAAGGGCTTTTGCAATTTCGTGTATTGTCGCCTTTCCTTTTTTCATTTATGTCTTAAGTCGTAAAATTCATCAGTTGCTCAAAGTAATAAAAAAGTCCGTAATTATACCCATAAATACTATACAGGATAATTACGAACTTTCAAATGCCTGATTTAATTACTTGCGAAGCTAATCAAACTGATCTTTTACTAATTTAGTTTATCTTTTCTTATCAGGGCTTCTAGAAAGTAGTAATCTGCATAATTCAGAGGTACATCTACCTCTACTCCATGCGGTTTACTACCAACAGAATGTTTCAATATAAATCCTCCATTTGATCCAATTTCTGCCAGGTATTTTGGAGCGCTTAAACTTTCCACAATCTGGTTCGCAAAATTAATGTATTCTGTTTTCATTTCACCCTCAACAAACTGACTTAATTCATAAAGTGCAGAAGCTGCAATAGCAGCGGCCGAAGCATCTCTAGGGGTTTCCTCACCTGCAGGCGCATTATAATCCCAGTATGGCACTTTATCTTCAGGAAGATTTGGATGATTTTTTATAAACGCGGCTATCTTATTGGCTTGATCCAAATATGCCTGATCTTTAGTCTCTCTGAAACACAACGTATAACCATACAGACCCCAAGCCTGACCTCTGGACCATGCTGAGTCATCACTTAATCCCTGATGGGTGTTTTTTTGTATGATCTCACCTGTTTCTTTATTATAATCTACCACGTGGTACGAACTGTTGTCTTCTCTGAAATGATTCTTTATTGTTGTATTAGCGTGAGTCGTCGCTATGTTATAAAAAGTAGAATCACCAGTAATTCGGGTAGCATGGAACAACAATTCCAAATTCATCATATTATCAATAATTACAGGGCAATCCCATTTTTTACTCCACTCCCATGATTGAATTACCCCTGCGTTCGGTTTAAATCGCTTTGAAAGGGATCTTGCTGTTTGTACAATAACCGAATCGTATTGAAAAGAATTCATATACTTTAATCCGTTTCCATAACTACATTCAATCATAAATCCAACATCATGGTTGCCTTCCCAGTATTGAATTGTATCCAATTTTTCGGTATACAAGCTCGCACGGTCTTTCCATTTCTGATTTTTGGTTAAAGCATAAAGATTCCACAAGGTACCCGGATAAAATCCACTCGTCCAATCATAAGCTCCAACCAATCTTAAGGTATCATTCTTTGTTGTTCTTGGAATAAACTTTTTACTATCAATATGAGATACTACGTTATTATACGCAGAATCATACTGCATGGTAGCCAACTCTATTGTTGAATATTTAACTTCTTCTTTTTCTACTTTCTTTTTACAAGCGCTCACTAAAATAGCACAGAATAGAAACAATGGTAACTTAGTTTTCATTTTCATGTTTACAGTCGATTATTTTTAAAAGGATATCAAATTCACGTCTAAGTTAATCAAAGGACTTAAAAAGGGCTACCACAAGAGTAACCCTTTGAAGTCAACCAAACTAACTTTTTGTCATTTTGCTTTAACTAACCAGTTACAAATATAAAAAAATCCACTTAAAATACAATCGATTGTATAAAATTTTGTAATTTTACAATTATTATATGCACATAAATTTATTTAAAGACAATTATGAGTATCAATTATGAAACCAGATACGCCTCTTCACCTAAAGAGGTAAAAAAATTGGACACCAAAGAATTAAGGGAAGAGTTTTTAATCCAAAACTTAATGCAAAATGATGAAATTAATCTGACTTATACTCATTTTGACAGATATATAGCCGGTGGAGCTGTACCTGCAAACAAATCATTAAAGCTGGAGGCTATTGATCCTCTTAAAGCCTCTTATTTTTTAGAGAGACGTGAGCTCGGTGTAATTAACGTTGGTGGAAGCGGAACCGTCGAGGTTGATGGAGAGATCTTTACCCTCGACTATAAAGAGGCTTTATATGTAGGGAGAGGGAACAAGGACATTATTTTTAAAAGTGATAATCCCAAGAAACCGGCGTTATTTTATTTAAATTCAGCTCCGGCACATAAAGAATATCCCACTAAAAAGATCACCAAAGAAAATGCTGAAATTGTTGAATTGGGTGCTCTCGAAACTTCAAATGCACGAACCATCAATAAATTAATTGTTCAGAGTGTCGTTCAAACATGCCAACTTCAAATGGGTATGACCGAATTAAAAACAGGAAGTGTATGGAATACCATGCCTGCCCATGTACATGATCGAAGAATGGAAGTTTATTTCTATTTCGAAGTACCCGAAGAGCAATCTGTTTGTCATTTTATGGGACAACCTGATGAGACAAGACACCTATGGCTCCAAAATAATGAAGCAGTTATTTCTCCTCCATGGTCTATTCATGCCGGCTCAGGGACTAGTAGCTATACTTTTATTTGGGGTATGGCGGGTGAAAACTTAGATTATGGCGATATGGATATGGCTGCCATAAAAGATTTAAAATAACAACTATGGAATTATTTAGTTTAACCGGAAAGACCGCACTTATTACGGGTGGCACCCATGGGCTTGGAATGGCCATAGCCACAGGAATTGGCAAAGCCGGAGCAACCCTTATTATTAATGGTAATTCATCTCAAGAAAAAATAGATAAGGCTGTAGCTTTTTATAATGAACAAGACATTAAAGCTTATGGATATAAGTTTGATGTGTCATCAGAAAAAGAAGTTGTTGCGGCTTTAAATCAAATAGAAAGCGATATTGCACCAATAGATATTCTGGTTAACAATGCGGGTATTATTAAACGCACTCCAATGGTTGATATGGAGGTTGCAGATTTCGAACAAGTTCTAAAAATAGACCTGGTTGCTCCTTTCATTATGGCAAAACATGTTGTTAAAGGCATGATAACTCGTGGTGAGGGTAAAATAATTAATATGTGCTCTATGATGAGTGAGCTTGGCAGAAACACTGTTGGAGCCTATGCGGCAGCTAAGGGAGGATTGAAAATGCTTACTAAAAATATGGCAACAGAATGGGCAAAACACAACATTCAGGTGAATGGAATCGGCCCAGGTTACTTTGCCACGAGTCAAACGGCTCCAATTCGGGTAGATGGCCATCCTTTTAACGATTTTATAGTTGGCAGAACCCCTGCCGGGCGCTGGGGAGATCCAGATGATCTTCAGGGAACAGCCATTTTTTTAAGCTCGAAAGCCAGTAATTTTGTTAATGGTCAAATCGTATATGTTGACGGTGGTATACTAGCCACCATAGGTAAACCTGCAAATGAAGATTAATATGATGAAAACCAAATTAATTGCCGGACTCCTACTTCCCGCCTTGTTTAGCATTAGTTGTACCAAAGACACGGTAATAGTTGTAAGTAACACTCTGGATATTAAGCGTCAAAATGAAACAGTAACGTTAAGCAAAGCTCAATTGGGCTTAAAGAACGCTTCTATTGATAGTTATGGTATTAAAGATTTCAAAAGTGGCCAAATGCTAACGATACAATATGTAGACATTGATGGTGATGGAGAAAATGATCAATTACTGTTTCAACCCATTTTGGAAGCCAATAGTAGCAAAAAATATGTATTAGTTACTTCTACCAATTCCACAGCTAATGACAGTATTCCAACATGCTTCTCACGTTTTGTTCCTGAAAGAACTGACGATTACGCATGGGAAAACGATCGGGTAGCGTTTAGAACCTATGGTCCAAGAGCTCAAAAAATGATAGAAGAAAATATACCCGGGGGAACACTTTCAAGTGGAATTGATGCCTGGTTAAAACGGGTAGATTATCCAATCATCAATAAATGGTACCACAAAGAACTGGAAACCGATGGATCCTATCATCAGGATACTGGTGAAGGCCTTGACAATTTTCATGTAGGTGCCAGCAGAGGTATTGGCGGTGTTGCTGTTAAAAAAGACACCACTTATTTTATTTCGAGAAATTTTACTGAATGGAAAACCATAACCACAGGTCCGATCAGAACTTCTTTCGTTTTAAAGTATGCAGATTGGGATGCCAATGGTCAGCAAATATCGGAGGAGAAACATATTTCCCTGGATAAGGGAAGTAATTTGTCAAAATATACCATTAAGGTTAAAGGAACAGATACTTTGTCTGTCGGACTTACACTTCATGAAAAAGATGGCTCTGTGACTGCAAATCTAAAAGAAGGTTGGTTATCTTATTGGGAAGATCATGGTGATTCTGCATTAGGAACGGGAATTGTTATCCCTGACAACCAATTGGTTGGTTACGAAGAATTTATTACAGAAGCAAGAGATTCCAGTAACCTATATGGCCATTTAAAGGTTAAGAATAACAGTATCACCTATTATGCCGGATTTGGGTGGAAAAAAAGTAAGCAGTTTGAAAATGAATCTGAATGGTTAGATTACATTGAAAGTTTTGCTCAGAAAGCTAACACCCCACTACAGGTGGAAATTAAATAACTGAATATTTAAATAAAAAAAACCGGAGATCAAACTCCGGTTTTTTTATTACTATTTCCATTCAAAATCGCCCGTTTTAAACGACCAGTCATTTCCGAAAAACCCGGTACATTTAATACCCTTGGTTCCATATTTTAACACCGTATCATCGAAGATTACAACGTCAGGAAACGTAGTTCCATTTACCATATAATGGTTTTCGTAGATCGCTTTCATTCCTTTCTCTCCTGTTGCTGCTACTACACCAATACTAGCTATATCACTGTCTTTTCGTGAAGTTATATAATAGCTTCCCCATTGCTCGCCTCTTAAATCTCGACCATCTACAACCACTTTGTCATTGTAAACTTGTATTGGAGCATCGCCTAATAATTTCTTCCAGGCACTGTTATTATCTCTATTACCGTAAACTACTACATTGCGATCTTTATACTTACTTAAACTAAATTCGGTATCAGGTATTAATTCAACTTTACCATTGGCTTTATACCCAAACGTTTCAGCATCAAATCTAGCCTTATTGAGGTACCATTGATTTTCCTTTTCAGATCCTTTAGTGGCATAAACAAACACCACATTATTTCTGAATGCATCCTTAAATCCTCCATTTCTATGCGGTCCCTTTTCTTCTAAAGAAGGCTTGCTTACTACATTCCACTTACCTTGATCATCTTTACCATAATACAACTTTTCATTATTGGCAAGTACGAACTCCTGTTGATCTAACACCAATTTACTAACATTTCCGTCCAGTTGTTTTAAATCAAAGCTTATCAAGGCAACATTATCGGTAGTAACAACCAGGCTATCTGATTTTTCCAAAGTAAAATTACTTACCTCAAATGGAATAACTTGCTGATGGATGGTAACATAATGAGAAGTTGCTGATACTCCCGGAGAACCCGTACTAAAATCAATACGCTTCAAGTCATCTGCTTTTTTAATAGTACGACGTTTAAAGAAATTAAAAATCGGGTCCCAATCAACACTATGATTTCCATACCAGTGAGTCCCATCAGGATATTCATAATAGGTAAAATCATTGTGAAATTTTCCAAGACGAGATCTCATATCTCTGGCAATAAAGGTTGGCACCACATTATCAATCTCACCATGTAATATATAAACTCCGTGATGTAAATAATTGCGAATTAATTTAAGGGTTCTGCTAGGTGTTCCCGCACGTGCTATCATTAGCTCAACGTCTGTTGGTGTTGGCTCAAAGAACAAGCGTTTAAAGCGTTCATCGTTAGGATCAATTCGATCTTTCATTCGTTCTTTAAAACTATCGCGATATGCCAAAAGATCAGGGTAGCCTGCACAAGGTGCTATGGCTGCAAAATGATCAGGGTAAGTAGCTCCAAGATACCAGGTACCATGACCGCCCATTGAATGTCCGGTCAAATAAATTCTCTGAGGGTCAGGACTGTAAATTTGTGTAGCATCTTCTAACACTTCTAAAGCATCTAACCTTCCCCAATCTTCCCATGCAAAACCAAATGGGCGTCTATTGGTAGGCGCTATTAGATTTCCCCAATCTTTTTGTTTATAGGCATTCGCCTGATTCACCGCTTCAACAGAAGCCCCGTGCACCGATAGAAATAATGCCTGGTTATCTGTACTATTGGTTGATGGTGCTACACTATAATATTGAACACTCCCGTCTACCTTACTTATAAAGGTTTTCTTGTGATGCTTTGTCTTTGATTTAACATTCAACGCTATATCCTGAGTAGCTACAGAATTATTCTTTTTATCCGTTAAAACAAGAGACACTTTTTCTTTATCAACATCAGTGGTAGCATCCACTCCAGGAATCTTAACCGGAATTTTATAAACGCTTAATGGCGGCAAATTTAATACTTGAACAGTCTCCGTTTTCCCCTGAACAGTCGCACTAACCTTAAGATCTTTCACCCAGTTTTCAGAGGCATTAATAAGTCTGATACCTCCATCATAAACCTTATTTTCATCTTTCAATAAATCTGGCATGGTAAGGTCTCTAGTTGTAAACTGTACTGCCTGGTGCGGTTTTAATATGCGAGCTCTTACACGAGGAAAGCGACCTACTTTAAGTACAAATACATTGGTTCCTTTTTTTAACTTCGTAGGTATCAGGTTATATCCGAAATCGTAATGATCACCTTCATGAGGCATTCCATTTATAGTTACTAATGAATGTCCGGATGCTTCAAAAAGTACAATTTGCTCCTTGTTCGATTTATATTCCAAATAGACATAGGAAGATCTTAAACTTCTATCTGAAAAAGTACTGGCACTATCAACCTCAACTTTCTCCCATATCATTTCGTTCCCGAGATAATCTACACTAAACACATCTCCTTCACTCACCAATAGATCGTCATTCATTAAAAAATGGTCATAGACTGGATCTTCCGGGAATGATGATGAGTTAAATCCGAAATTTGGTACTTGCAGTGCTAATCCTTTTTTGAAAACATGAATGAGCTCACCTTCATTAATTTCGTTAACTTTCTCTTTACCGAAATACTCAACAATATTACCAGTTCTTTGTTGGGCATTTAATAGAGCTACCGTAAATAGTAAAGCTATTCCGGTAATAAGTTTATTGGTAGTATTCTTATACATATATGATTAATTATTTTATTAAATGGTTTGGAAAATCCGCTACGTTTTCACAGCAAACTTGTTCCATAACCTGTTGTAATTCTGTTTTCAACAATGAAATCGTATGATCTCCTCCTTTTTTACCTAGAGCTGAAACTCCATACATGAACGAACGGCCAAGAAAAGTGAATTCTGCACCACTGGCCAGCGTTCTGGCAATATCCGGTCCTGATCTTAGACCACTATCCATCATTACCTTGATTTGGTCTTTATACTTTGCTGCTATCCTGGTTAATGGTTTTATGGTCGATTCACCGGCATCTAACTGTCGACCACCATGGTTAGAAACAATAATACCGTCTAAACCTAACTTAATCGCCTTTTCCGCATCTTCTTCGTTAGCGACCCCTTTGATCACCAATTTGCCCTTCCACATATCGCGAATAGGTTTAATTTTTTCTTCATTTAACCTGCCAGAAAAAGTTTGATCCATAAATTTCCCTAACTGCTTTAAATCCAAACCTGGAGGCATATAAGGTTTTAACGTTTCAAAATTAGGCTGTCCATGCTTAAGGGTTTCATAGGCCCAATGTGGTCGCTGTAAAATTTGCAGGATATTTTTAACAGACATTTTTGGAGGCATTGCCAGTCCGTTTCTTATATCTCTTGGTCGAAATCCAAAGGTTGGGACATCACATAAAATAACCAGCACAGGGTATTGAGCAGCTTCCAGACGCTTAAAAATATCGTCTCTCAGCCTGTTTTCAGCAGGATGGTATAATTGAAACCATGATCTTCCCTCTGTAATTTCTCCGATGCGCTCAATACTACTTGTTGTTACAGTGCTCAGAATAAACGGAATATTATGTTCGAAGGCAGATTTTGCTAATATTTCAGGTGCATTAGGCCACATTAATCCTTGTAATCCTACCGGAGCAATTCCGAAGGGAGCATCGTAGGTATGACCAAATAACTCTGTTTTCATATCAGAGCTGGTATGCTTGTTCAAATAATAAGGAGACAGCTCCACATCTCTTATTTCAGAGGTATTCTTATGCAGATTCACATCTTCATTACAACCTCCATCTAAATATTCAAAAGCAAACTTTGGAATCTTTTGCTTAGCCCGATTTCTCAAATCATCAACCGATGGATAACGGGTATCTATTTTAATTTCTTTTTTACCTGCCATGATCTTTGCAAAAAACAGGTTGGTATTCTATGCTATTTAACTGGTGCTAATACCAACCTTTAGAATTCAGTTTTAATACTATTCTTCCGTTGAAGTTGATTTTTCCTCTGTAGGTTTATCTTCAAAAACATGCTTTGCGTAATTTAAGCCAAGAGCATCATATCTATCTTTGAACGCTGATAACCTCGACTTAAAATCATCCCAGTTTTTAGTGTCGTTAGCCACCCAAACCACTTCCGATAAAGCAGTCATACGAGGTAGAATCATATATTCAACATAATCCGTTGTTCCTATATATTCAGTCCAAACATTCGCTTGAGCTCCTAAAATATATTTAGATTCTTCAGCAGAAAGTTCTTCCGGATGTGGATTGTAATTATATACATCCTCAACCGTTGTTAAACCTCCAATAGCAAGGGGTTCATTTTCCTTATCTTTATCCTGATAGTGGTCAAAGTAGCAAGAGTGATTAGGCGTCATAATTACATCGTGTTGTTGTTTTGCCGATTCAATTCCACCTTTTTCTCCTCTCCAGGACATCACGGTAGCATTCGGAGCCAACCCGCCTTCTAAAATTTCATCCCAGCCGATAATGCGCTTCCCTTTTGCATTTAAATATTTTTCAATTCGCTGAATAAAATAGGATTGTAATTCGTGTTCATCGGCTAAACCTTCATCGTTAATTCGCTTTTGACAATTAGGACAACGCTCCCAATTTGCTTTTGGACATTCATCGCCTCCAATATGAATGTATTTTGACGGAAATAAAGGAATTACCTCATCTAATACATTTTGAAGAAATTCAAAAGTTTCTTCTTTTCCTGCACAATAAACATCATTATAAACACCCCAGGATTCCTGTACCACTTTATTAATACCGTTTTCTTGCAATTCCTTACTCTTCTCCGACATCATATCATTAGGTACTTCGGTAGGCTCTTCAGGAAAACAACTAAGTTCAGGGTATGCAGCAATCGCCGCAGAACTATGACCTGGAAGTTCTATTTCAGGAATAACTGTTATGTGTCTGTCGGCCGCATATTGTACAATTTCTTTTATTTCATCCTGAGTATAAAATCCTCCATATTTTTTATTGTCATTCTCGGTACCAGGATAATGCCCCACAATAGTTCCATTTCTATAGGCTCCAATTTCGGTTAGCTTCGGATATTTTTTAATTTCAATCCTCCAGCCTTGATCTTCTGTTAGGTGCCAGTGAAATGTATTCATTTTGTGCATAGCTAACAGGTCTATATATTTTTTTATAAAATCTGCCGGAAAGAAATGGCGTGCTACATCAAGATGCATCCCGCGATATTGATAATTAGGATTATCATGAATTTCAACTGCAGGTATTGTTAACTCTGCTACTGATTGTTTTTCTGAATTGGCAGGCAATAATTGTCTAAGCGTCTGAATACCATAGAATACTCCTTTAGAAGTTTTACCACTAATAATAATCTCTTTATTAGTTACTTTTAATGTATACCCTTCTTCACCTTCTATACTTTCATCAATACCTAAATGAATTACACTCCCTAATCTGGTTCCACCAGGAGCATACGATACTTTCTTTCCGCTTGCTATTGTTAACAACTGTGAAAGATATTCAGCTTCATTCCTCAAGGCTTCGTCGCCCATTATAATGGTCTTATCAACCAAAAATCTTCCGTCTTTTTGAGTTACAGAAACCGGTTTGGGTATTATCTGATAATCAGATGCTGTGTTTTTAGTATCCTTATATTTATTTCCACACGAGGCCAAGGCAAGTGTAATTAATAAAACAGCTAACTTTTTCATAATATCATTGTTTTCGTACTTGAGTCTAAAACTCTTTTATAGTTTAAATATTCGATCCATTAAAATCCATTTCTCACCCGGTTTTGCACAGGGTAGCGCTTTCTGATATTTCCACATCAAGTCTTGCCATTCTTTTTCTCTTGGGTTATTGGCGTCCATCTCCGCTTTCTTTTCAAATGAAAAGGATTCATTGACTTCCATAATCATGAACAAACGATCGGCCACATGATATATTTCCATTGAAGTAATACCTGAATCTTTTATGCCTTTAATAATTTCCGGCCAAACATTTTCATGATATTTTTTATAAGCAGCAATTAACTCTTCGTCATTAATAAGGTCAAGTGCGTAACAATATCTTTTCGAACTCATAATTATCAATCGTTATATTTAACATGAACTAATCTTCCATAAAATGCTATGAACAAGAAACATATACTTGGCAGTATAAATGAGAAATTAACCTCAGAAACACCTGCAATCGTAGTGTCATTTACTCCATGACCACCCAGATCAATGATCATACCCTGAAGTTTAGGCATTAATGCACCACCCACAATGGCCATGATTAACCCAGCAGAACCTACCTTAGATTGCTCTTCTGTTAAATCACCTAAAGCAATACCGTAAATCGTTGGGAACATTAGAGACATAAAGAAAGAAACTCCCACCAAACAATAGAGGCCAACAATTCCATGAATCCAGATTGTACCTAAGGTACAAACCATGGCTAGAATCGCAAAAGACATAAGCAACTGTCCTGAACTTATGAAACGAAGTAAATAGGTACCTATGGCTCTACCGACTGTAAATATTATAAAGGCTGCCATTTGATAGTACCCTGCGGTTACCCCGTCTATACTAATAGCTTCGGCATATTGATAGATATAAGTCCAACACATAATTTGAGCACCTACATATAATATCTGAGCCAATACACCTAAAACATATTTCCTGTTCTTACCAAGAGCTGCAAAAGTACTTCCAATACTAGGCATCCCATTCTCATCTTTGGCCTGAGGCATTTTGCTAACCAGAAAGATCACAAATATAACCACTAAAGTCAGCCCTAAAATCACATAGGGGTCTCTTATAACCATAAGATCTGTGGTTCTGATCAAAGATCTTGCTGCCTCATCCAGCGCACTAAAATCCTCTATATCATCTGACTGCAGATTCTTCAATACAAATTGTTGTGCTACAAAAAGCCCGGCAATTAATCCAACAGGGTTAAAGGCCTGAGCCAGGTTTAAACGTTGAGTTGCGGTCTCTCTGGCGCCCATTGCCAATGCGTACGGATTCGCCGCTGTCTCTAAAAAGGCCAGTCCAAATGTTAATATATAAAGACCTACACAGAAAAACACAAAACTTTCTGTTTGTGCCGCAGGATAAAAAAGTAAGGCTCCAGTTGCATATAAGGCAAGACCGATTAAGACACCAACCTTATATGAATATTTACGCATGAACATAGCCGCTGGTAATGCCATACAAAAATATCCGCCATAGAATGCCATTTGTACCCATGCTGCCTGAGAGTTTGATAATTCAAGAACTTTTTTAAACGCCTGAACCATGGGATCGGTAACTGCGTTGGCAAACCCCCATAGTGCAAATAATGATGTAACTAGTATAAAGGGTACGAGGACCTTTTTTGAAACCACAGGTATTTTTTCAGTCACCTGCTTTGTTTGAGTAGTTTGAGTAGTTTGATTAACTTCCATAAGTATAGTTTAAGTTAGAGATCTGTCTAAATGTGTGTAGCCGCCATCTACGTAGATTAGCTGACCAGTGGTATGACTGGATTTTGGTGATAATAAAAAAGCGACCATATTGGCAATTTCCTCAGCTGTCGTCATTCGGTTCTCTAAAGGAATCTTACTTGTTATGGACTTCAGTTTTTCTTCAGGATTATCAAAAGTCTTTATCCATCTATCGTACAGAGGCGTATAGCATTCGGCCACAATGACTGCATTAACCCGAATTTTATATGGCAATAATTCTACGGCCCATTCGCGTGTAGCAGCATTCCTGCCTCCGTTGGCTGCGGCGTATCCTGAGGTTCCTCCCTGACCAGTTTCAGCCGTTTTAGAACCAATATTTACAATGGCTCCTTTATACTTCTTAAGCTCCGGAAGGGCATAATGGGCCATTAAATAATAATGTGTCAAGTTTCTGTTTATAGAACGAACGAAATCTTCATAATTGCCATTTTCTAATCCAACTCCATCGTTCACCCCTGCATTATTTACTAATCCGTCTATACGACCGTATTTTTCGATAATCTCTGCAACCGCATTTTCACATTGCGCCGGGTCCGTTAATTCTGCCAAAACATAGCCCGCTTTACCTCCATTATTTTCAACTGCTTCAACCGCTTTTTTAACATCGGGTTCTTTTCTGCCAACTATAACCGGAAATGCTCCCTCGGCTGCCAAAACATTTACAATACCATTTCCTATCCCTTTGGATCCTCCGGTTACAATTATGATTTTATCTTTTAATTCTAAATTCATAAATATTTTTAATTGCTTTTATCTTCTGTTATTCTTTATCTATTGGGATGAATACCGAATACGCATCATCGCCTTTTTTTGCCGCCAAACAAAGTACCACAGGTTGACCGTCATTATCTGTATAAACAAAAGGACGTTCAAGCCTGTCAGCCTTAAAGACAGTTCCATCTTTCATTTTTAGCTCTTTCGGCATTAACCGGTAATTTTTTGCCTTATTCCAGTTTTTACCATCCTCAGAAGTTATGAGCCCTATGAAACCTTCAGGTGCATGAAAAATTCCATAAAATCGGTTTCTTAATTTATCAAACCAAATCGAAACATCTTCCGTATCCAGATAATCAATAACGGGTTTATCCTGAATTTCGAAAGGTCCGGCAGGGTTCTCACTCACCGCTACAGCCTGATTTCTTACAAATCGTTTTTCATTGGGTTTATCTCCTTTAACAACCATATAATACAACCCGTCTGAACCCTGTGCAATAGCAGGATTTACAGTAAGCGTTGTTATTGGACCCGAAGGTTCAATCAATACAGACGAACTCCTTTTCCAGGGGCCATCAATACTTTTGGCTACCGCCAGACCAGTTCTTTGGTTATTTCTTAAAACAGACCAGTTAGGATGCCTGTAACCCGTTTTAGCTGTTTCAATTAGTTCGTCCTCTGTATAGGACTTATCGCCAAAATTAGTTGATATGTAGTACAGGTAATATGTTCCTTCGAAGTACTTTATTTTTGGATTATGAACGGTTACCGCATCCCAATGTCCGGGGCCATTCGATTTCAAAACTGTCTCCTTATATGTCCACGGACCCCAAGGGTTCGGTGAGGTGGCATGAGCAACCTCTGAATGGGTTAACCAAGAGTAAAAACCAAACTTTTTAGGCCACCGAGCATAAAAATTATGATATAATCCGTCATCATCTTTTATAATGGAAACACCCCAGTTATAATAATCTGATGATTTAAAGAAGTTTTGTTCAGTTATTGGTGCCAACCGATCGCTAAAACTTAAATCGTCTGTTAAGTTTTGAGCAAACATTAGCGATGAAAAAAACAACAATAATATTAAATTAAAACCAACAATAGACTTCTTCATAAATAGCTTCATTATTACGTTTTACTTGGTTAATTTTTGGTCAGGGTAAGATACTACTTTTTGAGTTTCCTTACTTAAAGGTAACTGTGCGTCAACCTCTCTCAAAAAATCAGAAAGTACTCCTGCCAACGCCTTTACCTTTTCCGGGTTTTGACTCGCTAAATTAGTATGTTCCCCTATATCGTTTGCGATATTATACAGTTCAAAAGTTTCGTTTTTATAGAAGTAAATTAACTTCCAATCTCCCATTCTTACTGCACTTGCCGTTCCGATACCCGGCCCGTAACCACCCCATTTGTTAGGGTAATGCCATATTAATGGACGATTTTCATTCTGCCCTTGAGCGCCAGATAATATTGGAGTAAAACTCACTCCATCCACATTTTGAACGAGTTCGGGATTTTCAATTCCGGCCATTTCAATAATCGTAGGGAAAAAGTCTTCTATAATCACCTTATCGTTACTCACTGTGCCAGGCTTTACCTTACCAGGCCATTTAACGATCATAGGCTCTCTCATTCCTCCTTCATACATTGATCCTTTTCCACTCGCTAATGGCTTATTATGTGTATTTGGCTCCCCGCCTCTGGCATGCGCACTCAAACCTCCATTATCAGACATAAACAAAATAATGGTATTTTCAGCTTGACCTGTTTTATCCAGATAGTCCATAATATCTCCTAAACTCTTATCCATCCCTTCTATCATTGTTGCATATTTGGCTTCTTTTTCATCCAATCCTTTATCGAGATATTTTTGCATAAATCTTTTATCACCATATAAAGGAGCATGCACAGCATAATGAGACATGTATAAAAAGAAAGGCTTATTTTCCGGAGCAGTAGCTAAAGAAGTCAATGCCTCCAGCGTAAGTGCTTCGGTTAAGAAGATATCCTCTCCATGATATTTTTCCAATCCGGGAACTGCCCAAACCTCTTTACCTTTTTTACCATTACCAAAATTTTCAGTACCCAGATAACTCTCAGGGGCTCCTGCCGCATGTCCGGCAATATTTACATCAAAACCTAAGTTTAATGGACTTTCCCCAGGAGTTCCGATCGCTCCAAAATGCGCTTTCCCGGCATGAACCGTAAAATATCCATGATCCTTCAATACCTGCGGTAAAGTAGTGGCATATACCGTCCGTTCAATACCTGGCACCGGAGCTATTCCATTTACATTCCATTTGGGGAAATCCAATACTTCATCTTTAGCATCATTGGACGCATTTTTCTTTAAAGTCCAATTCGTAACCCTATGCCGGGCGGCATTCATTCCCGTCATAAGGCTCACCCTTGTTGGAGAACAAATGGGAGTAGCATAGGCCTGGGTAAACTTCATACCCGCTCTTGCAAGACGTTCCATATTCGGGGTATGGTACCTTTCATTGAAAAGAGTTTTCTGATCCCAAAATGGTTCAGAAGTATCTTGCCATCCCATATCGTCAACCAAAAACATTACAATATTTGGTTGTTCCGGTTTTACCACTTTTTCATCCTGCTTTTTACAAGCTATAACGATTGAAAAAATTAATACTATAAGTATCTTCAAATTCCCTTTCATATATGTAAAACAAGTTATCTTTTAAAATGAATTAATTGCTCTCTATTACCGCCCCATCTTCACGGTAAAAATCTACTTCTCCATCCAACAGAACAGCTATTACCGTCATATTCTCATCCAATACATATTCGGGTACCTTTATATATTTAATCCCCGGATAATGACTCCAATAAACTTTACCTACCACTTGATGCGATAATTTTGTACCATTCCCAACAACCCAGATTCGGTTGATGTTATTTTTTAAACCTCTTAGAACAACTTCTCCTCCTGGATTTCCCTTTACAAAAAGGTAAAGGATCTTTCGGTCCTTAGATAAAGTAGTGGCACCGTAATAGTGTTCCTTTGGAATTCCAGCTATCGTACCATAAATTGCCTCCTTGTGTTTATTTGTCCATCGACCTAATCCTTCTAAAATTTCAACTTGTTCCTCCGGAATGGTACCATCAGCCTTCGGACCAATGTCCAGTAACATATTACCGCCATTACCTATAACATCAGAAAAAATTCCTATAATCTGATCTGTTGTCTTGTAATCATGATCATTTTTTTGAAATCCCCAGGAATTATTCATTGTAATGCATAGCTCCCAATATTTACTCTCAGGTCGGGTAATAGGCATCCCTTGTTCAGGGGTAGCATAATCGCCTTCTTCTCTTAGTCTTGAATTGAGAATGGTGTTTGGATTTCTGTCAAGCAACATCTTTCTCACTTTTGGAGCCTGCCATTCTTCAGAATTATGTTCCCAATCACCATCGAACCAATAGAGATCCGGATTATAATTATCCGATAACTCTTTTAGTTGTCCTTGATAGTATTCAAGGAATTTCTGCCATCTTTTTGGTTCCTCAGCTATTTTATATCGCAACGAATCGCGTTTAAAATGAGTGTAGTCATTATAAGACCAATCCGGTAGTGAATAATAGATTCCTACTTTTAATCCATTCTTTCTTAATTGACCTACAAAAGGAGTAAGTACGTCTTTTTTAGCTGCTGCACTTTTTACAGCATTAAAACTACCGTACTTCGAATCCCATAAGGCAAAACCATCATGATGTTTAGACGTAATCACTGAATATTTTGCCCCGCTGTTTTTAATTAATTTTACCCATCGTTCCGCATCGTAATTACTCGCTGTAAAACCATTGGTTTGTTTCAGATAATCAGGATGAGAAATGTAACCATTGAAAAAAGACCAGGATTCATCAATTCCATTAACCGCATATAAACCCCAGTGGATAAAGATACCCAGCTTAGCATCTTTAAACCATTGCATTTTATTCTCTTCTTCTTTTTTAGCTTTTTGGGCAGATAGAGGAGTTACCCCTAAAATCAACAACAGTATCAGTAACCTTTTCACCATTTATTATGTTTTTATTTTATTATTTCTAAGTTCTGGTTTAAAACCAGTGTTTTATTAGCCTCCAGAGCAACCTCAATATTTTTGCTTTTATATTTCAATGTGATCAATTTATCCACGGGAGCCTTTAATGCAACCGAGGTCAATGCATTTTGTTTCCACTCCATGCTCACCTCCACATTACCTCTTGCTTTGATGCCGCTTATTTTACCTTCGCTCCAATTTGAAGGCAGGGCAGGTAGAAGCCTGATAAATCCTTCATGAGATTGCAACAATAATTCCGCAACACCAGCGGTGTAACCAAAATTTCCATCTATTTGAAAAGGAGGGTGTTCATCAAATAAGTTATCTGCAATAGAGATCTCAAAAAACTTCTTAATATTTTCCTGAGCAGCTTCCGGATTCAGTAATCGGGCGTTAAAGTTAATCATCCAGGCTCTACTCCAGCCCGTACCCGCGCCTCCGTGTTCCAATCGATAATCAATCGTTCTTTGTGCTGCTTTAAAAGCCTCTGGATTATTTTCCGTAATATCATCTCCCGGATGTAAAGCATATAAGTGAGACATATGTCTATGACCTTTCTCTGGTTCTTCATAGGCTTCATTCCACTCGAGAATTCTACCCTCTTTGCCGACTACTACTCCCGGATATAAGTCTGTTCTTTTTTCCTCTACTTCTTTTATGAAGGGGTCATTAATATTTAAGATTTGTGCCGATGCCAGCACATTATCAAAAACTTCTGCAATAATCTGATGACCCATGGCAGCCCCATAAGAAACTGCAGCAGATTTGCCGTCAGCAGCGATGTAAGAATTCTCAGGAGAAGTTTCAGGATATGAAATCCACTTGTTTGATTCAGGATCCTTTTGCAACCAATCTAAATAAAAAGAAGCAATCTCTTTCATAGCCGGATATCCGCGCTCTTTTAAAAATTGTTCATCTTGAGTAAACCTGTAATGTTCCCAATAATGTTGTACGATCCATCCACCTCCGTGAATCCATGCTCCCCAAAATGGCGTTGCTGCCCTCATCCAGGGTGCCGCCCATAAGTCACTGGTATGATGAACAACGGCTCCTCTATTGATTCCGTATTGCTCTTTGGCTGTTATCTTACCACGCTCAATAAGTCGGTCAACATAATCAAATAATGGCTCCTGACATTCACTCAGATTGGCAACTCCAGACGGCCAATAATTCATCTGAAGGTTAATATTCAAATGATAATCTGCATTCCACGGCGCTTCTATATGCTGATTCCAGAGGCCTTGTAAATTAGCCGGATTAGTTCCTGGTCTGGAAGAACCAATTAACAAATACCGCCCATATTGGAATAAGGTTGCGGCCAAATCAGGGTCTGATTGCCCTTCTTTTAAACGTGCTAATCTTTTATTTATTGGCAGGGTATCCAGGGCATCATTTCCTAGTTCGAAAGCTACACGCTTGTATAGTGACTGATGGTCATTTACATGCCGTTCCAATAATTCATCAAACGATTTCCCCGCTAATGCTGCCAGGTCATTATTATTTTCATTTGCGTAATCTTCCGAGTAAAACGAAGTATTTCCTACGATAAACAGCGTGGCTTTACGAACCCCTTTTAATATAAGCTTTCCGTTTTCTGCACTAACAGATCCTGACTCGTTCAGTACCTTTAAACGCGTTTCAAACTTTACCCCGTAGTCTATCGGAAACGCATTAGAAAATTTTTTTCCGCCAAATTGGGTAACCACCCCTTTCATACTGATTTCATTGTTGGCTGGATTAGATACTGTAACCGTTGGGCGTCCCTTGTCTTTTGGCCTGTCAAGTCTGAGATTAAAATCCAAACCTTCTTCAGCATCCGTTTCTAAATGAACAACCATGGTATTATCAGGACGAGAAGCAAAGACCTTTTCTACCACCTTATTTCCATTCAACTTATAACTCACTGTCACTAAAGCACTATCTAAACTTAAACTCCTTTGATAGTTTTCCGCTTCCGGAACCTCATTTTGGAAGTCGATGTACAAATCTCCCATGGTTTGATGAGAACGCAATACCGACTTATAAGAGAATCGCTTTATGATCTCTTTATCGGCCTCATGAACTTTACCGTCACGAATTAATTGTCTGATGTATTCAAGGTCTTCTTTATTTCCTTTTGCATTACCCCAATCAGGTCCTCCGGACCACATGGAATCTTCGTTGAGCTGGATATGTTCATTCCTGGTGTCTCCAAAAACCATTGCCCCTAATCTACCGTTCCCAACCGGTAAGGCCTCCATCCACTTGGATGCCGGCTCCTCATACCATAAGCGTGTGTTATTAGTAGCTGTAATCGATTCTTTCTTGCAACCAAAAAGGGAAGCACCCAGCATGGTAAAAATCAAATATTTATAAGTTTTCATCTAGTTTATAAAAATTAACTGTGTTTTGGTAAAAAATTTTGGTATGGTGTTCTTTTGGTACATAATCTTCTATAATCTTCAAAACAGTCTCGTATGGCGAAGACAATAAACATACGGGCCAATCAGAGCCATATAATAATCGATCTGCTCCAAAGCTGTCAAAAACCACATCCAGAAAAGGAGTGAACTCTTCCGCTCTCCATTGAAAATCTTTTGTTTCGGTAACTAATCCTGATACCTTACAATACACATTTTCACATGTAGCAAGCTCCTTTATATCTGACTGCCATTCTCTATCCATCCCTGAAGAAATTGCAGGTTTAGCAATATGATCCAATACGAAAGCTTGATCAGGAAATTTTTCCGCAAGTTTAATGGCCGCCGGCAATTGCCTTGGAAAGACCAATATGTCATAGGTAAGGTCAAACTGGCTAAGCTTGCTAATCCCATTTTGAAAATCAGACCTCAACATAAAGTCGTTGGGTTCTGCTTGTACAATATGCCGAATACCCTTTAATTTATTATTTGATGAAAAATGTGCAAGTCGGTCCTCAACATTATCAGCTAAAAGATCTACCCAACCTACAACCCCCTTAACAAAATTATTGTTCCGGGCTATATCCAATAAAAATGCCGTCTCCATTTCAGATTGATCTGCTTGAACTGCAATGCAACCATCAATATTATTCTTTTGTAAAATGGGCTCCAGATCAGTTGGCAAAAAATCCTTTCTGATAACCTCCATGGTTTCATCAATCCAGGCATCTCTTACCGGATCAAACTTCCAAAAATGTTGATGGGCATCTAGTCTCATTTCGTTTGAATATTTTTAATTCTATTTTCGATATATCCACCCCAAACCTTATATCCTTTCGGCTTCAGATGAATTCCGTCATTACTGTATAAATCCAAATTCAACGTTCCATTGGCATCAGTTAGCTCCTCAACCGGATTACAGTAAATGACGTTGTCAGGTAGCGATAGCTTTTTTAAATGATTATGAATGGTATTATATTTCATTCTGCGATCGGAGTCTGATTCTACACCGGTTGGTAGCGGTCCGAAAAGCAAAATTTTCGTTTGAGATGAAAATTTTGAACTTGCCAATTCCACAATGCGTTCAATACCTGCTACAATTTCAACCGCATTATCATCATTAATGAAATTATTAACTCCAATAGTTATCACTGCGACCTTTGGACGACACTTCTCATAGTGTCCGTTCTTAATTCGGTAAAGCACATTTTGCGTGCGGTCGCCTGAAATACCGGCATTGATTATTTTTTCATTTGGGAATAATGAATCGAGTACGCTCTTACCCGGCTTATAAGTCACATGGGGTCGATTACTACCCCAGCCCTGCGTTATTGAATTTCCGATAAGTAATATATCTGCGTCCTCTGTATTGGCACAAATAGAATCTATGTCTTCAGCCTGTTTCCACCAATCAGTACCTTTAGTCCAGCCTGCTCCAGACCTGAATTCGCCTGACGGGGCTGGCACAACTGCGAGATTCAGCTTCTGGTTTGTAGCTTCCAGTATAAAGTTCACAATAACGGTTGGATTCTTCAAACTATGAGGATGATGTCCGTTGTTCTCTTTGAAGATGGTTCGAATATCGCCACCTGAATTACGGATATTCCGAGTAAAAGGCTGTGTATTTTCATCGAGAGGAACCACTGCATCATCTGCTCCACATACATGCAACATCGGATACTTTCCACGAACTATTCTCTTCACCTTGTTAATTGGACTTCCTTTGAATCTATATAAGTCCTCATCAGCGGTTAACCCATATACTTTTTTAAGTTGTTCGGTATCCTTTAAGCTTCCTTTGTATTTCCCGTTTCCTATTGGCCAACTCAAAATATCTAACACGGGAGCATCTGCATAAACACAAGCTACTTTATCCGGGTTTTTAGCCGCCCAATTATAAGCGATGAGTCCGCCTCTACTCATGGCTTCTATAGCTCCCTTCTTCGCAAAGCCTTGTTCCTGTAAATACTTATAAAACCGATTCCATCGTTGTATGGCTTCATCCGATCCATACAAATTGGCCACATCACTATACACCACATAAAATCCTCTTTCCAAAAGGGCAATATCCGTCTGAGGTTCATGACCAAAAAAACGAGCTCTCCAGATCCATGGCTTACCCACTGCCGGCTTTTTTGGGAAAACTATTTTTACTGCATTTCCCTTAAATATAAAATCATACTGGTTATAACCATGAAAATCAGACCTGCGGATATCTTTTACATCCTCAGAGGACGTTATCTTTATTTTTTCAACAGAACTTTGCTTAACAACTTCATACAAACGCCTGGCCATTATGGTTGCTCCTAAAGAATTTGGATGAATTTTGTCGGGAACCAAATTGGATTTATCCATAAATAATTGATGCATATCTACCGTTTCTACTCCGGTATCGTAGGCAACCTTTTTAATTTTTGGAATGATCTGATCCCTAATAACCGGTTCCCATATATAGGTGGTGTCTGAATGAAAAGAAGGCAATGGATAGATCAGTACGATACGCGATTTAGGGTTCGCAACCTTAAACTCATTTATCAATGCTTTATAATCACTTTCATAATCCTCTAAATGAATCCTGTTAACAGCCTTGGCATCATTTGATCCTAATTTAATGAACACTATATCAGCCTTAAAAGCTAACGCTTTTTTAAAAGCATCCTCCTTCCAATATGGATAATTCCCTTTTCTTGTTAAGGTTCTGCTGCTTACACCGAAATTCTCAACGAGGTAATTATCTCCCAACATAGCTTGTAACTGAGCTGGATAAGAATTATGATTCCTGTTTTCTACATTCATTCCATAGGTGATACTATTACCTACACAGGCAATTTTAACGCGCTCGCCAACGGAAATTTGGCCATATCCATTTATAAGCATAAAAAGTATAAACACAGAGGTAAATACTTTTTTAAAATACATAAGTCCAATTTGAAGTTTCATATACCTTATTTCAATTACCAATTATCTGTTCTAAAGGCAGATGCAGGAAGACCGGATTCATCAAATAAACTTGGCAAAGCCTCGTTTGTGAAACCAAATCGAACAGCAACAGGATTTGGCACTTCTTTTGCCCACACCTGTACTTTATTTCCTTTAATCTTAGCTTTAGCAGGATAGAAAACCTTATCCTCACCTGCAATTTCAAAACAGCTAATATGTCGTTGTTTGGTCATTAATTTTTCGACATGGTCAAAACTCACTAAAATTTTATTTCTGTAGATCTCGTAATCACTATATAAAGGTCCACTATAATCGATACCTTTAACACCATAGGTTTTAGCCAAGGCCCATAGCGCTAATCTTTTACCGACGTCTTGTTTATTCGTAGGATGAATATTGGTAAGATCTCCAATATCATTTGTGATTGCCATGCCTGTATTTGAAACGGTTTTCAAAGTATTCAATTGAGCATCCCTTACAAATGCGGCTTCTCGATTTGTCTTAGAATCACCGTATTTAAATGGAGCTATCTGTACAAAGTAAAATGGAAAGTCCTTTTTCCAGGCATCGCGCCAGGTTTCTATAAGTAACGGAAACGATTTATAATAGCTATCCGCAATATCTCTGTTAGATTCTCCCTGATACCATATCGTTCCAGCAATGGTGAAGTTCAAAAAAGGATACACCATACTATTGTAAGTTACCCCCGGGGCATTTGGCCACCAAACATAATCTTTTATTTGTTGGGCTGCCTTTTTCAAATCCGAGTTTGATGCTACTGTTTGCTTTTCCATCCAAACCTCTACTGGAGTCCCTCCCCAACTAGAGTTTATCAATCCAATCGGTATATCAAGTTTTGTATTTAATTCACGACCAAAAAAATAGGCAACAGAACTGAAGTCCTTCATCGTTTCGGGGGTACAAAGTTCCCATAACCCCTCAGCATCATCTTGTTTGTATTCGGCCTTTTTCTTACGTACCGAAAAAAATCTGATCTTCGGATAATCAGCTGCTTTAATTTCGTTTTCTGCATTATCCAATCCTTTCAATGGTGACCATTCCATATTAGATTGTCCGGAGCAAAACCAAACTTCTCCTATTAAAATATCTTTTAGCGTAATCGTTTCATGTCCCTTTATAGATATATTAAATGGCCCTCCTGCTTCAGGAGTTGGTATGCTAAGTGCCCATTTTCCTTGATAAGCCTTGGTCGTATACACACTATCACTCCATGAAGTTGAAATGGAAATTGTTTCGGCCGTTTGAGTCGTCCACCCCCATAAGGTTACATTACTGTTTTGCTGCAATACCATATGATCAGACAATATGGATGGAAGCCAAATTTTAGCATTAACCGACAAGGAAATCAATAGAAGAGAAACAAAAGCCAATGGTTTGACTGACCTGTTAAAATCGAAAATCACATTACTACTAAACGCTTTCATATTGCCTTTTTAAGTTCAAATATTTGATATTATATCTTGGTCCATTTATCGAGAATCGGTTGCAGATTCAATGAGTCGTTCATTTCTTGCTGTAGCCCTATTAAATCTTCAAATAGAACCTTTACACGATCTTCCTGCTCAGGCATTTCTGCTATATTGGTTAATTCTAATGGGTCCTTTTCTAAATCGTACAATAATATTTCTTCCGATCGCGGATATACTATTAGCTTGAATCCATCTTTTCTGATCATTCGTTGAGAGCTCTTTTCATAGCACCCGTAAATCGCCTCGTAAGTTCCTTTTTTATTGTCATTTTGAATAAAAGGCAGGAGGCTGCTAAATTCAATATAGTTAGGCTTTTCAACCGCTGCGATATCAATAGCTGTAGCCATTAAATCTTGTAAGTAAACATCGTGCTCAACTTTTTTGCCCTCAGGTATATCCGGTCCGACAATAACTAATGGCACCCGTACACTGTGATCATACATGTTTTGTTTCCCCATCAATCCGTGTTCTCCTACAGAAAGTCCATGATCTGAGGTAAAAAAGATATAGGTATCTTTTTCGAGACCACTATCCTTGAGTTTGTCCCAAATCAATTTAAACTGATCATCCAGATGCGTTGTTATTGCATAATACTCCTGCCGATTAACCTTTACAGCATAAGGGGTTCTTGGAAAAGGTGCTAACTTTTCATCCCTTAAATTTTTTCCTGCTCCCATGGTTTCTTTATAGGGATACTCTGGCAAAAAACTTTCAGGTATCTCTATACTATCCAAAGGATACATATCTACATATTTTTTAGGTGATTGTCTTGGATCGTGAGGCGCATTAAATGCTATATACATGAAGAATGGTTTGTCTTTAACACTAGCACTGTCTATAAAAGATAAGGCATCATCTTTTACCAATTCACTCCAGTGTTTTCCTCCCTTCCAATATCCACCAAACTCTTTTTTCCAGGGTTGCCATAGGGTGTCATTTTCATTTTGAGGTCGGTTATAACCTTCAGGTGTATCAAATGGCATTCCCCTTAAAACATGTCCTACATGATTAAAAATGGAGTCTGGCTGAGCCTGAACATGCCATTTACCAGTCATGTATGTCTCGTAACCTGCCTTTTCCATTAATCTGGGCCAGGTTTTATCCAATGCTTTATTCTGACTATACTCTTTAGAGATCTGTTGGGCATTCCAGACAGTTCTCCCACTAATCATCATCGCCCGGGAAGCAACACAGATAGCGCCATTCCAGCCTCCCATATTATAAGCATTAGTGAAGGTAGTCCCTTTAGCTACCAAAGCATCCATGGTAGGGGTAATAACCTCCGTATTTCCAAGTGCGTGAAGATCTTTATAGCTTTGATCATCTGTATAAAGGAAAATAATATTAGGTTTCGAACGTTCTTCAATAGTCTTTTCCCTTTTACAAGAAAAAGATAATACGATCATACTAGCCAATATTATTCTCCTTTTAAATTGCATTCTAAAAAATTTATTGTTTATAAGCTTTAGCTACTTGTTTAGCTGAACCTAATCCTTCTATTCCCAATTCAACTACATCGCCAGGTTTTAAATAACGTTGCGGATCTAGTCCAAGACCAACACCAAAAGGGGTTCCCGTCGATATAACGTCGCCCGGCAACAAGGTCATAAACTCACTGATATAACTTACTAACTTCGGAATATCGAAAACAAAATCTGAAGTATTACTATTTTGCATTTCTTCCCCATTAAGTTTCAACCATAAATTCAAGTTATGTGGATCTTGAATCTCCTCCTTTGTTGCTAAAAATGGACCAATAGGAGCAAACGTGTCATTACTTTTTCCTTTCACCCATTGCCCCTCACGTTCCAATTGGTATGCTCTTTCACTATAATCGTTATGCACGGCATATCCCGCTACATAATCCATCGCATCCTCTTCAGTTACATACGATGCTTTTTTGCCAACGATAACTGCCAACTCCACTTCCCAATCAGTTTTCTCACTTCCTCTTGGTATAACCAGGTCATCATTTGGCCCAACTATAGCTGAAGTTGACTTAAAAAACAATACAGGCTCTTTCGGTATAGCCATACCACTTTCTTCTGCATGTTTGGCATAATTTAATCCAACACAAACTATTTTCGACGGACGGCAAATTGGAGGCCCTAAACGTACATCTTCATCCACGTGTGGACAATCTCCCTGGTTGGCTTCTAACCATTTGCTTAAACGATTCAAACCATCTGTTTCAAAAAACTGTTCAGTATAATCCGAACCAAAACCTGAAACGTCTAATCTTTTTCCTTCTACAATTACCCCTGGTTTTTCATTTCCAGGCTCTCCAAATCTTATTAATTTCATTGTTCGCTATATTTACTTGTTAAATATTTCAATTTGTTTCCATTTTTTTCCATTCATAGGTGCATCATTTTGCTGATTGACCCCAGGAGTAGTTCGTCCATTTTCGATGGCTGAAACCATCAGTGACTTTAATTCATTAACTACTTTTGCTTCAGAACCTACCAGGTTGGTAGTCTCTGAAGGATCTTTCTCCAAATCGTATAACTGAAATTCAGGCAATGCGTCTATATCCTTTGAGTTAGGTTTTGGATAACTCCATCCACCGGATCCCGCACAGAATATGAGTTTCCACTTTCCTTTTCTAATTGCAAAACTTCCATTAATTGAATGGTGAATGGTCACCTCGCGCTTATATCCATCTGTGTTGGAATCTTTCAACAATGGCAACATTGAAAAACTATCTTCAGCCGCACTATCTAAAAGATTCTCCTCAACTATCGCCGCACATGTAGCCATAAAATCAGTAGTACAAATGGTTTTATCAGAAACGGATCCAGCTTTAATAAGAGCAGGCCATTTTACAATAAATGGTACCCTATGCCCTCCTTCATAAATATCTGCCTTATGACCTCTGTAAATAGAACTCGGGTCGTGGCCATATTCAGCCAGCACCTCAAAATCAGCCTGAGGTGAACATCCATTATCGCTTGTAAAAACAATAAGGGTGTTTTTTTCGATTCCAGCCTCTTTGATCACTTGTACAAGTTGTCCCATATAATCATCTATCATCATCATAAAATCAGCATACGGATTCATCCCGCTTTTACCTTGCCACTCTTCAGTTGGTAATACAGGCGTATGAGGCGAGGGTAATGGTAAGTATAAAAAGAATGGCTGCTCCGATTTTGCCTGCTCCTGAATATATTGATATGATTTTTCAAAAAAATGAGGCGTCACCTGCTCGTGTTCAAAATCTGCTCCGGTTGGTCCTTTTCTCCACCATCCGTACTTACTTTTGTTTACTGTAACCCTGTTTGGCTGTGCAGTTACCTTCTCATTTTCTACATACACATAGGGTGCCATATCCAGAGAACCTGAATGCCCATAAGCATAATTAAAACCGAGATCGTTTGGTGAATTGGTAATGGGAGCTTCAAAATCTATATTTTCATAATCGGTATCATTCCACCCTGGTCCGAGCCCCTTCACAGCATCTTTTTTCGCCCAGTTCCATCCTAAATGCCATTTACCAATATAGGCCGTATGATACCCGTTACGCTTTAATAAAGAGGCTACAGTCTCCCTGTCGTTAGGAATCAGTGCTTCGGAGGTTCCGGTTAAAACTCCATTTTTCAGGGGACTTCTCCAATTGTATCTCCCGGTTAAAATACCATACCTTGTTGGGGTACAAACTGCAGAAGAAGTATGTGCATCCGTGAATCGCATTCCCTCCTCTGCCAATCTGTTAAGATGAGGAGTTTTTATTTTCCCTTCTGAATTAAAGGCTTGAATATCGCCATACCCCAAATCGTCGGCAAGGACATATATGATATTTGGTAATTGCCTGTTTTTTACCTCCTCCTTAGGTGATGATTCTTTCCCTTTACATGAAAAAATGCTTAAGGTTAAGACCAGTCCTAAAGTGATGACTAAATAAATTACGACTCTCTTCATTATTGTATTATTTCCAAATTTTAAAAACAAATGCATAATCTGATTCCACTTTAGACGGGTAATATTCCGGCATTTGTATGCTAAGGTTATTCTCTGACTTTTTCCATTTCAATTCCTCTCCAGTTGCTAAAAACGTAACCTTACTAGGTTTAGATGATTCAAACCCTTTAATCATTATTTCCTTTGGATACCATTTTGGTAGAATCACATAATAAGCCTCATCATTTTGAGTAAAAAATAACTCTTTCACAGCATAACCCGGTTCAGGATCTATCGTTTGCTTCAATATAAAATCGCCACCCAAATAGTGTTGTTTAGGCTTATAGTTTTGCTCACCTTTAGACCATTGGAAAGAATCTTTCCAGGGTCTTGTATTATATATAGCTTCGCCATTTACCTTTAACCATTTACCAATGTCTAAAAGTCGATCTTGCATAATCGGCGGTATATTCCCCCTGGCATCCGGTCCAATATCCAATAGTAAATTACCTCCTGTACTTACCACATTAATAAGCATTAACACAAGAGATTTAGATGAATTATAATCTTGGGCATCTTCATTTTGGTTATAACCAAAAGAAAAACCCATTCCTCGGCATTCTTCCCAGGGACGAGTAAATTCTGGAGCTTCAGACTCATACTCCGTGGTAAAAAAACCTCCATGATGTTTCCTCACACCTTTACCCCATCTATCATTTATAACGATGGAATTCTTCACTTTAGATTCATTAAACAGCCAAGCTAATAATTCCTTAGATTTCCATTTGTCAGCATCCATATCCCATTCTCCATCTGCCCATAATACATCTGGCTCATATTTAGTAACCAGGTCTTTAACCTGAGGCAGGAAATGATCATTCACAAATCGTTCTTTATCCTGCTGCCACCATGGATGGTACCACTCATAAAGGGAATAATACAATCCCATTTTAAGGCCCACAGCTTTAACAGATTTTGAAAGTTCACCAACGAGATCTCTTTTAGCTCCAACCTCCATACTATTCCAGGCAAAGCCCCTGTCGTTGGCTTCTTTATTTGGCCAGAGGGTATAACCATCGTGATGCTTAGAGGTCAACACGATGTATTTAGCTCCAGAGTTTTTAAATAAAGTTGCCCATGCATCTGGTTCAAATAGATCTGCCGTAAACATTTCACCAAAATCATAATAAGTAAAATCCTTACCATAGGTTTTTTCGTGATAGTTAACTACCTCATCACCTTTAAAATTACCATTACCAAATAGGGTTTTGTTCTGAAGCCAATATTGGTACCACTCAGAATAAGTCCCTTTAGGAGACCAGGCAGGCACCGAATAAGGTCCCCAATGAATAAATATTCCAAACTTAGCATTACCAAACCAATCCGGAGTTTTTCTACTGTCTATAGACTCCCATGTTGGCTCGTATTTTTTTTGTGCTGTAAGCTTTTCACTACCGAAAAGTAGCATCATTATTAAAACAAAAACCCATATCTTTCTCATAAGTCGTTGCTTTTATTTGATAATATCCAATTCAGCTATTGCCAAGCTACTATCACCTCCGGCTATCCTGGTCGATTGAATTTTAATATATCTTCCCACAGCAGGGTTCTTAAAATTAAACCTCCTGGTTACCGGATCATTTATCAGATTCCCGAATTCAAACGCTGAAACCTGTTGCCAGTTCTTTCCATCCTTACTTACCGAGAACACCCCTTTTTCAAGCATTCCCTCAGCATTTTCCTGCTGTGGAGTATAAGCGAATCCATTAAACTCTTCTTCCTTTCCTAAATCAACAATTATAAAATGTGATGCTGAACCTTTTTTCGACTTCCAATACGTTGCTGCAGAGGCATCTATGCTTTTATCCGAAGCATGTTTTTCTTCTTCGCTATCCACTTCTGTAATTTTCCAACCACTTTTGATAATCCCAAATATTTCAGAAGTAACATCACCTTGCTGATCCTTAGCAAAAGCTACAGCTTTCACCTCACCAAAAGGAAGGTCAAATGCTTTATCATATACATCCGAACTTCTGTTAGGATCTGAACCATCTGTAGTATATCTGATTTCCAGATTAGAATTAATATTTTCCTGAACATTTTCACCGTGAGGCTTCCAGCTAAAGCCATCTTTTTTAGGTGTAATAGTTACCTGACCATCAATGGTTCTTGAAATGGTTAGCTGTGGTGGTCTTGATTCATAATAATACCCCCCTATAAAAGAAATCGCAGGGTTAAATCTAGACTTCTCTACTTTTATACGAAACCTGTTCGAGGTAACTTCCGGAAACCTCAATATTCTTTTATAACCTACATTTGAAGCCTTGGTAATCGTTTGCCACTGATTATCAATAAAAGCCTCCAGTGTATGCGCTTCGATGCGTTCACTATGGGTATCAATTTTTTCCTGAACAACTACACGGTTAATTGTTACTGGTTCAGCAGTTTCTAATTCAACTACATTATTAACCTGATCTAATACAACATAGGTGTCTTCATTGTCATCTGACACCTCTGAAGCACCCATAGCGCCAGCAAGTTTATTTTCAGTATAGGTTTCTTTAATACGCTCACCAACTTCTCTTAACACCTCAACATCTCTTGCAGAAAATCTCCCCTCTCTATTAGGAGGAATATTCAACAAGAAAATCGAATTACCGCCAACAGTACGCTCATACATATCAAAAACATCGTCTACACCTCTAACTTCCTGATCAGTATCATCTCTGTAAAACCATCCCGCTCTGATTGAAGTATTGGTTTCAGCTGGTTGATAGTGTAGATATTTCCCTTCATATAACTTTTCTCTACTTCCCAGATCTTTTGCTGTAAGATCTCCAAAACGATTCATATCATTCGGATCTTCTTTATATGGAATGACATTCCATTCGGTATCTCTGGTGGCACCAGCTTCATTACCGCACCATCTGATGTCTTGTTTTCCAAAAATAACCGCCTTAGGAGCGAGCGTCTGAATTAACTCTTTCCAGGCTAAATAATTATATTGTTGACCTCCTTTACGTTTCGGGTGAGCTCCGTCAAACCAAACTTCATGTACCGGTCCATACTCCGTAAGTAACTCAAATAATTGATTTAAAAAATACTCGTTGTAATCATCCACCTCAAACTCAAATGTTGTTTTGTTTTCGAATGGACGACCTTCAACAGGTCTTGGGATCGTTCTTTTTGTAGTTTTACTTAAATTTCCATATAGTCCATCAGGGCTTTCAATCTGATACAGATCGGCCGGAGAAAGATAAACTCCAAGTTTTAAACCATACTTCTCACAAGATTTCGATAAATCCTTTAAAACATCTCCTTCTCCATCTCGAAAACCAGTAGACATAATGCCATGGTCCGTGTATCTGCTTTGCCACAAACAAAAACCATCGTGATGTTTAACCGTAAGAATAACTTTTGTCATCCCCGCAGATTTCATGGCTTCACACCACTGATCTGTATCCAACTCTTTTAAATCGAATATTTTTGGATCCTCCATTCCATCACCCCATTCTTTTCGGGTAAAGGTATTTGGACCAAAATGCACAAATGCTATGAATTCATCTTTTTGAGCCTCAAACTGATTCGGAGTAGGAACTACATGTGCTGCTTTTAAAACAATGGAGTCTTTCGTATCATCAGTATCAACCGTAATTGTATTGTTTACCAGCATCAAATTCTCCTCGGCCACCTTAACCTTAGAACACGATGCGATAAACAAAACGCTGACAAATATTCCAATTATTAAACTTTTTTCTTTCATGGGTATACTATTTAATTTTAAGTGTAATATTGATTGGTTGTTGATTTCTAAACACTTCAACCTGAACAGCGCTTTTCCATTTACTCCCTTCATAAGACTTTAACAAATCGGTCATACTTTTAATCTCAAATCCTTCATACTCCAGAATAACATCACCTACTAAGAATCCCGATGTCTTAAAATCGCTACCGGCTTCAAAATCTTGAATAATAACGCCACGAGTTTCATCAAGTCCTGCAGCAGATCTTTGCTCCATGGTACGAATGTTATTCATATGGGCACCTAACAATGTATAAGTATTATCGGTATCGCCCCCGAGATCATCTATTAGCTGTGGTATTTTAGGTGATTGCGCCAATGGCTTCAATCGTGTACTTTGTACTCCAAATTGACTTTGATCGAAATCTTCAAATCCCACTTTATAAGCATCAGATTCAGGTTTCAAATTATAATTTCCATTTACAGGATCTTCAAATGCCACCCTTCCGGTTATACTATTACTATCCACTCCCTTCTCCTGAACTTTTGCCAGGTCTGAGGCTGTTGTAAAGAAGTTGTAATCTACTTCCTTCCCCCATGCACCTAAACGAATATCCCTATGGCTATTGAAAACGATATTTCTTCTGAATATATCCTGACTATTCTCAAACCAAACATGAGGATGGAATCCGTTATTGATCAAAATATTGTTTTCGACTGTTCTGTCAAACCCCTCTCGTAGTTTTAAACCTCCACTCAAACAAAGATTATTGTATATATGATAATTAGAAGACCCATCATCCAAATCAATATCCCATCCATGGTCACATTGGAATCGGTTATTTCTAATTATTGTAGTATGAATAGCATCGAGAAATGGCATTTCCGGCTTTTCCTTCACCAAACTATCCATATAACTTCTGTTAGGGTGCCAGAACCGATCTCTTCCCCATGAATTAAAAGCTCCATGATCGCCGGTTTCCAACACCGTATTAAATACATCATTATATTCTAGGATGTGTCCACCCCACGTTCCGTCACCAATATTAATTCCTGCCCTCGGAACATTATAAATACTATTATGACGCACGGTTATATCCATTGCCATGGCAATTTGAATCCCCGCAGTTTGTTTTTCGATTGTTCCAATATCGTGTATTAAATTATCAGACACTAAACATGTACCTGGGTATTTATCAGACTTTGGGCCCTTGGTAAGATCCATTTCGTTTAATGGTACAAATTCACCATATTGAAAAGCAGGCGAACGAACCGCTTCCGGACTTCCAACGAAACATATTGCCGAACCGCCACAACGATAAATATGATTCCCACTTATAGCAACCTCTTTAGCATAATTACTAACAAAAATGGCATTTCCCCCAAGATCGGTAAAATCGCAATTTTTTATTTCCACACGTTCTACGCCATCCAACAAAACGGCACCTCCCCTGTAAATGGTCCAATCACTTCTCAGTAAGGGCTCATAATTTTCCATAAATGTTCTGGCTGTATGCTCAAAACGTATTCCTTCAATCGTAATGTCTTTTACAAATTCCTTCTCACTTCCCCTCACCTCAATTAAATGCTTAAGCACAGGAACTTCTACCTTGGCTTCAGCCAGATTCACCTCCGGTATTGGGTAATAATAAATCGTATCGTTTTTATGTATCCACTCTCCAATAGTATCAAGTTCTTCAAAAACATTTTCAACCATTCTATAGGTTTTATGCATCTTAGAAGGTCTGTTGTTTTGATGTCCTCCGGTTAAGGAAAGTTTCCCATTTTCTTTACCTGTTACTTTATAATGAAACCCTCCCCATTCACCACTGTGCAATGCATGAACCAAAGCCCCGGCAGGATCCGACCAACCCTGAACCCGAACTGAATCGATTGCATCTTCAGCATAACCATTCCAATGCAGATCTCCATCCTTGTAGTTTGGATATCTCGCCAAAACTTGCTTAATTCCATTGATATACAACGGGTCAATAATACGATCATCGTCGTAGGCCGAAACGTACAATTGACCTTCATTTTTTTGCCATGACAAATCAAGTAATTCAGAGCCCTTAATAGTAACCTTGGCACCAGATGCTGCTCTAAGGTTAAGCGACCCTAAATCAGGGGTGATAAGAATTGGTTTACTCAGATAATAATCTCCTTCTTTTATGGATATTGTAATAGGTGACTTTTCGCCCTCATTTCGAAGTCTGGAAACCATTTCCATGGCATCTTCAATGGTACGAAAAGCATGATCATCTTGAGCTGCCTCATCACTATGAGACACATAAAGCGTTAATTCGCTGACGTTACATGAACCCAGCATGATAATCATGACCAAAAATAACAGGTGAATCCTTTTTAGCATTATTTACTGATTTTAAAGGTCCACGCCATATGCGAAGGCAATTCAGAATATTTAATTTCAGAGGTATTTACCTTTACAGCTCCATTTTCATATTTCCAACGCAAGTCCTTCTCCAATCCAATCAATTTGATTGTAGCATTCATTCCCGGATTCGGCATTTCTAAAATCAATTCGTCATCAGGCCATTCAAAACTTATCGCGTATGTATTGTTATTATTTTGGGTATAGCACAGATAGGTTTTCTTAGAAGTGTATACTCCTTTAAGACCTGAAACGCTTTTATTTATATCAACATAAAAGGCATCAGAGGGAACAACTTCTTTATCAAGCCCCTTTGCACTCCAAAACAATGACACGTGTGCATTCTGCTTGTTTTCCTTGTACTTTATTTTGATCGGATAAATATTCCCTTTTTTTAATTTAATACTACCTTGTGTGGCAGCACCTGTTTTAGCCTCCATAACTTCAGAGTCACTTCCCTCTGCTATAATATTTTGATTTATAACTGCCTTGCCATCTATCCATACAGCTGCTTCATCATCTGCCTTCACTTCAAAATTAAATTTCCCTGATTGAGGAGCTACGATATACCCATTCCATTCGGCAGTAAAATAATCTTCTTTAATACCTTTTACCGGCGAGTTACGTACCCAGTTAAATTTAATAACAGAATCAATACGTTCTTCTTGAACATCTTTTTCTTGTTCTTGAACGATATAAGGTTGTGCTCCATAAATAGCCTCTCCGTTTAATGCAAGCCAATTACCAAGATCGACCAATCTTTCCTGTTGAATTAATGGTATCTGACCATCCGCTTTTGGTCCGACATTAATAATCATCCCACCACCATTGGCAACAGTTTGAACGAACCGGTGAATCAATTCTGCAGAGGTACCATAGGCTTCAAGATTTTCATTTCTATTGAGTCCAAATGAACGACCTATCCCTCTCACTTCAGTCCAGGGACGATCTGTAACTTTAATTCCGGCACTGTATTCCGGCGTTAAAAACCCAACATCCAATCCATGGCCCCAACGGTTATTTACAATAGCTTCATCGCCCACCAAATTATAATACCAATCTATTAATTCTGCAGCATGCCATTGCTTGGCTGTATTGAACCACTCACCATCAGAAAAAATCAATGACGGCTTATAAGTACCTATCACTTCTTTAAACTGCGGAATCATATATTCTTCTACATATCTTCCAATACTATCATGAGGATCCGTATACCATCTGTGTAATGGATGATTCCATTCTGAAAGCGAATAATACAATCCCATTTTAAGACCTTCTTCTCTTACCGCTTCTGTTAACTCCCCAACAATATCGCGTTTAGGACCTACATCTACACTATTCCAATTACGATTAAATTTACTCGGCCATAGTGCATAACCATCATGGTGTTTTGATACCAGCACCACATATTTCGCACCCGCTTTTTTAAAGAATTGAGCCCATTCCTGAGGATCCCACAGTTCTGCTTTAAAATGTGGTGCCAAATCTTTATAGGTTGCATCAGGCCCAAAATTCTTCTTCATGTATTCCGTACGAATCGGATCATTCGTTTGCAACCCTCTTAAAAACCATTCAGAATAAGACTCCTTACCTCCATAAGCAGGAACTGAGTACAATCCCCAATGAATAAAAATCCCCAATTTCGCATCTTTAAACCATTCAGGGAATGGTCTTTCCTGTAATTTCTGCGCTAATGGATCAACACTGTGCTCTTGTGAATAAACATTTGAGTTCATCAGTGCTAACAACAATAACAAACAAAGTCTTTTTAACATAGTTATCCGTTTAATTTTATAAATCCACCGTCTATTGGAAAGTCTGTACCTGTAATAAAAGAAGCTTCATCAGAGCATAGGTAAAGTGCCAGATTGGCCACCTCCTCGGGTTTACCCATTCTACCTATTGGCTGCGTTTTAGAAAGTTTATCAAACATTTCGTCTTCTTTACCTGGATAATTCTTTTTAATAAAACCATCTACAAAAGGTGTATGCACCCGGGCTGGAGAAATACAATTACAACGAATACCACTTTCTAAATAATCCTTAGCAACAGAATATGTCATGGTAAGTACAGCTCCCTTTGACATCGAATATGCAAATCTATCAGAAATACCCACAGATGAAGCGATGGATGCCATATTCAGAATAACCCCGCCTTTTTTCTTTAAATGAGGTACTACCGCATATATACAGTTGTACACCCCTTTCACGTTTACATTATAAATTCTATCTAAATCTTCGACAGTGGTGTTTTCAACATTACCAACATGCGCAATTCCCGCATTGTTTACAAGAATGTCGATAGATTGTTCACTCGCGATAGCATCAATAATTTCTTTTACCTGCGAATGATTCGATACATCACACTGATGAAAAACAGCTTTTCCCCCTTCTTTTTCAATTTCTGCAACAGCTTGCTTCCCATTTTCTTCACTAAACTCAAGCATATGTACTGTGGCACCAGAGGCCGCAAATCTGGTGGTAATCGCTTTCCCAATTCCACTTGCACCTCCAGTTACTATCGCTACCTTATTTTTTAAACTAAATGACATATTATCTAAGTGTTATTTCAATTATTGTATCAATTTCATCTTGCTTATTTTCCGGGATCGCTATCATTAATTGGTCGCTTTTGAGTTTAAATTTCAGCTTTGACTGATCCTTGAAAAAGTTCATGTTTTTTATCCTCCCTTTAAAACCATCAATAACAATGTTTCCATCTTTCGGGTCAAGAATATGCAGGTAAATTGTTTTCCCTTTTTGAGTAGAGACTATTTCATTTTCTATAGAGACTGGCCCATTTCTGGTTCCATATAAAGTCATTCCGTTTTCGCGAATCCAATCTCCCATTGCCAACAATCTGTCTTTATGCTCTGATTGTATCTTCCCATTTGGCATAGGCCCTACATTAAGAAGGAAATTTGCATTATTTCCTGCTGCCTTCACCAGATACTGGATTAGTGTTTTAATCGATTTATGCTTACCGTCTTGTAAATTGAAACCCCAGGAATGATTAATTGTCTCACAAGTCTCAAGTGGAAGCCTTCCAATTTCGGTTCCCCCGAAACCAGTCGTGTTTTTTCCAGGCAAATCTTTTTCAAACATTTGAAAATCCTCTCCCTCAAATGGAAGTACATGATGGTTATTCCCTATAAGAAGAGCCGAATCAACATCGTGAATCATCTTATAAGTTCTGTCTAAATGCCAATCAATCTTCGTTTTCTTTGGATTGTTTTTATCGCTTTTATCCTGTTGGTCCCACCATCCATCAAACCAAAAACCTGCGATATTATAATTTTCAGCAAGCTCCTTGATCTGGGCATCCTGAAATTCCAAATAAGCTTCCCAATCACCCTCGTTTGGTCGACCGGTTTTTACACCCGTTCTTCCCCTTGGAAAATAATCAGAATCCCGCCAATCCAATTGTGAATAATAAGCGAATAACTTTATACCTTGCTTTTCACATTCTTCTTCCAGCATTTTAAAAATATCCTTACCATACGGAGTTGCTTTTACAATATTATAGTCGGACACTTTTGAATCATACATGGCAAAACCATCGTGATGTTTGGTAGTAATAGTTATGTACTTCATCCCTGCATTTTTAGCCAGGCTCACAATCTCCTTCGCATCAAAATCCTGAGGATTAAAAAAAGATGGAAGTAATTGATAGCGGTTAACAGGAATATTCTGATTGTTCATTACCCATTCGCCATCTCCTAATATACTGTATACCCCCCAGTGGATAAACATTCCAAATTTCGCATCCTGAAACCATTCACGAGCTTCCAGATTTTCTTTAGAAGGTTCGTATTTTTGCTGAGCGCTTATGACTTGAGCAATGGCCAAAAAGAATAACAAGGTACCTATTACTTTTTTCATCATTGGTTGGTTTTTAATTTAAAGGGATACCCCCCTTTTCCAGGGAATAAAATCATCTTGTCCTAATTTATCTGCACAGGTTTGTTTTTTACCACTGGCAATTTCAATTATTAATTCTATTAATTGATTTGACAATTCTTCCTGAGATATGCCTTCAGACACCAACTTACCAGCATCGAAATCTATAATATCTTTCATTTTTGCCGGAAGCATAGAATTGGAGGCAATTTTTATTACAGGACAAACAGGGTTTCCTGTTGGGGTTCCAAGTCCGGTAGAAAATAAGATCATATTGGCACCAGAGCCAGCAAGTCCTGTAGTGGACTCAACATCATTACCAGGAGTACACAATAGATTCAAACCTTGCTCAGTTGCATATTCGGCATAATCAAGTACATCAGCAATAGCGCTACGACCTCCCTTTGTTGCAGCTCCAGCCGATTTTATAGCATCCGTAATAAGACCATCTTTAATATTTCCGGGAGATGGGTTCATATCAAAACCTGACCCCACCTCATGAGCCTTTTTATTATAGCTCTCCATAAGATGTATAAACTTATCAGCAATATCCCGGTTTGGACTGCGATCTATTAAATCTTGTTCAACTCCACACAATTCGGGAAATTCCGACAGAATACTTTTTCCTCCAAGGGCATTAATCTTATCCGACACCAAGCCTATTAATGGATTGGCCGTAATTCCGGAAAAGCCATCCGAACCTCCACATTCCAATCCCAGGGTTAATTTACTCAAAGGTGCAGGCTTACGAGTAATTTTATTAACTTCTGAAAGCTCTTTGTAGGTCTTATTTACTGCCGACATGAGCATTTCTTTTTCTGAACTAAACTGTTGCTGTTCAAAATACAAAACAGGCTTTTCTAAATTAATATCTTTTGTCAGCGCCTCCTGAATCATACTTATTTGAGCATGCTGACATCCAAGACTCATCACCGTAGCCCCCGCAACATTCGGATTTTTTATATATCCGGCCAATAAATTTACCAAGGCCTCTGCATCAGCACGCGTACCTCCACAACCTCCTTCATGAGTTAAAAACTTTATCCCATCTATGTTTTCAAATACTTTTTCAGAAGCTTTTTCAACATCTTCAACAAAAACTTCAGCAGACTCCCCTGAAACAAGTTTCTTCAATTGTAGTTTGTACGGATTTTCTTTTTTATATCCCAGTTCCGCTTCAAAAGCCTCCCTAAGCACTTTTAAATTTCTGTTTTGACAAAATACCATGGGAATGAATATCCAATAGTTTGCCGTTCCAACCTGGCCATCTGAACGATGATACCCTAAAAAAGATCTTTCTTTTAAATCAGAAATATCAACCTTGGGAGTTTGGTATTCTTTATTTTGAAATGCATAAGTCGCTGCCTCATGCTTTATGTTTTCCGTAGTTATCAATTCACCCTTTGCAATTGGTTTCAAAACTTTGCCCACCGGAACCCCATACATTATAATTCTATCATTAATATTAAAGTCGTTCAGGGCAAACTTATGCTTCACAGGAACCAACTCCTTTAATGAAAAAGAACCATCGGGAAAAGTGATACTATCTCCAGGTTTCAAATCTTCCAATGCAACCGCTACATTATCTTCAGGCGATATAATTAAATAATTTTTCAATGTATTTTTTATCTTAAATTAAAAGAACTTCAAAATTAAGCCTAAAAGCTCCTTATAGATTATACTAAATTTGCTTATACTTGTACAATATTTGCATAATCGAACTATTAATTGCAAATGTTATGTAATTATACGAATTCACAATCATAGGTGACATGAAACTGCATTTTCTTCAGAAAAATTTAGACAGCGACATAAAAGTATCAAAAAACAAAGAGAAAGAGTTTCTCAAATTATGGCATTATCACCCTGAAACAGAGATTGTTTACATTGTAAAAGGAACTGGAACCCTATATGCCGGTGATTACATTGGCAGCTTTAAGGAAAATGACATTTTTTATATCGGAAGCAATGTTCCGCATATGTTTGACTCCACAAGGCAAGAAGAACAAGATGATAATTATTCTCTCGCCTATGTAATTCATATCAAAGAAGATACACTCCAATTCAACAAAGCTTCCGGCAATACCTTTTCTTACATAAAAAAGTTACAGGATACAGGCAAAAGGGGAATTCTGTTCAGGAGTCAGGCAACCTATCCAATCATGCAAATTTTAGACAAAATGAATACCAATACAATTCATGAAAATGGTATTGCACTTTTGAATCTATTCTATCAGCTGCATAACATCGAAGACAAATTCATTTTGAGCAGTAAGCATTGGTTATTAAATTATGAAGTCAAAGATGTCCGACTGAATAAAGTGATACAGCACATCATGGAAAATTTCCAAAAACCGCTTGCACTAGAAGAAATCGCCTATATGTCGGGCATGAATAAATCGGCCTTTTGCAGATACTTCAAGAATAAGACCGATAAATCTTTTATAGCATTTTTAAATGAACTCCGAATAAATTACGCTTGCAAGGTTCTCAATGAATCCGAACCTCAAAAGTCAATTTCTGAAGCCTGTTACCGCTCTGGTTTTAATAGCCTGTCTTATTTCAATCGCACTTTTAAAAAGGTCAAAGGAATTGCGCCAAGTCAGTATCGAAGAATAACCATTTAATCATATTTAAACCAGTATTAAAATTAAATTCTCAGTCGGATAAAATCTTGTGTGAACATCGATAAAAATGGTATTTACTCATTATTATATAAATGCTTCCAATTTATTGAGATAAATTTATAGTGTTTAGAGGTTTTAGGAAATGAGAATAGGCAATTGGATACGGAATAAAATATTTTGGGGTCTTGATTTCACTCAAGGAAACAAAATAAGGCATCATTTAAGGGATATTGAATTTATCCTACGCGATTTAGATGCAAAAGAATCTATTAACCGAAGAGAGCAATTGCTTAAAAAGCTCTTAAATCATGCTGTTAATACCACCCCTTATTATTCGAAGTATGATAGCTATTCATCCTTAGAAGATTTTCCGGTGATTAAGAAAAATATTGTTATCGAAAACTTTGAAAAGTTTAGATCGATAAAATATCTCAATAGTAAAATTCACAAAGTAACAACAAGCGGATCAACCGGTATACCTTTTACCATTTTCCACAACTCCGAAAAAAGAATTAGGAATACTGCCGATACGATTTATTTTCTTCAAAAAAACGGATATAAAGTTGGTGAACGCCTGTATTATTTTCGCCTTTGGAAAGGGGAAACTAAAAGTCGCATGAAAAGCTTCCTGCAAAATGTTACCAAAGTAGACATCAGCAAACTCTCTGAAGAAGATATAATAAGAATTATAGAAAGGCTAAAAAAAGACACCTCTTTAAAAAGTTTTATCGGCATCGCTTCTTCACTTGAAACCATATGTCATTATCTGGAAGATAATAATTATGAACCCATAAACACCAACGCCCATTTTTTTATAGCTAATTCAGACAGCCTAAGTCCTTTTACCAAAACGGCAGTTAAAAAATATTTTGATGCTCCCATCGTTTCCAGGTATTCAAATGAAGAATTAGGCATTATCGCCCAACAGGAAAACAATGAAAGTGATGTTTTTAGAATCAATTGGGGAACCTATTTTGTTGAAATATTAGACCTGGAGTCAGACGTTCCTGCCAAACCGGGGGTAGTCGGTCGAATTGTGGTTACAGACCTCTATAATTATGCAATGCCGCTAATTAGATATGACACCGGAGATCTTGCCAGTTACGGTTTTGTAAATAACGAAAAGGTGCTGATAAAAGTAGAAGGAAGAAAAATGGATGCTGTATATACTACTTCTGGTGAGCTATTGTCTCCTTATGCCATATATCCTAAAATGCAGGATTATTACGAATATTTTAATCAATATCAATTCATACAACTGGGTGCCTCAGAGTATCTCATCAAACTGAATTACAAAAAAGAATTTATAAAAGAAGATGAATTCAGGCAAAACTTTAAGTCCTTACTCGGAGAGGATGCCCAGATAATCATTGAATACGTAAATGAGATCCCTGTGTTGTCTTCAGGAAAAAGAAAAAGAGTCATTAATCAATACAATCCGTAAAACTCCCATTAATTACATCGATAAATCTTAGATTTCATCGTCATTAATACCCTACAGAAATTCAATTAAGTATTTTTGGCTCAACTTATTACCCCACCTTTACGGTTTATTTAACCGAAATTGATTAATAGCACATAACATTAAATTTTTAATCAATTAAACTTTTCATTATGAGAAAATTGTATTTACGTTATTGTGCCGTTCTATGCGGCATCATTATCGCGTGTGGTTCTATTAGTTGTGATTCCGATCAACTTACCTCCGGCGAAGTATTAGATACGGAGAACATCCGCACGGCAAACAAAGAAATTACTTTTGACATGAGTCAGGAGTGTGTCAAAACTTCAACCATTTTATATGCTGGTCAACATACACCTGTAGGAGAAGTTACCGTTACAGAAGATGGTGATAATTATATCATTAATGTCTCAACAGATGATGGCTATTGCATGAGTGAAATTCATATTGATGTAGAAGCAGTTCCTGAAGATTTTCCTATTAATGGAGGTGGCAACCCACAAATAGGACATTTCGAAATTAATGAAGACTACGATTGTACAACCGGTGAAGAATTCGTGGTTGCAATGTCTGAAGGAACCTTCATTGCCGTTCATGCTGTTGTTACCTGTGAGGAAACCACTGCTGAAGATATTACCGAAGCTCTACCAGCAATGGTTAGCGTATGTGCCACCGCCAAAGGAGCCGATGCAGCCAACAGTTATTTCGACGTAACCATTGATGGAGAATCATGGTTAGCCGGTGATTATGGAGCCTGGTGTGCTGATGTTGACAGATCACTTGATGCAGGTCATTGTTTTGATGCCGATGTATATGCATCGTATGAAGATCTTCCTGATGGAATTATCGAAAATCCAGGTAATATCGATTTGGTAAACTGGATCATGAATCAAGGATTCTTAGGACAAGCCAGCCCAAGCGGAGGCACTTATACCTTCGGAGATATTCAATGGGCTATCTGGGAGTTACTTGATGATGCCAACTGCTCTGCTTGCGCATTCTTAGGTGATGACTGGAGTGAAGAAAAAGGACAGGAAATTGTTGATGCCGCCATGCAGAATGGTGCTGACTTTATGCCTGGTTGCGGCGATTACATTGCTGTACTGTTGGTTCCTACCGACAACTCACAACCTATTTTCATTCCAATTCACATTCCATGTAAAGAATGTGGTTCTGAAACCGCTTGGGGTGATGGATGTGACTTCCCTGGTAATAACTGGGCAATGTATTTCGAATACGGAGCTGACGATTAATTCTCATAAGTATACAAACAAAAAAAGCGAGGTTAACACCTCGCTTTTCTATTTTTTACAGACTATGTTTTCTGTTCCTTTTTCTTGGCTGCCGGAAATAATATATTATTCAGAATAAGCCGATATCCGGGAGAATTAGGATGTAACTCAAGCTCCGTTTTAGGATCGCCTACACGGTGACGGTAATCCTCTGGATCATGACCTCCGTAAAAGGTAAAAAAGCCTTTACCTTTAATTCCATGTATATACCGAGCTTCTCCATTCGTTTTATTTTCACCCATAACTAACACAATTGGCTTAATTTCATCCCTTTTATATGATGTTGTTTGCCCCATAAAACCTTTTACCAATGAAGTATGATTTTGACAAAGCATCGTGGGGATCGGATCCCATTTAGCGGAAAAATCCATCAGTGTAAAATAATCTCGCTCAAATGGAACATGACGCTTTGAAGTCATATCTATTGATGAAAATTCATAAGCCAGTGGATTCCTTTCTAAAGTAAAATTGGTGAAAGCAAAAGTCTTATTATAATCTATTTTACGCTGGTAACTTGGATCGGATGGATCACCATCAAACATGGCTTCACAGATATCAACCCCTTCGGCCGATAAAGCGATATCAAAACTATCTGTCGCCGAACACATGGCAAACATAAATCCTCCACCAACTACATAATCGCGGATGGCAAGAGCAACTGCCAGCTTTTCTTCCGAAACTTTATTATACCCCAGTTTACTTGCTAAGGCTTCAGCTTCCTTTTTTTGTTCAATGTACCATGGAGTAGCTCTGAAAGCGCCATAGAATTTACCGTATTGCCCGGTAAAATCTTCGTGGTGCAAATGAAGCCAATCGTATAGTAAAAGTCCATTATTCAGTACCTCTTCATCATAGATAACATCGTATGGGATCTCTGCATAAGTCAATACCATAGTTACAGCGTCATCCCAAGGCTGGTTTCCTTTAGGAGAGTAAACAGCAACCTTGGGGGCCTTCTCTAATACAATTGACTCCTGATTCACTGCAGGGCTCGAAATACCCTTTAGAATTTCTTCTGTCTTGGAATCTGAAATCAACTCATACGAAACTCCCCTGATCTTGCACTCTTTCTGTAAGTCATCAAAATCTGGTATAAGGAATGCGCCACCCCTGTAATTTAAAAGCCATTTTACTTTAACGTCCTGTTCCAGGACCCAATAGGTTATACCATAAGCCTTCAAATGGTTTTGCTGATGTTCAGCATCCATTGGGATTAACACATAAGAAGCAAATGATTTAAGAGTGGAAAAAATTAAAAAAAGAAAAAAAAAGCACTGCTTCCTGTTGAAATAAGAAGTCAGTGCCAGCATATTTTTAGAATGGAACGTCATCATCATTAGGATTAAAACCTTCATTCATACTACTCCCAAATGCCTCATCAGCACTTGGTAAATTTTTAGTAGTAAAAGGATTCTCTTCATCTTCATTCATTTTCGAAGGAATCTCAAAAGGTGTATCAAAGTCATCTAAGTTATCAAATTTACCTAGTTCTCCAATGAATTTTAACCTAATGTTATCTAATCCACCATTACGGTGTTTTGCTACAATAAATTCAGCCTGACCTTGTGTAGGACTTCGATCCTCATCATCCCATTCCTCAATTTTATAATATTCAGGTCGGTAAATGAATGATACAATATCGGCATCCTGTTCAATTGCTCCAGATTCACGAAGATCGGAAAGCAATGGTCTTTTACTACCACCCCTGGTTTCCACAGCACGTGAAAGCTGAGATAAGGCAATAACCGGAACATCCAGTTCTTTTGCCAGGGCTTTCAGGTTTCTCGAAATCATGGATATTTCTTGTTCACGGTTACCATTTTTAGAGGTACCACCTGCCGTCATCAACTGCAAATAATCAATAATGATTAGCCTTATGCCGAATTGGGAAGCAAGACGTCTTGCCTTTGCACGTAAGTCAAATATGGACAGTGAAGGGGTGTCATCTATATATAATGGAGCTTTTTCCAGGTTTTTAACCTTTACATTCAATTGCTTCCATTCGTGATCCGCTAATTTTCCGGTTCTCAGTTTTTCCGACGAAAGTCCGGTCTCAGATGATATCAAACGTGTTATAAGCTGTACTGATGACATCTCCAATGAAAAGAAGGCAACAGGTATATTAGAGTTAACAGCCATATTTCTTGCCATCGACAAGTTAAATGCTGTTTTACCCATACCAGGTCGCGCTGCTACAATAATCAAATCACTGGGTTGCCAACCTGAAGTTAATTTATCCAGTTTATCAAAACCTGTAGGAATACCACTCAGTCCTTCTTTATTCGATATCTCCTCAATTTTCTTTTTAGCTTGCATCACCAAGCTTTGCGCTGTCTCAGAAGACTTTTTAATGTTTCCTTGAGTAACTTCGTATAATTTCGCTTCAGCATTATCTAGTAAGTCAAAAACATCTGTAGTTTCATCATAAGACTCTTCGATAATTTCACTTGATATTTTTATCAAAGATCGCTGAATAAATTTCTGTAGAATAATTCGCGCATGAAATTCAATATGTGCAGAAGAAGATACTTTTTTAGTAAGCTGAATCAGGTAAAAATCACCGCCAACCACATCCAGCTTGGCATTTTTCTTTAACTGCGCCGAAACTGTTAATAAGTCTATCGGCTCTGAAGATTCAAATAACTGAACAACCGCCTCGAAGATATGTCGATGCGCCTCTTTATAAAATGCATCCGGTGATAATATATCAATTACCTCATCTACCCCTTTCTTATCTATCATCATAGCTCCCAACACAGCCTCCTCTAAATCAGTTGCTTGCGGTGGAATTTTCCCTTTTTCAAGATGGATTATATTCGTCTTGTCTAATTTAACTCCAGAAATGGGGTTTGTTTTTTCCATAGTTGCGAATGTAGAAAAATGATAAAATAAATATTCAATTTTAAACGACTAACAATTAACAGGTTGGGTGTTCATTACCTGTTAATAACTCAAGTTCTTTGTTAATAAAGTTAAAAAAAACCGAAGTAAAAAACTTCGGTTTTTCAATATTATTAAGAATAACAGTAGTTAGCCTTTGTAGACTCCCATTTCTGCATATTTATCCATTCGAGAATTTACCAGTTCTTCTGGTGATAACTTTTTAAGTTCGTCGTAATTTTTTAGAATTGCTTTCTCAACTGCTTTATAAGTAGCTTCTCTATTTGAGTGTGCTCCTCCAAGTGGTTCTTTTATAATTTCATCAACCAACTTAAGTTTTTTCATATCTTTTGCAGTAAGTTTTAACGCCTCTGCCGCTTGCTCCTTATACTCCCAACTTCTCCATAAAATAGAAGAACAAGATTCCGGAGAAATTACAGAATACCAGGTGTTTTCAAGCATCATTACTTTATCACCCACTCCAATTCCTAAGGCACCTCCTGATGCTCCCTCTCCAATAATCATAACAACTACAGGAACCTTTAAGCGCGTCATCTCCAGAATATTTCTGGCAATGGCCTCTCCTTGCCCACGCTCTTCAGCCTCAATTCCAGGATATGCACCCGGAGTATCTATCAGAGAAATTACCGGAATACCAAACTTTTCTGCCATCTTCATTAATCGAAGTGCTTTTCTATACCCTTCAGGATTCGCCATCCCAAAATTGCGGTATTGACGCGTTTTCGTATTATACCCTTTTTGAGTACCGATAACCATAAAAGATTGATCTCCTATTTTCCCTAATCCTCCGATCATCGCTTTATCGTCTTTTACATTTCGGTCACCATGTAACTCTAAAAATGTATCTCCAAATAATGCTTTAATATAATCCAGGGTATAAGGTCTTGAAGGATGTCTGGAAAGTTGAACCCGCTGCCATGCAGTCAAATTCTTATATATCTCCTTTTTGGTATCGTTAAGCTTTTTCTCTATCTGCTTACAAGTATCTGTAACATCAATATCACTTTCTGAGCCTATCACTTTACATTTATCTAACTGCTCTTCAAGCTCTTTAATAGGTAATTCGAAATCTAAATATTCCATTATTATTTATAAATATTGGTTTTAGTTAGCCCACAAATATAAAACTTTAATGTTATTGCCTAAAACATTGTACTTTTTCTTTTTCTTTTATTTTTCAAAACCCCGTTAACTATAACCGTCAGGAGTATTATCGTTGCTCCAACATAAAATTGTGAGCTCATTTTCTCTTCCGCTCCAAACACCAGATATGCCAAAATTATACCATATACAGGCTCCATATTAATGGTCAACATAACCGTGTAAGGACTAATGAATTTCATCACCTTAACAGACGCTATAAAGGCATAAGCCGTACACACAGAAGCCAACAGACCTAAATAAACCCAGTCAGAGACTGAAACTTTAAAAAAATCGGTGCCGTACCCTCCGGTAAACCACAAATAAAAACTTAAAAAAACAACTCCACTGAATAACTCATAAAAAGAAATCACTGAAGGCTTATAGCTTTGAATAAACTTACCATTTATTAAAGTGAAGATAGCCGATAACAAGGCTGCTGTTAATGCCAACACTATCCCCAACACGTATTCGGTTTCGACCTCAAAAATGATGTACAATCCGCCCACCACGATTAAACCGAAAAATATTTCGTACCAAATAACTTTGCGCTTGTACCAGATCGGTTCCAATATGGCTGTAAAAAAAGAACCTGTAGACATCATAGCCAGGGTCACAGAAACGTTAGACACCTTTATAGCCTTAAAGAAAGTAACCCAATGCAAGGCGATTATAACACCTCCTATAATAAAACCTATCAAGGTTTTCCTGGGAACCTTCCAGTCAATCTTTTTTATCCATAAATAAATACCGATAAAACCAACAGCCATCAACATACGATACCAAACCAAGGGTGTGGCATCTAGTGATATTAAGGCTCCAATGACCGCGGTAAACCCCCAAATAAATACTATAAAATGGAGGTGAAGGTAATTCTTTAAGTTATCGTTTAGCATTTTTTAATAGGTATGCAGCTAAGATTCCAAACATAATATTGGGTATCGACACCGCTAATAATGGAGGAAATCCAGATTGCTCCGCCATCGTACCAAATATTTTATCAAAAAAGATGTATATAAATGCCAAAGAAATCCCTAAGGCCAAATTAACACCCATTCCTCCTCTTCTTTTCATCGAAGATACCGCAACCGCAATAATAGTAAGAATGAAAGCTGAAACCGGTAAACTCCAACGCTTATATTTCACAACTAAATATCTGTTGATATTCGGAGATCCTTTTCTGCGCTCTTTTTCTATAAACTTATTCAGCTCAAAAAGGTTTTTGGTTTCGGCTATATAAGACACAGGCGTAAGGTCGTCAAGATTAAACGGGAATACAGTATCTACCCTTCGCTCTGTTTCAATGATATCATTTCCACCCCCGATGGTTCGCTTCATATAATTCCGTAAACGGTATACAGAATCCTTATCAATCCATCGAATGCTCGCAGCCGAGATCTTATACTTCAATTCATTATTCTCAAAATGCTCTAAAGTAAAATCCCTGCCAATTTTATTGGTTGGCTCGAAATGACTCAGATAAATAAAATCATTATCGTTTACCTGATTATATAAATTCGTTGTTTTCCGTATATTTTTATTCTTCTTGAGATACTCGTATCGGAAATCATTATATCCTTTACTGGCATTGGGAACAATAAACATTCCCATTACAAAAGTAATTACTGCAATAATGGAAGCCCCCATTAGATAAGGATATAAAAATCGCCTGAAAGAGATACCCGAACTCAATATGGCAACGATCTCCGTATTATTAGCCAACTTTGAAGTAAACCATATGATAGACAAAAAAAGGAATATCGGAAAAAGTAAACTGGCGAAATAAAATGTGAAATCTATATAATAATTCACTATTTCATCGAAAGGAACCTCTCGGGCAATCATTTTGTCAACCTTCTCGGAAACGTCAACCATAATTCCGATGGGAACAAAAAGCAACAACATCACAAAAAATGTCGCCAAATACCTTTTTAGTATATACCAGTCTATGATCTTCATCCTATAGCCTTTTGTCCATTTGTTTTACCATTTTATTTTTCCACTCATAAAAATCTCCTGCTAAGATATGTTTTCTAGCCTCTCTTACCAACCAAAGATAAAAACCAAGATTATGAATGGTAGCTATCTGTTTTCCCAGGTACTCATTAGCAGCAAACAAATGACGTAAATAAGCTTTAGAATAATAGGTGTCCACAAAAGTAATCCCCATTTCATCAATGGGAGAAAAATCATCTTCCCATTTCTTATTTTTAATATTAATGGTTCCGTGGGCAGTAAACAACATCCCGTTTCTGGCATTTCTGGTCGGCATCACACAGTCAAACATATCAACCCCCAATGCTATATTTTCCAATATATTAATAGGTGTACCCACCCCCATTAAATACCTGGGTTTATCCTCCGGCAACACGCTACATACTATATCGGTCATCTCATACATTTCTTCCGCTGGCTCCCCAACCGATAATCCCCCTATGGCATTTCCTTCAGCTCCTACATTAGCAATGTATTCTGCCGATTGCAAACGTAAATCCTTATAGGTAGAACCCTGCACAATAGGAAACAACGTTTGCTCATATCCATATTTGGATGGGGTATTATTAAAACGACTAACACAACGGTCTAACCACCGGTGTGTACGATGCATAGAACTCTTGGCGTAACGGTAATCACATGGATAAGGTGTACATTCATCAAAAGCCATAATGATATCCGCACCAATGGTTCGTTGAATATCCATTACATTTTCCGGAGTAAAAACATGATAAGAACCATCGATGTGACTTTTAAACTTTACACCTTCCTCTTTAATTTTTCTTCTCCCAGACAGAGAATAAACCTGAAATCCACCACTATCAGTTAAAATATTTCGATCCCAGTTCATGAATTTATGTAGCCCGCCTGCCTTTTCAAGAATTTCTGTTTTAGGTCTTAAATACAAATGATAGGTATTTCCTAAAATAATATCCGGATTGATATCTTCCTTCAATTCTCTTTGATGCACCCCCTTTACAGAGGCTACCGTACCTACAGGCATAAAAATTGGGGTCTCGATGGTACCGTGATCGGTAGTGATAACCCCAGCTCTGGCCTTACTTCCCTGGTCTTTTCCTTTTAAGTCAAATTTCATAAATAATCCTTCAATGTCGGCAAAGATAAACAACTAGCTGTTATATAAACCGCTATTAATTTGTAAAATATTTCACAAACAAATACTAAAGTTATAAAATGATAGCACAAGGTCTTTGTTCGCCATCAATAAAAAACTTACTTTTGCCCCGAAAAAATTTTTGAATAAAAATGCCTGATACACAACAACTAAACGATTTAGTGATTCAAGTTCGCAGAGATATTTTGCGCATGGTTCACAAAGTAAATTCGGGTCACCCCGGTGGCTCTTTAGGATGTACTGAGTTTTTTGTAGCTCTTTACAACGAAATCATGGAACTAAACGAAGAGTTTGACATGGATGGAATTGGTGAAGACCTGTTTTTCCTATCCAATGGTCACATCTCTCCAGTTTACTACAGTGTTCTAGCAAGAAAAGGATATTTTCCTGTTGAGGAATTGAACACTTTCCGCTTAATCAATTCACGTTTACAAGGACACCCAACTACGCACGAAGGACTTCCTGGCGTTAGAATCGCTTCAGGATCTTTAGGACAAGGTATGTCTGTAGCTTTAGGTGCTGCTGAAGCTAAAAAACTTAACAACGACAATCACATTGTATATAGCCTTCACGGTGATGGAGAACTTCAGGAAGGTCAAAACTGGGAAGCTATTATGTATGCGTCTGCTAAAAAAGTAGATAACATAATTGCTACAGTCGACCTAAATGGGAAACAAATTGACGGCGCTACCGACGATGTTCTGCCAATGGGAAGTGTAAAAGCGAAATTTGAAGCTTTTGGTTGGGATGTATTGGAAGTAGAACAAGGAAATGACCTGGAAGCTATTATAGCAGGTCTAAAAGAGGCGAAAACACGTACAGGTAAAGGAAAACCGGTTTGTATTTTGCTACATACAGAAATGGGTAATGGCGTAGATTTCATGATGCATACGCACGCATGGCACGGAAAAGCTCCAAATGACGAACAATTAGCTATCGCATTAGAGCAAAATCCTGAAACCCTTGGTGATTACTAAGTATTAACCTCTTTTATTTTTTAAACATGACACAAGCAACAATGAAAAAATATATAGATACCGGGAAAAAAGACACCCGTAGTGGTTTTGGAGCTGGCTTAACTGAATTAGGAAGAACCAATCCGAATGTGGTAGCATTATGTGCCGACTTGGTAGGGTCTTTGAAAATGGATGATTTCATTAAAGAGAATCCAGAGCGCTTTTTCCAGGTTGGAATCGCAGAAGCTAATATGATGGGACTTGCTGCGGGAATGACCATCGGAGGCAAAATACCTTTTACAGGTACTTTCGCGAACTTTTCAACCGGACGAGTTTACGATCAAATACGTCAGTCAATCGCTTATTCTGGTAAAAATGTAAAAATCTGTGCTTCACATGCTGGTATAACACTAGGTGAAGATGGTGCTACTCACCAGATTCTGGAAGATATCGGACTGATGAAAATGTTACCGGGAATGACTGTAATCAACCCTTGTGACTTCAACCAAACAAAAGCGGCAACTCTTGCAATTGCTGAACACGAAGGACCTGTTTACTTGCGTTTTGGAAGACCGGCAGTAGCTAACTTCACTCCGGAAGATCAGAAATTCGAAATCGGAAAAGCACTTCAGTTAACAGAAGGTACCGACGTTACTATTATCGCTACAGGTCACTTGGTTTGGGAAGCCTTATTGGCCGCAGAAGCTTTAGAAGCAAAAGGTATTTCTGCTGAAGTAATCAATATCCACACCATTAAACCATTGGATGACGCAGCCATTTTAGCCTCTGTAGCTAAAACAGGATGTGTTGTAACTTGTGAAGAACATAATTTCTTAGGAGGACTTGGAGAAAGTGTATCAAGAGTTCTAGTGAAAAACAATCCTGTACCTCAGGAGTTTGTAGCTACCAATGATACATTTGGTGAAAGTGGTACTCCAGCTCAGCTAATGGAAAAATACGGACTTAACAATAAAGCCATTGAAGAGGCCGTTGTAAAAGTGTTGAAAAGAAAATAAATAATTGGTAGGGTTTTTGTGACCCTACCTGTTATTAATTCAAACTCAAAAAAATCATTATGAAGAAAACACTTTTATTATTTTTCGTACTGGCAAGTACAACCATTATGGCCCAAACAAACTCCGGATGGGGAATCAAAGGAGGACTTAACTACAACTCAAATGGTAAATATTTTGACGATGCGGCAGATATCTATGAAGATCCTTCCGCAAATGTTGGTTACCATTTCGGATTTTTCGGTAAAGGCAACCTTACCGGATCCTTATTTATTAAACCTGAATTGGTTTATACCAAAACTAAAAGTGATTATAACGGAGACAAGTTCGACATGAGCAAACTTGACATGCCTGTTTTACTGGGATATAAAATACTAGGCCCGCTTGAAGTATTCGCTGGCCCGGCATTTCAATACATCCTGGATACAGAATTCGACGGAATAACCATGGAAGATGTTGAAAATGACTTTACCATCGGAATGAACATAGGAGTTGGTATCAGCCTCGGAAATATCGGTATCGATTTAAGATACGACCGAGGATTCTCGGATAACGAAGCTACTTTTATCAATGATAATATTGTCGATGGTGCAGTAGATAGAGTAGACACCCGTCCTGAACAATTGGTTCTGGGAGTTTCTTTAAGACTCTGATAAACATTATTATCTCTATAAAACAAAAACGTCTTTCTATCACGAAAGACGTTTTTTTTATACACTACGCTCCTGTCGTCTTTCATCCCCTATTTATACACGCCTATATACCCGATCAGACGCATAGACCTGCTGCGCTGCTATTAAAGAGAACTACCGAACAAAACCGGCTTCTGCTAACAAATTCATTTTACCTCAAAATGCTCCATGGAAGTTGGTGTGAATTCGATGTATTCTCACTGATAGGAGTTACCTCTATCAAAAAGATCGCAAAAGATGAGATAAGACGAAATACAGTTCAAGGCAACAGCCTGGCACAGGTACACATCTTTTTCAATAGCGGTGAGTCAACAGACCCCTGACAAGAGCATAAAACAGTTAACACACCTCCAGGCTACTAAAACAAATCCTTTATACGTTGAATAACATCATGAATGTTTATTTCCCAAAAAGTAAGACACCCCTCAAAGCACCTATTCAGACACGCTACTTAAGTATAGAAATAAAAAAAGCACCCTGTCATTTCAAGGTGCCCTTTGTATATCTTAAAGAACCGGTTTTAATTAATCATTATCTAAATAATCCGGAATCCCATCACCATCGGTATCGTCTGGTATTCCATCAGGCTCAAATTCGCCGGTGACATTATTTTTAATATCGTACTCATTCTTGGTTAAAGTACCATCCGCATCATCATCGGTATCCACAAAGTTAGCAACGCCATTATTCACAGAATAGCCATTTTTAAGCTCCCACGCAAGATCGGTATTATCATCAAACAAATACTGATTATTATTTAAATCCTCCAGATAAGAAGGAATACCATCCTGATCATGATCAACCTCTAAACGCATTCCCAACATATCAATCTTAAATATAATTGGAGAATAAGAAGGAATCCCTGATCTGGCAGCACCAAAATATGCCAATCCAGAAGGCATTATAATCAACCCAACACCGTAATCATTATTAAAAGTTACAGAACCATCAGAATTCTCTACAAATCCTGTACCCCTCTTTAATTTAACTACACCGGTATAATACCCCCTTACCAAACTCGGTAAGTTTTGCCATGTCGGAACTTCTCTCGAATCAAAAACATCGCCACTTAAAAGGTTTCCCTCGTATCGAACCAAAGCAGAGTCTGCAACTGTTAGTGTTTCATCAATAACACCTTGCCTAGCCGTCAGGGTATACAACTTATGAGTTACAGCCGCTTCATCAGGATCAGGCGCATGTTCTAACGACTGAACTTCAACCTGATCAATCATTGGAGTTTTACCTGCATTATCCCCCGCGATCGTATCAATTACTATTTTATAATCAAAATCTGCCGGCGGATTTTCAAATTCCTCGTAATTATAAAAATGCGTTTCCAGGAAGGCAACGATCTCAGCATCATTCTCTTCAGACACCTCCTGGGGATCTCTCAGATCAACTGTAGTTTCACCTCCATCGTCATCTTTATTACACGAAATGAAAATTGTAGTAAGTATTAGTAAAGCAGATAGTTTGCGTATCTTCATCTTCTTCGATATTTTAGAGCACGCAAGATAGTATTTTCTCGTATTTTTGCTTGAAGCATTAACGAAATTTTTTGTTTACCAAATGAGAATTGATAAATATTTGTGGTGTATACGGTATTACAAAACCCGAAATAAGGCAACCGAAGCTTGTAAAAAAGGCCATATCAGGGTAAACGGACAGGCAGTAAAACCCTCCAGAGAAGTATTTCCAACCGACAAACTGATCGTTCGGAAAAATCAGATCGAATACCAGCTTACGGTGCTGGATATACCGCCGAATCGGGTTGGAGCCAAACTTGTTGATATTTACAGGCACGATACCACTCCCAAAGAAGCATTTGATCATGCTGAGCTTCTCAAGCATGCCAAAGAACATTATCGTAAAAAGGGAACCGGAAGACCTACCAAAAAAGATCGTAGAGATATTGATGACTTTGTTAATGATGATATAGAACATGGAACTGAATAAAGAATACTGGGAAAACAGATACCTAACCAAAGAGACCCAATGGGACCTTGGAGAAATCTCGACACCTGTCAAAAACTATATCGATCAACTAACCAATAAAAACCTTAAAATCTTAATCCCGGGAGCTGGCAATAGCTATGAGGCTGAATACCTGTTTCAAAAAGGTTTTAAGAATGTATATGTGATTGACATTGCTTCTACCCCCCTCGCCAACCTGTCTAAACGAATAAAAAGCTTCCCTGGAGAGCAACTTATCCACAAGGATTTCTTTGACCTGCACCTGAAATTTGATCTAATCATCGAACAAACATTTTTTTGCGCTTTGGATCCGGACTTAAGACTTGATTACGCCAGGAAAACCTATGAACTTTTAAATCCGAATGGAAAAATAGCCGGACTACTATTTAACTTTCCCCTAACGGACCAAGGCCCGCCATTCGGAGGAAACAAGACGGCTTATGAAAAAACTTTCGATCCTTATTTTAATATAAAAACATTAGAAAAATGCTATAACTCGATTAAACCACGACAAGGAAACGAACTCTTTTTTATTTTTGAAAAAAAACAGACACTTTAAAAACAAGAACACATGACATCTACGCAAAATAAAATACTCGGCCACGATGAAATTCAACATAAAATAAAGCGTATTGCATATCAGATATACGAAACATTTGTAGAAGAAGATGAGATCATTATCGCCGGGATTGCAAAAGGAGGACTTGATTTTGCTAAAAAGCTCCAACAAACCTTCAATGAAATCGCCGACATCAAAACCACGATTTGCGAAGTAGTTATCGATAAACAAAATCCATTAGCACCAATATCCACCAGCTTAGATAAAACTGCTTACCAAAACAAAGCCATTGTACTGGCAGATGATGTATTAAATACCGGAGGAACGCTCATTTATGGTGTAAAACACTTCCTGAACGTCCCTCTGAAAAAATTTAAAACAGTGGTTCTGGTCGATAGAAACCACAAAAAGTATCCGATAAAAGCAGATTTTAAAGGCATCTCACTTTCTACTTCCCTACAAGAACATGTCGAAGTTGTATTCGAAGAAAACAATGATGCTGTCTTTTTACACTAGTAAAGATTGAATTTCACCGGATAGTGTTTCAATTGATTTTTTATCAACGTTAATAATATGTTTTGCCCGTAAATAGTAAAAATTACGCTCAAACAAGTGTTTTTGAATAAACTCGGGCAATTCTTCTTTATTTAAATCCTTTATCAGTGGACGTTGCTCCTTCTCCTTCTCCAGCCTGCCAATCAATGTCTCAATAGAAGCCTTTAAGTAAAAAACATGATCAGTGGCCTCTAAAATTAAATCCATATTGTTTCCGTAGCATGGCGTTCCTCCACCTAAAGAAATTATCTTTTTACGTTCCGTCTCCAAAACTTCTTTTAAATAAGTCGTCTCTTTTTTTCTAAAATAGACTTCTCCGTGGTCAGAAAATATCTCACGTATGGTTTTACCTTCCTTTTCTTCTATGAATGAATCCAAATCTAAAAAGTCTAAATCAGTATTTTTAGCTAAAAACTTCCCGATTGCCGACTTACCGGACCCCATATAACCTAATAAAACAATATTCATATTTAAACAAATTATTAAAATACAGCAGGTTAAATAAACTGCCTGCAAAAAAAAGCAAATTTATATTAAAAATGGCTTGAAAAATAAATTATAGGTCTTATATTTGCACCCGCATTCAAGCAATGACCTGGTAGCTCAGTTGGTAGAGCATCTCCCTTTTAAGGAGAGGGTCCTGGGTTCGAGCCCCAGCCAGGTCACAAAAGCCTTCAAACATAGGCTTTAATTAATTTAGACTTGATAGCTCAGTTGGTAGAGCATCTCCCTTTTAAGGAGAGGGTCCTGGGTTCGAGCCCCAGTCAAGTCACTAAAAAAAAGTTGAGCTAATGCTTAACTTTTTTTATTTTTGACATAATTGTCTGGCCCATGTGGTGAAATTGGTAGACACGCCATCTTGAGGGGGTGGTGTCCGCAAGGACGTGCTGGTTCGAATCCAGTCGTGGGCACAAAAAATTACTTTCCTTTAATATTTCTCGTAAAATTTTAAACAAAATCCCCATTTAAAGTCAATATTTTATTAAATTTGTTTAATCATTCTTCTTAAATGATGAACAATACAAAACAAACATTCAGCATTAAGGATTTGGAGAACCTTTCAGGTATCAAAGCACATACCATACGTATATGGGAAAAAAGATACAACCTGCTAGCTCCGAAACGCACGGAAACAAATATTAGATTTTACACCCTGGATGATCTGCAAAAACTATTGAACATATCCTTTTTAAATCAACATGGATATAAGATCTCCAAAATTGCTGAATTAAGCGCAGAAAAGATACCAGTACTTGTACGTGAGATCTTAAATAATGATCGATCCTCAGACGATTATATGAATAAGTTCAAGATGGCAATGATCAATTTCGATCAATCACTCTTTTACACAACATATAACAACCTGCTTAACCAAAAAAGCTTCAGAGAGATTTTCTACAAGATCTTTATACCCCTTTTAAACGAAATAGGCCTTCTCTGGCAAACAAATACCATATCACCCGCTCAGGAACACTTTATTTCGAACCTTATAAAGCAAAAAATATTAATCAATACAGAAAACCTGTACCAGGAAGCTCCTAGCCATAATAAAACCTTCGTTCTTTACCTGCCAGAAAATGAAATTCATGAAATTAGATTACTGTATCTGAACTACGAGGTTAATCTTCACGGATATAAATCGATTTATCTCGGGCAAACAGTGCCATTAAAAAGCCTGGAAGACATCAAGAAAAATCACGAAAATGTAACCTTTATATCTTATTTTACTGTTGAACCTACTGTAGAAAGGATCTACACTTATTTTGAACAGTTTAATGAACTTATGGGTAAAGACACAGCGCTGTGGGTTCTTGGTAAGCAGATTCACGATTTAAAATTAAGCTCCATACCACCTAACGTTAGATTATTGAAATCTATTCAAGAAGTGTTAGAAATATTATAATTTTTTTTACCTAAGCTTTTTTTGTTTAACTTTATATTATATTTGTTAAACATGAATAGAAAAGCAATTGTTATAGGTTCCGGGTTTTCTTCCCTTGCTGCATCTTGTTATCTGGCAAAATCGGGTTTCGAAGTAACCATATTTGAAAAGAATAATTCAACAGGTGGCAGAGCCCGTCAATTAAAAAAAGATGGGTTCACCTTCGATATGGGACCAACTTGGTATTGGATGCCCGATGTGTTCGAACGTTTCTTTGCAGACTTCAACAAGAAACCTTCAGACTATTATTCACTGATGAAGCTCGATCCGGCCTATCAGGTTTATTTCGATAAAGACAAAAGCATTACCATAGGAGACACCCTGGAAAAGATTTATGAAGCCTTTGAAAATGAAGAAAAAGGCAGTTCTAAAAAACTAAAGAAGTTTATTCAAAAGGCTCAAAAGAACTACGAAATTGCCATTACAGACCTGGTTTACAGACCTGGGGTATCCCCCCTCGAACTCATCACTCCTGAAACCATAAAAAACCTAAACCAGTTTTTTAGCAGTATCAAAGCCATGGTGAGGAAAGAATTTAAAAACCAACACCTGGTTCAAATTCTCGAATTCCCGGTACTCTTTTTAGGCGCCAAGCCCTCCGCTACCCCCAGTTTCTATAATTTTATGAATTATGCAGATTTCGGACTGGGAACCTGGCATCCGAATAAGGGTATGTACAGCATTGTTCAGGCTATGACACTCCTGGCTATTTCTCTGGGCGTTAAAATAGAAACCAAAGCCAATGTGCAAAAAATCAAGGTTCAGGACAAAGAAGCCACAGGTATTTTAGTTAATAACAATTTTATACAAGCTGATATTGTGCTTAGCGGAGCCGATTACCATCATACAGAAACGCTATTGGATCGTAAATACAGAAATTATTCAGAGGCTTATTGGAAAAGAAAAACATTTGCTCCCTCTTCACTTCTCTTTTATGTAGGATTTAATAAAAAACTGAAAAACGTATCGCATCATACACTTTTCTTTGACGTAGATTTTGATGCGCACGCAGCAGCAATTTACGACGAACCCAAATGGCCTGAGCAACCACTCTTTTATGCTAGTTTCCCCTCTAAATCAGATCCCTCTTTTGCCCCCGAAGGTCAAGAGTCCGGAACGTTTTTAATTCCATTGGCACCCGGCCTGGAAGACACAGAAGAACTAAGAGAAGAATATTTTAAAACCATTATCACACGATTAGAAAAAATTACGGATCAGGAGATCAGAAATAATATTTTATTTAAAGAATCCTATTGCGTGAACGACTTCATCAAAGATTACAATTCGTACAATGGCAATGCCTATGGCCTGGCCAACACGCTGACACAAACAGCCTTTCTAAGACCAAAACTGAAAAGTAAAAAAGTTCGTAACTTATACTTTACAGGACAGTTAACAGTTCCGGGGCCCGGAGTACCTCCATCGCTTATTTCAGGAAAACTGGTTGCAGACCTAATTAACAAACACCACCAATAAAACATGAAAACACTTTTCGACACCGTATCCTACGCCTGTAGCAAAAGAGTCACTCAAACCTACAGCACATCGTTTTCCCTGGCAGTAAAAATGCTCGCTCCTTCCATACGGCAAGACATTCATAACATCTATGGGTTTGTACGTTTTGCTGATGAAATAGTAGATTCATTTCACGACTACAACAAAGAAATGCTGCTTAACAAATTTGAATCAGATCTGGATCAAGCCCTTAAAGACAAAATAAGCTTGAATCCAATTCTAAATTCCTTTCAGCATACCGTACACAGGTACAGTATTGACTACGATCTTATTGCCTCTTTTCTAAAAAGCATGCGATTGGATCTCTCCAAACAAACCTACACTACCGATCTTGATTATCATGAATACATTTATGGTTCGGCAGATGTTGTGGGATTAATGTGTTTAAAAGTTTTTGTAAAAGGAGATCAGGAAAAATATAATGAACTAAAAGATGCAGCGAAAGCCCTTGGATCCGCATTTCAAAAAGTAAATTTCCTCAGAGATCTAAAAGATGATATGGAAGTATTGAACAGGTCGTATTTTCCAAATGCTGCCGAAAACTTCACGAACGAAACTAAACTCGAAATTATTGCAGAAATTGAAGAAGATTTTAAAAAAGCCTTTAAAGGTATCCTCGTATTACCAAAAGAAGCTAAATTTGGTGTTTATACAGCATACAGATATTACAAAAAATTATTGGACAAACTGAAAAAATCATCTGCACGCCAAATTCAATCTAAAAGAGTTCGTGTTCCAAATTACCAAAAGTTTGGTTTGTTAGCCAAATCTTATGTAAATTATAAACTCAACATATTTTAATTATTGTCATGAATACAATTATCTGGATCGGTGTTTTTATTGCAACTTTTTGCATTATGGAATTTATGGCATGGTTTACTCATAAATACGTAATGCATGGCTTTTTATGGAAATTACACAAAGACCATCATAAAAAAGATCACGACTCATGGTTCGAACGGAATGATGCCTTTTTTCTTTTTTATGCAGCCATCAGTATTATATTATTTTATCTGTGGAGCTTTGAAGGTTTTTGGCTGGGACTCCCAATTGGTCTGGGCATATTCACCTATGGTGCAACATATTTTTTGGTACATGATATTTTTATTCACCAAAGATTTAAAATATTCAGAAACGCCAATAACAGATACGCTAAAGCCATAAGAAGAGCTCATAAAATGCACCATAAACATCTCGGAAAAAATGATGGAGAATGTTTTGGCATGCTTTGGGTTCCCTTTAAATATTACAAAGAAGCTAAATAAATATGAAGAGCTTATACCTTATTCTGGACCTCGGCTCAATGGCCATTCCTTTCATTTTTAGCTTTCATTCAAAAATTAAATTTAACCGCTATTTTAAATCCGTCTTCCTCGGTATTGCTTTAACAATGGCGATATTTATACCCTGGGATGTTTATTTTACTCAGCACGGATTTTGGGGATTTAACGATCAATACCTAATTGGCAAAAGGTTATTAGGACTTCCGATTGAAGAGTGGTTGTTTTTTATTTGCATTCCTTTTGCCTGTATATTCACGCATTTTTGTTTAACCAAATTCTACCCCGGAATTAAGCTCAGCAGCAACACTACCCGTAACCTCACTATCGGGATTATAATTATAAGCGCGATTCTTTGCCTGTTAAACACTTCTCGCGCCTACACCTTTACAAACTACCTGTACGCGGTAATCCTCCTGAGTTTTACGCTTATAAAATTCCCAACTATCCTTCAACAATTCTATCTGACTTTTATCGTTATCCTACTGCCATTTTTTGTTGTTAACGGACTTTTGACAGGAAGTGCAATTGAATCTCAGGTAGTCTGGTATAATAATGAAGAAAATCTCGGGATACGTTTGCTTACGATTCCCGTAGAAGATATAATGTATGCATTTACGATGCTACTCACATGCTACATCCCCGTACATATAAGAAGAACTCAAAAACCCCTCTACAAGACTTAAACAAAAGTATTTGAAGTCAAGACTTCATAATCCATCACCCGTACAACACACATTGTTTTACTTCTGAAGTAGCAATAGATCTAACTGTTTTCGTACCGCATCACTGTTCCAATCTGCAGCACCGGTTTTTTCGATAACAATATTACCCTTTTTATCAATTAAATAGGTTGCTGGAATAGATCGCGAATACAATTCAACCGGAGTTTGGGAGCGTTCAAAATATACCGGGAAAGAATATCCATTCTCAGTCATAAATTTTGCAACCGACGCTTCCTTATCATTGGTAACAAAAAGAAATGACACCTTATCACCATAATCCTCATAAAGCGCCTGCATACTTGGCATCTCCGCAATACAAGGCGGACACCATGTTGCCCATAGGTTAACAAGAACCACATTTCCTTTGGTATTTTCAAAATTAAGAAGGGTACCGGTATCTGCTTTCTGAAGCTTCCAGTCATACTCCGTAAGCACTATTCTATCATCGACATCTACAACACTCGGACTAAATGCAATGATGCGATTCACCCATACCTTTACCGTTGTCCCTAGCGGCGTGAACAAAATAACCACGATAAATACCAGGAAAAATAAATTGGAAATCTGACTTTTATTTAATTTCATAAGTACCTAAAATAAAAATATACACTCAATTAGTTCGAATCGATTACATAAACTTTACACAGACTCTAAAATAAATTGACAAAAAAACTCCTTGCCGAACCAACAGCAAGGAGCCTAATTAATTATCGTGAATCACAAGGTTTATTAAGCCTTCCCTTTAGCCGCTATAAGGTTAAGGGCAGAACCAGCTTTAAACCAGGCAATCTGACTATCGTTATAAGTATGATTTGTAACAATCGTATCTTTACTACCATCAGCATGCACCAACTCAATTGTAAGCGGAGTATCTGGAGCAAAGCTTTCAAGATCTACGAAGTTAAAGGTATCATCTTCCTGTATTTTATCATAATCAGCCTCATTGGCAAAAGTTAATGCCAACATTCCTTGCTTCTTAAGATTTGTTTCGTGTATACGAGCAAAAGACTTCACCAATACCGCACGAACACCTAAGTGACGTGGTTGCATTGCAGCATGCTCACGAGAAGAACCTTCTCCATAATTGTGATCTCCAACAACTACTGTAGGGATTCCGGCAGCTTTATACTCGCGCTGAACATCAGGAACACCTCCATACTCGCCAGTCAATTGATTTTTTACAAAATTTGTCTTCTGGTTGTATGCATTTACAGCACCAATTAAAGTATTGTTGGCAATATTATCAAGATGACCACGGAAACGTAACCAAGGTCCAGCCATCGAAATATGGTCAGTAGTACATTTCCCGAACGCTTTGATCAATAGTTTAGCTCCTGTGATATTTTTACCATCCCAAGGTTTAAAAGGCTCTAATAACTGTAGTCTTTCAGAAGTCTCACTAACGGCTACTTCCACACCACTACCATCTTCAGCAGGCTTGATATAACCGGCATCCTCTACTGCAAATCCTTCTGGTGGTAATTCATATCCTCTTGGTTCTTCTAACATAACTTCTTCACCATCCTCATTGATAAGCTTATCAGTTAGTGGATTAAAATCCAATCGACCTGAAATAGCAATAGCAGTAACCAATTCCGGAGAACCAACAAACGCTAAAGTATTCGGGTTTCCATCAGCTCTTTTCGCAAAGTTTCTGTTGAAAGAATGAACAATGGTATTTCTGTCTTTATCTTCATCATTCCCTCCGTAACGATCCCACATACCGATACAAGGTCCGCAAGCATTAGCAAAAACAGTAGCACCGATTTTATCGAAAGTATCGATGTATCCGTCTCGCTCGATGGTATAACGCACCTGCTCTGAACCAGGAGTTATGGTAAAGTTAGACTTTGTTTTAAGTTTTTTGTCTGCAACCTGTTTAGCCAAAGATGCTGCTCTTGATATATCTTCATAAGAAGAGTTGGTACAAGAACCTATAAGACCATATTCCACTTTCAATGGCCAGTCATTTGCTTTAGCAGCCTCTTTCATCTCTGAAATTGGAGTCGCCAAATCCGGAGTAAATGGCCCGTTCAAATGAGGCTCTAACTCAGAAAGGTTGATCTCAATAACCTGATCGAAATATTGCTCAGGGTTTGCATATACCTCTGGATCGGCAGTAAGATATTCCTTAACCGCATTAGCAGCATCAGCAACATCAGCCCTGTCTGTAGAACGCAGATAACGATCCATTGATTCATCATATCCAAATGTTGATGTAGTAGCACCTACTTCAGCACCCATATTACAAATGGTTCCTTTACCAGTACAAGACATTGACTCTGCACCTTCACCAAAATATTCTACAATAGCTCCGGTACCACCTTTAACAGTAAGGATACCTGCCACTTTAAGAATCACATCTTTTGGAGCCGTCCAACCTGAAAGTTTACCAGTCAACTTAACCCCAATTAATTTAGGAAATTTTAATTCCCATGGCATACCAGCCATAACATCTACAGCATCTGCACCACCAACACCAATGGCTACCATCCCAAGACCACCTGCATTAACAGTGTGTGAATCGGTACCAATCATCATCCCGCCAGGGAATGCATAGTTTTCTAAAACAACCTGGTGAATAATACCTGCTCCAGGCTTCCAGAAACCAATTCCATATTTATTAGAAACTGACTCTAAAAAGTCAAATACTTCATTACTCGTTTCGTTTGCTCTTTTTAAATCCGCTTCTGCTCCTACTTTAGCTTGAATTAAGTGATCGCAATGTACCGTTGTTGGCACTGCTACCTTAGGTTTTCCGGCATGCATAAACTGCAACAAAGCCATCTGAGCTGTAGCATCCTGACATGCAATTCTATCAGGTGCGAAATCTACATAATCCTTACCGCGAACAAAAGCCTTGCCCGGCTTTCCGTCCCATAAATGAGAGTACAATATTTTTTCAGATAGCGTTAACGGCTTGCCGGTAATTTCACGAGCCTTATCCACTCGCTCGGCCATGTTAGCGTAAACACCCTTAATCATATCAATATCAAAAGCCATATATACTTGAATTTTAGTTTGAAAGTGTAGCAAAAATACGAAAAACAGTAGAGTTTTTAAAGTTTAAAACAAAACATTCATTAAATGATTTTATCTACAAAAAAAGGGACGTTTTGAACAGTTTTTTTATCAATATGATAAAATAAGGTAGTTCATTTTATATGAAACATAAAATAACAACTTAATAATCAGAATTTATCACATGGATACCTGGATATTAGAAAGAAAATATCACAAAAAGAGAACACAAAAGCAGATTAAACAACTAGAAGATAGCCGTTACAATTTCATCGACCGATAAACCTTCGGCCTCCGCCTTGTAATTTTTAATTACCCTGTGTCTTAAAATCGGTAATGCCACCGCCTGTACATTTTCAATATCAGGAGAATATTTACCATTAATAACAGCATGGGCTTTCGCAGCAAGAATTAAATTTTGCGAAGCTCTTGGCCCGGCTCCCCAGTCTACATAATTTTTAACTATTTCCGGAGCGAACGCAGAATCTGGTCTTGTCTTACCAACAAGCTTAACAGCATATTCAACCACATTATCAGCAACTGGCACCCGACGAACCAAATGCTGTATTTCTATAATATCATCGGCATTAAATAACGTATTCACCTCAACATTACTGTCTACTGTAGTCGACTTTACAACAGCCACTTCTTCTTCATAAGAAGGATACTTCAACTCAATGGCAAACATAAACCTATCCAATTGCGCCTCCGGTAAAGGGTAAGTCCCTTCCTGCTCTATAGGATTTTGAGTGGCTAATACAAAATAAGGTAGGTTTAAATTATAATGCTCCCCTGCCACCGTAACCGCTTTTTCCTGCATAGCTTCCAGTAAAGCAGATTGCGTCTTTGGTGGAGTACGATTAATCTCATCGGCCAATATAATATTAGCAAATACTGGTCCCTTGATAAATTTAAATTCACGATTCTGATCTAGAATCTCACTCCCAATGATATCACTTGGCATTAAATCGGGAGTAAACTGAATACGTTTAAAATCCAACCCTAAGGTCTTGGCGATCGTATTCACCATTAAAGTTTTTGCCAACCCGGGGACTCCTATAAGCAGTACATGACCTCCTGAATATATAGCTAATAAAATTTCATCAATGACGTGTTGTTGCCCAACAATTACTTTTGAAATTTCATTTTTTAGTGCACGGTGACGTTCGACTAAATTATTTACAGCTATAGTATCAGACATGAGGCATATTATTTTTTGAGCCAGTTATTGGTAAAATCACACTCTTTAAAATCCGACCCAACGCTAATATACGTATCTTTTATTTTATCATTCATCCACTCTCTTATGGTTTCAAGCTGCTTATCTTTTAAAGCAAGATCCTGAATCTTTAAATAATCCTGTGAAAAATCTGCAGTATGCGATGGGTAACGTTTGATTACCTTAACTAATTTGTATACGATTCCCGATCTGGTATCCTCCATTAAAGGCTGTGAAATTTCTTCTCCCTTTAAATCTCCTATCTGACTATAAAGTCTGGAATCCATTTTTGTCAATTCAAATCGCGTACTAAAATCTAGCGGGTTTCTCAAAACCCCCCCGTCAAAACGTGTCTCCTTTTCATCAGAGAAGTTACGGGCAGCAGTTTGAAAAGTAAACTCACCTGCCAAAACCTTCGAGCGTATACTATCCAACTCAGTTTTCGCCTGCTCACGAGCCTCGTCAGAGATTTCTGGTCTGATAAGAATATGACGTGCATCGACAACTTGACCTCTTATCTTCTCCACTTTAACTATATGCCATCCAAACTCTGTCTCAAAAGGCTCAGAAATCTCCCCCTCACGAGTACTAAAAACAGCATCTTTAAATTCTTTAGCAAAACCGTCTTTTTTAGATAAACTCATTAACCCTTGATTTTCAGTCACCGAAGGATCGTCAGAGTATAAAGTCGCTTTTATGGCCATACTCGAACCATTCTCCTCAATATCCCTTTTGATTTCGTTTAAACGATTGACTGTCTTTTCAACCTCTTCTTTTGTAGGCTTTGGCTTTTTAACAATTTGAGCCACCTCAACCTCATCTCCAAAAACAGGTCGCTGATCTTCCGGAATACCGTTAAACCAAATACGAACTTCTTCAGGAGTAATTTCCATCTCCTCCAGAATTTTAGCCCTCATTCTTTGAGATAACATCGCCATTTTAGTGATCTCTGTTAACTCTTCTCTGAAGGTTTGCTCGTCCTCCATATTGTAGTAGTTAAGCAATTTCTCCATAGAGCCTATAGCACCTACCAAATATTCTATTTTACCTTGAACTTCTCCACTTATTTCAGCATCAGAAACAACAATACTATCCTGAATAGCCTGATGTGCATATAACTTGTCTTCCATCAGTTTCCCTAAAACCTGACACTTCGTAATTCCATCCGTCGGCATACCCTGGGTTTCCATATCGATAAAACTTTTATCAATATCAGATTCCAGAATAACAAAATCTCCCACCACTGAAGCTACGCCATCAACCTTAATTCTTTTGCTGATCACCTTGGTTTCAGAAACAGAGTCCTTTAAAGTTACTGCCTTAGTATTGTTTTCGGTCTGTAAGCTATCTTCCTGCGCCAGTGCCACATGGCTCAAAATCATCATTATTCCTAAAAGAGCAATACGTATCCTATTCATAAATTTTAAATTGATTCTTTTTAAATATCCTTCAAAAAGGTCCTTTTTTTATTATTAATATTAGGCAACCTTTATCTCATAAAAACCGCCTAAACGCTTTATCCTGGCATCTTTTTAAAACATTTTCAAGGTGCCAAAATAGTTCACAGCCACCAAATATACCTTAAAGAATCAGTTAACTCAAAATTTTGTGATTATTTTATACGTGTAAGCTGGTAATATTGAAGTTAGAGATACATTTACACTAACCAAATGTTGTATTTGCACAATGTATTTGAGACGCTTGGCAGACTCAATTTACAGATCAAATAAAATAAAAAAATGCCTACATTTCGTAGGCATTCAACAACTAATTCAAAAGTTCGTCCAGCATCTCAAAAATTTCTTCTCCACCTCCGGTTTTTTTATAAATAATCTTCCCTTCCGGGTCGACCAATATTTTTGTAGGAAATCCTACCACATTGAATTTACTTGTATAAACAAAGTCTTCCTGTTTATCCATTAACTGCGGCCATGTATATTCCTTACTCGATGTATAATCCAATATTCTGGAAATATTATCTCCATTATTGACACCTACGATCTCCAATTTATCCTCATATTTCAAATAGTACTCCTTTATTTTAGGCATCTCAGCAACACACGGTCCACACCATGTTCCCCAAAAATCAATCAACAAATATTTACCTTTTAAATCTGAAGAAGAAAACTTGGTGTTCTCAAGCACATTTACAGCCTCTATTTCCGGTAATTCATTGTTAACCTTTATAGCTCTGGCTCCTGCTATACGCTGAGACAACTTTTCGAAAAACGGACTCTCAGGCTGTTCTTCTTTTATTAAATCATAAAGTTCGATAGCCTTCTCCTCCTTTAACTCCCTCCTTGTAATCATATCCATTAAATAGTAGGCACTAACCACTGAAGCTGGATTACCTCTTATAAAATGACGTTTAACATCCGTAATCTGATGCATTAACTCTTCATATTTATCCTGAGATTCTTCATTAGGTTCAGAATTCATACCTGCCCTTAATCTTGCTGCCTCATTACTCAATGGGACTAACACCTTATGTAACATTGCTAAATCTTCATTCTCAGAATTACCATAAGGATAGGCAGCCACAAAATCTTTAATATGCCCATTCACTTCCGTAACATGACCCGGAATTGCAAAAAAATTGATATAAGAAGACATCGCTGGAATATACCCTCCTCCCTCAACAGAAACCACAACCGATTCCATCTTTGGGTTGATCTTCATATAAGTCATCTCATCGATTTCTTTTTTGTAGTAAAATGAAGCATCCTCCACCTTAATCGTATCTGCCTTCCATATATTATCCTGTTTATAATAATATAGCATATAAGGGGAGTTCAATCCTTCTATCGTACCCTTCAGTACAAACTCATTGGGCTTTACAACCTCTACTTCATTACACGACATCATTACAAAAGGCAACAAGGCATATACCGCCCAAATTATCACACGGTTACATAAATTTCTTTTCATCTAAATAGCATTTGGAAAGAAAAGGCATAATTTTTATTATGCCTTTTTTCATTATTTAATATTCATTTTGTTGAGTTGCGCCATTACTATTGGTAATAACATCAACTCCTATCGGACGCGCGTAACGTCTGTCGTTTGGCTCCAACGTCTGTGTTTGCACCTGAGTACCCACACTTCCATTCTCACCAACCTCATAAAATTGTCTCGTAAGAATGATAGGATCTGTTAATGGATCATTATTCAAACGCTTTAAATCCATCCAACGTCTGGTAAATGGAAACTCTCTTCTTCGTTCATCAATTATTAGTTCCACCGTAGCTTTGTCATTAGCCGGCACACTAAGAGGTGTATAATTCTCAGGAGTAAACCTGTTCATACGGACCATTTCAACATCTGCCATGGCTCCAGACAGATCTCCTCTCCTCGCCTTGGCCTCTGCTCTGATTAAATACATCTCAGGAACAGACTCGCCATTCACAGCTTGTCCGATGTATATATTCACATAACCATACCAAGGATTAACGGTAGCCTGATTACGGATAAAATAATCTTTAACCATAAACCTCATCCTCAAATCATTTGTATCATACAAATCAAGCAATTCCTGGCTTGGCGACGTATTCCATGAATCATTTATCAACGTATTAAAAATATAACGATCTTTAAACACCTCTAAAGCAACAGGTGAATAAGGCGAAACATTCACCGTGGAAGGATAGACCAACCCATTTCCAGCAGTAATAGTAGAAATAGCAGTTGCATAGTTTACCATTTCAGAATAAAGAGATAGCGCTTCATTGGCATGTTGCTCTGCCTTGTCATAGTCCCCCATATATAAATAAAACTTCGCTGCAAAGGCTTCAATAACAGGCAGCGTTCCTCTGTTTGGAATAATATCCTCTATTGGATTCTCTAAGGCTTGCTCCAGATCCGATTCAATCTGATCAAAGGTCTCCTTTAAGCTCGCTCTGCTTTGAGACTCGCCATAATTGGTTTCCGTGCGCAAAACCACACCTAACTCATCTGCATTTGATGCACTCGGATATAAGGCATAAATTAATGCCAGGTCAAACAGGTTACTCGCTCTGCGATAATGGGCTTCAGTTTTAACTGCCAGTTTCAATTGTTCGTCGCCGGTAACCTTATTTTCCGAAATCAAATTAATAATGAGATTAGCCCGCCAAATAGTCTCGTAATATGCAGCCCAGGTTTCATCTCCATTCTGACTGATACTTGTTGACCATGTGTACTGCTCAAGTGTGAATGGAGACCAGGAATTGCCAATCTCATCAAATAAATCTACCGGAATACCCGTATTATCTGTACAAAAACTATTCACGTATTCATCGGTCAAATAGGTCGATGAATTCAAAATATATTCAAGTTGCTCGGCGGTTTCAACCTCTACTCTACTATTTACGGAAGGTTCTTTATCTAAGAAATCATCACTACACGATACAATAAAACCTATTAAAAAAAGTGCTAGTATTTTTTTCATTTTCTGTCTAATTTAAAATTGAACGCTTAATCCCATGGTAAAACTTTTCTCCGGTCTTCTGGTAACCCCTATCAGATACTCAGGATCGATCCCATCATCATTTGCTGTCCATATATTACCAAGGTTTTCCATCTGTGCAAATACTCTCAAATTTTGTATCCCCATGGAGTTCATCAATTTCACAGGTAAATCATAACCTAAATAGATCTCCTTCAATCGAATGTGAGCTGCATCAGCCACCCTCTTATCTAAATAAGGCATATACCAACCCCAGCGATACGTATAAAAATCATATTCAGAAGGTAAAGACGGTAATCCTTGTGATTCCCCCTCTCCGCTAATCATAAGATCCCAATCAGGATGCGATCCATAGGTCGACTGATTCTTTAATGGCCAAACAGGATATGATGCCGAAGGCTTAAAGAATTTATGTCCAAATTTACCAATCATTCTTGCTCTGAGTGTTACACCTTTGAAACTAAAAGTGTTATTCCATCCTACCACGGTCGGAGCAACACGAGTTCCCTCATACTTTAAAAGTTCCGTGCCTTCCTCACCAGCCGAACCTATATTTTCATCCCATCGGTAAGTTTGTCCATTCAGACCCTCTACTGTTGGATAGTTTTCTACAGAACCATCTGCCTGCTCAAACTCCTGTACACCACCATATACAAACGAGAATAAAGGCATATAGGCATAGCCTTCTGCATAATCGTAATAGCCACTGGCCAAACTACGCGGATACATTTGCCCCTGATTAAACTTGGTCGTCCTATTATCATTATGAGCAAATGCAATATTTGAAAACCAGTTTAAACCTCTGGCTACTTCTACATTTGCATTTAAATTAACCTCATAGCCATTATTTAACATCTCAGCCGCATTAAAGGTTTGCACCTCATCACCCAAGGTTGTAGAAATTTGAACTCGCGCCACAAGATCATAGCTCTTCTTACGATAATAATCGAATGATCCGGAGAAGAGTCCATTAAATAGAGTGAAATCCGTTCCCAGGTTAAAAACACGGGTTCTTTCCCATCTTAAATCCGGATTCCCTTTATCCAAAATATAAGCACCAATAGTCCCGGTTCTTGTACTCGGAGAATTAGGAATATATAACACCGGAACTTGAGAAGCACCGCCAACAATGTTACCATTTTCACCCAAAGTAGCTCTTAATTTTAATTGATTTAAAAAGTCAACCCCTTCCATAAAAGACTCCCGTTTCACATTCCAACCTAAACCAAACGACCACATCGGGTTGAATCGAGTTGAATTATCATCGACAATAAAATTTGCTCCATCGGAACGTGCACTACCTGTAAGTGTATAACGATCGTTATAGGTATAGGCGAAATTTCCGAAATATGATAAAAACCGTTGATACGTTTCTGTTAATCCTGCACCATAAGGTATTCCATAAGATCGTGTGTTAAAAAGTCCTGACCAACCTGTATACGTAGGAGTGCCAAACGAATTCGTTTCATCATTATATCCATAAAGTGTATTACGGTTACTGTTATTGTCAATCGATGAAAGTTCAAAACCACCAAAAACATTAAACATATGGTTGGTCCCAATGAGTTTATCATAGGCCAAGGTATTTCTAATCACATATGATTGCATTTCGCCATTGCTAGTACTCTTTATGCCTCCAATAGGAACATTAGTCGGACTAACAACTTCGTTTACAGCGTCGTAAGAAGCATTATCAACACCATTGGTAACCAGGTCACGTGCATAAAAACTATCTTCCTCATATAGTTGCGTATACTTACTTACAAAGTCTTCATATTGAAAACTGGACGTCAGTCTCAAATCTTTAGTAATATCAAGATTCAAGGCCGCTGATATTCTAAAATTATTTTGCTTTTGTTTAAATTCTGTGGCATTAGCTTCCCTTATTGGATTATAAGTAAGGTCGTCATATGGCAATCCGGAAACATTAGCCGTAAAATCCTGTATATATCCTAAATTATATCCATAGGGTACAGGGAGGTAGTTCCCATTGTCATCAACTAATTGATCGTATCGATTCAAATAGTCTAAAGTTCTTATGTCTAACCCCGAATTTTTCCCTTCTGAACGGTCAAGCATAAGTCCCACCTGAAGTTCAGCCCAGTCAGTAAATTTAAAGCTGTTATTAAGGTTAATTAATAATTGTTGATTTTCATCATTTATAAACGCATTATCATTATCGTTGTATAAAACTGAAAACATAGTTGAAGAACGATCACTCGCCGATGATACATCTAAATTGTATTGCCTCTTAACAGGCGACTGTAGTATGTAACGGTCTATATCTTTATAAACATCTTTAGAAGATAGGTTTTGAATCGTCGCATCTAATTCAGCCTGATTAATGATTCCCTGATCATAATCATAATACGCCCTGGCTCCTTTGGAATACACTGTAGTAGCTCTCCAAATAGGCGAAACTCCGTAAGAAATATAAGGAATATAAAATGCAGTACCTGATTCCTGAAACATAAAGCGCTCCATTTCCAACTCCGTAGCTGATGATGCCTTATTAAGATTATAATCCAAATCCATTTTATCCCTCATACTCACGAAAGTGCTAAAGTTTACTTGTAACTTACTTTCCTCTTTGGCTTTTTTCGTAGTAACTACAATAACCCCATTACCAGCTCTGGCTCCCCAGATAGAAGCTGCAGCTGCATCCTTTAATACGGTTACAGACTCTATTATATTGGGATTAATCGTACTGAAGCCTCCTGATATCGGAAACCCATCAACAACCACTAAAGGAGTTTGTCGTGAATCAACAGTACCAACCCCTCTGACTACTACATCATCTATATTTACATTACCATCCGCATCTTCAAAAGTTTGAATCCCCGGAGTTACCCCTTCCAGCATCGACCCGACAGATTGTGTTGCAAAGTTTTCCAGCATTTGTTTTGGAACCGTAGCATACGATCCGGTTGCTCTTTCTTTGGATATTTTAGTATATCCATCGCCATACACCATCACCTCTTCAAGCTCATTAGCCTTTACTTCAAGTGTTATGGTTAATTTTTTTTGATTATTCAGCGCTACAGTCTTACTCACATAACCTATGGCAGAAATAACCAGCGTCGCAGTCGGACTGTTAACATTTATTTCAAAATATCCGCTTTGATCGGCAGCTACACCGGCGGTGGTTCCGGATACCTGAATGGTGGCATAAGGAATAGGGATTCCTTCTTCATCCTGGACCACACCCGATACAATTTGTTGTAAAGTGTCTTGGGTATTTAACGGATAAAGTACAATGGTGGTATCCTCTAAAAAATAATACCCTACATGCGTATTTAGTAAACTATATTTTAAGAGTTCCTCAACCAAGATTTCACCTTTATTAAGCTTTACGTTAGGAGCCTCCTCAAAAAGGTTAGTCGCAAAGGCAAAGGTATAATCCGTATTTTTCTGTATGAGATCAAAAACCTTTTCTATAGAAACCGTTTGATCTTTTTCTATTGAAACTTTCGCACTTTGCGAAAAACTAACATTTGTAGAAAATGCAAATGTCACAGAACACAATAAGAAGATAAAGGTTTTCATTACAAACTTTAATATTTTTTTACCGTAGGAAAAAAATAGGTTAGCTAAACTTATTTCCATAAATTTGATTAAAATTGGTTAATTATTTTATTAATTGATCGCTTTCGGAGTAAGGTTATGCATGGTGGAATATGGTAACTTTACTCCTTCTTTTTTTATTTAATTATAATCTTGTCCTCTTTTATCTCATAGGCGGTATTAATTGATTTTGTTATTGTTTCAAGTATATTATCTATTTTCTGATCTTTTTTAAAGACGCCATTAAATTGTATATTTTTCATTTCCTGATGTTCAAATTCAACATTTACATCATACCATCGTGAAACTACCCTCATTACTTCTTCCAATGGTAAATGGTTAAAATTAAAGACACCCTGTTTCCATGAAGTTTCGGCAATGGCATTTAACTCAATCACTTTAAAGCTTTCCGTCTCCTTGTCCCATATCAACTGGGAATCCGGAGTTAATTCTACCTGTTCTCCAGCTATTGACACTAGCACACTCCCTTCAACTAAAGTGGTTTTTGTGGCTAAATCCTCAGGATAACTTTTAATATTGAATTCCGTCCCCAGTACCTTTAGGCGTTGTCCATTACTTTGAACACTAAATGAACTTCCATTAAAATCTTCTGCGGAAACAACATCAAAATAAGCCTCACCATAGAGCAACTCAACATTTCTTGGCGCTCCCCTCTTAAATTGTATAGGGTATTTAATCTTGGTATCTGAATTTAACCATACCTTGGTTCCATCAGAAAGCACAAGGGTAAACTCCCCTCCCCTCGGGATCGTTAAATAATTATAGGTAACTGCATTTTTAGAAGATCCTTCCGAAATCTCATCATATTTCAAGGTTCCATTCGAACTACTGACAAACTGGTCTGAATATTTTTTTTCCTTCTCTAAAACAACATCCTCTCCATTTACAGTGGTCAAAACAGCCCTGGGCGTTCCGGCTGTAATTTCCGTTTTTTCAAACGGGTTTACAATGTAAGTGGTCAGTGCTATTAAAAAAAGTACGGATGCTGCCACAGCATATTTAAAGTACCTTTTATATTTGAATGATTTTGAATCCTTTATTTTAGGCTCTATTTGATTCCATGAATTTTCAAGATCGAATTCAGAAATTAAATCTATGCCTTCTGCAAAGCCATCGCCCTCCAAAATCCTGGAATAAATTTCTTTATTGGCGTTTTGTTCCTCTAACCAGGAATTAAGCTGAATCGACTCTTCATCAGTCAACCCTCCTTTCATTTTTTTCGTGATCAGGTTGGCTATTTCTATGTTATCAACTAATGGTTTTATCATATAACTTCGTATCCATTTAACATAAAAACAATCAAAAAACAGAAGTGGGTGAATAAAACTTAAAAAAAGTTTAAAAAATTCAAGAGAAAGGATAAGAATGCTGATTTATTCTGAAAATAAAAGCAGAAACACGAATGAATCTCCTCCCAAAGCCTTTCTTATTTCAGCATAAGCATTCTTCTTAAGAGTCTTAACCGTATTTACAGACACATTCAACTGCAATGCAATTTCCGGATTTTTCATCCCCTGAAGGGCTAATTGTAAAACTTTTCGTGTCCTCGGTGGCAACCGATCGATCTCTTCCCTCAACGATGCATAAACCTCTTCTTTTATAATTAATTCCTGAATGGTTTTATCGTTAGCAAGTGTATAAACCTCCACAGGAGCTACCTTCTGATTCTTTTTTAAATAATTAAGACTTAAATTTTTTGTAGTTATGTATAAAAAAGCTTTGACTTTTATAAGCTCTTCAAAATCAGACTTTCGCTTCCAATAAGCTATCAATGCTTCCTGGGCTATGTCTTGAGCAGCAACATTAGATTTTACAATTTGACTGGAAAAAAGACAAAGGGAAGTGAAGAAATTATCGAACAAACTTTTGAAAGCCAAATAATTTCCATTAGAGATTTCAGATACGATGCCATCATTTAATTTCACTTCTATCCTTTTTGCGAAAGGCGCTAATGTACAAATTTATATTTTACATTAACTTAACAATTAAAGCACTAAAAAAGAACTAACTATATAGATTAAAAGATGTATTCAGCACCTATTCGTAAATTTTAAATTGTTTCTTTTGGTAGGCCTCATTAATAAGATCCTTTTCTAATTTCCTTATCAATTCAAGCTTTCGCTTATTTAAGATAATCTGTTTTAAAGTGGGCTGTATATAACTCAATGGCGAAGTTTCATTCCGTTTAAGAATATCTTTTACCACTACCATATAAACTCCAAGTGAATCGGTTACCTCAAATTTATTTGAGGCCTTTAAATAATCATCCTTATTCTCAGTATTTAGTATTGGTATTTTCTGAACTACATCCGACACTTTTACCCATGCGGAGTCATTTAATGAATAAGACTTAAATTGAAGAGACTGATCATGCAACAATTCCTGGTCTTGGGCATCAAAACGGTCAAATTGTTCTTTTAAAGCTTCCAACTCATTATAATCTTTCGTAACACTTATATATCGAAGTTGAACCAACTCCTCATTTAGTTTGAAATTATCTTTATTTTGTTCATAATATTGCTCCAGCTCCTCTTTGGTTATTGAAGTGTCTAATGATTTTGTTACCAGAGCCTCTTTATAAGCATTTATGTACAGATCAGCACGATACTGATTCACTAACTCTTCAAATGCCAGCGTTTTCTCTTCAGAAAGATTAATTCGAGCCTTCTGCAATAGTAGTTTAGTTGTCGCCCAATTGTTTATGTAGTTGGTCACAATATTTAAACTATCCTCACTTGAGAGTCCTTCTCCTGCAATACCTTCTACATCCTGCTCCAATAAGTATTCGTCATTAACCCTGGCTATAATGGTTCCTTCAGCTTCCTTTTGAAAGAATTTACAGGAGCTAAGCAAAGATCCCGACAAGAGCATTGTAACTACCAGCCGCTTTATCATCATGAAAAATTTTATCTTTAATATCGTAACTTTAAATACTTTATTTTACTTAAAACACTTAAAGTTCTCTTAAATAATGAGTTTAAACAACATAAGATAAATGTTAAGATCATTGGGGGTTCACAAATTTAAACATTAAAACCTTCCATGCAAGTTATCAAAGGAAGTGCCTTAGGATTAATTTTAATTCTGTATCTTATATATACCAAAAAAATCTGGTTACCGTATGAAATATCAGCATATTATCATCATAGATCTTCCCCGGAATGAAGTTGTTGAAAAATTTAACAGCGTTGACAATCTGCGACATTGGCAAAAGGGGTTCATAAGCTTCGAACATCTCGAAGGAACTCCGCGTAAAATGAATGCTAAATCTTATATAAAATATCAATTGGGAAATAGAAAAGTAGATATGACCGAAACGGTATTAAAAAATGATTTACCTGATGCTTTTCATGTAACATATGAAACCGAAGGAGTCTTTAACCGCCAGGAAAACTATTTTGAAATAATTGATGATTACCATACCAAATGGATAGCTATTTCTGAATTTAAATTCACCAATCTAATCATGAAAATTATTGGCACACTTATGCCTAGTGAATTTAAAAAACAAAGCTATGCTTATATGGTAGATTTTAAGAACTTTGCAGAAAATGATATTTCGGTAGCAAATGAAAAAAATTAAATTGATTTGGGATTTCAGAGGCCCTGCAGCTAAAAAAACAGCTGAGCATCATCTCATCCATTTACAGGAATATTTAGCTCTGGAAAATATCCCATTTATTGTTACGGATATAGAATCTCTATCTGAATTTCACACCATAGCCTATATCGCCGTTGAGGAAATATATATGAAAAAAATCCGCGATGAATTAAAACCTCACCGCGGACAATTATATACCTTATAATCTATTTCATGCTTTTATTCCGAAGTCAACGGAACACCATAAAGATCAAAATCAGCAGCCTCTTCTATCTTCACTTCAACATACTCCCCAACGCGAACATAGTGCTTGGTAGCATCTATCAATACTTCGTTATCCACATCAGGAGAATCAAATTCTGTTCTTCCTACAAAATGAGTCCCCTCTTTTCGATCGATAATACACTTAAATGTTTTACCGATTTTCTCTTGATTCAACTCCCAGGAAATTTGTGATTGAAGATCCATTATTTCAGCAGCTCTTTGCTGTTTTACAGCTTCCGGAACATCATCCTCTAAAGAATAAGCATGCGTGTTTTCCTCATGACTGTAGGTGAAACAACCTAAGCGTTCAAATCTCATGGCCTTTACCCATTCCTTAAGGGTTTGAAAATCCGCTTCAGTTTCTCCGGGATAGCCCACAATAAGGGTAGTCCTGATAGCCATTTCTGGTACCGCCGCTCTAAAATCCTGTAAAAGTTTTGTCGTTTTTTCCTTGGTGGTTCCCCTGCGCATTGATTTTAATATAGGGTCCGCTATGTGCTGCAAAGGAATATCTATATAATTACACACTTTTGGTTCTTGTTTCATGACCTCAAGTACATCCATAGGAAAACCAGTTGGAAAAGCATAATGTAAACGTATCCACTCAATCCCTTCTACCTGTACTAATGATTTTAACAAGTCGGCTAAACGACGTTTCTTATATAAATCTAACCCATAATAGGTTAAATCCTGAGCAATAAGGATCAATTCCTTTACTCCTTTCTCCGCTAATTTCTCTGCCTCCTTTACCAAATCCTCAATAGGGGTACTTTTATGCTTTCCTCTCATTAAAGGAATGGCACAAAAACTACACGGACGATCGCATCCCTCTGCTATTTTTAAATAAGCATAATTTTTAGGGGTAGTCGTCAATCGCTCCCCAACCAATTCATGTCTGTAGTCAGCTCCCAATGCCTTCAATAATATCGGTAAATCTGACGTACCGAAATACTGATCAACATCAGGTATTTCTTTTTCCAAATCTGGCTTATAACGTTCACTCAAACATCCGGATACAAACACTTTATCTACAACCCCCTCTTCCTTCTTCTGAACATATTCCAAAATGGTATTCACACTCTCCTCCTTGGCATTGTTAATAAAACCGCAGGTATTAATTACAACAATGTTTCCTTCCTCCTCATGTACCACTTCTTTCCCACTGGCTTGCAACTGCCCCATGAGCACTTCACTATCGTACACATTTTTTGAGCATCCCAGTGTTACAACATTAATCTTATTCTTTTTTAAAGACTTGGTTCTCATCGCTTTTTATTTGGAGTGCAAAAGTACGGAAGAAAAGTGAAACACCACCTATAGTGGGCAATTAGTCTTTACACAGGTTAATAGGATTATTCTTTTAGAGGATACGCAAACCATTCGACACCTTCATGTCCGTACTCAACAAGGTTACCTCCTTACCATTCACGGCTCCTATAACCAAACACTCACTCATAAAATTCGCAATTTGCTTTTTAGGAAAATTTACAACAGCTACAACCTGTTTTCCCAAAAGACTATCTTTTGTATATAATTTGGTTATTTGGGCCGAAGTTTTTCGCAACCCGATTTCATCTCCAAAATCTATATACAATTGATAGGCAGGGTTACGAGCCTCAGGAAAATCCCTTACTTCAGTAATCGTTCCAACACGCATTTCTATCTTTTCAAAATCGTTCCAGTCTATTTCCATTTCAAATTTTTACGTAAAAATATACTATTTCATGACGTTAGCCAACCTCAGTAATTAAACTATTCTAAGTCGATTTCATTAAAGTACTGAATATGATTTTTATATTTACCACTTTATAAAACAAGATTCATGAGATTATATATATGCATATTGCTAACCGTATTATCCCTCCTTTTTTCATGTAAAAATGACACGCACACATCCAAACTTCCATTAGTCAGTTATAGAGGATCAATTGAAGCACAGGATGAAAAAAATATTCAATTTATTTTTAAGGTAACCGATGAGCAATCCCTTAAAGTTTATAATGCGGATGAAATCATTACTGTCGATGAAATAACCTATGAAAAAGATACCGTTATAATTAAAATGCCGGTTTTTGAAAGTGTTATCAAGGCCGTTGTCAATAAAGATAGTAGCCTGACAGGTTTTTATATAAAACCAAATCTTAATCGGATCGTTCCTTTTATTGCCAGTCCAAACGAAGACAGATTTGAAATTAATTCGAAAGCGAACGAAAATATTTCAGGAAATTGGAAGGTAAAATTCAGCCCGAATGATCATGAAGAAACCAATGCAGCCAAAGGTATTTTCGAGCAAAATGGAAATCGTGTAACCGGTACTATAAGAACCACCACAGGCGACTACCGATACCTCGAAGGGGTTATAAACAATAACCAACTTCAACTTTCTACCTTCGATGGCGCACATGCTTATTTGTTTACTGCGACGGTTACCGACAGCACAATGAGCGGTAACTTTTATTCTGGAAATCATTACAAAGAACCTTTTACCGCTAAAAGAAATGAATCATTTGAACTGGCCAATGCCGATACCCTTACCCATTTAAAAGAGGGGTATGACAAACTCGCCTTTTCATTTCCGGATGCAAATGGCAACATGATTTCATTAGGTGATGATCGATTTAAAAATAAAGTGGTGGTTGTACAAATCATGGGTACCTGGTGCCCTAACTGTCTTGATGAAACCCGATATTACAGCGAATATTACAAAGCGAATAAAGACAAAGACCTTGAATTCATTGGCCTGGCTTTTGAATATGTAAAAAGTGATACGCTTGCTTTCAAAGCGATCAATCGCTTAAAGGATCGTGTAAATGTTGAATACCCAATACTTCTTGCCCAGTACGGCACAACCAGCAAAGAAAAAGCCCAGGAAAAACTTCCAATGCTCAATCATGTGCTCTCTTACCCTACCAGTATCTTTATAGACAAAAAAGGAAAGGTTCGTAAAATACATACTGGATTCAACGGACCAGCAACAGGGGATAAATACAAATCATTTCAGCAAGAATTCACTACGTTTTTAGATCAGCTACTGAATGAAGAATAAAATTGTGTCAAATCAAATAAAGAAGGTAACCTAGCAATGATCCGCCTATTACGGTCCACATGGCATTGATTCTCTTGAAGCCGAATGTGATCACCAAACTAACAACTGCAATTAAAATACTCCGCCACCCAATTAAGGTATCGGCTCCCATTTTAAAAAGAACAGCGACCATTACAGCAACCGCTGCGATATTTACACTATCTAAAAAATAGCCAAGCAGTCTCGATTTTCTCATTTTTGGCACCAGCGGATTTAAAACAAGAACAAACAGAAAAGAGGGCAGAAATATTCCAAGGGTAGCGGCTACAGCTCCCCAGAATCCACTTAATTGATACCCGATAAAAGTAGCAGTCGATAATACCGGACCGGGAGTAAACTGTCCAACAGCCACCGCATCAATCAACTCCTGCCTGGTTAACCATCCCCTTGTTACCAGTTCTGCATCGAGATAAGCAAACAAAACATATCCACTACCGTACAACACCGCTCCGACCTTCGCAAAAACCCAAAATACTTTTAAGCTCGTTAACCCGGAATCACTGGTGCCGGTAAAATTTACCATTAAAAAAGGCAAAAAAGATTTCAGGCTACCTGAGAAGCTGGTTTTTAAATAAAAATACAAGGCTCCTAAAACACCTCCCACAATCAAAGCCAGTATTTCATTAACACCTAACAAACTTGCCATTAACACCAGAATACCCAAAAACCCAAGCTCCCAATTTTTTAGCGCTTTTTTCCCCAGCTTTAATATGGCTGCTACAATAATAGCTAATACTGCAGGTTTAATACCAAAAATAAATGGTGATACCGAAGGAAGCGAACCGTAGGACTCATATAACCAAGCAAAAACTCCGGTTATAACAACAGCAGGAAATATAAAACATATGCCAGCTACAAATAATCCGGGAACTCCAGCACGTTCATGCCCACAATGCATGGTCATTTCAGTTGAATTCGGACCAGGAATCAAATTGGTAGCTCCCATTAAATCCAAAAAATGCTGTCGGTCAATCCATTTCCTTTTATCCACGATTTCATGTTCCATCATGGCGATATGGGCTGCAGGACCACCGAATGCAACGCACCCCAATTTAAAAAATACTCTGGCTACTTCACTTAATCTTGATTGGTGCTTCATAATAATCAGTACGACTACCGCAATCGCTGCTTAATCGTTTAAATGTCCTTTTGCAAATATCATAAATTGCTTCCAATCATAAACTGTTACATCGTGCTTCCCACTTCGAACATGATATCCAATGGTTTGATGGATGGGCTTATTTACATCCGGAAAATTCCTATCCGACAACCCTCTTTTATTGTAGAGTTCATAAACAGGACTTGCGTAATAGGCTGATAAATACTCCCCTTCCGGGTCTGCCCACTTATCCTTAATTGCACTGGCTATATATACAGGTCTTGGGGCATTTAAAGCTATTAGCATATGCTGATCAAGCGGTAACATCGTCTCCTTGTCATTATATTTTTTAAAGCTTTTACTAAACCAATGAGGAAACCGATTATTTATGAGTTGAATGGTTTCTCCGTTTTTTCTTCTAAACAAAGCTGCACCACCACATCCTGAATTATTAGCGATAACCATATCAAATCGTTGGTCTAAAGCACTTGCCCACAATACCGTTTTCCCTAATCTGGAATGACCAAAAAGTATATACTTTGAGTCTGCTGTAGCCTCATACCCCTTTAAACAATCTAAAATTCGCGACAAACCCCACGCCCAGGCAGTCAACGAGCCCCATTCATTCAAACCCGGCTCATCCTGTCCTTCTTTATAGAAAAATGGATGAATTCCATCTGTAAAATCATTTCGATCAGGATCTATATCTCCATAATATACCGTGGCAATACCAAAACCTTCCTGAAGTATTTTATCTACGGGCCATCGATAACTCCGTTTCCCTCTTGATTTTTGATCGGCTTTGTGGTTGTATACGTCTAAAGTTTCGTTAATTCGAACCCAGGAATCTGAAACTAAGACATTATTATCGTGAACCACCGTATGATTTCCGTAAAAATTATAACCTAAAAATACAGGCGGGTTTAAAACATCCTTTGGAAGATATAATAAAATGTGTACTCTTAAATTACGATGCCCCTTTTTAAAATCGAGAGCAAACTGTATACGATGCGCTTTATTATTAAAAGCAGCATCTGATTCTTCTATTACTTCTATAGATGAAGGAATGGGATCACCATCTGGAACCATTCCATAAACCTCATTTTTAAAAAGGTGCAGTAACTCAGGACGCTTTAATCGTTCCCAAACTTCAGGACTGTTTACAGGCTCACCATGCTTTAAGGTCAATAAATCAGGTAAACTCTTTACAGTTGTTTTTTCATTATTGGCCCTCACTGTAGGCTGAGCGTATAATACACCTCCAAGAAGAAAACTATTCGTCAAAATGAAAAGCCAAATCAACCTGATCATAATAATTTATTTAAAACGGTAATAGATTCAATTTTAAAATCATTACAGCCCGTATAATCCACTTCTATTAAAGTTAATTAATCAATAGGCTCCGAAAAATAAAACAGAATGACCCGACGAAAATTCACGATGAATTACTTACTTTTAAAAAGTAACTCTTTATAATTATCTGTAGCATAATACAATTGGCGTAAACTATTAAGGAAGCTCACAATTTTCTGCTGGTGGATATAATTTGGTTGAAGACCATCTTTAAAACCTAAATCCTCTATGGTTATCAAAATATACCAATTCCCAAATCTGGAAGTATGGTGTTCTTCTAAAACCGGATCCATATCTTTAGAGGCCAAGACGCCATCGAGCGCCATGGGTAAAATATTTACGGTATTTGTACTTCGTTCACATTCATAAAACGACATATAATACATCCTTCCTGCGATGGTAACCTCTATATTTTGATTTACAGGACCATCGTGATCAGGGTATTTCATATATAAAAAATCATAAAACGCATTAGCCTCCTTTGTATCTTTAAAAGCAAATACATGATGGGGACTAATATTTCTTTTAATTTTATCAGCCCTGAGAACTTTATAGCTTTCTATTTTAGGAGCAAAACTATAGGGAATACAGGAGGAGGCCGTCAAAAAAACCAGAAGCAATCCGAAAAATCTCATGAATAACGTTTCCGCGTATGCATCAAAAACAATGCCCTAATCTAAATCATTTTAAAAAGAAAACTACCACCAAAGAAAAAGTAAAAAAATGATGATTCCCAGAATCAAACCATATACTATAAGTTCACGACGTCGATCGATCCTGGCACGTTGCTGAATATTCTTTTTTATTTGAATAAGTTTTTCCCTGGATACCGTTTTAAACTGCAGCTGGGTTTCACCATCGCCATAAATAACAGCTCTGTTATAATCCTTAAATTTAGCACGGGCAGAAGGGCGAAGCGATCGATTCTGCTTCATTCGATTGATCATATCTTGTATGTGGCCGGCTCCAAAACTCATAATTTTAATAGATTCATAACGCTACTGACAATTAAAAAGTAGCTAAATTAAGTCATAGACAAAAGCAAATCCTTTCTTCTAATATAGTAATTTTATAAGAAAATACCTCAAAAAAAGCACCCATAGTTAACACCTTAATGAAAACCTACGATTCTTTCGGACCAATATAAATTAATATTGTATCGTAATTCAAAGAAGAGTATCGGGAAGCCAAATCTTTGCTTTCCACCTCACTTAATAATCCTTTCTTATACGATAACAAATACATTTTTCATAAGCCGGGTATGCTTTCAGATTCGGGTGACTAAATAGACCTTCTCTCTTCATCCCGATTTTTTTCATAACATTTTCTGATCTCATATTCTTCTCGGTGCATGTAGAAATTAGAGAATCGATATTTAATTCATTAAATGCCAGATCCAGGCATTTTTTAGCGCCCTCAGTAGCATATCCATATCCCCAGGCATCTTTTTTAAGCCTCCAACCAATATCCACTGAAGGAGTATAAACTGACTCATACGTTTGATAAGCTAAACCAATAAAACCTATAAGCTCGCCAGTACCCAAAAGTTCCGTTGCGAAGTAATTGTAACCATGCGTGTCATAATGCCTTTTGAGTCGCTGGATAAAATCGAAAGTTTCTGTTACCGTAAGTTGTTTTGGGAAGTGCTCCATGACTTCCTGATCAGCATTAATTTTTGCAAATTCCTCGAGGTCATTGTCATTCCAATTGCGGAAGCCTAATCGTTCTGAGGTAAAAAGATATTTAGAATTCAATTTTTTTGTGGATTTAAATAATAGCAAATCATTGTTATAGCAAATACATATAAATAGCCATTAGCCGTATTTAGCCCGACGAAACTCAAATATACACAATGTAATAAAGTAAAGAAAACCGTTGTAAATTATCTACATCTGAAATATTAGAAGAACTTTAAAAGTCCAAAAAAATCTAAAAAGAGAATTACAAGAAAATTTAGTGTTCCCTGTTCAAATCTGTAGTCTTAAAGTTAACCTTTATCCATATTAAAGATATACTAAAAATATGCTTCCTCCATAGAAATCCCTAAGTTATCCCCATATTATCCCCATGTTATCCCCATATTTTCCCTATATTATTCCTATTGTATCTTTATCATAAAGTATCCCATCTACTAGCCATTAACTATTACCCAGAGGATATAAAACAAAAAAATCGCACCTTTACAAGTGCGATTTTATGGTGTCTTTTGAGTTCTTAAAACAACCTGTTGGACATGGAAAAATTCTCAACGCATTAAACTAGTCAAGTACCTGAAAGGTTTAAAAGAAATATCAGCGCATTCTTAACTTATCAATCATGTCTTGGGATACATTTCCTGAGTACATCCCATAGGCATCTATTAACAAGCCTTTTTCACCTGAAGTCGTTTCTATGACATAAAGTACAGAACTGTCATCCGGATTGGTTTGACCTTCAAATCGATAAAAAGCAACTACTTTTAATTCATCTGAGTTATGAATAGTTTTTTTATGCTTGTTCTCTACCCCCGCATCGCATAAGTTAAAATCTTCAACATAACCATCTGCCTTCAGTGAATTTATAGCTTCAGAGAGTGTTTCGTATGACCTTTCCATGACCTTTTATTTTTTACCTTAATTTACGACTTAAGGATGTAGCATCAAAATTTATTCGTTTAAAGTATATGTTGAAATTTCAAGAGATTTTTATATTTTGTAGTTTCATTTAAATACAAACTTCTATGGCTAATACCGAAAGTAATATGTTACCATTGGGCACCAAAGCGCCCCATTTTACACTTTATGATACCGTATCTGAAAATATGTACTCACTCGATGAGTTAAAAGGCGATAAAGGTACCGTAGTAATGTTTATATGCAATCATTGTCCTTTTGTCAAGCATGTGAACAAAGAAATATCGCGTATGGCTAAACAATATACTCCTGTCGGTATTAAGTTCATTGCAATATCTAGTAATGATGTAGAAAATTACCCTGATGATGCACCGGATAAAATGAAAGAGAATGCTAAAGAACAAGATTTCATTTTCCCGTACCTGTACGATGAAAGTCAAGAAGTTGCCAAAGCCTTTGATGCTGCCTGTACCCCCGATTTTTATGTTTTTAATGATCGTATGGAATTAATATACCGAGGGCAATTAGACAGCTCCAGACCTCAAAACGATTTACCCGTTACGGGTAAAGATTTGAGAACTGCCATTAACAGCTTACTCACTGGAATCCCTCTTAAAATAGACCAAAAACCCAGCATCGGCTGTAATATCAAATGGAAAAAATAATGTTAATCACTGATTAACAGTCCATTTACAGCTATTAGCATAAAATTAACATGAAATTATTTTAAGATTAAAGTGATTTATTTCATTAATCTACTAATTTTGTAGAGTAAATAGAGAATCTAAAAAATAAGATCATGGCTACATTAAGACTTGGAGACAAAGCCCCAAACTTTACAGCACAAACCACAGAAGGTGAAATTAATTTTTACGATTATCTAGGTGACAGATGGGGAGTCCTGTTCTCTCATCCTGCAGATTACACTCCAGTCTGCACCACCGAACTGGGCGCCGTTGCCAAATATAAAGACGAGTTCGCCAAAAGAAATACAAAAGTATTAGCCCTTAGTGTGGACGGAATAGAGTCTCACAAAGGATGGGTTAATGATATCAACGAAACCCAGAATACTACGGTAAATTTTCCGATTATAGCCGATGAAGATCGTAAGGTTTCGAGCCTTTATGATATGATTCACCCAAATGCAGATGAGACGCTTACAGTACGATCTGTCTATGTAATCGGGCCCGATAAAAGCATTAAACTCATAATTACTTATCCTGCTTCCACAGGTAGAAACTTTGAAGAGTTATTACGGGTAATTGATTCCTTGCAACTTACAGCATATCAAAAAGTAGCTACACCTGCAAATTGGAAGCATGGTGAAGAAGTTGTAATTAGTCCTGCCGTTTCAAACGAAGAGGCAGAAAAATTATTCACTAAAGGGTTTAAAGAAATAAGACCTTATTTACGTCTTACACCACAACCGAATCTGGATTAATTTGAGAAAAATATTATAAATAAATGTCAAGCTTGGCTTGTTGTAATTATACCATCCTATCCTTTTCCATCAGCAAGCCCTGGCTGGCATTTATTTATCAAATCCATCCCTTTCGCTTAGCTAAATGCTCAATGTGTGCGAAGTGATGCCTGCAGTGCCAGGAATAGATACTGGTCAACACTGCAAGTGAAATTTCAGTATTATGTTCTGGATGTATAAAAGTTCTGGACAAATCCTCCTTAGTCAGCCTTTTTAAGAGATATACCCAACGCTTATGTAGAGCTTCCAGCATTTGGAGGGAAGTATCTATAGGAGCTTTATAATCATCGAGTTCTGCCCAACGATCTTCATGATAGGCCTTAATGGTTGGTTTGTCCTCTGTAAGTGTCCATTTATACCTCACATAACTATTAACATGACTGTCTACTAAATGATGAACAACCTGCCTAACGGTCCAACCGTCTACTCTATAGGGAGTATCTAATTGCTGTTCTGTAAAATCCGACACTAAGTTGTTGAGTTTCGAAGGTAAGGCCTCTATATCCCCTATCCATTCCGCCAATTTTGTTTCTGAAATAGTCGATGGACGATTGTATTTACCAATCGGATATTTTAATAATTCTAGTTGTGCTGCTGTTGTCATACTCAAAGATAAAAAAAACGCCCCTGAAGCAGGAGCGTTTTTGGTAAAATTATATGGTTCTTACAAAAGTTTTAACTTACTTGGCATCAACGAGTTTAACATCAAAAACCAATACAGCGTCTGGAGGAATTACCCCTCCTGCACCTCGACTACCGTAAGCCAGTTCAGATGGAATTACAAAACGTGCTTTATCTCCCACATTCAATAATCCAATACCCTCATCCCAACCAGGAATAACTTGTCCTACACCCAGGGTAAAGTCAATAGGCTGTTTTCTTTTAAATGAAGAATCAAATACTTGTCCGTTAGTTAACGCTCCTTCATAGTGTACAGAAACAGTTTGCCCTTTTTCTGCTTTAGGACCATTTCCTTTTTCTATAATTTTATAGCGTAAACCACTAGCTGTTTTATCGAATCCGGCTGAAACTTTTTCAAGTTCTTCCTCTTTTTGGGCCTTTTCTGCGGCGATACGCTTTTCGCGCTCCCCTTCAAAAGTTCTGAATGCCTCAATAGCATTCCAGTTTTCAGCTTCATCTCCTACTCTGATAATTTCCAAAGTCTCGATCAAATCACCTTGAGCGATAGCGTCTACAATATCCTGACCACTTTCAACAAATCCAAATACTGTATGTTTACCATCTAACCAAGGTGTTTCCACATGGGTTATGAAAAACTGACTCCCATTACTACCTGGTCCGCTATTTGCCATTGATAATACCCCTGCTCGGTTGTGGGTAAGTTCCGGGTGAAATTCATCATCAAACTGATAACCGGGTCCTCCAAATCCACTTCCTTGTGGGCACCCCCCTTGAATCATAAAATCTGCTATAACTCTGTGAAATTTTAATCCATCATAATAAGGGTTCCCCTGAGGCTTTGCATCGTTTTCCATATTTCCTTCAGCCAGGGCAACAAAATTACCAACTGTCCCAGGAGTTTTATCGTGAGTAAGTTTTACAAGAATTTCACCTTTTGAGGTGTTAAACTTCGCGTAAATTCCGTCTTGCATGATATATCTTTTTAATTGTGAAGCAAAGATAATACTTAACTACCTTTTTTCCTTAAAATAAGGCTTTTTTGAATCTAAAATTAGCATCTTTACAGCTTTAAAAATTCAATCATGCCTGAGAAAACTAAAGCCATTTTCAACTGGAGTAGCGGAAAAGATTCCGCTATGGCACTTTACAAAGTTCTTCAACAAAATGAACATGAAGTTTCTTGCTTACTCACCAGTATTAATTCTGCTTTTAACAGAGTTTCCATGCATGGGGTACACCAAGATTTAGTTGAATTACAAGCTAAAAGTATTGGAATACCATTAAAAAAAATTTTACTCCCAGAAATGCCTTCAATGTCTGTGTATGAAAAAATCATGACGGAAACCATGACTGAACTGAAGGAGGAGGGTAATGAAACCTCTATTTTTGGTGACATCTTTCTGGAGGATTTAAGAGCTTACAGAGAAGAAAAATTAGAATCTAACGGGTTCAATGCTATTTTTCCCTTGTGGAATGTTCCTACGAAAACACTTATACAGGATTTTTTAACAATGGGCTTTAAAGCCATTGTTGTTTGTGTAAATGAAAAATATTTAGATAAAAGTTTTGCAGGAAGAATTATTGATGAAAGCTTTATTGCAGACCTTCCAGATAATGTAGATCCTTGTGGGGAAAATGGTGAATTTCATACCTTCGTTTTCGATGGTCCCATTTTCAAAACCCCTATCCCTTTTAAAAAAGGAGAAGTCGTCTACAAAAAATACGAACCGGCTAAAGATAAAAATGATAATTGCTATCAAGAAGCGCAAGACACAAAACCATTCCAATATGGATTTTGGTTTTGTGATCTTTTATTAAATGAATAAGTCTTACGCACAGAAAGCTCGTAATTATTCAACCAAACTCATTCATTAATTATTATTTTATTTTGATTTAAGACCTTCTGCTGCTGCGAGCATCCTTGCTCTTACCTTTAGCTTTTTTATAGCACGAACCAGGAGGTTTGTTCCGCTAAGTCAAGAATACGGAGCGGGGTAACAAACATCATAAGATTCTGAAATAAATTCTCTGCTGGTGCGAGCATCCATGCTCGTACTC
>NZ_FPAG01000003.1:0-322860 GCF_900116365.1 Zhouia amylolytica | reverse complement strand
CTTGTTCCGCTAAGTCAAGAATACGGAGCGGGGGAACAAACATCATAAGATTCTGAAATAAATTCAGAATGATTAGTCATTTAACTTATTAAACACCCCAATCAAATTAGTTTATCCTTTTATCTTCTTTGGAAGCATTGTTCCGTATTTATCTATTAGATATACTAAAGCAGTCATGGTTGCTGCGCCGAGTTCTAACTCCCTTTTGTTTACATGCTCAAAAGTATCGTTGGCAGCATGGTGATGATCAAAGTAACGCTGAGAATCAGGACGCAATCCGGCCAAAACAATACCATCACCTTTAAGTGGCCCTATGTCAGCGCCACTTCCCCCTTTCTTAAAATAGTGAATTAAATATGGTTCAAATAAGGGTTTCCAAGCGGTTATTTTTTCAAAATTTTCATCCGAACAATCAAAGCTGAATCCTCGAGGTGTAAACCCGCCTGAGTCACTTTCCAGGGCAAAAACATGATTCTCTCCTTTTGCCTTAGCTACTTCGGCATATTTATTACCTCCTCTTAACCCATTTTCCTCGTTCATAAACATTACTACGCGAATAGTTCTTTTCGGTTTATAACCAGTTTTCTTTAGTAAATGCAATACATCCATACTCTGAACACAGCCAGCCCCATCATCATGAGAACCATCTCCCAGGTCCCACGAATCTAAATGACCACCTATAGTAATAATTTCATTAGGAAATTCACTCCCTTTAATTTCACCTATCACATTGTATGAAAGTACATCTGGATAAACTTTACAAGTCTGTCGAAAGTGAAACTTAATCTTAGGGTTAAGTTCGAGCATTGTGCTGAGAATATCCGCATGTTTGGTGCTAATGGCTGCAGCTGGTATTCTTTTATTTATCGGTAATTCACCATAACTCATCGATCCGGTATGTGGCAAATCATCTATGCGAAGATTCATAGACCTGACAATCACTCCGACTGCTCCGTATTTTGCTGCCTCAGCAGCCCCTGAATAACGTTGATCTACACATCCACCATATGCTTCAAAAGTATTAATAACATCTGCTTGCATCGGACGGTTATAAAAAACGATTCTGCCCTCTATTTTTTCTTTTCCCAATGCAGCCAACTCATCCAATCCTTGCACTTCAATCAATTCAGTTTTCAACCCTCCGGCAGGCGTAGCTACCGACCCTCCTAAAGCACATATATTTACAGGAGTAGTAAGACCTGGTCCTGATTCGATAAAAGCATACTCAGCTATACCTCTTGTCCATTTTGGGACCATTACTGGTTGAAGATAAACCCTGTCCAATGACAGCTTTTCCATTTCTGCTTTGGTATATGCTACCGCTCTTTCTGCATTTAATGAACCTGACAACCTGCCGCCTATTTGATTCGATAAATGATCTAACCATTCATAAGCTTTAGATTCGGTTAAAGCGATTTTATATATTTGTTCCAATTGCTCTTCATCACTCATCTGGGAAAAACTTATTATTGGTAGGATCCAGAATGCTACAAGTAATTTTTTCATCAATGATATTTAAATTTCCGATTCTAATTGTTTTTTATAATCATCCAAACTGGCCTGAACTTCAGGGGCTAACTCAGGTTCTTCAATATCGCTGTACTCTTTGAGCTCATCATATAAAATATCAGCAACAATAAGTCTTGCTTCATCTTTATTATCTGCTGGAATAATATACCATGGAGCATGGGAGGTGGAGGTACGATTGATAGCATCTTCATAAAACTGCTGATAGGTATCCCAAAGTTTTCGTTCTTTTAAATCACCCGGTGAGAACTTCCAGTTTTTTTCTTTATTGTCTATTCTTCTAATTAATCGATTCCTTTGTTCTTTTTTAGAAAGGTGTAAAAAAAGTTTAAAAATGATGGTTCCATTTTCTACCAGGTGCTTTTCAAAGTTCTTTATTTGCTCAAATCGCTGATGCCAAAAAGCATCATTAACATCTTCTAAAGTCTCCACTCCCGGAATATTTTCATTCAATATATACTCTGGATGTACCCTGGTTACCAATACATTCTCATAATGCGTTCTATTAAATACCGAGAACTTACCACGGGCAGGTAATGCTATATAATGACGCCACAAAAAATCATGTTTTAATTCCAATGGGGTGGGCACTTTAAAACTATGTACTACAATACCACGGGTATTAAAATCCTTAAACACCTCTCTGATCATACTATCTTTACCCGCCGTATCCATGCCCTGGATACAAACAAGAACGGCATACTTGCCATGGGCATATAGAACATCCTGAAATTTTCCTAGTTTCTCACGAACCTCTTCCAATTCCTTTTTTAATTCATCTTCTGAGGCCTTTAAATCTTTGAATGTTGAGATTTCAGCAAGGTTTACAGGGGTTTCAGCTCTGAAGTCAGAGGATTTTATTTTCTTCATTATTTGATGTTTGACGATCTAAGTTACTAAAACACTTTAATAAAACAATTGAAAATTGTAATATTGTAATACCCAAAATTCTTACTTAAACTTTAACATTATGAAAAAAGCTATACTTCTTACCCTATCATGCTTTATGCTATCTTCGTTCGTGTTAGCTGATTGTACAGATGCTCATTCTTATGCGAGTTATGCTCTAATGCATACAAAAAGAGCATTAAAAGCTGATAACTTTGATCACCAACGCTACTATGCTGACCGTGCTATTGAAGCTTTTGAAAAAACACAATCTAAAATGCAAGGTTGTGATTGTGAAAAAGCAAAAAAAGCAATTGAAGAAGCTTTAATTGACCTAAAAAAAGCCGCAGACCCTGTAGACTGGAAAACCGGTAATTTCTACACTCAAAAAGCACTTGAAGACGCGGACGCAATGATGAATGCATTAGAACTTTGCACCTCATCATCATATACTCCTCCGGCCAATACTGACACCTACTCAAATGATGTTGCAATTGCCGAGACAAGCAGTAGTTCTAATGAAGATAATTTATTAGCTGCTCAAAAAGCCTTAGAGGCAAAACAACAGCAATTATTGAAAGAGCAACAAAAACTACAAGAACAAATTGCAAAACAAGAGGCTCAAAAAGCAAAACTGTTGAAGGAAAGAGAAGCTGAACTAACTGAGCAAAGACTATTAAAAAATGAAGCCGATCAAGCCATTGCCAATTACAAATCCGCAATGCAAAAACTACTCAATACGATGGAGTGTCCGAAAGCGCAACAGGTACTCGATGCTTTCATTTACAATAAAAGTGAATCCTCTCTACAAAACGAGACCCTGGAAGACACCAGGAGATACTATCAAAATCTATTAATCAAAGTACAACAAGAGGCATTGTCAGCCATGCAAAGTTGTAATTAGAATAAAATATCACCACAAAAAAAAGCCCCTAAATGGGGCTTTTTTTATTTACTCGCAAAGAGCTTTACATCAGCTTCGGAAACTTCTTTATTTCCAAGAATAATAAGTCGTTCAACTACATTTCTCAACTCCCTTATATTTCCCGTCCAGTCGTATTCCTGAAGTAATTTTATAGCATCACCTGTAAACTCTTTTTCAACCGTTCCTTGCTCTGAAGCAACTTTTGCTGCAAAATGTTTTATCAACAAAGGAATATCTTCTCTTCGATCATTCAGCGCAGGAACTTTTATAAGAATTACGGCAAGTCTGTGATATAAATCCTCTCTGAATTTGCCTTCTTCAATTTCCTTTTGAAGATCCTTGTTTGTCGCAGCTATAACACGAACATCTACCTTAATATCTTTATCGCTGCCTACTCTTGATATTTTATTTTCTTGTAGCGCTCTTAACACTTTTGCCTGTGCTGATAAACTCATATCACCAATTTCATCCAGGAAAATAGTTCCTCCGTTGGCAGCTTCAAACTTACCCGCTCTATCTTTAACTGCTGATGTAAAAGCCCCTTTGACATGTCCAAAAAGTTCACTTTCGATCAGCTCTGATGGTATTGCTGCACAGTTAACTTCTATCATTGGTTTTTTGGAGCGATCACTTTTTTGATGCAACCAATGAGCTACAAGCTCTTTCCCTGTCCCGTTCGGACCGGTAATCAAAACTCCTGCGTCAGTCGTAGCTACTTTTTCGATCATCTCCTTTACCAGATTAATCGATTCGCTCTCTCCAATCATTTCAAAGTGCTTACTTACTTTTTTCTTCAAGCGCTTGTTCTCTTGTACCAGCTCCTTTTTATCAAGTGCGTTACGAACAGTATTCAGTAACCTGTTAAGATCTGGCGGCTTGGATATGTAATCATAAGCTCCCATTTTCATGGTATTCACAGCAGTTTCCAGGTCGCCATGACCCGAAATCATAACAAAAGGTATCTCTGGCTTTATCTTTTTTACCGCTTCAAGCACTTCAACACCATCCATCTTTGGCATTTTTATATCACACAATACCAAATCATAATCATCTTTTTTAAGCTTTTCGATTCCAGAAAGACCATCTTCAGCCTCCTCTACTATATAATCTCCATTTTCCTCATTCAGGATTTTCACCAATACCCTACGGATTGCAGCTTCATCTTCTATTATTAATATTTTTGACATATATTTTTATTTTTCTTGAAATAAATGAACGTCTCTTTGAGGAAATGGTATGGTAACTTTATTCTCTCTAAAGAGCTTATCTATTTTATATCTGATATCACTTTTAATTCTAGGCTCATTAAAGGTGTCGTCTGTATAGAAATACAGGCCGAACATCAAGGCAGAATCACCAAAGTCTTCAAAAAACACTATGGGACCAGGCTTTTCCAAAACTCCTTCCACTCCACTAACACTCTCCTTTAACAATTTAGTCACTAATTCTACATCACTTCCATAGGCCACCCCAACTTTAACGAATTCCCTGTTTAAACGAGAGTTCTGAGTGAAGTTGAAAATATTTTCAGTTAAGAACTTATGATTAGGAATTATCATTACCTTTTCATTCTTGGTAACACCTCTGGTGCTTCTCAATCTGATCTCATAAATCTTTACAACCTTATCGTTTATTTGAATTATATCTCCTTGATGCAAAGATTGATCCAAAATTATGAGTATCCCAGAAATGATATCCTGAAAGAGATATTGTAAAGCAAAGCCCAAACCAACAAACAAGGCTGCTGAAGCAGTTAACAATACAGTAAGGTCTACGCCAGATGAACTTAATACCACCATGATTACAATTACGTAGACGATGTAATGTACGAAAGTAAAAATACTGGTAAACTTACGTTTATCTACTTTTGACAACCTGGAAGTAACCAAACTCCTAATTAATCTTAAGGCATAATAAGCAATTATACACCCGATAATCATCATCAAAACTGTTCCTACCGTTACAGTGTACTTTTCTCCCCCGAGAAGCGTAATTCCCAAAAGATCTTTAATTTCCTTAACTACGTCTTTTACAATTTCCATTTATGAATATTTTATCCATTTAAAAATCTCTTTATAGCTCGCTTTTTTTCCATACATCAAAATTCCAACTCTGTAAATTTTAGCTGCAAACCATACCGTTAAGCTAAATGTAAGATACAATGTTAATATCGATAAAATAATTTGCCAAATCGGAACACCAAATGGTATTCGCATTAGCATGACAATTGGAGATGTAAAAGGAATGAACGAAAATATTGTCGAAACAGTACCATGTGGATCTTCCATCACTGTAAAAAAGCCAACATAGATTCCAAGCATCAAAGGCATAATGATTGGCAGCATAAACTGCTGTGTATCTGTCTCATTATCCACGGCTGCACCTATAGCGGCATATAAAGAACTGTAAAGCAAGTAGCCTCCTATGAAATAAACCACAAAACTCGCAATGAGAGTTCCTAAAGGTAAATGGAACAACTCTGAGATTAATGATTGAGCGATTACATCAATATTTTCTTGTTGTGCAGCGTTTTCTAGCAGCATCTGTGGTTGTTGCATTCTAGCCTCCACAAGGTCAACATTAAAAATAACAGAAACCAAACCTAACAAAACACCTCCAACTATAAGCCACATTAAAAATTGGGTTATTCCGGCCAAGGATGTTCCTATAATCTTCCCCATCATGAGTTGTATAGGCTTAACCGACGAAATGATAATTTCAATAATACGATTCGTTTTTTCTTCAATTACACTCCTCATAATCATATTTCCATAAATGATAATAAACATCATTAACAGATATCCGGCCACCCCACCAAAAACAAGTTTCAACACGTTACCAAGCTTTGAAGTTTTCTCTCCTGAAAAGTTTTCAAGAACTATATCTACGTCTACTCTGGAGTCTTCAATTTTAGTGGCATCTACATTATTATACTGAAGATTAAGATTAAATATTTTCTTTTCAATTTTATCTGTTAAACCTTCTATCATATTAAAACTTGGTGATTCCTCAGAGAAAAACTCGATAGAATTTGACAAATCTTTCAGGGAAACAGATGGTATATATAATAAACCGGATGTATTTCCTCCTTTAACAAGGTTTTGAGCATCCGCCAGAGTTGTATTTTCAAGTACATGATAACTTAAGTTTCCATCCGACAAAAACAATTCTTCAAAGTATCCCGATTCATCTAATACGGCAATTGTCTTGGTACTATCACTATTTATCTGTGACAGATATGCTACCAAAGCTGCTAATCCCACAAAAATTAATGGACTCAAAAAAGTCATTACAATAAATGACTTGTTTCGAACCTTATTAATATATTCCCTCTTTATAACCAGCAATAAGTGATTCATTTTAATTATTGTTTTTAACAGCTTGAATAAAAATATCGTTTGCACTTGGAATTTCTTCCACAAAATGGGTAATTACTCCTTTTCCATTAAGATAGTTTATCAACGAGGTTGGAGAAGTACCTTGCTCTAACTGAATTTTCATCTTCAATTCGTCCCCTACCGTTTTAAAAAAAGCTTCTGAAGTCACAAATCTATCTGACAACTCATTTCGCAACATCATCTTGTTTGGTGTTTCAATCCCCACCTCAAATGTATTGGTTCGAAAAGCTCTTTTAATGTCAATAAGCTTACCATCTAAGATTTTATTGGATTTATTTATTAATGCGATATGATCACATAGTTCCTCTACTGACTCCATTCTGTGAGTTGAAAAAATTACAGTTGCACCTTTTTCTTTGAGTAATAATATTTCATCTTTAATCAGGTTTGCATTTATGGGGTCAAAGCCACTAAAGGGTTCATCAAAGATTAAAAGTTTTGGTTCATGTAATACAGTAACTACAAATTGTATCTTCTGGGCCATTCCCTTGGAAAGTTCTTGCACCTTTTTATTCCACCAATCTCCAATTTCCAGTCGTTCAAACCAATATTTTAAACGTTTCTTAGCCTCCACTTTACTCAACCCTTTTAACTGGGCCAAATAAAGAGCCTGTTCTCCCACCTTCATACTTTTATAAAGTCCGCGTTCTTCCGGTAAGTAACCTATCTGAGAGATATGCTTTGGCTGTAAGGTTTCTCCATTTAAAATAACATTACCCTGATCGGGATAGGTAATTTGATTGATAATTCTTATAAAGGTTGTTTTCCCCGCACCATTAGGTCCCAGCAAACCAAAAATACTTCCTTCTGGAATTTCTAAAGACACATTATTCAGGGCTGTAAAACCACCAAACTTTTTGGTCACATTTTCTGCTACCAATAAATTGCTCATACCTAATCTGATTTTTTCAAAGATATAGAAATAGTAAAAACCTTATAACTTCCAATCTTATTAATATCACTCTCGTTGTTAAACAAAAAACCCACCCTTTGGCTTAACCTAAGGATGGGAAAAATTGCTATGAAAAAGAAAAAATTTCACTAAACAATGTTTAGTTAATAACAAATATAATTTTTTTAGATTAATTTAAGAAAACATGTCTTTAACCTTTTCAAAGAAAGATTTATCCGACTTTTTAGGCTTAGGCTCAAAATTGTCATCATTCAACATCTTTTCAAAAAACTCCTTCTGTTCTTTATTCAAGGTTTTTGGTGTCCAAACATTTACATGCACCAAAAGATCACCGCTTCCATATCCATTAATACTTGGAATACCTTTTCCTTTCAGCCTTAATATTTTACCAGACTGAATACCTTCTTCAAGCTTAATTCTAACCTTTCCTGTTACGGTATCAATTTCTTTTGATGTTCCTAATGCTGCCTCAGGATAACTAATATACAGATCAAAATGAAGGTTATCTCCTTCTCTTTTTAAAGTAGCATGTTCTTGTTCTTCTATTAGCACCAATAAGTCGCCCGGAACACTATTCCCAGGAGCCTCATTACCTTTTCCAGCTACTTTTAACTGCATGCCTTCCACCACACCCGCAGGTATTTTGATGGAAACGGTTTCTTCATTTACCTTTAAACCTTGTGCGTCTGCACCAGCAGGTTTATGATCAATAATTTGTCCAGAACCTCCACATACATTACAAGTTGAAGCAGTTTGCATTCGACCTAAAATTGTATTGGTTATACGGGTAATTTGACCGGATCCCTGACAAGTCGAACAGGTTTTATAGGTTACACCTTCAGCCTTAACCTTACGTCGAACTTTAACCTTTTTTTCAACACCTTTTGCTATTTCTTCTAAGGATAGCTTAACACGAATTCGAAGGTTACTTCCTTTGACACGAGCTCTTCCTCCTCCGCTAAAACCACCGAATCCGCCAAAACCTCCTCCGAAGGCGCCACCAAAAATATCTCCAAATTGACTGAAAATATCTTCCATGTTCATTCCACCTCCGCCGAAACCTCCAGCTCCATCAAATGCCGCATGGCCGTATTGATCATAACGAGCCTTTTTCTCCGGATCACTTAACACCTCATAGGCTTCCGCTGCTTTTTTAAACATTTCTTCAGCCTCATTATCTCCTGGATTTTTATCAGGGTGATATTGAATAGCCTTTTTTCGATATGCCTTTTTTATTTCAGCTTCAGTCGCTCCTTTACTAATTCCTAATATTTCGTAATAATCTTGCTTCATTTTTTAAACTCTAGGTTTCGTTTATTATAGCATTGGGTCTATTAAATTATTGTCCAAACACAACCTTTGGATGACGAATAATTTTGTCTCCCAATTTGTATCCTTTTTCAATAACATCTACGATTTTACCTTTTAGATCATCAGATGGGGCCGGTATTTGAGTAACCGCATCATGAACTTCTGCATCAAAGGTATCTCCAGTTTTGGTATCTATAACCTCCAAACCTTTTCCTTCCAATACGTTCTTTAATTTGGAACTTATAAGCTCTACTCCTTTGAGCATTTCTTTATCTTCAGATTTGGATATCTCCACCAAGGCCCTGTCAAAATCATCAATAACCGGCAGCATGGCTTGTAAAATATCCTGACCAGCAGTTTTGAACAATTCAATTCGTTCCTTAGAAGTTCTTTTTTTATAGTTTTCAAACTCGGCAAAGAGACGTAAAAACTTATCTTTTTCCTTTGCCAAATCTTCCTTTAATGCATCCAACTCAGAAACCTCTTCAACTACCGTTTCCTGGTTCTCCGGATTTTGCTCACCATTTACATTTTGAGTCTTATCCTGAGTTTGTGCTGTATCCTTATCTTCCACAGTATTTTTTGATTCTTTCGATTTTTTACTCATTTTAAACATAATTATATTGCACCTTCATTTTCACGGCAAAAGTACTGCCATTTAGTTGAAAATGTCAAAATGTCACCAAAATATTTAATACATTTTTATTATTTGAATAAAATTGTATCCGCTACATTTGCTATCGAAAATTAAAAATCTACAAATCTGATGAAAAAACAATCTTTGAAACTTGCTATGGTAGCTGTCTTCGCTGCCTTGTCAATTGCTTGTAAGAACGACAAAAAAAATGAAGCTCAAACCAATGAAGCTGAAGTTGCCGCAAATTCTTCTGAAGAAGCAATTAAATTTAATGCCCTTCCAACTGAAAGTACAATTGAGTGGGTGGGTTCTAAACCTACAGGATCTCACACAGGAACCATCGCGATAGAATCTGGAGTTTTCAGTCTGAAAAACGACATGATAGAAAGCGGGAGTTTCTCAATCGATATGAATTCAATAACTGTAACAGATCTTGAACCTGGAAATGGTAAAGAAAACCTTGAAGCACACTTAAAAGGAAATGCAGAAGGAAAAGAGGATCACTTTTTTAATGTTAAAGAACACCCAAAAGGATCTTTCGAAATAACAGGTTTAAAACAAGCTGAAGGTCAAACCGTTTTAGAAGGGAACTTAACTTTAAAAGGAATTAAAAAGAATATCGCCTTCCCTGTTAATATCTCTGTAAACGAAAACAACATTGTTGTATCGAGTGAAGTATTTACAATCAATCGCACAGATTGGGGAGTAAATTACGGATCTAAATCAATTTTTGAAGATCTTGGAGACAAATTCATTAATGATGATATTGAACTTAAGATATCAATTAAAGCTAATAAAGCATAATTACATCATAAAAAGAATCTCAATTAAGCCAGTTCTTCATCGAATTGGCTTTTTTTATCCTATAAAATGAGATCTTCCAGAGCAGCTGACAAAATCGTATAATTAAAATTAAATCCTTCTTCCTGAATTTTTTTAGAGCTTACCCGATGACTGGCAAGTATTACTTTAGACATTTCTCCCAGCACTACCTTTAAAACAAATTTAGGCACCTTTGGAAACAGTATTGGTTTTTGAACAATTTCAGCAATACTTCTGATTAGTTTTTCATTCGTTACAGGATTAGGAGCAACACCATTAAACACTCCTGAAACCTGATTTTCAATAAGAAATAAATACATTTCAGCCAGATCAGAAATATGTATCCAACTTTGCCATTGTTGCCCATTACCCAATGCAGACCCTATATAATTTTCGACCGGCCCTATCATTTTTGGTAATGCCCCACCATGATCTGATAATACCAAACCAGTTCGTATAATTGCTAAATCCTCAGTAAAAGATTCTAATTCTTTGGCTGTGTCTTCCCATTTTTCAACTACCACTCCCAAAAAAGAATCATCTATTTCAGTTTCATCCTCTTGATAATATTTAACATATGAATCCGGGTAAATACCAATTGCTGAAGAAGACACTATCGATTTAACAGTTTTATTACTTTCAGCTAAACCTTTCCTCAGTGTCCGTAAACTATTTATTCGGCTACTAATGATTTCATCTTTATAGCTTTTAGTCCAACGTTTTGCTATGTTTGATCCTGCAAGATTAATTATAGCCTCAACCTCATTGAAACAACTCTTATCGATTTCCAGCTCATTGGTATTCCAGTAGAAGCCTTTATAATTTTCTTCCGATTTAATCTTAGACTTATCTGTTGTAAGGTAATTAACTGCTATCTTTCTATCTCTGCACTTTCTTACTATTTCTTGTCCAATAAGCCCTGTGGCACCTGTTATCAAAATTCGCATTAAAAAAGCTTTTTTATCAATTTACGAGATTTATTTTGAGAAAATCGGGTATTTATACAAGGTTTAACAGTTTTATATAGCTACTCTATGTAGGTTCTTTAAATATTTATTTCTAATAGAGTAACCCCTCTTAAAACATCGAAAAAAATTCGAATATTCCTTACTTCGTAGCGCGGAGCATTTGAAGAAATTCGAATACTCCTTACTTCGTAGCGCGGAGCATTTGAAGAAATTCGAATACTCCTTACTTCGTAGCGCGGAGCATTTCCCTTTTTCCGGGAGGACCGGGTAATTTTTCTACAGAAAACCCACAAGCGATCATTGCTCGCCTGACACTTCCCTTAGCAGCATAAGTTACGAGAACACCTCCTGACTTGAGAGCATTATACATACGCTGAAATATTTCTTCAGTCCACAACTCAGGCTGAACCCTTGCACCAAAAGCATCAAAATATATCAAATCAAAAACATTTTGATCATCTATTTCATTAAAAAACTGCTTTCTTTTTATCATTCGAAATTGATCACTCAATTTAAAATATTCATCCCAAGATGTTTCATGCATTTTTTTAAACTGATCTTTCTCATTTTGAGCGGACAACCTTTCAATGTAATTAAGTTGTTCAACTTCAATTGCTAGCACCGGATAACCTTCTACACCATGGTAATCAATAAAAAGGTTATTCTTTACAGCTTCCAAATAGGTTATCAGAGCGTTAAGCCCCGTTCCAAATCCTATTTCAAGTATTTTGATTTCATTCTCCACATTGTATTGTTCAAGGTGGTGATACAATCCCATTTTTAAAAAAACATGATAAGCCTCCTGAATAGCTCCGTGCTTTGAATGGTAATTTTCATCCCAATCTTCAATGAATATTGTGGATGAGCCATCAGCTGTTTTTATTACTCTTCTTTTCAATTTATTTCTTTTCAATTAAGACGCCCTCTGCAACAAATAAATTTGTTCTTTTCACGCTTACGATTTTAGAAATTTCATCATCTCCTTCCCCTCCGTCCTTTGCATAATGCTTTTGGTCATCGACAGACATTTCTTCTATAAATGCATTTCCATCTACAATAACCTCTTTACCTACAATATCCTTGGGAACAAAAAATCCATAATCTTTAAACTTAACCATAGCCTCTTCTCCATCATCCAGATCAAGTTTCATCCAACACCCTTTTTTAACACATACCTCTTTCACTTTACCTTTGAATTTAAAAGACAAGGTATCCCCTATTTTTAGACCTTTATAATTACTGGAAGCAAGTTCAATATTTAATGTATTATCAATATCTATCTCTTTTCCAAAAGAGTCATATACATTTTCCTGTTCATTCATATCTATCCTTTCAGAGACCTGCTTCTGGTCAACATTTTTGCATGAAGCTAATAGCCCTAATACTGCTAATAAGACAACTTTTTTCATTTTTTAAAACTTTTGAGTTAGAATCTGATATTATTCATGCAAATTAAGCTTTTTTGAACAAGTTTATATTTAACCATGAAACATATTTCCGTAAATTAGCACAAAAGATTTTTGAGAGATGAGCAGTACTACATTAAAAATTGAAATTGAAAAAGCCACTTCTTCAAAGATAGGACAAGTTGATTTCGACAATTTAGCCTTCGGTTCAGTTTTTACAGACCATATGTTGGTTTGTGATTTTAAGGACGGTGCATGGCAAACACCAAAAATAAAACCTTACGGACCTTTGAGTTTAGACCCTTCAGCTAAAGTTTTTCATTATGGTCAAGCCATTTTTGAAGGACTTAAAGCTTACAAGAGTAATGATGATAGCATATGGCTATTCAGACCTGATGAAAATCATACGCGAATGAATAAATCTTGCGTTCGATTACAAATGCCTGAAATTCCAAAAGAAATTTTCTTTGATGGCCTTGAAACACTCCTTAAAATGGATAAGGACTGGATTAAGAAAGGTGAGGGTAACTCCCTATACATCCGTCCATTTATGATTGCCACCGAAAGCTGTGTTTCAGCTTCACCATCTTTAGAATATAAATTCATGATCATTTGTTCTCCGGCTCAATCCTACTTCAAAAAAGGCATGAGTGGAGTTAAAGTCTTGTTTGCAGAAAAATATAGTAGAGCAGCCAACGGAGGCGTTGGGTTTGCTAAATGTGCAGGTAATTACGCAGGACAATTCTATCCGACACACCTGGCAAACCAGGAAGGATACCATCAGGTATTGTGGACTGATGCAAGCACACATGAAAACCTGGAAGAAGCTGGTGTAATGAATGTGTTTTTCAGAGTTGGTGACAAATTAATTACAGCACCAACCTCTGATAGAATATTAGACGGGGTAACCCGTAAAAGTGTTATAGAAATTGCCAAAGACGAAGGCTTAGATGTAGAGGTAAGACCTGTTACTGTTCATGAAATCATAGCAGCCGCTAAAGAAGGCTCCTTAAAAGAAATGTTTGGATCGGGAACTGCTGCAGTAATAAGCCCAATTTCTGGATTCGGATATAAAGGAGCTCATTATGATCTTCCTGAGATCGATAATAAGTTTGCTGATTTGTTTAAAAAACGAATATCTGATATACAATGCAATAAAGCAGAAGATAAATTTGGCTGGCGCCATAAGGTTTCAGTATAATAAAAAAGACCCAATTTGGGTCTTTTTTATTTTTCTAAGATTTTCTCAATATCCGGCTTAAAATAGTTAGGCCCTTTTAAAACTTTTCCATCCTCCCTGTAAATTGGCTTACCATCTTCATCTAATTTACTCATATTACTTCTTTGTATCTCTTCAAAAACCTCTTCTATCTTATGCTGCATTCCATGTTCCAAAATAGTACCACACAAAATATACAGCATATCACCTAAGGCATCAGCAACTTCAACTAAATCATTATTTCTTGCAGCCTCTAAGTATTCCTCATTCTCTTCTGCCATCAAACTAAAACGTAAGTTTAGTTTATCACTTCCAAGGTCAGCCATAGGAGTCTCAGCAATCCCCAAACCAAAGGCACTATGAAATTCTGCAACCGCTTGTAATTTTCGCTTCATCGTTTATTTTTTGTTTAGTTTTGCATAAAAATAGAATAATGCTAAGTAAGGGACAAATCATTTTTGCAATACTCTTTTTCATTGCCTTTGTAGGAGTAATAATTTACACTTACACTAAAGACAAAAAATTACATTCCAAATATTATAAAGGTGCCCTTTGGGTACTGGTTGGGTTTATTTTATTTGTAACCATATTATCGCTTCTTAAATATTTTATTCGTGAATAGCATATAGGCATTCCTCAGAAAGTTTATCTTATTTTTTGTACTTTGTAAGCTCTCAATCTAACTTTTCAGCAATCAATGAAAATCATTAAATATTTATTCTTTCTTATTGTTATAATTGTCATAGGGTTATCGTTATACATAGCTACACGATCAGGTTATTACAATGTGCATAGAGAAGCAGTTATCGATGCTCCTAAAGAAGTAGTGTATGAATATATAAATGATTATAAAAAATGGCCTGAGTGGTCACCATGGATTGAACAGGAACCTTCTGCCAATATTTCCTTAAGTGATAGTACAGCCGGCATAAATTCATTTTATCACTGGAATGGTGATATTATAGGAGAAGGAATCATTAAAACTATTCATTCCGATAAAGATTCTATTCTCCAAAAAATTGAGTTTACCAAACCACGAGAATCTCAAGGTGATGTTTACTGGAAGCTTTCTTCAAAAACTCCTTCACAATCTATAGTAACCTGGGGTATTAAAGGGGAGTTAAGCTTTTTAGAAAAAGCTATCATGATTTATAAAGGCGGAATGGACAACCTAATTGGAAGTGATTTAGAAAGAGGTCTTTTCAAGATTGATAGTTTGAGTGAGTTAGCTATAGAACAATATACCATCAACCCTAAAGGTATTTCAGAATATAGTGGAGGATATTATCTATACCTCACTACAGCATCTAAACAATCGGGGATTTCAAGTAAAATGACTGAGATGTTTCTTAAGGTCAAAAAGTTTGCAAAGGAAAATAATATAACTTTGTCCGGACCTCCATTTGTACTTTATCATGAATGGGATGACCTCAACAAAACAACAATATTTTCGACATGCATTCCAATTAGAGAAAAGATAATTCCTGATTTTCAAAGCGAGGTGCTATGTGGATTTCTAGATTCTGGAAGATACTTTAAAACCGTTTTAAAAGGCAACTATAAAAACATAGAAGAAGCATGGAGTAAAGCATCTCAAGCCATCAACACTAATAGGTTAGTCGAAGATCCTAAAAGGGATCCTATGGAAGTCTACATTACCGATCCAAGTAAAGTCCCAAATCCTGCGAATTGGATAACAGAAATATACATACCTGTAAAAAAAACCTTAACATTGCAAAAAACTTTTTAACAGCTAGCCACCAGTAAGCATTATATTTACAGCATGAGAGAGTTTCTATGGATTTTTTTAGGAGGTGGGCTTGGCAGTGTAGTCAGGTTTCTGGTAAGTAAACTGGTATACACTTCAAGTTATAACTTTCCGCTATCTACATTTACCGTGAATGTTATAGGAAGCTTGGTCATTGGTCTACTTACCGGTTTAGCATCTAAAAACTTTGGTCTCTCTCAAAGTTTTCTTTTATTTACAGTTACAGGTTTTTGTGGTGGATTCACAACTTTCTCCACTTTCGCCCTTGAAAATGTTTCCTTATTAAAACAAGGGGATTACCTTAATTTCATACTTTACACAATTGGCTCCATCATTTTTGGAATTCTTGCTGTATTTCTTGGCTTTATAATAACCAAGTAGATATAGTTTATTTTATCCTTCAAAGCATCATTTTCAACATCCCTTAAGTTAATTTATAACACACTGGAAGGTAGTGTGTTATATTTCAAACAACATTTTACCCATCCTCAATTTCATTTTTATCAAAAATTCAATAAAAAAATAAATACCCCTAAATAAATAGGGTGTTAAAATAAATTATACTAAAAAATAACATTCAACCCCTATTTTTTATAGGGATATTTGTAATTAATATATAGTTTTACACATCTAACCTTTATAATTATGAAAAAAATAGAAGCAATTATCCGTAAATCAAAATTTGATGAAGTGAGAGATGCATTGCAGCAAATCGAAGTAAACTTTTTTAGTTATTGGGATGTTACAGGCGTAGGCAATGAGAAGCATGGTCATGTATACAGAGGAGTTTCGTACAGCACCACTGACATTCAAAGAAGGTACCTCTCCATTGTCGTTTCAGATGATTTCGTAGAAAGGACCGTCGAAACTATCCTCAAATTCGCATACACCGGAAGTGTTGGGGATGGCAAAATTTTCATTTCTCCTATTGAGGAAACATATCGTATCAGAACTAAGGAATCAGGAGAAATTTCACTTAAATAAAATAACAATCAATTAACTAGAAAGATTATGGAAACTTTATTAACTACAAATAACGTCTGGATGATGATCTGTACAGGTCTAGTATTTATAATGCATTTAGGCTTTGGATTTTTAGAAATTGGATTAACCAGACAAAAAAATACAATAAACATATTATTCAAAAATGTATTCATACTAACTGTTGGTTTATTATTATACTGCCTCATTGGGTTCAACCTTATGTATCCTGGAGAATTTAACGGCTTTTTGGGCTTTTCAGGAATCGGTTTACAATCTCCAATGACCGCTGAAGGTCTTGATCTAACCTATAGTGAGGGATACACCTACTGGACTGATTTCTTATTCCAAGGAATGTTTGCAGCAACTGCGGCAACAATAGTTTCTGGTGCAGTTGCAGAGCGTATTAAAATAGTTCCTTTTATGATTTTCACTATCATCTATGTAGGCCTGGTATACCCAATAGCCGGATCATGGAAATGGGGAGGCGGATTTTTAGATGAAATGGGCTTTTATGACTTTGCTGGTTCGACTTTAGTTCACTCTGTTGGTGGATGGGCTGCTATTATTGCCATCACATTGTTAGGTGCCAGAATTGGAAAATTCAAAGAAAACGGAAAACCAAGTGCTATCCCAGGACATAATATACCTCTTGCTATGGGCGGGGTACTCATACTATGGTTAGGTTGGTTTGGATTCAACGGCGGTTCAGTGCTTTCCGCAGATCCGGCACTTACATCCCTGGTTCTTGTCACAACATGTTTAGCTGCCGCCGCAGGAGGTGTAGCCGCATTTTTGGTATCAACAGCTATGTATAAAAAATATGATTTAACCATGTTTTTAAATGGAATTTTAGGAGGTCTTGTTGGTATTACAGCTGGCGCCGACCTAATGGGGCCTACAGACGCTATTTTAATTGGTCTTATTGCGGGTGCAATTATTGTATTCGGGGTGGCCTTAATTGACAAATTAAAATTAGATGATCCTGTTGGTGCAGTCGCGGTACACTTAATTTGTGGTATTTGGGGCACCCTTGCAGTTGGAATCTTTGGAAGTAAAGCTGGTTTCAGCCAGTTCCTAATACAATTAGGAGGCGTTGCTGCTTATGGTGTATTCTGTTGTGCTACAGCTTTCGCCATTCTTTATACTCTTAAGAAAACTGTTGGTATTCGCGTGAGTAAACAAGAAGAACTAGAAGGACTAGACAATTTCGAACATGGAATGGAGGCTTACCCAGAAATGAGTACAACCTCAGCAGAGGTTAAATCATCACTAATGATGAATAGTTAATTGGTTAGATGGGTAAAAAGATCGGAGCGTTTGGCGGAACGCTCCGATTACTATCACTCCCATTATACAATTAGCTTACAGCTCAATAATACACTTTAAAAAACAATTACCAAAACTACAACTAACTATACCATAATTATGAAAGCAATATTTAATGCAAATTTCGGAAAAATTCTATTTTCCTCAATTTTATTTTACACATCTTTTACACTACATGCTCAGGAAGAGAAGAAATTCTCTTTAAGCGGTAGTATAGACACATATTTCCGACAAAACATCGGCGGGCCTAATGGAGATGATGCCATTGCTCCGGCTACCTCTTTTGCCAACTTAAACGGCTTCGCTTTAGGAATGGCTAACTTAATAGTTAATTACGAAGGGGAAAAAGTGGGTTTTGTTGCGGATCTGGTTTTAGGACCAAGAGGTGAAGATGCCGTATTCAACTCTCCTTTATATACTCCAGATGGAGGTTCAAGCAGAATCATAAATCAATTATACGCCTATTGGAATGTCTCAGAAAACATTACACTAACGCTAGGAAACTTTAATACTTTTTTAGGTTATGAAGTCATTTCACCGGTTGCCAATTTCAATTACAGCACCTCATATATGTTTTCCTACGGACCTTTTTCTCACACGGGTCTAAAAGCAGATTTTCAACTCACTGAAGATCTAAGTTTAATGTTGGCAGTAATGAACAGTACTGATTTTACTGAATTTAATCCTGACGGAAAATATACTGGAGGATTACAATTAGGATACAAAGGTCAATTCTTAAATGTACTTTACGGAAAGCAAACAGCTTATGACGGAACAGGAGCTTTAATTGCTGATGTAGACCCCACTTTTCAAATAGATTATACTGGTGGTTTTGATTTCTCAGAAAACATTTTTTTAGGGATTAACGCAACATATAACACAACTGATAGCGCTGGATTTTACGGAGCTGCTCTTTATCCACAGTATGCTGCTACCGAAAATTTCAGCATTGGTTTAAGAGGTGAGTATTTTTCAGTATTTGATAACGGACTGGATGGAGTGATTGGACTAGACGGAGATGGAGACGGCCATGTGTTTGCAGCTACCTTAACCGGAAGCTATACTCTAGGAGATTTAATGATAAAACCGGAGTTTAGAATTGACACTGCTTCTGAAGACACCTTCTTAAATGGAGATTTAGAACCCAATAAAAGCCTCTCTTCTGTTTTAATTGCGGCAATTTATAGCTTTTAAATTTTTGCGCCCTTTTATTTTATATTTTCGATAGTTTTATAAAAACCAGTGTGTTTTCACACTGGTTTTTATTTAAACTTCTTCACCCCTGCCTTTACCGCCAGAGATAAGTTATTTTCATTGGGTACAATTGGACATGAAAACTTTTTGTTATATGCACAATATGGATTGTAGGCCTTATTAAAATCAATTACTATTTCATCTCCTTCAGGAATTCTTAAATCAATATACCGTCCTCCTCCATAAGTAGCATCTCCGTTAGTTAAATCTGAAAAAGGTAAAAACAAATAGTCTTTATACTCTTCTGAATCAAGCAAAGCCATACTTTGATAGATATTCAAATTGTAATCGACATCTTTAATTTTGAAATTGGCCACTGCATATAACCGTTCTTGTGTTTTTCTATCAGTAGTTGTAGGCATAAAAAAAACTTCAGCGTCAGGCGTGAAGGTTAATTTTGCTTTTACAATAAAATTAGTATCAATCGGAAAAAAGTCTAATTCTGAGAATTCACTCCTATCCTTATCTTTCAAAGGGGATGTTTCGGGATTTTTAAATTCTTCATTCAGCTTATTTTGGAATTCAACCACAGAACTCACTTTATCAGAAATATTCGTCATTACCTCTTCCTGAACCTTAACATCATGGTATTTTTTATCAGACTTACAGCCAGTTACTACTATCAATATTAAAAATAAAACCCTTTTCATGTAAATTAATTTTAATTCAAATGTACAACGAATACAATTTTTATTTAGTTTTGTGTACAACAAAAAAGAAATAAATGAAAAGATTTTCAACATATAAGCTTTGTGTATATACGATATATCGATGTCGGTGCTGATTTATGTTGAATACAAACTCATTATAAAAACATGAAGGCCCGGCAAATTTTGCCGGGCCTTTTTTATTCAATCTATTATAATTAATTAACCATGAAAAAAATCTACCAAGGCTACATTGCTTCTTTCAATGGCCTTTCAAAAGAAGTATGGTGGTTGGCATTAATCACTTTGATAAATAGAGCCGGCACAATGGTAATTCCGTTTTTATCGCTATACCTAACCAAGAGTTTAAATTTTACCTTGGGTGATGTTGGGTGGATCATGACAGCATTCGGTTTGGGTTCTGTTGCAGGATCTTGGCTTGGAGGAAAATTAACAGACACCATTGGTTATTACAAAGTAATGGCAGGAAGCCTTATATTATCAAGTTTAATGTTTATTTCCTTGCAATTCTACCAATCGTTTTGGAGTATTTGCTTCGGAGTATTTATAACTATACTTGTTGCAGATGCTTTTAGACCTGCTATTTTCGTAGCATTGAATGCATATAGTAAACCAAAAAACAAAACTAGATCTTTAACACTTATCAGGTTGGCTATAAACCTTGGTTTTTCGGTTGGTCCTGCGGTAGGCGGTATTATCATTACTACCCTGGGATATGCAGGTTTGTTTTGGATAGATGGTATAACTTGCTTCTTTGCTGGAATTTTACTTCTATACATCCTGAACCCTAAAAAAGCCAGGATTATTGATGAAATTAAGACTGTAGAAAACCCACAGTCTGCATACAAAGATTACCCTTACTGGATTTTCTTTTTTGCAATGGGTTTATTTGGGTTTATCTTTTTACAGTATTTTTCGACTGTTCCTATTTTTTATGAAAAAGTTCATGGGATGTCCGAAGACCAAATTGGTTTATTATTAGGAATGAATGGTTTTGTGATTTTTTTATTTGAAATGCCTTTAGTTAAATTTTTTGAAACCAAAACCTGGTCCAATATAGCCAATATGCTATTTGGAGCATTTTTAACAACCATTAGTATGCTACTACTCAATATGAGTGAGTGGATAGGTATTCTTGTGTTTGGAATGTTATTTATGACCCTAGGTGAAATGATTGCTTTTCCTTTTTCAAATGCCTTCGCTTTAAAAAGAGCTAAAAAAGGAAATGCCGGTGAATACATGGCACTATACAGTATTGCCTTTTCATTTTCCCATATATTCGGTCATAATTCAGGCTTGCAACTTATAGAAAAATATGGTTTTGAGACTACATGGTATGTAATGACGGCACTTGGATTAGTCTGCTGCCTCTTACTTATTGTATTAAGAAAAAAAATAAAAGCTGAAGTGCGCACAGAGGAAGAGCGCACAAAAGAGGAGTACAAAGAAGAAGAGTCCGTAGCAGAGGTCAAATCACTTTAAAACTCTTCTCCTTCCAGATATAGGCCGGTTTTCAACTACATTTGAAAGAATGATATGCGTCTTTGTTTCACCGTATTGAATTACCCGGTCTATAAATTCCTCTAAATGCTGCTGATCATAAAGAATAACCTCCATGATTATATTTTCAACACCAGTTATTCTATAACAGTTTATTACCTCCTTATAACCCTTCACTACCTCTAAAAATGGTTTTAACCTGCCAGTAAACACCTTTAATGTAATAATAGCCTTTAGTCGGTGGCCTGTAGTTGTATGAGCTATATCTGCTCTATACCCCTTAATAACACCTAAATCCTCCATTTTTTTTATGCGTTCCGAAACTGCCGGAGATGAGAGTCCCACACGTCTACCTATTTCTGCATTTGTCAACCTCGCATTTTCTTGCAGCAACATAAGAATCGCCCAATTAACATCATCCTTTATCATTTAAATATAATTTTGAATTTTGATTTAAAAATTAAACCATATACATGATTTCACATTCAAATATAAGGCTAAAAATTACCAACTCGTAGTAATTTTGATTAAAAGAAGATTAATATGGCAGGTTACAACTCAAATAGCATTACTCAACATGAAATCTACAAAAAAGCCATTAATATTTTTGGTATCAGTAGAGCTATTGCCAGCTATGTAGGAGACGATCAATCCATTTTACATTTACACAATTCAGAGATCAAAAAGGACAACTACTCCGCTTACTTAGTTATGGAATCTATGTCTTTATCTCAAAAAATAATTAAACTTCATATCTCAAAGGAGTATTCAAGTAAAAGAAAACACATTAAATCTTTAGAAAAAGCTATATCAAAATTAAACAGTTATTGCGAATACTTAGAGTACAATTATTCTCAGGCTAAAGATTACATACACCTTTTAAGGCGTGAAATATCGCTTTTCTCTAAGGAAAAATTCAAATGGGAAAAAGAACTTCTGGAGAAATAATCAATACCTTGTTCTTAAATTATATTTGGTCAATAAATCATTATATTCGGTACTAATTCTTAACAGAGCGATTCCTTCTAAATTGTCTAATACAGCTACATCTTTATACCCTTTCTTCAGTAACTCTTCAAGATAATACAAGGCCATATCATATTTCCCTAATAGTGTTGATAGCTGTACCGTTTTCAAATAAGGTTCATTTTTATCAGGGGTAAGTAAAGTATAAAAAATATTTATGAACAATAAGCTTTCTGCCTGAGTCTCGGGTATTAATTGATTTTCATACATTTTCGCTAAACCACCCAACAAACCTTTTAATCGCTTAGCCATTTTTTGATTTTCAAGCTTCGGACTCTTTTCTAACTCATTAATTTTTTCAATCTCATCAGACCAATAAGTTAAATTCCTGGTATCGGCTAGTTCAATATCTCCGGGCAAAAATGAATAGTAATCTTCTCTATATAAGGTTTCTGCCTGATAAACCCTTCTATATTCACTCAATTGTGCTTTATACAATTTACTTCGTTTAATCTCCTTCATCTTATCCTTTAAAGAATCTACCTCTTTAAAAAACTTATAATTTTCAATTAAAGCCTCAAAGGCCTCATAACTATTTACTAGTTCACCTTTGTTATAGAGTTCATCTGCAAAATTAAAATCCTTTTGAAAACATCGTTCCAAAAGCGATTCATTTCTCGTGACCAACCCTTTTGCCATATATTTTACGGTAAGCGTTCTTAAAGCTTTTGAAATATATTCTTCATTTGGCCACTCATGCCCTCCATTAAAGAAAAAAAGTTCCGAATCGAAGTTCCGGGAATTCAAATAATAAATCCCATCAAGCATTTCTATGTAATTAAAATCTTCATCACCAATAAGTCCGATATACATAAAGGTATTTTTAACGGGCATATACTCACCACCAATATCGAAAGAAGCCCCACAACCAATTACGGCGGAAATATTCTTTGCAAGAACGGCTGAAGACGTAGCAAGTCTTGCTCCACCAGAAAAACCTGCAAAAACAATCCTATCGGGTGCCACAGAAAAAGAAGCATTCACATCATTCAACAACTTACTTATTTTCATAAAGTTTTCCTGATAACTGCCATTTTTAACAGTATTGGAAGCTATGACCACGTATCCATACTCTTTTGCACCAGCCGTGAACCTTTTAATGGCTTCTTGTCCATTTCCAGATGGATCAAAAACGTAAACCACAGGCCACCTTTTACTTTCATCATAAGCGGATGGAACATACGATGCGTATGTTTCACTTGCATCAGCATTATTAATCCTAACAGAATCTTTGACTTCTCCTTTTATATATTTCGAAGACTGGGCATTACCTGCATAAAAGACTAAAAGCCATATTAAAAAGAATAGCTGTTTTTTCATGTATGAATACATTTTCTGTTTTTAAAGTTACATCAAATATTATTCCATCAAATAAATTGCATAAAATTTCTTATTAAAATAGTCAAGAATCATTAATTACACTAAACAAAAAGAGGTTGTTAAAACAACCTCTTTTTCATCATATACATAATCATTTTTCTTTATTACATATTTCTTCGGTATTGTCCTCCTACCTCAAACAAGGCTTTTGTTATTTGACCGAGGGAACATATTTTAGTAGCCTCCATTAATTCTTCAAAAATATTTCTGTTGTTAACCGCTGCCTCCTGAACATTTTTCAGAGCATGATCTGCCTTATTCATTCTGGCTTTATGCAGATTCTCAAGCGTTTTAATCTGATCTCTTTTCTCTATTTCCGTAGCCCTTATAACCTCAGCTGGTGTTACCGTTGGGGATCCTTTTGAACTTAAAAAAGTATTTACTCCAATGATCGGATACTCTCCAGTGTGTTTAAGTGTCTCATAATAGAGGCTCTCTTCCTGTATCTTAGAACGTTGATACATGGTCTCCATCGCCCCAAGAACTCCTCCTCTTTCTGTTAGTCTATCAAACTCTGTTAAAACGGCTTCTTCAACCAGATCAGTTAGTTCTTCTATAATGAATGCCCCTTGTATAGGATTCTCATTTTTAGCCAATCCTAACTCTTTATTAATAATAAGCTGAATAGCCATTGCTCGCCTAACAGATGCCTCTGTAGGAGTAGTTATAGCCTCATCATAAGCATTAGTATGCAAAGAATTACAATTATCATAAATAGCATATAAGGCCTGAAGAGTTGTTCTTATATCATTAAAGTCTATTTCCTGAGCATGAAGTGATCTACCTGAAGTTTGAATGTGATATTTAAGCATCTGGGCTCGCTCGTTGGCCCCATATTTATACTTCAGGGCCTTGGACCATATTCTTCGGGCGACTCTACCAATAACTGCATATTCCGGATCAATACCATTGGAGAAAAAGAAGGATAAATTCGGACCAAACTTATTAATATCCATTCCTCGACTTAAATAATACTCCACATAAGTAAATCCATTTGCCAATGTGAAAGCCAACTGTGTTATTGGATTCGCTCCTGCCTCTGCTATATGATAACCTGAAATTGAAACTGAATAAAAATTCCGAACGTTCTGATCGATAAAGTACTCCTGAACATCTCCCATTAACCTTAAAGCAAATTCAGTAGAAAAAATACAGGTATTCTGAGCCTGATCTTCTTTTAAAATATCTGCCTGAACAGTCCCTCTAACTTTAGATAAAGTTTCGGTTTTAATTGAATTATAAACATCTAAAGGCAAAACTTCATCACCGGTAACTCCTAAAAGCATCAGTCCTAAACCATCATTCCCTTCCGGCAATTCTCCATTATAAACAGGTCTTTTAACCCCTTTTTCTTTATAAATTGATTCAATTTTAGTCTGAACCTCCTCTTCAAGGCCGTTTTCTAAAATATATTTCTCACAATTTTGATCAATGGCAGCATTCATAAAGAACCCTAACAACATCGGCGCAGGCCCGTTTATGGTCATACTAACTGAGGTTAAAGGGTGACTTAAGTCAAAACCCGAGTACAGTTTTTTCGCATCGTCCAGACAGCATATTGAGACCCCGGAATTACCAATCTTACCATAAATATCCGGACGTAATCCCGGATCATTCCCATATAGTGTAACTGAGTCGAAAGCTGTTGACAGCCTTTTAGCTGGCATCCCTAAACTAACATAATGAAAACGCCTGTTGGTTCGTTCAGGACCTCCCTCTCCAGCAAACATTCTTGTTGGATCTTCCCCTGTTCTTTTAAAAGGATACAATCCAGAAGTATAGGGAAACTCTCCTGGCACATTCTCTTGTAAGACCCACTTTAACACATCTCCCCAAGCCGTATATTTCGGTAAGGCTACCTTGGGTATTGATGTATGAGAAAGTGACTCTGTATGTGTTTGAATCTTTATTTCCTTGCCTCTAACCTTAAATGAATAAATAGGATCTTTATAACGATTCACTTTTTCATACCAACCAACTATAACTTCCCAATTATATGGATCAAAATCCATTTTGGTTTTATTAAACTGTGCTATTAAAAGATTTACAAATTCCTTATCCTCTTCAATAGCTTCCTTTAAAATTGCTGTTTCATCTATACCGTTTTTGGTAATCCACTGATGTGAAGCCTTCTTGTCGATTACTGTACACAAGGTTCTGTAAATTCCGTATAATTTTTGTGCTACCTCTACTTGATCGCTTACGGTTTTATCATACCCTCTGTTATTCTCGGAAATTTCAGATAAATATCTAGTTCGATTTGGTGGTATTACAAAGATCTTTTCGGACATCTCCTTCGAGATTTCGAAAGTTGAAGTTAAATCAGCTTTCGTTTTCTCCACTATTTTATCCATAATAGCCTTATATAGCGTATTGGTACCTGGATCGTTAAACTGTGAAGCAATTGTACCAAAAACAGGCATGTCGTCAACTTTCACCTCCCATTGGTTGTGGTTTCGCTGATATTGTTTTTTAACATCTCTTAATGCATCCAGCGCCCCTCTTTTATCAAATTTATTTATAGCCACCAGATCGGCAAAATCTAACATATCAATTTTTTCTAACTGGGTAGCCGCTCCGAACTCAGGCGTCATCACATAGAGTGAAACATCAGAGTGATCAAGGATTTCGGTATCACTCTGTCCAATTCCAGAAGTCTCTAAAATAATTAAATCATATTTAGCCGCCTTTAGAATCTCTACAGCTTCTGCCACATGTTTGGACAAGGCCAAATTGGATTGACGAGTAGCCAAAGACCTCATGTAAACTCTAGAGTCATTAATGGCATTCATTCTAATCCTATCTCCTAAAAGAGCTCCTCCAGTTTTTCTTTTAGAGGGATCTACCGATATAATTCCTATCGTTTTATCCGGAAAGTCAAGCAAAAACCTTCTAACCAATTCATCTACCAACGAAGATTTACCTGCACCCCCTGTACCGGTAATACCCAGAACAGGAACATTAACACTTTCATTCCTTTTGTGAATCTCATCAATAAATCGTTGGGCTATTTCCGGAAAATTTTCTGCCGATGATATTAAACGTGCAATGGCTTGAGGCTCTTTATCTTTCAGTACTTCTAACTCTCCATCTAGCTGATCACCGATTGGATAATCGGACTTTTCAATAAGATCATTAATCATGCCCTGCAATCCCATTTCCCGTCCATCATCAGGAGCATAAATTCTGGCAATTCCATACGACATTAATTCCTTAATCTCTTCTGGCAGAATTACTCCACCACCTCCTCCAAAAATTTTAATATGACCCGCTCCTTTTTCTTGAAGCAAATCATACATATACTTAAAATATTCATTATGTCCACCTTGATAGGAGGTCATTGCGATGGCATTTGCATCTTCCTGAATAGCTGTATTAACAACCTCCTCAACACTTCTGTCATGTCCGAGATGAATTACCTCAACTCCAGTAGCCTGAATAATCCTTCTCATCACATTAATTGCAGCGTCGTGGCCGTCGAAAAGTGAAGCAGCAGTAACAATCCGTATTTTGTTCTTTGGTTGATATGGTTTTTTAGTGTGTGTCATGTGTGTTATGATAAGTTTTAATCGTTGCAATTTACGTAAAATGCAAAAAACTAACCTCTTATTTAAGGTTTGATAAAGGCGTTTCCAGATAATCAATACTTAACATGGTATACTGTCGGTTTTATTTATCTTTGATCCACTCGAAAATAAAAACCCTTAAATCTTATGAAAAAGCTAATTGCTTTATTTTTAATTATCACCACTTATAGCTGTTCAGAGTTACAGCAAGTAGTTAATCAATTACCTGGCGCTGGACTAAGTAACGATCAAATAGCCACGGGTCTTAAGGAGGCTCTAGACCAAGGCATTGATAAACAGGTTTCTAAACTCACTCAAGAAGATGGGTTTTACAAAAATGATTTAGTAAAAATCATATTACCTGAAGAATTACAAAAGGTTGACAAAACCCTTAGAAAGATTGGCTTATCGAGTCTGGCAGATGAGGGGTTAAAGGTTTTAAATAGAGCAGCTGAAAATGCTGTGAAGGAAGGGACCCCTATATTCGCCAATGCGGTAAAGGAAATGACCTTTAATGATGCGAAAAATATTTTAATGGGACCCGATAATGCAGCCACGCTTTATTTGGAGGAGAAAACCAGCAATGAATTATACAGCAAATTTAATCCGGTAATAAAAAGTTCACTGGATAATGTCGGAGCTACTCAAATATGGAGTACGATTATTAAAAAATATAACGCGCTACCCCTTACGGTTCCTGTGAATACTGATTTACCTGATTATGTTACAGGTGAAACTATGCAAGGTGTTTTCACTATGATCGCCTTTGAAGAAAATAAAATTAGAAATAACATTTCTTCGAGATCCACAGCCTTACTACAACAAGTATTTGCCTTACAAGATTAATCATATTGTATCTTATAATGACTATCAAAGACGGGTTCTAATGAATACTGTCTTTGATAGTTTACCTATAATGTTGCCTTAGCTCATACATAGGTTATCCATACCCTATCCATACTTTAACTATACTCTATCTATACTGTTGCACCGGGCCTAGACAACTTTAAAATGGTAGATAATCTTCTTTTAACAGGTAATTAACTTGTCTTTTATATATAATTCCTGACTTACTTCTTAATCTGTAACAAACTACATGTCAGCATGCTATTCAAACATCAGTTTTGAATATTATTCTCTATAGCAGTTATATTTAGTTTGTGGAAAAATCAGAACAGAAAATAATAATTACTAGAAAAATGAATCTTTTTCGGATATCTATACAATATAATTAAAAATCTGCCGTTGGATATTTCATACAGTTTTAACAATTTAAATACTGGTGTTTGTATTCGAATATTTTAATACATAACTAACGAATAATTAACATCAATTTAGATTTAAAAGAAGATCTTTGCAAGTAAATAATTTGTTCTCACATTTATAATTATTTAGAGTTAGCTAGTTTAGAAAAGGGTGCAATGCACCCTTTTTTATTTATATAATCTCTAATTGCTTTCGTAATTCCAGGAAATAATCAAAAGCGCTTTTCAGCCTTGATCCATACCAAGAGAAATATTCTCCATCAACCAATTTAACTTTTGATTTTGGAAACATTTCTTTGATGGTCTCCATATGTTCTTTTTTAAAAGGAAAAGGTTCTGAGGAAAGAAAAACCACATCTGGAGTTTCAAAGTTTTCAAGATCTTCTTTCCTTATTTCCGGATATCTTACAAGTCCGGAAAATACATTTTTATAATTATTCATCTCTAAAAGATGATTTATAAAAGTATTGTCAGCTGCTACCATCCAAGGGTCCTTCCATATAAAATACCCTACTTTAACCGGAGGCTGCTCTAAGGCATAAGTGGTGAATTGTTTATGCTTTTCTCTTATTTCCTGTATTAGTTTCTGAGCTACCAAATCGCAGTTGAAAATTTCACCGTATTGTCTCATTAGTGATAAGCTATCTGATAAGGTATTGATATCAGATACATGAACAGGGGCTATCTTCATTAACTCCTCAACCAATTCTTTGGTGTTCTCTTCCTTATTGCAACATATAATATCGGGCTTAAGATCGGCGATTTTTTTAACCCGAACTTGCTTGGTTCCCCCTACAATCGTATTACTTTTTTTAAAATCTTTTGGATGTACACAAAACTTTGTAAGTCCGATAATTTGGTCTCCCAAACCAAGATCATACAATAGTTCGGTTTGGGAAGGTACTAAGGAAACAATTCTTTTCGGGCTCCCTTTAAGATAAATAAATCGATCTAACTGATCTTTAAATACCTGCATCGGTCATGATGTCTTTCATTTGTTGCTGAAGTTTTTCAGCTTCTATACAAGCTGCCTGAGCAAAATCTTCTCCATTGGAAGCATAAATAACTCCTCTGGAAGAATTTACCAGCAAACCGACCTCATTAGTCATACCATATTTACACACCTCAGACAAACTACCTCCCTGAGCGCCAACTCCGGGAACTAATAAGAAACTATTGGGAACAATTTTTCTGATATCCCCAAGATATTCTGCTTTAGTTGCGCCCACAACATACATTAAATTTTCACTATTCTTCCATTCTTTTGAAGTTTCCAACACCCGTTTGTACAAAGTAACCCCATCGACTTCTTTAGTCTGAAAATCAAAAGCGCCCTGGTTTGATGTTAGTGCCAACAAGATGGTATGTTTATCCTCAAAACTCAAAAACGGTTCTACAGAGTCCTTGCCCATATAGGGTGCTACTGTAACACTGTCAAAATTCATATCTTCAAAGAATGCTTTGGCATACATTGTAGAGGTATTTCCAATATCACCCCTTTTTGCATCAGCAATCGTAAATACTTCTGGATAGGTATCATTGATATACTCAATGGTCTTTTTTAAGGACTTCCACCCATCGATTCCATATGCCTCATAGAAGGCAGTGTTAGGCTTATAAGCAACTGTTACATGATGTGTAGCATCTACAATAGCTTTATTAAATTCAAAGATCGGATCTTCAGTCGCCAATAAATGTTTAGGGATTTTATTCAGATCTACATCCAGCCCGACAGTTAAAAAGGATTTTTTATGCTTAATTTGCTCTACAAGTTGCTCGGTTGTCATTCAAAAAATATTATAAAAAAAACCTTGAATTTACTCAAGGTTTGTGTATTTAAAAAACGTCTGATTCTTTTAATTTTTCGGTGTTTTCCACCAACTGAAGTTCATCAATAAACTTCTGTATATCTCCATCCATTATTTTGGAAAGATCGTATAGTGTTAGTCCAATTCTATGATCGGTTACCCTACCCTGCGGATAATTATACGTTCTAATCTTGGCACTTCGGTCACCACTAGAAACCATACTTTTACGCTTGGCAGAATCTGCTTCCATTTTCTTTTGAAGCTCTCTTTCATATAAACGCGAACGCAACACTTTAGTCGCCTTTTCTAAGTTCTTATGTTGAGATTTCTCATCTTGACAACTCACGATAATACCTGTTGGTTCGTGATGCAACTTAATTGCCGAATAGGTAGTGTTTACACTCTGACCTCCAGGACCGGTTGAGGTTGTTCTTTCAATTCGAACATCACTCATATTCAATTCAACATCAAACTCTTCAGCTTCAGGTAAAACCATTACGGTAGCCGCACTTGTGTGAACCCGACCCTGCGTTTCTGTTTGCGGCACCCTTTGCACACGATGAACCCCAGCTTCGAATTTCATAGTACCGTAAACATCTTCACCGTTTACTTCAAAAATAACTTCCTTGAAGCCTCCTGAAGTACCCTCGTTGAAATCAACCACATTTACACTCCAACCTTTACTTTGACAATACTTAGTGTACATCCTATGAAGGTCACCTGCAAAAATAGATGCTTCATCACCACCTGTTCCTGCTCGTATTTCAATCACAGCATTCTTTGCATCTTCGGGATCTTTTGGAATAAGCATGTATTTTATTTCTTCCTCTAATTGAGGAAGTTTTTGCTTGGCTTCTTCCATTTGCATTTTGGCCATCTCCACCATTTCATCATCGCTGCCATCTTCAATTATTTCATTGGCTTCCTCGATGTTTCCGGTAAGGAGAATATACTCTTCACGTTTATCAACAATTTCTTTAAGGTCTTTGTACTCCTTATTTAACTGTATATAACGTTTTTGATCTGCAATGATATCTGGCTGAATAATAAGGTCCGAAACCTCATCAAACCTCTGTTTAACTATATTTAATCTATCTAACATAAAAGCAATTCTAAATGCCCAGCAAAAGTACAATTTTTTAAGAACATATTACGGACTGGGTTCCATATGAAATATAAACAAAAATGAAAAATGTTTAAAATATCCACTTTTAAATAAGACATTCTTTTAAATTTATAACATGAACCGAACAGCTGTTATATTTCTATTTTATCAAAAATTTATAATATCATCGTTAATAATCAACCTTTTCATGCTATGGAGCAATTCGAGTTCACTACAAATTATTGGATTAAAAGCTTTATTAATTTGTCTCTTATGGTTCTTTTACACGAAAACCACGCTTAAAAAAAAGCTTGTTTTTTACCTTAACCTGGGTGTTGGAGTTCGCTATTTATTTGTATTCGTTTTCGCGATAGAAATCATCCTCACCATCATTTGCAAAAGTCTTTACAACTTATTCATATGATTCTTGAAGCGGACAACATAGAACTAAGCTTTGAGAACCTTGAAGTCCTCAAAGGCATTTACATTAAAATTGAAAAAGGGAAGATTACCGGTTTACTGGGAAACAATGGTTCCGGAAAAAGCAGCTTATTAGCTGTGCTATTTGGATATTTGAGTCCGGAGAGAAAACTAATCAGAATAAATAAAAAACCACACCTAAGGCCACTTTATAGCAAGAACCAGGCAAAATACCTGCCCCAGCACCATTTTATGCCGGATGACCTTAAAGTCTATAGGGCTTTTAAGCTATTCAATGTCGACTGGAATAAGTTCGTCACTCTTTTTCCTCTGCTAGAAAAGCACAAAACAGACACCTTCAAGTTATTATCCGGAGGTGAAAAAAGAATTATTGAAGTCTACCTGATTATTAAAAGCAAAACAAACTTTGTGTTTTTAGATGAGCCATTCTCACATATCACCCCTGTTTATATTGAAACTTTAATTGACATTATTCATCAAGAGAAGAAAAATAAAGGGATTCTAATTACAGATCATATGTATGCACATATTGTCAATACTTCTGATTTTATTTTCCTGATAAAAAATGGTTGTTCGATTCCTATAAACCAATTAACTCAACTGGAAGACTATAATTACGTAAATAAACTATAGACATAAAAAACCTCTCTTAAAAAGAGAGGTTTTTTTATAGTATTGAAAACAAAAATTATCCGCATTTAGAGGACCCACAATCCTTGCATGTCAGGCAACCTTCCTGATAAATTAAGTTCTTGCCACCACAATTGGTACATTTCTGTCCATTAATTTCGGTTCCATCGGGAACGTACCTTTTCAATGCTCTTGCTACACCATTCTTCCAGGTAGTAATAGACTCACTATCTAATTGCAGACTATTTATTAAATCTACCACTTTTTCAATAGGCATACCATGTCGAAGTGTACTTGAAATTAATTTAGCGTAGTTCCAGTATTCGGGGTCAAACTTTTGAGACAACCCTTCAATGGTAGTTTTATATCCTCTTTTATTTTGATACTGAAAATCATAACGAGAATTTCCCTTTTCATCTCTATTTTTAATTATGAGACCGGTTTCTACCCATCTAGGTATGTGAATACCATCTTCATCGTCTGCTAAACCGGTAAAAATCTCATAAGGCTTTTCATCTATCAACCCAATAAATGCTATCCATTTCTCTTTATTATTTTGGAAGCGAACGACATCTGCTTCTAATGTTTTAGGCCTGTCAGTTGGAAAATGAGTTAAGGTATCTTGTTCATCATCCTTCTTTTCTTCGTTAGAGATCAAGACTCCTGACCTCGATCCATCACGATAAACCGTTACCCCTTTACATCCAGACTTCCAAGCTTCTAAATATAGTTTACCTACGAGTTCTTCTGAAACATCGTTCGGCATATTAATAGTTACGCTTATGGAATGATCTACCCATTTTTGAACCGCTCCTTGCAAGTGCACCTTACTCAACCAGTCTACATCGTTAGAAGTCGCTTTATAGTATGGTGATTTTTTCACTAATTCATCCAATTCCACTTGCGTATAATTCTTCTCAGTACTGTATCCGTTTACAGTCATCCACTCCTTAAATCGATGATGAAAAACGGTATACTCCTCCCAAGAGTCTCCAACTTCATCCACGAAGTCAACCCGGGCATCTTTATCATTAGGATTTACTTTCCTTCTTCTTTTGTATACAGGTAAAAATACGGGCTCAATTCCCGATGATGTCTGGGTCATTAAACTTGTGGTACCTGTCGGTGCTATGGTCAGTAGCGCTATATTTCGTCTTCCATGCTCCAACATTTCATAATACAGTTTATCGTCTGCCTCCTTTAAACGAAGAATGAATGGATTATTCTTTTCTCTTTCCGAATTAAAAATACTGAAGGCCCCGCGCTCTTTTGCCGTATTCACCGAAGCCCTGTATGCCTCCAGTGCAATCGTCTTATGAACTTGAACTGAAAAGTTTACAGCCTCATCACTTCCGTACTGCATCCCCAGTGCTGCCAGCATATCTCCTTCTGCAGTGATGCCAATTCCTGTTCTTCTACCCTCCATGGCCTTGGTTCTAATATTCAGCCACAAATTACGCTCTACTAATTTAACTTCATCAGTTTCCGGATCTGCATCGATTTTAGCAAGTATTGCATCTATTTTTTCCAACTCAAGATCGATTATATCATCCATTATACGTTGGGCAAACGCCACATGCTTCGCAAAGAGTTCAAAATTAAACTTCGCTTCTTTAGTGAACTGCTTCTCTACGTATGAGAACAGATTAATAGCTAACAATCGACAAGAATCGTAAGGACACAATGGAATCTCGCCACACGGATTCGTTGAAACTGTATTATAGCCTAAATCTGCATAACAATCAGGCACTGATTCACGAATGATGGTATCCCAAAACAAAATACCTGGTTCGGCAGACTTCCATGCATTGTGCACTATTTTATCCCAAAGAACTTTTGCTTTAATATCTACTGTTGCCTTTGGGTTATCACTATAAACCGGGAATTTCTGAGTATAAATACTATCTGATTCGACGGCTCGCATAAATTCATCATCAATACGGACAGAAACATTGGCACCCGTTACTTTACCTTGCTCCATTTTAGCATCGATAAAATCTTCGGCATCCGGATGGTTTATAGCCACTGACAACATCAATGCACCTCTTCTTCCGTCTTGGGCCACTTCCCTGGTAGAGTTGGAAAAACGCTCCATAAAAGGCACTAACCCTGTAGATGTTAATGCTGAGTTTTTAACAGGAGAGCCTTTCGGGCGTATATGAGACAGATCATGACCAACACCTCCACGACGTTTCATTAATTGAACTTGTTCCTGATCGATCTTCATAATTCCCCCATAAGAATCAGACATTCCTTCATTACCAATAACGAAACAATTGGACAGCGAAGCTATTTGAAAAGGATTACCGATTCCTGCCATAGGACTACCCTGAGGAACTATATATTTAAAACCTTTAATAAGCTCATAAACTTCATCTTCAGACATGGGGTTCGGATATTTCACCTCAATTCTGGCGATTTCCTTAGCAATTCTTCTATGCATTTCATCAGGGGTCAATTCGTAAATATTCCCCTGAGAATCTTTTAAGGCGTATTTGTTAACCCAGACACGAGCAGCCAGGTCATCACCATTAAAGTATTTTAACGAAGCCTGATAAGCTTCTTCTTGAGAATAGGTCTTACTTGGCATAGCTGCCTTTGTCACATTCATAGCAATAGATTTTAGGTGAGACTAATTTGATTTACACACTATAAAAGTAAACAAAAATTAAAACTAAATCATGACAAATATCATAAAGTGAACAAATTAAAATGCTTAATTAATTGGTTTACAGTTGTTTATAAATTTATAAACATAAAAAAGTTTACAAGTTTTTATATTTTTTGTAAATTTTAATTAAAATAATTTCACAAAAAAAGACACTGCATAACACAGTGTCTTCCCATATAACGTTTCCAATTATATTCTAATACTCAAAGGTACCATATTCAGATTTAATAGTCAACTTCTTATTATCAGAAGCTTCAACCCTACCCACAATCTTTGCATCTACATTAAAAGATTCAGAAATACTTATGATATCCGAAGCAATGGACTCATCAACATAAAGCTCCATTCTATGTCCACAATTAAAAACCTGATACATTTCTTTCCAATCTGTCTTAGACTGCTCTTGAATTAATTTAAACAAAGGCGGCACATCAAACATATTATCTTTTACGATATGGAGATTGTCAATAAAATGGAGTATTTTGGTTTGAGCTCCACCACTACAATGAATCATCCCGTGAATATCATTTGCATTATATTTTGACAAAACCTTTTTAATTACAGGGGCATAGGTACGGGTTGGCGACAACACCAATTTCCCTGCATCGACAGGCGCACCCTCTACATCATCGGTCAATTTAACGTTACCGGAATACACCAATTCTTCTGGTACCGCTGCATCAAAACTTTCCGGGTATTTCCCTACCAAGTATTTATTAAAAACATCATGACGAGCAGAGGTTAACCCATTAGACCCCATACCACCATTGTATTCTTTTTCATAAGACGCCATACCAAAAGAGGCCAAGCCTACAATAACATCACCTTCCTTGATATTAGCATTATCTATAACATTTTCACGCTTCATTCTTGCAGTCACGGTAGAATCTACAATAATAGTCCTAACCAAATCACCTACATCAGCCGTCTCACCACCTGTTGAATGAATCTCAACACCGAAGCCTTTCAATTCTTCAATCAACTCCTCTGTACCATTAATAATTGCTGAAATAACTTCGCCGGGAATCAGGTTCTTATTTCTACCTATAGTTGAAGAAAGCAGGATATTATCAACAGCCCCTACGCACAGCAAATCATCTATATTCATTATTAGTGCATCTTGAGCTATCCCTTTCCAAACAGAAACATCTCCTGTTTCCTTCCAGTACATGTACGCTAGCGAACTTTTGGTCCCAGCCCCGTCCGCATGCATAATCAAACAATATTCGTCATCACCTGTCAAATAATCTGGCACTATTTTACAAAAAGCCTTAGGAAAGAGCCCTTTGTCTACATTTTTAATAGCGTTATGCACATCCTCTTTGGATGCCGAAACTCCTCTTTGACTATATCTTTTACTTATATCCGAACCCATAATTATATTGTTTGCACAAAAGTACATATTAAAAAAAAGCACGCAAACAAAAGTTTACGTGCTTTCGGGAATTACTTCCCTTTTTTTTGGTTAGGACAAAATATCCTTGACCCACAATATTATATTGATTAATAGCAAGCTAAAGATAGTAAAACATATTCCACAACTCCTACTAACCAGGTTCTAAATCGACAAAGCCATTAAAAAAACAGATAAAAACATATCTAATTAATTAGTCTTATACTATTTAGTAAACAACATTTCTCTATATTTTGTCAATGGCCAAAGATCGTCATCAACCATTAATTCCAATTTATCACAATGATACCTAATGGTATCAAAGAAAGGCAATACTTTTTCACAGTATGCATCTGCTTTAATTTGTGATTTCTCTAATTTATTTGCCTTTTTACGCTCCTCTATCATCGCGCTAACACTGGAGTTAATTTCAGCTATATGATACGATATATGCTCTATTAAATCCATTTGCTCAGAAGCTAACTTTTTATACTCCTTACTAAAGATATCTTTTAAACCTCTTACGTTATCAATTAAGGTATTTTGATATCGGATTGCAATTGGGATAACATGATTTCTTGCAATATCTCCCAGTACCCTACTTTCTATCTGTACTTTAAGGGTATACTCTTCGAGTTCTATTTCATGTCGAGCTTCACATTCTATTTTATTCATCACACTCATTTCCTCAAAAAGCTCAATGGTCTTTTTACTCACCATCGCTTTTAAAGCTTCAGGGGTCTTCCTATTATTGCTCAATCCTCTTTTACCTGCTTCTTTCTCCCAGACAAGGCTATATCCATCTCCTTCGAACCTGATTTTCTTAGAAGCCTTAATATACTCTCGCAATACATTGAAGATAGCCTCATCCTTTTTCAGGCTTTTCTTTGCAACAAGTGCATCTACTTCTTTTTTAAATTCCATTAATTGCTTTGCAACAATCGTATTCAGCACCGTCATGGGATTTGCACAATTTGCCTTTGATCCTACAGCTCTGAATTCAAATTTATTTCCCGTAAAAGCAAACGGAGAGGTTCTATTCCTATCTGTATTGTCAAGAAGAACATCCGGAATTTTACCTACAACGTTAAGCTTGAGATCTGTTTTTTCCTGTGGAGATAATTTACCTTTAGAAACATCTTCCAGCTCATCAAGCACCTTGGTTAATTGAGCTCCAATAAATACTGAAATTATTGCAGGCGGAGCTTCATTCGCCCCCAATCTATGATCGTTGGTAGCCGAAGCTATTGACGCTCGCAGCAACTCCTCATGCTCATTAACTGCTTTTATGGTATTAATAAAAAAGGTAAGGAACTGCAAATTTTTCATTGGAGTAGATCCAGGCGCCAACAAATTCACTCCTGTGTTCGTAGACAAAGACCAGTTATTATGTTTTCCGGAACCATTTATTCCTGCAAATGGCTTTTCATGAAATAACACCTTTAAGTTATGCTTATCTGCCGTCTTATCCATAACATCCATCAACAACGTATTATGATCAACAGCTAAATTGGCTTCCTCAAAAATTGGGGCTAATTCAAATTGATTCGGCGCAACTTCATTGTGCCTTGTCTTCACAGGAATTCCAAGTTTCAAACATTCCATTTCCAATTCGCGCATATAACTCATCACCCTACTTGGAATAGAACCGAAATAATGATCATCCAATTGCTGTCCTTTAGCCGGTGAATGCCCTAAAAGAGTCCTCCCTGAAAGAACTATATCCGGTCTGGAATAGGCAAGCGCTTTATCGATCAGGAAATATTCCTGCTCCCAACCTAAAGTAGCATTAACCTTCGTTACATTTTTATCAAAATATTTAGCAACGCTGGTTGCTGCTTGATCAACAGCCTGCAAAGCCCTTAACAGAGGCGCCTTATAATCGAGAGCCTCTCCTGTATAAGAAACAAACACGGTAGGAATACACAACGTCGTTCCATATATAAAAGCAGGAGATGTTGGATCCCAGGCAGTATAGCCTCTTGCTTCGAATGTATTCCTTATTCCACCACTTGGAAAACTAGACGCATCGGGTTCTTGCTGCACCAACTGTCCTCCCCCGAACTTTTCAATCGCCTGTCCATCACTTTGAGTTTCAAAAAAAGCGTCATGCTTTTCTGCTGTAGTTCCAGTTAATGGTTGAAACCAGTGCGTATAATGCGTCGCTCCTTTACTGGATGCCCATGCCTTCATACCCGAAGCTACCTGATCAGCTATTTTACGATCTATTTTCTTTCCATGAACGATGGCATCCATCACAGAAGTAAAAGCTTCTTTAGTCATAAATTGACGCATCGACATTTCGTTAAAAACATTCACCTGAAACAAATCTGAACGTTTTCCCTGTTCGGCAACTTCAAGAGGTTTTCTATTAAAGGTCTCTTTGATCGCCTCTAATCTGATGTTTGACATATTATATAAGTTTTGTATTTCTATTAAAACATTCTCCAATAAGACAAATGTAAGTTACAATTTTTCAAGCATTTAAAATGGGCATTATTAAAAAATATTCAATATGAAGCCTCAAAAATACCAATAATCTCAATACACCCCCTTCTAAAATGGGGTAATAATAAAAATTACACGAAAATTAAAAATACACCCCCTAATTTTAATGCGTATATTGTTCTATAACTTATATTTGCATCGTATTTAGTGTTCAATTTTTAAACCGCCAAAATATGAGTAAAGCAAAACTCGAATACATTTGGTTGGATGGTTACTATCCAACTCAAAACATGAGAAGTAAAACGAAGATTGAAGAAGATTTTAGTGGAAAACTAGAAGACTGCCCGATATGGTCTTTTGACGGTTCTTCTACCAAACAAGCTGAAGGTGGAGATTCAGACTGTCTTTTAAAGCCTGTTGCTATCTATCCAGATCCAGCGAGAAAGAACGGATACCTTGTAATGGCTGAAGTTCTAAATGCAGATGGAACACCACACGAGACGAACGGCAGAGCTCAGATTGACGATGAAAATGATGACTTCTGGTTCGGATTTGAACAAGAATATTTTATCATGGACACCAAAACAGAGCTTCCTTTAGGATTCCCTGTTGGTGGATACCCTGGGCCTCAAGGTCTTTACTATTGTTCTGTTGGAGGGAAAAACACCCACGGAAGAGACATCGTAGAAGAGCATGCTGATCTTTGTATCGAGGCTGGACTTAACTTCGAAGGTATCAACCAGGAAGTAGCGTGTGGACAATGGGAATTCCAAATTTTTGCAAAAGGTGCAAAAAATGCGGGTGACCAAATCTGGGTTGCACGATATTTATTAGACAGACTAGCTGAACAATATCAATACTATATTGAATACCATCCAAAACCAGTTAAAGGTGATTGGAATGGTTCTGGTATGCACGCCAATTTCTCAAACACGCTTCTTAGAACATGTGGTTCTAAAGAAATCTACGATAAAGTTTGTGAAGCATTCCGTCCTGTTACTAAAGAACACATTGAGGTTTACGGTGAATTCAACGACGAACGTCTTACAGGTCTTCACGAAACAGCTTCAATCAATGACTTTAGCTACGGTGTTTCTGATAGAGGTGCTTCAATAAGAATCCCTATTATCACTGTAGAGAAAGGATACAAAGGATGGTTAGAAGACAGACGTCCGGCATCAAATGCAGATCCTTACAAAGTAGCTGGAAGAATCATTGAAACTGTAAAGAATGTTGAAGTAGAAGTTGCAACTGCATAATTACTACGTTTTAAGCTATTATAATAAAAAAGAGCCGGTTATTTAACCGGCTCTTTTTTTATATTCACACAAAATAATACTAAGACGTCAACCCCTTTTTCAATATTTCGCCAAACGTAAACATATCTTCAAAAGAACAATAAAAAGGCACAGGAGCTAACCGAATCACATTGGGTTCTCTCCAGTCTACAATTACTCCATTTTTCATAAGGTAATCAAATATCTCACGTCCTTTTCCGTGTAAAAACACTGAGAGTTGACATCCGCGATCTTGCGGTGTAATAATTTCAAACGAGGCATCCACATTCTTGTCGACCTCCTTTAAAATAAACTCCAGATAAGAAGTTAACAATTTACTTTTTTCTACCAAGGCATCCATCCCAACTTCATCAAACATTTTCAGCGAGGCCAAATACGGTGCAAAAGACAATATTGAAGCATTACTAAGGTGCCAGGCTTCTGCATTTGGCATAGGATCGAACTCCGGCTCCATAAGAAATCTACGGTCTTTATTATGACCCCACCAACCTTCGAATCGCGGTATATCTTTCTTCCCTAAATGTCTTTGGTTAACAAAAATCCCAGATGCATTTCCAGGTCCGGAATTCATATATTTATAACTACACCAAGCTGCAAAGTCTACATTCCAATCATGAAGTTCTAATTTAATATTACCTGCTGCATGGGCAAGATCAAAACCAACAATTGCTCCTGCCTTGTGCCCTGCCTGGGTAATGGCTTTCATATTAAAAACCTGTCCGTTGTAATAATTCACACCACCAATCAACACCAATGCCAATTCATCACCGACTTCCTCAATCTTAGCTAAAACATCTTCTTCGCGCCAAAAATTCTCTCCCGGACGCTTCTTTATCTCCACTATAGCTTCTTTTGGGTCGTACCCATGAAAACGCACCTGGCTCGCCAACATATACTGATCTGAAGGAAACGCTTTTTCTTCGCATATAATTTTAAACCTGGCAGCACTGGGATTATAGAAAGAAACCATAAGCAAGTGAAGATTCACGGTTAACGTATTCATGACTGTGACCTCATCTGTTTTTGCCCCTACCACCCTGGCTAAAGGAGCTGCTAATCTTTCATGGTAGTCCCACCATGGTTTTTCAGCATAAAAGTGCCCTTCCACAGCCAGCTCTGCCCAATCCTGCATCACTTCATCTACATACTTTTTAGCATTTTTTGGCTGTAACCCAAGAGAATTTCCTGTAAAGTAAATAACATCATTCCCATTCACTTTGGGAAAAACGAATTCGTTACGATATTTCAAAAGTTCATCCTGACGATCCAGGCTCGCGGCATATGCTCTGGTATTTTCAAATTGCATCCTTATCCTTTTTTAATTCAAAAATAAACAATCAAAATTAAGTACATTTGTAAAAAACCATTAAGATGCATTTTATCTCGCCAGAACTAGAAAACTATATTGCAAATCACTCTGAGGATGAACCTAAATTACTTCAGGAGTTAGATCGTGAGACCCACTTAAAAGTTCTACAACCCAGAATGCTTAGTGGTCATTTTCAAGGAAGAGTACTCAGCATCTTATCAAAATTAATCAACCCCAAGTGCATACTGGAAATTGGGACCTATACCGGGTATTCGGCAATTTGTCTGGCGGAAGGCCTTAAAAAAGACGGCACACTCCACACCATTGACATTAATGAAGAACTACAAGAGCTGCAACGCACCTACTTCGACAAAAGTGGTTTTGGGGATCGAATTGTTCAGCACTTAGGAAATGCCCTAGATCTTATTCCCGAGATTGATTCAAATTTCGATTTAGTCTTTATCGATGCCGACAAGGAGAATTATTCTCGTTATTTTGATCTGATTATTGAAAAAATGAATCCCGGAGGCATCATTTTATCAGACAATGTTCTTTGGAGTGGTAAGGTACTGAGAGAAGCCAAGCCTAACGACAAAAGCACTATTGCTTTAAAAGCCTATAATAAAAAACTCAAAGAAGATAAGCGAGTGGAGACTGTATTACTGCCTATCAGAGATGGGTTAACCTTATGTCGGGTTATTTAACAGGCTATTCCTTTTTAAAATTTTGTAGGCAGAACCCCCTAAAAGAACTCCTACTATACTTCCCACCAAAATATCAGAAGGGTAATGAACTCCAACATATATCCTGCTATAACTAAAAAGCAGTGGCCATAGGTATAGCAACACATACCACTTACTTTTTCTACAAAGCAACATCACGAAAAAGGTGGTAAGGCTAAATGAATTCGCAGCGTGCCCGGAAAAAAAGCTGTTATTGACAGGAAATTGCAAGACTCTAATCACTTCTTCAAGTCCAGCATTATTAGGTCTTATTCGTCCAACGATCATCCTAACTGATTCTGTAATCAGTATGGTAACGCCAAGCAAGAAGACTGCATACATAGCTATTCTTTTGCCCAAACTCTTGCCAAAGGTTTTTACCAGGATCAAAGCTAAAATTATGTAGAAGGGAATCCAGAAATAAATCTGGGTTATTGAGATCCAAAAATAATCATACTTTTCGGCCCCCAGACTATTAAGAAAAATAAAAAAACTGGTATCTATATCCTTGATATCATTAAACATAAACCTACATGCGACGCTTAATAGAACCTGTCACATCATCAATGTCTTTTTTAATATCGTCTATTTCTTTGGTTATATTACCTGTAATTTCATCGGTATTTATACCTTGTTTTTCGGCACTTCTTTGTATTTCCGCTTTTACATCATTCGTTGCATCCTTAAGTTGACGCATACCTTTCCCTAACCCTCTGGCAATTTCCGGTATCTTATCTGCACCAAAAACCATTACCACTATAAAGAGGATAAATACAATTTCGGTTCCGCTTATAAAAAGAAACATCATAATTCTTTCTTATTCTTTGCAAATATATAGAACATTATGCGTGTTACCACAAATGAAATGTTATAATTTAACAGTCTTTAAAAATTAAAAAACGATCAAAGCCTGAAAGCAATTTGATCGTTTCTTAATATGAACTTTTTTTATAGTTTTTAAACCAGTGACTCTCGTGACATAGCCTCAGGCTTATCCACACCTATTAATTTCAACACGGTTGGCGCAATATCTCCAAGTATTCCATCTTTAATGGTCTTTATATCCTTATCCACTAATATCACAGGTACTGGATTTGTAGTGTGCGCTGTATTAGGTGTTCCATCAGGATTTATCATAGTATCGCAATTACCATGGTCTGCAATGACAATGGAGGTATATCCATTCTCGTTGGCTGCTGTAATAACATCTTTAGCACATTCGTCTACAACCTCACATGCCTTAACAGCTGCCTCCATAACACCCGTATGCCCAACCATATCAGGGTTTGCAAAGTTCAAACAAACAAAATCAACTTCACCCTTTTCCAATTCGGGAACTATAGCATCACGTATATCATAGGCACTCATTTCAGGTTGCATATCATAGGTAGCAACCTTAGGAGAAGGGCACAAAATACGTTTCTCTCCTGTAAAAGGTTCTTCACGTCCGCCATTAAAGAAGAAGGTAACATGAGGATACTTTTCGGTTTCGGCAATCCTGATCTGTTTCTTCCCTGCTTTTGAGAGTACTTCTCCCAACGTGTGGGTAATATTTTCTTTATCGTAAACAACGTGAACCCCTTTGAAGGTTTCATCATAATTTGTCATGGTCACATAGTACAAATTCAATTTATGCATGTTTTGCTCATGAAAATCCTGCTGAGTCAAAGCCTGGGTTAACTGTCGTCCTCTATCGGTTCTAAAATTAAACATCATCACCACATCCCCATCTTTTATTTTTGCAACAGGCTGATCATTATCGCCCTGAATAACAATAGGCTTTATAAACTCATCCGTAACCCCAGCATCATAACTTTCCTGTATAGCTTTTAAGACATCATGCGATGGCTCACCTTCACCATTCACTAAAAGGTCGTAGGCTAATTTAACACGCTCCCATCTTTGATCACGGTCCATCGCATAATACCTCCCAACGACAGATGCCAGTTTTGCATTGGTTCTTTCACAATAGCTTTGCACATCTGCTATAAACCCTTTTCCGCTTTTAGGATCTACATCCCGACCATCAGTAAAGGCATGAACGAAAACTTTGTTTAAATTATAGTCCTTAGCGGCATCAAGTAATCCTTTCAAATGATTGATATGAGAATGCACACCTCCATCACTTACTAAACCTATAAAGTGAACATCCTTATCATTTTCTTTAGCATATTCAAAGGCTTTTTTCAACTCGGTTTCCTGAGCCAGTGTATGCTCCTTAACTGCAAGGTTAATTTTAGCCAAATCCTGATAAACAATTCTCCCTGCTCCAAGATTCATGTGCCCTACTTCACTATTCCCCATCTGCCCCTCTGGCAATCCTACATTTAATCCATCTGTTAATAGATTTGCATCCGGATAATTGGTATACAAAGAATCTATAAAAGGCGTTTTGGCATTTTCGATGGCTGAAATTTTAGGATCTGGTGATTTCCCCCAACCATCTAATATCATTAATAAAACTTTCTTGTTCATATGTAATTCTGATTATATTTTTCAAAGATACTATTCTGTACTATAAATAAGAAGGGATACTTGTGTATCATAACTTATCTCGGGAAGAAGTTATATTCCTAACAATGAATAACTGCCTTCATCACTTCCTTAAAATTATCTTAAGTAGGTTAAACAAATGTTAAAGCAACATAAAAAGTGAAACACCCTACCGAATTGGTCGTCTTTTCTATATAACCTATAAAATTTCAACAATTAAAATTTCATCAATTATGAAAAAGTTAGCCTTAGTAACCGCATTATTATTTATTGGAGTAAGCATTTCGAATGCTAAAACTACAAAATTAGAACCAACCGCTGAAAAAACTCAGTTAACCGTCAAACCAAATGTAGGTCCGTTTTGCATGGCCATTGTTAATGGTGATGTGGAAACCGTAAAAAAATTAATTGAGCTAGGAGCTGATGTTAATCAAAAATCTTCCAATGGAATGACTCCAGCTATGTTTGCCGCCAGATACAACAGATGTGAAATCTTACAACTATTAATCGCCAAGGGTGCGGACTTAAAAGTTAAGGATTCAAAATTTGGAAGAACAGCCTTAAAATACGCTGAATTATCTAAAGCTACCAAAGCGCATAAAATCATTAAAGAGGCACTTAGAGCATAAAAAATAAGCTCATTTGCATAATTTGAATTAGTCAGAAAAATCCCGTTTCACGGGATTTTTCATTTTTATACTTTAGCAACTATCTGATATTATAATTAAAACCCAGAGATAGGTTGTTATATCCTTGAAATGTATAATCAATATTTATACTAAACCTCCCAAAACTTGCTTTCCCTCCTATATTTGCTCTTAAACCCGATACATTATTCCCAATAACAAATGGATCGCTGAAAGTTCTGGTCTGTTGCTGTGTCTCAATCACATAAGTTCCTTTCATGGCAACATCGGAGGTACCGGTAATATATCCCACCCCTCCATAGGCATTATACTTAGGGTATTTTGTTGAAACTATCATTTCAAACAACCATGAATCATAATCAAAATCAATATGCTGTCCAGTTCCCGAAACAAAACCTCCTGTCTGAAATTCATAATCAGCATTTATAGCTGTATAAGCCACGATACCTGAAACTGCAAACATTGATTCTTTTATGGGTTCTATCCAGTTTGAAATCTGATGTTGTATTGCAGCCCCATGCATTCCTAACTCTGAATTATCAATATTGAGTTTAGGAAAATACCTCAGCTTAATTTCGGTGCCATATGGAATACCCATCCTAAACTGCAGGAAAGCAGACGGCAAAAGATTTATATCAGCTAAGCCAGTAATACCCGTTGGAACATCAAACTCAAAACGCTCATCATCTAAAATAGCAGCTAACCTCACTGAAGACTTGGTATCGCCAATAATTGTAGGAATATCCACTGATTCTCCGCCCCCTACAATTTCAAGATTATCAAACCTACTTACATCGAGTCTATATATTTTTTTTTCACTTGGAACAAAGGAACCATTGGTTACAAGGGCTATATCCATACCCCACTTGTCTAAAACCCGGGCATCGTTATACCACCCACCGGTTATAGCGTAAATTAATCCTTCATCTGCCGGCTCTGTATATTTTGACATTAAATCCTGTGCTGCATCAACACCCAAAAGCAGATAATCTTTAACCGTTATATTTTGAGCATAGGACACCTGAAGAAAAACAAACAAAATTAAAATTGGTATTAATCTTTTCATTACGACCCTATATCAGAAATATTAATAAAATATTAGAAATTCTTCAAACCTCAAGGTAAGAGATTACGGGGTAGTATCCTTATTTTAATAAAGTTACAAAAAGATTATTACAATAATTCAGGATTTATATCTAAAATATTATTGTCTATGTAGCTATTGATAAAAGAATCTGTAAAAGCCTTTGCCCCTAATAGCTTATATTCCAGCAGCTGCTCTTTTATAGCTAACTCTCTATATTGTTTGAGGTAGCTAATAGACAAGGGAGCATAGCTGTAATGCCATGGTTCATAATTAAATCCCTTTCTTTGAGAATCATTTGTATACACTAAATAATAACCAAATTTGTGTGCATTTTTATCCATCCATTGTTTAAGCTTTGCATAAGGCCCTCCATTTTCGTAATTATCTTGTATCAAAACGTCACCTTTAACCTTTTTTGTTCCATCAATAATATCAATATCCGTTCCCCAATGATGTCTTGAAGTACCTGGAATCGTAGAATACTCAACAATTTTTGATACAGCTTGGGAAGGAGACAATCCATTTGCAGTAAATCTTTTAAACTTTCGCTCCCAGATTTTTCGTTGACTCTCATAGCTACGATAACTGGATGCTATGGTTATCACAATACCTTCCCTGGCAGCCGCTTCCTGCATCTGAACAAAACACTCATAAGCTTCCTTTCTAAGGTTTATTCCTTTACCATACAGCTTTGGATCTCCATTACCAAGAAGTTCTTCCACTGAAATAGCTTTATTTTGTGCCTGAACATTAATGCTCGTAATTATCATTAACAGCAATAGTCGTTGTATCATAGTTTTTTTTTCATTTTATAATGTGCTCCAATTTTGGGTATATAAAACTTTTCACCAAACTTTTCATACCCTAATTTCATATAAAAGTTTAAAGCTACCTGCCGGGCATTCATCCATACAGAAGTCCCTCCTTTTTTTCTCACCTCCTCTTCTGCATGACACACCAGCTCTTCACCAATTCCTTTTTTCTGATAGTCATCCAATACTGCCATTCCTCTTAGCTGAAAAACGTTTTCAGTCTTCTCTGCTGATTTCATCATAGTAACCACTCCTACCAGGTTTTTATTGTAAAAAGCACCTAAATGAAATGTTGATTTTAAATCATCCCCCTCAAACACACATGTCTCCAAAGGCCTTCCCGGTCTTAAAACAGGATGACGAACCTGAAAGGTTTCTTGCGCTGATATAAACTCAATCAGCAAGTCTGGATTTTTTTTAACATACAGATACACGGGCACGTCATTATATTCGAATTCTTTGATCTTGGTAAAGCCACACTTTTCCATAACTTTTAGCGAACTCTTATTAAGCTTATGGGCATGGGCATAGATTTTTGAAAGTTTTATACTCGAAAAACCATATGAAATCACAGATTTGGTGGCCTCTGTAGCAAAACCTTGTCCCCAAAACTTTTTATTAAACCGAAACCCTACTTCTACCCTGGCCAGGTCCGGATAATATGTTAGTCCGCACCAACCCAAAAAAGATTCATCTCTTTTTCTAATCACAGCCCACCTTCCAAAACCATATTTTTTATAACTCCCGGATAGTTGAGTGATTTCATGCCCGGCTTCCTTTAATGTTTTAACTCTATCGCCAGTAAAACGCACAACATCCTCGTCTTTATGTAACTCAAATATATGTCGTGCATCTTCCGGATTAAATTCACGAAGATAAATTCTTTCGGTTTCAGTTATATATTTCATTGGCAACAGATCAATTCAACTTATCACTGGCACTAAATTAATGTAAAAATCAACTGGAATTCGAAAATATAAAGCTATCTAAAGGAAAAATTATTCAATTCTTTTATTTTATGTTCTTAAAGATTGTGATTGCCATTTTACATTCCGGAGCGTAGTTTATTCCTCATAATTAACAACTTATAAAACCACCTGTTTGAATCGGTCCTTTTCCAGCGAATCGCACCCAAGCAAAACATCATTTTTTTTTAAAGAAATTCTATTTTTTACTTGCAAGTAATTTGAATCTTTATTTATATTTGCCGGGCAATTGCGGGAGTAGCTCAGTTGGTAGAGCGTCAGCCTTCCAAGCTGAATGTCGCGAGTTCGAACCTCGTCTCCCGCTCTACAAAGTCAACCTTATCCAGGTTGACTTTTTTTATTGCATGAATTCAAACTTCATCAAGTGTTCTAAGCGTCCGTAAAGGGCCTGCTCAATTCAATAAACTTCAAGCGCAGAAGGAAAAGGGGTTCATGCCCGATTGTTGTGTTTATGATGGATTCCCCAACAGGTGCGGAATGACAAAGAAAAAACAGGGGTTAATTTGAGTCCGCTTTTGAATGGATTCCGTAGTAAATGCGGAATGACATACTCTAATACAGATCCCGGTACAGATGGATTCCGTAACAAGTACGGAATGACAGCAAGTTTACCTTCTACTCTCTACTATTATAATGGGTTCCGTATCTGGTGCGGAATAACAACGTAAAAACATGGGTTGATTTGAGTCCGCTTTTGCATGGTTTCCTTAGTAAATGCGGAATGACATACTCTAATACAGATCCCGGTACAGATGGATTCCGTAACAAGTACGGAATGACAGCAAGTTTACCTTCTACTCTCTACTATTATAATGGGTTCCGTATCTGGTGCGGAATAACAACGTAAAAACATGGGTTGATTTGAGTCCGCTTTTGCATGGATTCCTCAATAAATGCGGAATGACATACTCTAATACAGATCCCGGTACAGATGGATTCCGTAACAAGTACGGAATGACAGCAAGTTTACCTTCTACTCTCTACTATTATAATGGGTTCCGTATCTGGTGCGGAATAACAACGTAAAAACATGGGTTGATTTGAGTCCGCTTTTGCATGGTTTCCTTAGTAAATGCGGAATGACATACTCTAATACAGATCCCGGTACAGATGGATTCCGTAACAAGTACGGAATGACAGCAAGTTTACCTTCTACTCTCTACTATTATAATGGGTTCCGTAACTGGTGCGGAATAACAACGTAAAAACATGGGTTGATTTGAGTCCGCTTTTGCATGGATTCCGTAGTAAATGCGGAATGACATTCTAATACAGAACCCGGTACAAATGGATTCCGTAACAAGTACGGAATGACAGCAAGTTTATTTTCTACTCTCAGCTATAATGGGTTCCGCAACAGGTGCGGAATGACAAAGGAAGGACAAAGGAAAGAAATTGGAATAGAATGACCTGGTTTTTATTTGAACTCCTTTTTTCAGAAAGCTGCTAATAAAAACCTATTTCGGCACCTGAAGCAACTTCATAAGGAGCTTTATTTTGCTCAAAAATTCGAGCAGAGAGCTCCCCTTTTAAAGTAATTCGATCACCTTCCACATTTAGCCAACTTCCTTCTCTGATTCCAACTACTGGTTGGGTATTTATATTATGAAACTCCTTGATTCGGGTTTCCCTGGTTTCTCCCATATGAGTACTTCCTTTAATCGGATCTAAATAATGAGGGTTGATATTAAAAGGAACCAAACCTAATGTTTTAAAGCTCGGAGGATATACAATAGGCATATCATTCGTGGTCTGCATGGTGAGTCCTGTAATATTGGATCCGGCGCTGGTCCCAAAATAAGGCGTTCCATTAAGTACAGATTCACGAATCACTTCCATCAGGTTGTTTTTATATAGCATCTTAACTAAAAGAAATGTATTTCCGCCTCCAGTAAATATGGCTTGGGCATTTTTTACAGCCTTTACGGGATCAGAAAAAGTATGTATCCCGGTAATTTTTTTATTAATTTTCTCAAAACCATTTTGAGCTATTGTCGTATAATCATCATGGGTTATACCACCGGGTCTGGCGTAAGGAACAAATAATACTTCGTTAACCTCGCTGAGAAACTGATCAAGTTCTGGTAAAATGTAATCTAAATAACTTCCTCCGTGAACTGTTGAAGTACTTGCTATAATAAGCTTTTTCATTATGACAATTGTTAAGTTCGATAACAAAGATATTCTTAGTTAAGAATTTCACATGCTATTTTTTTGTAAATTTAAGTAATTACATTTAACATAATTTTGGCCTTTAAAGCAAGATAAAATAATAAAATTGTAATCAAATTTAACTTATGAAAGCACTACCTGCCTACTTCTTGACATTATTTTTACTTGTAAACGTCTCTGTAGCACTTGCTCAAGACGGAATTCTACTTAGAGGTACTGTACTACACAACAACAAGGTAGTTCCTGACATAAATATCGTAAATACGACCACAGAAAAAGCGACAGTTACCAATAATAGCGGAAGTTTTGAAATCGAGGTTAATGAAGGGGAAGTTCTTGCTGTGATTTCATTAAATTTTCAGCTTCAAAGTATTACAATTACCCAAAGCATTATAGACAACAAAAGGCTTGTTATCCAGTTAAAAGAAAAGATAACAGAACTTGACGAAATCGTACTCACTCAAAAAGACAGGGAGGAAACGCTAAAATTAAGAAACGAAGAGTTTAAGCGTGTATTTTATGACCGGGATGAGGCTACTCCTGTAGAAAATGAAGCATTACCAGATCATTTAAAGGGTATGGAATACGGATTAAATTTTGTTAACATTTACAAAGCTATTTTCAAATCGAAAAAAGATAAAGAACCAGAATTTGAGGATCGTTTAAAACCAAGTGAACTCCTCAGGCAAGTCTATGACGATCGATTTTTTGTTATGGACTTGAAAATACCACAAAACAAAATAGACGACTTCCTCTATTACTGCGATTATAAATTACCATCTGATTCATTGCTTACCAAGGCAAACGAATTTCAATTGATCGATTTTTTAGTAACTGAAAGCAAGGCTTACCTTAAAGAACAAAACATTGATCCTCAGAATTAATCTACTTTTAATTTTAGGTTGTTTTGGTTGTGCTTTTTCATCCGCCCAAACCACTTTAATAAAGGGCAAGGTAAAAGCACCCGGAGTTTTAGAAGGGATTCATGTGATCAACCTGAATACAAATTATGCTACAATCACTAATCCTGAGGGAGTGTTCGAAATTAAGGTCGCTCTTAACGACAGTATTAAATTTTCATCCGTAGAATATCAAAACAGAACCATAAGAATTGACAGTACTCACTTTAAAGAAGGGAAATTACATATCACCCTGGTTAGTGATGTCAACAAATTAGATGATGTTGTTGTCACTCCTTATAATTTATCGGGAAGTTTATCTAATGACCTCAATAACATCAAACTAAAAAAAGAAGTAAGCGCTATTTCATTAGGACTGCCTAACGCAACCGTAACACCTCCTACTCAATCAGAAAGACGTTTATATACTGCCAGAACTTCAGCAGGTCTCATTCCTCTCGATTTAATCATCAATTCAATTACGGGAAGGATCAAAAGATTAAAAATGCAGGTTAAACTTGAGGAAAAGGAAAAGACCACAGATAAGGTCAAAAGAAGTTTCGAAAAAGACTTTTATACAGACCACCTTAAAATACCGGAACATAAAATTGATGCTTTTATCTATTTCTGTGCCAGTGACCCCAAATTTCAAAACCTTCTCAAGCTAAAACAACCTTTGAAAATGTTAGAACTTTTACAGGAAAAAAGTGCCGAGTTTAATAGGTTTAACGTTTCCGACGAAGGTAATTAAGTAAATTCTATCTGATAAAGTTTTAACGGATCTTAAGGATAATGGTTAAACTCTTTTTTATATTTTGCGGCACATTTTCAAGTTCAGAGCTATATGAAAAAGATTAAGAAATTTATTCTCATCTTAATTCTGCCTTTATTTGCATTTACTACACTTCATAAATTCTATGTAAGTGTTACTAATATTAACTATTCTGATCAGGATAAGTCACTTCAAATTATCAGTAGGATATTCATTGATGATTTCGAAGACACTCTTGAAGAGCGATATCAAATAAAGCCAAAGTTAATGAGTGATAAGGAGATGTCGAACATCGATCTTTATATCGAACGTTATTTGAAACATCACTTGAATGTTAAAGTTAACAATAAGAAGGTAGACTTAAAATACCTGGGCAAGGAATACGACAATGATGTTGTTAAGTGCTATATAGAGATTGAAGGAATCGATGCTGATGCATTAAAATCTATTGAGGTTGAAAACTCATTACTTTTTGAGTTGTTTGAGAAACAAAACAACATTGTTCATTTTAAAATTGATGACCTTAGAAAAAGCTTTTCCCTCATTTCCGGAAATGATAAAGCTTTGTTAAATTTTTAAACATTTCTTTAACAAAAATTATAAAATTAATTACTTTAACCCGCTTAAAACCAATAATTACTATGCTAAAAATTAAGAATTGCATTCTTGCAGTTATTTTTCTGAGTGCGTCGTTTGCGACCGCACAACAAGAAGAAGCTAAGCAAGAGCGTAAACCAGGACACATTAACAATAATAAGTTTAGACAACTTTATCAGGAGTTTGCTACTCCTAACATGTTCAGAACTGCTTCAGGAGCCCCTGGTCCTTCTTACTATCAACAACAAGCCGATTACAAGATGGATCTCGTTCTTGATGACGAAAACCAAAAACTATACGGAGAAGAAACAATTACTTACACTAACAATTCTCCAGATGTTTTGGAATACTTATGGGTTCAGTTGGATCAAAATGTTAGAGCCCAGGACTCTGACACTTATTTAATAGAGAGCGACAGAACCTCATTTGCTGACCAGCCGGGAAGCTTTGTAAAAAAGCATTTTGAAGATAAGTTTGATGGTGGTTTTAAAATTGAGGCTGTTAAGGATAGTAAAGGAAACCCTTTAGCTCACACCATTAATAAAACTATGATGCGTATCGACATCCCTAAGCCTTTAAAACAAGGGGAAAGCATTGATTTCAGTATCAAATGGTGGTACAACTTAAACAATCACCTTGTAGATCGTGCAAGAAGTGGTTATGAGCATTTTGAGAAAGACGGAAACAACCTGTATATCATCGCACAATTCTTCCCTAGAATGTGTGTTTACAGTGATGTGGAAGGCTGGCAAAACAATCAGTTTTACGGACGTGGTGAATTTGCACTACCTTTCGGAAACTACGAAGTAAATATTACTGCTCCTGCTGATCATATCATGGATGGTACCGGGGTTCTTACTAACCGTAAGGATCTTTTCACTAAAGAAGAATATGCACGTTGGGAAAAGGCTCAAAAGTCGTATGATGAACCTGTGGTAATTGTAACTCAAGAGGAAGCTGAACAAAAGGAAAAATCATTTTCTAAGAAGACCAAGACATGGAAGTTTGAGGCTGAAATGGTAAGAGATTTTGCTTTTTCATCTTCAAGAAAGTTCATTTACGATGCCATGGCCGTTGACATCAATGGTCGTAAGGTAATGGCTGTTTCTATGTATCCTAAAGAAGGAAACCCTTTATGGGAAAAATATTCTACCAAAGCAGTAGCGAGTACTTTAGAATCTTATTCTAAATACACTTTCGACTATCCATATCACAAAGCGATCTCTGTACATTCTAAAAACCAGGGTATGGAGTATCCTATGATTTGCTGGAATTATGGTAGACCTGATGAGGACGGGAGTTACAGTGACCGAGTTAAATTTGGAATGATCAGTGTTATTATTCACGAGGTAGGACACAATTTCTTCCCAATGATTGTTAACTCTGATGAGCGTCAGTGGACCTGGATGGATGAAGGTTTAAACACCTTTATGCAATATTTAGCTGAGCAGGATTTCCAGAAAAAGCATTTACCGGAACTGGATGCTTATCCTTCTCGAAGAGGACCTGCCAAAAACATTGTTAGATACATGGGTGGAGACCAGGACTTTTTATCTCCTATCATGACCAATTCTGAGAACATCTATCAATTTGGTTCAAATGCATATGCTAAACCTGCAACTGGTCTTAATATCTTAAGAGAAACCATTATGGGGCCTGAATTATTTGATCATGCCTTCATGACCTATGCCCAGCGTTGGAAATTCAAACATCCTACCCCTGAAGATTTCTTCAGAACAATGGAGGATGCATCTGCGATGGACCTTGATTGGTTCTGGAGAGGTTGGTTCTTTACCACTGACTATGTTGACATGGGCGTAAAAGATGTTAAAAAGCTTTACGTTTCTTCTAAGCCTAATCAACAAATGAAAGAATATATTGCTGCAAGAAATATGAGCGAATCAGATTTACCTTCGCTTGTATACCTGGTAGAAGAGGGCAGTGAAGACTATAAAAACAGTGTCGCTAACAACTCAGATTCTGAGAACTTCAAAACTCTTAACGAGTATATCATGGACAACTTCTCAGCTGCAGAACGTAGCGAGCTTAAAAATCCAAAATACTTTTACGAGATTACTTTTGAAAAACCAGGTGGACTTCCAATGCCTTTAATAGCACAGTTTACTTATAAGGATGGTTCTACTGAGACCGTTAAATATCCTGCAATGGTTTGGAGAAAGAACGATGCCGAGGTTGTAAAAGTGGTTGCTTCAGAAAAAGAAATCACTAACATCATCGTAGATCCAAAAGAAGAGACTGCAGATATAGATACTTCTAATAACACGTGGCCTAAAAAGGAAACAAAGTCTGAATTTAACCAATTCAAAGAAGGAGTTAAGAAGAAATAACATTCTTATATACCAACTTAAAAGCCGCATATTACAATTATGCGGCTTTTGCTTTTTCCGGGATATTGAGAACCATCTGTTTTGAAAAATATTAGCTACTTTTGCAGCCATACAGAATTAGCAATAATTCAACATACCATTAAAAATACATAACATGATAAAGATTAAATCACCTGAAGAAATTGAGTTGATGAGAGAAAGTGCCTTAATTGTTTCTAAAACCTTAGGAATGTTGGCCAGAGAAGTAAAACCAGGTGTTACCACTTTACAACTAGATAAATTAGCTGAAGAATTTATTCGTGACCACGGAGCGATTCCAGGTTTTCTGGGGTTATATGACTGTCCGTCTACCTTGCTTACCAGTACCAATATGGCAGTAGTTCATGGACTACCCACCAATGAACCTCTTAAGGAAGGAGATATTGTATCTATAGATTGTGGTGCCTTAATGAATGAATTTTATGGTGATCATGCCTATACTTTTGAAGTTGGTGAAATTGATCCTGAGACTAAAAAGCTTCTAGAGGTCACCAAAGAATCTCTATATATTGGAATCCGCGAATTTAAAGCTGGCAACCGAGTTGGAGATGTTGGTTTTGCTATTCAAAAATATTGCGAAGATCAGGGATATGGAGTAGTAAGAGAACTTGTAGGGCATGGTTTAGGAAAAAAGATGCACGAAGAACCTGAGATGCCAAACTATGGTAAAAGAGGACGCGGGAAGAAATTTGTAGAAGGTATGGTTGTAGCGATAGAGCCTATGATCAATATGGGAACCCGAAGAATTAAGCAATTAAAGGACGGCTGGACCATTGTTACTGCCGATGGTAAACCAAGTGCTCATTTTGAGCATGATGTAGCTTTAGTTAATGGGAAACCTGAGATCTTGTCTACATTTAAGTATATCTATGATGAATTAGGCATCGAAAGTAATGAGGAGGATGAATTCAGACAAAATCCTTTAATCCTTAGCTAGTTTCTTGAAAAAGATATTTAAAATAATTTTGAATACGGTTCCGCGCCCCTGGTTGATTCGCATGAGTTATTGGGTGCGGCCTTTAATGGCCTTTTATCTAAAAGGCGATACTTACACGGATCCAATAGATGGTAAGAGTTTTAAAAGCTTTCTACCTTATGGGTATGGGAAACAGCGCAACAATGTGCTTTCACCAAGCACCCTATCACTGGAACGTCACAGACTATTATGGCTTTTCTTAAAAAGTGAAACAAACTTTTTTCAAGACTCATTAAAAGTTCTGCACTTCGCTCCTGAACAAGCTTTTTATAAACGATTCAGGAAGCAGGAAAACCTGGAATACACCACTACAGACATAGAATCTCCCCTGGCGGATGTTAAGGCAGACATCTGCAATTTACCTTTTAAGGACAATGAATTTGATGTCATACTATGCAATCATGTATTGGAACACATCAAAGATGACACAAAAGCCATGCAGGAGCTCTTCAGGGTGATGAAAAAAGGAGGATGGGGCGTGTTTCAGATTCCTCAGGATTTAAACAGAGAAGAAACCTTTGAAGACGATTCTATTACAGACCCGAAAGAACGTGCTAAAATATTTGGGCAGTACGATCATGTAAGAGTCTATGGACGGGATTATTTTGATAAGTTAAGGACTATTGGTTTTAAAGTAGCAGCAGTGCCCTATTCAAAAAAAATCGCTCCAGAATTAGTGGAACGATTTGCTTTGGACATCAATGAAGTTATCCCATTTTGTCATAAATAGTTATTTTACCAATAACTTTTTAAATCCTTCTGTTTTATATTCTTTTAGACTATCTTTTCCTGCGGCACTAATAAAATAAGCCTCTACATCATTTAATTTTCCCAATAAAGCCTTTGATTCTTCGAATGGCATAGCCATAAAAGCAGTAGCATAAGCATCAGCTTCCATACAAGTTGAAGCAATGACAGTAACGCTCAGGACATCTGACTTTTGCGTATAACCTGTTTTAGGGTTAATGGTATGCACGAACCGTTCGCCCGTTAATGAGTCTAACCTGAACTTTCTGTAATTACCACTGGTAGCCATCGCCTTATTCTTCAATTTAATTTTTGCAATCAAAGTTCGTTCTCCCTCTTGTTGGGTCGGGTCGTCAACTGCCACAATCCAATCTTTATCTTTTACTACATTTTTACCTTTAGTAAGAATCTCTCCTCCTATTTCAATGATATAATTATTAATTCCATGCTCATCAAACATACGTCCAATTAAATCTAATGTAAACCCTTTTGCAAGTGCATTAAAGTCAAAATAAACATAGGGATGATTTTTAAGAATATACCCTTCTTCGGTAATAGACACTTTATCAAAACCGGTAAATTCTAAAATACTATCTACCTGCTCTTGCTCTATCCTGGCGAGTGGCTTGTCAGGCCCAAAACCCCAGGCATTCACAAGGGCTCCAACAGTAGGGTCAAACAATCCATTTGTTTCCTTCCATATGCGTTGTGCTGTAAAAAACACTTCCTTAAAATTAGCATCCACCGCAATGGTACTATCTCCCTTGTTTATTTTAGAAATATCAGAGGTTGGTATATAGGTTGACATCGAACGGTTCATATTTTCAAACACCGTTTGAATTTCATCATCTAAGCGAATGGAATCATGAGCTACTTCATATTGTATATGGAATGTTGTTCCCAACGCCTGTCCCTCTTCATATTGTAATATCGAATTTGCTGATTGCTTCTGCTCAGTTTTACAAGCAAAAATCAAAAGGCTTAATGCCAAAATAAAAGTGCACTTAAATCTTAATAATACCATCGTATTTTATAATATAGTTTTGTTCTTTATTCACTGGTTTTTCATAATCTGAAGCATTAGCAATCCCCACACCCGCATAATAAGTTGAGGCCTTAAACTTTGTAGCGTGTTCTTTAATTGTTTCCATAAAAAGATAATTTATCTCAGACGGATTTTCCGGGTATAGAACAGCTCTGACTATTATAAAGTGTAGCTTTTTATCTTTTAAACAGACAAACTGTGGATCTTTTTTTAATTTACTATTTACGGCCATAAACTCGAAACCGTTTTTTTCGAGGTCTTTACCCACCACATTCATTGCCAGATTATGTAACTCTTGTTCTGTTAATTCTTCTGCCATAGCAGTTTTTTAAATGTTACTTTGAAGTCAGGCAAAATTACAAAATATATATACGACACCCGATGGAAGGCAACATATATAATTATTCAACCCTGGTTAGACAATTTCCCTGAAGCAGGCATTTTCCTACTTTGGTACGATAGTTGTTTCTAATCATACAAATCTTCATATTATGAAAACAATAATCACCTTTCTATTCTCATTATTAGCAATTTTTACCTTCGCTAAAGAACGAACTATAACAGGTGTGGTTACTAACAATGGTCAGCCGCTAACTGGAGTTAACATTGTAGTTAAAGGCTCCACTAAAGGAACCACAACAGACTTTGACGGCAACTATAGCATCAAAGCTGAAACGGGAAACGTTCTGGTTTTTTCCTATATCGGCATGAAGACCAAAGAAATTAAAATCACCAATCAATCGGTATATAATGTGGTGCTTGAAAGCGATCATTCTACGCTTGAAGAGATCGTGGTGACTGAATATGATCAAGAAATGATTAAATCTAATGTGCCTGTAGCTTATGGGCGAAAGAAGGAACAAAATATTGTGTTAAGGGGAATTGTAAGTGAACCTACTAACGAATCTTATGCTGAGATACAAGAAAACGGATTTCAGCAGCCAAAATACAAACCACTTTCAACCTTTTCAATTGATGTCGACAAGGCTTCATACAGCAATATGAGGCGAATGATTAATACAGGTATAAAGATTCCTAAAGATGCGATTAAAACAGAAGAGCTCATTAACTACTTTAATTACTCGTACACTCAACCAAAAGGAGATGTCCCCTTCTCTATTCAAACAGAATTGAATTATGCGCCATGGAATAAAGAACATCAACTGGTTAAAATAGGAATTCAGGGGAAGAAGATACCTCTTGATAACGTACCTGCTTCTAACCTGGTATTTTTATTAGACGTATCTGGTTCAATGCATAGTCGCAACAAACTACCGTTATTAAAATCCGCTTTTAAATTATTGGTAAATCAATTACGCCCACAAGACAGGGTTTCCATTGTGGTATACGCGGGTGCAGCGGGTATGGTTTTAGAGCCTACATCCGGAAAAAACAAAAACAAGATTATGGAGGCTTTAAATAAGCTTGAAGCCGGAGGTTCTACTGCAGGTGGTGCCGGGTTAGAACTGGCTTATAAAATCGCAGAAGAGCATTTCATTAAAAGAGGCAATAATCGCATCATATTAGCTACAGATGGTGATTTTAACGTTGGTGCTTCGAGTGATAAGGCTATGGAAGAATTAATTGAGGAAAAAAGAAAAAGCGGGGTTTATTTAACATGTTTAGGGTTTGGAATGGGAAACTATAAGGATTCTAAACTGGAGACACTCGCAGACAAAGGGAATGGAAACCATGCTTATATAGATAGTATGCAAGAGGCTCAACGAGTACTTGGGACTGAATTTGGAGGCACCATCTATACAATTGCAAAAGATGTGAAAATACAGGTTGAATTTAATCCGACTAAAGTAAAGGCCTATCGACTCATTGGATATGAGAATCGTCTTTTAAATGATGAAGATTTTAAAGATGACACTAAAGATGCCGGCGAATTGGGAAGCGGTCATAATGTTACAGCTTTATATGAAATCATACCATCGGGAATCGAAAGTAAATATCTAAAGGATATTGACTCTTTGAAATATAGTTCCGTAAAAAACGACACTCATTTTTCGGACGAATTACTCACTGTAAAGTTCAGGTATAAAAAACCTGATGGAAATAAAAGCAAAGAGCTTGTTCATTCTGTAAAAACCACTTTGAAAGCACCTTCTGTAGATTTCAGCTTTACGGCTGCAGTAGCTGCATGGGCTATGTACCTCAGGGAATCGGAATATCTCAATGGTATGAAAAAAGAAAACATCATTGAACTTGCCCAAAAGAGCAAGGGTAAAGATGATGATGGGTACAGAGCGGAGTTCATCAGATTGATGAAAAGTTACAATTACCACCCGGAAGGTACCAAATAAAAAAAGCCGATCTCACGATCGGCTTTTATATTTTATACTTTGACTTTATTATCCTCCAAAGTCGTCGAAACGAACATTTTCTGGTGGTACTCCAAAGTCATCACACATTTTTTCCACTGCTTTATTCATAAGTGGTGGTCCACAGAAGTAGAATTCTATATCTTCAGGAGCATCATGATGATTTAAATAATTATCAATTACTACCTGGTGAACAAATCCTACGAAACCATCACCTTCACCATCTAAACCATCTTTAACCTTCCAGTTATCTTCCTCTAAAGGTTCAGATAGCGCAATGTAAAATTTAAAGTTCGGGAATTCTCTTTCTAATTCTCTAAAGTGTTCCATGTAGAACAATTCACGTTTAGAACGACCTCCATACCAATAGGTAACTTTTCTACCTGTTTTTAAGGTTTTGAAAAGGTGGTATAAGTGCGAACGCATCGGTGCCATACCTGCACCACCACCAACATAAAGCATTTCAGAATCACTAGGATTGATGAAGAATTCACCGTAAGGTCCTGAAATAGTTACTTTATCTCCAGGTTTTCTCGCAAAAATATAAGATGAAGCAATACCAGGATTAACATCCATCCATCCATTTTTATTTCTATCCCATGGCGGTGTAGCAACACGAACATTCAACATGATCTCTCTTCCCTCTGCAGGATAAGAGGCCATTGAGTATGCACGTTCTACGGTTTCGGTATTTTTCATTACCAATGGCCAAAGGTTGAACTTATCCCATTCCATTTGGAATTTCTTAGGATCGTCGTGTTCCTCAGGGTGTGCAGTAATATCAACATCGGCATATTTAACTTCGCAAGGAGGAATTTCAATCTGAATATATCCACCTGGCTCGTAATCCATATCCTCAGGAATACGCACTACAAATTCCTTAATAAATGAAGCCACGTTATAGTTTCTTACAACTTCAGCTTCCCATTTTTTCACACCAAATACTTCTTCAGGCACTTCAATTACCATGTCTTGCTTCACTTTTACCTGGCATCCTAAACGCCAGCCTTCAGCAAGTTCTTTTCTTGTAAAATGAGGTACTTCTGTAGGAAGTGGTTCTCCACCACCTTCTGTTACCACACATTTACATTGAATACAAGTACCTCCTCCACCACATGCAGAAGGCAAGAAGATTTTATTATTTCCAAGTGTAGTAAGTAAGGTTCCACCGGAAGATACTTCTACATCTTTTTCTCCATTAATTTTTAATGTTACAGGACCAGAAGGAACCAATTTGGCCTTTGCCCCTAGAAGAATAGCCACTAAAGCAAAAATCAATACTAAGAATACTACTAGACTGGCTAAGATTACTGAATAATCCATACTTTCTTTCTATAAACAGATTTATAATTTAATTCCCATAAAGCTCATGAAACCAAGTGCCATAAGCCCTGTAATAATAAAGGTTATACCCAACCCTCTTAAAGGAGCAGGAACATTTGAATAGGTGATTTTTTCACGAATAGCAGCGATCGCTAAAATCGCTAAAAACCATCCGATCCCAGATCCCAATCCATATACTGCTGCTTCCGATACTGCGCTGAAGTCTTTTTGTTGCATAAACAACGAACCTCCTAAAATTGCACAGTTAACGGCGATAAGCGGAAGGAATATCCCTAGCGCTCCATATAGTGCCGGAGCGAACTTCTCTACAATCATCTCTACTAACTGCACCATTGATGCCACCACGGCAATAAACATAATTAACGAAAGGAAGCTAAGATCTATATTAGCGTATTCCTCACCCAACCATGCTAATGCACCCGGTCTAAGCAGGTAATTATCCAATAAATAGTTTAAAGGAACAGTTACAAACAAAACGAATATTACAGCCGCCCCAAGACCAACTGCAGTTTTAACTGTTTTAGATACTGCCAAGTAAGAACACATTCCTAAGAAATAGGCGAAAATCATGTTTTCGATAAATATGCTCCTAACAAATAAATTTACGTAATCCATTACTAAATATTTTTAATGTCTTGAGACTTTAGTTCTTTTCGATTAGCTTTCTGTTTCTAGAACGCTGAACCCATATAATAACCCCTACAGTAATCAATGCCATTGGAGACAACAACATCAAACCGTTGTTTTCGTAACCCAATGCATATAAACCGGTAGATTCTGCCATAGTAACACCCTTATGTCCTAATATCTCATACCCTAGCAATTTACCAGAACCCAAAAGTTCTCTGAAAAATGCAACAGCAATTAGAATCAGACCATATCCTGCAGCGTTACCTATACCATCCAAAAATGATTTCCACACACCATTACCCAAGGCAAATGCTTCCAGACGTCCCATTACAATACAGTTGGTAATAATTAAACCAACGAATACTGCTAGTTGTTTACTAACATCGTAAGCGAAAGCCTTTAGAATCTGATCAACCAGAATTACCAATGCAGCCACTACTACCAACTGAACGATAATTCGAATTCGGTTTGGTATCAAATTTCTGATAAGGGATATGATAATGTTACCAAATGCCATCACAAACATTACGGCAATAGCCATAACTATTGATGGTTTTAATTGAACTGTGATTGCCAGGGCAGAACATATCCCAAGGACCTGTACAGTAATCGGGTTGTTATCATTTAAAGGATCTGATAACAGTTCTCTGTTTTTCTTCGAAAAAAGAGGTTCCTTTTCTTCTCCTACAAAAAGAACCACCGGAGATTTTGAAGTCTTGTTTTTATCTTTTCCCATGACAATTATTTTATAGCCAGTTTAGAATTATTTTTCTCAAAATACGGTACGTAATGTAACAGACGCTCTTTAATCATATCTGTCACTCCATCTCCAGTAATGGTTGCTCCTGAAATAGCATCAACTGCATTATCATCCTTATCATTACCACCACTATATCCTTTTTGAACAGCTATTCCGACAAGCTCGTCATTAGCGTTAAAAATCTTTTCATTCACAAAACGCTCCTGAAACCAAGATTGAGTTATTTCAGCTCCAAGTCCTGGTGTTTCACCTGCGTGATCGAAAATTGTTCCTTTCACGGTGTTCATATCTTCTTTTAGAGATATATAACCCCAGATTGCATTCCAAAGTCCAGCTCCTCTCAATGGCACGATATAAAATTTCTCACCATCTACATCAGCTACGAACAGTGGAAATCTTTGCTCTTCCACAGGCTTCTTAAGCTCTTTGTTAAGTTCTATTTTAAAAGCATCTACACTTTCATCCACCGTTCCGTCTGCCTTAAGAGAAAGCTCTTCTTTAATGAATTCATCATATTTAGCCTGAGCTCCATCTCTTTCAACTTCGACACCGATGGTATGCAAAATACTTTGCATTTTTTCGTTTCTTACATTCTCTTGCTGACGTGGTTTTAATGACACTGCTGTAAATGATAATACGGAAGCCACTATCACAACCATTATCGCCGCAAATGAAAATATATATATATTACTATCTCTGTTCATCGTTATGCTGTTTTAACTTTTGCTGCCTCCAGACGCTTCTTTCTTCTTTTAACGTTTGCCTCAATCACATAATGATCGATTGTTGGAGCAAAGACATTCATTAATAAAATAGCAAGCATTACACCTTCCGGATACGCAGGGTTAAATACTCGAATCATGATACAAAAGATACCGACTAATATCCCGTAGATCCATTTCCCTTTAAAGGTTTGTGCGGCAGACACAGGGTCTGTTGCCATAAATACAATACCAAAAGCAAAACCACCTACCATTAAGTGTTGATACCAAGGGAAACTCATTAATGCATTAACACCCCAAAGATTGAATAGAAGTCCCATAAATGCAGCTCCTATAATACCTCCTATCATAATTCTCCAGCTACCTACCCCGGTAAGTATTAATATAGCGGCACCTACAAGGATCCATAAGGTTGACGTTTCTGCTATCGAACCTGGAATAGATCCGGCAAACATGCTCCACATATCATAACCTGCATCTCTTCCGGCTGCCAAACTACCAAGAATAGTTTCTCCTGAAATTGCGTCTACATTCGTTGCTTCTGAAACCCATACTTTGTTACCAGACATATAGGTTGGATATGCAAAAAATGCAAAGGCTCTTGCGGTTAGTGCAGGATTCAAAATATTCATTCCTGTTCCACCGAAGGCTTCTTTACCGATTAAAACAGCAAATGCAACTGATACAGCTACCATCCATAACGGAATATCAACTGGCATGATCATCGGAATTAACAACCCGGTAACCAAGTACCCTTCATTAACCTCGTGACCTCTATAAATTGCAAAAGCGAATTCTATTGCTAAACCTACCACATAAGAAACAACAATCATTGGAACTATTTTGGCAGCTCCATGAAGAAACGCATCCATAAAAGTGAATGACTCTCCTAATTGGGTGAAATGTTGATATCCGGTATTATAAATTCCATAAATCAATGCAGGTAATAAGGCGATGACCACTGTAATCATCGTTCTTTTTAAGTCTACTGCATCTCTTATGTGAGCACCTTTTTTAGTGGTATGATTAGGTACAAAAAGAAAAGTATCGAATGCATTTACGGCTGGCGCAAACTTCTCCCACTTTTCGCCTTTTCCGAAAGGCTTCTTAAGTTGATCTAATTTATTTCTTAAAAAACTCATAGTTACTTATTTGTTTAACCAACTTCTTTGATCATTAAGTCCAACGCTCCTCGAATAATTGATTGTGCCTCTAACTTAGAAGTAGATGTATAATCAATTAATGCAAAATCTTCAGGAGCAACTTCATAGATACCAAGATTTTCCATCTTCTCGATATTCCCAATCATACATTCTTTAATCAGTTGCATCGGGTAAATATCTATAGGCATTACTTGTTCCATTTCTCCGGTAACAACTAAAGCTCTTTCTTCTCCGTTCAGGTTTGCATTCACCTTATATTTCTTATTTGGGAATAACCATGCCAAAGAAGTTCTGGACATACTTGGAATATTATTGTCCTTAAATGGCAACCAACCGAAGATACGATACTCATTCCCTTCAGGAATCAGTGTAACTGTATTATGATAATAGCCAACAGCAGCATTGTTTCCTATTTTATCTCCTGTAAGAACATCTCCGCTGATAATTCTAACAGAAGCAGGAACAGCTCCAATAACATCTTTAACGTTACTTCCTATCTTAACTTTGAAATACTGTGCTTTAGGAGCTTCAGTACCAGCTACAGCAAGAACTCTGGTAGCTTCAAATTTACCGGTCCTGAATAAGGATCCAATAATTGCTACGTCTTCAGGGTTAACAACCCATACACGTTCTCCTGCGTTAATAGGGTCTATGTGATGTATTTGTACTCCAACATTCCCCGCAGGGTGTGGCCCGGAAACTTTATGGATTTCAACCCCGCTAACTTCATTCAAAAATGAATTAGCATTTTTGTCTACAGACAAATGGGTTTTACCCGTTGTTAGTTTTGACAATGCATCTATCCCTGCCTGGAAGTCTTCTTTTCTATCTTTCAGAATAAACTCGATATCTGCTGCTAAAGGAGCAGAAGCGTACGCTGAAATAAAGATAGCTTTAGGACTGTCTTCAGGATTAGCAATTACATCATACGGACGTTGCTTGATAAACGGCCAACATCCGGATTCTAACAAATGAGTCTTTATCTCCTCTGAAGAAAGATCAGCTGGGTTTTTCACCCCAAATTCTTTGTAATCATCTGTTGCATCTGCATCGATGATCACCTCAAGAATCTTTCTTTTAGCTCCTCTTTTTACCTCGGAGATCGTTCCGCTCACCGGAGTTACAAATTTTACCGAATCGCTATACTTAGAAAAGAAAATCACATCTCCTGCTTTAACAGCATTACCTGGTTTTACAACCATTTTAGGAGTTACATTGTGAAAATCGGTAGGTTTTATAGCGAAGGTTTTAGATCTAGGCACATCAGAAATCAGTCTTTCTGCCTCGCCTTTAAGCTTTAAATTTAAGCCTTTCTTAATCTTAATGTCATTTGACATACTACTCGTCTAATTGAAATCAGGTTAATTCAAAATCGCTGCAAATTTATGAATTAAAAGATTCTTTCCATAATAAAAGGCTACATTTTTCGGGTTCGACAACACAGCTAATCAAAGTATTCTTTTTAACTATATTTGACAGTTAAAGTTCAAAATCATGAAACACCTACTGATAATACTATTATTCACCCTTCATAACCCCCTATTAACACAAGCTCAAAAACAAAAAGAAGTTGCACCTCCCGATTACATCAAAACCATTATATTTAAAGGAAGTAACGAGGCTGACCAGTTTCCCATAGTGAGGCTAAACGACCTAATCACCCTCACTTTTGACGACCTGTATGCTGACGAAGCGGACTACTATTATAAAATTGAACATTGCGACTTCGACTGGAAGCCTTCTGACATTGTGAAATCTCAATACTTAAAAGGCCTTGACAACCAGCGCATCACAAATTACCGTAATTCTGTTGCAACTCTAAAACCCTACACGCATTACGAACTAAAAATCCCAAACCAGCAAACCAGGGTAACACGCAGTGGCAACTACATTTTAAAAATATTTAACAGTTATGACGAACTCATGTTTTCGAGAAGATTCATCGTGTATCAAAACGCTGTTAGCGTAGGGGTTACGATCAAAACATCGCGGGATTTAAACCTCATCAATTCAAAACAAGTAGTACAATATACGGTCAACACCAACAACCTAAACATCGTAAACCCACAACAAGAACTCAAAACCGTGATTCTTAAAAACTACCATTGGGACACCGCAATTAAAAACATCAAACCTCAGTTTATATCGGGAAACCAATACACCTATAAATACGATAAGGAAACTGCATTTAATGGCGGTAATGAATATTTATATTTTGAAAACAAGGACATTCGGGTTCCTGCGAATAAAATCAGACACGTTGAACTAAACGACATTTACGAACATCACCTATATACCGACGAAGATCGCAGCAATCAACTCTACACCTACAATCCTGACATTAACGGAGACTTTAGAATTTCGTCTTTAGAAAGCGAAAACAGCTACCAGGCGGATTATGCCAATGTTCATTTCAGCATCCCTTACGAGAATAAACTTGGCTTTAACCAGGTGTATATTTACGGGAAGTTTAATAATTATGAATTGTCAGAAGAAAACAAGTTAGCGTACAATGAGGAGCACAACTTAATGGAGGGTAGCATCCTACTCAAACAAGGGTTTTACAACTATAAATATATTCTCGTTGATGAAGAAGGAAAAAAAGATCTCCATTATTTTAGCGGAAATCATTCAGAAACGGAAAACGAATATTTAGTTATTGTCTATTATCGTAATTTTGGTCAGAATTATGACAGTGTCATTGGAATCGGATCAGCCAACTCAACTAACATAACCAAACAATGAGCATACCTTCAGAATACAAAGGGAGATACCAATTAAAGTACAGAGGCAACCAATGCCTAAACTGCAATCATCCACTTGATTTGAGTGATAAATACTGTCCGCATTGCTCTCAAATGAATTCTACCAAGAAGATCACCTTCAAAGATTTAATCATAGAATTTTTCGGATCCATTATCTCTTACGATTCCAGATTCAGAAAAACTATGAGTTCCCTACTATTCAAACCAGGCAAAATTACCAGGGAGTACATTTCAGGAAAGCGTATGACTTACGCCAACCCATTTAGGTTTTTTCTTAGTGCGGCCATTATATATGCCTTTGTTTTTGGGTTCACCAGGGATTTCTCTGATTTAGATCTCGCAATGGAAGACCAAAACTTCATCAACATTGTTAACTCAAATGATTCCAGAGAAAGAGATTCAATTTTTGCTGAAAAAGATGAAAAACCATTAAAGGAAGCAAGCACTCTATTGGCCTCTAATCTAAAAAAGAGAGACTTTATCACGCTTAAAAATCCGAAAAAAACCTTCGACTCTATCAACAACATGCCATCTTCATTAAATCGCTTTATCTATAAAGCAGGACTGTTTGAAAGAGGAATTAATAATAAATATTTTTTCACCTACCAAAAAGCATTAGATACATTACAAATAGATTCAAGTTTTGAGAACAAGCTCTCTTTTAACGTAGCCCATAGCATCGTAAGAATAGAGCGACAACCCGGAACTTTTGTAAACACTCTTATTTCAAGAGTTCCGTTTATGATATTCTTTTTCCTTCCGGTGTTTGCGGTATTCATCTGGTTGCTATATTTAAGAAGAAATTTCACCTATATGGATCATTTGGTTTTTAGTTTTCACACTCAAACCACTTTCATTATACTTATTACGATTGCCTTTATAATTGACAATATCGTAGAACTTTCAGCGATATCTATTGCCCTGATCTTGTTTCTCTTATACCTTTATAAGGCCATGCGAAACTTTTATCAGCAAGGTAGATTTAAAACTATTGTTAAATTCACCATTTTAAACTCATTTTTTTTTATTTTAGCAGTTATTGCTATAACTATCTTGTTTTTAGCAAGCGCAATTACCTATTAAAATGATGGTTACACAGATCACAAAAGGCATTAAAATCTCTGTAGAGACTAGTTTTGAAGGAACCTTCTTCAAAAACCAGCACATTAACTTTGCCTTTGGATATAAGATTACCATTGAAAATCAAGGTAAAGACACGGTTCAACTCACTGCCCGACACTGGCAAATTTTTGATTCACTCAATGACATTGAAGTGGTAGATGGTGAGGGAGTTATCGGAAAAAAACCTGTTTTAAAGCCAGGCGAGACCCACACCTACAGTTCCGGCTGCTTATTAATCTCTCCAATTGGCTCTATGCGAGGCTATTACGATATGGTAAATTTCACATCAACCAGAAAATTCCGGGTTTACATTCCCACCTTTAAGCTCTACGCTCCTTTTGCTTTAAACTAACCACAACCTTTTGGTTGTTTTTGTTTTTCAAACGTTTGAGGTTTATTACCTTTGGCCAAAATTATATAAACAGTAAAAATAGAGTTAATTATGTCAAAAGGTTTTTTCCATGTTCCTAAGGCTGTAAACGAGCCAGTAAGGTCATATGCTCCGGGTACTCCTGAAAGAGAGTCCGTTTTGAAACAATATAAAGAATTCTACAACAGTAAAGTAGATGTTCCGCTTTATATCAATGGAGAAGAAATTAGAACAGGTAATACCAGGACCATGTCTCCCCCACATGAGCATCAACATATATTAGGCGAGTATCATCTTGCTGAAAAATCACATGTAGATAAAGCTATAAGTACTGCGCTTGAAGCCAGAGAAAAATGGGCTAACCTTTCATGGGAGCAAAGAACTGCCATCTTTTTAAAAGCAGCAGATTTAATCGCGGGTCCTTACAGAGACAAAATGAATGCTGCAACCATGCTTGCGCAATCAAAAAATATTTTTCAGGCTGAAATAGACTCAGCTTGTGAGATCGTTGATTTTTTACGTTTCAACGTTGAGTACATGACTCAAATTTACAACGATCAACCAATTTCTTCGGAAGGAATTTGGAATCGAGTTGAATACCGTCCACTAGAAGGGTTTGTTTACGCTGTATCTCCATTCAACTTTACTGCTATTGCAGGTAACCTACCTACAAGTGCAGCGTTGATGGGTTGTGTGGTTGTATGGAAGCCTAGCGACAGTCAGATATACTCAGCAAAAGTGATCGTCGATGTTTTAAAAGAAGCTGGTGTTCCTGACGGAGTTATCAATGTTGTATATGGAGATCCTGAAATGATTACAGATACGGTATTGGCAAGTCCTGACTTTGCTGGAATCCACTTTACCGGATCAACAACAGTATTTAAAAACATCTGGCAAAAAATCGGAAACAACATTCACAACTACAAGACTTATCCTAGAATCGTAGGTGAAACTGGTGGTAAGGATTTCATCATTGCTCACCCTTCATCAACACCGAAGCAGGTGGCAACTGCCATTTCCAGAGGTGCCTTTGAATTTCAGGGACAAAAATGTAGTGCCGCATCGAGAGTTTACCTTCCTAAGTCAATAGCTCAGGAAGTATTAGATTTCGTAAAAGAAGATGTAGCCTCTTTCAAAATGGGATCACCAGAAGACATGAGTAATTTTATTACTGCTGTTATCCACGAAGGTTCTTTCAATAAACTTGAGAGCTACATTAACAAAGCCAAGGAGAGTAATGAAGCTGATGTTATTATCGGTGGTCATTGCGACAAATCTACTGGTTATTTTGTTGAGCCAACCGTAATATTAACCACGAATCCTCAGTATGAAACAATGACAACTGAGCTTTTCGGACCGGTTGTAACAGTTTACGTATACGAGGATGATCAATGGAGTGAAACCTTGAAATTGGTTGATCAGACTTCTGAATACGCCCTTACGGGAGCTATCTTCTCCAATGATCGCTACACAATAGAGGAAGCGACTCAGGCACTTCAAAATTGCGCTGGTAACTTTTATATTAATGACAAGCCGACTGGAGCTGTTGTAGGACAACAACCATTTGGTGGAGCGAGAGCATCAGGAACCAATGACAAAGCTGGCTCTCCATTGAACCTTTTACGTTGGGTTTCTCCTAGATTAATTAAAGAGACCTTTGTTACACCTGTAGATTACAGATATCCTTTCTTAGGAGAATAAAAACATAAATTCATTTCAAAAAAGCCCGGTTTAACCGGGCTTTTTTTATTTAAGGAAACATAATCAAGATCTTCTTATGTAAATTTAACGTTAATTAATTGTAAACTTAATGTTTATTACGTAATTTAAAGGTGTTGAAAAATCCCTTAATTATGGAAACAAATGACAAATATTGTATTGTAAACATTAAATACACCGTCTTTGAAAAAAATTTGGAAGGCGAAGATTTCCACATAGAAGAAAACTCAAAAAAAATAGTACTTTCCGACGCAATTAAGGACATCAATGAAGAGTTTCAACAAATAGAAAACTTCCTTAAAAAACAACATCAAAAGGAAGCTACATCGATGTTTTCCAGAATAAAAAAGTACATCAGGCATCATCTTTATACCTGGAAAAATGAATACTATGAGTTGTTGAAAATTTAAAACCTATTTATATTTCATAGGCAGGTATACTACTTTTTTGGTTTCAAAGAAAGGTTCATCAAAGTAATCCTTTAGCTGGAACAGCTTCACCGTTTCGTACACCTCCAATTCTTCAGTCAAATCGCCTCCTTTCAGGTATAGGATTCCGTTTTTCAATTCGTGTTTCTGGGATTTCGCTATTTTCCCTCTTACCCATTTTACAAAATCAGGCATATTGGTAACCGCCCTACTCACGATAAAATCAAATTGAGCTTTCACTTTATTAGCCCTGATATGTTCTGCTTTGACATTCTTCAACCCCAGCGCTTCTGCAACCCCTTGAACTACTTTTATTTTTTTTCCTATCGCATCTATCAGGTAAAAATCAGTTTCCGGAAAAAGAATTGCCAGAGGAATTCCCGGAAAACCTCCACCGGTTCCAACATCCAGTACTTTAGATCCAGGCACAAATGGCTGAACCTTTGCGATTCCCAGTGAATGCAACACATGCCTTTCATACAACTGATCTATATCCTTTCTCGAAATTACATTTATTTTAGCGTTCCATTCTTTATATAAATCTTCCAGCTGATTGAATTGATTTTGTTGAATTTCCGTTATTTCAGGAAAGTATTTTAATATAAGTTCTGTAGACATGCATGAAAATTTTAACAAAAGTACCATTTTGTTGGCTTAAGTTTAGAATAAAATATACTTATTAACCAGTTATAATTTTTATTTTTGGCCCCATAATACATTTAGACCGGTCAATAATAATCTGGCAGATGCGTTATATTGAAAATGATTTGTAGAAGAAGAGATTAACTTATTATTATGAATACACCCACAATTAGATTCTCAAGAAGAGACAAGACGCAGTTTTTTAAAACGCTTAACAAAAGAGTAAACAGTTATTTTAAAGAACAGAATATAAAGAAAACAGGAAACTGGAAGTTATACTTTAAGACCATTATCATGTTCTTAATCTTCCTTACTCCTTACTTTTTAATTTTAACCATAGACATGAATCAATGGTTACAATTACTATTGACCATTGTAATTGGTATTGGAATGGCCGGTGTTGGGATGAACGTTATGCACGACGGTAATCACGGCTCTTATTCTTCCAAACCATGGCTTAATAAAATAATGGGTAGCAGTATTTACATCCTGGCAGGAAATGTATACAACTGGAAAGTACAACACAATGTATTACACCATACTTACACAAACATTCACGGACATGATGAGGATCTTGATGCAGGAAGAATTATTCGTTTTACAAAACATGCCGAATGGCATAGATTCCATAAGTTTCAACATTACTATTCCGTGTTCTTATATGGATTGTTAACTCTTAATTGGGCTATCACAACGGACTTTAAACAAATGAGAAACTATCTTAAGAGAAAACTTTCATACGGTAAGTTCCCAAGTCCGGCTAAAGAATGGAGTGTACTGGTTATCACAAAAATCATATACATGACTATTTGGATCGTATTACCAATGCTTATCCTCGACATTGCCTGGTGGAAGGTTCTTATCGGATTCTTTGCTATGCACTATACTGCAGGATTGATTTTAAGTATCGTTTTTCAATTGGCACATGTTGTTGAAGAAGTTGAAACCCCTCTTCCTGAGGAAGATGGTTCTATACAAAATACCTGGGCTATTCACCAGTTATTTACCACAGCAAACTTCTCTACCAAGAACAAAATCGTTAATTGGTTTACAGGTGGTCTTAACCACCAGGTAGAGCATCATATTTTCCCTAACATCAGTCATATACATTACACAAATATTTCTAAAATTGTTAGAGAAACAGCGAAAGAGTTCAATTTACCTTACAACGAGTACAGAAGTACAAGAAAAGCTATAATTTCGCATTTCAAACACCTTAAAGAATTAGGTAGAAAGCCAAAGATGGCATATTAATTAAATCAAATTAAAGCTGAATTAACCACCAATGAAAGAGCATTTATCAGAGCGTGTAGTAAATATGGCTACATCTGCTACGCTAGCTATGGCTGCAAAAGCCAGAGAACTTAAAGCTGAAGGAAAAGATATTATAGGCTTAAGTTTAGGTGAACCGGATTTCAATATTCCGGAATTTATCAAAGAAGCTGCTAAAGAAGCTATCGATCAAAATTACAGCAGCTACCCACCGGTAGATGGATATGCTGACCTTAAGCAGGCTATTATCAATAAATTTAAAAGAGATAACAATCTAACATACACTCCTAACCAAATTGTTGTTTCTACAGGAGCTAAGCAATCGCTTGCGAATGTAGCTCTTGCAATGATCAATCCAGGAGACGAAGTTATCTTACCTGCACCTTATTGGGTTAGTTATTCTGAAATTGTAAAGTTAGCCGAAGGGATTCCTGTAGAAGTTTCAACTTCTATAGAAAATGATTTTAAAATGACAGCGGAACAATTGGAGGCTGCCATTACCCCTAAAACTAAAATGCTTTGGTATAGCTCTCCTTGTAATCCATCAGGTTCGGTTTACAGTAAGGAAGAGCTGGAGGCCATCGCGGCTGTTTTAAGAAAGCACCCGGACATCTATATCGTTTCTGACGAGATTTACGAACATATTAATTTCGGAGAAGGTCATACGAGTATTGCCGAAATTGACGGGATGTACGATCGTACCATTACTGTTAATGGTGTATCTAAAGCGTTTGCTATGACCGGATGGCGAATTGGTTTTATCGGCGCTCCTGAGTTTGTTGCCCGAGCTTGTAATAAAATACAAGGACAGGTAACCAGTGGCGCAAATGCTATCGGACAACGAGCTACTATTGCAGCTCTTGATGCTCCGGTAAGTAAAATCCAATTCATGATAGACGAATTCAAGAAAAGACGTGATTTAGTCTTAGGACTTCTTGAAGAAATCGAAGGATTTAAACTTAATGTACCTGAAGGTGCTTTTTATGTATTTCCTGACATCTCATCCTTCTTTGGTAAAACGGTAAAAGGAAGAAAAATAAACAACGCATCTGATTTCGCTATGCTCCTTCTTGAGGAAGCCAATGTAGCGACCGTAACAGGTGAAGCATTCGGTGATCCAAATTGCATTAGAATATCTTATGCTGCTTCAGAAAAAGAATTAAGAGAAGCAATTGGCAGAATTAAAGAAGCATTGTCATAGTTTCCGGATCTTATAAAATTTAAAAAGCCTTGTTTCTACGAAACAAGGCTTTTTTTATATATACTCTTAAGAAGCTATCTCTCTATTACTATGTTCGTTTCCAGAAATAAGGCGTCATCAGTATTAACACTGTAAATAATTCAAGCCTACCCAATAACATCAAAAATGAACACCACCACTTGCCCAGGTCCGGTAAGCTATTAAAGTTAGCCAAAGGGTGTAACTGACCAAAGGCAGGACCAACATTTCCTAAGGAAGAAGCTGCACCACCGATCGCCGTTTCAAAATCAAGACCTAAAAATCCCAGCACCAGAGCACCTATTATAAACAATAACATATATAAGATAAAAAAGCCTAATATGTTGTATATGATGTTCTCTGTAACCATTTTTCGATTATAGCGAACCGGAATCACGGCATTTGGATGCAATGTTCTTTTAAACTCCAGCAATCCATTTTTTATCATTAACATGTGCCTTACCACCTTAACACCTCCTGAGGTAGATCCTGCAGACCCTCCCAAAAACATCAGGCCAAAGAAAAACACTGTTAAAAAGGTAGTCCAACTGGTAAAATCAGCGGTAACAAAGCCCGTAGTCGTCACCACAGAAATTACTTGAAACAAGGCATGTCTAAAGGCACTCTCTCCTTCTCCCCAGACCATCGGATGGTATTCACTTAATTCCACATTAGCCTGAAAATATACCACTAATGCCGAAATAACAGTAAATGCAATTATAAATCTGAAATAGTATTTAAACTCATCATCCTTAATAACCCTTTGAATTTTTCCTTTAAAGGCAAAGTAACTCAAAACGAAGTTCGTACCTGCCAAAAACATAAAAAGTATTACTATATATTGGATAATTGGGTTATGATTCCAATGAGCAAGACTGGCATTCTTAGTAGAAAAACCACCTGTTGACAAGGTTGCCATCGAATGATTAACAGCGTCGAAGAAACTCATTCCAGCCAGTTTTAACAGTAAGGTTTCCGCCAATGTATAGCCAACATAAATCAACCATAAACGCTTTGCTGTATCCGTAATCCTGGGGTGCAGTTTATCGGCACTTGGACCCGGTGCTTCTGCAGCGAAGAGCTGCATTCCTCCTATCCCCAGCAACGGCAAAATCGCAATTGCCAGTACAATAATCCCCATTCCCCCAATCCAATGAGTCATGCTACGCCAGAATAGAATACCCTCCGGCAAAGACTCAATATCATCCAGTATTGATGCTCCGGTGGTAGTATAACCACTCATGGTCTCAAAAAACGCATTGGTAATATCGGGAATTGCTCCTGTAAATAAATAGGGAAGCATCCCGGTAATTGTCATGAAAACCCATCCAAAGGTCACTACCATATACCCTTCACGCTTTTTAATCTCCTTTTTATGCTCTTTGGTAGCAAACATAAAAAGCGTACCCAAAAGGGTGGTGCTTATTCCGGCAAAAGACATTTCCAGGGTAACCCCATCCTTATAGATAGCGCTGACAACAGAGGCCAACAGCATGAACACTCCATTACAGAGCATCAACAATCCCATTAAGTGAAAAATGATTTTGGTATTCAGCCTTTTTGCCATTACCTAGAATTATAAAAATAGTTTTTCAATACGAGCTATTGATCGCGGTAAACAGCATACCACTACACGATCGCCATCCTTAATCTGAAAATCACCTAAGGCTATCATTCCTTTTCCATCGCGAATTACACCGGCAATAACAGCAGACCTTGGAAAATCAAGCTCTTTTATTTTCTTTCCTGTTACTTCTGAAGTTCTTTTTACAATAAACTCCAGGATTTCAGCATTCAGATTATTTAATCGGGTTAGTGCTACTACTTCTCCTTTTCGTATATGTCTGAATATATTATTCGCTGCTAAAAGCTTTTTATTAATCAGCGTATCAATACCTATTGATTGTGAAAGCTGGAAATAATCCATGTTCTCAACCAAGGCAATTGTTTTCTTAATATTTCGGGATTTAGCCACCAAACATGACATGATATTGGTTTCGGAATTACCTGTTACAGCGATAAAAGCATCCATTTCTTCAATATCTTCTTCTTCCAGCAACTCAACATTTCTACCATCTCCATTAATAATAAGGGCATTTGGTAATAAATCGGCAAGGTCGAATGATTTGTTTTTATCTTTTTCAATAAGCTTCACCCTAAACTTATTAATACAAAGATCTCTGGCGGTTTTATAACCGATTTTACTCCCCCCAAGGATCATTACATCTTTTATCTCCTCTTTCGTTTTCCCGGTAAGTTTATACAATTCCTTCACTCCTGCCTCAGAAGTAACAAAATATGCTTGATCTCCTTCTTTAAAAACAGTATCTCCTCTTGGAATAAGAGTATATTGAGTTCCAAATCTCTGAATGGCTATAGGAACAAAATGCAGTTCGGGAAAAATAGAAGCCGCTTCCTTAACTGTTTTCCCTATAAACGGAGCTGTATGTTGCAATGAGGTTCCTACCATGGTTAAGGCCCCACCTTCAAACTCATAACTATCGTTGAATGCAGATTGATCCAGCAATAATTGAATTTCTTCAGCGGCTAATTGCTCAGGCGAAATCAATTCATCAATTCCTAATTCAGCAAAACCGATTTCATTCTTATTATGAATGAATTCCGTGTTTGAAATTCTCGCAATAGTACGCGTACACCCTAATTGTTTCGCTAACAAGCACAAGGTTATATTGGTAGTTTCGGTTGCTGTAACTCCAATTACCAAATCGGAACTTTCTACACGGGCATCTTTAAGTACGGCTATAGAGGTTGCATCACCCTTTAAAACTTTAATATCTAAATGAGTATCTGCGTAAGCGAGACTTTCTTTATTTGTATCTATAAGTGTGATGTCCTGGGATTCGTATGACAATAATTTTGCCAAATGAAAACCTACTTCACCAGCACCTGCTATAATAATTTTCATCTATGAATGAATACACAATTATTCTATGCAAATATATAGTAAAAATACATTATCACTAAACTACTCACCAAGGGTTTATAACTTAAGTAAATAAACCAACCAAAATAGAAACCTAATGGGTATAAAACGTGAATAGAAGTTATCAATATACTATCTTTGCCGAAAGTTTAAAAAAGCATGTCTAAAAAAATCAACCCTTATAAAGACTCTTCCTTAAGCAAAAAGGAGCAAGTTACCCAAATGTTTGATAATATCTCGGGAAAATACGATGGGCTTAATCGTGTTATCTCCTTTGGCATTGACATTAAATGGCGAAAGAAAGTCGTAAAAATAATAGGTGACACAAAACCTGAAAGCATTTTAGACATCGCTACCGGAACGGGCGATTTAGCCATAAGCTTTGCAAACACCAGTGCAAAAAAGATCGTAGGATTGGATCTTTCTCCCGGAATGCTCGAGGTTGGTAAAGTAAAGGTCTCCAGACTTAATCTGGATGACAAGATAGAAATGGTTATCGGAGACAGTGAAGCACTTCCTTTCGACGATAATAGTTTTGACGCCGTTTCAGTTGCCTTTGGAGTTAGAAATTTTGAAAACCTTGAAAAAGGCCTTTCTGAAATATACAGGGTACTAAAACCTGGAGGAACTTTTGTTGTTCTGGAAACTTCTGTACCCACCAAAACACCTTACAGACAGGGGTATCAATTTTACACCAATGCTATTCTTCCAGTGATAGGGAAAGTATTCTCAAAAGATAAATCGGCATACTCGTATTTATCTAAATCAGCAAGTATGTTTCCTCATGGTGAAGCTTTCAACAATATTTTAAGAAAAATCGGGTTTATTAATGTGGAAGATAAACCACAAACTTTTGGGGCAGCATCTATTTATGTAGCCTCTAAATAAACCATGTGGAAAAGGCAAACCTTTATCAGTAATTTCAATTTTTGACAAAATTACTTTCGAAATGATAAAAGTTTTATTTATTTCACAGGGCTAAAAAAGCAAGAACGAATGAAAAAATATTTTTTTTGCCTCCTTTTTATATGTTGCTTCTTAACTGAGGGAACTGCCCAACTTAGAATTTTTAATGAAGACCCAATTATGAACCTGGAAAACTTTGACAAGCAAACCGTTCATTGGGGATACTTCTTAGGGTTTAATCAATACGACTTTAAATTCGACTACATTAATGACGAAGGAGATGTTTTGGTCGCCAAATCTATAGGATTTAATGTTGGATTAATTGGAAATTTGAGAATCAACGATTATTTAGATTTACGACTGGAGCCCGGACTATATTACAACAAGCGTGATTTAGGCTTTCCGGGGTTCTCAGACATTAACGATTACAAAAGAGAGGTTGCTTCTACCTATATTCATTTTCCGCTCCTTCTTAAAGTCGGCACTAAAAGGTTGGGTAATTTTAAACCGTATTTAGTTGGCGGTGTATCCGGTTCCATCAATTTAAGCAGTGAATTTGACAGTCAGGAAGATAATTCGGGTGGCACTTTCCGAATGAAGAAGAACACATTATACTATGAACTGGGATTTGGGGTAGACTTCTACCTTCCCTACTTTAAATTTTCCCCATCGGTCAGAGGAGTTTTTGCTTTATCGGATGAGCTGATTCCGGACAACGACCCTAACAGTCCATGGACTTCAAATTTGAACAATATGTATTCCAGAGGAGTGTTCGTAAACTTTACTTTCGAATAATTAAAGTGTACGTCTAAATTCACTCAATAAAATTGCTGTTGCTGTAGCTACATTCAAACTTTCTGTTTTTTGGAATGCTCCAAATTGAGGGATTGCTACCTTAAACTGAACCGAATCCATTATGGCTTCAGAAATCCCGTTTGCCTCATTACCCATCACCAAAATTCCAGTATCAGGCAACTCGGTTTTATAGACATTGCTGCCATGCATATCTGCAGCAAAAACCGGCAAATTAGTTTTCTTTATAAAATCTAAAAGATCTGTATAAACAATATTTACACGAGTCAACGATCCCATTGTTGCCTGTACAACTTTTGAATTAAAGCAATCCACCGTTTCCTCACTGCACACCAAATGCTCTATTCCAAACCAATCGCACAGACGAATGATAGTTCCGAGGTTCCCAGGATCCCTTATCTCATCAAGTGCCAGCACCAATCCCTCTTCACCTATTTCCTCAACTACCTTGTTCATTTGGAATAACGCAAGCGCTTTATTCGGGTTTTTAAGGGAACTCATACGCTTTAAATCAGCCTCCTTTATTGGTGTTTTTTCATCGTCGACATTTTCAAAAAGGGAATCATCTGTTACATAAAGCCGTTCCAGCTTATAATCAGAGTTTAAAAATTCATCAATCCCTTTTATTCCTTCAACTACGAACAGGCCGTTTAAAGTTCGGTACTTTTTTTGCTGTAAACTCTTTACAAGCTTAATTTCATTTTTAGTAACCATTTAAATAATGTATTTTCAGCTATTAAAAGCACTTAACTATTGAAAATAATTTGCAAATTTGCCACTATTATTCCGATTAACATTTTTTATCGTTATTAAATTATCGAAATACATAACCAAAAGCTCTAATGACAAAACTAAGATCTGCTTGAAAAACTTTTTTTCAAAAATAACGGTATTCCTGATAATATTACTGATTTCTTCATGTAATGCGGTAAAACGTGTTGAAGATGGTGAATTACTCCTTACTAAAAACACCATTTATATTAATGACGAGAAAATCAAAAACGAAGAACTCGACGGACTTATTTCGCAAAAACCCAACAGTCCTTTAAGGCTAGCCATTTACAATCTTGCCAAGAAGAACTCAGACTCTATCTACCTTGCCCGATTACAGAAACAATTAGATTCTGCAAACTTTTGGAAGAGTGTGCTTTCGGAAAAACAATTAATTCGTTTAGCTGAATACAAAATAGATTTCAATAATTGGTTGAGAAACTCTGGGGAAGCTCCTGTAATTATTAACGAAGAAGAAGCTGAAAAGTCTTCAGAAAGGCTCAGCAAGTACGCCTACAATTTTGGCTATTTCAACAACACTACTTCTTTTGAGATCGACACCACAAAACGAAAAAGAAAGAGAGCCGAAATCTCTTATAAAATTAACACGGGTGAACCTTACATCATTGATTCATTAACCACAGAGATCGTTTCAGATGTTCTGGATTCTATTTATAAGGCACATCAGAATCTATCCATAATCAAATCGGGGGATCAATTCAACTTAAACAATTTCAGTGCTGAACGGGAACGACTGAATGACCTATATCTCAATTCCGGTATATATCGTTTTCAAAGAACCTCCATAACCTACGATATCCAAAGAGATACTATTGAGGCCAATGAGGACTACCAAATGCCTACCACAATCATAATTGACAATGCCTATGAACGCGTTGGTGACTCTTTAAGAGAAATCCCTTATAAGGTACACAGTATTAATAATGTAAACATTTTTACGGACACCAACATCGGCGCCTATACAGACACTATACAATACGATAATTACACTATCTACTACAAGGACGAGCTTCGTTACAAACCTAAAGCATTGACCGATGCGGTTGCTATAATTCCGGGAGACATATACAAGGACCAGGACAGAACGTTAACCTACCGGCAAATAAGCAACCTTAAAATTTTCAGATATCCGACGATAGAGTATACTTATACAGACAGTTCGGATTCTAAATTAAATTCAAACATTTACATTACCTCAAGACCTAAATTCTCTTTAGGTCTAAACACAGATATATCACATTCGAACATCCAAGACATTGGAATGTCTTTTGGAACGTCGCTTTTAAGCAGAAATGTTTTCAGAGGTGCTGAGACTTTGGAGTTAGCACTGAAAGGAACGATAGGATCATCGCGGGAACTCAGAGATGAGGATGACCCATTCTTTAATATTCTTGAATTTGGAGGAGACATCAACTTAAACTTCCCAAGATTCCTGTTACCGTTTAACACAGACAAGTATGTTCCAAAATACATGAATCCAAATACACGCTTATCGGCAGGTATCACCACCCAAAAAAATATTGGATTAGACAAACAGAGCTTAAACAGTTTATTGCGGTACACCTGGGATCCTTCGAGTTATCAGAAGAACATATTCGAACTCATTAATATTCAATTTGTTAAAAACCTGAATCCAGAGCGCTATTATTTGGTATACCGCAACAGCTATGATCGTCTAAACGATTTAGCTGCACCTTATGAAAATCAATATCCTGAATTTTACAAACCTGATACCGAATCGCCTCAACTTGTCATTCCTGAAGGAACCAATGCTTTTATAAATGCTGTAGACAATGGTGATATTGTTTTAAACAACATAGAAGATCAGGAAGAGTTCAGCAGCATTGCCGAACAAGAGGAACGTCTTACGACCGACAATTTAATTTTTGCTTCGAACTTCACATACACTAAAAATAACAGGAAGAGTTACACCGATAACAATTTCTATCAATTTAGAACTAAAATTGAATTAGCCGGGAATCTTTTATCAGGAATTGCGTCTATATTTCCTTTCGACGAGGATGAAAACGGCAACAATCTGGTATTTGGAGTTCCCTATTCACAATACGTAAAATCTGAATTTGACTTCATAAAACACTGGCGTGTTTTTAAAACCAATACGCTTGCCTTCAGGGCATTCACAGGTATTGCTATTCCTTATGGCAATTCCAACAACATACCATTTATACGAAGTTATTTTGCTGGTGGATCTAATGATAACAGAGCCTGGCAACCCTACTCTTTAGGACCTGGAAGAACCGACAATCTTGAAGACTACAACGAAGCTAACTTCAAGATAGCCTTTAACTTAGAATACCGATTTAATATTTTAGGAGATTTAAAAGGGGCCCTTTTTGTAGACTCCGGTAACATCTGGAACGTGTTAGACGAAGTTGAAAGTGAAGAGCGGGTATTTGAGGGGTTCAAATCACTATCAGAACTAGCTATTGGGTCTGGCTTTGGAGTTCGATATGATTTCAGTTTCTTTGTAATCAGATTAGACACCGGATTCAAAACATACAATCCGGCATTAGAAAAAGACAAAAGGTGGTTTAACGAATATAACTTCCGAAATGCAGTTTTGAATATTGGAATAAATTATCCGTTCTAAGCCATGTTTTTATTACTTTTGCCTTTCAACACAAAACGAAATAATAAATTATTTTAAATTATGAGTCACAACATCAAACCGGGTGTAGCAACTGGAGACGAAGTACAAGCGATTTTTAACTACGCAAAAGAAAAAGGGTTTGCCCTACCCGCAGTGAATGTGATAGGTACGGATACCATTAATGCAGTATTAGAAACTGCAGCAGAAATTAACGCTCCTGTAATTATTCAGTTCTCTAATGGAGGTGCACAGTTTAACGCAGGGAAAGGACTATCAAACGAAGATCAGAAGTCAGCTGTAGCAGGTGCTGTTGCAGGTGCTAAGCACGTACATGAACTAGCTGAATTATATGGTGCAACAGTAATTCTTCACACGGATCACTGTGCTAAAAAACTACTACCATGGGTTGATGGAATGCTATCTGCGAGTGAAAAACACTTTGCGGAGACAGGTAAACCATTATTCAGCTCACATATGATCGATCTTTCTGAAGAGCCAATTGAAGAAAACATCGAAACATGTAAGCAATATTTAGCTCGTATGAGCAAAATGGGAATGACTCTTGAAATAGAGTTAGGTATTACAGGTGGTGAAGAAGATGGAGTAGACAATACTGATGTAGATGAATCTCGCCTATATACTCAACCTGAAGAAGTAGCGTATGCTTATGAAGAATTAATGAAGGTAAGTCCGCGTTTCACCATCGCAGCTGCTTTTGGTAATGTACATGGGGTTTACAAGCCAGGTAACGTAAAGTTAAAACCGACCATCCTAAAAGACTCTCAAGAGTATATTTCTGAAAAATATGGTGTTCCTCACAACACTATTGATTATGTTTTCCATGGTGGTTCAGGATCTTCTTTAGAAGAAATCAGAGAGTCAATCGGATACGGAGTTATAAAGATGAATATCGACACTGATTTACAATATGCATTTTTAGAAGGTGTTAGAGATTACATTCAAAATAAATCTGCATATTTGCAAACACAAATTGGTAACCCTGAAGGAGATGATGCTCCAAACAAAAAGCATTATGATCCACGTGTATGGTTACGTGAAGGTGAAAAGACTTTCATCGCAAGATTAAAAAAGGCTTTTGAAGACCTTAATAACGTTAACACGTTATAAATAGAACACACTATTGTTAATAGCCATCTATACTTTTTGAAAGATGGCTATTAACATACTTAATACTAAAACTAATAACTAATGGCTTGGTTTAAAAGAAAAGAAAAAGGTATTCAAACCAAAACCGAAGAAAAAAAAGACACACCAAAAGGTTTATGGTATAAATCTCCTACGGGGAAGATCGTTGAAGCTGAAGAGCTTGCCAAAAACTTTTATGTGAGTCCGGAGGATGATTATCATGTTAGAATTGGGAGTAACGAATATTTTTCAATCCTTTTTGACGACAACAAATTCAAGGAATTGGATGCTAACTTAATGTCGAAAGACCCTCTTAAGTTTGAAGACACTAAAAAGTATTCTGATCGTCTAAAACAAGCTCAGGAAAAAACAGGCTTAAAGGATGCAGTTCGCACTGCAGTTGGAAAATCTAAAGGTAAAAAGCTCGTAATCGCTTGTATGGATTTTGCATTCATCGGTGGTTCGATGGGTAGTGTTGTTGGAGAAAAGATCGCAAGAGCGATTGACTACTCTTTAAAGAACAAGATTCCTTTCATGATGATTTCAAAATCAGGAGGAGCCAGAATGATGGAGGCTGCCCTTTCTTTAATGCAGCTTGCCAAGACTTCTGCTAAGCTTGCACAACTTGCAGAGGCTAAGATTCCATACATCTCATTATGTACGGATCCGACTACCGGAGGTACGACAGCTTCGTATGCAATGTTAGGAGACATTAATATTGCAGAACCTGGTGCCTTAATTGGTTTTGCTGGTCCGCGAGTAGTAAAAGAGGCTACTGGTAAAGATTTACCTGATGGATTTCAGACTGCGGAATTTGTACTTGAACATGGATTTTTAGACTTCATCATTCATAGAAGAGATTTAAAAGACCGGGTTAATTTATATATTGATTTGGTAACAAATCAACCTTACAGAGCATAATAAAAGCCCCGGATCCGGGGCTTTTTTATTTCAAGCCCCTTACTTCTTTCGGATATGCATACAACTTCCTGAATGCTAAAGCCCTATTGCCTTTAAATTGAAAAGATTTAATTTGATTAAAACGGATCAGTTAGCGAAAATATTTCTATATTTGCGGCCTGTAACAGAAGGTCTGTTATGGGGTACATAAAAATCATTTAAATAATATTGGAATGTATTTAACTAAAGAAGTAAAGGCAGAGATCTTTAAAAAGCACGGTGGAGCTGAAAACAACACTGGTTCAACAGAAGGACAAATTGCATTGTTCACTCACCGAATCAGCCACTTAACTGGGCACCTTAAAAAGAATCGTAAAGATTTTAACACAGAGCGCGCTCTAGTTAAATTGGTAGGTAAAAGAAGAAGTTTACTAGACTATTTAAAAAATAAAGATATCGAAAGATATCGTTCGATAGTTAAGGAACTAGGATTAAGAAAGTAAATTTAAAGAGGCTACGTGCCTCTTTTTTTTATAGCTTTTACCGTACTTTTATAAGTATCTAATGCTAAATTCTTATATTCAACGAAATAAGAATTGTAAAAAAGCTGGAATTATTAGTTTTTCATTGGGTAGAAAGACAACAACTACACAACAACACAACGCCCTTTGTTTAATTAATTAAAATAATTTATGATCCCTGAAGTAAAAAAAGAGATTATTGATTTAGGGAATGGTAGATCCATTTCCCTGGAAACAGGAAAGTTAGCCAAACAAGCTGACGGTTCTGTAGTTGTTAGAATGGGTGATGCTATGTTGCTTGCAACAGTTGTTTCGGCACGCACTTCTAATCCTGACATTGATTTTCTACCGTTAACAGTAGATTACAGAGAAAAATTTGCTGCTGCAGGTAGGTTCCCGGGAGGTTTCTTAAAAAGAGAAGCACGTCCGAGTGATCAGGAGATATTAACGATGCGTTTAGTGGATCGTGTTTTACGTCCTTTATTCCCAAAAGATTACCATGCTGAGACGCAGGTAATGATTCAGTTAATGTCGCATGATGAAAATGTAATGCCTGATGCTTTAGCAGGATTGGCTGCTTCAGCATGTCTAGCGCTATCTGACATCCCTTTTGACGGACCAATTTCTGAAACCAGAGTTGGTAGATTAAATGGAGAGTTCATTATCAACCCTAGCAAAGCGGAGCTTGAAGACTGTGATATGGACATCATGGTTGGTGCTACTATTGATTCTGTCTCTATGGTAGAGGGTGAAATGGATGAAGTTTCTGAAAAGGAAATGGCGGAGGCTATTAAGTTTGCCCATGAAGCCATTAAAGTTCAGATAGAAGCTCAAAACAGTCTTGTGGCGCAAGTTGGAGCCAAAGAAACAAGAGAATATGAGCCTGAGAAGGAAAATGAAGAAATGGCTCAGAAGATCTATGACTTCGCATACTCTAAATGCTATGACATAGCTAAAGATGGTACTTCTAAAAGTGAAAGAGGTGAGCAGTTTGCTGCTGTGAAGGAGGCTTGCCAGGAATTATTTACAGAAGAAGAGCTTGAAGAGAACGGCGATCTTATTGGCAAATATTTCGGAAAAGCTCAAAAGGAAGCTGTCAGAAACCTTATTCTTGACGAAAAAATTCGTTTGGATGGTAGAAAACCAACTGACATTCGACCAATCTGGTGTGAGATAGATTATTTACCATCTACACATGGTTCTTCTATATTTACCAGGGGAGAAACTCAAGCGTTAGCTACTGTTACCCTTGGTACTTCAAGAGAAGTAAACGTAATTGACCGTCCGACGGAACAAGGTGAAGAAAAATTCTATTTACACTATAACTTCCCTCCTTTTTCAACAGGTGAAGCAAGACCTATCAGAGGTACATCAAGACGTGAGGTAGGACATGGAAACCTTGCACAAAGAGCTTTGAAAAAAGTACTTCCTTCAGATTTCCCTTATACGGTAAGAGTAGTATCTGAGGTACTTGAATCGAATGGCTCTTCTTCAATGGCAACTGTTTGTGCCGGTACTATGGCCTTAATGGATGCCGGTGTACCATTGAAAAAACCTGTATCAGGTATTGCTATGGGACTTATCTCCGATGGTGCTAAGTTTGCTGTATTATCTGATATCTTAGGAGATGAAGATCACCTGGGTGACATGGACTTTAAAGTAACCGGTACTGAGGACGGGATTACAGCATGTCAGATGGACATCAAGATTAAAGGCTTGAGCTATGAAATTCTTGAGCAAGCTTTAGAGCAGGCAAGAGATGGACGTATGCATATTTTAGGTAAGATTACCGAAACTATCCCTACTGCCGCTGAACATGTAAAAGCTCATGCTCCGAAAATCGTTAAAGTTGAAATTCCAAAAGAATTTATCGGTGCCGTTATCGGACCTGGTGGTAAAAACATTCAGGCACTACAAGAAGAAACAAAAACTGAAATCGTTATCGACGAAGTAGACGATTTAGGAATTGTTGAAATCTTAGGTGTAGATCAGGATGGTATTGACAAAGCGATTCAATCGGTACAAAACGTTACTTTTACTCCAGTTGAAGGCGAAACTTACAAAGTTAAAGTTGTTAAAATATTAGACTTTGGTGCTGTTATCGAATTTGTACCTGGTAAAGATTCTTTACTACACATTTCAGAACTTGACTGGAAACGTGTGGAAAAGGTTACAGATTATGTGAACCTTGGGGATGAAATCGAAGTGAAGTATATTGGTTTAGATCCGCGTACCAAGAAACCTAAAGTTTCAAGAAAAGCCTTGTTGCCTCGACCTCCAAGACAGGAGAAAAAGAAGCCACAAGAAAATAAATAAATCATCAAAGCCCTGAAAATTCAGGGCTTTTTTTTATTCTTATTTTTAAGAAATTCAAAAAGCAACTAACTATTTTACAAGCTCCTAACCGGGAAAAACCGGAAAAAAAATAAAATTTTCTATACTTTCTGTAACCTTTTGCCCTTTTCTTACGTATAACCATTCACACGCTATTATTTATAATAAACTCGGGAGTAAAATAGATGAGACAACTGAAAATTACGAAGCAGGTAACTAACAGAGAAACTGCTTCATTAGACAAGTATCTTCAGGAAATAGGGAAGGTTGACTTAATTACCGCAGAAGAAGAAGTAGAATTAGCACAACGTATTAAAGCAGGAGATCAACGAGCTTTAGAGAAACTAACGAAAGCGAACTTACGTTTTGTTGTTTCGGTAGCAAAGCAGTATCAGAATCAGGGTTTAACATTACCTGATTTGATCAATGAAGGAAATCTTGGTCTTATAAAAGCTGCTCAACGTTTTGATGAAACTCGTGGTTTTAAGTTCATTTCGTATGCAGTATGGTGGATTAGACAGTCTATTTTACAGGCATTAGCGGAACAATCTCGTATTGTTCGATTACCTCTTAATAAAATTGGTTCAATCAATAAGATCAATAAGACGTATGCATTTTTAGAGCAAGCTCATGAGCGTATGCCTAGTGCAGAAGAAATTGCTAAGGAGCTTGACATGTCTGTTAATGATGTAAAGGAGTCAATGAAGAATTCTGGTCGTCATGTATCGATGGACGCACCATTAGTAGAAGGAGAAGACTCAAACCTTTATGATGTACTTCGTAGTGGTGAATCACCAAATCCTGACAAGGACCTTTTACATGAATCACTCCGTACTGAAATAGAACGTGCTCTTGAAACTCTTACACCACGTGAGGCTGATGTTATCAGACTTTATTTTGGTTTAGGTGATCAGCACCCTATGACACTGGAAGAAATTGGAGAAACATTTGATTTGACACGTGAACGCGTTCGTCAGATTAAAGAAAAGGCTATCAGAAGATTAAAACATACTTCAAGGAGTAAAATTCTGAAGACCTATTTAGGATAAGTTAATAAAGTAGTGATTTTACTCAAAATTCACTATTTTTGTAGTACAACAGTTCCGATATAACGGGATAACTGTTCGTTTTTTGATTGATGAATGAACTCCGGCTGATTACCGGAGTTTTTTTTATTTACAAACAGGCATTCTCTCACACTACCTTTTATTGTCTTACATAGCGGATTCCATTTATACAGTTAAAATACCTATCTATGCCTATTCATTCGCTGTACATGCGGAACGACATAGCGTGCGGAATGATATTGGGAGTGAGAACCTTCGGAGCAGAATGGATTCCGCAATAAATGCGGAATGACATTGGGTGCTGAATGATATTGGGTGCTGAATAATATTGGGGTGAGAGTGTTCGGAGGAGAATGGATTCCGCAATAAATGCGGAATGACATTGGATTCGGAATGACAATGGGTGTGGAATGACAGGTGGAAGTATGCTAAATCATTTTCTTCAAGAAACAACTTTTGAGGTTGCCCCTTTTTTTTCTTACATACCGGATACAATTTATACAGTTATAAACCAATCTATACCTGCTCATACTCTATCCATACTTTAACCATACCGTATCTATGCCTAAAGTATGGCTTAAACCACAGGAAATTGTGAAGTAAAAAGTTCTCGGAAGAAAGGAAATGATATAATTTATATCATTTTAAACATGGCGGCTAAAAAGCTCCTTTCAGGTTGCTCCCTCGTGGTTCCTTCCTTCAAATTGACCCTGAATCGTCAATAAGTAATAAACCTTTCTTAATCATTCGTTGTGTTTCTTTATAAATAATTATTTTTGCAGCATCATAAACGACACACAATGAACGACAAATTAGTAGCCCCTTCATTATTAGCGGCAGATTTTGCCAATCTTCAAAGAGATATTGAGATGGTTAACCAGAGTGATGCTGATTGGTTTCACATCGATATTATGGATGGTGTTTTTGTTCCTAATATCTCATTTGGAATGCCTGTACTTGATGCAATCAACAAACATGCTAAAAAGCCTTTGGATGTGCATTTAATGATTGTAGACCCAGATCGTTATATCAAGGCATTTGCTGATCTTGGTACAGCGAACCTAACGGTACATTTCGAAGCCTGTAATCACTTACACAGAACCATGCAGGCCATCAAAGCCGAGGGCATGAAAGCGGGAGTAGCACTTAACCCACACACCAACGTATCTGTATTAGCAGATATCATTCAAGACATTGACCTCGTGATCATCATGAGTGTGAATCCGGGATTTGGGGGACAAAAGTTCATCGAGAACACTTACAACAAGGTAAAACAACTGAAAGCGCTCATCAAAGAGAAAAATGCATCTACACTCATCGAAATCGATGGTGGTGTTAATGCCAACAATGCAAAAGATCTTATCGATGCCGGAGCTGATGTTTTAGTTGCAGGAAACTTTGTTTTTAGCAGTGAAGATCAGATTAAGACGATAAAAGAATTAAAAGAAGTTATTTCTTAATGAAGCATTTAGACCTCATCATTATTGGCGGTGGTCCTATTGGAATTGCATGTGCTTTAGAAGCTAAAAAAAAGGGCCTTAACTATTTAATCATAGAGAAAGGCCCTATCGTAAATTCCTTATTCAACTACCCTATTAATATGCAGTTTTTCTCTTCATCGGAGAAACTGGAAATTGGTGGAGTTCCTTTTATTAGTAAGGAGGCTAAACCAAAAAGAGATGAGGCTTTAGAATACTACCGACGTATCGTCACTTCCAATGAATTAAACATTCATCTTTTTGAAAAGGTTACGGAGGTCGCCAAACATAACAACACTTTCACCATAACTACCGACAAGACATCCTATCAATCGGAATATGCTATTGTCGCTACTGGTTTTTACGACATTCCAAACCTCCTCAATGTACCTGGGGAAGATCTTCCTAAGGTTTCTCATTATTACAAAGACCCTCATTTTTACGCCATGCAAAAAGTGGCGGTTATTGGTGCCAGCAACTCAGCTGTAGATGCTGCTCTTGAGTGTTATCGAAAAGGAGCTGATGTAACGATGCTCATACGCGGTCCTGAAATTGGCAGGCGTGTGAAATATTGGGTAAAACCGGATATTGAAAATCGTATTGCGGAAGGAAGCATCAAGGCGTATTACAATACGGAGGTACAGGAAATCAAAGATTCAGAAATCGTTCTTAATACCAACCGGGGTATTGTTTCTATCCCTAATGATTATGTCATTGCCTTAACGGGTTACAAGCCCAATTTTAAGTTTTTAGAAAAAATAGGAGTCCAATTGTCTGATGATGGTAAATTCTACCCTCAATATAATGAAGAGACCATGGAGACCAACATCAACAACCTCTATTTGGCAGGTGTTATTTGTGGTGGAATGGACACACACCTATGGTTTATTGAAAACTCCCGTATACATGCCCAAATGATCTTAAACCACATTATCAGCAAGCAACATTCAGAGGTATAAATCTGCTTGGATTACTCTTGTTCGTATAACAGGCTATGGTAATATTTTATAAGATCAGTGGTTGTTATAATTCCCACTAAATTTTTATGTTGATCCACTACCGGAAGGGCATGAAATTCTCTTTCTGAAAGAATTTTAGAGACTTCTCTGATCGAAGTATCAGTTGATACAAATACTGGTTTTCCCATCATTACTTGCTTTACTGACAAGGTATCATAAACAAAATTATCGGCATCGAGATTATCATCTATACTATCGACATAGCTCAGTCTCAATAAATCCGTATAGCTCAAAATTCCTACCAATTTCTTACCTTTTATTACGGGAAGGTGCCTGATTTGATTCTTCTTGAAAAGTTCTTCTGCCTTGTACAAGCTATCATCAAGATTTAAATTCACCAGGTTAGTTGACATTATTTTTGATACTGGAACTTCGTTTTTCATTTCTTTAAAGTTTAAGTTTAACGACCAAATTGTTTCCGTTTAGCGTTTCTTAAAACAGCTTCAATCATTCCCTCTTATCAGAAATGATGGCTATTTAATTTTGCTTCACAACTTTAGTATTTATTAGGGACTATAAATTTCAATGATATCTATTTATTTTACCATGATAAATATCATTCTACATGGATCAAAAAAAAAACGGGAGTATATGAATATACTCCCGTTATAGATTCTATTAAATCTTTATGTTACTCAGCAGTGTAATATTGCTTAGCCGTGTTGATGGTATTTGCAGTATTTCCACCTTTGAAAGGTATGAGGTAGAAAGCATACTCATGCTTTTGGTCTCCTTTTAACTGGTATTTTTCCTGAGGTCTCGCTCCCCAACTATTATCTCCTGCAACGCCACGTTGTTCAAGATCAATATTTAGTTGTACCAGGTCTTTTTCGACAATATCAATTGTATGTTTACTGATATTAACTTCCGGCATTCCATCACTGTAATTATCATCTTTGGTTGCATGTTTCTCTACTGCTTTCTTATCCTGCTTATAAGAGATACCAGGAGTTGCATCGAAATCTTCGTTCAACATATGCAATGCACTCACACCAAGATCTTTTGCGTTCTTTTTAGAAGAAACTACCAGCAATCCACTGTTTGAATTATCGGTTAGTGCCACCCATCTCACATCTGTCTTATAACCATTTTCCTGTGGACGGATATACGGTACGTATTGATCTTTAACTTTTGACGTATACAGATCTACAAAAGCTGCTGCTTTTCGATCTTGATAATTCTCCCAAGGTCCGCGTCCAAAATAAGTCATATTTTCATACTTCTTTGGTAACTGCATGCGCATTCCGATTCTTGGAATATCGGCCTTATAGGATGTCGTATTTAAGGTATTTGCTATTATAACCACTCCATTAGACATCGCTGTATATACCGATTCGAAGGTAGTTTCTACACCAGGCAGGTAAAAGGTTATTGCAACCTCAACGCTACCATCATCCTTCTTAGTTGTTTTGAAGGATTGTACCTCTGCCTCTAACGAAGCTCTTTTCCACTCGATATTTCTTTCCTGCATTCTATTACCGAAATCGTTGTCTGTTGGAGCTCTCCAGAAATTCGGCTTAGGTCCGTTGCCATCTTTTATCAACTCTGTACCCTCATAAACATAGGAAGTCATTTTACCCTTAGCCTTATCAAACAGCATCTCAAAACCTTCACCGGAAAGCGTCAGCTCTTCTTTGTTCTGTTTTATATTAACGGTTCCCTGATTTTCTAATTTAGCAGGATTCCAATTTACCTTTCTATCTAAATAGATTTGTTCATGAGCTACTTCATATCCGGCCTTCAATATTCCCCAATCCTTTTTAAGGGTTGCTGAAACCTCGACAAAATATTCTGTGTTTGGCTTATAGGTAACACCGTCTAAAGGCACTCTGATCAATTTCCCGGTATGTGGTTCTACATCGATACTTCCCATCGGGATTGTCTTTAACACCTCACCGTCTGCTTTTATTTGAGCGGTTAAATCAAACCTGTTAAGATCGATAAAGTCGTATAAGTTTTCAACCAGCACTCTTATTTGTCCGTCTCTGTTAATTCCTTTGTTCTTGAAGTTAATGAACTCATGCGCTTTTTTAACTTCGTGTAATGCAGGTTGTGGAGTTCTATCAGGGAAGATTATACCATTATTCAGGAACGTGTTATCAGAAGGCATACTTTCTCCATAATCACCTCCGTAGGCATAATACTTTTGTCCTTTCTCATTGGTTTTCCAAATTGACTGATCTACCCAATCCCATATAAATCCTCCTTGGAGATTATCGTGTTGTTCGATCACATCCCAATAGTCCTGGAAATTTCCTGTACTATTCCCCATAGCATGGGCATATTCACTTGGGATGAATGGTCGATCTGTTTTAGAGGTCCCGATATATTCGAAAGTTCCCGGCGATGGGTATTGTGGCACAATAATATCGGTATTGGTATCCATATCAAACAGGTTTCCGTCTTCAGGCTTATAAGCTCTTTCGTATTGAACCGGTCTCTTTTGCGGATCATGGGCTTTTATTTCATTATATGCATTGAAAAAGTTAATCCCATTACCTGCTTCATTCCCCATTGACCAGATAATCACGGATGGATGGTTTTTATCACGCTCCACCATACGAATCATTCGGTCTACATGGGCTTTTTCCCATTCAGGTTTTTTAGCTAATGAATGCTCGCCATAATACATTCCATGTGATTCGATATTCGCTTCATCAACCACATAAATTCCGTATTTATCACACAGCTCATAAAACTTTTCCGATTGCGGATAGTGACTTAAACGAGCTGCATTGATATTATTCTCTTTCCAAAGCTGAATATCTTTAATGATCTGTTCTTCACTTACCACATGTCCTGTTTCCGGATTATGTTCTTGTGTATTAACGCCTTTGAGGGTAACGGTTTGTCCGTTTATCTTCAGTAAGCCATTTTTAATCTCAACGGTTCTGAAGCCTACATTAGCAGAGGTAACCTCAAGTACATCCCCTCTCTTGGTCTTTGTAGTAACAATTACCTTATAAAGATCCGGAGTTTCTGCTGTCCACGGCATTGCTTGCAGTACATAAGCAGCAAAATTAAATGTGGTACTTTCTCCTGCTTCCATCTTGAGTGGCTGCGTATCATTAGCCACTAATATCCCATACTTATCCAGAATCTTATAGGATACTTCCAGTTTTTCTCTTTTTTCTGTTTTATTCTCGAGATCGATAGCCAAATCCAGCACACCATTCTTATAGGTCTCGTCTAGGGTTGCCATCATTTCCACATCCTTGATACGAACCTTTGGTTGTGCATACAGGTATACACTTCTTTCGATACCACTTATTCTCCAGAAATCCTGGCATTCGAGGTACGAACCATCGGTCCATCTGAAAATTTGTAATGCAATCGTATTTTTTCCCGGTTTCAGATATTTTGAAATATTGAATTCTGCAGGAAGTTTACTCCCTTGAGAGTATCCTACATAGGTTCCATTGATCCATACGAATCCACCTGATTTCATGGCGCCGATATGTAGAAAAACTTCTTTGGCTGACCAGGAATCATCGATAGTAAATTCTTTTCTATAAGATCCTACAGGGTTATAATCGGAAGGTACATCTCCTGGATTTGCGGGATAGATTCTATCCACAAATTCCATTTCTTCCGAAACGGGTGCTTTATAATCTGCAAATTCATATTGATGGTTTACATAGATTGGCACTCCAAAGCCTTCAACTTCCCAATTCGCAGGAACCTGAATATCGTCCCAATTACTTACATTCACATCAGGGTTAATGAAGTCTTGTGGTCGATCTGAAGGTTTTCTTACCCATTTAAACTTCCAGGTTCCGTCTAATGACAAATAATTACCTGATGTTTTCCAGTTATTTTCAAGTGCTTTTTCTTCACTTGAAAAGGAATAAAAGGTAGCATGTGCTTCCTCTTTATTTTCAGAAATCACCTGTGGATTCTCAATATAATGATTCAATTCTTTAGGGAGCTGCTGTGCTTGCGCCAGATACCCAGCTACCAGTAATCCTACCAGGGACACCCCTTTCTTTTTCATCATAGCTTAATTCTTGTTATTTTACTTCTTTAAAATCTGCTTTTCTAAATTTATCAGCATATTTGATGCCTTTCTTTTCCCAGTGATCCAAGATAGGATTTAAATTTTCAATAAACACATCGAAATTTTTTCTGTCTTTGGCTGTCCACCCGACTTCAGCATAGGCAGCTAATCTAGGAAACACCATTCGATCCATATCCTGAACGGTTGGAATCCATTCACTCCACATCTGGCATCCCAGGCCAAGTACTTTCTCGTGGTACTTTGCATCTAAGCCTTCGGGAACCGGATCGAAACTATAGGAATTTTCAATTGGCGTATACCCGTAGTTATAATCCAGGTATGTGAACACATGATAGGAGTTTACGATATCATAACCTCTGTTCACAGCATCGGTAACCATATCGAGGTTTCCCTTCCAAAAATGCACTATTGTACTTTGAGCCAATTCTTCTTTAGTCTCCATATCTTCTTTCTTTTGCCATTCATGAACATTTCCTCCCAGAACTTCATTCCACCCCATCATTCGATGATCATATTTATCCAGGAAGTTAGAAATCTTATTGGTAAAGAATATTTGAAGATCGGTTGGCGTGTTTAATTTATTTTCTTTCATGAAGTTCTGTACAAACTCACTTTCTTTCCATGCATCAAACTTTACCTCATCGCCACCAATATGGATCGTTTTTTCAGGAAACAGGTTCATGACTTCAAGAAGCACATCTTCTAAAAACTGAAATACTTTAGGGTCGGCTACATTATATGAATCCGGAAGTTTCCCAAACACTACCGGCACCTCTTTTAATTCTCCGATGGTCCCTAACCATGGATAAGCAGCTATGGCCGCTGAGGCATGTCCGGGCATTTCTATTTCAGGCACTACTTTTATATGTCGGGCTGCGGCATATTCAATAATTTCCTTGATTTCGTCCTGGGTATAATACCCTCCATGTGGTTCTCCAGATCTTTTCTCACTGTTCCAACCTCCAATTTGGGTATTGGATCTAAACCCTCCCACTTCGGTAAGTTTTGGATATTTTTTAATTTCAATTCTCCAACCCTGATCGTCGGTTAAATGCCAGTGAAACACATTCATTTTAAGCAAAGCCATCTGATCGAGTAATTTTTTGACCTGTTCTTTTCCTTTAAAATACCTGGCTTCATCGAGCATGAATGCGCGCCATGCAAATCGCGGATTATCTGTAATACTCACTGCGGCGACCTCACCATTGTTCTTAATGAGTTGTCTTAAGGTCTGAATACCATAAAACACCCCTGTTGTATTAGGCGCTTTAATTTCGATTTTATTTTTTAACACCTCCAGGGTATACCCTTCTTCACCTAATTCATTTGAAAGTGCAGTATCGAGCTTCAGTATAATTCCCTTTTTTCCTTTACCAGCTATTTTTAGATCTAACTGATATTCTTCTTCAAGGAGTTCTTTAAGGAATTGCGCATTATAATCATTTTTATCGGCTATAATTTTAACCTTTGGTGTTATGGTGTAACTACCTTCTTTTGATTCAACCTTTAAGGGTTGTGGTATTACTCTGGTGTGTTGCGCATGTAAAGTAACTGTAAAGAGTACCAAAACACAAGCCAATAAATTATTTACTAATTTCATTATATCTATACTTAATAAGAGTTTTTATTCGGCTAAAAGTCCTTTTTCTAACATTGGAATTTTAAAACGATCTACCTCTGGAGTCGTATGTTGTTCTTTTAGAATCTTAGCTGCTTTTTCCAGGATGTCCGGATGTTGATCAGCCACGTTATTAGACTCTGTCGGGTCGGTACTCAGGTTGTAAAGCTCGAGTGTCGGTTCTTTTTTAGGGTTTTTTATATTCTTTCGGATCACTTTCCAATCTCCCATTCTTATAGCGATCTGACCATCATATAAAGGGAATTCCCAATACATAAATTCGTGTTCTTCCTGGTTATCCTGCCCTAACAGTGTCGGTAAAAAGCTTACCCCGTCATTTTCAGTATTCTCATACCCTACCAGATCAGATAGGGTAGCAAACATATCATAATGTGCAGAAACGTGATCTGTTTTACTACCAGTTTTTATTTTACCCGGCCAGCTAGCAATCATAGGTACTCTTATTCCTCCTTCGTTCACAAAACCTTTACCATATCCATAGGTAGATTTAAAAGGTTTAGCGCTATCGAAAAATTCCGGATCCACACCTCCATTATAGGTAGGACCATTATCGGAGGTAAATACAATCAGGGTATTTTCATAAATCCCTTCATCTTTTAATTTTTGCACCAATTTTCCGATATTTTCGTCGAGGTAAGATATCATTGCTGCATAAGTAGCATGCGGGTATCTATTTGGAAAATACCCTCTGTTACCTAAGTACGGTTCTTCATCCCCAAACTTTTTCACGTAGTAGTCCACCCAACGCTGAGGGGCTTGTAAAGGAGCATGAGGAATTGGTGATGCCCAGTAAATAAAGAATGGATTTTCTTTGTTTCTCTCTACAAAAGAGGTCATTTCATCAAACATTAAGTCCGGGCTATAATCATTCAGATTAAAATCTTTGTAGCTCTCCATATCATAAGGATCTGCTCCTTTTGCTAAACGTGTATTAGGTGCAATCGTATCATTTTTCAGGTGTACACGTTTTTCATTTTTATAGAGGAATAACGGATAATAGGTATGAGCCTGTCTTTGGCAATTATATCCAAAGAATTCATCGAATCCCATTTTAGTAGGAATTGAATTGGTATGAGGTGCTCCCAGTCCCCATTTTCCATACATTGACGTTTTATACCCTGACTCCTGTAATTTTTTAGCAAAGGTTATAGTACCATCGGGCATAGGCAGCTGTCCTTCGAGGGTAGAATCTTTTGCCATTTCACGGTAATCCCAAACTTTACCTCTTTCGCCCCATTCATGATTTCCACGAACAAAGGCACGTCCTGAATGTTTTCCGGTTAATAACATACATCTTGCCGGAGCACATACCGGAGCACTGGTGTAATGCTGGGTAAAAGTCATACCTTCTTTTGCCAACGCATCGATATTAGGAGTTTCTATTTTTTCTTGTCCATAGGCACCAAGTTCACCATATCCAAGATCGTCGGCAAGGATATATATAATATTCGGTTTACTTGAATTTAATTCCGTCACGGACTCTTCTTTAGGTTGGTCTTTACATGCCGTAAAAAGCAATAATAACAGTAATACACTACTCATTGCTTTTAATTGAAATATGCATTTTTTCATCGGAACATATTTGCTATCAATTTTTACACCCATCTTAATAAAAGTTAGTTTTTTTACAAAATTTATAAGCTCATTGCTAATATATCAATAATTACTTAAAAAAGAGGAGTATTGAAAATATATAACTTACGATTCGTTTCTTTTTAAAAAAATAACGCATAAAAAAAGCCGAAACAGGAACTGCTTCGGCTTTGATTTTAATTTCATCTAATTGATACTATCGCGTAAATGGTATTATTTCGGCCATGGCGGCATTATCGGTACCATCATGGGCGGTTTTTGCTATGAATTTAAAATATCGAAATGTTTTAGTTTCCGACAAATCTACATCTATTGCTGCAGCTGTATTCTGCAATACGAATTCCCCAAGACTTTCCCAGGTTGATCCGTCGTCACTTATCTGAATTTCTAAATCTTTAACGGTTCTTGAAAGGTTTTGTCTTTGATAGAATCTAAATCCGTCTATTTGCTTTGATTCACCCATATCAACTGTAATATGGTGTGGAGGGGTAGCTGTACATCCAGACCAGCAAGAATGCCAGAATGTGTTTAAATCATCATCCAGAATATCTGCGGCTCTTCCGGTATCTCCTTCACCCCCATTGTCTTCTTGTGTGCTAAAATCGGTCACTACCCAGCCAGATCTATCCAATAATGTAGGTTCTTCCGGAAGACTCGGAACTTCCAATTGAGAAAAGTCTATATTCGGACTTACTCCATTGGCCGTTCTCTGGTGGTAGCTATCAATAGTTGTATTATCACTGAAGAAACCACAATTTTTCATAAAGAATTTATTGCCATCTGATCCGCCTGCATAATCGAGGCGTGCTCCTTTTCTTGCTGTTGCATCGGCAGTAAATTTAGCTTCCGTTAGTTCATGCCATACATCTTGCGTATCGTACACCCATTGATTGCCATAGAAGCCTTTTCTTGAAAGTACTCCGGCCTCTGTTCTGAAATTCTCCAGGAACGAATGTTGATTGGTCAAATAGGTACTTGTATAAGGTCTTCTGAAACTGGCGATCAATTTCCAGGCACCTTCCTCAGGGGCATAAAAATAAGCGGTGTAGTCTGTTGAATTATTTACCGATGGCTCTCCTTTCAGCAAGAACTTATAGGTATTACCGGCTTGCCAGTCAAAAACCTTATAGCTCTGTCCTCCGGATCCTTCATTTCCAAATTCACCAGTAGTTACGCCTTCACCTTTTCCTAATAAAATAATTTTATAATCATCAGGAATTTGAGAAGGATCTTGAGTTTCATAAGGACTCCAAACGGAAAAAAGAATTCGTCTTTCGGTATCCGAATTGACCTGCATACCAAAGTATCCCTGACCAAATCCATTAGCCATAAAGTAAGAACCTACTACATCTTCCCCTTCAGGCACGGTCACTTCATTATAGAACCATTTGATATCTGTATTCTGAGGAGGCGTGTAGCTCAAGTGTACTGAAGGACCTCTTCGTCCCCAGTAAAATTCATCCTGAACATACGTAACTCCACTAGCGGTAGCCGCTCCGTCGATTAATACTTCTTCTACATCTGCTATATAAGTTGCTGATTTTTCAACCCCTTGAATTTCAACATATTGATACCCTGCATCAGAAAGGTTAAATGTACCTACGGCTACATCTTTATAATTAGGGCTACTGTTCACGGTAATGGTTTGACTTTCTCCCCCTACCGTCACTTTAATTTTTGAAGTTCCTTCAGCCACCTTCATTTTTAATCCGACTTTTAACTCTCCTGCACTTTCTACCCTGAAAAAAGTTCTGATCACGGTGTTAAGGTCAGTCCAGTTATGTATTCCGGTATCAGATATCAGAGATCCATTTTGAGAAATGTCATTCACAACCCAGCTATTCCCTCCCGGTGGAATCTTATAGCTGTATTTCAGCTTAGCGTCTTCCGAAACAATTTCATCCGGTTCGGTAGTAGCATCATCTCCGCTACAGGAGGCAAATAATAGTACGCCAAGTAGCAAGAACCTGGTCAGGATTGTGTTTTTTACTGTTTTCATTGTTATATAGTTTTGGTTAATAATTAAAAAAGGGAGTCTGAAAAATATATTCTTCAAACTCCCCTCTCATCTAAAATTGTGTTTTTTGTACTCGGTGGCCCTTCTTAATCATTCTGGATTAATGATGGCTGGGCATTGATCTGGCTTTCCGGGATATACTCAATAACTCTGTTATCCGTTGGCAACACCTCATAATAAGGGTTGCTACCATTTAGGTGTGTTCCAGGATATCTTCTATCCATGGTCATATTATTTCTAAACACATCAAACTTTCTGTGTCCTTCGTAGGCAAACTCCAACCTTCTTTCATCCAACACTACATCCAACAAAGTCTTACCTGCAGGAAAATCAGCGCTACTGTTATAAGCCGGGATACCTGCTCTGTCTCTGATGATATTCACATTGGCCAGGGCCTCAGCTTCATTTCCCATTTTAGCATATGCCTCTGCTTTGTTCAGATACATTTCTGCCAATCTCGAAATTACCGGAGACCAAAGGTGAGGTACATCTTCTTGCAAAGACGCTTTTGTGATAAAGAACTTTGGATATCCATTACGCTTATACATGTCAAAATCGTTATCAACATATATTTTTTCATTAGCACTGTTATTGAAATAATACAGTGTTTTACCGTTCTGGATTTCGGACATTACCTGATAGTTCGTTCCGTCTTGTGTAAAGTATGTGTTTCCACCTTCTTCAAAAGTTCTACGGAACTCATACTTATAATTATCATTCACCCAATACACGGCAGGAATCTTATCTCCGTTTTCATCCAATTCGTATTGTGGAACTATAAATCCTTTTCTAACATCTTCAGGATGCTCATTGATTAAGTTTAAATACGATTTAGAGGCATACATCTCACCCCATCCAGCTCCCTGGATATTTGCATATAAAGAACCTACAGTATACCAACCATGATTATAATCTGATTCTTCTACGAATCTGAAGCAGAAAATTGTCTCCGGATTTTCTTCCGGAACTTTTTGAAAATACTTAGAGAATTCGCCGGTTGAAACTAAACTGAATTTTCCAGAGTTAATTACCTTATCGGCATATTCAATAGCCTTATCGTTTTGCCCCATGTAAAGGTATACACGAGATAATAATGCCTGCGCTGCTTCTTTGGTTGCATAGGCATTGATTTTATCCTGAGACATTAAAGCTTCCGCCTTTAATAAGTCAGTAACAATTTGGTCATAAACTTCCCCTACGGTATTTCTATCCGGAATATCATCAATATCTGATGTTAATTTCAATGGCACTCCCAGATTTGAAGTTCCCTGAACGTATGGTCTTCCAAAAACATTTACCAATTGAAAATAGACATACCCTCTTAAGTAATAGTTTTCACCAATTAGTTGATCTGAGTCTAAAGACTCTCCTTCTGTAGTAAGTTCAATTACCTTATTACAACCAACAATTGCTTTATAACCAGAACTCCAGATATCATTAACACGCCCGCTGGTAGTAATATTATTATAATTATAAGTATAAAACAATGGATCTGTTGTAGTTCCACTCAATGCTACGTTATCTCCCGGATATTCCGTTATTCTGTGTAATTGAGGTGAAAAACCACCGCCATTAGCATCTCCCTTTAAAAGCGAGTAGGTTCCTTCTGTTGCTGCCAACAAACCTCCTTCATCGGCAAACAACTCATCTGTTGCAACGGAATCGTAAGGGAATCTGTCAAGGTCACATGCCGTGAAGGTAGCGACCATCATTATTCCATATATTATTTTTTTCATCTTGATAAGCTTTTTTAATTAAAATGATGCGGTTAAACCAAATGTTATACGCTTCGAAACAGGATACAATGTACTGTTAACTCCTCCTGAACCAACTTCCGGATCCATCCCGGAGAAATCAGTAATCGTCCATAAATTATCACCTGAAAGGAACACGTTCAATCTGCTCAACCCTAATGATTCAGCCCATCCTGTCATTGGCACGTTATAGCCCAGTCTAACATTACGCATTCTCAAGTAGCTACCATCTTCTAAATATCTTGAAGATGTTTTATTCGATAAATTATTACCTCCATATACAGGTCTTGGGTGGGTAGCATTATCGCCTGGTTGCGTCCATCGGCTCCAACCGTCAGCTAACACTTGTTGATTGTATGTTGGGTATGCTCCATCAGCATCATATAATTCTCTACTGGCGTTGTAAATTTCGTTACCTTTTGAAAATGAGAAGTTTGCGGATAAATTAATTCCTTTATAATCTAAAACAGTACCAAAACCACCATAGAAATCAGGAGAAGCTGATCCTACATCTTGTAAAGTAGCTTCGTTCCAATTATTGGTGAGGGTACGTTCTCCGGTATCGGCATCAACTACCTCCCATAAAGGGTCTCCATTATCAGGGTCTACACCCATCCACTTACGCATATACCAGGTATTGATATCATCGCCTTCGTTCAGACGTTTTCTACCTGAGATAATCGGCTCTCCTTCGAACAATTCTGTCACCTCATTTTTATTAACTCCCATATTGAAGTTAAAGCTCCATGTAAAGTCTTCCTGCGTAATTAGGTCAGCATTTAAATTCAGTTCGAATCCGGTGTTTTTAACACCTCCGATATTTTCCCAATATCCACTATAACCCGTTACATCAGGAATCTTAACGAAGTATAAGAGATCAGAAGTATTCTTTATGTAATAGTCAAATGACAAACTCACTCTGTCGAATAATCTCGTATCCAGACCGAAGTTTGACTGGTACGATACTTCCCAGGCCACATCTTCGTTTCCTAATTGCGATGGCGTAGCTACCGGCACTCCATTATAGGTATTACTTAAGCTATATAAATCGTATTGAGGATACAATGAACTTGGTCTGTTACCGACAGAACCGTAGCTAGCACGTAATTTCAATTGATTAATGAAATCAGACTCAAAAAAGTCTTCATTATGAATGTTCCATCCACCACTTAAAGAGTAAAATGTACCATACTGATTATTCTCCCCGAAGTTTGAAGCTCCATCTCTTCTGATTGAAGCTTGTGCCAAATAGCGATCAGAATAGGTATAGTTAGCATTGAATAGCAATGACTGCAAGGCATAATCATTTTTAAAACCGCTTACAGCTCTGGGTTCTGCAGCATTATTTAAAATTTCCGTTCCAGCAACAATCCCTCTTCCTGTAGCCGAAAAGTTTTCATATTTATAATCGTTGTATTCGTAGGCTGCTAAAGCCGTAACACTGTGATCACCCCAAGTATTATTATACTTAATCATCTGGTTTGTAAACCTGGTAATTCTTCTTGCAGTATAGTTATACAAACGACCGTTATCTGCTAAACCGCTGTTTGAAGCCGGATCGGTATACGACATTGAATCGTATCTGTAAAGGGTATAGCCATTAGTAGAAATAAAGTTAAGGTTTTTCAAGATCTCGAAATCAAAATCGAAATTACCAAACAAGTTAAACTCCTGATTCTCTGAGTAATTCCATTGCAGGTCATACAAGTAGTTGCTTTGGTCTCGACCTACCCAGTCAACACCATTTTCTTGTGGATTCAATACGTTACCTTCGTCGTCATAAGGAAGATCCCACGGCATGTAGGTAAGCATAGCATAAAGCGAATGCTGTTTATCATCAATGGTACTATAGTTTACTCCGATCTTTGGCTTCAGGGTAAGACGATCACTTACGTCGTAATCATGGTTAAGTCTGAAGCTTAACTTATCAAAATCATATCCTTCTATGGTACCGGTTTCGTCGTAATACCCAAGTGAAATATAGGTTTTTGACTTTTCAGAACCTGCTGTAAACACAAGGTTATAGTCTTGTACTAATCCTTGCTGAGTTCCGTTATCGATCCAGTCGTAGTCGCGATCCAGGAGGTCTTCATTAAACCATGTGTTTGCATTTTGATCAAATGTATCTCCAAAAGCATTGTAGTAATCAAACATTTGGCGAGAATTCATCACATCAAAATTCCCTTGATTAAAATGTGTAAAACCAACTCTTGAAGAAAGGGTAAGTTCGCTTCTACCAATTTTAGCTTGTTTGGTTGTAACAACAACAACTCCACTGGCAGCTCTGGAACCATATAATGAAGTTGCAGAGGCATCTTTTAATACAGAGATTGATTCAATCTCATTTGGGTTTAGGTTCGGTGTACCGTGCATAATAACACCATCTACCACCCAAAGTGGACTCACTCTACCATCGATAGAAGAAATACCTCTAATTCTTACATCAGGTACAGATCCGGGTTGTCCGGAACCTTGAATAACCTGTACCCCTGCAGCTTTTCCCTGAAGCATTGTAGAAACATCAGGTGAAGTTACATCGGTAAGTTCTTCTGCGTCGATACTCGCTACAGAGGAAGTTACATCAGATTTCTTTTGTGTACCATAAGCTACCACAACTACCTCGTCTAGTTCAGAAGCAGAAATGGCTAATGATACATTAATAACTGAATTGCTACCAACAGTCTTCTCTACTGTTTCGTAGCCCACAAAACTGAAAACCAGTGTGGCTGTGGCGTCCACATCGATGGAATAATTACCATCAAAATCTGTCGCCACTCCTTTCGTTGTGTTTTTAACCAACACATTGACACCAGGTATAGGCATACCTGTTTCTGAGTCGGTCACCTGTCCTGTTATTGTTTTTTCTTGTGCATAAGAAAAATTAAATAACAGAAAGGCAACCAACATAAATAAAGATCTACTCATAAGATTAATTTAATTTGGTTGACATAATGTTATGCATAATAGATATCCAAAAAAACACAATCCATAAGGATAAATACACACATAACTTTCATATTCTTTGCTAATATAAAATTTAAAATCACAAAAAAAAACGAATGGCGAATTTTTCCTTTCGTTTCATTGTTTTTGCAACACTAAAATTTACATATACACAAGGAAAGTTTATAAATAATAAAAAAACTGTCTTTAGACAATCTAAAAAAAGTTTTTCGAAAACGTTATAGTTTTATTTAATAACCTAATAAAAACCCCCACCTAAGGTCTTTAAAACTTATTCCGTTTCGCCAACTCAGCTTATATGCTATTGAGGCATAAAAAAAAGGGGCTTACCGCCCCTTATTATCATACAACCTTTAAGAACTTAATTATTCAAAAGGCACTTTAACGATTACTGTTTCTCCTCTTCCCTCTTCATTGGTAATACTTTGAATAGTCCACAGATCTTTTAAATTATCTCCATCAATCACACTACCGCTATAATCTCCCCAAGACACTCCATCTGTAGCTCCTTTTCCTTCTCCTGCACTTATTATTTCACGTATAGAACCTAATGGATCATTACTATATCTGTATGCAAAACGCGGACTGATATACATGTTTTCATTTGTTTCCTGGAACCCAATCACGACATCGTTGTTCTTATTCACCGCAATCGTTGTCTGGATATAACTTGTTTCAGGGCTTGCTATCAATCCTGTTTGAACGATGGTTCCATCCAGTTTTACCTGATGCCATTGAACGGCGGCACGACCGTTGTGATTGATTGCATGTGAAAACCAAATACAGTCGTTCTGCAATACCAGGTTCTTAGGATTTCTGTCTCCTGAAGCGGTTACCTGATCGGTGTTTTTCTGAGGGGATTTTGGCGGGTACTGAATACGTCCGAGGTTATGTGCTTTAGCACTTACCACCTCCGCAACCGGTTCTCCGTTCTTACCATCAGTAACTTTGGTTATGATAAACCTATCGCGATCAATTTTAAAGAAATAGAGGTCATTGGTTTTGTCTTGTGTAAACACAGGATGACCCAAACTCCCTTTAAAATGATATACGGTAGCTTCTTTTCCTTTTTTAGCTTCTTTGGTTTTTAGCACAAAGGTTCTTTCTTCACCTCCAGGAAATGAATAGCCGATCCATTTTTTACTAAATCCTATTCCTCCACCATCTCTTCCATTGGGTGCAGGCACCGGATATACGAACCATTCTTTGGTAGGGTTATCCGATTTTGACACAGCTATATTCACCGGCTTCTTTTTTTCCTTATCCCATGGATTCCACAAGTCGAAACCAAACACATTGTTATGCGGATCGAAGAACATTTTGGGATCGATGCCTTTATTGAAGCAGTTTTGTGAAGCCCCATCAATGTAATTCCCTTCTTTGTCGTATATCACTAAACCTTTATTGGTTCCGTGCAACACATAACCACCCCCAACAGCAATCTGAGGATCGACTTGTCTGTTACCATCTTTGGCTCCCGGAAAGACCTGATATCCATTTAGCATTTGAGCACCACCTCCCTCTATACGTTGCGGACATGAGGTTGCTCTGAATTCGGACTTCACTATAGGCTGAATTACCTCCGACCGTGACGCATGCATGGATTTTCCTTCCTGACCAATTACAGCATTAAGGCCGAGAAATAAAACTGAAAAAGAAAGGGTTGCAATATTTTTTACTTTCATCATTTTTTAGGTATAAAAAATTGGCTGGTAATACCAGCCAATTTTTAATTTTATTATATTATTATTTAACCTTGGTATAAGGAATTCGCATTTTAATTTCCCAGGTACCTGAGTCATTGATTTTAATCCCCCATCTGATATAAGCCCTGTTCATGATCTCTCCTGTATCAGGGTCTGTATATGGCGTCCAGTCTTGCACCCCATTGTCTGCTTCAAATGCCTCCTGATCTACAGTGAAAGCATCACCAGAAGTAAGGTAATACATTAAATAAGAGTTGTTGCCTGAATAAGTTCTACCATATTGCGGGAATGGAGGTGCCGGCAATTCAAAATAAGTAGCCTCCGCATCGGTTGTCGTTTCGATGGAGTTATCATGATAATTCTGCAAGTAACCCGCTCCTGAAGGATAAAACACCACTTTCTCAGGGTCTAACGGATTATCATAACTATCGGTAATGACCATTTTTACCTTTATTCCTAAAGATGGCTCATCACTAATCTTGGTAATATTGATGTACGGATGGGTTCCGTCTAACACACTCGGAATATTTTCATCTTCCCCATTTACAATTTTAGAAGTATACCCGATGTCGTAACCACCATCTACTTTTCCTAATTGCAGACGAGAGCGCATTTCTACCGGAAACTCGACTGGTTGAAAGGGTCCTAATTTGGCTACCACAAAATCATCTAACTGGCGCTCCCCTCTCATATTAGAGGCTTTCACATTTAGATGGTAGATATCATTGTCTGTGACCATTCGAGTTGCCTGCGTAAAAGCAAATTCCCCGCTCACACTGTTTATCAAAATGGAAGGCTGATTCGTAAGCTCTAATTTTTCCTCTACCAATGCCAGGGTCGTATCGGTATCGGGGTTGAACCCTTCTTTCCAGGTTAAGATCTCATGCTCCTCAAACAAGGCATCGGTAAAGTTCCCCTGACCATCAGTAATACCGGTAATCTCCCAATGTAACGGATACGTCGACCCTTCTATTGCCGGTGGCGCACTTTTAGTAAATACTCCTCGCGGCACGAAAATAGTGTCTTCCAATGCATGAATGTCATCACTTAAGTACCCTACCTCAGGCGGCTGGCAAGCCATGAACCCAAACAGGACAGCTAAACATATATATATTAAATTTTTCATTTGTTGTATCTTTTAATTAACATTTTTTAGACTAACTAAAACTAATCTCTTTCATAATTAAACAAGGTATGTCCTCCTTGCAAAACATGAATCACTCCATTGGTAGAGATCAGGTTAGACGTTTTTACTACTGTCTTTTTATCTCTTTCGTCGGAATTATTAACAGTCGCATTCCATTCGTCCCAGTCGGCGCCTACCATAGCGGTGTAGTACACGTATTCAGGCTTCGACTCGAGTTGATTTCCATAATCTCCCGATGGCTCCAAAGAAATTCTACGCTCTTCTCCGTTAACAGCGGTATAAATTACACCCTGTTCTTTCACCATGTTTTCTCTTTTAATCGATTCGTCAAAAACATAGCCTCCAAGGTATTTTGTTAAGGTATCTACTTCGATATCGTTCACTGTAAATTCTGCTGTCGGATCTGTTTCACGAATATCTGTCAAACGTTTATTTACGTAATTCTGTATCGCCATATTATTCGGGGCAAACACCGTGTTCTGACCGTTAAAAACATCTTCCATCCCGGCTCTTTCGATGATCAAAGCCAAGGTATCCAGCTGACTGTGAGATCTGAAAAAATCTACAGTAGACATTCCCACTTCCTGCTGACTTAAGCCTCCGTCGACTAAGTAATCATCGCCACCTTCACAGGCGTAGAAGCCCAAAAGCGCCAGTCCTATTATTAGTATTTTTTTCATCTTAAATTCCTTTAATGTTAATTACAATTTACCTCTCCAAAACTCGGTCTGAACAATTTCAGGGTTTACTGAAATGATCGACGGATGAACAGGCCAGAAATACCCTTCTTTATCCAATCTGGATTGGGTTGCCCAAGATATTCCTTCGAAATAATCCATTCTGATACGGTCAAAACCTGATTGCGCTTCTCCAACGAACTCGATAGCTCTTTCATCGAAAATAGCTTTCATCAACGATTCTCTATCGCTTGCTCCCGTATAATTAGGAACTCCCGCTTTACTTCTGATCATATCTAAATCCTGAATAGCAGCACCAGTATTTCCTGAACGCGCATAAGCCTCAGCTCTCAATAAGTACATGTCTGCCAAACGGAAAATCAAGATATTTGATTCTGAAAACTGCGCATACGGATTATCAGGTGCAGCCTGATCCTGGCTTGAATGTGAATACTTCATTAAGAAGAAGTCGTTACTATCTTCGTATTCATTAAAGAACAACTCCTTTCGGATATCATCTACTCGATCCGGATCGTTGGCCATCATCTCATTTCCATAAAAATCAGGATTAAACCTAGGAGTATTTCCTGTATTAACATTGGAATACGCATAAGGATAGTTCAGGGTTGCTCCGGCGTGATTCCCTGCGTTGCTAGCAATTCTAAAAGACTCACTCATTCCGGCATCGAAATTAATTTCGAACAAGCCAGTTTCAGATTCTCCAAGACACATTCTATTAAATCCATCTTCACCTTCAGCAACATAGTCGATTAAGCTTGCTCCACTGTTGTTAATTACAGAGGTGGTAGCTGAAACTGCTTCCTGAATCATTGCTGCATTATCATTATCTCTGCTCGCATACCATAAAGTTATATGCGCCTTTAATGCTTCTGCACTTGCTTTATTAGCCGTGATAGCCCAACCTTCTGCACCTGGTGATGAGTACTCCAACAAATCTATTGCCTTGTTGGTTGCCTCTAAAGCAAAATCCAACACCTCTAACTCATCATTTCTTGGAATACTAACAATGTACCCCTGATCATCTACTAACTGACTAGAACTTTCTATTGATTCTTCAACAATTGGAGCATCTCCCCAGATTCTTGCGATATAGAAATAGGTTAATCCACGAACAAAGGCCGCTTCACCTAATATTCTATCTTTTTCCTCCTTGGAGTCAAACAGATCATCAGACATGTTTTGCACATATTGCTCTGTAGTGTATGCCCAGTTCGCTGCGCGATAGAAATTCTTCCAGTTTCTCGATTCGTCTCTATAGGCCAGTACAAAATTACCACTTCCTTCTATGTAGTTAGTAATCCAAAAACGACTATCCATAAAAGTCATCCCGGTCCATTCTCCCCAGAACAAAAAGTTCGCCTGGTAAGTCAAAGCATTTTTAAGTAATCCGTATGCCCCTGCAACTGCCTGTTCAGCATTTGCCTGACTAGTCCAAAACACGTTTGGATGCGTAATAGTCACCGGCTCCTGATCCAAAAGATCCGAACAACCCACCGCTCCGAAAAGCGATAAGATCAGTACGTATATTTTATAACCTTTTAATTTTTTCATAACATTATTTTTTAAAATCTTGTATCAATACCAATTGAAATTGTTCTCGCCTGAGGGTATCCATTTCCATAGGTATTCCCCTTTGCATCTACCATCGATGCATCAACAACCTTCTTAGATTTTTGCCACTGATATGGATTCAATACAGAGGTAAACAAACGCAATCTTGATAAACCAATATCTCTCATGAATTTATCTTTTTGATCGAATGTATACCCAATCGAAGCATTGGTTACCTTCCAGTAATCGCCACTATCGATCCAAAGGGTCTGATTTCCTCTAAACCCGTAGAATGGTCCTAAGCTCGGGCTTGCTGGGTACAATGCCGGGAAGTCTACACCTGCTGCACCGTCTCCAGGTTGCTCCCAGAAGGTGTGTTCGCTTAAATCTGCTAAACCACGAACAGCCCAGTTGATTCCTCCTCTGTCATATGCATCCATATAACTGTTCAATACAGTATTCTTTATATCCGCGCCAAATGAGAATTGGCTATACATCTGGAAATAGAATTTTTTGTATTGCATATTAATATTGAAAGACCCCTGAATATCCGGTATCGGTGAGAAATCGGTAGTTAACTTAAGGTCATGTTCTTCATTTAACAAGTAATCTCCATTTAAGTCTTGCCAAATTGGAAACCCTGGTCTAATTGGCGCCCATGCACTCTTACCCGTTAACGGTTCTCCAGTGAATGGATTCACAGGTAACTGACTCAAATCATCTATGATATAATCATTGATGAACATCTTGTAAAGATTCAATGGTCTACCCACTACATATCCATAATCTCCACCTATATAATCTCTGTTACCGTTAGGAAGTTTTGATACATAGTTTTTGTTTTGTGAAAAACCAGCCATTAACTCCAGGCGCAAATCGTTATTACGCGGAAACACATGATATCTTAACATTGCTTCCCAACCGTAGTTGATTACCCCCATAATGTTAGTTAAAGCTGCATTATATCCTGAATAAGCTGGGAAATTCACATCGAAGAACAACTGATCTGTATCCTTGTGGTAAGCATCGAAAGTTAAACTTACTCTTCTGTTGAACATATCAAGGTCAAAACCAATGTTCCATTGTTCAGTTTCTTCCCATCCTAATAATGAATTACCAATTCTGTTGAAGTTCGGAACTACACCGGTTACACCTCCATAGCTGGAAACATTCATTTGGTTTGACCAATAAGCGTTCCCTCCATACCCAAGGTTGTATGCTCCGAATCGAGCGTAGTTACCAACATTCTGGGTACCGTTAACACCCCAACTTGCTCTGAATTTCAGATAGTCTAAAAAGTCTGAAGTCAAGGACTCCATAAATGGCTCATCTGAAATTATCCAGGAACCAGTAGCAGAGTAAAATTTACCCCATCTGTTATCTTCTCCAAATTTAGACGAACCATCTAAACTGTAGTTAAAGTCAACCTGATATCTATTTTTAAATCTATATGTACCTCTACCGAAGAATGACACCAATGAGTTAGCGCTAATATCTGTCGATCCAGAAATCTGATCTTGTGTATAGCGACCGTTGATTACTTTAATAGCATCACTACCAAATCCGAATGCAGACATCAGCATATTTTCGTACTGATTATAATCTAAACGGTTACCTACGATTGCTGTCACTTCATGATCTCCGCCTCCAAAGTCATCCATATATGTTAAATAGGTCTCTCCGGTAACCCCTTTTCGGGTATAAAGTGCATAACTTGCAAAACCATCACCTTCATTTCGTACGATTGATGGTTCGTAGAAATTTTTCTTATTGCTATCATACACAAAACTTATTTGTGAATTAATACTCAACTGGTCTAACAAATCTAAAGTAGCAAAGTTAGATATAGTAAAGTTCACGGTTCTGTCCTGATTCATCTTTTCGTTTAACTCTCCGCTTAGCGATTTAATACGATCATCAGACACATAGAATAATGAGGATTGCAACTGAGCCGGATTTACAGGAAGGGAATTATTCAGGTTAAACGATCCCTGATAAGGGTTTCCTTGTCCTGTTTGTTGATCTGTATACGTAAATCTAGTGATCAATTGGTTATTGAACTTTGATCCTGCTTTGAAGTTTACATTCGAATTAAAGGTAATTCGATCTACACCGGTAGCCTGTACAACCCCTTCGATGTTATCATAACCCATCGAAATACGATAATTAGTTTCCTGGCTTCCGCCTCTTACGCTAAAGTTATACTTTTGAGCCAGACCAGTTTTATAGAACAAGCCCTGATAATCGATGTTGTTATTAAAGGCCGGGTTTAAACTATCCGTCAACATTAAAGGCGTTTGTCCACCTTGTAATTCATTGGTAGTCCACCACTTCTGGATCATATCCATTTTGGCTTGTCTTTCTGCTGAACCAACCAGAATCGGAACTAGCTCTGGTTCCGGTTGAATACCCATACTGGTAGAAAAAGAGAATTCAGGTTTATCTAAAGCAGCCCCTCTTTTAGTTTCAATAATGATCACCCCATTTGCACCACGCGAACCATAGATAGCCGCTGCTGAAGCATCTTTAAGGACATCGATACTTTCGATATCGTTTGGGTTTAAAGAAGCTAAGAAATCGGTATTCGAAACTCCATAACCTGCTAAATCCTGTAATGATGTTTGCACACCATCTACTACGTATAAAGGGTTACTATATGCTAAATCGGGATCGATATTAGCACCGACACTCGTATTACCACGAATTACCAGTGAACCCCTTCCTGCAGGAGCTCCCGTCATGGTCACATTTTGCATCCCTGTTACCTGGGTTGCAATTAAGCCGGAAACGTTCAGTACCGGAATATCCTCAATTGCATCACTTCGAACGCTGGAGACCGCTCCAGACACTTCACGTTTATGCACTTTTTGATAACCAATAAGAACTACATCATCCAGCTCTGTTAAATCTTCAGCCATCGATACTGATATCGATGATCTCCCTTCCAGTTTTACCTCTTGCTTTTTGTAGCCGATAAGGGTAAAAACCAGGGTTACCTGATCGTTAGGAACTTTCAGTTTAAAATTCCCATCAAAATCTGCCGCCACTCCTATTCGGGTTCCTTTAACAAGGACATTCACTCCCGGGAGCGGAGTGCCTGTAGCACCGTCAACCACACTACCCGATATGACTTCCTCTTGTGCAAAAGAGAAAGTAATCGCAAGCATTGTAATTGCGAAACAAAACAATTTTCTCATAAATAAAATAATTTGGTTGATATTAGCTATGAAATCCTTGATTTAATAACAAAAAAAGTGTTACACAAATAAGAATCTTTCATATTATTGGCTAAATTAACATTTATTTTAGATAATCCAAATGATTGCAAAATTAAATCTTTCGTTTTATTTCTTTTTCAATATATGTCGAAGAAAATATTGAAACCAAAAAAAACCCGCCCAAAAATGGACGGGTTTTCAAAACCAGTAATTACTATTTATATGTACTAAAAAATAGTAGCTTTAATTTTTTTCCATAATTTACTAAGCAAATAGGACCCGATTAACACAACAACCGTTAATACAATGGCCATGGTTTGTTTTCCGTAAATCCAGTACCCTGTTGCGAATAATGCTGAATAAATAACCACACACCCCAACAACATAGCTAAAATCCCTGAAGGAACACTCCATTTTTCTCTTGCATCTACAATATCCTCACCTTCAGTAACTGCTTCTCCTACAACCTTATCCCAACCAGGTCCTCCGGGCTGTGTTCTTTTATAAAAATTAAACAACGTACTGTTTTTCTCCGGTCTGGTTAAGAAAGTTACCGCCACCCAGATTACGGTTGTCACCAATACCACGAAAGGATATTTGGCCCATGCAGGCATTAAGCCAACTACGGTCTCTGAGGTTGTTTCATCCAAACCTCCGAATAACACTAATCCAAGCGGAGTTAAGTTGATTAACAGCGATATGATTCCCGAAGAAAACATAGCAGCAATCTCACTCCATGCATTAATTCTCCACCAGAACCAACGCAAGATAAATATCAACCCGGTTCCTGCACCGAAGGTTAATATGTAATCAAAAATCTGAAGCGCATTGGTAAGCAACAAAGCAATAGCAGCACTTACAACCATCAACAATACTGTAGATAATCTACCTACTGCCACTAATCTTTTTTGAGAAGCATCTTTCTCTATATAACGCGCATAAAAATCATATACTACATAAGAAGATCCCCAGTTCAAGTGGGTAGAAATTGTCGACATATAGGCAGCAATCAATGAAGCCAACACTAAACCTAACAATCCTGCAGGGAGCTTTGTTAGCATCGCTGAGTATGCTAAATCGTGCCCAAGCTTATCTTCTGCCACATTAGGAAATGCTTCATGGATACTTGCGATATCCGGGAACAATACTAACGAAGACAAGGCAACTATAATCCACGGCCAAGGACGTAAAGCGTAATGCATTATGTTAAAGAAAAATGTAGCACCAATGGCATGGTTTTCATTTTTAGCAGCCAACATACGTTGCGCAATATATCCACCACCTCCAGGTTCAGCACCCGGATACCATGCACTCCACCACTGTACTGCCAATGGTATAATTAACACTGTAATAAATAGTTCTTTATTATCGAAAGATGGTAAAATGCTCAATTTATCTATCACATTTTCATGAGAGACTAAATTGGCAACCCCTCCAATTTCAGGTAGATTAACACAATAGTAAGCGGCTCCTATACCACCAACCATCGCCACAAAGAACAAAATAAAGTCGGTATATACAACTCCTTTAAAACCTCCGACAGCACTAAAAACAACGGTCACCAACCCGGCATACCCGACTGTTTCTAGCGGCGAAAGTCCTAGCATGATCTGACCTATTTTTATAGCGGCAAGCGTTACTCCGGACATAGCCAGGATGTTAAAAACAACTCCGAGATAGACAGCTCTGAATCCTCTTAAAAATTTAGCCGGTTTTCCTCCATACCGCAATTCGTAGAATTCAATATCGGTAGAAACATTTGACTTTCTCCATAATTTAGCATAAACAAACACGGTTAACAATCCTGTTATCAGAAATGCCCACCAAACCCAGTTTCCAGACACACCGTTTGTTCTAACGATATCTGTCACCAAGTTAGGCGTATCCGTTGAAAATGTTGTAGCAACCATTGATAAACCAAGCAGCCACCATGGCATTGTTCTTCCTGACAAGAAATACTCAGAAGAACTTTTACCTGACTTTTTCGAAACCCAAATTCCTATGAACAGTGTTATCGCGAAAAAGCTAAAAATTAAAATGTAGTCTAGGGTAGTTAATGTAATCATATTTATTTCTCTTTTCCTCGAGGTTAAATTTATATCTTTTTACTCAGCTTTATATTTAAGCATCAAAATTGTTTATTTTTTTTAATGATTGTTATAAATTTCACAGCTAGTTTCACTTTTTAGCACGGAAAACAAAATTTTATCGACCAAGAACAGCCGATAAACAACAAACATCAAAATTTCAGTGTAATTGATTTACGTTGTTTCTCTTTTGCTTTCACCTTATCCAACACCTTCTCAACACCTGTTGCTGTTTCCTCAACGACAATTTTATATTTCCCCTCTGCAAACACCTTCGGCTTAAAACTGTTTTCTTTTAAGCGCAAGGCATAAACTAACACATCGCTTTCATTATAAATTTTCAGCAATGGTTTATTGGCATTTTCCACATTAATTTCCGGAAGCCAGGCAACTGCCTTTTTACCAAAATTATCCTCCTGGGTAACCTCTATCGGCCAACCGGCAAATTGCTGATCGCGATTCACCGCTACATCTACATACCTTGGCCAGCATTCGGTCTTAATAGTTCTTTTATTCTTATTAAAGGTCACCAGTCCATACCCGGTGGCTCTATCGTGTATTCTCTTTGGGGTTTTACCTGTTTGAAACGGATTCCCAACAGCTTTCACCGTAATCTTATTCCCAAAACCATCAATATGATCTCCGGTATAGGCCGGATCTTCATAAGTATGATTTGCAGCATCAACAGGCGGCCAAAATCTTCTTGGCCATATATTATTGAGTGCCGGTCCGGCAAAAGCATATCCGGAATCACCATACTCATCAACACCGTATTTTACAAAGGTACTTAAGTGCTGGTCTCCTGCTATGTGAAAGGCATGAGCTTTCCTTATGATTTCCAGCGCTTCATCTCGTTGCTTTTGCGGCCATCCATTTGAATCCATATCTACTGTCGGCTTATCACCTGCGACATACTCTCCTTTTTGAGGAATATACAAGGAAGGAACAACTGAATCGTCTATTGCATCTTCCGGCAAGGTAGCTACAGTTGCAAAATTTGTCTGAGACAACACTACTTTCATCTCAGCATCTTTCCAATCCTCCACCCAGTCTTTCAGGAAATCATGTTGTCTTTCACCAAGTAAACTAGCTTCAATATTTTTATACTTTTTAATATCGAAGTCTCTGTTTTGAATCCACCCGTTTCTAACCTGAGCCTCTTCCGGAAGGACATTTTTTGGCGCAGATTTAAATTTTCGATCTTCCAGAATGGCAAAACTAAGTCCCGCATAATTCCAGGAAGTATAGTACACTCCAATATTTTGTTTCACAGGGGTGGCATCATAAGGGTCAGGCAAATGACTCGTCTGTGTAAACTGAACCATATTCACCCAATCTGCCGTCATTTTATAACCACCAGAATCCTGGGCAGTCATCCCATACCCATTAGAAACATCGGCTTTCTTTCCGCCTTCTCCCCATACATTTCCATGATATACATCATGGTCATCAGGTATAATTGCACAAGGTTTATGTCTGAAAATCTCCCGATAAGACCATCCGAACATATACCATTTTCTCAGGTAGTCTAAACATCTCTTATCATAAGAACCTACGTAGTCAGCTCCAAAGCCTCCTGTTCCTTCATAAAATTGATCTCCTAAGAACAGGATAATATCAGGATTTAGTTTAGACACATTATTATATATATCATTGTCAGGAAAACCAAAATGGAAATTACAACTAAAAACTGCAGCGGACACCTCTTCTTTCTCTATTGGCTCTTTGGAGATTGTTCCGTTGTACTGATAATTTCGTGTTTCATTCTCGAGTGGTATTTCTGCTACCAAACGGTATGGAACATCCTCCTTATACTTCCAGTCTTCAACAGTAAAATTAACGGCACGGCTGTCAGGGTTTAAAACAACGCTATCAAATTCTTCCCATTTTCCATTCACATTAAACTGCAAGGACAATTTATGTCGGTTGATACGTTCAAAAGGCGCACATTGCGCTGTTAGCTTCAATTTATTCTGATTCAAGGTATATTGAGCAAAACAGATCGGACCAAACACCTGGTCCTCTTTTACATGTAATTCACTTGATTTGATTTTAAATTTAGCAAACGCCGCTGAAGGCGCATCGGCAACCCTTTTCTGATTACAATCCGCTAATATGGCAAAATTACCTTCTAAGCTTTCGGCATCAACCAACTGATTGCTTACCCCGGTAAGCTGTGCTCCTGATTTGGGATCAATGACAGCCACCGACAAATTATATCTATTATCGTTGTACGCCTCTGCAAACACTTCTAATTTGTACAACTCAGGGACTTCCGTCAACGTTGTTTCAAATACACTCTCGCCTACAACGAGTTTTGCGTCCTGATTTAATCCAATATCCACCCCTTTACCAAAAACAGCAGCAGACCTATAGTCTTCAAACTCACCTTTGGCACCAAGTCTTATTCCAAGGCAATAATCACCTTGAAGGTTTTCTTTTTTAGGTTCCACCTCCAGGCTCACCCTGAAATCTATTGCTTTCTTTTGCTTTTGGATAGTCAATAAATGTAAATTCCTATTCCTACCATTTACATTACACACCAACTTTCCATTATTTATCTCCCAATCCTGGAGTCTATTCCCCCAGTATTCGGGTCCGGCCCAACTCATATCTCCCCACAAATGCCACTCACTTTCAAAATCAACACTTGCAGGTTTAAACATATCATTAACAGACATTGCCTTTAAAACACCAGGTGAAACCATCGGCAACACTGATCCCAGTACTATAGTTTTAACGCACTTTCTCCTATCCATTATTCAAATTATATCAATGATTATACAATTATCTTTTTAACTTAACTTTTTCTTAAAGGGTAAATATACATAAAATATAACGAAACCTTTTTTATTTCGTTTTATTTCTTTTATATTTGTTTTCAACTTTAACTTCATTGAATAACCTATGGTCTTCTTTGAAGAAATTATTAGAATTTATAACGAGGCATATTATAATGAGTGAAAATACGATTAACAAGATAGATCTTTATACTGGACCAGAGATTTTTGGACAGCCGACTTTGTGGGAGACCACATACAACCTGATTAAGGAAGAAAAATCTAAGATTGAAAACTTCCTGCTTCCACTGCTTGAAAAGCAAAATCTAAAAATCATTCTGACCGGTGCCGGCTCTTCTGCTTTTATAGGGGAAGCAGCCCAAGGTTTGGTTCAAAAGGCCACTAAAAGATCTACTCAGGCGATTGCAACGACAGATATCGTTACGCATCCTGAACTTTTCTTACTAAAGAATAATCCTACACTCTTAGTTTCGTTTGCCAGATCAGGGAACAGCCCTGAAAGTGTTGAGACTGTTAACCTGGCTAATACCCACTGTGATGATATTTACCACTTAATTATCACCTGTAATAAAGATGGTAAATTAGCGAAATACGGGGAAGAAAACACCGATAATAGTTGCTCTCTGGTACTCCCGGAAGCCAGTAACGATAAAAGTTTAGCAATGACAGGAAGTTTCACTTCTATGCTATTGAGTATTCTTCTCGTTTCAGATATTCAAAATATTAATGAAAATGAAGCATCGGTTAAGGAGGTATCTTCTCAAGGGTCATTCGTTTTAGAGAACAATAATGCCCTAGCGGAGCTTACTTCAACTCCATTTGAAAGAGTTGTTTTCTTAGGATCGGGACCAATGCTTGGGGTTGCCCGCGAAAGTCATCTGAAGCTACAGGAACTGACTGACGGTCAAGTGATCTGCAAACATGATTCTTTCTTAGGCTTCAGACATGGACCCAGAGCCGTAGTTAATGAAAAAACATTAGTTGTTTATTTGTTCGCTACAGATGAACACGTTTTGAAATATGAAAAAGACCTGGTAAAAGATATTGCCACAGACCCACGAAATATTAAAACCATAGCTTATGGTGATATTGACGGAGTTGAAAGCGATCTCACCATAAAAAACAATACCAATACTGATTTGCATATAGTGGCTGCAACCGTAGTTGGGCAGTTACTAGGGTACAACAAGTCATTACAACTCGGATTAAACCCTGACAACCCATCAGTTTCAGGATCCATCAGCAGAGTTGTGCAAGGTGTAAACATTTATAAAAACAGTTAGAAAATGATATTGAGTGTTTGTCCTAATCCTTCTATTGACACCTATGCCTGGTTAGATGAAATCAAGGCAGGTGATGTCAACCGGATTTCCAGGTTAAAGGAATACCCGGGAGGAAAAGCTACTCATGTTGCAATGGCGGTTAATGAATTAGGCTCTAAAACTACCCTACTAGGAAATTGGGGAGGCGCTACGGGGCAATGGATCAAAGACCAATGCAATCAACTGGATATACAAACTAAAGGTCCGGATATTGAAGGATCAAACAGAAAGTGCTATACATTTAGAACCACCAATACTTTGTTTCTCAATACTGAACTTTTAGAACCCGGACCACTCATGCACAAGAATGACTGGACTGGGTTTCTGGAAGTCTTTAATATTGAGGCTCAAAATGCTGATTTAATTGTTGCATCGGGTTCATGGCCCAAAGGAGCTCCTGAAGATGCGTATCTGCGTCTTGTTAAGGAGACCAACAAAAGCAATAATAAAATTATACTAGACTGTTCGGGTGCACAACTTGAAAAAGCCCTGGAAGCTTGTTTTTTTGGTTTACACATTAATGAGCATGAGGCCAAAAGTTTATGCGGAACAGATAATTTTAGTGTTATTTTAAGTAAATTAAGTCAAAAAGTCAACCTCATAGCTTTAACCAAAGGCAAACAAGGTTTATGGCTACATTATCAAGGTAAAACCATTCATGCTAATGTAGAGATTGACAATGTTATCAGTACAGTTGGTAGCGGTGATTGCCTTACAGCGGGTATTGCTTATGCCGTTAATAAAAATATGTCATTGGAAGACATTGCCCGTTATGGTGTAGCCTGCGGTGCAGCTAATTGTCTAAATGAAGATCTTGGAATATTAAAACTTGAGGACGTTAATGCCTTACTTCCGAAAGTTAAAATAAACGAAATAGTAAATGTCTAAAAAAGAACTCATAGTCGTAGGAGAATTAAATGTTGATCTTATACTCAACAACATTGATGGTTTTCCTAAAATAGGAACAGAGATCATTGCTGATGATATGAACCTAACTCTGGGTAGTTCATCTGCAATTATGGCGGCCAATGCGGCAGCTATGGGGGTAAACACATCTTTTTGCGGGAAAATCGGAAAGGATATGTTTGGAGATATTGTACTTAAAGAATTAAATGCCAAACAGGTAAGCACTAATTATATCAGCACTTCTGAAACCCATCAAACGGGGATCACCATCGTTATGAACTACGATGAAGATCGTGCCAATGTAACCTATTGTGGAGCTATGGAATTATTAACCATAGATGATATTCCATGGGAAGAATTAACTGAGTTTAAGCATTTTCATTTATCTAATTTCTTTATTCAAAAAGGGATAAGAAAAGACATTACCCTTATTTTCAAAAAAGCCAAAGAGGCTGGACTTACCACTTCTTTAGACTTACAATGGGATCCGGAAAATCAATGGGATTTTAATTATGAAGAATGCTTACCATATGTGGATGTTTTTATGCCAAATGAGGCAGAGATCAAAGCACTAACCGGCACTAGTTCTATTGAAGAGGCTTTAGAAAAAGTAACACCCTATGCGAATACCATTGCACTTAAGATGGGCGCCAAGGGAAGTATAGGAATTAAAGAAGGGACTAAGTTGGAGATAACCTCTTTCTCAAATCCTAATCATGTAGACTCCATAGGAGCCGGTGACTCATTCAACTCCGGTTTCATCAAACAATATATTGCAGGCAAATCTTTGGAAGAGTGCCTGTCTCATGGAAATCTGATGGGCGCTTTGAACACTACCGCTCCGGGAGGAACCGGTGCTTTCAAAAACCCTGAAGAGATCAAACAAAAAGTTAAATCAATTTTCAACGTTGCTATTTAAGTTAAAATGAAGCTGAAAGAAAAATTACAGTTATTTACGGAACAAAAGAGAGGGCTTTTAGCCACTAATTTCTATAATGTAGAAACTTTACATGGCGTATTACAGGCAGCTGCCAATCTAAACGAACCTATTATTCTTCAATTAACGAAGAGTTCAATTGACTATATGGGATTAGATACAGCTGTAAAGCTGGGTAGATCGGGATTGGAACAATTTGGAGTTGAAGGGTGGATTCACCTTGATCACGGTGGATCTGTGGAATTGGCTCAACAATGTCTGGACGCTGGTTTCGACTCGGTTATGATCGACGGTAGTGAACTTCCTTTTGAAGAGAACATAAAAATCACTCAAGAAGTTGTTAAACGCGCTGAAAAGTATGGTGCGCATGTTGAAGCTGAACTTGGATATGTTGCAAAATTAGGACAATCTCACGGTACACAGGGTTTCACTCAACCAGAAGAAGCTAAAAGTTTTGTAGAAGCTACCGGCGTGGATGCCTTAGCTGTTGCCATCGGAACTGCTCATGGATTTTACAAAGAAGAGCCTAACTTAGATATTGAGTTGTTAAAGCGTATTGCAGCAGTAACTCCAGCTACTTTAGTTCTACACGGTAGCTCTGGTGTGCCGGGCGCTCAGGTACAGGAAGCAATCTCTAATGGAATTTGCAAAGTAAACCTTGCAACGGAGATCAAGAATATTTTTATGCAAACCTTAAAAGAAGTCCTTATTTCTAATGAGGAGATTGATTTGCGTAAGGTATTCCCGCAGGCAACCAATAAAATAACAGCATTGGTTTCCGGGAAATTAGAAATGGTAAAAAACGGAAAATAAAAGAATTATGTTAAAGCAATTTATTGATGCTCATGTACATTTAAATACGCTTTCTGATGCTAAGATGAAATTAGCATTGGAGCGAAATGTGTCATTTCTTTCCATCAATACGGACATTCCTTTTTTTCAAAATTTAGATGAACAAGAGGCTACGGTTCATGCTTTACAAAAAAAATATCCGGATAGAATATTACAAATTACGTCTTTCGACACCCAATATTGGAATACGGACAAATGGTTACCTCATGCTTTACAACAAATAAAGGATGGTATTTCCCGAGGAGCGGTTGGGGTAAAAATCTGGAAAAACATCGGAATGGATGAAAGCGTAAAGGATCTTGATGGAAACTTTGTAATGCTGGATGATGAACGATTTGACCCTATTTATCAATATTTAATTGACAACGATATTCTCTTAATCGGTCATCAGGGAGAGCCTAAAAATTGCTGGCTTCCGCTGAATGAAATGACTGTTGACTCAGACAGGGACTATTTTTCTGGTCACCCGGAATATCATATGTATTTACATCCGGAGTTCCCATCTTATGAAAAACAGATGGAGGCCAGAGATAATGTTTTAAAGAAATTCCCTAAGCTGAAATACGTCGGACTTCACCTCTTTAGTATGGAGTGGAGTATTGATGAAGTTGCTAAGCGTCTGGACCTTTATCCAAACACTAAAACCGATTTAGCAGAACGGATATGCCATGTTGAGTTACAAGCGAAGGAGAACTGGGAAAAAGTACGAGCGTTTTTCATTAAATATCAGGATCGTATTATTTATGGTACCGATGTTATAGATGATGGCTCTATGAATGACGAAGAACTCGTAGCGCGTTTTGAAAGCTTATGGCAACATCATTACGATTTCTTTGCTACTAACAAAACCCTAAGCGCCCCTGAGTTTAAGGGATCTTTCAAAGGCCTGGAACTACCGGAAGAAGTGGTCTACAAAATATTCGTTCAGAATGCCGTTGACACCTACGGTTTCAATATAAACAAATCAACAAATTAATCTTAGTTATGAAAAACAATAATAGAAGAAACTTTTTAAAGCTATCATCACTTGCGGGTATCGGACTAGCCGGAAGTACAATAACTGGTTTTGCTCAAGAGAATGGAGTTATCATCAAGAACAGGAATCTCGGGCAACGTTTCAATATGTCTGGATATGCTGCTCCAAAACTTGATAAAGTCAGAGTTGGATTTATTGGTTTAGGTATGCGTGGTCCCGGTGCAGTTAAACGAATGAGTTATATTGATGGTGTAGAAATAAAAGCATTGTGTGACCTTAGAGAAGACAAGGCAAAAGAAGCCAAGAAACTTTTAAAAGGCACTAAGCACAATCCGGATCTTTACTATGGTAAAGCATATGCCTGGAAAGAAATGTGTGATCGTGACGATCTTGATTTAATTTACATTGCAACCCCATGGGAATGGCACACGCCAATGGCAGTTTATGCTATGGAAGCTGGTAAACATGCCGCGGTTGAAGTTCCAGCTGCTCAAAACATGGATGAGTGCTGGCAATTGGTAGAAACTTCAGAGCGAACTAAGAAGCATTGCATGATGCTTGAAAACTGTTGCTATGATTTCTTCGAACTTCTTACTCTTAACATGGCAAGACAAGGATTCTTTGGCGACATCGTTCATGGAGAGGGTGCTTACATCCATGATCTTGTTGGTTTAAACTTTAATAAGAAAGGTTACGAAAGCATGTGGAGGCTTAAAGAAAATGCTAAACGTAATGGTAACCTATACCCTACTCACGGTCTTGGTCCAATATGTCAGATCATGGACATTAACCGTGGAGACCAGATGGATTACTTATCATCAATGTCCAGCAATGATTTTAATATGGCATCACGCGCCAGAGAGTTGGCTACTGATGATGATTTCTTCTCAGAATATGTAAACAATCCATTCAGAGGGAATATGAACTCAACTATGATCCGCACTAAAAAGGGTCGCACTATGATGATTCAGCACGATGTGAGTTCGCCTCGTCCTTATTCAAGGATTCATCTAGTAAGCGGATCTAAAGCTTTTGCCAGAAAATGGCCTAGCCCAGGAAGAATTGCTGTTGGACATAGCTGGATGAAAGAAGATGAATTTAAAGAAATAGAAAAAAAATATACACCAGAGATCGTTAAAAAAGTAGGTGAATTAGCTAAGAAAGTTGGAGGTCATGGTGGTATGGACTTCATCATGGACTGGCGATTGATCGATTGTTTGAGAAATGGACTTCCTCTAGATCAGGACGTTTATGATGCTGCTTCATGGAGTGCTGTTGGATTGCTTAGTGAAGTTTCAGTTGCTAACAGATCTAAATCAATCGACTTCCCTGACTTTACGGATGGTAACTGGAAAACCAATACCCCTGTAGATATTTCTCTTCAGGGAGCAGGAAATACTAATGTTCTTTTAAAGAGCTAGTTAGTTAGTTTGTTAGTTTGTTTTAAGTAGTTTTTAAAAGGAGTGAAATTGTTTCACTCCTTTTTTTATATCGAAATAATTGATAGTTTCTAAAATATTACGAAGTATTTTATTATTTTTAAATCAAAAGAGATAATAATTACATCTTCTACTACATGAAGGAAATCGAAACTAAAGGAAAAGTAAAGAAAACTGCCGAAAGGCGTTCTAAGATACTTGAAATCCTTGACATTAAAGGTCAGGTTAACGTTAATGAACTCAGCCAGGAACTTGGAGTTAGTGAAGTAACTATCAGAAATGACCTCGACAAACTAGAAAAAAGCAAACTTTTAATTCGTGCTCATGGAGGTGCTTTTAAGACCAGTAATATTGCTTTAACGGTAACTGAAAAGAAAAAAATCAACCTGGAAGTTAAACGCCTTATTGGTAAAAAAGCTGCTTCGATGATCGAAGAGGAAGAAAGCATCATTCTGGATTCCGGGACGACTACCTTTGAGATCTCTAATAACCTTAATGATTTTACCAAACTCACGGTAATCAGTAACGCACTTGACATTGTAAACAATCTTTCTAAATACGAAAACCTGGATGTTTTTATGCCAGGAGGTTATCTTAAGGAATTTTCAATGTCTCTGGTAGGACCAATGGCGGAGCGCAATTTCAGACAGCTCTACTGTAACAAATTATTTTTAGGAGTAGATGCCATTAAGCCTGAACTGGGAGTTTTCACTCATCATATGGAAGAAGCGTATCTTAATCAAATTATGATCGATATTGCAGAAGAGGTAATTGTGGTTGCTGATTCTTCTAAATTTAAGCGGTCGGGACTTGCCTTTATTTCGTCTTTTGAGAAAATAGACAAATTAATCACTGATGATCAACTTGAAAAAGAACACCTGATTGCTTTAGAAAAAAATAACGTTGAAGTTATTATGGTGAAAAAATAAAAAACACATTTTAACATAAAAAAGGCCCTTACGCTAGCGTAAGGGCCTTTTTTATACACCGAATCGAAAATTTTAGCAAATAAAAAGAAAATAAAAAACTTTTGTTTATTTACAAACTGGTAGGGCTCACGTCCTACCAGTTTAAAATTTTCTTAGTTTTACCTTTGAATCATTTTGTTTAACCAACTTAATCAACTGAATGAAAAAAATTCTAAGCTTTTTATTTGTGGTTTTCTTTCTTAACCTTGCTATTGGTCAAGAAAGAGACATTTCAGGTACTGTTGTTGATGCAGAAACGAAGGTTCCCATCCCTGGAGCTTCGGTAATGATCAAAAATACTACCGTAGGAGTTGCGACGGATTTTGATGGAAAATTTTCCATTAAAGCAAAATCCGGTGATGTACTGGAGATTAGCTATTTAGGCTACAAAACTCAAGAACTTTCAATTGGAAATCAATCCAATTTTAACGTTCAATTACAATCTGATGCCGCGGAATTAGACGAAGTGGTAGTCGTGGGTTATGGAAAACAGAAAAAAGTTAACTTAACCGGTTCCATTTCTTCCGTAAAATCAGAAGACCTTGTTAAAAATGCTACCTCTAATGTAAGTAGCGCTTTATCAGGTAGAATGGCCGGTGTGGTAACCGTACAATCGTCTGGTGAGCCTGGTGCTGATATCGCACAGATCAGAATTAGAGGTCTAAGCTCTTTAAACTCGAATTCACCATTAGTATTAGTAGATGGAATTCCAAGAGATTTAAATAGTATTAACCCGAATGACATTGAAAGTATCAGTGTCCTTAAAGATGCGGCTGCCGGAGCTATTTACGGTATGCGTTCTGCTAACGGGGTGATTTTAGTTACCACTAAAAGAGGTGGTGATTCTAAACCTCAGCTTAGTGTAAACTCTTACTCAGGTATTCAGGTTCCAACCAGAATGCCAGACTTTTTAAATTCTTACAATTATGCCAGGCTTTTAAATGAAGCTAACGCTAATGATGGAACTGCAGCGGCTTACGACCAAACAGATCTTGATCTGTTCAGAGATGGTTCGTCGCCTGACACCCATCCAAACACTGATTGGATTGATGAAACTTTAAAATCTAATTCTTTAATTCAATCTCATGACCTTTCTGTTCGCGGTAGCTACGAAAAAGTACGTTACTTTACCTCATTAGGGTATTTATACCAGGATGGTTTATATGAAAACAACAGATATGACCGATTTAATTTCAGATCTAATATTGATGTAGATATCAGTAACCGCATCAATTTACAAGCTGATTTTAGTGGTGATATCGAAAACACCGAGCGTCCGGCAATGTCTGCAGGTACTCTGTTTTCAAGAATTATGAGAACTCCACCAACAGAGGTAAACCAGTTTTCAAATGGCGGGTATTCGCAGTTCAGTTTATATCCAGCAATTAACGAAGGTGGATATAACAAATCTGAGGATTTTGCATTTCAATCAAGACTTGCTTTAAACATTGACCTCCCTGTTGACGGTTTAGATTTCACAGGTCAGGTAGCTTATGACAGATCTGCCGGTGGAAGCAATGAAAATCGCGATAACTTCGTTGGAAGAAGAAAAATATTTACCGTTCCAACATCTTATACCTCTTATAATGCCAATACCGGGGAATTTAACCTTAGTACTCCGGCTGACCGAGGAGAAACTGCCAGTCTCTCTGAATCTATGGCACAGGGTTATCAGTTAACTACTGAAGCTATCTTAAACTATAGCAAAAGTTTTGGTGAACACGATTTAGGCGCTAAACTTATCTATTCGAGAACAGCAACTGAATACAACATCTTATCTGCAGGTAGAACCAACTTCCTTGGAACATCAGTAGACTTCTTTGTTGCAGGTGATGAAGCTACAAGAACCAACTCAAATGCTACTTACGAAACTGCCATTATGGGTTATGCCGGAAGGTTTACTTACTCTTATGCTGATAAGTATTTATTTGAATTTAATGGTAGATATGATGGGTCTTACAAATTCAGTGAGGATTCAAGATTTGACTTTTTCCCGTCTTTCTCTTTAGGATGGAGATTATCTCAGGAAGAATTCCTGAAAAATTCGGAAGTTGTTAACAACCTTAAATTAAGAGCTTCATACGGTAAATTAGGTAATGACCGTATAGAACCTTTCAGATATATTGAAGTATTCTCTTTTAACGAGGCCTTTATCGATGATGGTAACGTTTCTAAAACACTTTCAAGTAACGGTATCCCTGATCCATTGACTACCTGGGAAAAAGCAGAAACTTACAACCTTGGTATTGAATTAGGATTATGGAATAACCTATTCAGCTTAGAAACTGATTTATTCTATAAAAGAACTACTGATATCTTAACAAGCAGAGCTTTAGAGGTACCTTCTACATTTGGAGGTCAGTTACCACTTGAAAATATTGGTATTGTAGACAACAAAGGGATTGATATTATTTTAAATCACAATAATACCATCAAGGACTTCACTTATTTTGTGAATTTCAATTTTGGATATGCTAAAAACGAAATCATTGATATCGCCGAGTCAGAATCAGTAAGTGATCTACTAAGGCAAACAGGAAGATCTCTAGGTACCAGATATGGTTATTTAGCTGACGGATTGTTTTTAACACAACAAGAGATTGACGATCTTAATGCAAATGCTCAACAGCAAACAGGTGATGCAGGTGCGGTTTACCAAACACAAAACCCACAACCGGGAGATATCAAATATGTTGATGTAACCGGAGATGGAATCGTAAACGCCGATGACAGAACCGTGATCGGACGTGGAACTACTCCAGAAATATCTTATGGTATTAACCTTGGCTTCAGCTATAAGCAGTTTGATTTCTCTGCGCTTTTCCAGGGGGCTGCTAACTTCGATATGTATTTATCTCAGGAGGCGTCTTGGGCGTTCTTTAACGGAGGTAAAGTATTCGATAAACACCTTGGGCGTGCGCAAATAGGAACTGATGGAAATGTTATTAATCCTGATGCGAGTTATCCAAGACTTACCTTAGCTAATAATGCCGTAAACGAAAGAGTTTCATCTTACTGGGTAGAAGCTGGTGACTATTTACGTTTTAAAAACTTAGAAATAGGTTATACGTTACCATATTCAATTGCAGAAAAAATTGGACTTGATAAATTTAGAGTATATCTTAATGGGAGAAACTTATTTACCATTTCTGATATTAAACAACTTGATCCTGAAAACCCACAACAGAGAGGTTGGTTTTATCCACAACAAAAGGTTTATAGCCTAGGGTTTAACATTCAACTATAAAACGTTTACAATGAAAAAAATAAAGATATTATCTTGTTTAACCATAGCATTGTCGTTGTTATATTCTTGTAACAAGGACTCTATTGAACTGGAACCTCAGACTGCCATCTCATCTGATGTAATTTTCACAGATCCGGCATTTGCTGAGACGTATTTAAACAAAGTATATTCTGGTATTCCTCATGGTTTTAACCGAGGATGGTATATGTTAGATGCTGCCACTGATGATGCAGAGAACTCATACCCTTGGCCAGCTTCTAATACGATTTTTAACCCTTCTAATATCACTGCGGGTAATTCACCTTTTAATGGTTTGTGGTCAAACAGCTACAGCCAGATCAGAAGGTTAAATAACTTCATTGTTAATTATGACCAATTAGAAGGATCGGAAGGTTTAGTAAACCGTTTAAAGGCTGAAGCACATTTCCTTAGAGGTTTCTATTATTCATACCTCCTAAGAACTTTTGGTGGTGTGCCGATTATAACTGAACCTCAGGAACTGGACGACGACCTATTGGTATCCAGAAATTCAGAAGAAGAAACCTTGAACTTTATAGTTGAAGAATTCGATACTGCAATTTCTTTATTTCAAAATGCAGAAAGCGCTGCTTCAACGAGAGGTGGTTTAGCTTCAGCATTAGCCATGAAAGGTCGTATACTTTTATATCAAGAAAAATATGCGGAATCTGCCAGTGCTTCTAAGCAGGTTATTGATTTAGGAACACACTCTCTGGATCCGGATTATCAAAATGTGTTTTTGGATGATAACACCCCAGAAGTGATTTTTGATGTTCAGTTTAAAGATCCAGATAAAGGGCACTATGCGAACCTATTCAACACTCCTAAATCGACCAGAGAAATTAGTGGTTGGGGAGGAACAGGACCAACTCAAAATTTAGTTGATCAATATGAAATGCAAGCTACTGGTTTGCGTCCTGAAGAAGCAGGATCAGGTTATGATCCGGCAAGCCCATATGAAGGTAGAGATCCTAGATTTTACGCTTCTATCTTGTACGATGGTGCTGAGTGGAAAGGCTTCACAATCGAGCACCGTCCAGGAGGAGGAGAAAGCATTGCTACAAGTGGTGACTTTACCAGAACCGGATACTCATTGAAAAAATTCATTCAGGAAGACAGAAACCACAATTTAATAAGCACACAGCATTGGATTTATATCAGACTTGCTGAAGTTTATTTAAACTATGCAGAAGCTCTTATCGAATCGGGCAACAACCTAGATTTGGCTGTACAAGCTATCAATACTGTAAGAGACCGTGCTAACATGCCACCAATAGCATTAGCCGGACAGGATGAATTAAGAGCGAAACTTAGACACGAAAGAAGAATAGAACTCGTATTTGAAGAACATCGTTTCTGGGATATCAGAAGATGGGGAATTGCAGGAGACCCGGAAGTCTTAACCATTTACAGAGTCGACATGGATGCAAATGGCGACTTAATTGACGATGGAAAAGAAGTTTGGGAAACCCGTACCTGGAACGATCGAGATTACTTATTCCCTATCCCACAAAGTGAGATTGACAAAAACCCTAATCTAAAACCAAACAATCCAGGTTATGATTAACGGTAATTATCAATACTCATAAGATTAATTAAAAGAAAACCCATTTGTTTTATCAGGTGGGTTTTCTATCTTTTTCACCGAAAATGATAAACGAATGAAAAAAGTAATCACACTAAGTTTTATACTTACATTTCTTGCATCTTGCAAAGAAAAAGAAACAAAAGAACCGGAAAAAGCGGTCGAAACACAGGAGCTGTTTACTGTTCTTTCTGAAAATACTACTGGCATCCATTTTAATAATGAGCTTAAAGAAACTACCTATATGAACGGGTTGTTTTATGAATATTATTACAATGGCGGTGGCGTTGCGGTGGCAGATTTTAACAACGATGATCTTCTGGATATCTATTTTGTCGATTGTTTAAAATCGAACAAACTCTATTTGAACCAAGGTGATATGAAGTTCAAGGACGTAACTGAGGAAGCAAATGCACAAGGAGGATATGGATTTGGTACAGGAGTTACCGTAGTAGATATCAACAATGATGGACTCATGGATATTTACTACAGTAAGTCAGGTAAAATAAAAGATGCTGAAAAGAGACGTAATGAACTTCTTATTAACACCGGACTTAATAAAAACGGTATTCCTGTCTTTGAAGATAAGGCTAAAGAATACGGTTTAGATCTTCCTGATTTTACTACACAAACAGCCTTTTTAGATTACGACAAGGATGGGGATCTGGACATGTTTGTTATCAACCATGGGATCGAATTGTACGATGAAAATTCGATCGATCAACTCATTGATAAAAACAGCACTTACAGAGGTGAACGCTTGTACCAAAACAACAATGGAAAATTTGTTAATGTATCTGATAAAGCTGGTATTATCAACAATATGCTTGGATTTGGATTGGGTGTAGCCATCGGTGACCTCAACAACGACTTATGGCCTGACATCTACGTCGGCAATGACTTTTCAGAGAAAGATCATTTATACATCAACAATCAGGACGGAACTTTCAGAGAGGTTTCTTTACAATCATTCGGACACGTATCTAATTTTTCAATGGGTAATGACATTGCAGATATTAACAATGATGGCCTTCTGGACATCATGGCTGTCGATATGATGGCAGAGGATAATTATACCCAGAAAACCAGTATGAGCGGGATGAACCCTGAGCGTTTTTACAAGCATGTCAATCTCGGGTTACATCATCAATACATGTATAATACACTTCAGCTCAACAATGGAATTGACGCTGAAACAGGAAATCCGATGTTTTCCGATATAGCTCAGTTAGCTGATGTATCGAGCACTGATTGGAGCTGGGCCCCATTATTTTTTGACATGGATAATAACGGGTATAAAGATATTTTTGTTTCTAATGGTATAAAAAGAGATTTTAGAAATAACGATTTTGTACGATATCGCAAGAAAAAGCAAGAGGAAGTTATTGAGAACGAAGCAATTGAAACCCAGAGTTACATAAAAGACTTAATGGATAAAATGCCATTAAGAAAAAAGGAGAATTACTTTTATCTAAACAATTCGGATCTAAGCTTTAAAAAATTAAAGCTCAAGCAACCTGAGTCGAATTCAAATGGAGCTGCTTATGCCGATTTAGACAATGATGGTGATCTGGATATCGTGGTGAACAATTCGGCTAGTATGTCTTTTATTTACCAAAACAACACCATTTCCGAAAACAATTACATAAAGGTTAAACTTAAAGGGTCTAAAGACAACGTTTTTGCGGTTGGTTCACGTATTGAATTGTATAGTGAGAAGGGGAAACAAATTGCTGAGAATTATTTCTCCAGAGGGTTTCAATCTGCTACCGCTGATAAAATACATTTTGGTCTTGGAAACACCCCAGATATTGATAGCATTCGCGTTATCTGGCCTGATAACAAAATAACTGCTCTAACGAATATAAAGGGTGGACAAGAATTAGAAATAAGCTATCCTGAGGGAACAAGCGATGAGGCAGTGGCTGAAAATCCAAATAATAAGTTATTTAAAGACATTACCGAAGAAACCGGAATCGCTTATACCCATACTGAAAATGATTTTAACGATTTCTATAAGGAAACGCTTCTACCTCATAGAATGTCAAGATTAGGACCTGCTCTGGCTGTTGCTGATGTTAACGGTGATGGTTTGGAAGATTTTTTTATAGGTGGAGCCAAAGATCAGGCTAGTGCCATTTACCTGCAGACATCCAATCGCACCTTTGAAAAGAAGGTTACTCCGTTCTCCGGTGATTCAAATCATGAAGATACGGGTGCACTATTCTTTGATGCTGACCAGGATGGCGATATGGACCTATATGTCATTAGCGGCGGCTATGAATATGAGCCCAACCATCCTTACTACCAAGATCGCTTATATGTAAATGACGGTAAAGGTAATTTCAGTAAAAATATTTCAGCTTTACCGGAGATAACAGGTAGTGGCTTAAGAATTAGTGCTAATGATTACGATAACGACGGAGATATAGATCTTTTTATAGGGACTCGTGTACAACCAGGTTTTTATGGCCGCTATTCAAAAAGCTACTTATTAGAAAACCAAAGCAGTGCAGACCAAGTTAAATTTGTCGATGTTACAGAAAGTAAAATACCGGATATGTTAGACCATACCATGATTACTGCTTCCCTGTGGCACGATATAAATAATGACGATGTCGCCGATCTTATTGTTGCCAATGAATGGGGTCCGATTGAAATATTTATTAATGAAAAGGACGGATTTATTAATAAAACTTCTGACTATGGCCTTGACAAAGAAATTGGTTGGTGGAGCAGCTTAGCTGTTGAGGACATTGACCAGGATGGCGATGCCGATATTATAGCCGGTAACTTAGGACTGAATTATAAATATAAAGCGACAAAAGATGAGCCTTTCTTTATGTTTGTTAACGATTTTGACAAGAACGATACCGACGATATCGTTTTAGGGTATCAACAAAAAAATGAAATTTATCCTGTAAGAGGAAGAGAGTGTTCTTCCGGACAAATGCCTTTTATTAAGAAGAAATTCAAGACGTACAACGAATATGGAAATGCTAATATCAAAGACATCTATGGTCAGGAACTTGAGAAAGGCATATCATATGAAGCAAATAATTTTGCTACCAGTCTATTGATTAATAAGGGCACTTCATTTGAATTTAAACCCTTAGAAAATCACGCCCAGTTATCGTCGGTTAACAAAATTATAGTTGACCACTTTACTGACAACAAAGAAAAAGAAATCTTGCTATTAGGTAATCTTTATGGCTCTGAGGTGGAAACCCCAAGGAATGATGCAAGTTATGGACAGTTATTACAATTATCCCAAAACGGAAATTATAAGGTAATACCAAACAATGATATTAATTTATGGGCCGGTGGAGATGTAAAAGATGCTTCAATTATTACTGTTGGGAATAAAAAGGCACTTCTAATCGCCAGGAACAACGATGAACTTTCTTTGATTTCAATAAACTAACCCAATAAAAAAACCCGATTTGAGTATGCTCAAAATCGGGTTTTTTTATTTCTTATATCAAGCGCTAAAAATCGCTCATTTGCTCTAAAGCTACCTCTACTTCTTTTACAGGTAATTTACAGGTCTTATTTTGACACACGTAAATAAATGTCTGCCCTTCAACATATCTATTTTCAAAAAGACTCAAAGTCGAAGGCCCTTTAGTGCCAATCACAATACTATTAGGCAAATAATTATTATTTATTTTGTTAACCTTTGAAAAGGCATTTTCTCCAACTATGACTATTTCATAAAAAGGAAAGGCCTCATTTAAAGAAAGGTTGAGCCATTTCGCATAGTTGGCAGGGTGTTTAATTAAAGAAGGCTTCATATTGGAAAGCATTTTTTCATAATATGATTCATATGCATTTTCTCCCTTGATATGATATAATTGGAAAAAGTTCTTTGCCATTAAAGTATTTGGTGATGGTATAACACCATCATCTGTTTTAACGAGTTCTGAGAACACAACAGTACCCTGATTAAAGGTAAACATCCCTGAATCAGGCTCATAAAATAGCTTCATCACCTTATCCATAAGTCCGCTAGCCTTATCAATATACATTTCATCGAGAGTAACTTTATACAATTCGATCAGGGCATCGATAGTAAATGCATAGTCGTCTAAAAATCCACTTTCTGATTTTACATTATCATTTAGTGTATGTTTCAATTCACCTTTGGCATCAATACCCTCATTCAAAATGAATGCCGCTGTATTCATGGCATTATTCAATAAATTCTCATCCCCTAAGGCTTTATATGCATCCACAAATCCATTAATCATTAATGCGTTCCAGGAGGTAATCTTCTTTTCATCTACCACCGGTTTAACACGTTCCTCCCTGATTTTTGCAAGTTTATTAATACAGCCTTCAATTCGTTGCTTCACGTTTGCGAGTTCAAGGTTGTTTTGTTTGGCATAATCCTCTAAACTCATTGACCTGTAAAGGTTATAATAGGCTCCCTCAAATGGTTCATTCGCTATTCCATAAAGTGATTCAAACAGTTCATAATCGTCATTAAGAATTTCTTTCAACTCCTGTTTGGTCCATAGGTAATAGCCCCCTTCCCTACCTTCACTATTAGAGTCTATAGAGGCAAAGTATCCCCCATTCTCATCATGCATTTCATTCTTCGTAAATTCGATGAGACCTTCCAAAACTTCTTTATATAATTCATTTTGATAGTTTTTATAGGCTTGTGCATATAAACTCATTAACTGTGCATTATCATAAAGCATTTTTTCAAAATGAGGTACCTTCCACTGCGAATCGACACTATATCTGAAAAAGCCTCCACCAACAACATCATTAACGCCTCCGAGTGCCATTTTATCCAAAGAGTTTTTGACATGTGTGTTCGCCAGCTGATCATCAGATAAAAAAGCATATTTCATAAGAAAACTTATCCGTTCAGGAACCATAAATTTTTGACCTCCCTTATCACCACCATACAAGAGATCCCATTGTTCAGACCAGCTATCTACAGCTTGTTTAACATCCTCTAAGGTGATTTGCTCTTTTGGAATGTCGATAATAGCATTTATTTGTTTAACTCCAGCGGCAATTGAATTGGCATACTCGTTGGCCTTATCAGGATATTGATTGTAAAAGCTCACCATTTTCTTTAGCACTACTTCCCACTCGTCTTTACTATGGTAAGTACCGGCATATAATGGCTTACCATTCGGAAGTGCCACCACGTTTAAAGGCCATCCTGAATTCCCGTTCATTATTTGAGCCGCCGTCATGTATAATTGGTCGATATCAGGGCGCTCCTCTCTGTCAACTTTAATATTAATGAACTTTTCATTCATATATTCAGCGATCAGCGTATCCTGAAATGTCTCTCTTTCCATTACATGACACCAATGACAAGAAGCATAACCAATACTAATCACCAATAATTTATTTGCATCCTGAGCTGTGTTAAACAGGCTATCATTCCATGGCTCCCAATGTACCGGATTATGTGCGTGCTGTTTAAGGTACAGACTCGATTCATTAACTAAATTATTCGTGAATTTTGGCTCTTTAGAAGGTTTTGATTGATTATCACCACACCCCACCAATGCCAACATAAAAAGACAGATAATAATATATTTTTGACTCACACTTGATAAGATTTGAACAAATATAATCGAAAAAAAGAACCTTCATTTGTTAATACCGATCAGAAAAAAGATAAAAGAAATCATCGTAGACCTCCATGGCAAGATTACTTCAATGAAATAAACATCGAATAAGATTCCGGTTCTTTTAAAAAATAAAATAAGTATTTTAAAAAATGCTATGTTTTGATAGTTATGGTAGTTGAGTTTTTACCAATTAATGGCTTCGTTACTTCTTAAAACTAAAAAAGGGATCTTCAAATTAAAACCAATTTTTTCCACTTGTTGTCTGGTCAATAATCGCTCCAGAAACGAATGCTTCCTGTTCATCATTACAAGCATATCATATTGCGAATCTTCCAGGTAGCTTTCTAATGTTTCAGTCATTGTTTCCTTAGTGTTAGTGTTCTCTTTAAATTCATAGGTCAATCCCTCCAAGGCCTCTTTCAAGCTTTCTTTATTTGATAACTGACCATTCGTTAAATCATAACCTTCGGAAACATAAAGTATGGTAATCGTTGCGTTGTGTAATCGAGCGATTTCTTTTAAAGGCTCCAATTCATCTTCTCTATAAGGACGCAAATAATCGGTAAAAAAGAGTAGTTGATTTACCTCAGCATACTGATAGTCATCCGGCACTGCTAATATTGGAATATTTGCCTTCCGAATGGTATAAACGGTATTGGAACCAAATAGAATTCGTTTTGCTCCTGTTGCCCCTTTCGTTCCCATTACAATAATATCGATCTGTTCTTTATCAGACACTTTATTTATTTCATCCGTTAAAATATTAAAAGCATTACGCGAATAATACCGATGCTTTTCGTTAAAATAGTATTTGGATAGATCTTTAAGGGTATGGTCCATATTTTCCAGGACAATATCAACTTCAGGATCATTAACCGCACTAAATACAGGACCTCCTAAAGCATAATCTACCCTGTAAAAAGGAGGTGTATAGGTGTGTAACACAAAAAAATCGCAAGCTATATCCTTATACAACTGGACTCCATAACTTATAGCATTCCAGGCGTTATCAGAAAAATCAGTGGGAAATAATACTTTTTTCATTTTACCGAACTTTTGTGTCTTATAAAAATACGGTTGCTTCGAAGAAAAAAAAATGACAATAATCATCATAACCAACTGAATCATTGATAATTAGCTATTTTATACGTAACTTATTAAAATATTTGGACCTAGTGTTAGGTAGTGGTTGTTGAATTAAACTCTGGAAATTATGGCACTCAATTTTAATGCATATGCAGCCGAAGGAAACAGCTTTTTAAAGAAATATGCTAAAGATTTAGACATGGGTACTGACACGGATAGAGCGGGAAGGGTTTTATCTGCTATTTTACATGGCCTTCGAGAAATAATCTCTTTCGAAGAATCGCTTCAGCTGATTGCTCAGTTTCCTATGTTTTTAAAGGCTGTTTATGTTAACGGATGGTCGACAAGAACCAAGCATAAACGGATCAAAAACATGACGGCGTTTATCGATTTGGTACGTACTTTTGACGGGAGCTCCTCTATACATGATTTCGGATCAGATGAAAAGGCTGAACAATATATAATCACGACCTTTATCGCCTTAAGACAATACATTTCTTTGGGAGAACTGGAAGATATCAGAACAGGACTTCCAAAGGATCTTAAAAGTATGGTATATCACAATATCATGTTTTAGTATGAACTAAAAACAAAGAAAGAGGTGTCTTTTGACACCTCTTTCTTTTAAGTATACCTCAATACTAATTAACTCAAAGAACTAATCTTTTATCAGTGCTAAATTACTGCTTCGAAGGTTTAAATAACATGATATTTATCATGCATGATCAACTTATTTGTTCGTGTAATACCAGAAATGGTATGTGGGTATGATAGCTAATTTCCGCAACCGTAGGTTTGAAGAGAATTTGTTGAAAGAAATTAAGATTCTTAGCCACCATGGCTATCATATCAATATCCCGGCTTTCCGTGAAACATTGTACCGCTTTATCTAGTCGCTTACTGGTAACCTGATGAAAACTATGATTGAACTTATCGAAATAATCATCTAATAATTCTTTATTCTTTAACTGCTCCTGATCTAAATGTTCAAAGTGCTCTTTAACGGCATGTAAGCAGCGAATAGAAGCACCATGTTTTTGTGCTAAATCCATCAAGGTTACCAATACATTGAGTGGATAAAAAATTCTGTAATCCGTTGGAAAGGCTATTTCCTGAGGGATCTTTGCCTTCGCCTTTTCAGGAATCACCAGTAGCGGACATTTCACCCTGGTAATCACATCACTGGTATGGCTTCCTACAATATCTTTATTAAGGCTAGAGGCTCCCTTGGTTCCCATAATAATTAGATCTATTTTTTTCTCACTCACCTGTTTTTTAATGGCATCTACAAGAAAATCATACTCCACCAATATCCCGAAGCTATGATTTGTACCCGGGAATTTCTCATATATTCGTCCAAGCAGACTTTTTAATTTAGCCTTTGAGCGATCAATCTGTTTTTTATCAATGGTTGAGTTATACGGAAGTGTAGCGGTATCATTAAAAGCATACATACCCAGATCTTCTACATGAAGCAAATAAAATTGACACCTTTCTTTTTCAAAAAGCGTCAACCCGTATACGATTGCATTCCATGAATTATCGGAAAAATCAGTAGGTATTAATATGTTTTTCATTTTGTTATTTATTACAATAACAAAATTATCTAAACTCTTAACCGTTAAATATGATATATATCAAACCTCTATAAAAAAATGATCTTAATCTACATTTCTCAAACGTTCAATATCCAGGACTTTGATGTTTCGTCCTTCTACAGCAATCAACCCTTCTTTTTTAAGTTCTGACAACGTTCTTATGAAACTTTCAGGAGCAATTCCGGCAACACTTGCTAAATCGTTACGTGAAATCTTTATCCCTTCACTTTTGTTCCTATCAAACTGATCTACAAATTGAAGAATGGTAGCAGCTGTTTTCCTTCTTACCGAACCATAGGCCATTTGAAGTAATTGGTTATTAAATTCGGTTAATCCTTCCGCTAAGAAATCAACAATTTCTATAGATAGCTTTTTATTATCATTAAGGATCGTAGAGAGTATGTCTTTTTTCACTGCGTAGACGGTTGTGTTTTTAATCGCCTTGGCATATTCTTTATAGGGGATATTCTGAGTAAAAGAACTGTATCCAAAAAAGTCATCTTCTTTACTCACCTTTGTTATCAATTCTTTTCCTTGTTCGTCTATTTTAAAAGACTTAACCATTCCCTCCTCTATCAGGAACATATAGTTAGAGTGATTACCTTCGGAATAAATCAAGGCTCCTTCTTCATAAGTGAACATTTCTCCTTCGTCTAAAAAGTAATTTTTAAGCTGATTAATATTAGCGATCTCATCTTCACGATCGCCATTAGACGCCTCAACCTGATTCATATCACTTAAAATTCGAACTTTAGCAAGTCTACTTTCGATTGCGTTAATAAGTTCTTCTTCTTCAAATGGTTTCGTAATATAATCGTCGGCTCCGAGGTTCATTCCTCTTCTTACCTCATTTCGCTCCGTTTTTGCCGAAAGAAAAATAAATGGGATTCTTTTGGTTCGGTCATTTTTAGACAAAGCCTCTAACACACCATAGCCATCTAATTCAGGCATCATAATATCGCATACAATAATATCGGGCAATTCCTTCTCAGCCAACAACACCCCTTTTTTACCATCAGATGCGGTAACAACATTATAATTAGACAATTCCAGTAATTCTGCAGTATTTTCTCTTAGTATAACATCATCTTCAACTAACAGTACTTTTTTCATGAGCCTTATGATTTGGTTTTATTTGGTAATTCTATTTTAAAAACTGATCCTTTTTCGAGTTCACTTTCAAAGCTTATAGTTCCTCCCAGATCTTCTACGTGACTTTTCACAATATTTAACCCAATACCAGTTCCCTGGGTAATTAATGCATTCTGGGCTCTAAAATAACGCGAAAAAATATGTTTTTGGTCCTCCTTTGGAATCCCAATTCCCTCATCTCGGACGGTAAAGAGGAAATTGTTATTTTCCTTGAAGGCAACTTCTATAAAAATGGTGGAATTTTCAGGGGAGTACTTTATGGCATTCCCAATAATATTGGATAGTATAAGTTTAAAAATCTTTTCATCCTGAGCAATTACATACTCATCAATATCATCCGGAAACTGAATTTTCTGACCAGACTTAAGCGTCATGTTCGCATCGTATAAGATTTCATTAAAAACTTTACTTAAGTTGAATTTGGCAAATTTATAATCAATCTTACCTGAATCGATACGTTCGATTGAAAGGAAATCGTTTAAAATACCGTTTAAATTTCTAACGGTTCCTTTAATGGTATTTATATGTTTATCTCTTTTTGGTTGTTGCTCTCCCTCCGTATATTTACCTAAGAGCATTGAAGAAGTTAGAATACTACTCAGTGGGGTTTTGAACTCATGAGAAACCATCGACAGGAATTTAGTCTTCAACTCATTGAGTTCTTTTTCCTTTTGTAATGCAATTTTGGCCTGACTCTCTGCTTCAATTCTCAACCTAACTTCCTTGGTGAGCTGAGCCACAGAATCCCGCAGTGCTTTGGTACGCTGCTTTATTTTATCTTCAAGGTGTTCATTGAGTTCTCTTATGACGTTCTCTGACTCTATACGCTTGGTAACATCCATCACGATCGCCATTATATATACCTTGTCGTAAATATGAAATGGGTTCAGTCCGATTTCAACATAAAACTCTTCTCCATTCTTTTTAACTCCACTTAACTTCCTTCCTTCGGCCATTTTACGTTGGCTGGATTCTGCAAAATAACCATCATAATGGCCGACATGTTTTTGATGGTAATTTTGCGGAATAAGTATGTTTAGATTTTGGCCTTTGAGTTCATCTTTTTCGTAGCCAAACATATGTTCCATCGGACTATTGGTGGCTACTATATTTTGATGCTCGTCGACCACCAGAATCCCTTCTGAAATAGCCTCTGAAAGTATATTAAAAATGTCTTTGTCTTCTTGAAAAAACCTCATAGGTTGGAAACACAGCTTAAAATTACAAAGTTATTTATCCCTCCGCTCAAAAGAAAAGAAAAAGGTACAATATTTTTATAAAATAAGCTGTAATACTAAGGAAATTTCAATTATATCTTAAATGTAATTACAGGTAAATTAACATGAGTAGCTATGTCTTCTCCAACGCTTCCCATAAAAAAGTGCGATACTCCCTTTCTACCATGAGTGGCCAGGGAAACAACATCTGCTTCGATAGCTTTACTGAATGCATAAATCCCACTTTCAATATTATAATCATTAAAATAATGAACCTTATGATTCGGATTTATAACCCCCTCATTAGCCACACTTAAAAATTCATTTACCCGTTGATCTAATTCGGAAGTACTTCTGAATTCTTCATTAGGTAAATTCACATAAAGTAAATGAACTTCACTACCGAAATTATTAAAAAAGTGCATTGCTTTTCTATAAGCTTTCAAGGCATCTGGTTTAAAATCACAAGCAAAAACGACCTTTTTCATATTAAAGTTTTCACAAGGTTCTTTAATAACCATCACCGGGAAGTCTGAAGTTCTTATAATTTTTTCCGTATTAGAACCTACAAACATCTCAGAAAGTCCAGTATATCCATGAGATCCCATAACCACAAAATCTACTCCTTTATCATGTGCCAGATTATTCATTTCTGAAAACATCTTATAATTCTGAACCACTACTTCAGTCTCGACACCTTTCATAAAATCCTTTTCAAGCAGTTCATTAAAACGTTTCCTGGTGAGTTCCAGGTAATAAATGGCTTCCGCTTGTTTTTGATCTTCTTCTGAAATAAATACGGACTGAGCAATGCCCATCATATGGAACAATAAAATTTTAGCATTAGATTTTTTAGCTATTTGTGCCGCTACTTGCAGTGCATAATTTGAATGTTCCGAAAAGTCTGTTGGTACTAATATTTTTTTCATTTTCTTAATTTTTCACATATTAAATACGTGGATCTACATCACTAATGTACTATGGATGAGGCAGATGATAAATGATATATATCATTTTAAAAATGTAATAGAAATTAGATTTTTAATAAAAAATCTGAGCATCATGAAACATTGCGTTTATTTTATTATTGCCCTCCTGCTTTCATGTACCTCAGATAACAATAAAATATCACCTATCCGATCAGACATTGTTGAATCCGTTTATGCTTCTGTAACTATTCAGCCGGATAGCCTTTATAACATCTATTCGGCTGTTGGCGGCATACTGGATTATAATTACGTTGAGGAAGGTACGATCGTAAAAGCTGGCCAGCCTGTTGTTCAAATTATTAATAACACCCCTCTCTTAAACACAAAAAACGCCAAACTCGCCTATGAACTTGCAAAAGAAAACCTAGAAGGGAGTGCTGCCATTCTCGATGCCATAGAAGAGGAAATTCAAACCGCCTTTTTAAAATACAAGAACGACTCTATCAATTACTATCGGCAAAAAAATCTCTGGGAGCAACAAATTGGTTCTAAACTGGAATACGATACCAAGGAGCTCAATTACCAACTTTCAAAAAATCAATTATCCTTACTAAAGAATAAATTCAACCGAACTAAATATGAATTGAACACTCAACTACTTCAAGCAGAGAACAATTATAAAACCTCAAAAATAAATACGACAGACTTCACTGTAAAAAGTAAATTAAACGGAAAGGTATATGCGCTTTATAAGAATCCCGGAGAATTGGTGTCAATTCAGGAATCTTTGGGAACAATTGGTTGTAAAGAAAAGTTTATCATCGAAATGTTGGTTGATGAAGTTGATATTGTACACATAAAAAAGGGACAAAAAACACTGATTACTCTGGACGCATACGGAAACCAGATCTTCGAAGCTGGCATTGATAAGATTTATCCAACAAAGGATAACAGATCCCAAACTTTTTTGGTTGAAGCATTGTTTAAGAATCCCCCCGATGTATTATACCCCGGCTTATCCGGAGAGGGAAACATTATTATTTCTCAAAAGAAAAACGTGCTTACCATTCCTAAGGAATACCTCATAGAACAAAACCAGGTACTCACCAAAGAAGGAAAGGTTGAAGTTAAAACCGGATTAGAAAGTTTAGATCGAGTGGAAATTCTCGAAGGACTCAGTGAAAATTCAATACTTTTAAAACCAGGGACATGATTAACTGGAGGGTATTACTTGCAATAGCTAAAACGCATTTGACAACCAAGATGAAATCTACAGTAACGGCTTCATTAGGAGTTACCTTTGGTATCGGTGCCTATATTACGCTTGTTAGTTTCATGACGGGTCTGAATAATATGCTGGATGATCTCATTCTGAATCAAACCCCACACATACATCTTTACAATGAAATTGAGCCTTCAAAAAAACAGCCTGTGGCCTACTTTAAAGAGTTTCAAGATGCACTTCAGATTACCCATTCTGTAAAACCAAAACAAAGTCAGCGTAAAATTCACAATGCATTACCCATTTTAAAGAGTTTACAGCAAGATCCCAATGTGCTGGGTGCCACCCCACAATTACAAGCTCAAATATTTTACTTATCCGGTTCAATTGAATTAGGAGGGCAACTTACAGGAGTAGACATTATGGAGGAGGTTAGGTTATCTAACCTTGCCGATTACATTGTGGAGGGGAGCCCTGAAGACCTTAAGAACAACCTTAATGGTATTTTACTTGGAGCCGGTTTAGCCAAAAAAATGTCTTTGAGTCTGGGTGACAGGGTTCAGGTAAGTACGGTAAATGGTGTTATATCTCCTTTAAAAATCGTTGGAATTTACCAAAGCGGTATCGCTGACATTGACAACATAAAGAGTTTTGCTAATTTACAAACAGTACAAAAACTAGAGGGAGAGGCTGAAAATTTTATTACCGATATTAACATTAAACTCAAGAACATCGATCTTGCAGTTTCATTAGCAGATAAGCTAGAAAAACAATTTGAAGTAAAGGCCGTAGATATCAAACAAGCCAACGCTCAGTTTGAGACAGGATCAAATATCAGAAACCTGATCACCTATGCAGTTTCGATTACATTACTAATCGTTGCAGGTTTTGGGATATACAATATCCTGAATATGTTGATCTATGAAAAAATGAAAGACATTGCTATTTTAAAAGCCACAGGATTTTCGGGTACAGATGTACAAATAATATTCATGAGTCAAGCTATCATCATTGGCATCATTGGAGCCGTATTAGGCCTTACAATCGGTTATATCCTGTCAAGAATTATAGATACTATTGCTTTTGAAACGGAAGCGTTACCTACTATAAGTACCTATCCGATTAATTATAACATATGGTATTATATTATCGGCTCAGGCTTTGCATTAATCTCCACTTTTATAGCAGGATATTTTCCATCTAAAAAGGCAAAAAAAATAGACCCGGTACGAATTATCAGGGGCACTTAGAATTAAACGATATGGAATTGGTTTTAGAAGCAAATAATATTGATAAATATTTTAAAAAGCCCGTACTATTTCACGTACTTCATCACATCTCGTTACAAATAAAAAAAGGAGAATTTGTGAGTATCATGGGGAAGTCAGGCTGTGGGAAATCTACACTTCTTTACATTCTTTCTACCCTCGACACTGCTTACGAAGGAAAACTATTCATTAATAAAGAATTGGTTACCGGTAAAAATCAGCAGGAACTGGCTCATTTAAGAAACGAAAGTATTGGGTTTGTTTTTCAGTTTCATTACCTCCTGTCTGAATTCAGCGTACTGGAAAACATCATGTTACCTGCTAAAAAACTGGGTATTAAGACCTCTGAAGAAATTGAACACGATGCTATGCTAAAGCTAAAAATGCTCAACATTGAACACATTGCTCAAAAAAGAGCCAGCAGAATTTCCGGTGGTGAAAAACAACGTGTTGCTATTGCAAGAGCCCTTATAAACAATCCTTCAATTCTTATGGGCGATGAACCTACAGGAAATTTAGACAGCTATAATTCGAATAACATTCTAAACATATTTAAAGAATTAAAGGAAGAACAGGGCATGTCGCTATTAATCGTAACACATGATACTGATTTTGCTAATGAAACCGACCGCATCATTGAAATGGAAGATGGAACCATCATATCATAAACAACTGTAAAACAGATGTTAAAATGATTTTTATCATTTAAAAAAAACTCATCATTCACTACCTTTAAATACTAAAATATTCCGTCATGAATGACTTTAGATATAGGCCAAAAGACGATTATATCCCAAAAGCCAATTGGGAAGAACTTTTTGTGCTTACGGAACATTGGCAATCAGATTTAGAATTTTATCAAGATGATTTAAAATTTTTAAATCATCTGATAGATAAGTATTTTATATGGCTAACCGATAAAAAGCATATTGATAAGGTAAGAGATCTGGAAGTGAACTTATTGGAAATAACCAAAAGATGTGAATCGCTGTTAGGCCAGACCTCAAAACACTTAACGCATATTGAAGAGATCATGAGCGATCCGTTCACCTACGATGCTCAAAAATTCAGGGAAGAACATCAATTATTGGAGGATGCGATCAGTGATTTTATAAAACAATTCAGAAAAAGCAGAAAAGCAGCATTTGCCATTACCGAATATGTCATTGACAGTGAAAAATTATCTTATCTGTTAAAAGATTAATCATCAAAATTACAGTCATGGGAGAAATTGCAACATCAAACAGGCAGATTACCTTATTCTATAGTTCAAATTCTACGAGAGCTAAAAAAACATTGGCCTATGCTAAGGCAGAAGGAATTCCGATCCAGGAAGTAGATATTCTTAAAACGAAACTGACCGGGACCCAGATAGCGGAAATAGCAGACCGGTTAAATATAAAAATCAAAGATTTAATCAATCAGGATCACCCTGCTTATAAATCTAAATTTGAACGACAGGACTTTTCTTCGGAAGACTGGATTAAACTTATACAACACCATCCCGATATAATGAAGCAACCCATTGCCATCAGAGGTGAAATATCAATACTTGTTGAAACCCCCTCTGATATTATTAAGATTTAAAACGGTTAATCATTTTGCTTTTCCTGTTCTTTTTCGAGTTTCTTAAAATATCTTCGAAATAAAAAATTGTGCTTTAACGCCTCCATATTTTGATTGAAGCTCTCTGTCCCTGATTCTATATTTTGAATGGTCTTCTCTAATTGCTGCACCAATACCGTATCGGTTGTTAAATATTTTAAAGCTCCCTTACCTCCTTTTATATCATACACGATAAGGTTAAGGTTTGTTAGCAGCGAATCAAGATTTTCTCCCGAATTCTCCAGATCCCTGATTACACTTTTTAACCTCATTCCTGATAGGGTATCTTTAAATAATACATTAGCGATACTATTTTCCCTATCTACCCCATTTAAGGTCGCACTAAGCTGTTCTAAAGAAGTGGTTGCCTTATAACTGGCATATTTTAAGTTTGTCAAGGTCTTACTCAAATCTTCAGCCATGGTGGTATCGTTTAAAAGTCTTCCCAGGGTTCCTTTTCCTTCTGTAAGGGCCTCCGTTACTTTGAGCAAATCGGCTGTAAGCAAGGCTGCATTTTCATTGGTTACACTCAGCGTGCTCAATAGGTCGTCTGCTCCTATTTTACTATATGATTTTATCTGATCACCATCTTGCACAGGTTCATGGGTATTTTTGCCTGGAATGATATTAATAATCATATTTCCAACCAAGCCATCAGTTCCGATCGTAGCAACAGCATCTTTCTTAATAAATGGTTGAATTTCCTCTTTTAAAACCATTACCACTTTAATCGTCGTGTCGTTTTGCATGGTTATGCTTTTAACCGTACCTACATTAACGCCGGAAAAACGCACATTATTCCCTTCCTTAAGTCCGTTTACATTGTTGAAAAGAACACCAATCGAAAATGTTTTACTAAACATATTTTCCTTGTCTCCAATTAAATAGGCTGCCACCACTAAGAATGCAGTAGCTACGGTAACCAGGATTCCTAACCTTAATCTTTCTGATGCTGAACGTGCCATATTAATTTTATTTAAAGAAGGCCTTTACCTTCGGATCATCTACTTTAATTAATTCCTGATAGGTTCCCTCTGCATAATTCACTCCATCAACCAATAATATCATACGATCTGAAATCACTCTCGCACAATCAACATCGTGTGTTATGATTAATGCAGATGTTTTATATTGTTGTTGGATCTTTTTCATTAGTACAATGATTTCTTTAGAGGTGATGGGGTCTAAACCACTGGTAGGCTCATCATAGAAAATAATTTTCGGCTTCATAATTAGGGTCCGTGCCAAGGCCACCCTTCGCTGCATCCCTCCTGACAACTCTCCGGGCATTAAATCTACAGTATGAGCCAAGCCGACACTCTCAAGCGCCTCTAACACCATATGATCAACTTCTATATTTTTCCCAAAACGCTCACGATGGCGACGCAAGGGAAATTCAAGGTTTTCTCTAACCGTCATAGAATCGTATAACGCACTTCCCTGAAATAAGAATCCGATATCGGCTCTTAATTCATCTAAGGAAGACTGGTCGAGGTGAACTATATCTTTACCCATTATATTAATAACGCCCCTGTCTGGTTTCATCAAACCAATCAAACATTTAATCATCACAGATTTTCCAGAACCGGATTTTCCCATAATAACAAGATTCTCACCACTAAAAAGCTTCATATTAAAACCATTTAAAACATGGTTTGAGGCAAAACTTTTCTCAAGATCTTCCACAATAATGATGGCATCATTAGTTTCAAGCTGTTCTTCTTTATGCTGTTCTTGTATGTTTTCGAGAGATTTCATAAATCGTAGAAAATATCGGAGATTATCACTGCTATAAAATCGAGTATAAATATCAACAAGGATGACATTACCACTGCCGTGTTAGCTGCTAAACCTACCCCTACCGTTCCCTTTTCACAATAATATCCTTTAAAACATCCTACTAAACCAATTGCAAAACCAAAGAACACTGACTTGATTACGGCCGGGATTAAGTCACTAAAGTTTAAAGCATTGAACACCTGATTAAAAAAAAGGCGGGCTGAAACATCTCCTTTGAAATGTTCGACTAAAAAAGAACCATACAATGCCAAAACATCTCCATAAATGACTAACAACGGAACCATCAGCGTGGTCGCTGTAATCCTGGTAACCACGAGAAATTTAAAAGGATTTGTACCAGAAACCTCCATGGCATCTATTTGCTCCGTAACTCTCATAGAACCAAGTTCAGCCCCAATCCCTGAGGCCACCCTTCCAGCACATATTAATGCAATTATAACCGGACCAATTTCTCTTACTATGGATATTCCAACCATAGACGGCATCCATGAAACGGCTCCAAATTCCTGCAAAGTCGGTCGAGTTTGTAAGGTAAGTACCAACCCAATTATGAACCCTGTTAAACTTACCAATGGTAATGATCTGTTACCTACACTATAACACTGCTTCAATAATTCATTAAACTCATAAGGAGGCTGAATTGCTTCTTTAAAGAAGTGTCCTGCAAAAAAGGTAAGCGCTCCTATTTGTTTAAAGAAACTACTAATTAAGCTTCCTATAGACTTTTCTGATAACATCATAAACCTTTAGGTTCTTAAAGTTATGTTGCTTAAGAACGAATTAAAATGATATAAATCATTCCTAAGTTACTGATAATTATCATTCTAATTATCATTACTATCCAGTAAATTGATGAATTACGAACATAATTTAATTGGTAGTCATGAAAACAATTATAAAAAATTCCGATTTACATTTTGAGCATTCTTTATGGGAAAAAGAATTACTCTTCTGGGAAGATGAGATAAAATCGTTTAAAAACAGGCTCTCTGAGATTCAAAAGCGTTGGACCGATGATACGGTTTTATCAGCGTTAGATCAGTATGAAAATCAATTCACCATACAACTAGAAAAAATAGATCAACTCAAAGATGATATACGAACCCATGAGCATGGCATTTCAAACCAACTAAAAGCCAATCAGGAAGCTATAGATATGGTAGGTTTGAAATATCACATGGAAATGAGAGACCGCATGGAAACTCAACGTCAAATCTACCATGATCTGAAAAAAAGATTTTTTGAATATCTCTCTAAATACTTATGATCTGAAGACAATTTAAACGCAAATAAAAGAAAATCAAGCTATTAAAATTACGCATTTGATTATTTATTTAAGGCATGATTTTGGTCATTTTTTATATCTTATTTTTCCTATTATTTTACTTATAGATATTTATAAATATTCAAGGTGATGTCAATATAAATCCGTAACTTCTAAATCTAATTATTGGAGTTATATTAAGTCTCCGAAACCTATTGTATAACCTAAAAATACGCTTACTATGAAAATAGATATTCAATTTGAAAAAATGAGCTCAAATAGTTATGTAGAAAAATTAGCAACCAAAAAGCTTAAGGATTTAGGTGATAAATACGATTGGATTTTGAACGCTAATGTCTTTTTCAAAAAAGATAATGACACTAAGGGTAAAGGTAAAATTTGCAAAATCCGATTGAGAGTTCCAGGTTATGACCTTTTCGCATCTTCTGATCAAGAGTCTTTTGAAATAGCTTTAGCTGAAACTTTAAAAGATCTGGAACGACAAATCAGAAAGAGAAAAACTCAGATGAGCACACATTAATCTCGATATATTTAAAGAAAGCCTCCTATGCTAACATAGGGGGCTTTTTATTTTAAAAGATGTTTCGCTTTAGATTCTTTCATAATCTCCTGAATCACCACATATAACTTCAATTTTAATTCATTAAACTGAGAAATGAAGTGTACAATTTTATCATGTAGCATTCTATGTGTTGCTTTTACTTCCTTTTCCTCAAAAGGTTGATCTACACCATCAATGAGAACTTCCAGTTCATTATTATGACTCCGAACTTCATCAATGTAAGGCTTTATCTGATCACCTACCACCGATAATTCCTGAGCTATGCTCTTTCCCTCATCATAATACTTTTCAGAACTTAATTTTAAAAAGTATGTTCCCAATAAGTCTTCCAAAAAACGGTGTTCATTCTCCAAAAACTGTAGCTCAGACATCCATCTTGTCGCATCGTGATGCATTTCCTCGACACCTTTCCACTCAAGATATTTCGGGTTTGAATAAAGTACCATAATACTCAATTTTTAAAACAGGTAAAAGTGACGAATCACTTCTACCTGAATGATTATTTTACGTTGATAGTTTTAGAGGTATGTTTCTTAGCGTCTTCCTTTTTATTCAGCTTTATACGAAGTAATCCTTCATTGTAAGTAGCATCTACATCATCCTCCAGAATACTATCAGGCAATAACAATGACCGCTTAAAAGAATTATAATTAAATTCTTTTCGCGTATAATTGGCTTCTTCCTCCTCTTTGGTTTCTTTTTTTTCTGCAGAAATATTCAGATAACCATCGTCAATTGAAATATTAAAATCGTCTTTTGACAATCCGGGAGCTGCCATTTCCAACTCAAAACTTTCCTCACTCTCCTTAATATTTAAGGCTGGTTGTTCAATCATGGCTTTGGTCCAAAATGCATCTTTAAAAAAATCATCGGTATCAAAAAAGTCAGACAGTTCGGAATTAAGCCATGGCAATCTGTTGTTAAATTTAATAAGTGCCATAATTCTACTTTTTTAATGTTAAACAAAGGACCCTTAAAATTACCCAGATTAGCCATGTAATAAAATGATATAAGTCATTTAACCACAGTGTTTTAGTCACAAAAAAGCAGATTTACAAACATCTCTAATCACAACCTTTATTTAAGCATCAGGCCCAACCTCTTTATGGAAGTCGCATATAAACAATCCGTTTATACATTACCATAAACAGGGGTTATAAATCCTCCATTTAAAAAAGACCGTGTATCTAATTTGCTCTGCAATAAAACTCCTTTAATATTGGTTTCCAGTAATAGTTGTGCTGATTGAATTAAGGGAGTGGCGGTGGTTGTCTGGATGGCTCGTAATTGATACTTACCTATCTTTTGTGGAAGGATTTGTTTTACTATTTCCCGTCTTCTCAGTATACCCTTGTGATCTTTCCCTTGCACCGCTGCATATATGATGATTTGGTCATCTTCTATATGAGGTACTTGACTTTCCATTACAGCTTGCAGCTCCTTAATATCGGATGCGTTCTTTATTTGCTCTTCTACCCATGCATAATGACCCGGAAATCTTATGGTTTTATAATCCATTGAAGCCACTTTTCCAGCTAAGGCATCAGGTAAATCTGCCGCACCTCCTGAGGTTAGATCGGCTTCATAAGTTATACCGTTAATTATAATGGCGTCGCGTTCAGATAGCGAAGGTAGTTTTGTTTTTTTATAATTACGAATCACTTCAGCCTCCTCTAAATATTCGGTAGCGACCCCAACCGGACTCCATGTGAACCCGTAGAAATGTGGAGCCACAGCATTTTTAGTCAATGCCCCTACTTTTAACTCTAAACGATCAACCGTATTTACTTCAAAATCATTGCAAAACTCTTCAAATAAATAATTACCAAGTACATCGATATAGCCCGGTGCAAGACCGGTTTGCAAAATAAAACCTGTAGATGCATCTTTGGCTATATCCTTGATTTTATCGGTTTCTTCCACATACTCAGTTAGATTGGCATAGTGTAAATTATAATTCTTAGCATAACTCGCCATTCTTGGAGCCTCTGTTCCCGGTAAACAATCGAGTAGGATATCTCCTTGCTTAAACACATTTATCATTTCTTTAGAAATACCTGATTCCGAAAGAGGAAAGGACTTTAGGGTACATGGCCTGGTTAGCCCATCTTCAATCCATTTTACAAAGTTTTGCGCTTTAGAAAGTGTTCTGTTTCCAATAAAAATTGTAGGAGTGACTGTACTCCATTCGGTAAGTATTAAGGCTACAGCCCGGGCGATACCCCCAGCACCCATAATAACGATTTTATGATGCTTATTCATAATACTTTTATTAGAACCTTATTCTAAATATCAAGGAATAATTCCTGTTTCCTTTCTCTTGATCAATAATACACTGACTATCACAAATTTATACAAATACAGGCAGACAATCTTTGAAAATAAATTAAATGTGATTATTATTTGGACAGATATTCCGGTTTAAAAAAATAATCAATTAGCATACTATATTTAATATCATTCAAACCCTCGCTACCGCACGAATCCTTTCCCCTCGCTACCGCACGAATCCTTTCGTGTGGTCTGAATTATAATTTAATCATAAGATTTAAAGACAACTACATTTTCTATTAAACCTTTTTCTCCCGCATAATCCCTCGCTACCGCACGAATCCTTTCGTGTGGTCTGAATTAAAATGAAAGGATTCGTGCGGTAGCTGGGTTGGTAAAAACTTACTTCTCCAAAATTAAACTATCTATCCTAATTTCTTCTTTGAAAACTGCCAAACCGGTAATATCAGTTCTTCTTACTAGAGAATAGTTACTATCAAGGAATATTTCCGATATACCTCCATCTATTTCTAAATTTTCACTAACTATTCTAAAAGAACAACAACCTTCACTATCCTTACTTAGTATCGATAAACAATTCCTAATTTTATGATTAAAGGAATTAATATAAACCACACAGGAGTCATTATTATGCGTTGATAAAAAGAGCTCCTTTCGTAGGTTCTTACCTTTACCATAAATAACATACAAATTATTTCCTTCCTTAACATACTTTCGTTGGTATTTTTCAGACTCAATCTTTAAAGAATCAAGTATCGTTGTATTGACAAATATAGAATCATGTATAAACTTATAACTCCGTATCCTATAATTTAAAACTTCATCTTCATGATTAGTAATTTGATAATAATATGTCACTTCCGTTGAAGAATGATTCTTATTATTTTTTTCTATACAACCTACCACGAGAATAAACATCATTAACAGGGTTAGTAAATACCATAAACAATTATTTATTTTGCCTACCTTTTTGTTTCTTCTTTGCATAATTATAAGTTTTATTAACCTCATGTTCTACATGTTTTTGAACCTCGCTACCGCACGAATCCCCTCGCTACCGCACGAATCCTTTCGTGTGGTATGAATTATAATTTAATCATAGGATTTAAAGACAACTACATTTTCAATTAAACCTTTTTCTCCCGCATAATCCACCGCACTGCTATATACATAATCTTCTGGTCTAAATACCAATCCAGCCTCTACAGGGTTTTGATGAATGTAATTTATCTTTTCTTTAATAACCTTGTTGCTCCATAGTTCAATAGGTTTGTTGTCATGTCTCCAAAATTGATAACTCTTAACATTAGATGACCTTTTTGCTGCTTTCTTGAATTCATTTAACAAAAACTCTTTTCTGCTTTCCTGAAAATTATCCTTTATAGCTTCAACAACTGTCTTGCTTGTAAAGCGCTTAAAATCACCTAATATCTGTTCTGGTTTTTCTCCATTTATACTTCTAAATACTAAATGCACATGGTTTGACATGATGCACCATGCAATAATTTCCATGCCCTTATTTTGTTGGCAAAATGACAGACTATCCAATAAAATATTTTTGTATTCATTACGGGTAAAAACGTCTAACCAACCTACTACCGCGAAACTTACAAAATATAAGCCTTCGGGATTATGAAATTTATAATTCCTGCTCATACTCTAAATATAATAAAAATGTTTTGTGCCTTTTTAGCTTAATATACCACACGAAAGGATTCGTGCGGTAGCTGGGGATCCTGAGTAAAATCCCCTTTGCAAATAAGAAACCAGCAGCTGGCGCTGCTTTGAACGATTCAACATATTCTGGCAAATGCGTTGGATTACTTCGGGATCCTGAGTAAAATCCCCTTTGCAAATAAGAAACCAGCAGCTGGCGCTGCTTTGGTTTTTGCTTTTCTTGCAAAACCTCAAACTGCGTTTGGCTTTTTTCAGAAAAACAAAAACCACGCCGATTGGCGTGGTTTCTTGCTTGTAGTGACTTCGGCAGGATTCAAACCTGTCTCGGAGTATTAATATTTTAAGGAGGTTAATTTCTACCACTTTAATTTGTTAACCGAATTGTTGACCTTGTCAAAAACTATAATCCAATGGGTTATACTTTGACTTTCATTAAATGCAAAATTAGCAACATTAATTTTATAATAAAAGCTAATTATATTTTTAACAAACACGCAAATCTTTAAAAATTTCCCTCTTTAATTTTAATCAGTTTCAATACTAGGGGATCTTTCAAATGAAAATTTGTATAATTTATCTGTATCTTAAATTGGGAAAGGCTACACTTACTTTATTCAACAAGGCTCAAAAACTCTCTAAAAAACAAAAGGAAACCGTTAAAGATTTCCTTTCTGCTTTTGTTCTTAAAGCTGGCTTAACTCAAAAGTTAGTGCAATAAAATAATGCTAAAATTGAAGTGAGTGGTTGTGTCGCATTAATCAATTGAAATTCTAAAAATCTATTCAAATTTATAAACTAAGCGGCCAATGAACAAAAAGTTTTAAACACCGTTGATTTAGAATCTATGATCTGACCCTTTCTGATTATATGTACCACTTCTATGCCCGCCAATGTCCTTTGAGCGGACTCAAATTCCTTAAATCCACAACTTATTGTGATACGCCGTTTGATCGTTCGGTGGTCTTGCTCTACTATATTATTCAGGTACTTACATTGACGAATTTTTATCTTTTTCACTGTACAACTACGATTATTCCATGTTTTTATACCTGAGGTATTTGCTCCACTTTTATCGATATTTATTATTCTGGGTTTACCATTATTCAATATCGCTTTATTGAGAAACTTCTGAGCCGAACCCTTCATTCTGCGCTTGGTTAACAAAAAATCAACGGTATTGCCATATTTATCTACCGCTCTATATAAATAGCGATCCATCCCTCCTACCTTTACATAGGTTTCATCCATTCGCCAACTACGACTAACTCTACGCTTCCTTTTATTTATTTTGCCTTCTAACACTTTAGAAAACTTGAAAACCCATCGCTGAATCGTAGAATGATCTACTTTTACGCCTCTTATTGCCATTAATTCTTCCACATCCCGATAACTCAAAGTGAATCGTAATTTAAAATAAACCGCTTGTAAAATCACAACTCTGGGATAACGATGATGCTTGAACATAAAATATCTTTTTAGTGATTCCTAAAAATAACACCTTTTTAAATTCTCGATATTTAATGCGACAGAACCATGAAATCTCCCAATCCCTTCCATCAGGGTCAATTAAAAACACAGGGTTATTTCTTACATAAACATATGGACTGATTTCAGGATATTCAGGTGCAACTGGATCTGGACTCATAAATCTTCCCAAACTTGCATCATAATTTCTCCATCCATAATCAAGCCAATTCAACCCTAATTCGTTTTGCTCTTCTTTGCCGTTATAAGTGTAGGGATGTTCCGTACCATTTATCACATTATTATAGCCCTTGTGCTGTAAGCCAAAGGGGTAATAATTATTCTCCTCTTGTATTTGTAGGTTTGGTGCACTTATTGTACCTACATTCTTATACGAGAGTCGTACATTACCTAAGTGATCCTTATACTGGTATACATACTCATATCCATTATCGGCATCTACATATCCCTCACCATGGCTAAAGAATTTCAAAGAACCATTTTCATAAATATAGTTACCCGCATAGTCTGTGGTTGTGGTATTACCTCCATTAACTTCCTTTCTAAGCTTGGTACCTATTGCATCGTAAATATAAGAAATATTTCCTCCACCCAATATTACGTTAGTAGGCAAATTTAAATGGTTGTAACTTATTGAAGTAATTCCCTTATTATCATCCTTTGTCATATTTCCATTTACATCATACTGGTATTCAGTACTGGTTGGGGTATCTTATTCTACTTAAGCTGTCCCTATAAGTTTCATTTTTCTAATTTTCCAAGAGTCCCCTTCTCTATTTACTTTTATTAAGTATTTACTATATTTTCCATCTAAATCTGTAAATCTATATATAAAATATGCATATTTATTTTTTGGGGTAAAATAAACCCGAGAAAAACTTAAGAGTCCATCACTCTTTTGCTCTTTGTTTATAATTTTTACATTATGCCCATATTCAATTTCATTATTTGGTACAAACCTTAAAGACTTCTTTTTACCTATGTCAAGTAGATCGTCATTTATTATATTCAAAACAGATTCCTCAATTGGTTCTAAAGTATTTTGAATACATATTTTTACTTCAGTTTTTTTTCTTCGTTTTTCTATAAAGTTAGAATAAGACTTATCAAAACTCAAGGAATCCTTATTTCCTGTTCTAATCACATATTCATCATAACTTTCATAAAAAAAACTCTCATCTAACAACTCATATACTACATCATTTATAACTTTAATTTCACCTATTAACTCTTCATTATTTGTACAAGATTGCAAAGCAAATAGTACTCCCATCAAGAAAATAATAATTCTATTTCTATTCATTTTAATCCTTATAATTTAATAAAATTGATTCTATTTTTTGCTTTGAATAATTAGTATTCATTTTATTATGAATTAATATCATTGCTGGAATCGCTTTTTCCCTAAACATAGATCCCCTCGCTACCGCACGAATCCTTTCGTGTGGTCTGAATTAAAATGAAAGGATTCGTTCGGTAACTGGGGTTCCACTTTTCGATACTTAAAGCAATAACACCTCCTCTATCCCATTAATAATATCTTGATTTGTTTAAACTATCAAATCTTTTATCGAAATCTTTTAAATATTTTATAATTGTGATTTCATCTTTTATTAAGTAATCCTTTAATAAGATGTCGCTAGAATTCGAAATTCTCACATATTCTGTTGAAACCGAATCCGAAAGTATAAGTTTCAACTCGCCATTAGTAATTTTATATTTCATCATACCTATTGTGTCTATTTCATTATCATTTATGAAATACAATAAATCACCTTTCCTCTTATAAAAAAAAGAATATGACACCTCTCGTATGTCAGATGCAAAAGATGTAATTGTGTTATCATCAATATATATCTCTTGATATACCTTCCCTTTATCCGTTAAGTCTTTAGTCCGCCAATTTCCTCGAATTGATAAATTGCTATCATGTTTAAAACATCCTAAGCAAACAAATACTATTATCGCTGAGGTAGCAAAATTCAAAAAAAACATTTTCATATATTAATTTTTAATATGGTTGTGCCGCATTAATCGATTGAAATCCTAAAATAATACTTTTTAAAATCTTCAATATTTAATGCGACAGAACCGTAGCTGGGGCTATTATAAATCTTCCACATTATTTTTTGTCCTTTTTAGCTTAATATACCACACGAAAGGATTCGTGCGGTAGCTGTGGAAGTACCCTTTGCAAATAAGAAACCAGCAGCTGGAAACTCAAAATAAATGTTTCTGGATTATTCTTGTTTTCTTTAGGATTACTTCGTGATCCTGAGTGAAGTGCCCTTTGCAAATAAGAAACCAGCAGCTGGCGCTGCTTTGGTTTTTGCTTTTCTTGCAAAACCTCAAACTGCGTTTGGCTTTTTTCAGAAAAACAAAAACCACGCCGATTGGCGTGGTTTCTTGCTTGTAGTGACTTCGGCAGGATTCAAACCTGCAACCTCTTGAGCCGTAATCAAGTGCTCTATTCAGTTGAGCTACGAAGCCGTTTTGCGGGTGCAAATATAGGGTAATTTTTAAAAACGATCCAAAATTTATTTTAAAAAAATAAAACAAATTTACAACCGCACCCCATTTAAACACCTGACGAAAACCCCACTAAAACCATGGGTTTATGGGGCTTAGCGGCTTTTTCCGCTATATTCTAAAAAAGAAGTTAAAAACCATTTTTTTTTAAAAAATGATGTGCATTTCGAGTTAAATTTTGTCACCTTTGTCTCGATTTGACAATTCTTTTACTCTAAAATGAGCATCGAAATTATACTAGGATATATAGCTGCCCTGATTATTGGACTGGTTCTCGGTTTGGTTGGAGGAGGCGGATCTATACTAACAGTTCCACTATTAGTTTACTTACTTGGTTATAACCCCGTGGTTGCAACTGCCTATTCTTTATTCGTTGTAGGTTCCTCTTCACTTGTGGGAGTGGTTCAAAAGCAAAGAAAAGGACTCGTTGATTTTAAAACCGGGCTGGCTTTTTCATTTCCCTCATTTCTTGCCGTTTACCTTTCCAGAAGGTTTATGGTGCCAAATATTCCCGATATACTTTTTTCAATCGGCAATTATTCGCTAACAAAAGAAATGGCGATAATGATATTCTTTGCCTGCATTATGTTCATTGCCTCGACCTCTATGATCAGGAATAAAAAGAATACTGAAATTACAACCGTAAAGCAGCCTTATTATAACACATTCATACAAGGATTAATCATAGGGACCGTTACAGGTTTAATAGGGGCCGGAGGAGGCTTCTTATACGTGCCTGCACTGGTTCTTTGGGCCGGTCTTTCCATGAAAAAGGCTGTTGGCACTTCTCTGGTTATTGTCGCTATCAATTCATTAATAGGCTTTACCGGTGATATGCAAACCCTGGATATCGAATGGCGCTTTTTACTCATATTCTCTGGTATAACCGTTATTGGTATTCTACTGGGAGGATATTTATCGAAATATGTTTCTAATAAACGATTGAAAAAAGGATTTGGCTGGCTCATTCTAATAATGAGTATCTATATCCTTAGTAAAGAAATTTTTAATTTTTAGTGTGACATTTGTCACAGACAAACAGATCAAGTATTTGTAAATTTGCACTTTAAAGAAAAGAGAGAAAAAATGAATATTGAACAAATATATACCGGATGTTTAGCCCAAGGGGCTTATTATATTGAATCTGAAGGAGAAGTAGCTATCATTGATCCATTACGTGAAACTCAACCTTATATCGATAAGGCTAAAGCAGAAAATGCTCAAATAAAATATGTTTTTGAAACACATTTTCATGCTGATTTTGTTTCCGGGCATATTGATTTAGCTAAAAAGACCGGCGCCACTATTGTTTACGGTCCGAATGCACAAACCAGTTATGACATTTACAGTGCGAAAGATGAGGAAGTGTTTAAACTTGGTAAAGTTACCATTAAAGCACTTCACACTCCAGGACACACCTTAGAATCAACTACCTATTTATTAATTGATGAACAAGGTAAAAACCATGCCATCTTTACAGGAGATACCTTATTTTTAGGTGACGTTGGACGTCCGGATCTTGCTATCAAACAAGATCTTACGAAAGAGGACTTAGCTGGAATGCTGTTTGATTCTTTGAGAAATAAAATAATGCCGCTTGCTGATGATGTAATAGTATACCCGGCACACGGAGCCGGATCTGCCTGCGGTAAAAACCTGAGCAAAGAGACGGTAGACACACTGGGGAATCAAAAGAAAACAAACTATGCCTTGAGAGCTGATATGTCGAAAGAAGAGTTTGTAGCGGAGGTTCTGGATGGTATTTTACCACCTCCTCAATATTTCTCTAAAAACGCGATGCTCAATAAAGAAGGATATGCAGCCTTTGATTCTGTGCTTGAGAAAGGAAATGTACCTTTAGATCCTGAAGAATTTGAAGCCCTTGCAAATCACGAAGGCGCTCTTGTTCTGGATGTTAGAACACAAGAAGAATTTGTAAAAGAACATATTCCAAACTCTATCTTTATTGGTCTTAAAGGACAATTTGCTCCGTGGGTAGGTGCTCTAATTACCGACTTACAGCAACCGATATTATTAGTTGTACCGGAAGGAAAGTCGGAAGAGGCTGTTACAAGGTTATCTCGCGTTGGTTATGACAACACCTTAGGCTACCTGAAAGGCGGTATGGATCAATGGAAGAAAAGCGGGAAAGAAGTTGAAAGCATTACTTCAATTGATGCCAATGAGTTCGAAAAAAGATATTCACCCGAGTTATCAATCCTCGATGTAAGGAAACCCGGAGAGTTTGATTCCACTCACCTGGAAACAGCCATGAGCCTTCCTTTGGACTTTTTGAGTGAGAACATGAATAAAATAGATAAAGACAAAGAATATTATGTTCATTGTGCTGGTGGGTACAGATCAGTTATTGCTGCCTCTATTTTAAAAGCGAGAGGGTTCAATAATTTAATTGATATCGCCGGAGGTTATGGCGCTTTAAAAAATACTGATATTCCGAAAACAAATTTTGCCTGCCCAAGCTCAAAATAGAGATGAAACGTAAAGATCATTGGAATAACATTTACAGCACCAAGGAGCATGATTCGGTGAGTTGGTATCAACCAGAGCCAACTACCTCCTTGAAGGCTATCGATAAATTTCAAATCCCCCTGGATGCGAAAATTATTGATATTGGCGGTGGACAGAGTTTTTTGGTAGACAACCTCTTAAAGCTAGGTTATAAGAATGTAACCGTACTGGATATTTCAAAGGAGGCTATTCAAAAAACCAAAGATCGTTTGGGTGAACTTGCCCATAATGTTCAATGGATCGTTAGTGATATTCTAGATTATGAGTTTACAGAAAAATATGATTTTTGGCACGATAGAGCCACCTTTCACTTTTTAAATACCCAATCGGATATTGCCGCTTATCAACAACAAATAAAAAAGGGGTTAAATCATAACGGAATTGCATTTATTGGTACATTCTCTATCGACGGACCTACCAAATGTAGCGGTATCGAGATCACCCAGTATGACGAGCATGGACTCCCTGACAAGTTTAATTTCTTTGAAAAGATTGAATGCTTCAGAGAAAATCATACGACTCCATCTGAAAAAAATCAAAATTTCATATTCTGTACCTTTAAAAATATTTAAAATAAAAAAACCGGTGATACACCGGTTTTTTTTATATAATTTCTGCCGATAAACCGGCATCTAATAATTTTGAACATCGCGGTTTCAGATCATCATAATCGCCGGTTTTTACAGTGCATTTCCCTTTGTAATGCACAATTAGTGAACACTGCTCTGCTTGTACCGGTGTATGATCACACGCATATATTAAGGTTTCAATAACATGGTCGAAAGTGTTCACATCATCATTATAAAGCACAATTTCGTTCTGGTTTTGAACCTCCTCTTCTAGTAATAACTCCTCTAAAATTCTTTCCTTCGTACTCATCATCAACTATTTACACTGCTAAAATAAAAATTTTGCTGCAACCCAATGGTTCTTTTCAAGATTTTCAACAAATTTTAACGAAAATTCAGCGCAACGTTCCTTCACCTGATCAAGATCCTCCTTATAAAAACCACTTAGTAATAAAACACCTTCTTTACGTAAACTTTTAACATACACAGGGATATCTCTGAGGAGAATGTTTCTGTTTATATTAGCGATGATCAGATCGTAAGCTCTACCCTCCAATAAGGAAGCATCGCCTTCATAGACCGTTATATGTTTGCAATTGTTACGTTCAGCATTTTCAAGTGAATTTAAGTAGCACCAGTTATCTATATCGATAGCATCTATAGGCTGTGCTCCCATTTTCTCAGCGAGAATTGCCAACACCGCTGTACCACATCCCATATCTAGAGTTTTCTTTCCTTCCAGATCCATTTTAAGCAAATGCTGAATCATCATATGAGTCGTTTCATGATGCCCGGTACCAAAACTCATTTTAGGCTCAATAACGATGTCAAACTCGGTTTTTGGAGTATCGTGAAAAGGTGCTCTTACAGTACAAACACCATCGACTTCAATAGCTTCAAAGTTCTTTTCCCACTCTTCATTCCAGTTTACCTGTTCAATATCTTTAAACGAATAAGAAATAGAAAACTCATCGTTATTAAGAATGTAAACCTCATCTAATATGTTTTCAAACCACTCGTCTTTATTTATGTAAGCAAGTAACCCATCTTCAGTCTCAACAAAACTTTCAAAACCAATACTACCTAATTCGGCAATTAAAATTTCATTGCCAGGATTGATAGGTGATACCTTAAAATCGTAACCGATATATGTAACCATCTTTGTGTAAATATGAATATCACAAAAATAATGATGATTTATGAGTTATCACTTTGAAAACGGTACATTCTTCGAAAGAACATAACATATTCAAAAACAGTCAAATATGAATATAATTTATTGAATTAGAACATTTTATTCACTAACTTGTAGTAATAGATCATCAATATCATGTCCAGTTATATTATTCTCGTATTCTTAATTGCTATTTTCCTATCAGGAATACGTATCGTTTTTGAATATAAAAGAGCTTTAAAATTCCGATTTGGTAGTTATATAAAAGTTCTCAACCCCGGTTTCCGATGGATTATACCTTTTGTTGAAACTACTCAATTTGTAGACATGAGGGTCATTACCATTAATATTACCACCCAAGAAATTATGACACAAGACAATGTTCCGTGTAAGATAAATGGTGTACTATTCTATAAAATTATCAATGCAACCCAATCGATCCTTGAAGTTGAAAACTATGATTTTGCAATTTCTCAATTAGCACAAGCTTCGCTTCGCGACGTCTGTGGTAAGGTAGAGCTGGATACTATCTTATCCAAAAGAGAGGAAATCGGAAATAATATCCGCGAAATTGTCGATGCCGAAACCAAAGACTGGGGGATTACCATATTAGACGTGAAGATCAAAGACATTGAACTTCCTGAAAACATGAAACGTTCCATGGCTAATCAAGCAGAAGCAGAACGTTCGAGAAGAGCACGTATCATCCTGGCTGATGCAGAAAAGCAAGCAGCACATGCCCTGCTGGAGGCTGGAGAACTCATCGACAAATCACCATCTTCCATCAAACTTAGATTGTATCAGACACTGGCAGATATTGCGGCAGAAAAAAACTCCACCATTGTTTTTCCATTCCCGGAGGAAGTATTATATCAGAAAGAGAAATCCAATAAAAGGAATAATAAGGGAACAAAAAAAAGAAAATCTAAAAAATAAAAAAGCTGTCTAAAAAGCATTATTAATGGACAGATCTGACACCCTTGAAGTTGTGTACCATGACAATCAGGAAATGAAATTATTGAAAACAATTACATTTCGACTGCGTATAACCTGAGACCAATTGAAAACACCTACCTTTCAGACAGCCCTTATATCAATATGGAATTACTAAATAGCTTTTACTATCGCTGAAAAATCAGCAGCCTTCAAAGAAGCACCACCAATCAAACCACCATCCACATCCGGCTGAGAAAAAATCTCCTGAGCATTATTAGGTTTTACACTACCTCCGTATAATACCGAAATACTATCTGCCATTTCAGCATCATATTGTGAGCTTAGAGTTTCTCTGATGAACTTATGAATTTCCTGAGCTTGTTCAGGTGAAGCAGTTTCTCCTGTTCCTATTGCCCAAACCGGCTCATAAGCCAAAACAATATTCTTCCAGGCTGCAGCTCCTAAATGAAACAATGCATTCTTTAATTGCTCTTCCACAACCTTAAAGTGGTTATCACTCTTTCTGTCAGCTAGCTCTTCTCCTATACAGAAAATTATACGCAATCCATTCGCTAGTGCAGCATCCACCTTTTTGGCTAAAATTTCATCATTTTCTCCAAAATAAGCACGGCGTTCCGAATGCCCTAAGATAACGGTTTCAACACCTACACTTTTAAGCATCGAAGCCGATATCTCTCCGGTATATGCTCCGCTTTCAGCAAAGTGCATGTTTTGAGCAATAACCTCTATCTTCGATGCCTTTAGGGCCTCAAAGGCTGGATATAAATTCGTGTATGCCGGAGCTATCATTACTTCTGCTTCGGTTTCAGGTAGTTCATTCTGCAAATCAGAAATCAATGACTGAGTTTCTGCCAAATCGTTGTTCATTTTCCAGTTTCCGGCAACAATTTTTTTTCTCATTTTGTAACTTTTAAGGTTTTTAATAACGTTTTATCGTCGGTTTTAATTGATTTATAAACTTCAATCTCACCTTTTGGATTTACAATCATATAACGTGGAATCCAGTCTAATTTTATGTCTTGACAAAATGGACTTCCCTTCCACCCTTTGTTTATAAAATAATGATCTCCCATTATGGCAAGTTTCTCAACTCCCGTCTTCCAGGCATCCTTATTTTTATCTAAAGACAAGAACACAAATACCACATCGTCATCTGCATACTTCTTCTGCAATTTTTTAACCCCAGGCAACCCTTCTCTGCAGTCTTTACACCAAGAGGCCCATAGATCTATAAAAATTGTTTTTCCCGCATGCTTGTTTAAAACAGATTCAAAGGTAACATCTGTGCCATCCAGGGTTGCAAATACATCCTTTAAAGCTGCATCACTAAACTTATTTGTTTGTGCGTTTGCGCTTAAGGTAACACCTACTGCCAATAGGGCTAGTATCAATAATTTTTTCATAATTCTTTTTTAAAATTGTTTGAAACGTTTCAGTCGAAGTCAACTGAAAAAGTTTTCATTCTTTATACCCAAAAATCACATTCTTATTTTCGGATCTAACCATCCATAGATTAAGTCCACAAAAATATTAATTATAATAAACATGGTCGCTATCACTAAAACAGCTCCCATGATAACCGGTAAATCAAGCGTATTTAATGCATTTACAATTTCTTTACCCAAACCGTTCCAACCAAAAATGTACTCAACAAATACCGCCCCGGCCAACATACTGGCAAACCATCCTGAAATAGCTGTTACAACAGGATTCATGGCATTTTTCACTGCGTGGTTCTTGATGATCTGGAACTCACTCAATCCTTTCGCTCTGGCTGTCCTTATATAATCCTGGTTCAACACCTCCAATAACGAATTGCGCATTAATTGAATTACTACAGCCAATGGTCTTATCCCAAGGACAATGGCAGGTAATATCAAATTTTTCCATTGTATGTATACTGACTCTCCAAAGTCATCTACCTCATACAAACTCCCTGTCATGTTCAAATTGGTGTACTCATGAAGAACATAACCAAAAACCCAGGCAAATATAATAGCACTAAAAAACGAAGGAACACTCATTCCCAGGGTACTAATAATCTGAATTGATTTATCTATCCAGCTGTCCTTCATCAATGCTGAAACAACACCCAAAACTACTCCAATAATTATTGCTAACACAATTGCTGATACAGCTAGCACAAAAGTGTTTGGCAATGTGTCAGCTATAACGTCAGTAACCTTTTTACCATTCTTTTGAAATGATTCTCTCAAATAAGGTAACTTGAGCGCCACATCGCTATGACCAACAGAAAACAATGTAATCCCTGAATACTTATCCTTTGAGAAGTAGGTGTAGTCATCCTTACTTTCTGAGTGAATTGAAACGGGAGACAAATCATTAAGGTAATATAAATACTGTGTGCTTAGCGGTTTATCAAAACCATATTTCTTTTTAATGGCTGCCAACTGTGCACTATCTTCATTCTGATCCAACATCATTCGCGCCGGATCTCCCGGTAAAACCGTAAACAATACAAAAATGACGGTTACAACACCAAAAAGCGTAAGGATCGCATAAAAAATCTTATTTAAAATATACCTGAACAATCGCTTTATTCCTTAAATAATTTCTCAGTATCGTTATAATGCAATTTCTTTACAATCGTCCCTTCATTTAATTCAAGGAATCCAGGATTCGACCTTACAATAGTTTTCAGCGTGGTCAGATCACAGAAATAAAAATCAAAATCGAGATGATATTTTTCTTTATAGGGAGCTAACTGCTCTTCATTGGATGCTGACATCCCTATGACTTTATATCCATTTTGCCTGGCCTTATCTACTTCAGCTTTAATTTTAGACAATCCATTTTCATTTGCCTTCTGAATATCTCGGACAACTACTACAAGAACATGTTCCCAACTCATAATTTCCGGGGTATGATCGACTCCATCTCTTTCCATAGTATAATCATGAATAGGCGGCTCATAGCCCTTCTGTACCTCTGTTGTCTCCACATCGATAAAATCACCATCCACCGTAGGGTAATCACCATTGGTAGTAATAATCTTCTCCTCTCCGTTTACATCAAACTTCCAGGCATACTCAAACACCGGTTTTGGAGCATCCTCCGGGATGCTCATCCCGTCTTCAATATTTGCACCTATTTTATAAGGTCTGAAATCTATTGTCGGTAAGTGACTATACACGTGTTTAGCAAACCAAATGCAAAAAACCAAGGTAATAATAGAACCCCAATGTGCTATTTTATTCGAAGGAAATGGTTTCAAATGCTTATACCCAAAAAAGAGTATGAGAATAAAAAACAAAAGCACCACATCTTTAGAGAAAGACTCCCATGGTGTAAGTTTTATGGCATCACCAAAACACCCACAATCAGTAACCTTATTGAAATACGCGGAATAAAAAGTAAGGAATGTAAAAAACACAATCATTAAAAGCAGACTCCAAACCGTGAACTTTGGCTTATACCCGAGTAAAAGCATTACGCCCAATAAGGTTTCAAAAATCACCAAAACAATAGCGATTGCAAGTGCGTAAGGGGTTAAAAAATCAAGATTTAAAACGCCCGGACTAAAATACTCTTCCAACTTAAATGAAAACCCAACCGGATCGTTAAGTTTTATAAGTCCACTAACAATAAATAAAAGTCCAACAATGATTCGGGAAATAGTAACTAATATTTTCATATGTTTAAAACATTTAAAGCTTTAAAATTTAAGTCAATTGATGTGATGTAAAAAAGCTAATCACAGTGGAAGATCTTTTTCTAAAAAAATCGATCCTTATAATTATGATTTCTGTTCATTTAAATGGATTAAAGCAAAAACCGCATAGTTAATCATATCCTGATAATTAGCATCAATTCCCTCACTAACTAAAGTCTTTCCTTTATTGTCTTCAATTTGTTTCACCCTCAGAATTTTCTGCAGAATAAGATCGGTAAGCGAACTAATGCGCATATCGCGCCAAGCCTCTCCATAGTCGTGGTTTTTATTCTCCATCAAGGTTTTTGTAATTGAGAGGTGATGATCGTAGAGTTCCGTGGCCTCTTCGACAGATAAATCTGGTTGTTCTACCACCCCTTTCTCGAGTTGAATTAATGCCATAACGGAATAGTTGATGATGCCGATAAATTCCGGATATTCATCTTCATCTACTTTTCTGACCTCATTTTCCTGAAGACTTCGAATACGTTGTGCTTTTATAAATATCTGATCCGTAAGAGATGGAAGTCTCAGAATTCGCCAGGCACTTCCATAATCTTTCATCTTTTTAATAAACAAATCACGACACGTCTTAATGACCTCGTCATACTGTTTTGATGTATTGCTCATGCGATTATTTCAAATTTGCGTAAATTTCGCCTAAATAAATTAAAGTTCAAAGTTGATGTTTTAAAGAACCCCTTTTATGTTTATCATAGTTCACTTTAAAACACATTGATTGTACGTATTATGTTATTAGGTTATTTGTCCCCCCTGAATCAATTTCATAAGCTCATCAAAAACCATTGATCTGCAAACATTATGAGATTCCGAAACAAGTCTGGCATGACAAAAACAATTTAAAATGACATTTTACAGGCAATCAGAAAATACATTTTACAAAAAGTAACAGACACTTATGACTATAAACTGTAAAGGCAATTTAATTGACCTGTCTTCACCAAAGGTGATGGGAATTTTAAATATTACTCCCGATTCGTTTTACGATGGTGGAAAATACAAAAATGAATCGGAAATACTCTCACGTGTAGAAAAAATGATGCGAGATGGGGTCGATTTAATAGATTTGGGCGCTTACAGTTCAAGACCCGGTGCTAAAGACGTTACCACTGAAGAAGAATTGTTCCGAAGTGTTCCGGTAACTGAACTCATTGTAAAAAACTTTCCTGAAACCATTATTTCAATAGATACGTTCAGAAGTCAAGTTGCAAAAGAGAATGTATTAGCCGGAGCCTCCATAATTAATGATATTGCCGCCGGAAGCCTGGATGCACAGATGATTCCTACTGTCGGAAAACTACAGGTTCCATACATTATGATGCACATGAAGCAAACGCCTCAGGATATGCAAAAGCATACGGAATATCAGGACATTGTTAAAGAGATGCTTTATTATTTCTCGGAAAAAGTTTCTGAAGCAAGATCTTATGGAATTAACGATCTAATTATTGATCCAGGTTTTGGATTTGCTAAAACCCTTGAGCAAAATTATGAGGTCTTAAATAAACTTGAGCTTTTTGACATCCTGGAACTACCTATATTAGTTGGGGTAAGCAGAAAATCGATGATTTATAAATTGCTCAATTCCAGTCCGGATGAAGCGTTGAATGGCACCACAGTTATAAACACAATATCATTGATGAAAGGAGCAAACATCCTAAGGGTTCACGATGTAAAAGAGGCGGTTGAAGCTGTTAAAATATACAATCAATTAAAGGATTAAAAGTTTGTTTTAAACATCGACACCTCGTTGCCAACTAATTTTTCTATTTTTACATAAAAGACAAAGCATTTGGATTTTCTCGACTTTTTAGACTTCAAGCTTATAGACATCATCGATATCGTTTTGGTGGCATTCTTGTTTTATTATGTCTATAAACTTGTTAAAGGAACCGTAGCCATTAATATTCTTATAGGCATCATCATCGTGTATTTAATATGGTTACTCACCAAAGCCTTACAGATGGAGTTGCTCAGCAATATTTTCGGAGCCTTTATCAGTGGTGGTGTATTTGCCCTTATTGTAGTATTTCAGCAGGAGATCAGAAAATTTCTCCTCATGGTCGGATCGACCAACTTCGCCAGTAAGCGCAATTTTGTTCGTCATTTTAAATTCTTAAAAAATGAACAACTGACGACGCTGACTGATGTTAATGCCATTCTCACAGCCTGTGAAAAAATGGGCAACACAAAAACAGGGGCCATTATTGTTTTAGAGCGAAACAACTCTTTAGATTTTGTGAAAGGTTCCGGAGACAAAATGAATATTGAAGTAACCGCTCCAATCCTGGAAAGCATTTTCTTTAAAAACAGTCCGCTACACGATGGTGCCGCTATTATTCAGGATAATTATGTGGTAGCCACCAGGGTAATCCTTCCTGTCTCTAACGAACGTAATATACCGCTACGATTTGGTTTGCGACACAGAGCTGCAGTAGGTATTACAGAAAAAACAGATGCACTGGCTTTAGTTGTGAGTGAAGAAACCGGCCAAATTTCTTATATCAAAAATGGAGAGTTTGTATTATTTAAAGACCTGCCGGAATTAGCAAATACAATCACCAAAGATCTAACCTAAACGACTTCTTCTTGCATAAATTGCACCTCATAAAGGTTTCTATAGTAGCCGCCCTCAATTTTAAGCAATTCTTTATGAGTCCCCTCTTCAACAATATTCCCGGAATCCATCACTAAAATCTTATCTGCCTTCTTAACAGTAGCTAAACGGTGTGCTATTATAATAGAGGTTCTGCCTTCGGTTATTTTCTTTGTAGCTTCCTGAATTAATTCTTCCGAATAGGAGTCTACAGATGAAGTAGCTTCATCTAATATCAAAATACTCGGGTTGCTTACGTAAGCTCTCAAAAACGCAATCAGTTGTCGCTGTCCACTAGACAACATCCCTCCTCTTTCTTTAACATTATAATGATAGTTACCCGGAAGACTCATAATAAAATCATGAATTCCAATTTGCTTGGCTGCCTCCACAACTTCAGCTTCCGTGATATCCGGATTTTTTAAAGTGATATTATTAAAAATCGTGTCCGCAAACAAGAACACATCCTGCAATACGATGGCAATATGTTTTCGCAAGGAAGGAAGGGTATAATTGTTCACGGAAACACCATCAACGGTAATTTCACCGGAATTAATATCGTAAAATCGGTTTAACAGGTTTATGATTGTTGATTTCCCTGCCCCGGTCGCACCTACAATAGCAATGGTTTGTCCGGCTTTGGCTTCAAAAGATATACCATGTAATACTTCTTCTTCTTCAAGATAACCAAAACGCACATCATTAAATGCCACATCACCATTAATGACCTCGGCTTCTAAATCTCCTTTATCTTCTATTTTACTGTCTGTATCCAAAATACCAAATACGCGGTTGGCAGCTACCATCCCCATTTGAAGGGTGTTAAACTTATCAGCGATCTGACGAAGTGGCCTGAACAACATCTGCGTTAACTGAATAAACATAAAGATTACCCCCGGAGTAAAACTTGATTGTTGTGCATCCTGTAAAACCGCATACCAAACTATGAGTCCTATCGTTACCGAAGACATCAATTCAGCTACCGGAAAAAATATTGAGTTATACCAAACTGTTTTCAACCAGGCATTCTGATGCTTTTCATTAATTTGTTTAAAGCGTTCATATTCCTCTTTCTCTCTCCCAAACAGCTGAACGATCTTCATTCCGGAAAGTCGTTCCTGTACGAAAGAGTTTAACTGAGAAACCTGTGCCCTAACCTCTATGAAAGCAACTTTCATCGCTTTTTGAAAAAGCCTTGTCGCATAAAGAATGATAGGCATTACGGCAAAAACAATCAAGGCCATTTTCCAGTCTGCATATAACATTACCCCGGCAACAACGGTCATCTTCAAAAGATCACTGATGATCATAAACAAACCATCACTGAATATGGCAGCGATACGTTCAATATCACTAACTGCCCTGGTTACCAAAACCCCTACCGATGAATTGTCAAAATACTTCATCTTAAAGCTCAGTAAATGTTCAAAGAGTTTAATCCTTAAATCTCTAATAATCGACTGCCCTAATAGGTTCGCATAGTAGACAAACAAAAGCTGGCATACCACTTCAAAAAACAACAGGCCAATCATCAATAAGGAGAAAATCAACAGTCCGTAGTCGTCTTTGGTAACTATATAATCATCGACTGTTATCATAAGTAAATAAGGTCTTGCTACCGCAAAACCAGAAAGTAAAACTGCCGCCAAAGCAACTCCATAAAATATCAGCTTGTAAGGGCTGGAATATTTCATCAAGCGATTGAACAGCGATAAATCGAATGCTTTTCCTTTTTCTTTACTCATGTATTACTTTGTAATTGAGGATGGATATTTAACCTTCACCAAATATAAACCATGTGCAGGAACTGAAACCCCTGCTTTGCTTCTATTTTTACTTTCGATGATTTTTTTAACATCATCTTTAGAAATTTTACCCTTTCCCACGTCCAATAAGGTCCCAACAATTGCCCGTACCATATTGCGTAAAAAACGATCTGCGGTTACTGTAAATACCAATTTTTCACCATCGTACTTCCAGTAAGCTTCTTTCACATCACAGAAATATGTTTTCACATCTGTATTAGATTTGGAGAAGCACTGAAAGTCTTTAAACTCAAATAACAATTTGGCAGCACCATTCATCGCCTCCACATCCAGATCATACTTTAAGTAATAAGCAGCATCCGTTAAAAAGGGATTCTTTCTTGCTGTGATCCAATATTCATAGGTTCTTTCAATGGCATCAAACCGCGTATGTGCCTCATCGTCCACTAAAAACAAATCATGAACCGCAATATCGGCAGGTAAAAATGAATTCAATTTCTTTTGGAGGACTAATACATCAAGAGATTCGTCAACATCAAAATGTGCATACATTTGTTTAGCATGCACCCCTGTATCGGTTCGACCTGCACCTATCATCTTGATCTCCTTTCTCAATAATGTCGACAATGCCTTTTCCAGCATTTCCTGAACGGTAATTCCGTTAGGTTGTATTTGCCAGCCATGGTAATTCTTTCCATTGTATGAGAACTCTAAAAAATACCTCAATTGAATTTATTTTTATTTCAAATGGCAAAGATACAAAGGAAGTTGGAAGTTTGATTCTTCATTTATACGAACATTTAATTCACAGAACCTTCATTTCTCTTTAACTTTGAAATCACAAATTCAGAAATCTTCAAATTTAATTAATGACAAACGTATTATTACTCTCTGACACGCACAGCCATCTCGACAATCAAATACTCAAATATGTCGCCCAGGCCGATGAAGTATGGCATGCAGGAGATATTGGGGACCTACAGGTCACAGATACTTTAAAGTCACTCAAGCCACTTAGAGCCGTTTATGGAAATATTGATAATGATAAGGCCCGATTAGAGTTTCCTGAAAACAATCGATTTACTTGTGAAGCAGTAGATGTCTGGATTACACATATCGGTGGTTATCCGGCAAGATATGACCGAAGAATCAAAGAAGAAATTACCAAAAACCCACCCAAGCTTTTTATATGCGGCCATTCTCATATTCTGAAGGTCATGTGGGACAAAAAATTAAATTTACTTCATATGAACCCGGGAGCAGCCGGCAAACATGGGTTTCACAGCGTTCGAACCATGCTGAGATTTGTTATTGATGGTGATCAAATTAAGAATCTTGAGATTATCGAATTAGAAAAACGGAAATAAAAAAGTCCGGAAATAACTCCGGACTTTCTACGCACTAATAATACTAAGATGTTAGGCTTATCGTAACCGATCTACTGATTTTACAAGATCTTCATCCTTCTTAATGGCTCTATTGGCTAACACTAATAAAACGATAGAAACAATCGGGAGAAGCATCCCAATACCCTTCTCAGAAACTTCAGTTTCTCCGGATAAACTTAGTGATCGATAAACGAAAAATCCTAGTAAAAAAAGGTTTAATATCATGTTCAACCTGTTTAAAACAAATTGATTTTTCCTATTCTTATACTTAAATAAACTCACTACGGCCAATACTGCAGAAATTCCAAACAGACTACTGTATAAAATTTCATTAGACGCATACACCTCCATTCCTTTCGCATCTGTCCACAGATTCAGAAAGAAAGGCAAAACTCCACTTACGAGTAATACCATTAAAAGATATAGGCTTTGTATTCTTTGTATCATTTCTTTAAGTCTCCGGCAAAAATAACAGTTCTTTTTTAAAAACAATGTTTGTTTTTTAAAATTAATTTGTAATATTGCGGTAACAATTCACAATTAGTACATTACGAAACACTTTTGTACTTCGAATAAATCATATTCATCATTTTTGTTTCATAATTACCTCGAACCAATAATTCATATTAGTTTACATGTTTGATATTTCGGATTTAAAAGCAAAGAAACTTGCCGAGTTACATGAAATCGCAAAAGTAGCTGGTATTAGTAAATACAGGTCCTTAAAAAAAGACGATCTGATTTACCAAATACTTGATGTGCAAGCATCTAGTCCAGAAGTAGTAAGTAAGGAACCTTCATCTAATGAACATAAACCTGCCAGAACTACCAACGAACCCAAAGAACGCAAAAAGCGTACGCGGGTAAAGAAAAGTACCACCATGCGTGTTGCTGACAATACTAAAAAAGAAACTCCACAAAAGGAATCTCCCAAAATGGAACAACCTACCAAGGAAGCCCCTAAAAAGGAGGCTCCAAGGAAGCAACCTAATGAAACAGGAGCTGATGCAGAAAAAATAGAAAAACCTGTTATGAAACCGGAAGACCGAAAGGAGCACAAAAAGACCCAAACCAAAAAAGAACCTCAAAAAAAGAGAGAGAAGCCACAAGAGCAGAAGTCTAAACCTCAGCCACAACACAAAAAGCAATCTCATCATAACCAAAACCAAGACCGTGACAACTACGATAAAGACAAGAAGCAACGTTATCGCGACCCTGATTTTGAATTCGACGGAATTGTAGAAAGCGAAGGTGTCCTGGACATTATGCAAGATGGATATGGATTTTTACGCAGCAGCGACTACAACTACCTTTCTTCTCCTGATGACATCTATGTATCGCAATCGCAAATCAGATTGTTCGGATTAAAAACAGGTGATACGGTTAAAGGAAGTATCAGACCTCCTAAGGAAGGTGAAAAATATTTCCCTTTAATAAAAGTTAGTAAAATAAACGGCCTAGACCCTCAAGTGGTTAGAGACCGTGTCTCTTTTGAGCACTTAACCCCGTTATTCCCTCAGGAGAAATTTAATATAGCAGACAAACAAAGTACCATCTCTACCAGAATTGTTGATCTATTCTCACCAATAGGAAAAGGTCAACGTGGAATGATTGTATCACAGCCTAAAACAGGTAAAACGATGCTTTTAAAAGACATCGCTAATGCCATTGCTGCAAATCATCCTGAAGTTTACCAACTTATATTATTAATCGATGAGCGTCCGGAAGAGGTTACCGACATGCAGCGTAATGTAAGAGGTGAAGTAATCTCCTCTACATTCGACGAACCTGCAGATCGACATGTTAAGGTTGCCAATATAGTTCTCGAAAAAGCAAAACGCCTGGTAGAATGCGGACACGATGTTGTAATTTTACTTGACTCGATCACCAGATTAGCACGTGCCTACAACACAGTTCAACCTGCGTCAGGTAAAGTTTTGAGTGGGGGTGTTGATGCTAACGCTCTTCACAAACCTAAACGTTTCTTTGGTGCAGCCAGAAACATTGAAGGTGGCGGATCTTTAACGATCATCGCTACTGCTCTTGTAGAAACCGGATCTAAGATGGATGAGGTGATCTTCGAAGAATTCAAAGGAACAGGTAACATGGAACTTCAGTTGGATCGCAGAATTGCCAACAGACGTATATTCCCAGCCATTGACCTTATCTCTTCTTCTACACGTAGAGATGATATGTTACTTGACGAAACAACCGTTCAGCGCTTGTGGATTCTTAGAAAGTATTTAGCAGATATGAATCCTGTTGAGGCCATGGAGTTCATGGAGTCAAGAATTAAACAAACACAAAACAACGAGGAGTTTTTACTTACGATGAATCAGTAATAAGAACATCAGTTTTATTCATATAGAAGTAAAAAAATCCCTTGCGTTGGCAAGGGATTTTTTTTGTATCTGCACTTAACGTAATACTGAAGAATCAACCGGCACTATTCAGGCTCCTGACAAACGCTTTCCACCACAAACCACCACGCCTGCTCCTTTGTGATTTTTACCTTCAAATAACAGCTGCTAAACAGCCGGATCTTATATGATGAGTTCAACTATCTTTATCACAGCATCAAGAGATTCCGAAACGAATGCCGAATGACAGGTGGGAGTGATCAGTGGAACATGGATTCCGCAATAAATGCGGAATGACATTGGGTGCGGAACGACAGATCGAAGTGGGCAATTAATACTGTGGGTAATATCAGACGGAAGCAGTCTAGAAGACAAGTTCAATGCTATTATTTTTTTCCAAAGATCTTAATCTATTTTTCAATCCACACACAACTTTTGAGATTGCCCCATCAAAACACTCGACACAGAGCCATAACAAACGCTCTGAACACATCTGTGGACATTACACCTAAAACGAGCAAAGCAACCGTTTAAAATGAAACGAAAAACACTTTAAATACTATGAAGGCATTATTAAAAAGGAAAGAACAACAAGGAGTCCTTATAAAAACAACACTCCTCACCAGTTGAGTAGTACAAACAAAAAAGCGCCCTGCATTACCTGCAAGGCGCTTTTAAATATTATTACAGCGTCTGTTCTAATTACGCTAAGCTTTCCACTCTTTTCGTTAAGCTAGATTTTAAGTTACCAGCTTTGTTCTTGTGAATAACGTTCTTTTTAGCCAACTTGTCTATCTTACTGATCACACCTGGCAACAACTCTTCTGCAGCTTTCTTATCTTCTGTACCTCTTAACTTCTTGATTAAGTTACGTACAGTTTTATGCTGATATTTGTTTCTTAAGCGAACAGCTTCGTTTCTTCTAATTCTCTTTAATGCTGACTTGTGATTTGCCATTTTCTTAATTTTTATTACAGCGGTAGAATAAATCCTATCCTACATCCTAAAATTTTAAAATAAATTCTGTAGCCCGTAGGGGAATCGAACCCCTGTTTCCAGGATGAAAACCTGGCGTCCTAACCCCTAGACGAACGGGCCATCGTTAATAAAGATAAACATAAAAAAGAACTTTGAATCTTTTCATGTATTTTTCTTTTTAACTATTTCAGTGAACTTGTAGCCCGTAGGGGAATCGAACCCCTGTTTCCAGGATGAAAACCTGGCGTCCTAACCCCTAGACGAACGGGCCATTATTTTCTCAATTGCGGATGCAAAAATACAACTATTTTTAAACGATGCAATAGTTGAAAATAATTTTTTTAAAAAAAATTAATATGCCTTAGCAAAAAGCACTCTCCTATTCGATGGTTTTCCGCTAAATACGCAGGTTCCCGCTTCTTCTTGAGAATCTAGAGGAACACATCGAATTGTTGCTTTTGTAAGCTCCTTAATCTTATCTTCAGTCTCTGGGGTACCATCCCAGTGAGCCAAAACAAATCCTCCCTTAACTTCAAGAACTTCCTTAAAGTCTTCAAAAGTATCTACCTTCGTTATGTGCTCTTTTCTATAATTTAAGGCATTGTTATATATATTCTCCTGAATATCCTCTAACAAAGCCGCTATTTTATCCACGACCTCATCTGCCGGAACAATCTCTTTTTCCAAGGTGTCTCTGCGCGCTACTTCAAATGTATTATTCTCCATGTCGCGTTTCCCTATGGCAAGGCGCACCGGAACCCCTTTTAACTCATATTCATTAAACTTCCATCCCGGTTTGTGGGTATCGCGGTTATCAAACTTCACCGATATACCTTTAGCTCTTAACTCTTTGATTAATGGCTTCACCCTTTCGGAAATCGCATCTAATTGCTCATCTCCTTTATAGATTGGTACAATTACCACCTGTATTGGTGCCAGCCTTGGCGGTAAGACCAAACCATTATCATCGCTGTGCGTCATAATAAGCGCCCCCATTAAACGTGTTGAAACACCCCATGAAGTTGCCCAGACATAATCTTGCTTACCTTCTTTATTAGCATACTTAACATCAAAAGCTTTTGCAAAGTTCTGGCCTAAGAAATGAGAGGTTCCTGCCTGCAGAGCCTTCCCGTCTTGCATTAAAGCTTCTATACAATAAGTCTCAACCGCACCTGCAAAACGTTCGCTTTCGGTTTTTAAACCTTTAACCACCGGAACTGCCATAAAGTTTTCAGCAAACTCAGCATATACATGCATCATTTGCTCCGCCTCCTCTATAGCCTCTCTTTCGGTTGCATGAGCGGTATGCCCTTCTTGCCATAAAAACTCAGCTGTACGCAAAAATAATCGCGTACGCATTTCCCAACGAACGACATTTGCCCATTGATTGATCATAATCGGAAGATCTCTGTACGATTGTATCCAATTCTTATAAGTATTCCAGATGATCGCTTCACTGGTCGGTCTGACAATTAACTCTTCTTCAAGTTTCGCCTCAGGATCTACCATCAACTTCCCTTCCTTATCAGGATCATTTTTTAACCTGTAGTGAGTTACAATTGCACATTCCTTTGCAAATCCCTCTGCATTTTTTTCTTCTGCTTCAAAAAGACTTTTAGGAACGAATAAAGGAAAATAAGCATTCTCATGCCCCGTTTCTTTAAACATTCTATCGAGTTCCGATTGCATATTTTCCCAAATGGCATATCCATACGGCTTAATAACCATACACCCTCTAACTCCTGAATTTTCAGCTAAATCCGCTTTAACTACTAATTCATTATACCATTTAGAATAATCTTCACTACGTTTCGTTAACTTTTTACTCATATATGGAAGTTTGGCACAAATCTTGCGACTTAGATTAATAAAAAGAATAGTTTGGCAAAACTAACTATTTTTGTTATGTTCAACAATAAAAATTTGCAATGATGAGAACGCAGATCACACTAAAAAAAATAGGCTTACCCTTTGGAGCTGTTATGGCTGCGTTATTGCTATATTCATGTGGTTCGTACCAGGAAGCTTCATATTATAACAATGACGGCATTTACGGTACCTCTTCCAGCGCATACCAACAAACTGAAGAGGCCAATAATTCCAGAAATGAAGATGTCAGCATCACTAACTACGAAAATTACTTTCAACGAACAGGTGAGCAACTTGAATACATTCAAAACCAAAGAGCAGAAAGTGAAATCTTTACTGATATTGATAGCTATGCCAGTAGAGATCCTAATGACTCTTTAGATTATTCTGACGGTAACAATTTAACCTATAAATACGCCCAGGCAGGATGGGGAGATGAACCAGACGACATTTCTATTAATGTTTACAATGATTACTGGGGATCTCCATATTGGGGCTGGGGTTATGGCTACGGATATGGCTGGAACAATTATTACTGGGACTGGTATTACCCATGGGGTGGATACTGGGGCGGATACTGGGGTCCATACTACGGTGGATGGTATGGCGGCTGGTATGGCGGCTGGACCTGGGGCTGGGGTGGTTATTATCCCTATTACCCATACTACCCAAATTACTACCATGGCAACTATCCATACGGAAGAACCTATGCATATAGCGGTACACGTCGTAGTTCCTACGACACCCGACGTACCAGAACCTCTGACATTAACTCAAGAAACATCAGAAGAGGAGCCTCTTCTAGAGAATACACAACGAGTAACAGACGTAGTACTGACAGATCAAGTGTAAACCGAAGAAGTGTCGATCGATCTGCTATCAATACACGAGGATACCGCAATTCTTCACGCGTTGGAGTAGACAGAACTTCGTCAAGAAGAACAGATGGCTATGTTCCTAGCAATCGTTCAAGGGTATATCGAAACAGTACAGGAACCAACAGAAGTTCAGGCAATTATTCTAACAGGTCTTCTTCCAGCAGTCGTACTTATTCGGCTCCGACATCATCTTCCAGACGTTCAGGCAGTAGCTATACTCCTAGCCGATCTTCTTCTTCAAGAAGCAGCGGTAGTGTACGAAGCAGCAGCGGAAGCTCCTCCAGAAGTAGCGGAGGAGGAAGAAGTAGTGGTGGTGGTCGCCGAGGCGGAGGCCGTTAATAATCAATCTAAACTTTTGAACTCAATCATTTAATTATGAAAAAAATAACAACACTATTCGCGGTTTGTGCAACCGCTTGGATGGGGTCTGCTCAAAATATTAATGATGTAGTAGACTACGGAACAACCACGCTCAACGGATCTGCTCGTTATCAGAGTATGAGTGGTGCCTTTGGAGCCCTTGGAGGAGATCTTTCGAGCCTCAATATTAATCCTGCAGGTTCTGCAGTTTTCAACCATGGAGCCGTCACCTTTTCCGGAACCAGCTATAATAACAAAGTTCGAAGCGGCTATTTCAACACCTTTAACGAAAGCACTGAAAATGATTTCAGACTTAATCAAATCGGTGGCGTTATGGTTTTTAATAGCACTCAGGCTAATAGCAATTGGAATAAACTAGCATTGGCATTCAATTATGAATACTTAAATAACGGAGACACCGAATTCTTTTCAAATGGGTTAAGTAATCAATCGATCGATCAATACTTTTTGAACAACGCCAATGGGTTTTACCTGGATGAAATCAGTGCCTTGCCTGGCGAATCCGTTTCAGATGCCTATTACGAAATTGGGTCGGATCCGAATCTGGGATATCCGGCGCTGCAAGGTCTTTTAGGATATGAAGGTTATATCGTTAATAGTGTCGATGAAAACGACCCGAATAACACCTCCTATTTCAGTAATGCCAATTACACCAATGTAAACCAGGAATACTATTCAAGCAGAAGAAGCGCAGACAGCAAGTTCACGGCTAACATGGCTACCATGTTCAATGACAACATATATTTGGGGGCAAATCTTAACTTCTATAATATTGACAGAGAGCGTTACAATTGGTTGTATGAAGACGGATATAACACCAATAGCAACTTACAAAGTGTTTACTTTGAAAATTTATTGCGCACTTTTGGAAATGCTTTTTCTTTCAACGTAGGTGCCATAGCCAAACTAAACGACATGGTGCGTGTCGGACTGAGCTACCAATCTCCTACCTGGTATAATCTTACAGATGAACTACAACAATATGTAGAAACGGATGTGTACATCGACAATAACCTCGAATATATTACCGTCGACCCAAGAGTCATTTTTGTATTTCCTGATTATGATGTACAACTTCCTTCGAAGTATACCGGAAGCCTTGCCATGGTTTTTGGAAAACACGGTTTGCTTAGCCTTGATTATAGCTATCAAGACATGTCTCGTGCCAAACTAAAGCCAACTCAAGATCCTTATTTCGCAAATGAAAACACTCGAATCTCCAACAACCTTAAAGGAGTTTCTTCCTTTAGACTGGGGGGTGAATACAGAATTAGCAGATTGAGTTTAAGAGCCGGTTATCAATTTGAGGAAAGTCCGTATAAGTCCGGCAACACGGCTGGAGACCTAACGGGCTATTCATTAGGTTTGGGATATAATTTCGGGGCCGTAAGTTTTGATGCCGGGTTTAGTCAGCTACAAAGAGAATATGATTATCAGCTTTACGATACAGGGCTAACCAACACCACACGGTTAGACAAAGAATTAACGAATGTAACCCTTTCGGCAACAATTAAACTTTAAAACATCATTTCCCGATCATAAAATCGGGATTAAAAAAGCCAGGAAAATGTTTATTTTCCTGGCTTTTTTGATGATTCCGTTAATTAATTACTAAAATAATTTGCAAGGAAACGTAATCATTACCTACTAACACTATAAATATGTATCTTTGCCAGCACTTTATAAAAGTAACTGGTTGAAAATTAAGAAAACAGCCTTTTAAGGCATTAAACTTTAGTGAATGAAAATAGATAAAGCACTAGAAGAGCAGTATGAAGAGTTTGGCAACGAACATGCTATGTCTTCGGCAGAAACGCCATTGAGAGATGATGCTTTTGACCTATCAGACAGTGAAAAAATAGAACGCATAGAACAGGATGTTTATAGTATTATGGAAACTCTTGGTTTAGACCTTACAGATGACAGTCTTAGAGGAACACCAAGAAGGGTAGCTAAAATGTTTGTTCAAGAAATATTTGGAGGATTACATCCTCAAAAGAAGCCAAATGCATCGACATTTGAAAACAAATATAAGTACGGTGAAATGCTGGTAGAAAAAAACATTACCGTTTACTCTACCTGCGAGCATCACCTACTCCCTATTGTGGGCAGAGCCCATGTCGGTTACATTTCTAACGGGAAAGTTGTTGGACTTTCTAAAATGAATCGTATCGTTGACTATTTTGCAAAGCGCCCGCAAGTTCAGGAAAGAATGACCATGCAAATTGTTCAGGAACTACAAAAAGTATTGAACACTAAAGATGTTGCCTGTGTTGTTGACGCAAAACACCTTTGTGTAAATTCAAGAGGTATCAGAGATATTGAAAGTAGTACTGTTACTGCAGAATTTGGCGGTAAGTTTAAAGACCCGGCTGTTCGAAGAGAATTTTTAGATTACATCAAATTAGATACTGAATTTTAATTTTTATACTTAAATTCACTTCTTGAAAATATAAACTTAAGGCGATAAGGACTCACCTCCTTATCGTCTCATTTATTAAAAGAAGCTATTTAACAGATCAAATCCGATAAAGACATAAACAATGCAATTATACCAAAAAAACGAGCTTAAAATATACAATTCACTTTCCGGTAAAAAAGAAGTCTTCAAGCCTATCAATGAAGGTTATGTTGGAATGTATGTGTGCGGCCCAACGGTATATAGCAATGTGCACTTAGGTAATGTCAGAACCTTTATGTCTTTCGACATGATCTATCGCTACCTGAAACATCTTGGATATAAGGTACGCTATGTCCGTAATATTACCGATGCCGGACATTTAGAAAACGATGCAGACGAAGGAGAAGATCGAATTGCAAAAAAAGCACGGTTGGAACAACTGGAGCCTATGGAAGTGGTACAACGCTATACTGTTGATTTCCATAACATCCTGAATAAATTCAATTTCCTTCCACCTAGTATTGAACCAACAGCTACCGGCCATATCATTGAACAAATTGAAATCATAAAAGACATTATAAACAATGGTTTTGCTTACGAAGTAAATGGTTCTGTTTATTTTGATGTTTTAAAATTCAATGAATCCGATCACTATGGTGAACTCAGTGGCAGGAAGATCGAAGATCTTATTCACAACACGAGAGAGACTGCCGGACAAACGGATAAGAAGAACCCTCAGGACTTTGCTTTATGGAAAAAGGCAGAACCTCAGCACATCATGCGTTGGCCTTCACCATGGAGTGATGGTTTCCCCGGATGGCATCTGGAATGTACAGCCATGAGCACCAAATATCTTGGTGAACATTTTGACATTCATGGCGGGGGAATGGATTTAAAATTCCCGCATCACGAATGTGAAATTGCACAAAATAAAGCAGCCAAAGGCACCTCTCCGGTTAACTACTGGATGCATGCCAATATGCTTACGCTTAACGGAAAAAAAATGGCTAAGTCGACAGGTAACAACATCCTGCCAAATGAAATTTTTAGCGGTGATAATAATATCCTTAGCAAGGCCTTTAGTCCAACTGTAGCCCGCTTTTTTATATTACAAGCGCATTACAGAAGTATTCTGGATTTTAGTAATGACGCATTACTTGCCTCTGAAAAAGGTTTTAACCGTTTAATGGAGGCTATCAGCTTCCTGGATCAATTGCCTACTGGTAATCAGTCTGATTTAAACGTTCAGGAATGGATTGACTCTTGCTATCAGGCCATGAATGATGATTTTAACACCCCTATTCTCATCGCTCAGTTATTTGAGGCTGTGAGGCATATTAATCTCATCAAAGAGGGGAAAGAACAAATTACTGCTGAAGATCTGAAGCTTTTCAAAGAAAAGATAAATGCTTTTACATTTGATATTCTTGGCTTACAGGATATAGCAGAAACCGGAGACGATCAATCTGATAAATTATCAGGAGTAGTAGACTTGCTAATTAACTTAAGAGCTGAAGCTCGCGCCAATAAGGATTTTGCTACCTCAGATAAAATAAGAGACGAATTAGCGGCTTTAGGAGTTCAGCTGAAAGACGGTAAAGACGGAACAACCTTTACGGTTAATTAACAGGACTGTTGGCCGGAAAGTTAGGCAAATGATTTTCAGGCAATACTTATGTTGAAAAAAATTCTCATAGCACCTTTTATTTTTTTAGTACGGTTTTATCAGGTAGTTATTTCTCCATTAACTCCTGCTGCCTGTCGCTATACTCCCACCTGTTCTCAATATACCCTGGAGGCATTAAAAATCCATGGTTTATTTAAAGGAGGGTGGATGGCTACCAAAAGAATATTAAGTTGTAATCCCTGGGGAGGAAGTGGTTATGATCCGGTTCCGGAAAAAAAACATAAGCACTGAAATTAACACTATGAGATTTTGTTCTGCACTTATTTCAAATCCCAAAAATTTTCCAACCAAAATACCTATATTTACTACATAAACTGAAATTTAACCTATATGCACTTTCTAAGTTTTACCTGGAATGCCGATGATGTATTGTTCCAAATTGGCCCCATTGCCATACACTATTACAGTTTAATGTTTGTGATCGCTTTTTCGTTAGGCTATTATATAATGAAAAAGATCTATAACAATGAAAAGGTTCCTTTGGAATATTTAGACACCTTATTCATTTATGTGGTCGTGGCTACATTGCTAGGAGCGAGACTTGGTGAAGTATTTTTCTACAGCTGGGATTATTATAAAGACCACATGGTTGAAATATTGCTCCCTATCAGGGAAGCTCCGGGCAAAAGCATATTTGGTTTCATTGAAGGCTATGAATTTACCGGGTTTAGAGGATTAGCCAGCCATGGTGCCGCTATCGGCATCATTGTAGGAATGTTTTTATACCGAAGAAAATATCAGTATAAGTCCATCATGTGGATATTAGACAGGGTTGTAATTCCTGTAGCATGTGGTGCTATTTTTGTAAGGCTTGGAAACTTTTTTAATTCTGAAATCGTAGGGAAACCAACGAATTCTAACTTCGGTGTCATCTTCGAAAAACTCGGGGAAGATTTCCCAAGACATCCTGCTCAACTTTATGAATCTTTTGGGTATATCTTTGTGTTCAGCATATTATACTACCTCTACTGGAAAACTGATAAAAAAGATAAGCCCGGGTATTTGTTCGGAACTTTCTTAGTGCTTCTATGGACGGTTCGATTCTTTGTTGAATTCGTTAAGGAAAGTCAGGGTGGATTCGAGTCTTCTTTAGGAAATATTTTATCGACAGGACAGTGGCTAAGTATTCCATTTATAGCACTTGGTATCTTTATGATGATGCGTGCCAACAAAAAAATAGTTTAAGAATATGAACATCAGAAGAACCCTTTATATTGTATCTGCCTCCTTTCTCATTGGAGGTATTACCTATCAATGTAAAAAGGCCGAAGACAAAAAAATAATTTCGGAAGAAATCACTTTCACCAAAGAGGGAACCCTTCAAATTTATGATAACGACTCCCTTTTGGTAGATAATATAGCTATTGAAATAGCAGAGAATGAATATGAGCGGCAAACAGGCTTAATGTACAGACAAAGCATGCAAGAAAAACAAGCCATGCTCTTTATTTTTGAGGATGAAGAACCCCGTTCTTTTTATATGAGAAATACCCTCATTTCACTGGACATCATCTACCTCAACAGAGATCTTAAAATCGTCAGTATTATTAAGGATGCGAAACCTAAAGATGAAACCTCTCTGCCTTCAAAAGCTCCTGCCCAATACGTATTAGAACTGAATGCGGGTCTTGTAGATCAATGGGGATTAAAGGAAGGCAATCACATCAAATTCACCCGAGACTAACAACTATTCAAACTAAACATATTGAATAAAGAACGCCATCTATAACTATAGATGGCGTCCAAAAACAGCTATGGTTGGAAATTACTTGGTACTGACACCAAGTAGACGATCTAATTGTTTCCTAAGCAAAGGGTTTGAGGGTCTTGAAGCGTTTGTTGATATAATTTTACCTTCTTTATCGAACAACAAAAATCTTGGAATGGCATTTATTTCATAATTCTGGGCAATACCCGATTTAAAAGCTTTATCGGCCATTAATTGAACACCCCCTAAAGATTCGTTTTTAACGAAATCCTTCCACTTCTGCTTGTCTTTAATTGCATCTACAGAAATACTCATGAATACAATATCCTTATCCTTGTAATCGTGTTCAATTTCTTTTAGATATGGAATCTCTTTTTTACAAGGTCCACACCATGTAGCCCATACATCAATGTAAACATACTTCCCTCTGAAATCGGAAAAAGAAACCGGATTACCTTCGATATCGTGATACGTAAACTCAAACCCTGGCTGACCTACTTCTTTATGCAATACCTTCTCATATTCGAGCAAATATGCCTTACTTTTTTCAGAGGTTAAGTATTGATATAAAGGCGGTATAACAACCTTGTACTCTTCTTCATTCAACCTTAATCTTTTAAGCTCTTCCAAAGCATAAACTTCTTTAATCCTGGCGTCCGAAATGGCTTCCAGGTTGGTTTTAATAATATCCACCTTGGCAATTCGCTTCTTTAAATGAAGAAAGTTGTAATAGAAAAAGTAATCATGTATATAACTCAATCCGTTTCCTAATCTTAAAATATCTTTATCAGAAAACTTCACTCCATCCGTAACTATGTGAGCATAAGCCTCCGGTTTCTCATCACCTTTCGGATGACTTACTCTTGGCAATCTAAAAAAGTGAAACAACTCTCGCTCAAAATCGACCTGAACAGCAAGTTTCAAAAATTCATTGAACTCTTCGTCTTTGGTGTTGATACTATTTTTAAAATCATTCACCATTTTTACTCCTTCATTCTCAACAAAAGGATAAAAATCCTTGTAAGTTTTAAGTCCAGACAACAAATTAAACTGAGCAAACGCATCGTTTATTTTGTTCGCCTGTTGAACAAGCTTATTGTGTCCTAATCGTTTTCCTTTTAGCGTATACTCAGATTCATCTATTTCGATTTGCATTTGAAGCCCGGGCTCCAGATATAATCGAATTAATTGAGCTCTATTTCTATTATTATTTTGACCATATTCAATATAATAAAAGCCTGGAGTTGTTACTGGCAGCGAAATTGCAAAGGCTCCCTCTTCGTTTATTAGTGTACTGGTATGGATTTCCGGCTGACCGTCTACCACATGGTTTAACACAACCTCCTTTTGCTTTACGTCAAAATTAAAGTGCCCCTCAATAGTAACAATATCTGATTTGTTTTTGGCAATGCTAAGATGTGTTACAAGCATCCCAAACAACCAGGTAAATAAAATTTTTCTATTCATAATTATTGGTTTAAAGTGTTATCTGTTTTGAATTATCATCCTGTGTAATATTAAAGGTAACAGGATTAGACTCACTATTTTTTAAGGCATTCATTTTATCAGCCTCCATCAATTCTGCAGCAGAATTTCCATTAATAGTATGAACCAATGCCCCGCTTTTTATTCCTTGTCTTTCTGCTTTCGATCCGCGTACTACTGAATTCACAACCATCTCCTCATCCTTAAATAAGATATTGACTCCTGATATAGTAAACCCAAAAGGCTGATGGTATCCTTGGTTGGGTTCCAGGTAAATGAGGTTGTGGAGAACATCAATAGTGAAATTAAACCTTCTAATGATTTCAAACCCTACTGAACCATCATGACTAGCCCACTCTTTATTGGTTTCATCGTATTCCTGTACTGCTCCCTGAACATTATTAAATGTATATGTACCCAACGCTATTTTAGAAAAGCTCCCCAACTTGATCCTGGATTGGTGTCCAAAACTAAAATTAGTTGAGTAGTAGTCTGCTTTTACTTCTTGATATAGTCCATGTTGATGACTAAATGGTCCAAAAGAGATTATGTTGTACCCGGCTCCTGTATCAAATACATATTCCCCACTTATAGCCTTGCCATTCGCTAATGACACATCGGTACTAATAACCGGAAGCATCCCGGAATAATCAATCTTCAAGGGGGTTCCTTCTCCTTTAAATTCCCCAAGACTATACAGTTCAATGTGCCCGGTATCAAAGTTTACTTTTGTAATAAATCTGCTTAGCAAATTTCCTCCGAATAAGCCATCAAATCCCTTTCTGATCGTTGGAAACACTACCAGGTTCTGCCTGTCTATAGAGACTTCTCCAAGTTGCATTGTATTTCCTGATGAATACTTAACTTTGGCTGATGCGCCAACCACAGAGGTCGAACGATCTACAACATTTTTTATGCTGACTTTGTCAGCCATAGCTTCAGAAAGAGCTATTCCATCCGCGCCGGTATCGAAAAGCATGGTGAATTCTTCCGAACTATCATTGAATCTGGCTTTTACAGCGATCGCTCCATTTATTATCTCAAAAGGAACTTTGGCTACCAGCTCAGATTTCTCATAACGATTCACCTTGTATAGCTGGTCGAACAAATCTGTATATTGTATTTTACCGTCTTTATCAAAAACTATGTAAGAAGCATAATCCTTTTGACCTTTAAAGAAATACTTCGCTTTAACCTTATACAAGCCATCCGAAAGCGTATCGCTTATCAGCTGCAAGGAATCTAATTGAAAATAATTTTCAACAATACTTTTTAGCATCGGATCGGTGGTAGGGTTTTGATATACCCCAATACTAAACTCCGCACTCAATAAGGGTTTAATTTCATTAAAACTCTTAAGTTTAAAGCCCTTTTCGAATGCATTGAGGGTCTGACGCCATGGCGCTGTGCCACTGGTTTGTCCAAGGGCACATTGCATTCCAAGCAGGAAAATCCAAAATATATGTTTCATGATATTTTTTTTAAGAAGATACCAGGGGTTTAAAAGGTGGTGCAACGTACCCCTGGTATTGTGCTAATTACTAACTCTGACTAATTCAAATAATTAAAAAATGTTACACCTTTAAACTCTTTAATTTCTTCTCTAAATCTTCACTAGAAGGCCTGTAAGCATCATACATTAATAAGTTCCCTTCACTATCGATCAAAATAAATCGCGGTATTCCGGCGATTTGATAGAAATCAAAAAAGGACTTATTCTTTGTATACCATTCTCCTCCCGCATACAACTGTAACCAACCATGCGGGTTTTTTGGGTCTTTTATGAATTTCTCCCAGGCTGGTTTATCCTTATCAATAGATACTCCCATAAAGTGGAAGTCATCTTTATATTTATCATATAGCTTAGCAAAAAATGGAGCCTCATATTTACAAGGTTTACACCAGGTGGCCCAAACATCGATAAGGATGGGTTTTCCTTTAAAACTTTCTAATGTGGCTTCCTTACCACTACTATCAATAAATACAAAATCTGGAGCTTTTACTCCCGGCAGGTAAGGATTTATTTGCTCTTCTTTATATTGCTCCAGCGTTTTCAAGTCTGATTCGGTTGAAACTAAAGGACCATAGATCTTCTCTTTATTGAAAAATATCTCTCCGAATAACTTTCTGTTTACCAATTCCTCTAATGCCAGTGCTGAAATTATTTGAGGATCATGAAGCGCCTTTAACTCATTTGCATAAACAGTATCATAATCTAATGTAGACCGATTATTACGATAATCATATTTGTAAATAAAGGCATACCTCAAATAATTTAATGATAGATTATGGCCATTGTAAAAGTTGCTCAAAGCAACGTTTTTATATTTATCGTCCTTATAAAGTCCATTATACTCTTCTGGAAGTTCATTTTTTGCAGGATAAATCCCTTGAGGATTCATCCATATCTGTAGTAGAAACCAATCTTTTTCTAAAGAGGCTATGGTGTTGAAATAAGAACTATAGGGTTGGTTATCTGGCATCTCATTCTTTAGAGAATCCGTAACTTTTAAAAACTTTTTAACGGTCTCCAATTTTGTATCTAAAGGAGCACGTCTAAACCCGGGAATTTTAAATACCGCTGCTCTTTTTTCTTCCCAGGTATTAAAGTGCTCGTGTATTTTTGGATTGTTAGAAGCCTTAATTTTATACTCCACGCCAAATTGAGCATCCAGGATATCGCCTGGCATTAAATACACCTTATTTTTAACATAACGCTCACCTATTGCATAAACCCCCGGTTCCGATAGCGCAAAATCGTAGGTGAATTTACCTTCTTTCAGTGCTATGGTATCCATCGGAGTAAACTTTCCTGCCTGAACCTCATAAATATAGATTTCTTCAACATCTTCATCAGCCTTTGAAGTGCTATACTCCCCTGATATTTTCACCTTATCATTCTTAGAACACCCTGTTAGCACTGATACCAAAATAAACAGTGCAAATAATTGTTTTTTCATTGCCTTATTAATTAAAATTAAACGGTTTAAAATCCTTTACATCTTTTACTTCAAAGGTTTCCTGGGCCTTCTCGGCTATAGCCAAGTGTAGTTCTTCAATATTGTCCTCATTTAAACCAAAAGAACCCCGATATTCTTCAATACCTTCTAAGTGCTCCTTCGCTTGCTTATATTTCTCGAGATGTAAATAAATGGCAGCCATTTTATATCGATCTCCCTGACTATACCTATCAACATTACCCCCTTGATAAAGTTTTAGTAATTCTTTCAAGACTTTTTGATCACTTTTATACGTATTGATTAAAGCTCCACACGCATTACTTATCTCCACCCAATAGCTATCTGAATTCTGAAGCTTTAACAATAGCCAGTCTATATTTTCGGTTTCTTCATACAGTGGCAGGTAATATTGTTTCACACTAAGCCCTTGCCATTTATCTTCAGGCATTAATGTTTTTACATTACTTAAAAAGTTTTCGTAAAACTTCATATCTCCTGACTTGGCAGCATACGTTTTCGCATAAGACACCTTTTGCAGGGTACTCATTCCCACCCTGGTCTTTCCATACATGGCTGCAAATTCGATTAAATGATCAAGGTAAAACTTGGCGAAAGCCCCTTCTCTTACAAACTTCATCATGGTCAAAAAAGAAATCTCATCCATATGATCTTCATAATCTTCGAGGAATTGATTTAATTCCGCCTGAGAAACTGTCAGCTTTTTTGTTTCAAAAAACCCCTTATAAAATGAAGGATAGTTTATTTCAAAAGAATTTGAATAGGCAAGGTTTTTTCCTGAATGATAATCTATCAAAGCTTGTTTCAAAAATGCAGTCAGATTATCTTCTCCCTGAAACCCGCCAAATACATTGATCGTTTGACCTTTTGGCGACAGTATCAGAAAACTAGGAAATCCGGTAATCGCAAACTTCTTCATCATTTTTAAACCTAATTCCTTTTCACCTTCTTTAAACACATTGATTTTATAAGCTATAAAATCTTCGTTTAATAGTTCAGCTACTGATTCCTTTGGAAACACATTCTCATCCATCTGCTTACAGGGCATACATCCCGTAAAATACAGATCGATAAAAACAGGCTTATTTTCATCTTGAGCTTTAGCCATTAATTCCGTAAAAGATCCGGTAAAAAATTTAGTTTGGGCACTCAACATTGATGTTAACAACATCATTATAAAGCAAATACCATATGACTCCTTTAATATTTTCATTTGATTCAGTGTTATAATTTAGACATGGACGTTCCTGTCCACTTTTTCAAAAGCAGCTTATACTAACAATCCTAAATAACGAGGATATCTTTAAAGAACCGTATTATTAATTAAGAGAGAAGGTAAAACCTTCTCTCTTAATTTTATATCTATTATCGCTGACGATAAGAAAGACTCACTATTTTTCCGAAGCCTTCATATGACTGCTCCAAAGTAAGATCACCGTTAACCGCAGGAACACTATAAATTTCCATAGTACCGTTAGCAGCCCCAGCATCATAGCTAGCCACAATTAACTTTTTCGAAACCGGAGACCTCTTTATATAGGTAACCAATGAAATATCGTTTGCTCCCTTATCCAACATAAGTTTAGACGTTTTTAAACCTAAGTCATATTGATAGAGTTTACTCCCCACATTATAGAAGATATATCCAAACGTAGGATCGATGGCATAATTATCTGCATTTACCATATCAGCAGCTATTTCAGCCGGAATCTGATCATAACCCACCTGAGATATCACAGAATTCCAACGTCTGGATGCCATTCTCGCTAGGAAAAGATCGTTGTTATCCGGATCTTTCAAAAGTGCAAAAACCTCTCCTCCATTATAATCAGTCCTTTTCATGTAAACTAACTCCTTGTTACCGGTATGGTAACTAAAGTATGAACCATCAGCCATTTCATAACATTCCTTCGTATTATACGGGTGTCTTACGAAACGCTTATTGGTATTATCGTAAATTACATCAGATCCATACCCATCTGCAGCTCCAAGGTGTGGTGCCGCCTCAAAATATTGCGTTTCACCGTTCACGATATTAATAGGAAGATCATAATTCCATCTGTAAATTCTAAACCAGTAATAGAAATTACCATCACTATGCATCAAACTAGACCAGCTACCTACCTCTTCGATAAAATCCGCTTTAAAATCTGTAGGAACGTTAGATAACATTTCAAAAGATAAGTAATCTTCAAGAGCCCATCCAAACGTATCAGGATCAATCTTGGTCGTACCAGTTTCGCTACTGGTTAGATAAATACCGTATTTTTGAGCATCGTATGGGAAACAATACACATTCTCAGGTGCCCCTTTAAGGGTAAGTTCAGAACCTACATAATCTAAAACATCCGGAATAAATTTATACTGGTTATCTATATACGACAACATATCAAGTCTTGTCGCTCCATTAACATCACTCATCGCCAACCACCCTTCATAGATCGTGGTCTTAACGGTAATTTTAAACTTTTTTACCCAATACACGCCTGTTTCCTTGTCGGTGACGCGGAAATACCCACTATACTCACCAGGAGTAAGCTTTAAAGAGGTTACGTCTAAGTTTTTCGTATCACCTAACAGGAATTCTTCCTGATCGGCCGGCACTAAACTAGGATTGATGGCACTCCATTTATATTCATAATTCTGATCATCAACATCACTATCAAGGGTAAACTGAAGTTCAGTAGTTATTTTAAACGGTTCTCCAGTTAAAGCTTCATACTCGCTTTCTATTCCGTTAATGGTCACTTCATTGATCTCCGAATAATCATAATTACCCAGATCTTCAGCACAAGCACTTAAAAATAAGACTAGTACAAGGCCTAAAATGTATTTTGTTTTTAAATATCTTCTCATAACTTTTTGTAATTAAGCATATTTACCCATTTGCATTTCCGTTCCATCTTCTTCATAAATTGTTTCACCCGCAGCCTTCTTCTCCTCTAAATATCGTTTCATAAACTTGGCATGATAGAATACATATTGCAGTGCATCCCTACTTTCATAAAAATCGTAAGGAATCCCTAAAAGCTCTTGCATTAAATCAGCTTTTTTAAGGGTATAGGTGCCTAAATATGATTCAAACCAATATGCTGGGGTTTTAAATATATCGTCGGCAGCCAGCTCAAATACCGTAAAATCCCTTTTTCCCTGAGTTAATTCGTCGGTCACCTTATTCTTCATATCGATATCAAAGTTTTCATTTGGAAGCAATTCCAAAACAACCCGAAGGGTATCTATCTTTAAATCTGGTGATCTGAATAAGGTTAATGGTATTGAGTCTACAGCCTGATTCGCATGAAAAACAACTTGTTCCGGAAGCTCAAAATGGGTCCCTTCCACAGCGGTAGATGCTTCACTTACTTTTACATTTATTACTCGATCCTTATTTGACACATTTCCCTGAACAGAGACTGGCAGTTTATAAACCACACTTTGCACATCTATTGGGTCGAAGGCAAATGAATAACCCGTGCTATCCATATAGGTAACAATGGAACCGGTTCTGAGTCCATCCACAGCCCAGGTAAAATAAATACTATCTTTTCCTTTATACGTATCTATGGCATCTTCACTACATGAGATTGCACTCACAAATACAACTATAACTACTAAATAATTTAAAATCGTTTTCATTGCACTTAAGTTTTACTGATAATTAATTTCTGAGTAAGGTAGTGGCACCACATATTGCTCCGCCCCCATACTAATAGTATTAGAAGTCTGATCGGAAGATCCATTAGGAATCTGCATAAAATTCACCCGTTTATAATAATAGAACAACTGTCCTTCTCCAATGAATTCTTTTCTATATTCTTTTGTTATCTCACTTGCTACCAAAACTCCTTCTGATAATTCCGGCAGCCCTCTGTTCGCTCTAACCGTATTAAGATAGTTTAGCGCTTGTTGCGAATCGGTTTCTGTTTCAGCAGCGATATAATACATTTCAGAAATACGTATCATAGGTTGCATGAATCGGAATGGCATTCTGCTATCCTCTACGTCCTCATACTTTACAAAAATCGGATACGTTTTTTCTTCTCTTAATTCATAGAAAGATCTGTATCGGTAATCGTTAATATTAGACTCATACATCTCATTGATTCTGGCAGTCCTGGTATATAATATATCGGAATCTCTATTCGACTCCCCAAACAAATCTCTGGAAATAGAATACAGATTCGTATTCTGCAAGGCGAAAATTACCTCTGACGAAAAGTTTCTATCCGGGTCATCGTTGGTTAAAATGTCTTCCGGTTTTGCCCATTCAAATTCAGCCGCTCCATTTTCAATAACATACTTAGCAGCAGTATTTGCTTCTGCTGTATTTCCTGCATATAAATGCACACGGGCCTGAAGCGCTTTTACAGCAAAATAATTGAGTCTCAGGTTTCTGTTTCCTGCATAAAAATGATCTTCAATTTCTGAAGACCCCTCAGGATTAATAGCATCATTCATTAACAATTCTTCAGCCATGGCCAAATCCTGAATTACTTTTGTAATCACCTCGTTTGCTGCCAGGATTTCTCCGTTGACTGCTTCAGCCTTCATATAATAAGGAATCGCCATTCCTTCCGGGTTTTCCATATAAACAGGTCCGAATAAACGAAGTAAATCAAAATGCAATAATGCTCTTAATCCATAAGCCTCTCCTTTTACGATGGCTTCTTTTTTGGGATCAAGTGTCTTGTATTCTTCTAAATTCTCAATAAGGTCATTTAAATTTAAAATACTCTGGTACATGGCACTCCAGATGGCATCAAATTTTCGCATCACTCTTTCCTGGTCGTACTGATAGGTAGCATATACATTCGCCCAGTCATGACCATCATCAGCATTGAAATTCTGAGCCAGGACTTCTAAATGAGACATGGTAAGGCTTTCACCATATAAGTTTCCATCTGTCAATTCGAGATAAACGCCATTCAAAACACTTTTTATATTGGTCTCATCACCATACACCTGTTCTTCAACTAGTTTATCTTCCGGTTCTACATCAAGATAATCGCTACATGAAACTACCGCGAGTCCCAAACACAATATCGATGCTATATTATATATGTATTTTTTCATGAACTAAATTTTTAAAACATTGCATTAATACTAAATGAAACGCTACGAGCAAATGGATAATCAATTCCTCTTTCAGCCTGAATCGAAGATATTCTGAAAATATCATTCATATAAGCGTTCAAACGTAAGGTCCTAATCCCAATAGCGCTCAACCACTTCTTATTACTCGCTCTGTATCCCACATTAATAGATTCTCCGATAAGTACGTTTTCATCCTGAACAAATCGCGATGAAATTGGCGTATAACCAGTAAGACCAATTGCTTTGAACTGACTGATATCTCCCGGCTGTTGCCATCTGTCATACAATGCACGTCTATCCTGGTTCAGGGTGATATCGCGAACTGATATATTCTCTACCTTCTGATAAAGTGCATTATTAAAATTCTGACCTCCAAATCGGTATCTAACATTTAAGTTAAAACTAAAGTCTTTAAGGTTAAAGTAACTGGAAATTACTCCTTCCACATCCGGACGAGAGGTTCCTACTACCACTGCATCATCATTGTCATATTCATAGGTTGTTTGTCCGTTTTTCTTTAGGAACACTTCACGACCAGAAGCCGGATCAATCCCTAATGAAGGTACCGCCCAAATATCATCAGGACTGTATCCATCTCTATACCTTCTCAGAGATTCTTCATTCAATGGTTTGTCTTCCAGGAAACTTTCTTCACCATCGGCTACCGCCTGGTCATTTAAACTTCTTAAGGTATTATCAAATCCGCCATATTCCATATTAACCATAGCAGCAGTAGCTCTTAACCTCCAGGTAATACGATTTTCCAAATCGTTAATTACCTTATATCCGGCAATCACCTCAAGACCATTAACATCTAAGCGACCTACATTTAAAGGATATGATACTAAGCCCGTAGAAGAAGCCAAATCGACAGGAACTACTAATGGCTCCGATTTTTTAGTATAAATATTGAACTGGGCATCAAAACGATTTTTAAACATGGCTAGGTCAATCCCTAAGTTGGTGGTATAGGTGCGTTGCCATTCCAGGTCAGGATTCGCCAATGTTGTTAAGCCTAAGCCCGTTCCGAAGCCATTGACTCTATTCAAATAGGTATATATAGAGGTAGAAGCAATACTACCCAGATTCTGATTTCCGGTATATCCGAGTGTTTGTCTTACCCTGAACAAGTTTAAAACATCACTCTTTACCTTCATTTCATTATGCAAATTCCAACCTGCTCCCACAGACCAGAATGGACTGTACTTTTCGTTCGATCCAAAGGCAGTCGAACCATCTATACGGTATGTTGCATCCAGTAAAAATCTATTATCATATGCATAGTTTACAGATCCTAAAATATTATTACGTCTGTATTTTCTGATGTCATAACCCGGTTTTGAATCTGGCTTGTAACTAAAGGCAAATCCCGGATTTCCATTAGAACCTGCAGGGAAACCAACAGTAGTAGTATTGTAAGCTTCGTTATTCTGCTCTTCAATATCAAATCGCACATTCCCGTTAATCATGTGTTTCTCCCCCCATAGATCGTGATACACTACGCCGGCATTAGCTCGGTAACCAAAACTATTCACCTGGCTTCTTCGATATTCTCCTCTTTCAAAAAAGTTAACATCGTCAAATTTCGGATCTTCCGGATCAACAAAAATTTCCTGATCAACAATTACCTTATTCAACTGTACTTGCCCCTGAAAGCGCAAAACCGAGCTGATATCATAGTTGATACCAAAGTTATTGGTAATATTAAAATTATTCGTTTCGTCTTTACTGTTGAGCGTAGAGTAATAAAGTGGATTCACCACATTAAATCCATAAAAATCCTTAACTCTTACACTTTCAAAATAACGTGTGATTTCACCAAACTCATCATACTTTCGATAATATGGGTTGGCTTCCGCGAAATTTCTAAAAGAACCATAGTTAGATTCTCTTGCATCATACCCACCAAGATATAACCTGTTAGAAATATTCCATTTTCCTTTTCTATAAGTCAGGTCTACATTGGCATTCCAGGTATCTCTCCCAGAACCCTTCATTACACCTTCAGCAGCTCTGTAACTAACCCCCGTATTAAACCTGATTTCATCAGTACCTCCACTTACATAAACAGAGTGTTTTTGGGATATAGCTGTTTGAGTTGGTTCGCTTAACCAATAGGTGTTTACTCCTCTACGTACTTCTGCTAATTTTTCAGCATAAAGGGTGTCCATTCTAATCTGGTATTCCAATTCCGGAAATGAACTTGTCCACCTTCCCGACAACCTCTCAAACTCCAATTTTTCCTCGGCATTCATCAGGTTATAATCGGTAAGGTCTGGGAACTGAATATTGTAATCCCCGATATAGTTCACCTGTAACTTTCCTTCTTTAGGTCTCTTGGTTTCAACAACCACTACTCCGTTTGCCGCTTTAGAACCGTATAAAGATGTAGAAGCTGCATCTTTTAAGATCGTAATAGAAGCCACACGGTTCATATCCAAATCCATAATTCTACGAAGACTCGTTTCAAAACCATCGAGTACAAATAACGGACTGTTAGGGTCTGCACCATATGAATCTCTTAAATCATCAGTAGAAATACTGGTTTTACCCCGAACTTCGATGGTTGGTAATATATTAGGATTCGAACCCTGAAGGTTATTTTCTAAAACAATAAAAGAAGGGTCTAAAGTTTTAACGCTTTCAATAATGTTCAAATTACCGATCTCTCTGATTTCATCCCCTGAAATAGTATTCACTGTACCGGTAAACGTTTCCTTTTTACGCTCCACAATACCCGTAACAACAACAGCGTCTAACTCGGCTACATCAGGTTTCAGTTGAATCTTGAGATCCTTATCGTCTTTAATTACAATTTCCTGCTTTAAATACCCCACAAAACTCAAAGTCAAGGTATTTTCTTTAGCAACCCTGATTCGGAATTTACCATCAAAATCAGTACTGGTACCAACTCTGGTACCCTTTACCATGATAGTAACTCCGGGCATCGGTTGGTTATTCTCATCCGTAACCACCCCATTCACGATAAATTGATCTTGAAAATCAGATACTTCTTTAGGAATAATTAAGTATAGGCCTTCTCCCTGTTTTTCTAATTTAAAGTTCTCACCAATTAAAGTAGAAACAACATTCGATAGGTCTTCATCCTTAAAACTCACATATACTTTTCGATTGGCATCGAGCTCTTCCTCACTATAGAAAAAGTCTACATTTGTTTTCTTACCAATCTCTTTTAGTGCTTCGTGGAGCGTCACACTCCCTAAGTTAATAGTCACTTTCTGCGAAAAGGCAAAAGCGGTAAAATTCAAAAAAAGAATACAGAACATAAATAGCGATCGCTTCATAATCCAAACAATTTGTCGCTCATACCGCTGGAGAAACCCATGGGTTTCCCACGATAGATTTTTTTTCATACATTTACGTGTTTAGTTGATTAATTATTTAAGAGTACTAGTTAACTAACAAGACAAACCGGTTTGTGCGGCAACACTAGCCGGTTTTTTCATTGTTATTTTTTTGATATTATAATTTCATATTTTCCATTTTCTGTTTTTACTGCACTATACTCAACCCTTGCGGTCTTACTTATCATTTGCAAAAGATCCTGAACATCATTACTTTTTAAGGCCACGCCGGTAAAAGATATTTTTTCTAACTCAGGTTCGTCAAACTTTACATCAAAGCCATACCATCTCCCAACCTTTTTAAGAATCTCACCCAAAGACTGGTGCTCAAAATAGAACTTACCATTCTTCCAGGAGGTATAATAACGTACATCAACCCGCTGTACCTCAATCTCTTTTTCTTCATCAAAATGATAAACCGCTCGCTCACTTGGCTTAAGCAGTACAGGCTTGGTTTTTTCAGATTGCAAGCGAACACTTCCCTCTACTAATGTGGTGGCAAAAAAACCATCGTCCTGATAAGCACTTACATTAAATGAAGTACCCAACACCGTTACATCCTGATGATTCGTCTTCACTATAAACTCCTTTGCGTCCTTAACAACCTCAAAATAGGCTTCTCCTTGCAACTCCACTTCCCTTTTATCTTCAACAAAAGCCTCCGGATAAGTAATGGAAGAATTTGAGTTGAGCCACACCATGGTCCCATCAGGAAGTTTTAGGGTATAAATACCTCCGGTCGGTACATGCAGGGTATTTTTTCTCACCTCTTTTTTACCGGATCCGACAGCTGAAGCCTCATAAGCCAAAACATTATTAAGGTTTTGAATTTTTGCGCTTCCACTCGATTGTATTTGTTGATTTTGAAAAGACTCCAATTCAATTGTTTGACCATCTCCTAATACTAAGGTGGCTTTTTCATAACCTGGTTTTATCTCAGACAACGTCTTCTCAGTAACAAGGATATCTTGTTGTAACTTATAATTGTACCACAGGGTCGAAATAGTTATCAGTCCAACAAAAACAGCAGCATACTTAGCAAGATTAATGATCTTTCTTCTGCGTTTGCGTTGTTCATTCTGACTGATCTTAGATGATAACCTGTCATATACCTTATGGCGATCTATCCTCTTGTAGAACTCCTCCTTTTCACTAATAGCATCTGCGTTAGAAATTCTATCGAATAAATCTTTATTTTCTTTAGTTTTTAACCATTCGTTTAAATCCTGCTCTTCATCTGGGTTCAAAGTTCCGGTTATCGACTTAGAGATAAGTTCGGCAATGGTATAATTAGATCTGTATGTATTATTCATATTGGGCATTAACAAGTTCTTTTAAAACATGTTATTTTCACATCATTTAACTCTATGAGTAAAAAACATGTAAAGTGGGTGGAAAGAAATCTTAAAAAATTTGATTTTTTAACAAAAAAGCCAAATATCCTAAGAGAATTGGGTGGTCTTTTAATTGTATTTTTAATAATTCAATAGCTCTGGCGCGTTGGGATTTTACAGTATTGACAGAAATATCCATGTCTTCTGCGATATCCTTATATTTCAACCCTTCCAAACAAGATAACTCAAATACTTTTCTACATCTTTCCGGCAGCTTTTCAAGTGCTGATATTAAAATCGCATGCACTTCTTCTTCTATAATATAAGCATCTTCCTGACTCAAAGCATCATCTTTATAAGCATCCAAAGACACGACTTTTTGGGTTTGCTTTAAATAAGCATAAGACTTGTGCTTCACCATGGTATATAAATAAGATTTTAAATCGTCAATCTTATTCATATCACTTTTGCGTTCCCATAAATAAAGCATACACTCTTCTACTATTTCTTCAGCAGCATAAGTGTCTTTTACATACTTCTCACAAAATGAAAGCAACCTCGGATAGAAGCTGTAAAATATTTCTTTATAAGAACCGGCAGTAATCTTAATATGTTCCGTCTTGGGCTTAATGATTGTTTAACGCTTTGATTACTAATTTTTTAAAACGGCGTTAAATATAAATTATCTTTTTGTAAAACCGAGGCTGAAATGTTAAAATTCAACAATTATTTATATAAAATCCACCCCATCACCCACCAACACCACCTAAACAAATACAAACGACTGTATTATTCTCATAACAACACTTTAATTTAAATAAATTGCACTCATAAAAAAAGCCCGGAATACATCCGGGCCTCATTAACTAATCAAAAAAACTATAAACTAAACTCTAATTCTTCAGTAGTTGGTGGTAAACAATTAGCATCATCACATACCATAAACGCCACCCCTCCGGTGATTTTAATTTTAAGGTTCGGGGGAAACTTAATTTTTTGTTTGAAAACAGCTTTGTTATCAAAGTATTTAATCTTCATTTCGAAGATCTTATCATCTACAACATGACCCTCTCCTTCTTCGGTCTCACCAATTAACTTAAATTTCTTTGATGAAGTATCAAACTCAAAGCTTGTTGCAACCGGTCCACCATCAGGTACATCCTGTGAATATAAATGCCACCCTTTTTCAATAGTTGCTGTAGCAACTAAATAGGCTTCAGTATTACTTATTTTTTCGATCGATGCAGACCATTTTACCGGTTCATGTATTTGAGCCTGAGCCCCCAGCCCAATAAATACAAGCAATAGAAATATATACTTTTTCATTTTTTAAGATTTAATTTTTAGGCACCAATACCCCTTCCACAATATCAGATTTTTTAACAATGGTTCCAGCCGCCTTCTTAATATCCTTTTCGGTTATAGCATTGACCAAAGCAATATATTCATCAAGTGAATATACTTTTCTTCCATAAAAGACATTAGAAGTGATCACATTCATCCAGTATCCATTATTATTAACCGCCTCTGTTCTTGATTTGATGAAAGACTTTTTAACCTCATTCAGGTCGTCCAAATTCACAGCAGTAGTCATTTTTTCTAATTCATCGTAAACGACTGCTATTAACTGATCAGTCTTATCAGGGTTACAATCAAAACCTACACTTACGGTATACCTTTCATCCGGAATATCTGTTAAACTTCCCGAGGCTCCAACTCCATAACTGCCTCCCTCTTCTTCTCTAATGACTTCATGACAGCTTTTCTTTAATAATTCACCTACCATATTCACGACCAATCCATTTTTAAGATTATAAGAAAGTTCTCCGTTAAAAATAACCCTTACTGTGGTTTGTGGAGTCTCCATATCTTCCTTCACTCTAACAGTGGTTTTTCCTTTTGCAGGATTATATTCATGATCTACATAAGATTCTTTTGCTCCCGAAGCTTTAATATTACCGATATATTTTTGTGCTAGTTTTAAAACATGAGCTTCATCTATATCACCAACAAAAACAAAGGTAAAATCATCGACACCATTAAATCGGTCCTTATATATCTCCTGTATTTTATTGAAGTTAATTTCAGTTAAAAGTTCTTCATCGAAAATCAATGTTCTCTCATTGTGGTTTGATAATGCCAAAGAAATTGAATCCTGCAAAGTACTCTTCTTATTCTTTTTCTTTTGCTCAATCCCTTTTTTAAATCTTTCCATCGCCAGAACAAAAGCTTCTTGCTCAAACCGAGGTGCTTCAAAACTTAAATACAACTTCTTAAATAACACTTCAATATCTGATTTGGTACTACGTCCGGATACCGATTCTGACAATTCACCCAAGCCCATGCCCAGAGATGTATTGGTACCTGCCAATTTCTTACCTAAATCTATTTTATTGAAGTTTCCTAATCCGGATTGAGAAGCCACGTAGGTTACTGCGTTAGAAGAAGGAAGCATTTCCTTATCTAACAACGACGTTCCTCCTGGACTATACCCTTTAATGTAAATGACATCTTTATCATAAGTGGTAGGATAAATTACCACCTTCGCCCCATTTGAAAGGGTGTACATATTAGCATCAATTCCTGAAAGCTTTTCAGTTTTTACAACCGCTTGTTCTTTTAAATCTTCTGCTATTAAAGGTTCATCTGAAGTTGTATCCTCAAAAGGACTTAAATCAGACTTATGCACCTTATCATAAACTTCAAGAAAGGCTTCTCTGGTCGGGTATTCTTTATCTTCCGGACCGGTAACCGCTATAACAAGATCTTCCTTTTTATATTGAGAAGCCACATGATTAATAAGATCTTCATTAGAAATAGTCGCTAACCGTTCCACCAAATAATTAACACTCCAATCAATATCCGGCATTGGATCTTTGCTGAAGAAATAGCTGTAAATACTATTAGCATAAGAATCACTACTAATTTTATCCTTATTTTTTAATCTCGATAACTGGCTGTTCTTTATAGATTTTTTAGCTCTTTCCAATTCGCTCTCCGTTGCTCCAAACTTTACAAACCTTAACAATTCTGTGAGTGCGAATTCAAAACTTTCGAGCTCCTTTCCGGTTTTTGGCTGTATACTCAAGCCTAGAATATCTAAAGGTCTTACGAAATTCGAATATGAATAACCTGCACTTAATGCAGGACATTCAGGTTTAACCGTCATTTCTCTATACCTGTTATTCAATATATATGATACAAGACTTTTTTTAATTCCGTTATCGACATACTCAAACTCCTTCAGGTCTTTAGCTTTATTTCGAACGTAAAACTGAATCCCAACAGTGCCTATTTCCTTATCAGTAGAGGTCATAAATTTTGTTCCACCATCAAATTCAATATCAAATTCAGGTCGTACCGGCAAGTTCTTTTTAAGTGGAATGGTAGAAAATAATGTCTTTATCCTGGCTTCCATTTCATCCACATCGATATCTCCTACAACAATAACCGCTTGCTGATCTGGTCGATACCATCGCTTGTAATAATCTCTCAATTCATCATACTCAAAATTATTTACAACCGACATTAATCCTATCGGCATTCTCTTGCTATATACCGACCCAGCCAGAACGGCCTCGGTCCAGATGCGCTCAGAAACTCTAAAACCTGGTGTGTTTCTGGTTCTCCACTCTTCATTAATAACACCTCTTTCAGCATCTATTTCTTCATCAGTCAACGACAAATTTCCAGACCAATCATGCAAAACCAATAATGTAGAATCGATGAGCCTGGGGTTGGTTACTGGTACCTTGCTTATATTATAAACGGTTTTATCAAATGAAGTAAATGCATTAATTTCAGATCCGAATTTTATACCATTCTTCTCTAAATATTCAAGCATGGTTTTTTCCGGATAATGTTCCGTTCCATTAAAAGCCATATGCTCTAAAAAATGCGCTAATCCACGTTGCGTCTCTTTCTCCAATACCGATCCTACATTCTGTGCAAAATAAAAAGAGGCCCGCTCTTTTGGCTCTTCATTATGCTTAATATAATAATGCATTCCGTTAGACAACACTCCTTTACGTATCGAAGTATCAAACGGAACAACATCCTGGGATTGAACAGGAATACTAAACACAATGAATAGCATGAATAATCCTAAGGTAAATGTTCTCATAAGTTTTAATGTTTTTAATACCTATAGAACAATATAAATGCTAAAAAGGGTGTAACCAAAATATCATTTTGACATTTATTTAACGTTTTTATTAATTCAACAGCCTAATCCCCAAACTATAATAACAAGACATACCTCGGCATTAAATAATTTTAATCAAACACCTTCTTAAGATTTAATCTAGCATATACGTAAGATTAAGATTACTTATTATATTTGCGATATGACTTTCATAACAAACCACCCGTATTTATCATTAACTGCATTCATTCTTATTTTGAATTTTGCAATTAAAAAGTTTACACGCTCCCAACATACACCTCTTGCACAGTTATGGCTATTTTGCATTTCAATTCTGGCGCAAGCTTGCAGTCCTTTCTCCGGCCCCGTTGACAAACCTGTTTCCGACTCTTATTACTATTCAAAGACGAAAAAGGATATCTGTTATAGTCCGATGGGAAATTGGTTCGAATTGGGCAACACTAAACTGAATGCCGATGTTAACAGCTTCAGCGTTATTGGCCGGGATTTTGGCAAGGACAAAAATCATTTATATTTTAAGTACCACATCATTGATAACGAAGTGGATACAGCCTCCTTCCGGGTAAGCGATGACGATTACTTGTGCTTTGACAAAAACAATGTTTATGTTGCCTTCAGTTATTCATCCATTGCTTTCAGAGATGCGAATCAAGAAAATAAACATCTGTGGAAAATAACCGATGCCGATCCAAAAACATTCACTCGGATAGATCACAATTGGGCAAAAGATAATGCACATTATTTCTACAATCACAAGCCGGTAGCAGTAGATTATCCAACTTTTACCATCCTTAACAGCAATTTTGTTAAGGACAAAGACAGTGTATATGCACTAAAAAGCTATCAACTCTCATCGATTACCTCGGCAGATCCTGCTTCAACTATTATCATCAATGACAGATATATAGCTGATAAAAATGCTGTTTATGACTTTCAGGAATATCAAAATCAGAAAATCACCGATTCCCTTAGCACTATCCCATATCAAAGCCTTAAGGACTTGAGAATTTTAATGGATCAATATCTGATATTTGACTCGAAGGTGGTGTACGATGGTGTTCTTATTGACAAGGCGGATGCAGGTACATTTGAAATTATCGAACATCCATATACCAAAGACAAAAACCACGTTTTTTACTATGGAACTCTTATGGAGTCAGCTGACACTAACACCTTTGAAGTTTTTGAAAACAAAATATACGCAAAGGATAAAGACCAAATTTTCGCTTACGGAAAGCCACTGAAGGAAGCTGACGTAACAACTTTTGGCCCCTCAGAAAACAAACATTCTTTATTGTACAGAGATAAAAACCACACCTATCGGGGAGATGAAATCCTTCTGGAAAAATAAACCTTGAGGCATCGTTATGGGGTGTATTCACCAAACTACCCCTACATCATAATCAAAGCGTACCAGGATAAGAGATCGCAATTTTTATATTGTTATCTAAAAAAGTGGTAATTTAAGGTGTTAAGTAAAACAATTCACCTACTAAATCATGCACTTATTTCGGCATGTTTAAAAATTTAAAAGCAACAAAGAAACTTATCAAGGTCATGAAAAATGGGGTTAAAAGAAATATTTCTTATACAGGAAAAATCAAATTTTCAGGCATACAAATCAAAGAACCTCTTAGTTCTTCCGCTGGATTTTTAGGAGTTAAAGAAGCATTAAATCACACTTTTAAGGAGATGGGTATTATTCGTGCCACTAAGGCCCTAATGAAAATGAACCAGGAAGATGGTTTTCGCTGTCCGAGTTGTGCCTGGCCAGTACCATTAAAACCTTCGAAAGTAGCTGAATATTGCGAAAATGGCGCAAAAGCATTAGCGGATGAAGCCACCACACAACACATAAATGCCGATTTTTTCGCATCCCACTCGGTTGAAGAATTATCTCAACTAACAGATTTTGAACTCAATAAATTAGGCCGTATTACAGAACCTTTACTACTTCGCCCTGATTCTTTGTATTACGAAAGCATAAGCTGGGAAAATGCCTATGAAATCATAGCAAAAGAACTGCATGAATTAAACAATCCGGATGAAGCCATTTTTTATACCTCCGGTCGCTCGAGCAACGAAGCAGCTTTTCTTTATGGAATGTTCGCCCGCGCTTTTGGGACTAATAATATGCCTGACTGCTCTAATATGTGCCACGAAGCTTCAGGAGTTGCACTTTCCAATACCCTGGGTATCGGTAAAGGATCGACAACCCTCGAAGATCTGCACGAAGCAGAAGTCGTTTTAACAGTCGGACAAAACCCGGGCACCAACCATCCGAGAATGTTAGCCGCTCTTGAAAAATGTAAAAATAACGGAGGATCAGTTATAAGTATTAATCCGTTAGAAGAATTAGGCTTGGTAAACTTTAAAAACCCTCAAAACATTAGTGACATGTTGGGAAGCGGAACTCCCATTGCGGATATCCACCTCCCGGTTAAAGTCAATGAAGATATCGCCCTGGTAAAACTGATTCTAAAAAAACTAGTGGCCATTGAAACACTGAAAGGTAATGTATTTGATCTGGAATTTATCGAGCAATACACAAACGGTTATCAGGAACTTATGGAGGACCTGAACAAATACGACTCCTCAGAACTACTTGCTCGTACAGGAGTTTCAGAAAACGATATAGATAAAACCGTAGCCCTCCTGGCTTCAAAATCAAAAATTATAGTTTGCTGGGCGATGGGTCTTACCCAGCACAAAAATGGAGTGGAAACCATACAGGAGTTCGTCAACCTCCTTCTCCTCAAAGGTGCTATCGGAAAACCTTCAGCAGGTACTTTTCCGGTTCGGGGACATAGTAATGTTCAGGGAGACCGCAGTGTCGGCATCATGGGCTTTGTTAATAAAGAATTTAATCAGCGGATTCAAAAGCATCTGGGGTTCGCCCCACCAACAACAAAAGGCTATGATGTAGCCGCTGCCATCAGCGCCATGCATCGTAAAGAAGCAAAGGTTTTTATGTGTTTGGGAGGTAACTTCGCCATGGCTGCCGCCGACACGGAATATACCGCACAGGCCATTCAAAATTGCCAACTGACGGTACAAATAAGCACTAAATTAAACAGAAGTCATTTGATTACCGGCCAGACAGCATTAATCTTACCTACCTATGGAAGGTCTGAAAAAGACTATCAGAATGGTCAACTCCAATTCCTTACTATGGAAAGCAGCACCGGAAAGGTCCGACAAAGCAGAGGCCTACTGAAGCCTGCTTCGGGGGCTATAAAAAGTGAACCGGAAATTATCGCTTCCATAGCGCACACCTATTTTGATGGTAATCATGCCGTGAATTGGAAGGCCATGGGACAGGATTATAACCTCATACGTGATGCTATTGATAAAACTGTAAAGGGCTTTGAAAATACAAGTGAACGTTCTAAAGGATTTGGATACTACCTGCCCAATAATGCACGTATTCGTGATTTCAGTATGTTACCACAGGGAAAGGCCAAACTCACGATAAACACTTTGTCGGAACATCGATTAGAAAAAGACGAACTATTACTGATGACCTTCCGGGCTCACGATCAATTCAATACCACTATTTACGGTTTAAACGATCGTTATCGGGGCATTTACAATGAACGCCGTGTGGTTTTCATGAATCAGGAAGACATGCTTGAAAAGAACCTTAAGGCACAAGACATTATAAATATTTACAGTACCTACCATGGTAAAACAAGGATTGCTAAACAGTTTTTGGTGGTTCCTTATAAAATACCCAAAGGAAATATTGGCGCCTATTATCCCGAAACCAATGTTTTAATACCACATGACGAATTTGATCCGAGGAGTAGACAGCATATTAGCAAATCTATAAAAGTGAGAGTGGAGCGAAGTAAGTGATTTTAGAAAATTTAAACTTGATTAGTAGTGATTTACCTTATAAATCTAAATGTTATAAATACTCTGATTGCACTTCTGATTTCTCCCAAGAACTTCGAGAACAAAGGTCCTTTCTAGCCGTTTTTGCAACTTTTTGCCGCTGCGTACAAATGGGTGCAAAATGATATAAAAGAGTTATTCTATTGCGACTCGACACCTAAAAACCTCCTATTTACCCCTCAGATAGCCCATAGTTTAAGTATGGTTGAGGCATGGTTAAAGTATGGATAAAGTATGAGCAGGTCTAAATCAATATATTTTAGTACGTTTTGTTTCAGGAGGTTTGATCAAACAAGGTAATTATAATTGATATCGATTATTCACACGGCATCAATTCGGATTACTCCGTGATCCTCATAACGCTCCCCTTTGCAAATAACAGGTCGGCAAAGCTGGCGCTTTACCTTTTTCATTTCCTGCTAAATCTCCAAACTTCGTTTGGATTTATCCGGAAATAAAAAATCCGGTAACTTGCGTTACCGGACCTGTTGCTTGTAGTGACCCCGGGAGGATTCGAACCCCCAACCCTCAGAGCCGAAATCTGATATTCTATCCAGTTGAACTACGGGGCCAAGAATTCCTGTGTTTACAGGATTCTAATTCTTTTATTAGGCTAATTTTTGTTTAACTATCGTTGAAATTGCCTTTCCATCAGCTTTACCAGCCATTTCTTTTGACGCCATTCCCATTACTTTCCCCATGTCTTTCATGCCTTCAGCTCCGGTTTTAGCAATAATATCGTCAACAATCTTAGCAATTTCGTCGGTTGATAATTGCTCTGGTAAAAACTTCTCTATGACAGCGGCTTGCGCTAATTCAGGTTCAGCAAGATCTTCTCTGCCCTGCTCAATAAAAATAGCAGCACTGTCCTTACGTTGTTTTACTAATTTCTGTAAAAGCTTTATCTCCTCATCTTCCGATAATTCATCCCCCGCTCCTGCTTCTGTCTTGGCTAATAATAAAGCAGATTTAACAGCTCTTAAAGCTTCTAAAGCTACCTGATCTTTCGCTTTCATGGCAGCCTTCATCTCAGTCATTATGTTACTTTGTAAACTCATAACAGTATCCCATTTAAAAAAGGTATGCGAATATAAAAAAATAACCCGAAACCATTGACTATGGTTCCGGGTAATTTAACAAAACGTAGGCTAAGTATGAATATGCTATTAATCAATATAGACTACGGGTTGTGTTATTCTTTAATCTACATTATCATGTAAAAATGAATTATTAGACCTTAACTGAGTTTCATCATTACTATCTACACCGATTGACATACGGGAAGGATCTTCGTGTTGCTTATCTTCTAACTCAACACCCATACGCTTATACGCAGGTTCTTTCTCGATCTCTTCAATCTTAGAATTATTATGGTGAAACTTATAATTAAAATCTTTTAGTTTCTTCTTGCGCTCCTCAACACGTTTTTTCAAAGTTTCCTCAATCGGACTGTTAAAAGGATCGACATTGGTGGCCGGTTTATCTTCCACCGGTTGCTCTTTTACCTCCTTGTTAACAACAACCTTTTTCTCAATAATCAGTTCTTCTTCTTTTACTACGGCTTTTTCATTTTGAGGTTTTGCCTTGTTTAACTTGTCCTCCATCTGCATGTAATCATCCAGACTATAACGCTTTTCACCATTTTCTGAATGTTCGGTTACAGGAACTACCTCTACGTAATCCTTCACCTCATAATCTCTGACATCATCCGAAATCTCGTCATCCAAATTAAAGGTAACCACATTCTCTTGCGTTGAACTTACCTCTTCTTCCTCTACCGGCATATCAAACAACAACGTTGTTTGCTGTTTTTCATCTTCAACTTTTAAAACTTCAGGATCTATAACCTCAATATCTCTTATTTTAGCTGTAGTATCGATAATTACAAAGTCCTCCTCTTCTGCCTTTACCTCTTCGTATGAAACATCAATATTTTTAATGAGTTCTGACGTCGGTATTAACTCCATTTCGGCTTCCTCATCGACTAAAGTGTGACGAACCACCTTCTTTTCTTTTGGGACTTCGCTCTTAGGCTCTTCGTTTAAAGGAAGTTTCGGTACAGATGCCATTGTTGACTTTGCAGAAAGGTTTTGCTCAGCCTTTTGCTCATCTTCCAAGGTGTGAATAATTTTCTTGGCTTCCACATTTACAATCTCATGTTGTTGTTCTGCATTAAAACCAGTGGCAATAACAGTAACAGAGATTGAATCACCCAATGCATCATCTTCACCGACACCCATAATAATATTTGCACTGTTTCCAGCTTCAGCCTGAATATGATCATTGATCTCTCCTATTTCATCAAGAGTAATCTCTTCAGAACCAGAAACAATAAGCAACAATACATTCTTTGCTCCTGTAATCTTATTATCATTTAATAATGGAGAGTCCAGCGCATTCATGATGGCATCCTGAGCACGGTTACCTCCGACTGCGGTAGCTGATCCCATGATCGCAGATCCACTATTAGCCAACACGGTTTTAGCATCACGTAAGTCAATATTTTGTGTATAGTGATGAGTAATTACCTCGGCTATACCTCGGGCAGCAGTTGCCAAGACTTCATCTGCCTTTGAGAAACCAGCTTTGAAACCGAGGTTTCCATATACCTCTCTCAGTTTGTTATTATTGATCACAATAAGTGAATCAACACTCGCACGTAAATTCTCTACACCTCTATGAGCCTGTTCATTACGCATCTTTCCTTCAAACTGAAAAGGAATAGTCACAATTCCTACGGTAAGCACATCCATATCCTTTGCCATTTTAGCAATGATTGGAGCTGCTCCAGTACCCGTTCCACCACCCATTCCGGCAGTAATAAAAACCATTTTGGTATTCTTATCCAACATGGTCTTAATATCTTCAAGGCTTTCAATAGCCGCTTGTTCTCCAATTTCAGGATTCGCACCAGCTCCCAAGCCTTCAGTTAAAGAGACTCCTAATTGAATTCTATTAGGGACTGAACTGTTTTCCAGGGCCTGTGAATCGGTATTACACACCACGAAATCAACCCCATTAATCCCTTGCTGGAACATGTAATTAATTGCGTTGCTTCCACCACCACCAACACCGATCACTTTTATAACGTTGCTCTGATTTTTTGGCAAATCGAATGAAATGTTTCCAAAATCTTTATTGTTGCTCATAATACTCTTTTACTGGTTTGTTTACTCTGCGTTGTCTAAAAAATCTTTTAACTTTTCTGACCACTTCTCTAAAAATGACTTCTTAGGACTCGAAGGGGTCGAAACTTGCGGTTCGCTTGGTTCGGTTTGTTTGTTGTTTTCTTCTTCTGGCGTTTCAGATAGTACTTCCTTAACTTCCGGAGCTGCCTCAGGTATAATTCTTCTTTGCTGTTGTTTTAATGCATTCATAACTAAACCAACAGCAGTTGCATATACCGGACTTGCGACTTCGGCATCTGAATCACCAGCTAAGTGTTCGTTTGGATATCCGATTCGGGTATCCATTCCTGTTATATATTCCACCAATTGCTTCAAATGCTTTAATTGGCTTCCTCCTCCGGTTAAAACTATACCGGCTATTAATTTCTTCTTCTGTTCTTCATGACCATAGCTCTTTATCTCAGCATAAATCTGCTCTACGATTTCAACTACACGGGCATGAATTATTTTTGAAAGGTTCTTTAGAGTGATCTCTTTTGGCTCTCTGCCTCTTAAGCCAGGAATGGAAACGATTTCATTGTCCTTATTCTCTCCCGGCCATGCAGAACCAAACTTTATTTTAAGTAACTCCGCCTGTTTCTCTATGATCGAACAACCTTCCTTTATATCTTCAGTGATTACATTACCACCAAAAGGTATTACTGCTGTATGACGAATAATGCCATCTTTAAAAATGGCCAAATCGGTCGTACCTCCACCAATATCGATCAAGGCTACCCCGGCTTCTTTTTCTTCCTGACTCAATACAGCATCAGCCGAAGCCATTGGCTCAAGAGTTATTCCTCCCAGCTCTAAACCGGCATTCTTCACACATCTTCCAATATTCCGAATCGAAGATACCTGACCTACAACGACATGGAAATTAGCTTCCAGCCTGCCTCCATACATTCCGATCGGCTCCTTTATCTCACTCTGTCCGTCAACCTTGTATTCTTGAGGAAGCACATGAATAATCTCTTCTCCCGGCAACATTACCAGCTTATAAACCTGGTTACACAGTCTGTCTAAATCCTCATCTTTGATAACCTCTTCTGCATCAGCCCTGGTGATATAATCACTGTGTTGTAAACTTCTTATATGCTGCCCTGCAATACCCACAACCACTTCACCAATCTTAACCCCGGAGGCACTTTCTGCCTCATGTACGGCTTGTTGTATAGACTGAATGGTCTGCGTTATATTATTCACTACACCTCTGTGTACTCCCAAGCTTTTAGATCTTCCTATACCCAATATCTCTACCTTACCATAGTCGTTTAATCGTCCAACCATGGCAACTATCTTAGTGGTCCCTATATCCAGTCCTACAGCGTATCTAGTAACTTCCATATCCTACTTTTTGGTGCACACTACCTGATTATTAAACTTCAAATTCACTGCCTCATACTCTGACAATGATTTGTCTTTTATTGCTTTCTGATAAAACGCCTTGAAATTGAAAAACTTTTTATCCAAATTCTCTAAGTCTCCTAACTTTACCACAAATTCATCTACCCTCAGTTCCAATTCAAAACTCTTTCCTGTTTTATGAATACCTACAACATGCTTCTTTAAAAATGTATCATTCTGTATATATTCGCTCAACTCAAAGGTTTCGTCTAAATCATTTTTATTAACATCGCCTGTTATAATCGGAACTCTTGCCGAAAACACGCCGGATAATGGCATCGGTTTTCCTTCTGAATCGATATAAAAGGGCACAGTGGTATTTACGCGAGCAATTGGTTTTCGTTGCTTAACTTTAGCACCAAGTTGCCCGTTCACAGTAAGATATACATGAGCGTTTTGAATCATGTCATTGGAGATTAGGGCTTGCTCCAATATATTCAAATCTAGTTCATCTTTTCGTACACCCGAAGTGTCTGCCTGATTTTGTATTAACAACTTATTAACCATTTCATAGGTTATGAAAAGCTGATTGGAATCGGCAAATTCTATTTCTACTCCAGACATTTTTCTGGCAGCATTTCGATTGGCAGTAAAACTGAACAGAAACACCACCAATAATAGCAGCAGTGGTAATTTGATATGTATCCACTTTACTTTCATACTAATAATGCAGCTTTTAAATTTGCCACTTCTTGCCCTATATCGCCAGCTCCCAGCGTTAAAACAACCTTTGCTTTAGAAGCTTTTACGGTACCTATAATTTCTTCTTTTGTAATTTTCTTTTTGTTTTTATTAGCTATTTTCCCAAGCAACCAGTCTGATGTCACTCCATCGATTGGCTTTTCTCTGGCTGGATAAATATCCAATAATGCGACTTCACTGAATTTCGAAAGCACCCTTCCAAAATCATCTGCAAAATCTTTAGTCCTACTGAATAAATGAGGCTGAAAAATGACCAAAGTCTCTTCATTTGGATACATTTCCTTTACGGCCTGAAATACAGCCTCAATTTCTGTAGGATGATGCGCATAGTCATCAACATAAACCAGGTTCTCGCTCTTAATCTGATATGAAAACCTTCTTTCAACACCTTTAAAAGTACTTAGCGCTTCAACGAGGCGGCTGGTGGGGTTACCAGATTCGACCGCCATCGCGAAAGCTGCCAATGCGTTCAACAAGTTGTGTTGTCCTGGCTTGTTAAACTTTACATCAAAAAATTCTCCCTTAGGAGTCACCATATCAAAACAGTAGGTCGCGTTTTGAATTCTTATATTTCGTATACAATAATCTGATTCGTCTTCTATACCATAGGTAAGTCCTTGCAATGACAATCCATTCCTTACAATAAGCTTACCTCCCGGCTTTAATTTTGTTGTAAACTCCTTAAAAGTCCTTTCCAATTCAGCAGCCTCGCCATATATATCCAAATGATCTGCATCGATTGAGGTAATGCAGGCTACGTCGGGAGAGAGACTCAAAAACGATCGGTCAAATTCATCAGCTTCAACAACGCTTACATCTGTACCGTCAATTATAAAATTACTATTGAAATTTTCCGAGACACCTCCTAAAAAAGCCGTTATATCCTGACCTGATTCTTTCAAAATATGAGCCAATATTGCAGAGGTCGTAGTCTTACCATGCGTGCCTGCCACTGCATAACAAAATGTATCCTTAGTGATAATCCCTAACACTTCTGCTCTCTTTTTTATAGCTATACCCGATGCTTCAAAAAACTGATATTGTACATTGTCCTTTGGAACTGCGGGTGTATACACCACCAAAGTATTTTCAACCTCTTTGAATGCCTCAGGAATTTTACTTAGTTCATCTTCAAAATAAACAGCTATACCAACCTCTCTGAGACCATCAGTTATCTTACTCGGTGTTTTGTCGTAACCTGCCACGTTTTTCCCTAAAACTTTGAAATAACGAGCCAACCCAGACATACCGATACCTCCGATACCCAGAAAATAGATGTTATGTATATTATTTATATTCATTTCTCCCTAAAAAGAGCTATTAATTTTTATTCAAAATAATTTCAATCTCGTCTACTATATGCTTTGTAGCATCTGGCAAAGCCAATTTCTTTATATTCACCCCTAACTCCTCCATTCGATCCTTAGACGTAATCAGTGCCTTAAACCCCTGTTGAAATTCGTTATCTAAATCCTTCTCATTGATAAGTAACGCCCCTCCTTTATCAGCTACCGATTTTGCATTCTTTGTTTGATGATCTTCAGCCACATTGGGAGAAGGAATAAAAATGACCGGCTTCCCTACAATACATAGTTCAGAAACAGAACTTGCCCCTGCTCTCGATATGATAACATCGGCTGCACCATAGGCCTTATCCATTTCATTTAAAAAAGCCAACACCTTTACACTTTCACTCTCATAATGCTTGTATTCTTCATAATAAAACCTTCCGCATTGCCAAATAACCTGAATATCATGAGCTTTGAAGAATTCCAGTTCTCGCTCTATCAACTGATTGATTCTTCGAGCTCCTAAACTTCCACCTAAAACCAACAAGGTCTTTTTATGTGCATCCAGATCAAACAACTTTAATCCGGCTTCTTTATTATCATCAACACCCAAAAGGTCTTGCCTTACCGGGTTTCCTGTTTTTACAATTTTATCTTTAGGAAAAAATCGATCAAGGTCATCATATGCCACAAACACCTTCTCCACTTTCGGAGCTAACAATTTATTTGTAATTCCCGGATAGGAATTCTGCTCTTGAATAACACATTTCACCCCTTCTGAAGATGCCACCTTAAGCAAAGGACCGCTGGCAAACCCTCCGGTTCCAATAGCCATATCCGGCTTAAAAGTCCTGACTATTTTTCTGGCCTCAATCATACTATTGATTAACTTGATTGGAAACATCAGGTTTTTAAAAGTCAATTTTCGCTGAAGCCCTGATATCCACAAGCCCTTAATTTTATAACCAGCCTGAGGAACTTTTTCCATTTCCATTTTATCTTTTGCACCAACAAACAGAAATTCTGCATTGGGATAACGACTTTTTAGTTCGTTAGCAATGGCAATGGCAGGATAAATATGTCCTCCTGTTCCTCCTCCGGATAATATGAATTTATAATTGCTCACTTAATACTTCTAATGGGTTTTCTTCTACTTTATTTTTTTGAGTTGCTTTCGCACTTGCTTCAACAACTTCTTCTTCTCTCTTCGCACTTACACTTAAAATGACACCTATAGCCAGACAGGTCATCCAAATTGATGTACCCCCACTACTGATCAGCGGAAGCGTTTGCCCGGTAACAGGAAATAACTCAACCGCTACTGCCATGTTAATAAACGCCTGAAATATAATTGGCAGGCCGACGGCTAAAACCAACAATTTTCCAAAAACATCTTCAGCCTTATGGGCCACAACCACAATCCTAAACAACAAGAGCAAATACAAAAACACTAAAGTCAATGCCCCGACCAATCCATACTCTTCGACAATGATGGCATAAATAAAGTCGGATGTACTTTGAGGCAAAAAGTTTTTCATAACACTTTTTCCTGCTCCTAATCCAACAACACCTCCTGTAGCAATGGCTATTTTAGCTTTTTCAATTTGATAATCAGACTCGGTATCCGCATCATCCATAAAACTCTCCACACGACTAATCCAGGTGTCAACACGATTAGGAAATAATCCGGGAAAAGCCTTTGCTGTTAAAACAAACAATGCCAGACACACTATGCCTGCACCAATAATACTCATCAAATACTTTAATGGATAACCTCCTATAAAACACAACAACATCACCATTCCGAAAATGATAGCAGTGGTCGAAAAATTGGCCGGCAAAATTAAGCTTAAAACAACAAATACCGGCAACCATAAAGGCAATAATGTCTCCTTAAAAGCAACTTTTTTATCTTTTATTTTGGTAAGGTATCGAGCCACATGAATTAGCAACACAAGGGCAGCTAATGTAGATGTCTGAAAACTAATACCTACGAACGGAATTCGAATCCATCTACTGGCATTTGCCCCTCCTATAGTAGTTCCCTGGGCAAGGGTAATCAGTAACAACAAAATCACTACCGGCATAGCAATAATCGACAAAGCCCTAAAATACCTGTAAGGAATTTTATGAACACCGTAGATTATAAACAACCCGATAAACAACAAAGCAGCATGCTTAATCAAATGCCCTATAGTGGTACCATTACCCACAACGTAAACCAGGTTGGTACTTGCACTATAAATTGGCAAGAAAGAAAATAACGCTAATAGGCATACTACTGCCCATATAGCTTTATCACCTTTTATATTTTTAAACAATTGCTGCATAAATACACTTCCTTATTTTGTACGTATAAATCTCTTCTATAGTTTTCTTACGGCTTCTTTAAATTGTCTTCCTCTGTCTTCGTAGCTTTCAAATAAGTCAAAACTCGCACAAGCAGGAGACAATAGAACAGCATCGCCCTGCTCCGATATCTTATTTGCAATCTTTACAGCTTCTTCCATAGCAGTGGTTTCCACCATAACCTCTACAACATTCCCAAAGAAATCCTTGATTTTAGTATTATCAACCCCTAAACACACAATGGCCTTTACTTTTTCACGAACCAAAGGCATTAATGGGGTATAATCATTTCCTTTATCCTGTCCTCCAACAATCCAAACCACCGGTGACTTTACACTATCTAATGCATAAAATGTAGAGTTCACATTAGTAGCCTTGGAATCATTGATATACTGAACGTTTCCTATTTTTAAAACCTTTTCCAATCGATGTTCAACCCCCTGAAAGTTTTGCATACTCTCTCTTATGGTCGTCTTTCTTATTTTTAACAATTGTGCTACAGCTGATGCTGCCATGGTATTCTTTACATTATGTTTACCTTCTAGGGCTAAAGTATCTGTTGACATACTAAATAGGTTATTATCTATTGTTACTACTAATTCGTTATTCTTTATATAAGCGCCATTTTCGAATTCTTTCTCAAGTGAAAATGGCAACAATCTTGATTTTACCGGATGTTTCTCTAACCACCCTATGATTACCTCATCGTCTGCATCGTAAATCAGATAATCATCTTCCGTCTGATTCATTGCTATTCTAAATTTTGAGGCAATGTAATTTTCGAACTGATAATCATATCGATCTAAATGGTCTGGAGTAATATTGGTAATTACAGCAATGTGTGGCTTAAAATCGCTAATTCCATCGAGCTGAAAACTACTCACTTCCAACACGTAATGTTTATGATCATTTTCTGCCACGATCTGAGCAAAGCTATCACCTATATTCCCGGCTTTTATTACATCTAACCCACCATTATGAAGCACGTGATACGTGAGTTCGGTGGTTGTTGTCTTACCGTTGCTACCTGTAATAGCAACCACCACTCCCCTGGTGTATGCTGATGCAAATTCAATTTCTGAGATTACAGAAATCCCTTTTTGTTTCAACTTCTTAACCAGTGGGACATGATCAGGAATACCCGGACTCTTCATTACCAAATCAGCATTTAAAATCTTACTTTCTGTATGCTGACCTTCTTCCCAGTCTATCTCAAGATTTCTAAGAACGTTTTTATATTTCTCTTTGATGTTTCCGCTATCAGAAACAAAAACTTCATAATTTTCTTTTACACCCAGGATGGCTGTTCCAACACCACTTTCACCTCCTCCTAAAACAACCAATCGCTTCATACTATCTCACCTTTAACGTTACAATGGTAACGATCGCCAATACAATTCCAACAATCCAAAATCTGGTCACTATCTTACTCTCATGATACCCCTTCTTTTGATAATGATGATGCAAAGGAGACATTAGAAAAATCCTTCTTCCCTCTCCATATTTCTTTTTGGTAAACTTGAAATAACTAACCTGCAAGACCACCGAAAGATTTTCCGCTAAAAAAATCCCACATAAAATCGGTATCAATAACTCTTTTCTAATGGCAATGGCTATAACAGCAATGATTCCTCCAATGGTTAAACTACCTGTGTCACCCATAAAAACTTGAGCTGGATAGGCATTATACCACAAGAATCCTACAAGCCCACCAACAAAGGCAGCTATAAAGACCGTAATTTCTCCTGCCCTGGGGATGTACATAATATTCAGATAATCTGAGAATATTATATTACCAGAAACCCAGGCAAATATCCCTAAGGTGAGTACTATTATTGCCGATGAACCCGCTGCCAAACCATCAATTCCATCGGTAAGGTTTGCCCCGTTTGACACTGCAGTTACAATTAAGATCACCAACGGAATAAAAATGATCCATGCATAACTCTTATAATTATCTCCTGCCCAGGCAATCAATTCAGAATAGTCAAACTCATTATTCTTAAACATAGGAATCGTAGTTTTTGTAGACTTCTCTTCCTCTTTGAAGAAATGCTGCTGGTCTTCCTGAACCACAAACTCAGGTCGCGTTGGCTGCATATCTTTTAACTTCTCCTTAATGGTTACATCGGGATGAAAATACAGGGTAACCCCTACTATAATACCCAAGCCTATCTGACCCAGAATCTTAAACCGGCCTTTTAACCCTTCCTTATCTTTTTTAAAGATTTTAATGTAATCATCCACAAAACCAATTGCACCCATCCAAACTGTGGCAACAATGAGTAAAATGATATATATATTATCTAAAGCTGCGAATAATAACACCGGTATTAAGGTTGCCAAAATAATGATAACACCACCCATTGTTGGTGTCCCAGCCTTCTCTGTCTGACCTTCTAAACCAAGCTCTCTAACGGTTTCCCCAACTTGCTTTCTTCTTAAATAGTTGATAATGCGCTTACCATATATTGTTGATATCAATAATGACAAGATAACCGCCATGGCTGCCCTGAAGGTTATAAACTGAAATAGTCCAGCCCCAGGTATCTGGTAATTATCTTCTAAGAATTGAAACAGGTAATAAAGCATTTATGTTATTTATTTAATTGGTTTAATAGTTCTTTTACAATTTTAAAATCGTCGAAATCCGTTCGCTTTCCGTTTACCTCTTGATAGGTTTCATGCCCTTTTCCTGCTATTAGAATAATATCTTTCGAATTGGCCAGTTGACATGCTGTTTTTATAGCTTGTTTCCTATCTGTAATTGACATTGTCTTTTTATAATTCTCTGGAGAAACTCCCTTTTCCATATCCTCAATAATAAGTACAGGATCTTCCGTACGAGGATTATCTGAAGTAAAAATCACCTTACTACTGAGGGTTGACGCAATATTCGCCATCACCGGACGCTTGGTTTTATCTCTATCACCGCCACAACCAACAACCGTAATTAATTCTTCATTCTTGGTTCGTATACTATTGATGGTTTCCAATACATTTTTCAAGGCATCCGGGGTATGAGCATAATCAACAATAGCTGTTATTTTTGAAGGAGATACAACATATTGGAACCTTCCGCTAACACTTTCCAGCTCGCTCAGGTAACGCAAAACATCTATTTGCTCAAGACCTAATTGCCTGGCCGTTGCGTAAATCGCCAATAGATTATAGGCATTAAAGTTTCCTATTAATTTTGTCCACACTTCATTACCCTCAATTTTCAACAACAATCCATCGAACTGATTCTCTAAAATCTGAGCTTTATAATCCGCATAATTTTTAAGGGCATAGGTGAACTTTTCAGCCTTTGTATTTTGCAACATTACCAGTCCGTTCTTATCATCTACATTCGTTATAGCGAATGCTGATTTAGACAACTGATCAAAAAATGTCTTTTTAACATCCCTGTATTCCGCAAATGAACTGTGATAATCCAAATGATCATGTGACAAGTTGGTAAACACACCACCGGCAAACTCAAGCCCCTCTGTTCTTTTCTGATGAATCCCATGGGAACTAACTTCCATAAAACAAAACTCAACTCCGGCATCAGCCATCATTTTTAAATAGCTATTGATGGTCAATGAATCTGGTGTAGTATGCGTCGCTTTAAACTCCTTATTATCGACTAAAATCTTAACCGTAGAAAGCAAGCCCACCTTATAACCGGCTTTCTTAAACAACTGATATAACAAGGTTGATATCGTTGTCTTACCATTGGTGCCGGTAATTCCAACTAATTTTAAATCGTGTGAAGGATTACCATAAAAATTAGCAGCAATTAACGCCAGTGCACTTTGTGCATCATCTACCTCAATATAGGTGACTCCGTTAACTATGCTTTTTGGCAGTTTTTCACACACTATAGCAATAGCCCCATTATTGGTAGCCTGTTCTATATAATCATGCCCATCAACGACAGTTCCTTTTACGGCCACAAACACATCGTTAAGAGACACCTTTCGGGAATCAAAATGCACCTGATTAATGGCTACAGTAGTATTACCAGTAACCGCATTCAAGTTTACTTTATACAATATGTCTTTTAACTGCATCATGAAAGTTGCAATACTATAGTTTGTCCTTTATTTATTTTCGATCCGCTCTTAACGGATTGTTTTCTTACTTTACCGTTCCCTACCACCTTCACTTTAACTCCTAGGTTTTCAAGTATTGAAACCGCATCCATACCGCTCATGCCCTCAACATCAGGAATAATATTGCTATGATTCTGTACTTTCGAATAATAAGCACGGTACTTTTCCTCCACCGAAGGATTGGGTTTCTCTAAATCCTTTACCGTATCAATTACTGGCGAATCCGTATAAATCTTCTGAGCTACTCTTTTAAACACAGGCCCGGATACATCCGCTCCGTATATACCAACACTTTTATCAGGCTCATGAATTACTACAATACAAGAGTATTTTGGGCTATCAGCCGGGAAGAAACCAGCAAAACTTGAAATGTACTGCAGTTTCTGACGATCCTTTGCTGCATAATTCTTTTGAGCCGTACCCGTTTTTCCCGCCATAGAAAAGTTTGGTGAGTATAACTTATGACCTGTTCCATGATCCTTCTCGACCACGTTTTTCAATAAAGCCTTCACCTTGTCGATAGTTTCCTGAGAACATATAGAAGAATTGATCACCTCTTTATCAAACTTCATCACCGTGCGATTCCACTCCTTAACTTCCTTGATCAAACGCGGCTTTACCATCACTCCATTGTTAGCGATTGCATTATAAAAAGTTAAAATTTGCAAAGGTGTCATTTGAACCCCATAACCATAAGCCATCCATGGTAAGGCTATACCACTCCATCGTTCCTTATCATTTGGATGCGGAATAAACGGTTCTCCTTCCCCCTTAATTGCCAAACCTAAAGGCTCATTAAGCCTCATATTATAAAGACGATTTACAAAACGCTTAGGATCATCCCCATAAAACTTATCAATAACCTTAACAATTCCCGTGTTAGAAGAACGCTCAAAGGCCTCTGAAAGACTAATCTTTCCGTACCCTCCCCATTTCGAATCTCTTACTTTATATCGATTGTAAAAGGTTAGTATTCCTTTTTCCGTATCCACGACATAATTTGTATCTACCACTTTATCTTCCAAAGCAGCAATTACTGACATCAATTTGAATGTTGAACCTGGCTCATGTGATTCTCCGACAGCATAATTTAGCTTTTCATAATACTTTCCATTTTCGGTACGGCCTAAATTTGAAATAGCCTTCACCTCACCACTTTCAACATCCATCACCACCACACACCCGTGATCGGCCTTATATTTTTCCAATTGCGCCAATAAAGCGTGATGGGCTATATCTTGTATATTCACATCAATGGTAGAAACCACATCATAACCATCCTGCGGTTCCACTTCATTATAATCAGTAATTGGTTTCCACTGCCCTTTGGCTATCTTTTGCTTAAGACGGTGCCCTTCTTTACCTTCGAGGTATTGATTGAAAGCACCCTCAAGCCCAACTGGATTAGACAAACGGTCATAACCAATACTTCGTTTAGCTATTTTACCTAACGGATATTCTCTTTTTGTTTCTTGCTCAACTATAATACCTCCCTTATAAGGCCCCAGATTAAATAATGGAAAACTTTTTACTCTTATGTAATCTGTATACCCAAGGTTTCTTGATAATAACATGTACCTGTTCTTGGTAGCCCTCGCTTTTCTGAATAAATTCTGGTAATAACTCGAACTTTTACCAAACATAACAGACATAGAATCGGACAACGGCTTAATGTGTTTCTCGAAATTTTCAGAATTTGGAGCCAGCGCATCAAACCTTATATCATATTTAGCTACCGAGGTCGCCAACAAACTACCGTCATCAGAATACAAATTCCCTCGATTAGGCTCAATGGTAAAATTCTTTACCGTTCGTTCACTGGCTAGTTCACGATACTTATCCCCATCGACAGTTTGAATCGAAACCAACTTTACAACAACCGCAACAGCAAAGACAAAAATGAGCCCTGCTATAACATATAACCTATTTAATATGTGCTTCTCTGTTGTTGGCATATTATTGACTAACTACTTTTATTTTTTTAGGGGCGATAGTTGATGGATATAAACCTTTCTCACTTAATTGTTGCGTCACATTACTCTCTAAACGCATTTGCTGAACTTTTTCTCTTACGTCAACAAACTCGCTTCGAAGTTCAAGAACCTCTTTACTTAATTCGTTTAAAGCAAAAACCTTCTTGTCGGCATTGTGTGAACTTGTTATCATGACCACAGCAAGAATAGAAGCAAAAAGAATAAACTTCCAGTTCTTAGCGGCATCATCGCTCACTAAAAATTCACCTTTTAATATTTCCTGAATTTTTTTCTTCATATGCGTTCAGCAATTCTCAATTTTGCACTTCTTGCCCTGTTATTTTCTTTAATCTCATCGGCTGATGGAACAATCAGCTTTCCAACCTTTTTAAATGGCACATCTATATTACCATACATATCCTTTTCCGGCTCTCCTTCAAACATCCCACTTCTTATAAATCGTTTCACCAACCTATCTTCTAACGAATGATAACTGATCAAACTAAGCCTTCCGCCCTCAGGTAGTAATTCTGGTGTTTGCAACAAAAATTCCTTCAACACCTCAACCTCCTGATTAACCTCAATTCGTATCGCCTGATAAATCTGAGCCAATATCTTTTGCTCTTTATGCTTAGGCAACAAACTTTTTAAAACCTCTTTTAACTGACTTGTTGTTTCGATAGGTGATTTTTCTCTTGCCTCTGCAATCAACCTGGCTATCTTAGGAGCATTCCTTAATTCTCCATATAAACTCAAAACCATCCTTAGTTCTTTTTGCTCATATTCATTAACCACATCATATGCTGACAAGGCATTCTTTTTACTCATCCTCATATCCAAATCAGCATCAAAGCGAGTAGAAAAACCTCTTTCGGCTTCATCGAACTGATGTGATGAAACCCCAAAATCTCCAAGAATCCCGTCTACCTGTTTAACTCCATAAAACCTTAAGAACCTTTTTATATATCTAAAATTCTCATTAATCAATACAAATCTATCATCATCAATGGCATTTGCTAAAGCATCCTCATCCTGATCAAAAGCATACAGCTTTCCATTCGGCCCCAACCTTTTCAATATCTCACGGGAATGACCTCCACCACCAAAAGTGACATCCACATAAACGCCATCTTCTCTGATAGCCAGACCGTCAACGGTCTCATTTAATAAAACCGGATTATGATAACTCTTGTTCATTGTCTCCTCCCATAACTTCTTCGGCCAAATCAGCAAAATCAATTGCAGCATCATCAATAGCCTGTTCATACTTATTTTTATCCCAAATCTCAACTATGTTGATAGCAGAAGAAAGCACAACTTCTTTCTGGATTTCTGCAAATCCAACCAAGTCTTTCGGGATCAGCAACCTACCCGTGTTATCCACCTCTACAATCTTTACACCGGCAGTAAAACGTCTTATAAAATCATTGTTTTTCTTAACGAAGCGATTAAGTTTGTTCATTTTTTGCATCAGTAAATTCCACTGCTCCATCGGATACAACTCAAGACAAGGCTGAAAAACGGATCGCTTCAACACAAAACCCTGCTGTAAGACGGGAGACAATTGTCCCTTTAATGCAACAGGAAGCATCACTCTTCCTTTTGCATCTGCCTTACACTCATATGTTCCGATGAAATTGATCATTACTGAATACAGTTTTCCCTTCAATGTTCAAATATAAAGATTTATTTACCACTTTTTACCACTTTCTACCACTTTGTTAATAAATTTTGCCCAATACTAGATAAAACGCACTAAAACATAGACTATCAACACATTAAAAAGTCGACAAAGATGCTATTTAATAAGATTTTTCTTTAATATTTTTCCTCTTAAAATCTGATTTTACAGCTATTTTTAATTTTTGATTGATATAATATCGAAATCCCTATATTTGTTTCTCAGGAAATGCAAATAACCACTATGGTTCACGATATTAAGAAAGAAGGAAAATTCAGTTATTTAGAAGTTGGCGAAGGCACCCCAATGATTATTCTACATGGTTTAATGGGAGGACTAAGCAACTTCAATGGCGTTACAGAATATTTTTCAAAAAGAGGATACAAGGTTCTTATCCCGGAATTACCCATTTACAGCATGTCTCTTATAAAAACTAACGTTAAGAGCTTTGCAAAATATTTAGAACAATTCATTGAATTTAAACAACTTGATGAGGTCATATTACTTGGAAACTCCTTAGGAGGTCATATTGGTCTTCTACACACCAAACTTTACCCTCAAAAAGTGAAAGCCCTTGTCATTACCGGCAGCTCAGGATTATATGAAAACGCAATGGGTGATGGTTACCCTAAAAGAGGTGACTATGAGTTTATCAAGAAGAAAAGCGAAGATGTATTTTACGATCCAAAGGTAGCTACCAAGGAAATCGTTGATGAAGTTTTCGAAACCGTTAATGATCGTAACAAACTTATTAAGACTCTGGCTATTGCCAAAAGCGCCATAAGACACAACATGGCCAAGGACTTACCTCACATGCATACACCAACTTGTATAATTTGGGGAAAGCAGGACAATGTTACACCTCCAAATGTAGCCGTTGAATTTCATGAGTTATTACCTGATTCCGACCTCTATTGGATTGACGAATGTGGTCATGCTCCAATGATGGAACATCCAAATGACTTTAACGATATACTGGAACACTGGTTACAAAAAAGAAACTTTTAGATAATGGATATCAAATCGGCTGAGTTTGTTATTAGCAATACTAATGTTGATAAATGCCCAAAGGACCTCATTCCGGAATATGCATTTATTGGCCGTTCCAATGTAGGTAAATCGTCACTAATCAACATGTTAGCACAACGAAAGAGCCTGGCAAAAACATCGGGAAAACCAGGAAAAACTCAACTCATCAACCATTTCAAAATTAACAATTCATGGTTTTTGGTTGACCTTCCCGGATATGGTTATGCAAAAGTTTCGAAATCCGTCAAAAGTAAGTTTCAGAAATTCATAGTGGAGTATTTCGAAAAGAGAAAACAACTGGTCTCGGCTTTTGTTTTAATTGATGTTAGACATTCACCACAAAAGGTAGATGTAGAGTTCATGCAATGGCTTGGAGAACATGGCATTCCGTTCTCCATTATTTTCACAAAAGCTGATAAATTAAAACCCGGAGCCATCAAAAGAAATGCTGAAAATTATCTTCAAAAACTCACAGAAGATGCTTGGGAAGAAGCCCCAAATCATTTCATCACCTCTTCTTCTTCAGGTGCAGGAAGAGATGATGTTTTAAACTACATAGAAAACATAAACAACGAACTTAAAGGCTCTTAATTCCGAACTACCTTATTGAGTTCTTTTTGAATATTCCCTATTTTAATATCTTTTCCTTCTGCACTGATGACCACCAAATCGTCTCCATCATGAACTCTGAAAATCACCTCTTTGGTTTTGCCAAATCGATTGTACAGGTATAAGTTAACCAGGGTTCCGTCATCTTTTAAATAAAACAGTTGTTCATACCCTTTTTTAGAAACAAAATCATCAAAACGCTTATTAAGACCTTTTGCCCTTCTATCGAACACCATTACTCTATATTTAGACACACCATCTACTATCTGCTTATATTCATCCAAATCATCTTTATCCATAAAAAGATGTGTCAAAAATCTGGATGCCCCTAAGGAAAACACAACGTCGTCTTGATTTTCCTCCCTGAAGGTATCATATGGTGTCTTAACACCGCAAGAAGCAAAAACGATCAGGACAACAAAAACAAAAATCAGCTTTCTCATAATTCTTTTATAATTGGTTCTACATAAAAGACGAGTCAAAGCTGATTTTGTAACAGTTTTATTTTTTTATTTCCAACTTCTCTGCAAAATACTCACAAAAATCCTTCATGGTTGCTGTCATTTTCTCATCTTGAGTTGCGCGATAAAAAGTGTCAGACATCCCCAAAAGAGTTTGATGAAAGAATATTTTCATTTCGTCAACGGTCATTTCTTTCGTCCACAAATCTATTCTTAAGGTTTCCTTCTTTTCACTATCCCATACCGACAATAATAAAGCTTTTGCTTCTTCCTCTGAAACACCTCCATCTTCAGCGGTCCACTGCAGCTTTTCAGGAATTCTGTTTTCGTCTAATTCTACTCTTAAATTTATATTAGATGTGTGATTTTTTCCCATTATTTACCTGGTTTATATCTTGAATTATTAAAAATTTCTTCAGTTGATGCCTGCAACATTCGCTGCAAAGATACGTCATTGTTTTCCATATACGAACGAACAATTTGCCAACCAATAAATTGACCTATTCGACCTGGAGATTCAGCATCAAATGATAAATAAAACTTAGAAAATGGCGCTGGTTCTATAAATCGAACTTTTAACGTTTGATCTGCGGAGAACAGCATATTATTCTCTACAAAATGCCTCCAAATGTATTCCTCGTTTTCTTTAGCCCAATTAAATTCTGCTGGAGAATATTTTATTTTTTCAGCATCTGTTTTTGAAGGAATTAAAAGATCCTTTAAAAACAGTTCTTTTCCATACAGGATCATCGTCGATAAGAAGGTTCGATCAGAAGGTAAGGCCAGCTGACTTCGGGCAATTTTTGACGCGGCATCTACCACAATAGCACTTCTATCAAAATCATCCTTTATGTACGCTTGGATTCCTTGATAAAACTTATGTTCACTACCCAAATAATTATCTAAACCAATCAGCAATAACGTATCAGAATAAATTATACTGTTGCGATAATCAACTTCAGTGGTCAGGGTAATTATCTTGGGAACGATAAAATCATCAAAATAATATTTAGCATGTTGGAATAACGATTTTAAAGCTAATGCTTCCTTATCGAAATTCTCATAAACCTTCACCGTTTCAACTATAAGCTCCCTCTGCAACGTATCCTTAAAACGTTGTTGCCAGACACTATCAGGGTAACTATCAGGAAAAAACATCGGGTACTCCTTCTTCAATTCTGGAAGATCGGAAATATCTGATTTGGAAAGTACTTTATCAAACCTTTCCACCTCAAACGAAACATCTATCTTCGATATTTCTGCCTCTTTATTATTCTCCGGGCTGCAACCTACTGCATAAATTGCAAAAAAAACGCTTAAAAATTTCTTCATTGATACAAATTAACGAGCTTAAGCTACAATATATTTTGATAATTGCGTGAATAAGTTAAATTTGCGTGCAAAGTTAATGTAAACTTGATATTATGAAAACCCAGGAGGTGATTGATTACATAGTAAATTGGCTTAAAACATATGCCGATAATTCAGGAATGAATGGATTTGTCATAGGGATATCGGGAGGGATCGATTCTGCTGTCACTTCAACCCTATGTGCTAAAACAGGTTTAAAGGTACTATGTCTTGAAATGCCGATTCATCAATCCCCTAAACAAGTTACCCGAGCATTAAATCATATTGATTGGCTAAAGGCTAACTTTGACCACATTAAGATGGAGCAAGTTAATTTAACTAACGTCTTTGACTCAATGGTTAATGCTTTCCCACAAGTGGAAGAGGAGGAGGAAAGGTTTTTAGCACTTGCCAACACGAGAGCTCGCCTTCGAATGTCAGCCCTTTATTACTTCGCAGCGTTGGAAAAACTGTTAGTTGCAGGTACCGGTAATAAGGTTGAAGATTTTGGCGTCGGATTTTTCACAAAATATGGTGATGGAGGTGTAGACCTAAGTCCAATTGCTGATCTATTAAAAACTGAGGTATATGCAATTGCCAAAGAACTGGGAATTAATCAAGAAATTATAGACGCTGCACCTACTGATGGGCTATGGGGCGACAACCGAACAGATGAAGATCAGATAGGCGCTTCATACCCCGAACTTGAATGGGCAATGAAAATGGATAAAGAAGGTAGGAATCCATCAGAATTTGAAGGTAGACAGCGAGAAGTTTTTGAAATCTATATTAAGTATAACACTACTAATAAACACAAAATGATTCCTATTCCAGTTTGCGAAATACCTCTTCATCTAAAAGAATAGTCATTTCGAAGATTGTTTCAAGTGTAAATTTTGCAGTGAGAATTTTATTAACTATCTTTACATATTATACCCCCAAGCCGACAATAGCTAAAGTGTTTTCTACATCTTTACGCTTGACCTATTATGTACGGTTGCTAAAATCTAACCCTTAAACAAAATTATTATGATTAAAGTTTTAGTGGCTGACAACCATCCTATCATTCAAAAAGGTATTGAGGCTGTTTTGGGCGAACATAAAGACGTTAAAATCGTCGGTAATGTTAGCTCGACCAGCGAGCTTTTTGAATTCTTGTCTAAAAAGCAAGCAGATATTGTTCTGATGGAGATGGATATACCAGAAGTAAATGGTATAACAGCCCTCAGAAAAATCAAACAGGAGTATCCGAACACAAAAACCTTAATGTTTAGCTCTCAACCAGAAGATGTATATGCTTTGAGCACTATTAAGGCAGGTGCCTATGGATACTTATCAAAAGATGCTGATACAGATTTGCTTTATGAGGCTATTTCAAAAGTTTCAAATAACGGTATGTTCATCACCAACGAACTTGCGCAAAGACTGGCTTTTGACGAGAGCACCAACAAACCAAGAAGGTTTTTCAGAAAGCTTTCTACCCGAGAAATTGAAGTACTTAAACTTCTAGCTGCAGGAAAGCGAAATAAATTTGTCGCACAAGAACTGGGGCTTAATGAAAAGACAGTAAGTACCTATAAAGCTCGCTTAATGCGTAAACTTAATGTTGACAACTTAGTTGATTTACTACAACAAGCTAAGGCATTAGAACTCTACTAATCTAATTACAATACCCTGTTGAGTTTTCTTGACAGTAACATTCTTAATTGATGGTAGCTCATGATTTCCTCTAAAACATCATGATTGTTACCATCAATTTTTTGTTTTGTGGCATCCTGGAGTTGCTCTACCCTCTTTTCAATCAAATGGCACCGTAGGTTAAGAATTGTCTCTGTCACCAGCTGAGATAATGAAGCTGTTTTGCCCTTCACCAGAATATCTTTACGCTCCCAATTGTGCAACATATACTTTTCGTCCTCCATTAAAATCGAGGTGATTTCCGAAGCGACTTGAGGCTCCGCGTGACTAATAAAAGAATCAACACTAAAATCTTCTTCTCCCTGACTTAAATGAACAACCAATTCTTCAAAAATAACCTTGAATATAGGATTTGTAAGTTCAACTTCATCTTGCTGAAGATCGACATATATTTTCTCAAATACTTTTACACTATGTACCTCAGGTTCTAAAACTAACTCTCCCTTCTCATTCTCTTTTAGCAACAAATCCTCAAACTCTTCTGTCTTTGTCCCATACAACAGTAACAACTGAATGATTTGCCTTTCTAGTTCCTGTTGAAAATCAACTTTCTTTACATTCTTATCTTCATCGTTCCTTACAACATCAAAAGCTTTTTGTTTCTGCTTTTGCCTATGCTGTTTTCCCGCTTCCCGCAACTCATGCTTTCCAATTTGCGCCAAGGTATTAAATAGTACATCTTCAGAAATATCCATAATACGTGAACATTCCTGTATATACACTTCTCGCTGAATTCTATCCGGGATTTTTGCGATACTATTCACAATGTCTCGAATGGTATCAGCCTTTTTAACAGGATCTCCTTTTGCGTCTTTTACAAGAATAGAAGCTTTGAATTGAATAAAATCCTGAGCATTTTCCTGAAGGTATAAGCTTAGGTCTTCCAAAGCATTTTTACGAGCAAAGCTGTCTGGGTCTTCACCCTCAGGGAAGGTACAGACCTTTACATTCATCCCCTGCTCTAAAATAAGATCAATACCTCTTAAAGAAGCTCTTAATCCCGCAGCATCACCATCAAAAAGAACGGTTATATTTTTAGTTAATCTATTAATTAACCTTATTTGCTCAGGGGTCAATGCAGTTCCACTAGAGGATACCACATTTTCAATCCCCGTTTGATTAAATTGAATAACATCTGTATACCCTTCTACCAAATAGCAATTATCTTCTTTGGCTATTGCCTGTTTCGCTTGATATAACCCATAAAGAACCTTACTCTTATGATAGATATCACTCTCAGGAGAATTCAAGTACTTAGCGGCCTTTTTATCATTGGTTAGTATTCTACCTCCAAATCCTAGCACTCTTCCACTCATCGAATGAATAGGAAACATCACCCTGCCCTTAAATCGATCAAACTTCTTATCTCCTTTGACTATTGTAAGACCCGTTTTTTCGAGGTAATCAATTTTATAACCATTGTCCAGGGCTTCTTTGGTAAAAGCCTCCCATTCATCCAGTGAGTACCCCAACTGGAACTTTTTAATGGTATCGCTTCTAAATCCCCTTTCCTTAAAATAAGTCAGGCCAATAGCTTTTCCCAATTCTGACTCCCATAAAGTTTCCGCAAAATACTTTTGTGCAAATTCAGAAACCAAATACATACTTTCACGCTCATTTGCCTGCTCCTTATCCTCACTGGAAAGTTCAGTCTCCTCTACCTCAATATTGTACTTTTTAGCAAGATATTTAACGGCCTCCGGATAGGTGAAATGTTCATGCTCCATTAAAAAGGAAACAACATTCCCCCCTTTTCCACTACTAAAGTCCTTCCAAATTTGTTTTACAGGGGAGACCATAAAACTTGGCGTTCGTTCATCGGTGAACGGGCTTAATCCTTTAAAATTAGCACCCGATTTTTTCAATTGAACAAAATCACCTATTACCTCCTCTAATCGAGCAGTTTCAAATACTTTATCTATGGTTTCTTTAGAAATCAAATCCCTGACTGTTTTGCATAAAAATAATAATTCCCGCTTAAAAAAACGGGAATCAAAAGTAATGAATAATGCTGAAGGACTAAAGTTCTAAACGTAATCCAAGTGAAATATTATGCTGATCTGTATTCGGATCTTTAAACATGGAGTTCAAATCGTATTTCGCGTATAAAGAAATATCACCCACACCAATGTACCCCGCTATACCGTATATAAAGTTTTCAGTATTGTAATTATCCTTTATTTTCTCTTTTGATTTATCACCATCTGTAGTGAATTTAAGTTTTTGTCGGGTACTCAAATTCAATCCTGCATATCCTCCAATACCAAATACAAACTTGTGACGGGTTGAATATCTAAAATAATCTTCACGATCTATACGCTTCGAGGGACCAAACTCTAAATACAATGGCACAACGAGATTATCCATTCTTAATTTTGCCTTTCTTACATCGCCATCAAAGTTTTCTAATTCCGTTAAATCTCCATTTTTAACAAAGTACTGATTATCATCCGCTTTAATACCGTTAGATTGATATGAGATTCCATAACTAAAACGAACCGCGTTGCTATTTTTAAACACTCGAGTTTTCCATTGCCACCCTAATTCAAAAAACTTACTTCCTCCTACTTTGTATGGACTATCATTAAACGAAATACCATCGATTAATGAATGATTTAATCCAAAAGCCACTATTAAATCAGAATAGGTACGTCTATCGTAAACTCTTTCACACCCTTCTTTACACTTTATATTGAGCCATCCCTGATAATATCCATCAATATCATCTCCAACACTAAATACTACCGAGTAGTCCTCATCTTCTTTTTCCTTAATCACATCAGCAGTTGGCTCCTCCCCCCTTTTTAGCAAGGCAATTTTATTATCTATAATAGCAGTTTTGTTTTTTATATTCAAGGCTGCGGTTTTAGCTGCTGCTTCTTTTTCCTTTTGCGCTAGCTCCTTAGATATCTTCCCTTTACTTTCCAAATCAGAAATACGCTGTACTTCTAATTTCAACTTTTCCTTTTCTGCTTTAACTATTTGCTCCTTTTGAAACTCAAGCAGTTCAATTTTTTTTGCTATGTATTCTGTTTTTGTACTATCAGATTTAACTTGTCCTGATATTTTCTGAACACTACTCACTAGTATCGCTATCGCGATATAAACTATAATCCTACTCATGATTTATAAAATTTTGATTGATGAATGAACTACTGATTTCGCTCAGCGACAGCTGTTTTTACTTTCACGAAACTTTCTTTTAAGGCATCGAAAACTTTCTCCTTAAAAGATTGATCTAATTTAGTTTCGGCTTCAAGTAGAAGTGCCATTGCGCTTAGGCTATCTGTATGTTTTATTATATGATTTTTGCGTATATCCTTCTGAGCCTGCATTAACAAAGCTTCAAGTTCTGCATCGGTAACTTCATTATTTTCACTCATTGCTACAATTTTTGAAACCACCTCATCTACTTTTTTATCCTCTTCAGATTGTTCATATTCAACAGCTACAACTAGTTCTTTGGAGGTGTCAATTATTTTGTTTGGAACTCTTGGATTAGATTTTAATTTTTGATTTTTACGCTCAATTGGTGATTTGCTATCCTTAGTGTCAACGACCACAAATTCCCTTTCTTTAACGGGAACCTCTTTCATCTTTTCATTTGCCGAATCTGTTCCTGCAGGCACATCTTCAGTAACATCAACAACTTCTATAGCTCCTTCTTCTGTTGTTGGTTTAAACAAAAACACACTACTTAAAAGTGCCACTACTAATAATGCAGCTACCCAATAGTAAGCTCTCTTCCTTGATGGAACTACTGTTTGTTCTGCGTCTAACATTTCATTCAACCTGCTCCATGTTCTTTCACCAGGTTCAATGGATCGCACTTCCAGCGACTTTTTTATATGTTCATCAAGATGATTGCGTTTCATATTCTTGATTTTTAAATTCATTAATTCTTTCCTGTAACATTTTCCTTGCCTTAAATAACTGAGATTTTGAAGTACTCTCTTTGATAGCCAGTTTTTCAGCTATTTCTTTATGCGAGTATCCTTCGACAGCGAAAAGGAGAAAAACCATTTTATATCCATCTGGCAATGCATCTATCATTAGTTGAATATGTTCAGCATCAATTAATTGCTGATAATTATCCTGAACACATTCACTGTCTGAATAAATACTTTCGTTTTCAAGAAACAACACCCTATTCTTACTTCTTAAAAATGACAGGCACTCACGGATCATAATCTTACGAATCCAGCCTTCAAAACTTCCTTCATTCCTATATGATTCAAGATTTGTAAAAACTTTACAAAACGCTTGGATCATGGTGTCTTCAGCGAAATGAATATCTTTTATATAAAAGCGACAAACGGATAGCATCTTCGGTGCATAACGCACATATAGTTTATGTTGCGCTTCCCTATCTCCTCTTATACTTCGTTTTATAAGTTTATTTTCGTTGGTATGAAGCTGTATGACCTTCAAGATCTGTTTCATTGGTGTTTCTATTTACATAGACGCATCTAAAATTAAAAAGGTTGCCTGACAACTATTTTTTTTTCAAAAACAAAACCAAAGTGTAGGTTGAGGATTTAAAATTGGGGGAAAGAAATTATTTTTTACGCTCTATAACGTAATTTACCATTAGCTTAAGAGATTCTTTATAGTTTGATTCTTCATATTGCTCCAACAAAGACAATGCTTCTTCTTTAAATTCAATCATCTTTTTTTCAGCATATTCAAGTCCACCATTACTCTTAACAAAGCTAATGACCTCTTTTACTCTTTTCTTATTCTTATTATGATTTTTTACCGAATTAATTAACCAGTCCTTTTCCTTCTTAGTACAATTATTCAAGGTAAATATCAGGGGGAGCGTCATTTTTTGCTCTTTAATATCAATGCCAGTAGGTTTACCTATTGGCCCGTCGGTATAATCAAATAAATCATCTTTTATCTGAAATGCCATTCCAATAAGCTCACCAAACTTACGCATACGCTCAACGTCATCAGAATCTGGTTTTACAGAGCAGGCTCCCAGACTACAACACGCTGCGATAAGCGTTGCTGTTTTTTGGCGAATAATTTGGTAGTAAACCTCTTCTGTGATATCCAGTCGACGCGCTTTCTCTATTTGAAGTAACTCACCTTCGCTCATTTCACGAACGGCCACGGAAATAATTTTGAGCAGATCAAAATCATTGTTATCTATAGAAAGTAATAACCCCTTTGACAATAAGTAGTCACCAACCAATACTGCAATCTTATTTTTCCATAGAGCATTGATTGAAAAGAAACCTCTTCTAAGATTTGCATCATCAACAACATCGTCATGTACCAAAGTAGCTGTGTGAATCAATTCAATAACAGATGCACCTCTATAGGTTCGTTCATTGACCTTACCACCTGAAACTAATTTGGAAACCAGAAAAACAAACATTGGACGCATTTGTTTCCCTTTTCGATTAACTATATAATGGGTAATACGGTTTAGGAGGGCTACTTTTGAGGACATAGAATCGTAGAACTTTTTCTCGAAAAGTTCCATTTCCTCTCTTATTGGTGATTTAATTTGCTCTACTATCTTCATTCGCGGTTTCAAAGATAGTATTTACTAAAAAAATATTAGCAAAAAATTCGCTTGAATAATTAGGAACAACTTCATTAAGATTTATTCGCTAATTGCCCACATGCAGCATCTATATCTTTACCTCTAGATCTTCGAACGGTAACAGTTATTCCGTTTCGCTCAAGCAGATCCTGATACATACTTATTGCATCATTACCAGCCTGCTTAAATTGATCATCTCCAATAGGATTATACTCGATCAAATTAACTTTAGATGGTGCAAACCTACAGAAACGAACTAAAGCTTCTGCATCCTTACGTAAATCATTAATACCTTTCCAAATTACGTATTCATATGTGATTCTACTTTTTGTTTTCGCATACCAGTATTCCAAGGCCTCCCTTAGATCATCCAGCGGAAACTTTTCATTGAATGGCATTATAGAGGTTCGAACATCATCTAAGGCTGCATGCAACGAAACAGCTAATTTGAATTTAACCTCATCATCAGCAAGTTTTTTGATCATTTTGGGGACACCTGAGGTTGAAACCGTAATTCTTCGGGGTGACATTCCTAACCCCTCCGGGGATGTGATTTTATCTATAGCCTTAATAACGTTCTTATAGTTCATAAGTGGTTCTCCCATTCCCATGAATACTATATTTGACAAAGGCCTGTTATAATACAAACGACTCTGATTATCTATAGCTACGACTTGATCATATATTTCATCAGGATTTAAATTTCGCATACGTTTAAGCCTTGCTGTAGCGCAGAATTTACAATCCAAACTACAACCTACCTGACTTGAAACACACGCGGTGGTACGAGTTGCTGCAGGAATAAGAACCGATTCTACGATCAATCCATCATAAAGCTTTACAGCATTTTTAATGGTACCATCATTACTTCGCTGCATATGATCTACTTTCACATGATTAATTACGAAGTTATCATTCAGCATTTTACGAGTTTCTTTGGAAATGCTGGTCATATCTTCAAAAGAATGAGCTGCCTTATTCCACAACCACTCGTATACCTGATTTCCTCTAAAAGCCTTATCTCCGTTGGAAACAAAAAACGCTCTTAGTTCTTCTTTGGTAAGTGCTCTTATATCTTTTTTAGTTACTTCCATCATATTGCAAAAATAGTGAAGATATCTAATAAAATACGAATTATTAAAATACCTCCTTTTATATATAAAATAGGGTCCTGCTTTTCAGCAGGACCCTACGATATTTTCATTTATCCTGAGGGATTACAAAATCAGCATTGCATCTCCGTATGAATAAAATTTATATTTTTCTTTTACCGCTTCTTTATAGGCCTTCATCATAAGGTCGTGCCCTGCGAATGCTGAAACCATCATTAACAATGTTGATTTCGGTGTATGAAAGTTTGTGATCATACAATCCGCAATGCTAAACTCATAAGGAGGGAATATAAACTTGTTAGTCCAACCTTGAAATGTATTCAAAGTTCTTGCCGAAGAAACTGAGCTTTCCAGACCTCGCATTACGGTTGTCCCAACGGCACATACTTTATGTTTTTTAGCTTTTGCACTGTTAACAGTATCAACAGATTTATCATCGATATAAAGCTCTTCACTGTCCATTTTATGCTTAGAAAGATCTTCAACCTCAACAGGGTTGAAAGTTCCCAGGCCAACATGTAAGGTTACTTCCGCAAAATCAATTCCTTTAATCTCTAAACGTTTCAGCAAGTGCTTTGAAAAATGTAGTCCAGCCGTTGGTGCAGCTACTGCTCCTTCATGCTTTGCATAAATCGTCTGATAACGCTCTTCATCCTCTGGCTCAACATCTCTTTTGATATATTTTGGCAATGGAGTTTCCCCTAATTCACTAAGCTTTTGTCTAAACTCATCATAAGAACCATCATATAAAAAACGAAGGGTTCTACCTCTTGATGTAGTATTATCAATCACTTCTGCAACAAGGCTTTCATCTTCACCAAAATATAATTTATTTCCGATTCTGATTTTCCTTGCCGGGTCAACCAAAACATCCCATAAACGCTGATCTGCATTCAGTTCTCTTAACAAAAACACTTCGATACGCGCACCTGTTTTCTCTTTATTACCAAACAAACGAGCAGGAAATACTTTGGTATTATTAAGCACCATAACATCCCCTTCGTCGAAATAGTCGATAAGGTCTTTGAAAAGTTTATGTTCAATTTCTCCTGTTTCTCGGTGCACCACCATTAAGCGAGCTTCATCTCTCGATTCTGATGGATACTCAGCCAACAAATCTTTCGGAAGATCAAAGTTAAAATGAGATAATTTCATCTAAAAAAGTATTTTTTAAGCCTGCAAATATACAATCCTAAAACAGGGGTTGTCAAGGAAATAGGCAATTAATTCTAATTTAGGCTTATAATTCCTTTAAATTAAAATGTAATTTCTTCATATCATTCCAGAAATCCGGGTATGATTTAGACACCACTTCTGCATCGTTTATAATGATAGAAGTTTTTAATGCCAATGGTGCAAATGCCATAGCCATTCTATGATCGTTATAGGTATCAATAGCTATATCAGGATTGATATAATCAGAAGGCTTAAGATGCAATTCCTTATCCGTAACTTCAATTTCTGCGCCTAACTTACCAAGCTCCGCTTTTAAAGCTTCCAGTCTATCTGTTTCCTTAATTTTAAGGGTATGCAATCCACTTAAATCGCATGCGATCCCTAATCCAAAAGAAGTCACAGCTATTGTTTGTGCTATATCCGGGGCATTACTTAAGTCTATTTGAATGGAAGTATCCCTGGCTACCGCTCTCTCTTTAGTTATACTAATTGTATTATCTTCAAAGGTAGTCGCCACTCCAAAATCTTTATAAATCTCTGTTAAAACCGAATCACCCTGAAGGCTGTCTTTTTTGTAACTGGAAAGTTTAATGGTTGATCCTACATCACACAAAGCGATTATACTATAGAAATACGAGGCTGAACTCCAATCAGACTCAACAACAATTGTCTTGGCTTTTTCTATATCAGCAATAGGTTCAACCTTGATTACATTTCCTTCAAAAGTAGAGGTCACTCCAATTTGACTCAGTAATCCTAAGGTCATATTTATATAAGGCACAGAGGTTATCTTACCTTCAAGCTCCAAAATAATACCGTTTTGCAGAAACGGCGCTGAAAGCAATATCGAAGATATATATTGACTGCTCACATTGGCCGCCATGGTTACTTTATTAGCTGAAAGGTTTTTTCCCACTATTTTTAATGGTGGATAACCATCATTGTCAGTATACTCGATAGAAGCATTTAATTGTTTTAAGGCATCCACTAAAATTCTAATTGGACGTTCTTTCATACGTTGAGAACCTGTAAGCACCACCTCTCTACCTTCTTGGGTAGCAAAAAATGTAGTTAAAAAGCGCATAGCTGTTCCTGCATGGTGAATATCTACCTCCCCATTTAAAATTTTCAATCCCTTTTGCATTACTTCAGAATCATCTGAATTAGATATATTTTCTATGTGCAATGCCGGATATAAAGCCTGTAATAGTAATGCCCTGTTACTTTCGCTTTTAGACCCCGTTATTTCTATATTTTCTATTAGCTTGGTTACCGAAGAATGAAGGTGTAAATTCACTTTAAAACTATTTATTAAATAAGGTGTAAATTTAAAAAAGATTCCCGCAATTGCGGGAATCTTTAAATAACATTATTTAAGCTTTTCGTTACTATGGTGTCGATCGTGATCGCGTCTGCTTTTATGATCCATTTTTTTATCAAAGGCCTCTTGAAGATCAATCCCGGTTTGGTTTGCCAAACATAGCACCACAAAAACCACATCGGCCAGTTCCTCTCCTAAATCCTTTTCCTTATCGCTCTCTTTTTCACTTTGCTCTCCATATCGTCTAGCAATTATTCTTGCTACTTCGCCCACCTCTTCAGTTAGTTGTGCCATATTTGTCAATTCGTTAAAATAACGAACTCCGTGTTTTTTTATCCACTGATCTACGGCTAATTGAGAATCCTTAATATTCATGATTATACTTTAGTCAACACTATTTTTTCCGTTTGCTTTGCAACTAATTGCTTATAAAACTCCTTAATTGTATCATAATATACCGAACTAATTATTGCACTATTAATATCGGTACTAATACTTAATTGAATTACATTCTGAGATATTTTCGTTACGAATTTAAACATTCCCAAATCCTCTGGCAACTTTAAAATCATTGGTTCGGGATAAGATTCAATTCTATACCCCTCCGGGATATTTATATTTACCATATACCGATTTGATTTTGGGTACGAAAAATCAATTGGAAATTCTCTTTTTTCCAGTTTGAACGGGTTTTCCTTACGGGTAAAGAAAAACAATGGAGAGAAGTATATTTTATCACCTATTACATCTGCAGAACCTTCCTTTTTAAAATCAATACTTTCAACGATTGGTTTAGAAAGATCTTCCATGTTTTTCACTTCATGGTTTTCGACAACAATACCTTCAAAAGCATTTTCAATGTTTTCTACATATTCGTCTTCTGCCATAATAGAATAGACTTGACGATAAGTCAAGGCTCTATGTTTGGTAAGTTGTCTTCTATATTTTCCTTTCAAAGTACCATCCTCATTTAAATCAACCATCATATTCACTAAGGATTTAGAAGGGCTCGAAGGCATGAGATTCACCTCTGCTGAACTACCATTTTCTCTAACCAATCTTCCAAACCAATTCAAGGTCTTTTCAGGAAGTATATTTGGCCCACTAAACTTACTTGTACCGTCTAACAAAATTAAAGAGTTATCTATTTCAATGGCACAAATGACATAATTGAATCCATCTTTCGTTGGAAAAAAAGGAACTCCATGATTTCGTGTACTTACCAAGACCGGATTCGCATTGACACCCTGGGAACGCAACATTGCAGTAAGCATTAAATTAATCTCCGCCACATTACCAGTTTTTGAACTATATGCCTTTTTAACTCCATCGCTACAATACACGCCGGTGTATTGATTCCAATTCATTATTTGTTTAACATAGTTGTAAATTAATGCCACCTTTTCCATAGGGTTTTGAACTTCCTTAACCAAGTCTTGAATATCATTTTCAAAATAACCTGATTTCACCAACTGTCCGCCAAAGTTTGATGATTCATATATCGTTTTTGTAACGTGCTCCCAGGTTTGGTTAAAGTACTCAATTGGTGAACTAGGCATTTTGGTATAAGCCAGCTCATGTTTTACAGCACTTCTGTAATTATCTATGTTATTTACGTAATTCTCATCTTTTAACTTTGGCACTGAAGTTCCCTCATATTCAGTAATGTTACACAAAACCTCTAAATTAGATGTTTGAGTTTTATGCGCACTCGTTGTCACTTTCCCTGGCTCACTATACTGATACCTCATGCTCATCGTTTTCTTAAAAGCTGTTGTGTTACGTTTAATAGCAAAATATCCTTTATTAAATTCTTTATACCCTAAATATTCGGGAATTTCAGTCTTATACACTATATGATTAACAGGTATATCATACTGAAACTTCCATTCAGGCAAACTATGAATATACGGAGAGCGAATTCGATATTTATATTCTATCACCGAACCTTCCTTAACATTAGGCAGGGTAAACTTTTTTTGATTCCAATAATCATTAACTTCTTCTAAAAACTCACCACTTTTCTTCATTTTTTCATCCGTTACTTTGCCATTTTCCAAATTGTATGTAATTGCCTTCAGGCTTCTCATCTCTTCATCATTTGAACGGTTTTTACCTGCATATAATGGCACAGCCATTGTAGCATAACTATACCCCTCTTTCGTGTATATTTTAACTCTGGCCTCTACTTCTAAATTATAATACCATCCATTATCATACTCCATGGTTAAACGTCCTTTTTTAAATAAAATAGCTGCTGGAGCTGAAGAATCTCCAGGATGAACTTTTTCCAGAATTTCCTCTTTGGAAACTTTTCCAAAATCAAAATCCTGTGCTGTTGAAAAATAGAATGAGGTTAAGATTAAAACAATTGTAATTTTAAATTTCATAATGATTTATTTGGTAGCGGTTAACTTTTGATTAAAACAATTTTGGCATTATCGCATTTATTTATTTTCATTAAAAATTCACGAAATGCAGCATACTTTTCTTTCGAATACCTACCTTCATGAATGATCAAACTACGTTTTAATTTAATAGAATTATCGCCATTCTTTATAAGATCTACCTTATAGATTCCAAATTCATTTTCTATTGATTTACTTTCGGCCATTGCCTCTATTTCATATCCCTCTGGTAAATGAACACTAAATTCATCCTCATCAAAAAATCCTCTATCAATCTCCAGCGGCATTTTTCTGTTTCTATACCTGTTTGGAATATTACTTAGTTTATTGAAAGCATTTGGTGCAAAAATCATCCTTTCACCTGCCAAGGAGGCATATTTCGTAGCGGATATTTGAATTTTTTCGATGAACTTGATATTGCTTTTTTCATTTTCAAGATTAAAACTTTCAATGTTTAAATTATTGATATTACTCCAATAACTTTTGTAATGTTCTTCAATTTCGTCCTTCGAATAATCGTTAATAACAAAATGCTGATCGTATTGTATTCCACTAGTTTTAATTAAAACTTCACCACTAATACTCCCTGTTTCATCTAATTTATATTCCGCATTTATCTGTTGATGGTTCCTATCGTCCTTATAGGCATGTGTTCGCTTGATAACCCCACCTTCAGCAGTTACCACCAGTACGTCTCGGTTATCTGTAAAATCACCTAAAAACCCAAAAGGATGTATCTGACTAGTGCATTCAAGCCAGACATCTCCATTGTCCGAAGGAATATTGAGTATGACGTGATTTCCCTGCATGGAAGCAAAATTTTCTTCCATCCCTCTCTTATCAGATCCGGCATAAACAACGGCATAATAAGACTTTACTCCTACCGCCTTTAAAAGAGCTCTTGTGTAATTTGTTAATCCTTTACAGTCTCCATATTTAACCTCATCAACTATTTCTGCCTTTATTGGCCTCCACCCTCCAATACCCACTTGAACACTTATATACCTTGTATTCTCCTGCATATACTGATAGACAACCTTGGCTTTCTCAAGCGGGTCCTCCAGGTCTGCCGTTAAAACCTTCATTTTATTGACTGTATCTTCCGGCAGTTCATCCGTTCCGACAAGCAAATTATCATATTGCCATTTTCCCATATCTGCCCAATTGTGAACTTCTCCATCTACTCCCTCCAAATGAAGTTTAGATATTGCGAATAACACTTGAGGTTTATAAGACCTCAATGATGGGCTAAATTCTTCATATTCGACAGCTTCCAAGTTTTTTGCTGTATAGGTAATTGTTTCTTCAGTAGATTGATTTTCAATTCCAGGAAAGTCAAGAAAGTTTTTCTCCTTTGCCCTTAATCCTAAACCTGTCTGGTCCGTAATTGCTATGGTACTTAATTCAGTACTTACTCTAAAGCCTTCCAAAGGACTCCATGTTGGAATAAAAGCCGTATTGGATGTTTCGTATTCATATTCGTAGGCAACAGTAAAAGGAAATGACACTGGAGTATATTCTAAATATAACACTCTGGAATCTGAATATAAGGTACCTCCACTTACTGCGCTTACGTCTTTAAAATGCTTTTGTTTTATTGTTTTAATTTCATTTCCGAATGCGTCAAAAATGACTGCTTTTATATTTTTGATTTTAACATTATCATCATAATATAAATACACTCCTAAATCATTGTTACCTAATTTATTTAAAACGGCAACAATTCTTTTACCTTTAACATTCATTAAATTCTGGGATTCGAGTTCTATTTTCATCTCAGAAAATCGAATGACCGCATTGGCTTCTTTTTTAAGCGATAACGGAATTGTACTGGCCTGATAATACTTACTTTGTTGCGCCCATAAAGCGGTAAGACCTACGAATATAAAAAAACAAAAAGGAAGAATTTTCCTAAACATACTTAACAGATTTATCTTAAAATCGTGTTAAATATAACCAAAATTATCTAAAAAAGAAGAAATTCCTACAACCTTGAATCTTACTCTTTATTCTTGGTGTCTATGATTATGGTTACCGGACCATCATTAATTAAAGCCACTTTCATATCGGCTCCAAACTCACCTGTTCCAACTTTTTTATTCAAATCCTTTTCAAGATGAGTCACAAAAGCTTCATAAACTGGAATTGCAACATTAGGTTTAGCTGCTTTAATATAGGAAGGCCTGTTGCCTTTTTTTGTTGATGCATGCAAGGTAAACTGGCTAACCACAATAGCATCCCCTCCTTCATCAATTAGCGATCGATTCATTACACCATTCTCATCATTATAAATTCTAAGGTTCGATATTTTTCTGGAAAGCCATTCTATATCATCTTTACCATCTTCCTCCTCAATCCCTAACAAAATGAGCACCCCTTTATCTATCGCGGATTTCACTTCACCATTTATAGTGACACTAGCTTCATTGACACGTTGAATTACTGCTCGCATTACAATATAAAATTTAAACGGTTATTATTACTCCTCCCCATAAATATCAGTACGATAGGGTTCGTCATCCCCTTCTAGCAACTGTAAATAACTTCTATATCGAGACCACGAGACTTCATCCTTCTCCAAAGCTTCTTTAACAGCACATTTTGGTTCATCGACATGCAAACAATTATTGAACTTACAATTGCCTTTTAAAGCAAAAAACTCAGGGAAATAATCTCCTATTTCATCCTTATCCATATCAACCACTCCAAAACCTCTGATACCAGGGGTATCAATAATACGAGCATCAAAGCTCAAGTCGTACATTTCTGCAAATGTGGTTGTGTGCTGACCTTGTTGATGATACTCTGAAATTTCTGCAGTTTTTATATTTAAACCAGACTCAATTTTATTGACTAAAGTGGATTTCCCAACGCCGGAATGACCTGAGAACATGGAAGTTTTTCCGTTCATCATTTCTTTAACCTTATCCACATTTTCCCCTGTTCTGGCGGAAACCCCTAAACACTCATATCCAATCTTGCGATATATTTCGGTTAAATACCCGGCTTGTGCCTTATCTTCATCCGAATAGGTATCTATTTTATTAAATAATAAAATGGCTTTAATATCATAGGCCTCAGCTGTCACTAAGAATCTATCTATAAATGAAGTATAGGTAACAGGGTTACTGACTGTAACAATTAAAAATACCTGATCGATATTTGCTGCAATAACATGGGTTCGTTTGGAAAGGTTTACAGATTTACGGACGATGTAGTTTTCGCGGTCATGGATTTCTTTAATAACGCCAATTTTGTCGTCACCAATAGTCTCCAGATCAAATTCCACCACATCACCTACTGCTACCGGATTTGTACTTTTAATCCCTTGAATCCTGAATTTCCCCTTTATACGGCATTCATAAACTTCTCCTGTTGAAGTTTTCACTGTATACCAGCTACCGGTAGATTTATAAACCGTTCCTGTCATTAAAACTATTTTATGGCAAAATAAGTAAATCTCCGCCAATAAAATAAAAAAAGCCCTTTTCAGGGCTTTCTTTTATTTAAGATTTCAAAATCTTTTCCTGATGGTTGATCGATTCCTGGTGAATAGCCTTAAACATTTTTAAGACGAATTCTTCACTTAATCCTCTTTGTTCACCTTCTAAAATCATATTGCCAAGAATTTCATTCCAACGTTTAGACTGAAGTACAGCAACATTCTTTTGTTTCTTCAATGCACCAATCTCATCTGCTACCTTCATTCGCTTACCTAAGGTATCTATAATAGAATTATCAATAACATCAATTTGTGCACGCAGTTGATTCAACTTGTTATTATATTCAGCCTCTGCATCAGTTTCTTTTCTAATCTTTAGATCTTTCATAATCTGCACCAGGCTTTCAGGAGTAACCTGTTGAGCAGCATCACTCCATGCATTATCCGGGTCGAAATGAGTCTCAATCATCAGGCCGTCATAATTTAAATCTAATGCAGTCTGAGAAACATCAAAGATCAAATCTCTCTTACCACTAATATGTGAAGGGTCGCAAATAAGTGGGAGGTCTGGGAATTTATTTTGTAATTCAATAGCTAATTGCCATTCCGGAATATTTCTGTACTTTGTTTTTTCATAAGTAGAGAACCCTCTGTGAATTACTCCTAATTTTTTAATATCACTTTTATAAAGACGTTCGATCCCTCCTAACCACAATGAAAGATCTGGATTCACTGGATTCTTTACCAAGACCACTTTATCTGTTCCTTGTAAAGCATCCGCTATTTCCTGAACAATAAAAGGACTCACTGTAGATCTTGCACCGATCCATAAAAGATCAACATCTGCTTCTAAAGCAAGTTCAACGTGATTTGCATTTGCTACCTCTGTAGCAGTTTTCATTCCAGTTTCTTCTTTTACTTTCTTCAACCAGTTAAGTCCGAGAGCTCCTACTCCTTCAAAATTTCCAGGACGTGTGCGCGGCTTCCAAATACCTGCTCTAAAATAATTCACATCAGTATCTTTTAATTGATGTGCTATTTTCAACACCTGTTCTTCTGTTTCTGCGCTACATGGCCCTGCAATTACCAGTGGGTGATCTAATCCGAGATCATCTAACCACGTTCTTAACTCCTTTGAATTTTCCATTTTTTAAATTTTCTAATTTAATTTGTCTTGATTGATATTCCTGCTAATATTTCTTTAATTCTATTGGTATTCTGCATCTCTTCATAAATTGAAGAAAAATTATCTTGCTCCATTAATTCTTTAAACCTCTGAAGGTTATTAATATATTCTTCCAGGGTTTCAATGACGTTCTCCTTATTGTGTTCAAAAATAGGAGTCCACATAGCTGGTGAACTTTTGGCTAACCTTACCGTACTTTCAAATCCACTCCCAGCCATGTCAAAAATATCACGTTCGTTCTTTTCTTTTTCTATTACTGTCTTTCCTAGCATAAAAGAACTAATATGCGATAAGTGAGAAACATACGCTATATGTTTATCGTGTGCTTTTGGTTCCATGTAGCGAATCCTCATTCCTAATTCGTAAAAAATCTTCATGGCTCGTTCTTGCAACTTAAAAGCGGTTTTTTCAACCTCACAAACAATATTCGTTTTACCCTTAAACAAATCTGCTATTGCTGCTGTTGGTCCTGAAAATTCGGTACCTGCAATTGGATGCGTGGCTAAAAAATTTCTTCTCTTAGGATGACTTGCCACCTCACTACAAATTAACGACTTAGTAGAACCTACATCAAAAACCAAGGTTTCATCATTTACGATGTCCAAAACCTCAGGCACAACCTTAATAGCAGCATTTACCGGTATGGAAACAATTACCACGTCGGCCGCTGTCAGGTCAATCATTTCAGCGCCCTCATCAATAATGCCAAGGTCTAAAGCTTGTTCCACATGGCTTTTATCAGCATCAACCCCAAACATCTTAACCGATGGATTGGTCTTTTTAATATCAATTGCCATTGATCCGCCTATGAGTCCCAAGCCTATTATAAATACATTCATTTTTATTCTTTTTTGGTTTTAAAACTAAAACCTATTGATTGCCTCTTTTATTTTATCCTCAGGCACGCATAAAGAAAAACGAATAAATCGATCTCCATTGCTACCAAAAATGCTACCGGGAGTGATAAATATACTTTGATTGTATAGCACTTCATCTATAAAAGCCTCTACTGATTCAACATGATCCGGAACCTTTGCCCACACAAACATTCCTACAGCATTTCTGTCATACTCGCAATCCAGCCTATCGGCTAATTCATAGATGAGCTCTCTTCTTTTCTGGTATTGTTCGTTAATTCTATCATACCAACCATTTGATAGCTCTAATGCTTTAACAGCTCCTTTTTGTAAACTATAAAACATACCACTATCCATATTACTTTTTACCTTGATCACGGCTTGAATATGTTCTTGGCTACCTAAAACAAAACCAATTCTCCATCCTGCCATATTAAAGGTCTTACTTAATGAATTCAATTCAAGAGCAACCTCTTTAGCTCCTTCAATATTTAAAATACTGATTTGATCGGCATTAAGTACAAAACTATAGGGATTGTCATTTACCAAAAGAATATCATTGCGTTTAGCAAAAGCCACTAATTCTTTAAACATTTCTAAATTACCCTTGGCACCGGTTGGCATATGTGGATAATTTAACCACATTAACTTCACCTTAGATAAATCTTGAGCTTCTAAAGCTTCTATATCCGGAAGCCAATCATTTTCCTCTCTAAGATCGTAATAATTTGGCACTCCACCCACCAATTTCGTAACTGAAGTGTACGTCGGATATCCGGGATTAGGAATCAGCACTTCATCTCCTTCATTCAAGAAGGCCATGCTAATATGCATAATACCTTCTTTTGATCCCAATAAGGGCAAAATTTCAGTATTATATTCAACATCAACTTTAAAATGCCTCTTATAAAAATCAGCTATTGCCTTGCGTAATTCAGGTAATCCAACATAGCTTTGATATTGATGCGCTTTGGGATCGGTCAATGAGGTGGTCAAGGCCTCTAAAACCTCTTTAGCAGGAGCCATGTCAGGACTTCCAATTCCCATGTTAATAATTGGTTTACCTTCAGCTATTAGACCATTTACTTCTCGTAATTTTTTTGAGAAATAGTACTCCTGAACGGTTTCTAGTCTTTTTGCACTCTGAATCATATTCTAGCATTTTTATATTCGCCAAGCACCTTAAAATGCTCCGCCATTATTTCTAAAACAGACTTTGCTTTTACAAAATCTGAATATTTATCGAAAGTAACATCTACAAAAAATGAGTACTTCCAAGGAGTTTCGATAATTGGTAGGGATTGTATCTTCGTTAAATTCATTCTACAATCACTCATCACATTTAATATGGTAGCCAAACTTCCTCTTTTGTGATCCAGTTCGAATTTTAAAGAGGCCTTATTTATATCTTCCTCGGGAATAGCCGAATTCTTTGTTTGCACTATTACAAAGCGCGTAGCATTATTCTTGATCGTTTGTATTTCTGATCCTAATATATTTAAGTCATATAGCTTAGCGGCTGCATAGCTGGCTACCGCACCAACACCTTTTAATTGATTTTCGTGAATGCGTTGGGCAACCTCGGCAGTATCAGCATCCTCAATTAATTTAATATGAGGATATTGTTTAAAAAATTCTTTCGTTTGCAACAATGCCATGGGATGTGAATAAACCTCTGTAATATCTTCAATCCTCTGACCATTCAATGCCATCAGGTTTTGATGAATATTGATATAATATTCTCCTATTACATGCAATTGATTCGCATCGATGAGTGCATAGTTGGGAATGATGGAACCCGCTATAGAGTTTTCAATAGCCATAACAGCCATATTACAAGTCTTATCTAAAAGGCTTTCTACCAATTTATCAAACGAGAGACATTCATGAACTTCAATATCTTCATGAAAATACTCTTGTGCCACCAAATGGTGAAAAGAACCCTTAATCCCTTGTATTGCTACCTTATTATTCATTTAAATTTTCTGTAAAAAAAAAGTCCCGATTGCTCGGGACTTTATATTATATTGTTTTCACTTATACCTATAACAGTCCCGTTCCTCTCTTAAAGAAATAAAAGAAGAAATAAAAAAAGTTCCAGTTATAAGTCGTTGTAATCATTTGTTTGTCTTAAATCTGATGCTAATGTAAATATTAATTTGAAATATAAAACCTCTAACCTTTATTTTTTTGAAAAAAACATATTTTCCTTACTTTTTTTTTGAAATTCGAATAAAATATCACAGATATTCATGAATTTTAAAATGAATATTTTGCGGGACCATACTACCAAGACCAGGCTGGCACTTATTTAATAAACCTCTTCCATTTATAATATTAATCAATTACCTTTCAGAAAAATTACAAGACTTACTATTATGATTGATGAAAATAATTACGCTATTTTCAACTCTATATTAGATAACGACTTCTACAAGTTTACAATGCAATGTGCGGTTGTGAAACTTTTTCCTGAGGTAAAGGCCAAATATAAATTCATAAATCGCGGAGAACATAAATTTCCAAAAGGATTTGGTCATGCCTTGAGGAGTGCTGTGAACAACATGGCTAAATTACAACTAACCAGAGATGAAAAGTTATTTCTAACAGACACATGTCATTACTTTAACCCTGCATATATAGATTTTCTCGAAGGATATCGATTCGATCCCTCGGAAGTGACTATTAAACAAACAGGTGAAGATCTTGAAGTTTATGTTTCCGGGTATTGGTATCGAACTATTTTATGGGAAGTGCCATTACTTTCTTTAATCTGTGAATTATATTATGAGCTAACAGAGCAAGAACGATGGCCGAAAGAAAGAGTTATCAGTAATACGCTAGAGAAAATCAGGCTCTATAATGAGTTAGGGGTTACTTTTGCTGAATTCGGAACACGTAGGAGACACTCATACCGGACCCATCGCGAAGTGATGCATACGTTATCTACTTATAAAGGAAAGAGCTTTATAGGTAGCAGTAATGTTCATATGGCTATGCTCTATAAGGTAAAACCAATCGGAACGCATGCCCATGAATGGTTTATGTTTCATGCGGCAGAATATGGATTTAAAATGGCCAATGCACTTTCCTTAGAACATTGGGTAGATGTTTACAGAGGTGATTTGGGGGTTGCTTTGTCTGACACTTATACTACGGATGTTTTCTTTAAACAGTTCGATACAAAATTCGCCAAACTGTTTGATGGAGTCCGTCACGATAGTGGAGATCCTGTCGAATTTGCAGAAAAAACAATCGCTCACTACAAAAAACATGGTATCAACCCTATGTACAAATACATCATCTTTTCGGATAGTTTAAATCCTGAAAAGGTCGAATCCATTACTCATTCATGCAAAGGTAAAATAGGCATCTCTTTTGGTATAGGAACCAACCTTACCAATGATGTCGGACTGAAGCCTATGAATATTGTCATTAAACTTACTGATGTGCTTACTAATGATAACGAATGGATTCCAACGGTAAAGCTTTCTGACGAACCAAATAAACATACTGGTGAAGAAAAAATGATATCATTAGCCAAAGAATTGCTTCGAATAAAAGACTAAAGAATAAAAGACTTCGTTTATTGAACTGGTCTATTTTATTATTTTTGAGCAAAACAAAATTATGTCAATAGTTGTATCTAATATTACCAAAACGTACGGAGAGCAAAAAGCGCTTAATGAGGTTTCCTTTACCATCAACAAAGGAGAGATCGTTGGATTTCTAGGTCCGAATGGTGCTGGAAAGTCAACAATGATGAAGATCCTTACCACCTACTTAAAACCAAGCAAAGGTGAAGCTTCAATAAACGGATACGATATTAATAAGGATACAAAGAAGGTTCAAAAAAGTATAGGGTATCTACCTGAGCACAATCCTCTTTATCTCGATATGTATGTTAAAGAATATCTTGCTTTCAATGCGGATATTTACAAGGTTAATAAAGATCGTATTGATGAGATCATTTCTCTAACCGGATTAACTCCTGAAGCGCATAAAAAAATAGATCAGCTTTCTAAGGGGTATCGACAAAGAGTGGGATTAGCTACAGCCATGTTGCACAACCCCGAAGTTTTAATATTGGATGAACCGACTACCGGACTTGACCCTAATCAACTGGTTGAAATTCGCGAACTCATAAAAAGTGCAGGAAAGGATAAAACTGTTTTACTCTCTACACATATCATGCAAGAGGTGGAGGCGATATGTGATCGGGTAATCGTTATTAATAAAGGACAGATCGTTGCAGATAAAAATCTAGCCCAGTTAAATGACGACAAGCAACAAATTATATTTGTTGAGTTTGATTACCGGGTGGAGGAAGTTTTACTCAAAGAATTACCTAATATTACACATGTTCATAACATTGCCGGCTTTTCGTATGAGCTTCATTTCAAATCAGATCGAGACATGCGTTCTGTAGTATTTGATTTTGCGCATGATAATGGTTTAAAAACCCTTCAATTAAACCATAAACACAGAAGCTTGGAAACGTTATTCAAAGAACTAACCTCTTAAAAATAAAGAGTATAATCTTATTTTTTGTATTTTTAGGAGTAGAAATTAGAATACTACCTTTCATACTTAGCCAGGGTTTATGCTGTGTTTCCATTATAACCTTAAAAACCAATCAATCTTATGGAATCAGCAAACAAAAACTCTCTTTATCATCGTTTAGGAGAACTCAAAGGCATTGAAGCTATCGTTGATGACGCTGTTGATGCGCACATGACGAATCCAACTGTAAAATCAAGGTTTACGCCACTACTTGAAGATCCCAATCACTTTAAACAAGTCCGTCAACACTTAATCGATTTTTTTGCCGCAGGTGCTGGTGGAAATATTGATTACAAGGGCATGGATATGTTAAAAGCTCATAAAGGTATGAATATTAGCAAAGGTGAATATTTAGCCGTAATGGATGATATTATGGGTGCTCTTGAAAAACACAACATTGATGAACCGACTAAAAAGGATGTTTTAGCCATCATCTATTCATTGAGGGAACAAATCATTGGAGTATAATCTTCGATAGTTTTAAAAGTAATTTCTGGTAGAATTATTTTGATCAGGGAATTGATTACAAGTACTTATTCTACTGATCGGGCTGAATATCGTTTTCAATCAATCCGGATTTAGAGTTTTCAACTACCACATACTATCAAATAGGTTCTGAATATACTTTAACCATGCCTTATCTATGCTTTATCTATGGCTTATCTATGCCTTTGCACCGGGCCTAGAGTATTTAACATTAGTCTTTGCCTCCATTAAAAACAGCCCTTGGGATGGCTTCCTTCAAAATCAGCTTGAAGTATATAAAAAACCCTGACCCCTTCACCTTGAATTTGAAGCTGATATTTTATCGCCAATCGATTCCTGGTCTAATCTTCGAAAATAAGTCGTCCTTTAAAAACTTCCTCTACTTCGACAATCGGAGGTTTATTAAAAGACCTGACATCGCCATAACTGATGATTTGTCCTTTTAAACTTTGGACAGGATTAACAAGCACATCGTTCGTTCCTCTATGGTAAACAGAAACATTTTCTGCAATAAGCTCAGCCCCCTCAAATCTGCCGTTTCCTGCCGTGTATCTCAATTCGAGATTCTGAACATGACCTCTTGCATAACAGTTGGAAAGATTGGAAAAATTTAATCTGAGTGTTTCCATATTAATATCGATATCAAAATCACCAACAGATTGATAATTTCCTGTACTGTACTGCTCTGATATCAACAATAAATTTGAGAACTCCCATACTCCATCAGAATAAACGGTGAACTGGCTTGCATTTCTGATTTCTTTTAGATCCGGTACGGTCACATAAATTTTCGTTTTATCATAATCTCTTACATAATTGCACGAGTTATGATCTGCCAGTATCAATTTACCCTCGTCAACATGAACATTAATATCATTGATCAGGTTCTTGCCAGATTCGACCTCAACTTTATGTTCATCTCCCATTTTAATCACAAGAGTCACTCCCTCCAGAACCAATATTTTATCAAAAACAGGAACTTCTCTAATTTCTTTTACCAGCGTACCTGCTGTTTGAAAACAATCAGAAGCATTTTCATTATTACATGAAATCAATAATAGTAAACAAATTACGAAAAGTCTCTTCATACAGCCAATACATTAAAATCTATAACCAAGTCCAAACTCCAGAGCTTCAGCTTTTGCAGCATGGGTTTTTAAGGTAAGTGCCCCAAATATTTTTTTGCCAAGATAATATTTTAGCCCAACTCTTTGATACAAACGTCCTTCGAATTCAACAGGATAGTAGGTATAGTAACCGAATTGGGTTAGCACTGAAATCTTATTAATAAACAGCTCATGACCGATAAACACTCCTGCTCTTTTATAATCATCGTCTTCGGTTATTCCCCAATGCGGAGAGGCTGCTGCCCTATATCTTATATATTGTTTTAGAAAATTAGAATAAAAAACGTCGGTTCCCAGTTGAATAGCGCTTTTACGGTTCAGTCTTTTATCGGCATATACTGAAAATACATAAAACGGAAACTGACCACTATGCACCTGATCGCTTTCATTGAGTCCTGTTCGAAACACAAAATTTACACGCACACGCTCTTTAAACTTATTACTTAAATTATCGTCAATTAAACGAGGTGAATTATTATCGAGTCTATAATTTAACCCCACATTAAAAGCTATGGAGTTTACGCTGGTATTAGGCGCCTTAATGTTCGCGTTTGAATGATGAAGTAATGAGGCTCCTACCTGGAGTCCGACATTATCAAAAATGCGTTCTTTTTTATAATTAAGCATTAAATAAGTGCTGCTCAATATCCTGGAGCCAAAGGCTACATTTCTGAAGTTTTCTTCTTTATCATAAGGATCCGTGGCATAGGCCAGACCTTGTCCTACGCGGATCATAAAATTTCGGTTCAGGAAATAGAAATTATAGTGTGCATACAATCCATGGCTCTGACCCAAATTTTCATTTTTAAAATCCTGATATGAATAAGAGATTCCGTAATCCGGATAGTTATAGTGCTGTTCCCAGTTTTTTTCACCGAAGGTCTTTTTGTTCCATCCTACAATAAAGCCTTCAGGATGTCCTGTTATTAAGTGCTGGATATCGGTATTATGAAGGGCTATATTCCCTGTAAAGTAATTTACATCTATGAATGAAGCCTCTTGCTCACGATCCTGAGCATTAAGGGCTGAGATAAATAACAGAAGAAGTATTACTATTTTTTTATGCATGTCTAAAAATCAGAGGCAAAAATAATTTTATTTTCTTGGTAAGAAAAACTTTCATAGCAGAGATAACGCTACTTCTTTGATATAATTATTTTTGCCCTGACTTAAATTAAAAAACAGCTTCTGCGATTGCTTTTATATTATCGGATTTACCCATAGAATAATAATGAAGCACAGGCACCCCTGCTTCTTTTAATTCTCGAGATTGTTGAATGGCCCATTCGATACCGACCTGACGAACCTCTTTGTTGCTTTTGCAACTATCTACGGCTTCAATAAGCGCATCTGGCAAGTCTATTTTAAATACCTGCGGTAATAGTTGTAAATGACGTTTTACAGCGATTGGTTTAAGTCCGGGAATAATAGGCACATTGATTCCATAATCTTTAGCCCGCTCTAAAAACTCAAAGAACTTTTGATTGTCAAAAAACATCTGGGTTACTACATAATCTGCACCTGCGTCTACTTTTTCTTTAAGTTTTTTGAGGTCAAAATCCATTGACGGAGCTTCTAAATGTTTCTCCGGATACCCGGCAACTCCGACACAAAAATTTGCTCTGTCTCCTTCTTCCAGGGTTTCGTGAAGATACTGACCGCACCTCAAATTGTGAATCTGATGCACTAAATCGACAGCATAAGGATGTCCTCCGGCGGTAGGTTCGAAATAACGCTGATGTTTCATTGCATCTCCTCTTAGCGCCATTACATTTTTTATTCCCAGATACTGGCAGTCTATCAGCATGTATTCTGTTTCCTCTTTTGTAAACCCCCCACATAATAAATGAGGTATCGTGTCAACCTCATATTTATGCTTAATCGCAGCACAGATACCCAGGGTTCCCGGTCGTCTTCTGGTTATTTTACGATCTAACAGTCCATCTCCTTTATCTATATAAACAAATTCCTCTCTGGAAGTAGTAACATCTATAAAGGGAGGATTGAACTCCATAAGGGGATCAATATTTTTATACAATTCGTTGATGTTACTCCCTTTCTGAGGGGGAATAATTTCGAATGAAAAAAGCGTTTTTCCGTTCGCTCTTTCTATGTGTTCTGTAACTTTCATTTTTGCAATAATAGTTTCTTTACCTCTTCAAAATCTTCTTCGTACTCCCAATAAATCCATCTGCCTCCAAGGTAATCTGTTAAAATATATTTTTCACTTACCGACTTAATTCTGGATATTGCCACTAATTTTTTTGAAAACACTTCAGTTTCCACATTCTCAGTTATTTCTTTATTTAACTGATCATAGCCATGAACAATGATATGACTTCCTAAGCTAAGTTCGATAAATCTTGATTCCATTTCTAATCTGCTATATTTGGATTCAGCCATTTGTTTGCTTCTTCAATACTTATATCTCTTCGTTCGGCATAATCTTCGACCTGATCCTGCTTAATTTTTCCTAAACCAAAATATTTACTTTCCGGATTCGCAAAATAATAACCTGACACCGAAGAGGCGGGCCACATAGCCAAACTATCTGTTAAGATAACCCCAGTATTCTTTTCTACATCCAGCAATTCCCAGATAGTCTTTTTCTCCAGGTGATCGGGACAAGCCGGATAACCAGGAGCAGGACGAATCCCTGCATAGGATTCTTTAATAAGTTCTTCATTCGACAATTCTTCACCTGCATCATATCCCCAAATTTCCTTTCTAACTCTTTCATGAAGATACTCTGCAAAAGCTTCGGCGCATCGGTCGGCCAATGCTTTTATCATTATAGAGCTATAATCATCTAAAGCTTCCTCATATTTTTTGGCAATTTCATCGACTCCAAACCCTGTAGTAACACAAAAAGCCCCAACATAATCTGTTTTACCTGAATCTTTAGGCGCAATAAAGTCTGCCAATGCAATGTTCGGAGCTCCCTTTGTTTTTTGCGATTGTTGTCTAAGAGTTAGAAACTTTCCAATAACATTTCCATTTTCATTATAAATTTCAATGTCATCATCATTTATCTGATTGGCGGGAAAGATTCCCAGCACTCCCGTTGCCTTCAACCATTTTTCTGATTTGATTTTAGCGAACATTTCTTTAGCATCAGTGAACAATGAACGGGCTTGTTCTCCAACCACTCCATCCTCCAGGATTGCAGGATATTTACCGTGTAAATCCCAAGAACGGAAAAAAGGAGTCCAATCAATGTAATTTTCTAATTCATCTATAGAAACCTCAATGGTTTTCACCCCTGTAAAGTTGGGTTTATTGGGGGTATATTTTTCCCAGTCAACTTTATACTTATTTTTTCTGGCGTCATTTATGGCTAAAAAGGTTTTCTTTTTAGATCTATTTAAAAAGCCTTCTCTTAATTTATCATATTCCGCTCTAACTGACACAGCATATGGTGCCAACAGTCTAGGATTTACTAAATTCCCTGCGACGGTTACCGCTCTGGATGCGTCATTAACATGAACAACCGTTTTCGAGTATTCCGGAGCTATTTTAACCGCGGTATGTGCACGAGAGGTGGTAGCTCCACCAATCATAATTGGTATGCTAATATTTTGTTTCTCTAGCTCTTTTGCCAGATAGACCATCTCATCCAGAGAAGGGGTTATTAATCCGCTAAGCCCTATAATATCTACATTTTCATCAATAGCGGTCTGAATGATTTTCTCTGGTGGAACCATTACTCCCAGATCAACAACTTCATAATTGTTACATCCTAATACTACACTCACTATATTTTTTCCGATATCATGAACATCTCCTTTCACTGTAGCCATTAAAACTTTTCCGGCTGAACGTGAATTACCATCTTTTTGGGCTTCTATATATGGCAACAAATAAGCCACAGCTTTCTTCATCACTCTGGCTGATTTAACCACCTGTGGCAAAAACATTTTCCCACTTCCAAAAAGATCTCCCACGACGTTCATACCATTCATCAAATGGCCTTCAATAACTTCAATAGGTCTGTTTACATTTTGTCGGGCTTCTTCAACATCTATTTCGATAAATTCATCAATACCCTTAACAAGCGCATGGGTAATCCTGTCTTGCAGGGCTCCATCACGCCATTCCTGATTTTGTTTTTCAGCTACTTTACCATTTCCTTTAACGGTTTCAGCGAAGGCCATTAACCGTTCGGTAGCATCATCCCTTCTATCGAGTAAAACATCTTCAACACGCTCTAACAGGTCTTCAGGAATATCGTCATAAACCTCCAGCATTTGTGGATTTACAATCCCCATATCCATTCCATTTTTTATGGCATGATATAGAAATGCAGAATGCATAGCTTCCCGAACTGCATTATTCCCTCTAAATGAAAAGGACACATTACTAACCCCTCCGCTAACGTGGGCATGCGGTAAATTTTCACGAATCCATTTAGTAGCTCTAAAAAAATCAATGGCATTTTTTCGGTGTTCATCCATTCCTGTAGCTACAGGAAAAATATTAGGATCGAAAATGATATCTTCCGGCGGAAAGTTAACCTTTTCGACCAGGACATCATACGACCGTTTACATATTTCGATACGTCTTTCGTAGGTATCTGCTTGTCCTACCTCATCAAACGCCATAACAATTACTGCGGCCCCGTATCTTTTAATTTGTTTGGCTCTTTGTATAAACTCTTCTTCTCCTTCCTTTAAGCTAATAGAGTTTACGATACTTTTTCCCTGAACCACTTTTAGTCCCGCCTCAATAATTTCCCATTTTGAACTATCGATCATTACGGGCACTCTTGCGATATCTGGTTCTGCAGCCATTAAATTCAGAAATGTGGTCATGGCATAAACACCATCCAACATTCCTTCATCCATATTTACATCTACTATTTGGGCACCTCCTTCTACTTGAGATCGGGCCACTTCCAAAGCTTCATCGTACTTCTCTTCTTTAATTAAACGAAGAAAACGTCTCGAACCTGTTACATTGGTTCGTTCTCCTACATTTATAAAGTTACTTTCTGGAGTAACCACTAAGGGTTCCAGTCCTGAAAGTTTCAAATATCTCTTTTCGCTTGCCTCCATTAAACTAATTCAGCTATTTTACGAGGTTTATATTCTTTTACTGCGTCTGCTATTAATTTGATATGATCGGGAGTAGTCCCACAACACCCACCAATAATGTTCACAACGTGCTCATCGAGATAGGTTTTAATCAATGCTTGCATCTCTTCAGCTGTTTGGTCATACTCTCCAAAATGGTTGGGTAGCCCGGCATTTGGGTAAGCTGAAATATAAAATGGTGTATTTTGTGCTAGTTGTTTAACATACGGTAGTAATTGATCTGCTCCCAAAGCACAGTTAAAACCAACACTTAACAGTGGGATATGAGAGATTGATACTAAAAAAGCTTCAGGTGTTTGTCCAGATAGGGTTCTTCCGGAAGCATCTGTTATCGTTCCACTTACCATAATTGGTATATCTACTCCTTTGGCTTCCTTTACCTCTTCAATCGCAAACAACGCTGCTTTTGCATTTAAAGTATCAAAAACAGTTTCTATCAATAACACATCGGATCCTCCTTCTATTAATCCTTCAGCTTGTTCTTTATAAGCTATTCGTAGCTGATCGAAAGTAATAGCACGAAAACCGGGATCGTTTACATCCGGTGACATGCTTGCCGTTTTATTAGTAGGCCCCATAGCACCTGCTACAAATCTTGGCTTTTCAGGATTTTTACGGGTAAACTCCTCTGCAACCTCTTTGGCTATCCTAGCTGACTCAAAATTTAGTTCATAAGCCAGATCTTCCATATGATAATCTGCCATGGCTATGGTTGTAGATGAGAATGTATTGGTTTCTACAATGTCCGCTCCAACTTCGAAATAAGCCGCATGTACCTCTGCAATCGCCTTAGGTTGGGTTAATGATAACAAATCATTGTTTCCCTGAACCGGATAGGCAAAGTCTTTAAATCGTTCTCCTCGAAAATCTTCTTCGGTAAATTTATATTGCTGGAGCATTGTACCCATAGCACCATCCATTACCAATATTCTTTTTTCGAGTTCTTTTCTAATATCTCTCATCGCCAGCTATTTTAAGCTTCCTTTTTTCTTTAATACAGCGTGTTTTTAATCATTTTTCAGATTAAAACAGCATTTTTAAGTTATTATAGTGATTGTTAAAAGAAAGGTAAGCTTAATTCGAAGAATTTGCTTGGTTATCTTTCCCCTGTATGAATCTTCAAACATATGGGTAGAACGTAGCACCTTCTCTACTTGGATAGAGGGTTGCTAAGGTTTCAACGGGTCTAATCCCTTCACCTTTCTTGATAACAACATCATTTTAATGAACTTTGGGTGCAAAGATACACACATTTGTTTTTTCTGCAAACCTCCGCATATAAGAAAAAGAAATCCGAACGCCTTTAAGTGTTATTTCACAAATTGACGCCCGGATCAAGTATTTAAAACAAAGGTGGATTAAACAATACTTTTCACTACTTCTTTTTTGGCTTCTTTGACTGAACCATCGAATCCTTTAACGCCTCCAACAGTGGTATATTTCATCACGTAGCGCTTATCGGGAAAAATTCGCTGGTAGGCACTCTGACACATAATAGCTGCCTCATGGAAACCTGATAATATTAATTTTAATTTTCCCGGGTAGGTGTTAACATCGCCTACGGCATAAATTCCAGGAATGTTCGTTGCATAATCATACGCATTATCTACTTTAATAGCATTCTTTTCTATCTCTAATCCCCAATTGGCAATTGGTCCTAGTTTAGGTGATAGCCCGAATAAAGGAATAAAGTTATCTACGGCAATATGCGATTCACCATTTGATTTATGCTTAACGGTCACCGCTTCTAATTGATCATCCCCATGTAATTTCGTAACCTCAGCTTCTGTGATAACTTCTATTTTTCCTCTTTTAGAAAGTTCTCCAACTTTTTCAACGGAATCTAAAGCTCCTCTAAATTCATTTCTTCTATGCACCAAATACACCTCTGAAGCTACATCGGCAAGGAATATAGACCAATCAAGAGCAGAATCTCCTCCTCCGGCAATTAGCACCTTTTTATCTCTGTAAACTTCCGGGTCTTTTATAATGTATGCCACTCCTTTATCTTCAAAGTCTGCTATATTATCAAGCTGGGGCTTTCTAGGCTCAAAAGACCCTAAACCTCCCGCAATTACCACTACCGGAGCATGATGCTTAGTTCCTTTATTGGTGGTAACAATAAAAGTTCCGTCGTCTAATTTATCAATTGTGTCAGCACGTTCACCAAGGGTATACGTTGGCTCAAATGGCTTGATTTGCTCCAGAAGATTCGTTACTAAATCTCCCGCCAAAATCTCTGGAAAAGCGGGAATATCATAAATTGGCTTTTTTGGGTATATCTCTGCGCATTGGCCTCCTGGTTGTGGTAATGCATCAATTAAGTGACATTTCAACTTTAATAATCCTGCCTCAAATACGGTAAATAATCCTGTTGGTCCCGCGCCTATAATTAGTATATCTGTTTTAATCATTTCTGGCTTATTTTTATAATTGAGTTTTTATTTTTTTTCTTGACACTAAACTTTTAGTGACTTCATTTAATTGTTTTACTTTCTCTTCAAAGTTTCCTTTTAAGGTATCCCGATACCTGTTAAGGTTTTGAACTAATTGGTCAACATCATCAGGAATTACATCTTCAAAAAACTGGCGTAATCTTTTTGCCGTTGTGGGGGATTGACCATTTGTTGAAATCGCTATTTTGACATTTCCTTTGGTTACAATACCTCCCATATAGAAGTCACAATAAGGCGGATTATCTGCTACATTCACTAAAATGCTGCGTTCCTTACAATCGTAATACACCTGAACATTTACATCAATATCATCGGTGGTCGCAATCACGACATGATTACCTATCAAGTATTTAGCGTCATAAACATCTTCTATAATCCTGATTCCATGTTTTTCTGAAAGCGCAATAATATCCGGCCTGAATATTGGCGCAACCATTGTAATCTGAGCATTTGGGCTAGATTTTAGCATGAAAGTTAATTTTTCTAAGGCTACATTTCCACCGCCCACGATCAAGGTGTTCAAGGCGTTCACTTTAAGAAAAACCGGATACAATTCATTTCTTTCCATAATTCTCAGATTTACGATGCCGCTACAAACGACGATTCTATATTAATTTTCTCTTGTAAGGATAAAATTTGTTCACGGTGATTTACCACAGAACCCAGAACAATAATTGCCGGATTTGCCAAATTTTGATCTTTAACAATGGTTTCAATTGTATTTACAGTACCAACACCTACCTTTTCTTCTGGGGTTGTTCCGTTTTGAATAATAGCTACTGGCAACTCATGTTTACCCTCTTGTTTAAAAACCTTTACAATTTCTGCCAGCTTCCCCATTCCCATAAGGATTACCACCGTTGCAGTTGATTTTGCAGCGAGCTCTACATCTCCAGATATTTTATGATCTTTAGTCGTACCGGTAATTACCCAAAAACTTTCTGAACTCCCTCTTTTGGTCAGGGGTACATTTTGATAGCCTGGCACCGCTAAAGAAGACGAAATACCAGGTACAAATTCGGTAATCAACCCATGTAGGGCGGCATATTCCATTTCTTCAGCTCCACGTCCAAAAACAAATGGATCTCCTCCTTTAAGACGAACCACGTGTCCGTGAGAATGTCCTCTTGCTACTATCAACTCATTTATTTGATCTTGCCCGTATGTATAACATCCTTTTCGTTTACCCACAAATATTTGCTCTGCATGTGGTGCATGATCTAACAATTCTTTATTCACCAGAGCATCGTATAACACCACGTCTGCACTTTGTAACGCTTTAATTCCTTTTAAAGTAATCAAATCTGCATCTCCTGGTCCTGCCCCAACTACTGTTAATTTTGGCACTTTATGATTCCACTTCATGTTTTCTAAATTGATCTGCTTTATGATAAAATGCTTTTGAATCTTTTAAATATGATTCTGCAAAGTGTTGTGTTGGTTCATTTTCCTTGATTTGATATGCCAATCCTGAAAATGAGCCATCAATAGCAAACTTTCCTGTTTCCACAAAAACTTCATCAAACTGTTTTATTATACTTGCCTGAGAATTGGTATTTAAACCTTCCGCAACTAAAAGTGCTTTAGCAGTATTAACTATTGCTGTATAGGCGTGATAAATACTATCTGCCCATCGCCCTTGTGCTAAGGATTCTTCTGCGCTATTATTTTTTTCTTCACTTTCAAATAAAAGTGTTGCAACCAAATCGATAACCACTCCGGCACATTCTCCTACTCCAACTGCTTTCACATATTCCTCATCGTGCCCCCAATCAATAAAATCATCTTCAGTAAGATTGGTTGTATCAGATAATGGCTTTAACAGCTCATAAAAATATTTTTCACCTTGACGATCGTAATACTTAAGGAAATCTTCATTTTCTTCAGCGTTCGACTTATAATTATCGAGTATAAATCTCAATGCATCCGGACCTCTCTTAGATGGAACTTTAATTACTTTATCAGCAAAACGTCCTTTACCATCTCCAAGAACTCCTCCACCTAACAAAATCTGTAAAGCCGGAGCGACTAGTTTATTAGCCTTAATCGACATTCCTTGAAATCCGATATGAGCCATATTGTGCTGACCACAGGCATTCATACACCCACTAATCTTAATCGTTACATCCTGATTGTTTACATATTCAGGATATTCATCTTTTAATACACGCTCTAACTCAACTGCTATACCGGTACTACTGGCAATTCCCAAATTACAGGTATCCGTTCCGGGGCAAGCGGTTATATCTAATGTAGAATTATAACCCAACTCTGTAAATCCCAGCTCTTGTAGCTCAGAGTAGAAGAAAGGCAGTAATTCTTTCCGAACATGACGGATTAGAATATCCTGTCGCAATGTTAATCTGATTTCATCCCCTGCGTATTCTTTTACCAAATCAGCTAACTTTCTTGCCTTATCGGTATAGAAATCTCCTAATTTAACCTTGACTCCTATAGCATAAAACCCTTCTTGCTTTTGAGGAATCACATTAGTTTTTAACCATTCTTCATATGGCGCAACATCTGCAATGTTTACATTTGGCACCTTCAATCCAACCTTTGAAAGATCCAAGTCAAAACCTGAAGTTTCAATTGGATAGGATTGATATGCTAAGGCTTTCCTTTCTTCATCCACTAATTGAAGAAAACTTTCCAACCCTATATCTTTTATAAGAAATTTCATTCTCGCCTTCATCCTTCTTGCTCTTTCTCCATGGCGATCAAAAATTCTTAAAACACTTTCTATCAGAGGAACAATCTGCTCAACTTCTATAAAATCGTAAATGACATCAGCATGACGTGGCTGAGAACCTAATCCTCCACCTAATAAAACTTTAAAACCTCTTACTCCATCTTTCAATTTAGGAATAAACCCAAGGTCATGAATATAGCTTAATGCCGTGTCTTTATCAGAAGAAGAAAAACTCATTTTAAACTTACGTCCCATTTCCTGGCAAACCGGATTCCTTAAGAAAAACTGGAATACAGCATGTGCATAGGGGGATACATCAAATGGTTCATCTGTATCAATACCAGCCGCTTCACTTGCAGTTACGTTACGGACAGTATTACCACATGCCTCTCTTAAAGTTACATCACTCTTTTCTAAATCAGCCCATAGTTCAGGAGTTCTATCTAAACTCACATAATGGATTTGAATATCCTGACGTGTGGTTATATGCAGTCGACCTGTGGAATATTCATCTGAAACATCAGCAATTCTATGCAACTGATCTCCTGTAACCTTTCCATAAGGTAGCTTAATACGAATCATTTGAACCCCTTCCTGTCTTTGCCCGTAAACACCACGTGCTAATCTTAAACTACGGAAACGTTCTTCATCAACTTTTCCTTCTTTAAACAATCGAATCTTCTTTTCTAATTCGATTATATCCTTCTCCACTATTGGGTTTTCTATCTCAGTTCTAAAGCTCTGCATAATACTCTACTTAGTCTATAGGTTAATAGATTTATTGGCAAAAGTATACCTTTTTTTGAGATAAGCATACTTTTTTTTGGATATTTAACTACTTAGGGCCTGTGAAATGTCTTTTATAACATCATCAACATGTTCCAAACCAACTGAAACACGCACCAAACCATCAGATATACCGACTTCCATTCTGTCATCCTCACTCAACTTACTATGCGTTGTTGAGGCAGGGTGCGTTACAATCGTTCTGGTATCTCCAAGGTTAGCAGAGAGCGAACACATTTTTATATTATTTAAAAATTTACGTCCGGCTTCAATTCCTCCTTTTATTTCAAAGGCTACAATATTCCCTCCAAGCTTCATTTGTTTCCTGGCAACCTCATACTGCGGATGTGATTTAAGAAATGGATACTTAACAAAGTTTACTTTATCATGTTTATCCAAGAATTCCGCCAGTTTAACTGCATTCTGGCAATGCTTTTCTACACGTACTGCCAGTGTTTCCAAACTCTTTGACAGGACCCATGCATTAAAAGGAGACATGGCCGGTCCTGTGTTTCTACTAAAAAGATAAATTTCACGAATTAAGTCCTGACGCCCCACGGCAACTCCTCCAAGCACTCTACCCTGTCCGTCAATAAGCTTGGTAGCCGAGTGTATAACGATATCTGCACCAAACTCAATTGGTTGTTGTAAGTATGGCGTAGCAAAACAGTTATCGATTACTAATATTAGATTGTGTTTTTTAGCTATTTCACCCAAATACTCAAGATCAAGAACATCAACCGCAGGATTTGTTGGTGACTCAGCGAAAAGAATCTTTGTATTTGGTTTAATCAAGCTTTCTATTTTATCAGGCTCATTAACCTTAAAATAGGATGTTTCTATATTCCATTTTGGAAGGTATTTAGTAAACAAGGTATGGGTTGAACCAAATACCGAACGTGCAGAAACTATATGATCACCACTATCCAACAATGCAGCGAACGTAGAAAAAACAGCAGCCATTCCCGTAGCAAATGCATAACCCGCCTCCGCTCCTTCCATCTTACAAATCTTCTCTACGAACTCAGAGGTATTTGGATTGGTGAAACGACTATAAATGTTTCTTTGCTTTTCTTCAGAAAAAGAAGCCCTCATATCTTCTGCATCTTCAAAAACAAAGCTTGAAGTTACGTACATTGGCACTGAGTGCTCTAAAAATTCAGATCTATTAAGCTGTGTTCTTACTGCATCTGTTTCAAAATGATTCTTACTCATGAGTTATTTTTTTCGGTTAGTTTTAAAATATCGCCAAACACTCCTCGGGCTGTAACAGCGGCTCCTGCACCTGCTCCCTGAATAACGATAGGTCGGTCTCCATATGATTCTGTATAAATTTCAAAAATAGAATCTGCTCCACTCACCTGCCCCAAAGCACTATTTGCAGGGACGGATGTTAATTTTACATCGAGCACTCCTTTATCTTGCTGTAGATCACCATGCAGGTCACCTACATATCGAAGCACATGTCCTTCTTTTTGGCTTTCTTTAATACTTTTATAAGGAGCATCAAAAGCATTTAAATTCCCCAGGAAATCTTCAACTCCTCCCTCTCTTATTTCTTCAGGAACTAAATTTTGGATATTTACATCGGTAAACTCGTTTTGCAAATCAAGTTCTCTGGCAAGTATTAATAATTTCCTACCCACGTCATTTCCATTAAGATCTTCTCTAGGGTCCGGTTCTGTAAAACCACTATCAATCGCTTGTTTTAATACTTCGCTAAACGGTTTATCTTTAGAAGAAAAAGTATTAAACAAGAAACTTAAAGTTCCTGAGAACACGCCTCTTATACGCGTAATATTTTCTCCTGATAAATGTAAAATTCGTATGGTATCAATTAAAGGAAGTCCTGCTCCAACATTTGTCTCATACAAATACTGCTTTTGTCTTTCGTCTAATTTTACTCTTAATTCCTTATAAAACTCATACCCTAAAGTATTGGCAATTTTATTGGATGATACCAGGTCGAAACCATTTTCTACCAACTCAATATAATGCCCCACAAAATCCTTATTTGCAGTATTATCAACAGCTATTAGGTTCTCTAAGTGGTGTTCTCTGGCAAAATCGACTATCGCATCAACGCTCGATGGAACCTCAGATAGTTTCAAGGCTGTTTCCCAATTTTCATCAACTCCTTCTTCTGCAAACAAAACTTTTCGAGAATTTGCAACTGCAAAAATGTTTAAGTTCACATTTTTTCTTTCTTCGATAGAAGCTTTAGATGCTAATACCTGATCTATCAATGTTCCTCCTACGGTACCATGACCAAATACAGCGATATTTACTTTCTTGGATATACCAAAGATTTCACCATGCATCACATTGATAGCTTTGTGCAAATCATTTTGACTTACTACAAGACTCACATTTTTACCTGTAACAGTGTTATTAAATAAAATAGGAACAATGTTATTTTTAATCAAGGTATTATACGGCTTATGAAAAGTACTCAGATCCTGTCCAACAATAGAAATCACTGCTACTTCATCCGTGTAGGATATTTTACTAACATCATTCGAGTGAAAATCTATTTCAAATTCTCTCTCCAGCGCATTTTTGGCAGCCTCTGCCTTTTCCGTGTTTATCACCAGACCTATGCCTCTTTCAGACGAGCCTTGAGCAATTATACTTACGCTAATTCCTGCATCTCCCAATGCCTTGAAAATCCTTGCATCAACACCAGACTTCCCTAAAAGACCTCTACCCTCCAGATTCAATAATGCAACATTATCTAAAACTGAAAGTGATTTAATACCTTTTTGACTTGGGGTTGCTGTTATTAAAGTTCCTTTACTATTTTTATTGAAGGTATTTAATATTCTCAGTGGGATATTTTTTTCTATCAATGGAATGATCGTTTTGGCGTGCAAGATGTTTGCACCAAAATTTGCCAGTTCATTCGCTTCATTATAGGAAAGCTGCTCTATTTGCTCAGCATTTTTAACCATATCTGGATTCGCCGTAAAAATACCGTCTACATGGGTATAATTTTGCAGTTCATCTGCATTTAAAAAATTGGCTATTAAGGAAGCAGAATAATTACTGCCATTTCTCCCCAACGTTGTCGTTTCATTGTTTAACGTACTCCCAATAAATCCTGTTACAATATGTATTGAATTACCATTCTTCGAAAAATAATCTACTACATTTTCTTTTGACACATTATGTATTGGTTGAGCGTTACCAAACTTATTGTCTGTTTTTATTAGATCACGGCTATCCGTAAAAACAGCTTTAATCCCCTTTTCACTTAAAAGATGTGTAATGAGTTTTGCTGATAATAATTCTCCCTGAGAAAGCACATGATCTTTAATTTTATCACTATAATCACCTAACAATCTTACTCCTTCAAAGACCTTTTCTAATTCTGAAAATTCTTTACTAAAATCTACAGTATAATCTGCCTTTTGATACGCTTTGAATGCCTCCAGAAGATGCTTATAATCGGTATTTTGAGCTGCTCGATTCAAAATATTTTCCAAATCGTCGGTGGCGCTACCTCTAGCTGAAACCACCACTGCAATACGGTCATTATTTTGAATTTTGGATTCTAATATATTTAAGACATTATTGATCCCCTCTCCATTAGCCAATGATTTACCACCAAATTTCAGCACTTTTATCCCATTACTTTTCTTACCTTTTTGAAAAACCGGACTTAATATTTCTTCCAATTGCTCATGCTCAATTAGAAAAGCGTCATGACCATGTAAAGAATGGATCTCACTATATACAACATTTGGTTTCGCCTGAGCTAAGTGTTTGTAGGTTTCTCTATTCTCCTCAGGAGTAAAAAACTGATCTGAATCGACCCCTATAATATGGATATTCGCTTTGATTGTTTCCAAAATATGATACAACTCTTTTCTTCCTCTTGAAACATCTATTGTTTTTAAAAGTTGATTCATCAAAAGATATGCTGACACCTGAAATCTTTCCTGTAACTTTTTCCCATGATGCATTAACCAACTTTCTACATTAAAAACCTGCAATTCATCATTAGTTGTTCTATGAAAACGCTCTTTGAATGATTCCGGGGTTCGATAGCACAACATTGCATGCATTCTTGCATCATGCACCGGATCTTTAGAATTAAGCAGTATACGTTCTTGTATTTGACAATTCGCGATCAGCCAATCCGTAGATTTCCAGTCACTCGCCACCGGGATTAGGTGCTCCGTTATATCTGGATTTAAAACAGCCATTTCCCATGCGATTCCTCCTCCAAGCGAACCTCCGATGAGTGCATAAAGTTTTTCAATTCCTAAAATCTCAAGACCAGACAAGAAGATCTTCGCGATATCCCGTGCCACGAAATCCTTATATTCATCTATCGTAAATCCATCGTATCCATTACCCGGAATGTTAAATGAAAGCAGGGTATACTCATTAGTATCTATACATTTACCTTCTCCTATTAATTCTTTCCACCACCCCGTTTTTCCGGAAACATTAGAGTTTCCTGTAAGCGCATGATTTACTAACACCACAGGAGCAGTATGCAATGGCTGACCAAATATTTGATATGACAAAGTCAACTCTTGACTTGATCCACTTTCGGTCGTAAAATTATTTATCTGAAGTTGTAATAAATTATTATCCAAGGTCAATTATATTTTATTGACTTCGAAAAAGGTTAAAAAGAAAGGTGTAGAAAATCACAAAAGAAAATTCTTATTGTTATCTATCCTCAAGTTGTAATTTGAGGTAGAATGCAGCACCTTCTCTGACAAGTCAAAGGGTTGCTAAGGTTTCTTTGGGTCTAATCCCTCCACCTTTCTTGATAACATTTCTCAGTAAGTCGTTGAACTTTTGAAATGCAAAGAAACGTATTATTCTTAAAATAGCCAATACATTAGTTATATTATTTGGTATATTATATATGAGCAAAGGCCTGTTCTAAATCTGCTTTAAGATCTTCAATATCTTCTAAGCCTACAGATATCCTTATTAAATCTAAAGTAACTCCTGTAGACTCTTGTTCTGACTCGTCCAACTGTTGGTGAGTTGTACTTGCCGGGTGGATAATTAAAGATTTTGCATCTCCGAAATTAGCTAACAAAGAAAATATCTTTACACCATCTACCACCTTCTTCGCAGATTCAAAACCTCCTTTTAAGCCAAAAGTCACGAGACCACTTTGCCCTTTAGGCAAATATTGATTTGCCAGTTCAAAATAAGAGCTAGACTTTAATCCCGGGTAATTAACCCATTCCACTTTTTCATGCTTTTGCAACCATTCACTTAACTCCAAAGCATTTTCACTATGTTTTTTAACCCTAATTTCGAGGGTTTCCAATCCTTGCAAAGTCTGAAAAGCATTATATGGACTTAAGGTGGTTCCATAATCTCTCAATCCTTCTATCCTGACCTTAGCTATAAAAGCTGCTTCCTTTAAAACATCGTGATATACTAATCCGTGGTAACCTGGTGATGGCTCGGTGAATTCGGGAAATTTACCATTAGCCCAATTAAAATTCCCTGCATCGATAATAACCCCTCCTAAAGAAGTTCCATTCCCTGTTAGATATTTAGTAAGCGAGTGAATAACAATATTCGCTCCATATGCAATAGGATTCAGAAGATATGGGGTTGGCACGGTATTATCTACAATAAAAGGAACCTCAGCTTCCCGGGCCACCTCTCCTATAGCCTTTAAATCCAGAACGTCCAATTTTGGATTCCCTAAGGATTCAGCAAACACCACCCTTGTATTATCTGCGATGGCTTTTCTGAAATTTTCCGGGTCAGAGGGATCTACAAAGGATGTATTTATACCTAATCTAGGCAATGTTACGTTTAAAAAATTATAAGTTCCGCCATACAGGCTATTTGAAGCCACAATATGGTCTCCTGCTTTTAATATACTAAGTAAAGCTGTAAATGTGGCGGCAGTACCCGAAGAGGTTACCACTGCACCTATTCCGCCTTCCAAAGCAGCTAAACGCTTTTCAAGAACATCATTAGTCGGATTATTTAAACGGGTATAAATAAACCCTGGTTCCGATAGGTTGAACAAATTAGCTGCATGATCTGTATCCTTAAAAACATATGATGTTGTTTGATAAATTGGCACTGCTCTTGACGTGCGGTTCTCATTTACATCGTATCCTGCATGTAATGAATTGGTTGAAAATCTTGTACTCATTTTATTTGAATTAATTATTATTATACAAAAAAAAAGCCCTTGCAAAAGCAAGGGCCTGAACTATTGTTATATCTAGAAATCACATAACAGTCACCCTTGCGGAAAACTTCCACATCATCATTGGCATCATGTTAATTATTGATTTCATTTGAAATTTCTTTTGACTAAAATTAATATTAATAAATTTAATTCCGGCTACTTACACAAAAACAGCCATTAATGTTATAAACCAAAAACCTTTTTAATTTGATCTACATGATCTAATTTCTCCCAGGTAAATAACTCAACTTCTTTTTCTATACGCCCATTATAAGGTGATTCAAAAACCTTTTTAACGGTTTTAGGCTCTTTCCCTAAGTGACCATATGCTGCCGTTTCGAAATAGATAGGATTTCTCAATTTTAATCGTTCTTCTATTGCATATGGCCTCATATCAAAAAGCTCCTTTACCTTTTGAGCAATTTCCCCATCATTTAGATCCACTTTAGCCGTGCCATAGGTGTTTATAAAAATTGATGTTGGCTCCACCACCCCAATAGCATAACTCACTTGAACCAATACTTCATCTGCAACTCCTGCGGCTACCAGATTTTTTGCTATATGACGTGAGGCATAAGCTGCACTTCTGTCTACTTTACTTGGATCCTTACCGCTAAAGGCTCCTCCTCCATGTGCTCCCTTACCACCATAGGTGTCAACAATTATCTTTCTTCCCGTAAGCCCTGTATCACCATGTGGCCCACCAATAACAAATTTACCGGTCGGATTGATGTGATATTTTATATCATCATTAAATAACTTCTGAAGGCCTTCCGGTAATAAGCCTACCACTCTTGGAATTAAAATATTTACGATATCGTTCTTTATGACAGCTAACATCTTTTCATCATCTTGATCAAAAGCATCGTGCTGGGTTGAAACTACGATTGTATCTATTCGCTGTGGAACATTATCGTCGGAATACTCAATCGTCACCTGTGCTTTGGCATCAGGACGTAAATAGGTGATTTCGTTATTCTCGCGTCTCAACTTAGCAAGTTCCTGAAGGATCTTATGTGAAATATCTAATGCCAATGGCATGTAATTCTCAGTTTCATTTGTAGCATAACCGAACATCATCCCCTGATCTCCAGCCCCTTGCTCTTCTTTAGAAGCCCTGTCTACACCTTGATTAATATCTTGAGATTGTTCATGTATTAGAGAAATAACCCCACAAGAATCACCACTAAACTGATACTCTCCTTTAGTGTAACCAATACCATTAATCACTTCGCGTGTAATACTTTGAAGGTCCAAATAAGTATCACTTTTAACTTCTCCTGCCAGAACTACCTGTCCAGTTGTAACCAAAGTTTCACATGCCACCTTACTCTCAGCATCAAATGCTAAGAAATTATCGAGTAATGCATCACTTATTTGATCAGCTATTTTATCCGGGTGTCCTTCACTTACAGATTCGGATGTAAATAAATACGCCATAATGTTACATTTAAAAATTATCGATGGAATCGACGATGCATAAATACTGAAGAAGTTTCTAAACCGATACTATTTTTCGGAAGTAACTGCTTTAGCATTTTTTTTTGAGGTTGCAATCAGTCAAATCCTTCCTCGTTTCCTAATCGACTGCAAATGTAACGATTTGTATTTAACTGAAAAACAAACTTCTGATTTTTTGAAAATTTGATATAAAAAAACAATGGTAAAACCAAGAATATCAACGCCCTATCATTCTTTCTTATAATGTTCTTAAAAGATTTTTTCGGCTAATGGGGATATCTTGTATATTTACGTGACGAATAAAATTCAAAGGATTTTTATCGAAGTAATTAAAAACAAATAAGATGCATGTTGCTATTGCCGGAAATATAGGTGCTGGAAAAACTACGTTAACGAAATTGTTAGCAAAACACTTCAAATGGGACCCTCATTTCGAAGATGTGGTAGACAACCCATACCTTGATGACTTTTACACTAAAATGGAGCGTTGGAGTTTTAACCTTCAAATCTACTTTTTGAATAGCCGTTTTCGTCAAGTACTTCAAATAAGAGAAAGTGGGAAAAAAGTGATTCAGGACCGAACTATTTATGAAGACGCACATATTTTTGCCCCTAACCTGCATGCAATGGGTCTAATGACTAACCGGGATTATAAAAACTACAAAGAACTTTTTGAATTGATGGAAAGTTTAGTGCAACCACCGGATTTGTTAATCTATCTCAGAAGTTCGATACCCAACCTTGTCAGTCAAATCCATAATCGTGGGAGAGAGTTTGAAAACTCGATTTCTATAGACTATCTCAGTAGATTAAATGAAAGATATGAGGCATGGGTTCATGGATATGACAGAGGCAAACTTCTTGTAATTGATGTAGACAACGTAAACTTCGTAGACAACCCGGAAGACCTGGGAAATATCATAAATAGAATAGATGCAGAATTGCATGGATTATTTGAGTAAAAAATAAAGGACTAAAAATATCATTATTCTAATCATACTTTTAGTCCTTTAACTACCCCAAATCTTTTCGGACAATCCAATATATTATATTAACATTCATATTGGTATACCCTATCTCAAATATAGCAATTATATAATTGATTATCAATAAAATAACACAATTAAATACAAAAAGAACCATACGTTAATATGGTTCTTTTAAGTTCTTTTGGTTTGTGTTAACGAAATTATAATTTCTCTTTTATTTTCACCTTACCATTGTCTAGTTCTTTTAGCTTGGCTTCCACTTCACTATTTGTACCTTCAATAATCTCCTCCTCAGTTACCGTTTCACCATCTTTGGTTAATGAAGTTTTTATGACCGCTTTAGCCATACCATCTTCGCCCTTTGTTATTTCGACCCTAACGATCTTACTTTCCTCGGCAGTATTTAAACTGTTATCTTCATTAACAGTAACTACTATTTCTTTTGCTTCGGATGTCATAGCCGCAGCATCATCTCCTACCACTGCAATACTTGGAGCTATTACCAGTGCCGCCACAGACATTAATTTAAGTAAAATATTAAGAGAAGGACCGGAAGTATCTTTAAAGGGATCTCCAACTGTATCTCCTACTACAGCTGCCTTATGAGGTTCTGATCCTTTTTGATAGGTCTCCCCTTGTATATCTACTCCACCTTCAAACATTTTTTTAGCGTTATCCCACGCACCTCCGGCATTTGATTGAAAGATTGCCATCAAAACACCTGTAACCGTTACTCCTGCAAGTAATCCACCTAACATTTCAGCTCCTCCAACAAATCCTACCAGTACAGGGGTAAATACAGCCAATACACCTGGCAATACCATTTCTTTAATAGATGCTTTGGTAGAAATCTCCACACATTTCTGATATTCGGCCACACCGTCCGCTTTATCGAATACTTTCTTATCTTCTTCAGTTGCCTTAGACATATCACCATCATATTTTTTCATTATGGCCAATGCATCTTTTAAGGCAGGTATATCATTAAACTGTCTTCTTACTTCCTGAATCATAGACATCGCAGCTTTACCTACGGCACCCATTGATAGTGCCGAAAAAACAAATGGCAACATTCCTCCAACAAACAATCCAGCCATAACGGTGGACTGAGATATATCAATACTCGAAATCTTGGCTTGCTGCATAAAAGCGGAGAATAATGCCAAGGCTGTTAATGCTGCAGAAGCAATGGCAAAACCTTTTCCTATTGCAGCCGTAGTATTACCTACCGCATCTAATTTATCAGTACGTTCACGAACTTCAGCTGGCAACTCAGCCATTTCTGCAATCCCCCCCGCGTTGTCAGATATAGGGCCATAGGCATCAACAGCAAGCTGTATACCTGTATTCGATAACATACCGACTGCAGCAATAGCAATACCATAGAGTCCGGCAAAATGAAATGACAAGATAATAGCTGCTGCTATCAATAGGATTGGTACAGCGGTAGACATCATTCCTACTCCAAGACCAGCAATGATATTCGTCGCGGCACCAGTTACAGACTGATCTACTATTCCTTTAACAGGTTTAGTTCCGGTACCAGTATAATATTCAGTAATTTTACCCACACCCAAGCCGGCAACAAGTCCAACAATAGTTGCGATAAACACACCGATCGAGTTAAAATCCTTCCCATTAAAAGACCATGTTTCAGGCAAAAGCGTTGTGATTAACAAATAAGAAACCACAATCATAATACCAGCGGATAAAAATTCTCCGACATTCAAAGCTTTTTGCGGATCACCTCCCTCTTTAACCTTAACAAAAAAGGTTCCAATTACAGATACTATGATCCCTGAAGCGGCTAGAGCTAGTGGCAGGTAGACTGCCCCAAGTCTAAAGTCCGAAAATTCAGCAATCCCAAAATAAGCACCTCCTAAAACCATCGCGGCTATAATAGACCCAACAAAAGATTCAAATAAATCTGCACCCATCCCAGCGACATCACCAACATTATCACCAACATTATCCGCAATAGTTGCCGGATTAAGCGGATGATCTTCTGGAATTCCTGCTTCCACTTTACCAACAAGATCTGCACCAACATCGGCTGCCTTGGTGTAAATACCACCACCCACACGTGCAAAAAGCGCTATTGATGAAGCTCCAAGGGAGAATCCAGAAATTACATTTAAAACCAAAGTCAATCCATTACCATTATCTATTGAATATATATTACCAAAAATCAGAAAAAGGACACTTAAACCTATAACACCTAACGAAACCACTCCAAGCCCCATTACTGCTCCTCCTGAAAAAGCCACCTCGAGGGCTTTGTTTAAGGAACTTCTAGCTGCATTGGTAGTTCTAACATTTGCCTTTGTGGCTATTTTCATTCCTATATAACCTGCCAGGGCTGATAAAAAGGCCCCAACTACGAATGAAACTGCAACAAGCGGTGTTGAATCTACATCCGATTGTCCTTTAAAAAATAAAAGTACTGCTACCGCCAGTACAAATATTGCTAAAACCTTATATTCCGCTTTTAGGAATGCCATGGCACCATCAGAAATGTTTTTCGCAATTCTCGCCATTTTTTCGGTCCCTACTTCTTGTTTAGAAACCCAGGATGATTTGAGGGTCATAAAGAGCAAGCCTAAAACCCCGGCCAGCGGTAAAAAGTAAATAAGTTTTTCCATGAAATTTAAGTATTGGTTATTGTTATTTTCACTAAAAATAGGAAAATAAAGGAGATAAAAAAAAGCACCTCCAAATTGGAAGTGCTTTTTATATATTTGATTCTTAAGAGTTTTATACTACAAAATCTCCTGCTTCTTTATGAATACTCTCTTCATACCTGTCAATACACTTGTCAATAATAGCCCAAGCCTCATTAACATCACCCCATCCTTCGACATCAACTTTTTTATGTTCCAGATCCTTATATACCTGAAAAAAATGTTCAATTTCTTTCACAAGGTGTGGATTAATATCACTTAAATCATCTAGTTTATTCCATACCGGATCTGAAATTGGAACACAAATAACCTTTTCATCAGGTCCTTTTTCATCTGCCATATGGAAAACACCCAAAGGTTTTACCTCTATTACACAACCAGGGAATGTAGGCTCTGTAAGTAAAACTAAAACATCCAGAGGATCTCCGTCTAAGGCTAAAGTTCTAGGAATAAACCCATAATCGGCAGGATAATGCATTGAAGAAAAGATCATACGATCGTAACGAATCTTCTTCAATTCAAAATCGTATTCGTATTTATTTCTACTTCCTTTAGGAATTTCTACTAAAACATCAAATGATTTCAATTTTGCTGCACTCATTGCTCTATATCTATTTAAGGCGTGCAAAGGTAGCGCATCCTCCTATAATTCACAACTAATACTATTGTTAAGTTATTGTTTAATTAATGATTTAACCCAAAAATAAACCTTTATTAAAATTCAAATCCGAAAGAACCTGTAACACTAAATCTTCGTGCATCTGGTAAATCAAAATAGTTTCCTCTGAAGTTAAAATCGATACGAAAAACCTTAAATATATTGCCTACACCGAATGAGTACTCCCAATAAATCTTGTCATTAGGGGCTATCAAAGGTATATTTGCAGGAGCATTCAATAATTTGTTTTCTTCTGACAAATCTCCCCAAACACCACGAACACCTACTAACTCTCTAAGATTCAAATCTCGAAGCAAAGGTATCCTTGAGAATATACGTCCATTGAAATTGTGTTCCAAATGCACAGAGGTGTAGGTATCAGTAACAAACTCATAAAAATTAAGATTAGGAAAGGTATTAAAAATAGAGAAGTATGTTTGATTCCCCGGCACAACATCCAACAGGCTCAAAGGAACCTCTCCAAACACCTTCCCTGCTTCAAAAATGGTCTGAAGTCGACCGAAACCTCCAATCATCCATGGTTTTCTGTAATAAAACTGAACCTTCTCATAATTAAAATCACTATCCAAAATTCCCTTAACCCCCAATGAATAATTAACGAATAAATGTGCATAGTCATCGTTTTGGTCTCTACGTTCCACTCCATAGCCAATGGTTTCCCTTCCGGGCTGATAATCTAAAGTCAGATATGTCTCAAACTGCCTTGTAACATCTGACACACCTTCGGGTGCATCAAGATCGATATAACTCAAACTAAAATCTTCCGGAAGTGCCGATCTCATAGTTCTGAAAGAACTTCCTCCTCGTAATTTTAAATTTTTAAAAATCTCAAACTCCAAACCTGCAGTGGTAAGATTTATATTAGTGAGTTTATCATTAGCCCCGGCCGTAAATAAAGCAGAGGAGGCAAAACTTCTACCTAAAACATCGTTTGTATTGGTCAAGTTAACACCTATCTGTTCTACATCGCGTCTCGTACCCGCAGAAAGTATGATCCTGTTTTTTCTATCGATTAGCCATTTGGCAGAAATACCATATTTAAACTTTCTATCATTCAATCCATAGGCAGTATATCCCTGAAGCCTAAACTGATCGTTTGCAGTTTTATAAGTGCGCCCACCAACCCGAACACGTATACCTTCTGCGGGGTTATACCCATATGTAGAATAAAGCGGCCCATAATCGAAATTAAGCTTGTCAAATTCAAAATAACCAGATGCCAAAACCTCAGCTGCCTTATAAAGCTGCTTGAATTTTGGCACTGTAGTCAAGGTATCAAGCATTTTATAAATACCCTTTTCATCTTCATTCAAAACTTCGAGTCTGTTATTTTCCCAAAATTCATCTGCTCTATCGTAAACAAGAGGATTGAACGGATCTATTTTCTTATCGTAAAAACTTTTGGGTTTTTCATCGTCAAACACATGATTATCATAAACGGTTGTCCTCCTTCCATAAACTCCTCTTGATTTTTCTTTTTTGTTGATACTAAAATCTGTCAACATGTAATCACGTTTGAGCAAAAACACAGAATCGTTTACAACCTCGTATTCTTGTTCTATATACATTTCCTTTACCCAGTTGATATTAGCGCTTTTTGTAGCTTGCATATCAATCTCTTTCACAGCGTAAGTAGTATCATTCACCCAAAACTGACCTTTAAAGGTTAGTTCATTTTTTCTTCTGGGGTAATAAATAATTTTATAGCACCATTTGTTTCCTAGATAAGCACTGTCTGCCAACACATAATTATATGTATCTACACCTGTTTTGGATAGCGGACTTACGAAGCTCTTATCAAATAACTGGAGATAGTTATCGTAAATATTATATTCAGAATAAAGGTCATTAACATAGGCAATTATAGTTTGATTGGTATTAAACCCTGAATTCTTATTACCTAACAACTCTTCTTTCTCCTTTTTAAGCTTGTTATCACCATAAACCTTATAAAATGATTCATTGATGAACATTGGCAGATAGGTTTTACCTGTAACACTCGATGTATCGGTATGGTCAAAAATAAACTCCATCCCCTTAAAAAGCTTACTTTTAATAACAGAGGAGTCAATGGTATTTAAATCGAACTCAATTTTCTCATATTTATCGTATGCATACTGATCAAATTTGTAGAGTCCATTCTCCCGCTTTTTGGCCCATATTTTCTTTAAGATCTCTACAGCGGGGTTATTCTTTTTAGATTGCTTCCCGACATACAGAACTACTTCATCGAGCTGCTCCCCTTCCACTAAGGTAACACTCAGGTTATAATTTATTGATTTGGTAAGTTCAATTTCCTGAGGTGTATACCCCAATAAAGAAACCACCAACACCTTGTATCGTGTATCTGATTCCAAATAAAACCTTCCATTATCGTTGGTGATAGTTCCCTCCGTAGAGTTTTTAAACATCACGTTAGCAAATGCAATAGGATTGTCATTTTCATCTACGACAATCCCCTCTACCTTAGTTTGCGACCAGGCAGAAAAAGAGAGCATAAATACGATCAGGGTAAATAACTTTTTCATAAACAAAAAAAACTCCACCAAGCGAAGATAGCCTAGTGAAGTTTTATAACGAAAAATTTAAGAATTTATTTATACAAAACCTTTTTAACAGCTTTGATAACATCATTTGAATTTGGCAACCACTCTTCTAATAACACCGGCGAATATGGAGCTGGTGTATCAGCGGTATTTAATTTTATGATAGGCGCATCTAAAAAGTCAAAAGCCTTTTCCTGAACGATATATGTAATCTCTGTGGCTACATTTCCAAAAGGCCAGGCCTCTTCCAACACAACAAGACGATTTGTCTTTTTAACAGAATTAAGGATCGTATCATGATCTAAGGGACGTACAGTTCTCAAATCTATAATTTCACAACTGATTCCTTCTTTTTCTAATTCATCCGCAGCGATGTAAGCTTCTTTAATTATTTTACCAAAAGAAACAATAGTTACATCACTACCCTCTCTTTTAATATCTGCCACACCAATTGGCAGGGTGTATTCTCCTTCCGGCACCTCTCCTTTATCCCCATACATTTGCTCAGACTCCATAAAAATAACCGGATCGTCATCTCTGATAGCTGACTTCAACAAACCTTTGGCATCATAAGGATTAGAAGGAACAACCACCTTAAGTCCCGGGCAATTAGCATACCAACTTTCAAATGCCTGAGAGTGGGTAGCAGCCAACTGACCAGCTGAAGCTGTAGGTCCTCGAAAAACGATAGGAATATTGAACTGACCTCCTGACATCTGACGCATTTTAGCCGCATTGTTAATGATTTGATCAATCCCTACCAAAGAAAAGTTAAAGGTCATAAACTCAACTATTGGTCTTAACCCGTTCATTGCTGAACCTACACCAATACCTGCAAAACCCAATTCAGCGATTGGGGTATCAATAACTCTTTTGGCACCAAATTCATCAAGCATCCCTTTAGAGGCTTTGTAAGCACCATTATATTCAGCAACTTCCTCACCCATTAAATATATGGACTCATCGCGACGCATTTCTTCGCTCATTGCCTCCGCAATGGCTTGTCTAAATTGAATTGTTCTCATGAATATCTCTTATTACCTTAATTCGTATTCAAAACGGATAGCAAAAATAGCAATTATGTATGAAGTACATCAACATCTTTTTGTGAAATATTTACTATGCACGCATAGCATATTGTGAAAAATATCAGTATCTTCGTAGCACTCTAATTAAAACAAAACATCTAGAATATGAAAATATTAGTGTGCATCAGTCACGTACCGGATACTACATCCAAAATTAATTTTACTGAGGACAACACGAAATTTGACACCAATGGTGTTCAATTTGTCATCAATCCAAATGATGAATTCGGATTAACTAGAGCCATTTGGTTTAAAGAAAAACAGGGCGCTTCTGTTACTGTGGTTAATGTTGGCGGTTCAGAAACTGAACCAACATTAAGAAAAGCATTAGCTATAGGTGCCGACGAAGCCATTAGAGTAAACGCCGAAGCTACCGATGGTTTCTTTGTAGCCAAACAACTTGCAAAAGTTGTTGAAGATGGAGATTTCGACCTAATAATTGCCGGTAGAGAATCTATCGACTACAATGGAGGTATGGTACCAGGCATGCTAGCTTCTTTAACCAATGCAAATTTTATTAACACTTGTATTGGACTGGAGGTTAATGGAGACACTGCAACAGCTACCCGCGAAATTGATGGTGGAAAAGAAACTCTTAAAACTAGCTTACCCCTTGTAATTGGCGCCCAAAAAGGGCTTGTTGAAGAAAGTGATCTTCGCATTCCTAATATGAGAGGGATCATGATGGCCAGAAAAAAACAGTTAACTGTATTAGAACCTGTTGAAGCGAATCAGGAAACTAAAGCTGTTCAATTTGAAAAACCTGCTCCTAAAGGCGAGGTGAAACTTATTTCACCAGACAATGTGGATGAATTGGTTAACCTATTACACAATGAAGCTAAAGTAATTTAATTCTATTATTTAGCTTCCATTTAAAACTAGTTAAAAACATCTTGTTGACACCAACAAGCAAACATAAAAACATATGTCAGTTTTAATATATACCGAATCTGAAAACGGAAAATTTAAAAAAATAGCCTTTGAAACTGCTTCTTACGCCAAAGAGGTAGCTGAAAAACTTGGATCCACCGTTACAGCAGTGGCCATAAATGTTGATGACACTTCTGAACTATCGAAGTATGGTGTAGACAAAGTACTTTCTGTTAAAAACGAAAAGCTATCCAACTTCAATGTTAAAGCTTATGCCGATGTCTTGCAACAAGCTGCAACCAAAGAAGAAGCAAAGGTGGTTATTCTTAACTCCAGTGCAAATGACAAGTATTTAGCACCTGTACTGGCCATTAGCCTAAATGCAGGATATGCGTCTAACGTGGTTGCTCTTCCGGAAAGCACCTCTCCTTTTAAGGTTAAGCGTACAGCATTTACAAATAAAGCCTTTAATATTACCGAAATAACTTCGGATATTAAATTGATTGGACTCGCAAAAAACTCTTTTGGACTTAAGGAGCATGAGGGTGCTGCAACAGTAGATGCATTTGACCCAACATTGAATGAAGATGATTTCAGCATTAATGTTGAAGCTGTTGACAAAGCAACAGGGAAAGTCACCATCGCAGATGCCGAAATTGTTGTGTCTGGAGGACGAGGACTCAAAGGACCCGAAAACTGGGGAATGATTGAAGATTTGGCCGAAGTTCTTGGCGCAGCTACTGCTTGTTCTAAGCCAGTATCTGATATGGGATGGAGACCACATGAAGAACACGTTGGCCAAACTGGTAAACCAGTTGCTTCTAATCTTTACATTGCCGTGGGGATTTCGGGAGCTATTCAGCATTTAGCGGGAATTAATGCTTCTAAAGTCAAAGTTGTAATTAACAATGACCCAGAAGCTCCTTTCTTTAAAGCTGCCGACTATGGCATCGTTGGTGATGCTTTTGAAGTAGTTCCAGAACTCATTGAAAAATTGAAAGAATTTAAGGCTAATAACGCATAATTTTTACTAAATTGTGCCCCTCAAGGGCTGCCTGAATTAGGGGGAAATAGCCCAAATTCAGGCAGCCCTTGATATTTTATAGCGGTATATGAGTCTAGTTAAGCTTACAATAAAAGGAATTTCATACAGTCAGACACAGAATGGAGCTTATGCTCTGATTCTGAATGAAGTTGATGGCGAACGAAAACTGCCCATTGTTATAGGGGCCTTCGAAGCACAATCCATTGCTATAGCCCTGGAAAAAGAAATTAAACCGCCAAGACCGTTAACTCATGACCTTTTTAAAAATTTCGCTGACCGTTTTGAAATTGTAATTAAACAGGTTATCATCCACAAATTGGTAGATGGCGTTTTTTATTCCAGTATCATTTGCGAAAGAGATCAAATCGAAGAAATTATCGACGCACGCACTAGCGATGCTATTGCGCTGGCCTTAAGGTTTAACGCTCCAATATTCACTTATAAAAACATACTGGATAAAGCTGGAATTTACCTGAAATTCTCGTCTAAAGAAAAAGAAGAGGAAAAGGAGGAGAGTATTGTTGTTGATGAAATACTTTCCGGAGAAAGCAAACCAGCCAGTTCAGGTGAATCATACAAGAATCACACCTTAAAAGAACTTTACGACCTGTTAGATAGCGCTGTTGCCAATGAAGACTACGAAAAGGCAGCAAAGATCAGAGATGAAATCTCTAAGCGCGAAAAGAAATAAGCTTCCACCATGAAGAAAATATTAATCTGTATAGCCATTTTATTTTCTGTTTTTGGCATAAAAGCTCAGGAAATTGAAAAGAATTGGCAATTTGAATCAATTACCAGTGCATCATCTGACATTCAGCTTTTTGATATTCATAAGGAAGACTCATTGAACCTTGGAGACGGGACCTTTAATTATTCTCTGAAAGCTCAAAACAATTTGACTGCCTCAGGTAATTACCTGCATCAAAACAAACTTTTGATCTTATATTACGAAAAACCAAATGACACTGTCAGAACCTTCAAAATTGACAATCTCACGGATTCCACCCTTGTTTTAAAAGAAAAAAACACCTTATATAAATTCACCAATAAAAAGAACAATCAACCTCTTGTTTCCAGCTCTATTTTACCAAGCGAAGGCTTTACCTTAAATGGATTTCTCAGAGGAGCTTTGGGGATGTTTGTATTAATATGTATTGCTTTTTTATTTAGCAGCAATCGAAGGTCCATCAATTGGAAAACGGTTTCTATCGGTCTCGCTTCTCAGTTACTTCTGGCGATAGGTGTACTCAAAGTGTCTTTTATTAAAAAAGCATTCGAATTTGTTGGACAGATATTTGTCTTAATATTAGACTTTACCAAGGCAGGCAGTGAATTTCTATTAGGCGACATGATGAATGTTGATAGTTTTGGGTTCATCTTTTTGTTTCAGGTATTACCCACAATCATATTCTTCTCTGCTTTAACTTCGGTACTATTCTATTTCGGAATTATTCAAATAGTGGTTCGCGGGATGGCCTGGGTTTTAACAAAACTACTGGGTATTTCTGGGGCGGAAAGTCTTTCTGTAGCAGGAAACATATTTCTTGGACAAACAGAAGCTCCATTAATGATTAAAGCGTATTTAGAAAGGATGACGCGATCGGAGATACTTTTAGTTATGGTCGGTGGAATGGCTACTGTTGCCGGAGGGGTACTAGCAGCATATATTGGATTTTTAGGTGGCGATGATCCTGCCCTAAGACTCGTTTATGCAAAGCACCTATTGGCTGCCTCTGTAATGGCTGCCCCCGGGGCTATTGTTGTATCTAAAATACTTTACCCGCAACAGGAAAAACCAAATACAGATGTAGAAGTTTCGTCAGATAAAATTGGTGCCAATGTATTGGATGCTATCGCTAACGGAACCACAGAAGGGTTAAAGTTAGCCGCCAATGTAGGGGCTATGCTTCTTGTATTTATAGCATTTATAGCAATGATCAATTATGTTTTGGGAAAAGTTGGCTCCTGGACTACGCTCAACTTATTACTTGCACAGCATACACCATATGAATCATTCTCTTTGGAATCGATTCTTGGATTTGTATTCGCACCGCTAATGTGGATCATTGGGGTCGCTAAAGAAGATATGATGCTCATGGGTCAATTATTGGGTATTAAACTTGCGGCTAGTGAATTTGTAGGCTATGTTCAGCTTGCTGAACTTAAAAGCGCTACATCATCACTGCATTTCACATATAACAAATCCATTATAATGGCAACCTATATGCTATGTGGATTCGCAAATTTTGCATCCATAGGTATTCAAATAGGAGGTATCGGCTCTTTGGCTCCGGGTCAGCGTAAAACGCTTTCTGAATTTGGCATGAAGGCCGTTCTTGGAGGTACTTTAGCCTCTCTGCTATCGGCAACAATTGCGGGTATGATCATTGGGTAAAATAAGTTAATAACCTTTTAATAAATTTAAAGGAATCTCAATTTATTTTTTAGCTCCTTTTTATATTTTCGTCATGTGGATTCTAAGTCCCTTTTACACGTCTTTTAAAGATTATTCATTACCTTTTATACTATGAAGCAATATCACGATTTACTGAAACATGTCCTCGAAAACGGAAACCAAAAAGGTGATAGGACAGGCACTGGTACCCTTAGCGTTTTTGGCTATCAAATGCGATTTGACCTCAGTGAAGGATTTCCGATGGTTACCACTAAAAAGCTTCATTTAAAATCAATTATTCATGAATTACTCTGGTTTTTAAAGGGAGACACGAACATAAAGTACCTTCAGGATAATGGTGTTCGTATATGGAATGAATGGGCTGATGAAAACGGAGACCTGGGACCTGTATATGGTCATCAATGGCGCAACTGGAATAGCGAGGAAATCGATCAAATTTCTGAAATAATAGAAACACTTAAAAGCAATCCTAACAGCAGAAGAATGCTTGTTTCGGCATGGAACCCAAGTGTTTTGCCTGACACTACAGTTTCTTTTGCTGAAAATGTAGCGAATGGCAAAGCTGCCCTACCACCATGTCATGCATTTTTTCAATTTTACGTGGCTGACGGAAAGCTTTCTTGTCAGCTATACCAGCGTAGTGCTGATATCTTCCTCGGTGTACCATTTAATATTGCGTCTTATGCTTTACTTACACTAATGATGGCACAGGTTTGTGGCTATGAAGCCGGGGAGTTTATTCATACCTTCGGTGATGCCCATATTTACAACAATCATTTAGAACAGGTAAAACTACAACTTTCCAGAACCCCCAGAGCCTTACCAAAAATGGTATTAAACAAAAACATTAAAAGCATCTTTGACTTTACTTTTGAAGATTTCACATTAGAGGATTACGACCCTCATCCTCATATTAAGGCAAAAGTCGCCATTTAATACGGGTATGCGATTATTTTCTTACAGAAAGATTAAAATCCTTTAAAAAGCCTTAAATTTGAGTTACACAAGATTTAAGACATGCTTTTTAAAAAGAAAAAAACCTCATTTGATGTTGAACAACACGAGTTGGTTGAAAATGCTCAAAAAAGAATTCGACAAAAAAAGAGACTGTACTATCATTTCATAGTTTTTTTAGTCGGCAGTTTATTTGCTATTATCATCAATAAGTTTTTAAACATTCGACCAGAAAAAAACTGGTTTGTATGGGTAATCGTTGCCTGGAGTTTTTTACTTGTAATTCATTTTATCAATGTATTCTTCACCAGCAAATTCATGGGGAAAGATTGGGAAAGAACGCAGCGCGAGAAACTGGTAAAAAAACAAAAAGAAAAAATAGCCCAACTAGAACAGGAAGTTAAAACAGAACTCGAATCAGAACCAAACAAAAATTCAACCGACGAATGATCACCATTATTGCTGCTGCTGCAGAAAACAACGCTTTAGGAAAAGACAACGATTTGGTCTGGCACCTCCCAGACGATTTCAAACGATTTAAACAACTCACAACGGGCCATCATATTATTATGGGAAGAAAAACTTTTGAAAGCTTCCCTAAACCACTTCCTAATCGCACCCACATCGTTATTACCAGACAGTCCGACTACAATCCAGAAGGATGTATTGTGGTTAATTCGCTGGAGAAGGCGTTAGAAATCTCAAAAAACGACGAAACCCCATTCATTATAGGTGGAGGAGAAATATATAAACTTAGCATGTCAGTGGCTGACAAAATTGAACTTACCAGGGTACATGATGAATTTGAAGCAGACACCTATTTCCCGGAAATAGATCTTAATTCCTGGAAATTAACAAGAAGCGAATACCATGGTAAAGACGACAAACATGGGTTTGCATTCACCTACCTAACTTATGAACGAATAAAATAAACCTTCTATTAAAAATAGCTGTGTAGTGTTTAATTTACCTGACGTTCGAGACACCATAGAAATATTACTGGAAACAGAAATCAAATTTTCTAAACAATTACATGGTGGCGACATCAATAACACCTTTTTTATTAAAACGGATTCTGATGATTATGTTGTAAAGATAAACAGTGTCCAGCATTACCCCGGTATGTTTGAGGCCGAGAAAATAGGATTAAAAACACTTGAAAACACCAACACTATACGGGTACCCAAAAGTTCTTTTACAGGTCAAGAAGGCGGAGCTTCTTTCTTAATTATGGAATACATTCCACAAGGTCGTAAAGCTCCTTATTTCTGGGAAATCTTTGGACATCAGCTTGCTCAACTCCATCTTAACAGTAGAGAAACTTTTGGCTTCTCTTCAGACAATTATATTGGAAGCCTAAAACAACATAATGATCGGTTTATCAGTATTCAGGAATTTTATATCACTCAGCGCATTGATCCACAAATACGTTTAGCCAAAACAAATGGTTATGAGTTCAAAAACTCAGACTCTTTTTACAAAGAGTTAGGAAATCTTATACCCCATGAAAAACCTGCCTTAGTTCATGGAGATCTTTGGAATGGTAATTACCTAATTGATCCGGAAGGAAAACCATGCCTGATAGACCCTGCCATTTGTTATATGCACAGAGAAACTGATATTGCCATGATGCATTTATTTGGTGGTTTTGAAGCACATCTTTTTGAGAGTTATCAGGAAATATATCCCTTAGAAAAAGGTTGGCAAAAACGATTAGATATTTGGCAACTGTACTACCTTCTAGTACACCTCAATTTGTTCGGCTCAAGCTATTATTCATCAGTACTCCATATATTAAATAAGTACGCTTAAAGCTCTAATTTACGAACACTAGCATCCTTGGCATCCTTAACAAAATCAGATAGCACATTAACATCTCCGGTAGTATAAAACACATTTGTCGCTTTTAAATTCGAGGTATTTAAAAGATGGTTTTTCTGAAGCACCGACTTTGTTTGTCTGGCAACGGCGGGTCCTGAATCAACAATATTTACAGATGAAGGAATTATACGTTTTAAAAGGGGAATGAGGTAGGGATAATGCGTACACCCCAAAACAAGTGAATCAGCACCAGATTTAACCATTGGATCCACATAAGCATGAAGCAAGCTCTTAAGTTCTTCTGAATCTAATTTACCAGTCTCTATTAACTCAACCAAGCCTTCTCCTTCTTGCTCTATCACAGTAATACCATTTGCATGGATTCCCGATGTTTTATGAAACAACTCACTCGTCAAGGTTCCCTTAGTTGCTAAAACTCCAACTATTTTGGATCGGGTATTTAAGGCTGCCAGTTTAATTGCCGGCTCGATACCTATAAAAGGTACATTGTATTGTTCTCTAAGGTAAGTAATTGCATTTGTGGTAACGGTATTACATGCCACCACTATTATTTTACAGCCCTGAGCCAATAGGAAGTCCGTAATTCGGATACTTAAATCGCGCATCTCATCTTTAGAGAGCTCACCATAGGGAGCATTGGCACTGTCTGCAACATAGACAGTAGACTCATGAGGAAGTAATTTATTAATCTCCCTCCATATGGTTGTCCCTCCAACTCCCGAATCAAAAATACCAATTGGCCCTTTATTCATACTTACAAAAATAAAAAACCGTCGGAGTTGACCGACGGTTTTAAACAAATTATTATCTAAGGGATGTTTCTATTAGAATCCTAATTCCTTCTTTACTTCTGGTAATAGGTCTTTACCATCAGCTAGGATGATACCCGTACCAGGTGAAGCATCAAAAACATATTCGAATCCTTGAGCCTTAGCCACTTTTTGGATGGCGTCGTTAGCCTTCTTAAGTAATGGCTCATATAATTCCATTTGCTTCTTCTGCAATTCTTGTTGGGCTACTTGCTCCGCTTTAGCAATGTTCGCCTGAAGCCCCTGAACCTCTTGCTGTCTTGCAGCATTCTCTTGTTCAGTCTTTGTCTTAACTTCGCCACTATACTGCTTAATTTTATTTTGCAATTCTGTATATGAAGAAGTTAAATCTGCTTTGTAGTTATCTTCTAATTTTTTAAGCTCCGCCTGAGCAGCCTTAAATTCCGGCATTTCGCTCATTAGTTGTTGAACATTAATATGTGCAACTTTACTCTGTGCATTTGCAAAACTTACCGCACCAATCAATGCAATTGCAACTAAAAATGATTTTAAATGTTTCATAGTCTCTCTTAATTGTTTTTGTTTAAGTGTTAATAAATGTTTCCTCTTCGTTTATCCTAATTTATCGAATCTTTCTGTTTTTGAGTTGCACGCCGCAAGCTATCTCTCAACTTCTGACGTTCCTCTAATATTTTTTTTCTTCTGGCTTCGTATGCCTTTTTTCTTTCTTCTATATCCTTAAGACGGGCTTGTCGCTCCGCTTCTAATTCTAGTTTTCGCTTTTCTCGATCAGAAAGTGCTTCTTTCTTTTTAGCCTCTGCAGCTTTTTGAGCTTCTGTAGGCTCTTGCTCCTGATCTTCTTCAAACTTCTTCAATTCGGTTTCCGGCTCGCTTTTATTTGCAACACCACCTCTTTTTCTATTGCGATCTATACTCGTAAGCACCATATCACTTATATCGTAGGCTTTATTAGAATAGAGCATGACAACATCTGCTGATTTATCAAAAACAAAATCATAATTTCGTTTTTTTGCTATGTCCTGAATAGCATTGAAAACCTGATCTTGAATAGGTTGAGCCAATTGGCTTCGTTGCATGATCATATCACCGCCAGGACCAAAACGGTCTTGCTGATACTTGATCATCTCTGACTCCAAAGCATCAATCTCAATCTCACGCTCTTCTACCAACTCTTTAGTCAACAGCACCTTCTCGGCATTTAAATCAGCACGCATCTGCGCTATGGTTCTTTTCTGATCTTCTACCTCGCGCTTCCATTTGAGAACCTTTTTCTCCAACTGCTTATTAGCCTCCTGATATTCTTCGACATTCTCCAGGATATAATTCATATCTATATACCCCAGTCGAACCCCTTTTTGCGCATGCAAAGCGAATACCGAAATAAAGAACAATATGTAAAGAACTTTTATTTTCATCCGTTAATTTTTTTTTATCAACCTTAAAAGTAATAACTCTATCGATATGACAAAAAATTTTACGTTTAATTATTGATCATGATATCTTACATAGAAAATACCGTGCCAAAATTAAAATTGTTGCCCAATGATAAAGTGTGTCTCCCATCCGTTTGCGGTGTTTCCACCATATATCGGATCGAATCCATAAGCAAAATCAATTCCTAACAATCCAAAGGCAGGCATAAATATACGCACCCCGAGACCCGCCGATCTTTTAATATCAAAAGGACTATATTCATCGAATGAATCAAAGGCATTACCTGCCTCTAAAAATCCTAATGTATAAATTGAAGCGGTTTGTTTAAGTGTTATTGGATAACGTAATTCCATTGAAAACTTATTAAAAATGGTCGATCCATCTCTATTTGACAAGGAGTTATTAGGATACCCTCTCAGCTGTACATTCTCTCTTCCATCTAAAGCATAATTTCCTAAACCATCTCCCCCAACGAAAAATCGTTCAAATGGAACCACTCCTCTTTCCTGATTGTAAGCACCCAGGAAACCGAATTCGGCATTGGTTCTTAACACAAGTTGACCTACCAGTTGTTTATACCAGTCTCCTTGAAATTTCACCTTGTAGAACTCTAACCACTTTAACTTTTCTTGCCCTATTTTAGCTTCATCAGCTGCAGCATCATCTACACTAGCAACAGGATTTCCTTCTGCATCGATAAAATTACCATTAGCATCCTTCAATTTATAATCCGGATCGTTCTCAAGATTCGCATAATCAACTCCATTAAATAATGAATAAGGAGGTGAGAACTTGGCACTAATTACAAATTTAGACCCTCCCATTGGAAATATTGGGTTGGTAAATGTATTATCTCTTGAAAGTGCTACCGTATAAGCTAACTGTTGCGAAGTACCATTACTAAAAGGGAACAATCCTCCAACAGCATAATTTTGGATATCATAATGTTGATAAGACAATGCGTGAGATAACTGGAATGTATCATCTGGCCATTCAAGTCTTTTTGCCATACCTACATTGATACCGGTAATAACAAATCTTTGATCTTTATCTGCATCTCTATAATCAGCAGTTGGACGGAACTGTAAAGTTCGAGACAATGAAGTTGAAAACTGCACTGGCTTTTTCCCTCCTAACCATGGCTCGATGAAAGAGAAACTATACGTTTGATAGAATTTACTTGCCTGAAGTCTTAGAGCTAAGGTCTGACCATCTCCCATAGGAACTGGCTTATAAGCATCCTTATTAAATAAGTTCTTAATTGAGAAGTTGTTAAATCGCAATCCTAAGGTTCCGATAAAACCACCTCCACCGTAACCACCTTGAAGCTCTATCTGACTTGAACCTGCCTCAACTACGCCGTATTGAATATCAACAGTACCTGCATCAGGATCAGGGTTTATAATGTTAGGAGATAACTGCTCTGCATCAAAATACCCAAGTGCACCTAGCTCTCGAATAGTTCTGAACACATTTTCTTTTCTATACAATTGGCCCGGTCTGGTACGTAAGTTACGATAGATAACATGATCATTCGTTCTTTCGTTTCCTGTTACGGTTACATTATTAAAGTAGGCAGGTTTTCCTTCAATAATTCTTATCTCAAAATCAATAGTATCATTTTGAGCCGAAACCTCTACAGGATTTATTCTTGAGAAAAGGTATCCGGTATTTTGATAATAATTCGTAATATCATTTCCGTCGGGTTTTGTTTCATCCGCTATTCTTTCACGTAACAAAACTCCGTTATATACATCACCTTTTTTAATACCTAAAACCCTTGATAAATCATTATCAGTATAGGCTGCATTCCCTACAAAGTCGATATCACCAAAGTAATAGCGATCACCTTCTTCCACTGAAATTTTAATATCAATGGTATGATCATCATTATAAACAACCGAGTCTTCCAGAACTCTCGCATCTCTATACCCTTTTTCCTTGTAAGCGTCAATTAAAGTGCTTAAATCAGTATCGTAATCCTCAGGTATAAATTTCGACTTTTTCCAAAACCTTCCAAATTGCTTCTCTTTGGTATTTTTCATGGCTTTTTTAAGCTGATTGTCTTTCAGCTTTTCATTACCGAGAAACTCAATATTCTTCACCTTTACCTTTTCATCGGTATCGATATTAACAATCATTTTTACAGCATTTGCCTCCGAAGTGTCAGGAACTGTATTGATAAGGACCTTAGTATTCAAGTATCCTTGCTTCTTATATTTATTAAGAAGATAATTTTTAGTGTTGGCGATAAAGCTTTCCGTAACCTTTTTACCTTTTTTAAGCTCGGCCTCCTTTACAATATCGTCTGTTTTTTTCTTTTTTAAGCCTGTAATCTTAACATCCGATAAGGTAGGTAGCTCTTCTATCTGAAGTTCTAAAAAAACTTTCTCTCCCTCTACTCTTGTAATGAAAAAACTAATATCACTAAAGAGGTTCAGGTTCCATAGTTTGGTAATTACTTTACTAATTTCCTCACCAGGAACAGTAATTTCCTGCCCTATCTGCAATCCAGTAAAAGTCACGACGGTTTGCTCATTGTAACTTTTAACTCCAGTTACTTCCAAACCACCGAGAATATACTTTTTCCCTTTATCTAAACTTGTCTCTTGAGCGGTTGCGCTATTAAAAAATACTACTCCAAAAAGTAAAAGTACCCCTAAATACCTTTTGAACATACTAATATTAGTTGTTAAGTTGCTCACTAATTTTTCCAAATCTTCTCTCTCTATTTTGATAATTGATAATAGCTTCAAACAATTGTTGTTTATTAAAATCAGGCCACAGTGTATCTGTAAAATACAATTCTGCATAGGCGATTTGCCATAATAAAAAATTACTTATCCGCTGCTCTCCGCTAGTTCGAATAAGTAAATCAACATCTGGCAAATTATGCGTATAAAGATGATTATTTATAACGGATTCATCAATTTTTTCTAAAGAAATTATATTATTTTTAACTTTATCCGCAATACTTTTAACAGCCGTTTTAAGTTCTTCCCTAGACCCATAACTCAATGCTAAAGTAAGCTTTAAACCTGTATTATTCTTGGTTTTCTCTATAACCTCCAAGAGCTCCTTTTTGGTACTTGAAGGTAAGGCGTTAAGATCGCCAATAGCATTTAACTGTATTTTATTTTTCTTAAGATTTTTGTACTCCTTTTTGAGAGCACTTACCAGTAATTTCATCAATGTCTGAACTTCAACCTTTGGTCGATTCCAGTTTTCTGTAGAAAATGCATATAGTGTAAGGCAGTCGACACCTAATTCGGCGCAACCTTCAACCACTTCCCTAACACTTTTTGTACCTCTTTCATGACCAAACACACGAAGCTTACCTCGTTGCTTAGCCCACCTACCATTACCATCCATGATAATGGCTATATGTTTTGGTATTGTATCTTTATTAATTTGCTCCTTTTCTAACATCCTTAATTCTCATCATCAATCTGGCGGACAATAGTAACATGGTCTTCTTCCAAAAGTATATGTTAAAGTCACTCCTGAAAAAACATACCAATCGTTACTATTAATATTCCCAAACTTTAAACCTAAATTATCGTCCAAACTCCCTGTTGGATTGCTCCCATCCAGATCATCGGTAAATGTATATCTAGCTCCAACCTCAGCGGCTAAAACTAAATGTTGATTTAATTTTGCTTTCACACCCAAAATCATTGGGATTGCAAATGTAATGTGATTTCCGTAATCTAGTGCCTCTCCATTCTGAAAATACAACAAATCATGTCCAAAGACAGAAACACCACTATACATATATGGTGTAAAGGGACGACTAAATTTATGAAGGTCGAACTCCCAAAAATTAAACTCCAAACCTAATGAGCCTTCCAGCAACTTACAATCAACATCATACCCACGCTGTTGCCTGGAACTCATATCAGATTTACTGTCATCTGCATGAAGCTTTGAATACATCAAACTTCCCCTGAAAGAATATCTCGTACTTACATTCCATTTGGCAACCAAGCCATAAGCCAGCTTATTCGGACGAATATAATTATCCGCCCCCACATCTCCGACAATATTGCTACCGCCTAAAAAGGGACCTATTTCATAGGTTTGCGAATATGATAATCCGCTCAATAATCCGACTAATATTATTAAAATGCTCTTTTTCATAAGTTTCAGAGGTTTGCAAATATAAAAATTATGATTTCTTTAAGGATGTTTCGCGTAATTAATGTCGTACTAAAAACAATTTTTCAGCATTTTTATTGTTTAATTACGTTTATCCTCACCCCATAAGAGCTTTTTTCGAAGTGTTTTCAAGAAACTCTCTTCCCTGAATTCTACCATTTTAATAGTAAAAGGAGCTTTCTTAATATATATCTCTGTTTCATTACTTAGTGTAGCAATCCTACTATCCAAAGACAATAGATAATCCATCGATCTTCCAAAAACAGTAAGTTTTATAACCGTTTTATCAGGTATAACCAATGGACGTGCATTTAAATTATGTGGCGCTATCGGTGTTATTACAAAAGCATTAGTATCAGGAGTTATTACCGGCCCTCCACAACTTAATGAATATCCGGTTGATCCGGTTGGAGTCGACACTATGAGACCATCTGCCCAATAAGAAGTTAAATATTCGTCATCTAACCAAGTTGAGACTGTAATCATAGAGGTTGTGTTCTTTCTACTTACAGCCATTTCATTCATAGCAAAATTAACCGTTCCAATATTTTTATTATAAGGATGGGTCTCAATCTGGAGCAGACTTCTTTCTTCCACATCGTAGCGGCCATCAACCAAAGCTTCTACGGCTTTTTTTATTTGATCTTTTTGAACGGTAGCCAAAAACCCTAATCTACCAACATTAATACCTATAATTGGAATATTAAGATCCCGAACATACAATATACTTCTCAGCATCGTCCCATCACCACCAACACTAAAGAACAAATTAAAGGAATCATCCAGGTCTTCAAACTCGCTAAATGTTTCATATTGATTCTTCAGGGAGACATTATTCTTTATATCAGACAAGTAATTTTGTTCAAAGAATATTTTGACTTTGTTTTTTTCCAATTCGGTTAAAAGCTCAATCAGGTAAACTTCTAATCCATCCTGGTAATACTGACCATAAATTCCGACTTTCATCAGCTTGACGTTTATTTTTTTGACAAAAACATATTTGCTCCATCTTTAACAAAGCTACAAAGATGGGCGTCATTTTTGTGTTAGCGCTAAATATTAAGGAATTTTTTCAAATAATTGGAACGCTCCTTAAGGTCTTCGAGATAAATATCATCATCATTCCCTGAAACCACCTTATAATTATACCTCCTAAAAGTCTGCATAACAGTATTTAAACCAGTATTGCCAATTTTTAAAGTAATCTGGGTAATTTCATCACGAATTTCAGAGATAAACGCCCCTAATAACCTGCCATCATCACTTTCTACAATTTGAGCTATTTCACTAAAAGAATAATCCTGAGATCCTTTCTCTATTATTAAAATGCCTCCGGGTTCATTTAAAAAAGGCGTTTCTTTAAACACTCCAACAATATCAATCAGTTCATAATAACCAACATACATACTATTCTCATCTATAACAGGCATAAGGTTAGCATCGTTTTGAGCAAATGCTTCCAGCACATCTATCCAGTTAGTATCCTTTCGAACGAAAAATGTATCCAAGGCATACTGATAATCTTTCATTAGTTTCTCTTCATCACAACCTTTTACATCATCTGCAGAAATATTACCCAACAAGAACCCATTTTCCACCACAGGCATATGTGTGAAAGTGTGGCCTTCAAAAGTTTCACAAACCATATTAACGGTTAGATTTGGTGAAATCGGCACTAGGTCATTATTAATATACGAAAGGATATTCATCTCTATTTTTTTCTTAAAGCAAATTAATTAAAATTAAGCTAGGACAAAATTATTTACAAGACAAAAAAGTACAATTTCTTAACAGCCCATATATTACCTAATAAACTTTAACATCATTTTACTATTAGGTCGTTTAAAATATTCAATCATAACGCTAACCCTATTTTTTTAACTTTGTACTTTTGTTACCGCCAATAAAATAAACAAGAATTTAAATGACTAAGCTTAGCGTAAACGTTAATAAAATAGCCACTCTTAGGAACTCAAGAGGTGGAGATGTTCCGAACCTGGTAAAAACTGTAATAGACATTGAAGGTTTTGGTGCCGAAGGCATTACAATCCACCCAAGACCTGATGAACGCCATATCAGATATCAGGATGCCCGCGATTTAAAACAGGTTGTTTCTACTGAATACAACATAGAAGGAAATCCTATCAAAAAGTTCATAGATTTAGTTCTGGAAGTAAAACCTACTCAGGTAACGCTGGTACCGGATGCAATTGACGCTATTACATCAAATGCAGGATGGGACACTATCAAACACAAAGACTTTCTTATTGAAGTAATTTCCGAATTTAAAAGAAATAACATTCGAACCTCCATTTTTATTGACCCGGTCAGTAAAATTGTAGAAGCAGCAGCTAACACAGGTACAGACAGAATAGAACTTTACACAGAGGATTATGCCAAAAAGTATGAAGAAGGAAATCAATCTGGAATCCAATCTTATATAGAAGCTGCTAAAATTGCTGAAAAAGTCGGCTTGGGAATAAATGCAGGACATGACTTAAATCTGGACAATGTTCAATTTTTCAAAGAAAACATCCCTAACCTTTTGGAAGTATCCATTGGACACGCACTCATATCAGAATCCCTGTATTTAGGACTTGAAAATGTAATTCAGCTTTATCTAAGCAAATTAAAATGAGAGAAATACTACATTCTAAAATAATAGGAGAAGGCACCCCACTGTTAATACTTCATGGCTTTTTAGGAATGAGTGATAACTGGAAAACATTGGGTAATGAATTCTCAAAAAAAGGATATGAAGTTCACCTAATTGATCAGCGAAATCATGGACGAAGTTTTCACTCAGATCATTTCAGTTATGAATTAATGGCCGAAGACCTTTTAAACTACATGAATCACCATGGTTTACAACAGGTCAACTTGCTAGGCCATTCTATGGGAGGAAAAACGGCCATGCTTTTTGCAACCCTGCACCCTCAGAAGGTCGAAAAATTAATTATTGCTGATATAGCACCTAAATATTACCCCCCTCATCATCAAGACATCCTAGATGGTTTAAACGCCTTGAATTTCAACACAATTAACTCAAGAACAGAGGCTGACAAAGAACTATCAAGCTATATTTCTATAAAATCTGTTAGGCAATTTTTATTAAAAAACTTATATTGGCAAGAAAAAGAAAGCTTAGGTTTTAGATTTAACCTGAAAGCATTGACAAAAAATGTAAACCAAATCGGAGCAGCGCTTCCTAAAGAAGCAAAGTATAATGGATATACACTATTCCTAAGAGGCAGTAATTCCGATTATATTCAACCAATTGATGACCTTGTCATCAAGAACCATTTTCCATTAGCAACCACCACCACAATTACCAATGCAGGGCATTGGTTACATGCAGAAAACCCTAAAATGTTCCTTGACACCGTTTTGGAGTTTCTGAATGACTAGCTAATTTTTATCAATTTTAAACCTTAAATTAAATGAAGAGAATTATTCTTTTTACCTTTTTGCTGTGCGCTAATTACATGGTATTTGCTGGCGGTTATCGAGTTGCCTTGCAAGGTAACAAACAATTGGCCATGGGACACACAGGCGTTGCCGTATTAAACAGTGCTGAAACTGTATTCTTCAATCCTGCGGGAATGGCCTTTTTAAATAATCGATTTAGCGCGAGCGTAGGTGCTAATTTCATATTTTCAAATATCAGCTTCCAAAACACTGAATTTGGCTGGAGTTCTGAGGCAGACAACCCAGTTAGCACCCCCTTCAACGCATATGTTGCCTATCAGGTCAATGACTGGCTAAGTGTTGGTTTGGGTGCCTACACCCCTTATGGAAGTAGCGTAGAATACCCAGAAAACTGGGAAGGTTCACACCTTATTCAAAAAATAGAACTTGCATCTATATTCATCCAACCAACGGTAGCTATTAAATTACATGATAAAATGAGTATTGGTGGCGGACCAATATTTGTAACAGGAAATGTCAATTTTAATCGAAATTTAGACAGATCACTCTCAGATTTAGAAGGAAACAGATCTAATGTCACTATCGATAAAAGTGGCATCAATGCATGGGGATACTCACTTGGAATGCTCTTTAGACCCACTGAAAAATGGAACATAGGTGTTAATTACCGTTCAGAAATTGAAATGGACGCCGAAAATGGATCTGCAGACTTTCAAAATGTGCCTAGCGGGCTGCAGGGGCAATTCGCTGACGGAACCTTCAACGCCTCATTGCCACTTCCTGCAGAATTAACCGTAGGAACCTCCTATCAAATAAATGATAAGTGGCTGGTTGCTTTCGACTTCAACAGAGTGTACTGGGACTCATATGACAGCCTCAACCTTTCATTTAGCAACGGCCTTCAGTCTACCAACCCAAGAAACTACAAGAACTCATCAACCTATCGTTTTGGGGTTCAATATGTTGCTAACGATCAGTTCACACTAAGGGGTGGTTATTATTTTGATGAATCACCGGTACAAGAGGGATATTTCGCTCCAGAGACTCCTCGTAATGACTCTGACAATTTCACCGGAGGATTAACTTTTAACGTAAACAGTCGATTTGCAATTGACGCTTCATTTTTATACATACATTTTGAAGAAGTTGACGCAAGTTATGACTATCATCCAGAGAGTAATGGTCAAACATCATCTTTTGGTGGCACCTATAAAAACAATGCTTTTATTCCCGGACTAAGCGTTTCTTACAAATTTTAATCCTTATTAGTAAAAGAACAGATCATGAAAAGAACATTATATATTTTATCAAGCACGGTATTGTTTTTCGCTTGTGAACCGGAGTTTAAAAATCCCGTGGATGAACCTGGCACATATACCAGTGGAGATGCTGACTTCTCTAACTATGTTGCCGTTGGAAATTCACTTACAGCAGGTTATTCGGACGGAACCGTTTACTTACAGGCTCAGAAAAACTCATATCCAAGCATCATGGCCAAACAATTTTCACTGGCAGGAGGCGGCAACTTTAATCAACCTTTAGTAAACGATAATATTGGTGGCCTTACTTTATCCGGACAAGTTGTTTCAAACACCAGAATGGTATTGGATTATAGTAACCCTGCGAGCCCTACACCTGTGAATCTAAATGAAACACCGACTACAAATGTTTCTGATATTTTAGAAGGTCCATTTAACAACATGGGAGTACCTGGTGCTAAAATCTACCACCTTGTGGCAAATGGATATGGAAACATTGCTAATTTCCCAGCTGCAGCTAACCCGTACTTTATAAGAATGGCATCTAATTCGGATGCTTCTGTACTTGAAGACGCTTTAGAACAAGAACCGTCATTTTTCTCATTATGGATTGGAAATAATGACATTTTAGGCTATGCCACTTCGGGCGGAACCGGAACCAATCAAACGGGTAATTTAGATCCTCAAACCTACGGCAGTAGCGATATAACAGATCCTACACTTTTTGCCGGCATATATAACAGCTTACTAGAAGGGCTCACAGCGAACGGTGCTAAAGGAGCTGTAGCAAACTTACCGGACATAACGGCAATTCCTTTTTTCACCACGGTTCCTTATAATGCCATTCCAATGGATGCTGCTACTGCTCAACAAGTCAACCAGGCCTATGCGCAATATAACGGCGGACTTCAACTAGCGTATGCGGGTGGATTCATATCAGCAGAGGAACTACAAAAAAGAACCATTCAATTTAGTGCCGGACAAAATGCTGTCGTTATTTTAGATGAAACTTTAACCGATCTTTCGGCGTTAAATCCTGAATTTAGAAATTTAAGACAAGCTACAGAAGAAGATTTAATCTTATTAACTACCAGCTCAGTGCTTGGTACTTTAGCGGATCCTAACAACCCTTCTTCCGTAATAGGAGTTGGTGTTCCACTGAACGATTCACAAGTACTGATCGATGCGGAAGTAGAGGAAGTTGTAAATGCTCAGATTGCATATAATACTACCATTGCAGGCTTAGCTGATCAATACAATCTGGCGTATATCGACACCAAATCAAAACTTAATCAACTTTCTAATGAGGGCATCGACTTTAACGGAGGCATTGTGACAAATGTATACGCGAGTGGTGGAGGATTTTCTTTAGACGGAGTTCACCCAACATCTCGTGGTTATGCTATTTTAGCGAACACATTTATTGAAGCAATAAATGCGAAGTTCAATGCTAACATTCCAGTAGTTGAGCCCGGCAATTACCCTACGGTATTTATTAAGTAGAAATATTATCACCCACAGATTTAACAAGCGCTTTCTTATAACGAAAGCGCTTTTTTTATATCTTTAATCAACATCTAACTTAAAATCATCATATTATGAAGTTCATTCTACGTGTTTTACTTACCGCACTCGCAGTAATCATTTTAGCAAAAATACTTGGTGGTGTTTCTGTTGAAAGTTATACTACAGCCATAATTGTTGCAATTGTTCTGGGGTTATTGAACTATATTATCAAACCCATACTAATAATTCTAACGCTACCCGTAACCATACTGACCCTTGGATTGTTTCTCTTGATCATTAATGCTATAATAATTTTATTAGCTGACAGCCTTGTAGGTGGTTTTACTGTGACCAACATTTGGTGGGCTCTATTATTTAGTCTATTACTTTCATTTTTACAATCGATCTTATTTTCAATTTTAAAAGAAGATAAATAAATTAACATATCATTTGAAATTCAGCGAGTTAAAAAGTTGCTCAACTTTTTAAAATGTTATACTTTTGCACACCGTTTTAAGCGACTAAATTATTTTTAAAAAATGAACATTACTAGAGAGCACATTGATGAGCTGAATGCGATTGTAAAAGTTGACATTGCAAAGGAAGATTACAGCGATAAAGTTGAAAACATATTAAAAGACTACAGAAAGAATGCTAACATTCCTGGTTTCAGAAAAGGACATGTACCAATGGGAATGGTTAAAAAGCAATATGGTAAAGCTGTTTTAGTAGACGAGGTAAACAAGCTCTTGCAAGAAGCTTTAAACAAATACCTTACAGAGGAAAAACTTGATGTTTTAGGGAATCCACTTCCGAAAGCACAAGACGATCTTAACTGGGACGCAGAAAACTTTTCATTTGAATTCGAACTAGGACTTGCACCATCGTTTGATATTGACTTAAAAAGCAAAAAGGCAATCACTCATTACAACATAATTGCTGATGATGAAATGATTGACGAACAAGTTGAGCGCATTCAAAAGCAATACGGTAAATTAGTTGCTAAGGACACTGTAGAAGAAGGTGATGAAATCACAGGTGCTTTCACAAATGAAGAGAAAAACATTGAAAATAAAGCGACACTTCCTTTAGAGAAAGTTAAAAGTAAAAAAGCCGTTAAGGCATTAACCGGAGCTAAGGTTGGTGACATTGTTGAATTAAGCACTAAGGGGCTTTTTGAAGATGACCACGATCTTATTCAATACTTAAAAGTTGAACATGATGATGCTCATGGTCTTGACATTACAGTTAATTTTACAATAGAAGAAGTTAACAAAAGAGAACCTGCTGAATTAGACCAGGAGCTTTTTGATAAGTTATTCGGAAAAGACAATGTTACATCTGTTGAAGAATTAAAAACTAAAATAAAGGAAGATTCTGAAAAACAATTTGTTCAGCAAGCTGACCAAAAATTATTGAATGATGTAACTGAGTATCTTGTAGAAAATACCGAATTTGCCCTGCCGGCTGAATTCTTGAAAAAATGGATCAAGGAAACAGGTGAGCAACCACTTACTGAAGAGCAGGCCAGCGAAGAATACGAAAAATCAGAAAAAGGTTTAAGATATCAGTTGATCGAAGGAAAAATCATATCTGACAATGACCTTCAGGTTACATTTGACGAATTGAAAGACTTTGCAAAAGGATATATCAAAACTCAGATGGCTCAATTTGGTCAAACTGACCCTGAAGATGAAGCTGTAGAGAATATCGCGCAGCGTGTACTTTCAAATCAGGAGGAGGTAAAAAGGCTTTCTGAGCAGCTTATGAGTCAAAAATTGATAACTTTTTATAAGGAAAATGCCAATCTAAAGACAAAAGAACTATCTTATAATGATTTTGTTAAAGAAGTTTACGGTTAATAGATTATAAAAATAATTATCTTTAAGGCGTTAAACTTTGCATTAACGCCTTTTTTATAAAATATAATCATATATGGATTACGGTAAAGAATTTAAAAAATATGCTACAAAGCACCACGGTGTCAACAGCATGTATTACGATAAATTAGTAAGTGCTATTACTCCAGTTGGCATGACACCCTACATCATTGAAGAACGTCAACTTAACGTTGCTCAAATGGACGTTTTTTCAAGACTAATGATGGATAGAATCATTTTTATGGGAACAGGTATTGACGATAATATTGCCAATATCATCCAGGCACAATTATTATTTTTAGAAAGTGCCGATTCCTCTAAGGATATTCAAATTTACATTAATTCACCCGGCGGGAGTGTATATGCCGGTTTAGGAATTTATGACACTATGCAGTTTATCAAGCCGGATGTAGCAACCATATGTACTGGTATTGCAGCTTCAATGGCGGCCGTATTACTATGCGCCGGACAAGAAGGAAAAAGATCTGCACTTCCTCACTCCAGAGTCATGATTCACCAACCATTGGGAGGTGCACAAGGACAAGCCAGTGATATTGAAATTACTGCTAGAGAAATTCTTAAACTAAAAGAAGAGTTATACAACATTATAGCAAAGCATTCGAATCAGTCTTACGAAAAAGTCTATGACGATAGTGATCGTGATTACTGGATGAAAGCTAATGAAGCAAAAGAATATGGAATGATTGATGAAGTACTCACTCGAGGGTAATTCATTATAAATGTAAAAATGATGGCGAAAGAAGAATTAGAATGTTCCTTCTGCGGACGTAAAAAACCTGAAACGAATTTACTGATAGCTGGTTTAGACGCTCATATCTGTGACAGATGTATTGAGCAGGCGTATAGTATTGTTATGGAAGAGACCAAGCAAAACAAAGCGTCTGAACTTTCATCAGAATTGGTTCTTAAGAAACCTATAGAGATTAAAGAATTCCTCGATCAATTTGTAATTGGTCAGGAAGTGACTAAAAAAGTACTATCAGTAGCGGTTTATAACCATTATAAAAGGTTATTACAGCCAGATTCCAAAGATGATATTGAAATCCAAAAAAGTAATATCATTATGGTTGGTCAGACTGGTACAGGTAAAACATTGATGGCTCGGACTATTGCCAAAATGCTTAATGTACCACTTGCTATTGTCGATGCTACTGTTTTAACAGAAGCTGGTTATGTAGGTGAAGATGTTGAAAGTATACTTACTCGCTTGCTACAAGCTGCTGACTATAATCTTGAAAAAGCTGAACGCGGAATTGTATTTATAGATGAGATAGATAAGATCGCAAGAAAAAGTGACAATCCATCTATTACCAGAGATGTATCTGGCGAGGGCGTTCAACAGGCACTTTTAAAACTTTTAGAGGGAACCACTGTGAATGTTCCACCAAAAGGTGGAAGAAAACATCCAGATCAAAAGTTTATTGAAGTAAACACTGAAAACATATTATTTATTGCTGGTGGTGCTTTCGATGGAATCGAACGAGTAATATCGAAGCGTCTTAACATGCAAGCCGTTGGATACAGCGCTTCTAAAAGCGAGGATGTTATCGACAATAAAAACCTTTTACAATACATTATCCCAAAAGACTTAAAAGAGTTTGGGTTAATTCCGGAAATTATTGGTCGTCTTCCTGTTCTTACACACATGAACCCTTTAGAAAAAGATGTATTAAGAGCTATTCTTACAGAACCAAAAAATGCTATTATAAAACAATATGCTAAGTTGTTCCAGATGGATGAAATTGAATTCACTATTGGAGATGATGCCTTAGAATATATTGTTGAAAAAGCTATGGAATATAAGCTAGGTGCCAGAGGGTTAAGATCTTTATGCGAAACCATTTTAACAGATGCCATGTTTGAATTACCTACAGGTAAAGAAAAATCATTGCATGTAGATAAAACCTATGCTGAAGAGAAACTTACCAAATCAACCATCAATAAGTTGAAAGCAGTTTCTTAAAACAAAATACGTTATCAGAAAAGCCACAATGTAATGTTGTGGCTTTTTTATTGACATACACTAAATTTATTTATATTCGGGTCTCAATTATACACACTATAACCTTATGGAAGAAACTCACACTGCCCTTATCACGAACGACGCCGTTGTTTTAGGTCTTTTAGCTGTAATACTTGGAATAATATTTAGCACCTCCTCTAGCAACAACCCATACTTTAAGAAATTTTACAAAGTTATTCCTTCAGTACTCCTTTGTTACTTTATTCCTGCTCTTTTCAATACTTTCAACATCATTGACGGAGAGGAGTCTCAACTCTATTTTGTGGCGTCCAGATACCTACTCCCTGCTAGTTTGGTTTTACTCACCATTAGCATTAATTTCAAGGAATTAAAAAAACTGGGTAGCAAAGCTATTATTATGTTCCTTACCGGAACATTAGGGATTATTATTGGTGCCCCGGTGGCCTTATATCTAGTGGGTTCAATTTTCCCGGACGTTTTAAACCCTGGAGGAGAAGAAGTTTGGCGTGGTCTTACTACCATTGCCGGTAGTTGGATTGGTGGTGGAGCGAACCAAACTGCTATGTTTGAACTTTTTGAAGCAAGCAACGACCTGTTTGCACAAATGATTGCCGTAGATGTGCTTGTAGCGAATCTTTGGATGGGATTTTTACTTTATTGGTCTCAACGCCCACAAGTAATCGATAAATGGCTAAAAGCAGACAGTAAGCCCATTTACGAGTTACAACAAAGACTCGAGGACCAACAGGCTGGTAAATGGCTACCAGTAAATGCAAATCGCATTATGATCTTAGTGGCTGTTGGATTTGGTATTACGGGGCTTGCACATTTATTTGCAGATATTCTGGCACCGTTTTTTCAAGAAAATTACCCGCAACTCAACAAATACTCCCTTAACAAACCATTCTTTTGGATCATTGTAATTGCTACTACCCTGGGCCTAGGCTTATCTTTTACGAAGGCCAGAGAAGTGGAATCATTTGGGGCTTCAAAAATGGGATCAGTGTTCTTATATATATTAGTAGCTACTATTGGTATGCATATGGACCTGGGTGCCGTACTAGACAATCCAAAGTTCTTTTTAATTGGCTTAGTATGGATTTCAATTCACATACTTATCATGCTCATTGTTGCCAAGCTTATTAAAGCTCCATTTTTCTTTGTAGCAGTTGGAAGCCAAGCAAATATAGGTGGTGCAGCATCCGCACCTATTGTTGCTGCTTCATTTAGCCCTTATCTGGCTCCTGTAGGCGTTTTACTGGCAGTTTTAGGATATGCAGTTGGTACTTACGGCGCCTACATGTGTGGAATTATATTATCAAGCGTATTTGGATTACTTTAAGCATTCATGGCTAGTAATTCTTCTAAATAATCACGGGCATTCGACAAGCGTGGAATCTTATGTTGGCCTCCTAATTTGTCGTTTGCCTTTAGCCAATCGTAAAACAAGTTCTTTCGTGCCACATTAAGCTTAGGCATTCTTAGGGTCATGTTCATATACCGTTTGGCTTCATAATCGGAATTTAAGGATTGGAGCGCAGCATCTAAAGCATTATTGAAGGTTTCTACCGAACTTGGTTCTTTTCTGAACTCAATAAGCCATTCATGGGCTCCCTTATCCTTCCCACTCATATAAATTGGTGCTACGGTATAGTCGATGATTTCCGCTTCCGTTTCTTTACACGCTTTCTTCAATGCTTGCTCTGCATTTTCAATGATCAATTCCTCCCCAAAAACATTTATATGATGCTTAGTCCTTCCGGTAACCCTAACCCGGTATGGGCTTGTAGAAGTAAATCTAACGGTATCACCTATTAAATATCGCCACAATCCGGCATTGGTCGTAATAACCATTGCATAATTCTTCCCTAATTCAACTTCCCAAAGCGGAATCACCTTTTGATTTGGAGTATTATATGTATCCATAGAAATAAATTCATAAAAGATTCCATAGTCTAACATCAACAAAAGTTCGTCTGAATTATTCTGATCCTGAATGGCAAAGAACCCTTCTGATGCGTTGTAGATTTCATAGTATTGAAATGAATCTCTCGGCAACAACTTTTCATATTGTTCCCTATACGGGTTAAAACTCACCCCACCATGAAAATAGACTTCCAAATTATCCCACACCTGAAAAAGATTCTCTTTACCGGTAGTTTCTAAGACTTTATTAAGCAAGACCAACATCCAGGAAGGGACCCCTGCAAAACTAGTAACATCTTCCTTTACCGTTTCGCGGACTATGGCCTCAAGTTTAGTTTCCCATTCACTCATCAAAGAGACCTTATTACTTGGTGTACTTCCCATTTCTGCCCAAAATGGAAGATTATCAATGATGATTGCCGAAAGGTCTCCAAAGAAGGTATTATTAAGTTCATACAACTCTTTACTCCCTCCAAGTCTTAGGCTTTTACCGTCGAACAACCTGCTGTTTTCATTATTGTGAAAGTAAATGGAAAGCATATCTTTACCTGCTTTAAAGTGACAATCTTCCAAAGCCTCATTACTTACTGGTATAAACTTACTTTTGGCATTCGTTGTACCACTACTCTTTGCAAACCATTTAATCGGTGTAGGCCAGAAAATATTTTGTTCGCCTTTTCTTGCTCGTTCAATCATAGGCTCCACATCCTCGTACCTGCTTATGGGTACATTGTTTGCGAAAGCCTCATATTTGTTAAGTGATTCAAAGCCATATTTTTTTCCAAGCTCCGTGTCTTTTGAAAGAATGACTAACTGGTTTAATAATTCAATCTGAACTTCCTCAGGATACTTAATAAAAAGTTCCATTTGATAGAATCGTTTTTTCAACAACCAGGAAGCAACTGAATGAAATAGCGGTATTGGCATTTTTTTGATTTAATTTATTCTCTTAACCCTAAAAATAATGATGCGATAGGACAATCCTCTGTCCTCATTTCAGGAAAGCACATTAAAATTATATATTCAGGTTTTGCAATATTTCCTTTGACATAAATTTAATGTACTTTTGGATAAAAATAGCAAAAATCTTTAAGCATGTACGAAGGTGTATTGACAAAAATGAAAACAGAGTTTTCCTCCCCTATTAATTACTTTCTCGAATTTGAAAATGAATTCATTCACATGAATCAACTATTGGACAGAAAGATAAAATTCACCTTTGTTAAGTTCGAATGTTTAAACTGTCATTTAGATAAAGAGATTTTTAGACAAGGATTTTGTAAGAGTTGCTTTTTTGAGGTACCACAAGCTGCAGATTGGATCTTAAAACCTGAATTGAGCAAAGCTCATTTGAATGAAGAAGAGCGCGATTTAGCCTTTGAAAAGAAAATGCAATTACAGCCTCATATTGTATACTTAGCACTTTCCAGTGATGTAAAGGTTGGAGTAACCCGGAAATCTCAAGTACCTACAAGATGGATTGACCAGGGAGCAAGCCAAGCCATTGAAGTTGTAGAAGTTCCAAACCGATATCTTGCAGGCATAACGGAAGTCGCCTTAAAAGAACACATGACTGATAAAACAAATTGGCGCAAAATGCTTACTAATGATATAATTGATGCCGATCTTATTGCCGAAAAAGATCGATTAGATGATTTTCTACCTGATGAAGTAAAGGAATATTATTTAGAGAACAATAAGAATTTGTTCGACCTGAACTACCCTGTTCTTGATTATCCCAAAAAAGTAAAAAGCTTAAACTTAAAAAAGACACCTGAGTACGAAGGTGTATTGAAAGGTATTAAAGGACAATACCTGATCTTTGAAGATCAGACTGTATTCAACATTAGAAGTTACGAAGGATTTGTAGTGAGGATAGATATTTATTAAACTATCCTCACCTTTATATCTTTAATCCTCGTTCTTTTTAGCCCATTCTTGTTTGTATGCAGCCTTAGCAACTTCTTCACGTCTTATTTGAGACTTCTTAGTAAAGTGCTGATTATCTCTCAGATTCTTTAACTGTTGCGTTTTTCTATACTTCTGCTTGTAGCGTTTTAGAGCTCTCTCAATACTCTCTCCTTGTTTAATCGGTATTATTAACATATATAAGAATTTTAAAGGTTCTACGACTGAAGACAACCTTATTACCGGAATTCACTTCAGTCTAACATCTCTTAAAATCAGCAAAGAATCAAAAAAACAAGAATAAATTGAGATACTTATCTGGAAGAATAACAAATTTCTACTTAAGATCAACTGTTGCCAATGGTGGTGCAAAGGTAATCGTTTAATTTTCAATTACACCATAGTTCTGAAATTAATTGAATCAAAACAATCGATTATACAGTTATTTAACTGTATAGAACACGTTTTTAAAACCCTTCAGCCACTCTTTCCAGCTCAGTTCGATTGGCAATTTTAATTTTTTTGCCATTGGTCTCAAGCATTCCCTTCTTAGAGAAATCAGATAGCATTCTGATTAAGGATTCTGTGGCTGTCCCCACCACATTTGAAATTTCTTCTCTGGATAAAGAAACTTTCAGGTATTGCTCCTTGTCTACCCCAAACTCTTCTTCAAATTCCAATAAAGCTCCGGCTAATCGTTGTTTCACACTTTTTTGAGCCATTTCCACAATAGCATCATCAGCCAGCTTAAGATCATGGCAAATATCTTTTATGATTTCTGCATTAAATTTAGAATTTTCCTTAAAGAATCGCATCACTTCTTCCTTTGGTATAAAGCAAACTTCCATTTCATCTATTGCCACCGCTGAAAGATTTACCGCTTCATCACTTATCAAACTTCTTTGACCAAGAAGGTCTCCTCTCTTAATGAATTTAACGATTTGATTTTTACCGTTCGGGCTCAGCTTGGTTAGTTTACAAATTCCCGACTTAATACAAAAAACACCATTAATGTGGTCACCTTCTTCGAATAAAGCCTCCCCCTTTTTAACAGAGTGAGAGGTCTTACAATTAGACATCCGCATAAGTTCATCCTTATCCAGTGCTCTTAATGCACTAAATTGTCTTACAATACATTGTTCACATTTACCCATGACACATAAACGCTTGATTTGGCGTCCCAAAATTACTACTTAGGTGACAAATATCATATTTTTTTGCTAAATTGATGTGAATCTTTGTACCAGGTAAAAGAGCAAGGATGATTAAACAATGTTTTCACTGTGGCACTGAGTGCGACACAAATTCTTTTGTATTCGACGCCAAAGATTTTTGTTGTAATGGCTGTAAAACTGTATATCAGATATTTTCTGAGAATGACCTCGCGGGATATTATGAAATGGAAAATTCCCCAGGGGCTACTCCAACTAACAACAAGGATAAATTTGACTTTTTAGACAATGACAACATTGTGGAAAAACTTCTTGAATTTAATGATGGACATACACAAATTGTTAATTTATACATTCCCCACATTCATTGCAGTTCGTGTATATGGGTCTTAGAAAACTTAAATAAACTCAACGATAATATAAAAAGCTCTTTGGTTAATTTCCCAAAGAAAACGGTTCGCATTACTTATAGTTCAGAAAGCATTTCACTTAAGGCGCTTGTCCTGCTGATCAGCGCTATTGGCTATGAGCCATATATCAGCCTGGAAGATTACCAAAAGAACAAAAAAGGAAAGGATCGAAGTTTAATTTATAAACTTGGAGTTGCCGGTTTCGCATTTGGAAATGTAATGCTTTTATCATTCCCTGAGTATTTTGAAGTCGATGAATTCTGGCTCAATCAGTATAAACCTTTTTTTAGGTGGATTATGTTCGTGTTATCACTCCCTGTTGTATTTTATGCTGCTTCAGACTATTTTATTTCTGCCTATAAGGGACTTCGTTCTAAAATCCTCAACATAGATATTCCAATTGCTCTTGGTATTGCCGTGTTATTTTTAAGGAGTACTTTCGAGATCGTGACAGATACGGGACAAGGTTTTTTTGATAGTTTAACCGGCCTCCTCTTCTTTTTACTCTTGGGCAAGTTTTTCCAGCAAAAGACCTATAATTTCCTTTCTTTTGAACGTGACTACAAAAGCTATTTCCCTATCGGAATCACCAAAATCAATTCCAACGGAAGCGAAGAAAGTATTCAGGTTTATGACATTAAGCAAGGGGATAAACTTCTTATCAGAAATGAAGAACTCATTCCCGTTGACGCTATCCTTTTAAAAGGAAAAGGTAAAATTGATTATAGTTTTGTTACCGGTGAAGCTGAGGCGGTTCGTAAATTCAGTGGAGATAAACTTTTCGCCGGAGGTAAACAAACTGGAGAGGCGATTGAATTAGAAGCTCTCAAGAGTGTCTCACAAAGTTATTTAACACAATTATGGAGTAACGATGTCTTCGCAAAAGATAAACACGAAGGGTTCATAAATGTAACCGATAGTATCAGTAAATATTTTACCATTATAATTTTAATCATCGCCTTTGGATCGGCCGGATTTTGGTTATGGTTTGACGCTCCAAAAGCAATGAATGTATTTACCTCCATTCTTATTGTAGCTTGCCCCTGCGCACTTGCCCTATCTGCCCCATTTACACTGGGAAATATGCTACGTATTTTCGGTAAAAATAAATTTTACTTAAAAAATGCTCATGTACTAGAACAACTGGCTAAAATAAACAGCATTATTTTCGACAAAACTGGCACCATAACTTCCAACAAAGAAACAAAAGTAACTTATGAAGGTGACCCACTTGATAACCGTGAGCAAACCCTTCTGAAAAACACACTAAGAAACTCAAATCACCCATTGAGTCGTCAATTGTACAGTATTCTTAAAGAGAATCAAATCATAACCCTTGATGAGTTTAATGAGTATAGCGGGAAAGGTATTGAAGCTTCTCACAATGATCAAACCATAAAACTGGGGTCTGCAGCATTTCTCAAGGCACCAGTTACTCAAAAATCACTAAAGACGGCTGTACACGTTGCCACCAATGACAATTATAAGGGGATGTACACCTTTTACAACTCCTACCGAAAAGGACTATCGAAATTATTCAATAGTTTAAAGAATTCCTATGAGATGACCATTCTTTCTGGAGATAATGAGAGCGAACGAGGGAATCTTGAAAAACTACTTCCTCCGGGAACTAAATTATTCTTCAATCAAAAACCAGATGAAAAATTAAATTATATAAAATACCATCAAGCAGAAGGAGCTAATATCATGATGGTTGGTGATGGTTTAAACGATGCGGGGGCCCTCAGACAAAGTAATGTTGGGATTGCTATAGCGGAAAATGTAAATGTATTTACTCCTGCTTCTGATGCTATTCTGGACGCCTCAAAATTTGATTTAATTCCACGGTATTTATGGGCGAGTAAAAAGGCAATGAAAGTTATAATTGCCAGTTTCATTTTATCCTTCTTATATAATACTGTTGGACTGGCCTTTGCCATCAGTGGAAATTTATCTCCGGTAATCGCTGCTATACTCATGCCTTTAAGCTCCATTAGTATTGTTGCTTTCACCACGATAATGACCAACTTGATTGGAAAGAATTTAAATAAACGAATATGACAAATATCATCTTTTATGGATTTCGCGAAAGTTACATTTGTCGAGTAATCTCACAGGTATGAGTGTTATCTATATTTTAATTACAGTTAGTATAGCTGTGGCTGTAGTATTTTTTATTGCATTTGTCACGGCCGTAAAAAGAGGACAGTTTGATGATGACTATACCCCATCTATACGTATGCTCTTTGAAGACGAACTTGTAAAAGACAAAAAGAAAACTAATCAACAATCAAGTAATAAATAATCATAATTATGGAAGTGCAACAATTTTACTACGACAACAAAATTGTTAAAAAGTTTCTCTATGCCACCATGCTATGGGGTGTAGTAGGAATGTTGATAGGCTTACTTCTAGCCTTATTATTTTTATTTCCGAATTTAACCGAAGATATACCATGGTTAAGTTTTGGTCGATTAAGACCCTTACACACCAATGCGGTAATCTTTGCATTTGTTGGAAATGCCATTTTTGCTGGGGTATATTATTCCTTGCAACGCCTCTTAAAGGCAAGGATGTTCAGTGATTTTTTAAGCAATCTTAATTTCTGGGGATGGCAATTGATCATTGTTGCTGCAGCCATTTCCTTACCTCTTGGTTACACAACTTCTAAAGAATATGCTGAACTGGAGTGGCCAATCGATATTGCTATAGCCTTAATCTGGGTTGCCTTTGGGGTGAACATGATAGGTACAATTTTACGCAGAAGACAGCGTCATTTATATGTTGCGATCTGGTTTTACATAGCCACCTTCGTAACCGTTGCAGTACTCCATATTTTTAATAGTTTAGAACTTCCGGTTAGTGCCATGAAAAGTTATTCTGTTTACGCAGGTGTACAGGATGCACTTGTACAATGGTGGTACGGGCACAATGCAGTGGCCTTCTTTTTAACTACTCCGTTCTTAGGACTAATGTATTATTTTGTACCCAAGGCTGCAGATCGACCTGTGTATTCGTATCGATTATCAATTGTGCACTTCTGGTCGTTAATCTTTATTTATATCTGGGCTGGACCTCACCACTTGTTATACACCTCACTTCCTGATTGGGCTCAAAACCTTGGGGTTGTGTTTTCAGTAATGCTGATTGCTCCTTCATGGGGAGGTATGATTAACGGACTCTTAACCTTAAGAGGGGTTTGGGATAAAGTTCGTACAGACCCTGTTTTAAAGTTCATGGTTGTGGCCATCACTGGTTATGGTATGGCGACCTTCGAAGGTCCTATGCTATCGTTAAAAAATGTAAATGCCATTGCTCACTTTACTGACTGGATTATTGCTCACGTTCACGTTGGGGCTTTAGCATGGAATGGATTCCTAACCTTTGGTATGATCTATTATTTGGTTCCAAAAATGTTTAAAACCAAATTATACTCAATACCTATGGCAAACTTCCATTTCTGGATCGGCACCCTTGGTATTATACTATATGCACTTCCGATGTATATCGCTGGTTTTGTTCAGGCTTCCATGTGGAAAGAATTCAACCCCGACGGAACTCTTGTCTATGGAAACTTCCTGGAAACAGTTACACAAATCATTCCTATGTACTGGATGCGTGCGATTGGTGGGTCTTTATATATTGTTGGGGTATTAGTAGGTATCTACAATGCAATTCAAACCATCAGAAGAGGCTCTAAAGTCGAAGATGAATTGGCGGAAGCGCCTGCACTAGCACGAGTATCTAAAGGGCGTGTTGCTGGAGAAACTTTCCATACATGGCTCGAAAGAAAACCTGTTCAACTTACCATATTAGCCACCATCGCTATTTTAATAGGAGGTGTTATTCAGATTGTTCCAACAATTATGGTTAAATCAAACATTCCTACAATTACAAGTGTTAAACCATACACCCCTCTTGAATTGGAAGGTAGAGACCTTTATATCAGGGAAGGCTGTGTCTCTTGTCACTCACAGATGGTAAGACCATTTAGAAGTGAAACCGAACGCTATCAGGGAGAATACTCTAAAGCAGGTGAATACGTATACGATCATCCTTTCCTATGGGGTAGTAAACGGACCGGACCGGACCTGATGCGTGTTGGAGGAAAATATTCAGACAACTGGCACTTTAATCATATGTATGATCCCCAAAGTACCTCATCAGGAAGTATCATGCCTTCTTACAAATGGCTTATCCGAAATAAATTAGACAAGTCAGACACAGAAGCTAAGATGGAAGCCATGGTTAAACTGGGCGTTCCTTATACCGACGAGGATATTGCCAATGCACAAAAAAGCATGAAGGAACAAGGTGCTAAAATTGAAGAAAGCCTTCATAATGATCCCGACTTTGTAACCAGTTATCAGGAAGACAAACGAATTGCCCAGGAATATGGTGAAGAGTTTGTTGAAATGAAAGACCGTGAAATCGTTGCAATAATAGCTTATCTGCAGCGGTTAGGAACTGATATCAAAATAAAGAACAGTACAGAAGAAGCTACAACTAAAAATTAACAACGATGTTTAAATTTATAAAAGATCATGTGGCTACCATTGATGGAATTCAGATTTATCCCATCATATCGCTCTCTATATTCTTTGTATTCTTTGTAGCCTTGTTTTGGTGGGTATTTACAGCCAAAAAGGAATACATCAAGAAAGTAAGTCAATTTCCATTAGACAACCAAGAAAACAATTAACAGATGAAAAGTTTTGCATCATATTTACGTGTCATCGCTATAACCTCAATTGTATTTATTGCCGCAGAGTACTTAATAGACTCTGGTGAAAAACCTGCATTTATCGAGTACCCAATGGTATCGGTATTCATATTACTTTTTGCCATCATACTTATAGGTATTGAGATTATGGTAGGTTCTATGAATTCGCTTGCCGATGCAATAATGACAGAGGATCAGAAGAAAGCAATTGAGCTCAAAAGAGCTAAAGCCAGAAAAAATGCCTGGTATCTAAAACTTGAAAAAAGACTTACTAAAGCACAACCAATAGAGGCTGAAGGTGAAATTATTTTAGACCACAACTACGATGGTATTAGAGAACTAGACAATTCATTACCTCCCTGGTGGGTTTATGGCTTCTACATCTCGATTGTATTTGCAGTAATATACCTTGCCAAATATCATATCTTCGATGGGAACACACAGGCCGAGGAGTATGAACAGGCGATGGCTAAGGCGAAAATAGAGATTGAAGAATACAAGAGAACCGCCAAAGACCTCATCGATGCCAATACTGTAGAATTGCTGACGGAAGCAAGTGACCTCAACGCAGGTAAAAGTATATTCCAAACGAATTGTGTCGCGTGCCACATGGCTGATGGTGGTGGTGGTATCGGACCTAATTTAACTGACGAATACTGGATTTTAGGAGGTGGCATTAAAAATGTTTTCCGTACAATTTCTGAAGGAGGTAGAGACGGGAAAGGAATGGTCGCCTGGAAGCAATCCTTAAAACCTTCAGAAGTTGCTCAGGTGGCTAGTTATGTACTTAGCCTGGAGGGAACAACTCCTGCCAATCCAAAAGCTCCGGAAGGAGAAATCTGGACACCCGAAGAAGAATAATCAGAAAGTACAAGCATGGGTCAAAACACCGAAAATAAAGAAGCTTTTAGAGACTCCATTGGTACCGTAACCAAAGAAGGCAAAAGAGCTTGGGTTCATCCTAAGAAGCCAAGTGGAAACTATTATAAATACAGAAAGTATGTTAGTTATTTTCTCTTAGCCTTCTTATTTCTGGCTCCCTTTATCAAAATAAACGGAAATCAGTTCTTACTGTTCAATGTGCTGGAAAGACGATATAATATTTTCGGACTGCCTTTTTGGCCTCAGGATTTCTACTTGTTTGTAATTTCGATGATCATAGGGGTGGTATTTATCACCCTGTTTACCGTTGCCTTCGGACGAATCTTTTGTGGATGGATCTGTCCTCAGACCATTTTCATGGAAATGGTTTTTAGAAGAATTGAATATTGGATCGATGGCGACCGCGGAGCTCAAATCCGATTGGCCAAACAATCCTGGAATGCAGAGAAAATCAGAAAAAGGCTTATAAAGTGGTTTATCTTCTTTATTATCTCCTTTGTTATCGCCAACATATTTCTAGCTTATTTAATAGGGAGCGATCAACTATTGAGATATATACTTGAAGGACCTAAAAACCATTCGAGCACTTTAGTTTCGCTCTTTATTTTTACCGGGGTTTTCTATTTTATTTTTGCATGGTTTAGAGAACAGGTCTGCATAATCGCATGTCCTTACGGTAGACTTCAAGGAGTTCTACTCGACAATAAATCGATTGTGGTAGCTTATGATTACAAGCGAGGTGAAGGTAAAAATGGAAGAAAGAAGTTTAGAAAAAACGAAGACAGAAATGCCTTGGGACATGGCGATTGCATTGATTGCTCTCAATGTGTACATGTATGTCCGACGGGAATTGACATCAGGAACGGAACACAACTGGAATGTGTGAACTGCACAGCGTGCATCGATGCATGCGACCATATCATGGAAAGCGTAGGCTATCCTAAGGGACTTATTAGATATGCCAGCATTGAAAACATTGAGAAAAAAACACCGTTCAGACTATCCCCACGAATGAAAGGATATATCGCAGTATTAACCATTCTGACCGGCCTTTTAATTGGAATGCTCTTTTTAAGAAATGACGTAGAGGCTACAGTTCTAAGGTTACCCGGGCAATTATACGAACACAAAGGAGACTATCTAATCAGCAATGTTTACACTTATAAGATTATCAATAAAACGGTAAGAAACATAGATAGTGTACAGATTAAACTCATGTCTCCTAAAGGCGAAGTAAAATCGGTAGGTAATAAGGTGTTCAGTATACCAAGGGAAGGATTGGCCGAAGGAACCTTATTTATTGAAATTGACAAAGGGTTACTTGAAAACGATAAAACCAAGGTTAAGCTTGGTATTTACAGTGGGGATACATTAATAGAAACAACAAGCGCTACCTTTTTAGGGCCAAGAAGCTACAGGTAGTTTAGATAAAAACAGGAAAACATGAAATTTAATTGGGGAACAGGAATAGTTATAGCCTTTGCACTTTTTATATCCTTCATAATGTATTTCGTTATTACGATGAGTACAGATGACAAATACGATCATGACCTTGTCACAGAACAATACTATAAAAAGGAACTAGCGTTTCAGGAGAAATTAGACAGGGAACAAAAAACAATCAATCTGGGTTATGAAATCCAAATCGATAAAAACAGTGAAGGTCTATTAATCAAATTCCCCAAAGAAGTAACAGACACTGAAATATCTGGAAAAGTGTTCCTATACAGGCCATCTAATAAACAATTGGATTTTGAAATTCCATTTTCTACGTCCAATCATCTATTGCTCATACCTGACAACCGTTTGTTAGATGGCCGCTGGAACATTGAAATCGACTGGAAATTCAAGGATGCTTCTATGTTAAGCACAAAGGAAATCTCTTATTAATAATGCTTCTATCGGCGATCATATTAGGTTTTTTAGGCAGCTTTCACTGTGTAGGCATGTGTGGGCCCATCGCCTTTGTTTTGCCATTAGACAGGAGTAACCAGTTAAAAAAAATAAGTCAATTATTTTTGTATCACTTTGGTCGATTACTCAGCTATTCGGCTATTGGCTTTATGTTTGGTTTTGTCGGAAAGGGGCTTTACCTCAGTGGTCTTCAACAAAGGTTATCTATTGTTATTGGGGTTTTGATGATTGCCATCGCGATTATCCCCTACCGTATTTTTCAAAAATATAATTTTTCAAGACCCGTTTTTAAAATTATTTCCAGTGTAAAATCGGGTTTAGGTAAGCAACTGAAAAAAAAGAGTTACAGGGCTTTGTTCTCCATTGGGGTCTTAAATGGTTTCTTACCTTGCGGCCTTATTTACATGGCTTTATTCGGAGCCATTGCCATGGGCCAGCCTACCTTAAGCGCATCTTATATGTTTCTCTTTGGTTTAGGGACCATTCCATTAATGAGTGGAGCTGCATATTTAGGAAACTTTTTATCAGGTACGGCTCGTAAAAGGATTCAAAAAGCTATTCCTGTTTTTGTGATTATTATAGGTGCTTTTTTTGTTTTAAGAGGTATGGGACTGGGGATACCATATATCTCTCCCTCAAACCTTAGCCTTATGGTGAAGCCCACTCCTGATTGTGTTGTACCCTAAAGATCTCTTCAGCAATTCAAATAATAAGTATCTATGCTATCTGCAAACCAATTGCCGGCAAGGCTATATATCATGTACATACGCATACCCTATTTACTTTCCTGCATTTGCCCTTTAGGTAAATATGCACAATAGACGCTTTATTTATACTCTATCCATACTCTATCCATACTCTATCCATACTTTATCCATACTGTATGACCGGGCCTAGAGTACTTAAAAGCACCTTCAAAGCTTTTTGAAGGTATCTTTAAATTAAGATATAAAAAAAGGGGGTGAGCCCCCCTTTTTTATTTAAAAAGTAACTGCATTTAATTCTTTATCGACCAGAATTACCTTCTCAAGATCCAGATCAATTTTTAATTTTCTTTTTGCTTTAAAGCGAATCAAAAATAAATCCTTATCACCCGATAATGTTTGCTTTTCACCAATATTCACAAAGGTTGGATATAAAACACGTTCTCCATCAGAATGCAACCTATTATTGGTTAGGTTTTCCATGGCTACCGTACTTTTAGGTTGTATCGCTACAAATTCGTAATCCTGCTCATTATACGGGATTGCCATGCTCAAGGCGTTAACAGCCTTAAGACCTTTACCTTTAACACGTACCTCTATAATTTCTCCCTTACTATAAGTCTTTTTATTGGTTGTAAAGGTAAGTTCCCCTGTCACATTCTCATTACTATCACCTTCTACCCCACCTTCTAATTGGGTTGCCACTACTGAAATATCGTAGGCATCGATAAGGTTATTTTTATTCACATCACCTATACTTACATAGCCTTCAAAATCAGCATCACCCTTTCTTAACCCTGTATAATTTGTATACGAGGTTAAATCGTTATTGTCTATAATGCCATCATTATTGATATCTCCCGGCAGATAACTTTCTGTTCCAGGAACTTTAAAGACATATAATTCTCGTCCTGATCCATAGCCTCCTACACCTTCTTCAATCTTAATTTTAATAAAGCGTGCTGTAGGTTGCTTCGCAAACTCAAAAGTCTTGGTTTCATTATTTCTTTCCCAATCTATACTACCTGCTTCCGTCCAGGTTACCTTATCGTTACTGTAATAAACTTTTCCTTTTAACCATATACCGTTTCCACCGCTTCTTCTTGGCAGGTATTGAAATTTATCTAACTGATTAAAAGTCTTCAAGTCGATAACCAGATCAAAAGGGATGGCATCTTCACCCCATTTTGTATGCCACTGATTTCCCTCATCAAAATCAAAAAACTTTGAAATTCCATAACCTCCCTGATTTTTAACTGAAGTTACAGCCTCTATATTCTGAATCGCGAACTCTAAAGGATTCGATGCTGTTTGTGCTGAAAATTGCGTCCACTCTGAAACCCCGTCCTTATTAACAGCCCTTAACTTAAATGTATAGGAGGTTTCAGGCTGTAGTCCTTCAAAAAGCAATGACTTATCTTTAATGGTGGTATATTGCATATTGTTGAACAATATCTCGTAATAGTCGGCATTTGCCACCTCATTCCATGAAGGCTTTAAGGTGTAGGCCTGTATATGATCTTCAGCTACCTGTGCATTATCAGGAGTTTGTAAAGGTCCCTGAGTAACTTTTTGATTGTTTTGAGGCTTAAATTCAAACCCTTTTAAATGCAGCGCAATTTCGGCAGAAGAAATATCTACCTTTTCCACTTTAACAATCAATCTTGGATTTTTAATCAGTTGAACGTTTTCAAAATCACTTCCTTCAGTTGAAAATTGATTAAAATCCGGCTGTTTTTCGTAGAAATATACATTGGTTGCACTTTTCAAGTCTTCCTTGGTAGCAACCTCCTTCAATTTCACTTTCTTTCCTGCTACTTTTACAACTACTTTTTTAGGTTTTTTAGTGACATTGATCCTGAATTCTGTCGACTTCTCTTTTTCAAACCCGGTATAATTTCCCGTTGAAGGATGAATCGTTACTAAAACATTATTCTTCTTGTCAACTTTAGACTCTATAAGGGTATATGCTCCTTCTCCTTTTTTGTAAGCTTCGGTAACACCATCGTCATCATACTCTTTAAAAGAAGATGTTTGATAGGGATATAATTCATAAATACGTTCTTCCGTATTTATTTCGGAAGGGTTGTTATTAGGATTCACCATTGGGATAATGGCTCCTCTTTTCACAAAAACAGGCAACTTCCAGATCGGGCTTGAAAAACTATTAATTATTTGATTCCCTTCAAATTGTTCCCCTGTAAAATAATCTACCCATAAACCTTCCGGAAGGTAAATTCCATTACGAATATCATTCCCCTTTTCATCCATTTTGGTTTCCTGATAAATTGGTGCCACCAAAAATGCAGGTCCGTACATGAATTGATATTGCGTTGTCACACCCTGTGTATAGGCATTTTCATCCTCCAGGAACATCGCTCTGATCATTGGCAACCCATCCACTGATTCTTTGGCTATACTATAGGCATAGGGTAAAAGTTCAGATTTTAATTTCAGGTAGTTTCTGTTAATGGATGTCGTCGGTTCCCCAAGTGCCTGCGGATACTTTTCATTAGCTCCCCATCCATCCATATTCAACTGCATAGGGGTAAATGTTTTCCATTGAAAATCTCTTGCATTTACGAATGGATTCTTTCCTCCGAAAATTCCATCCATGTCAGAGGTAATATTTGGCTGTCCAGATAACCCGGAACCGATATAGGTTGGTATATGAAAACGGATGTATTCCCAGACTCCTCCAGTTTGGTCTCCTGACCAAATACCAGCATAACGCTGAGTACCTGCCCAACCATCGAGTGAAATAATAAAAGGTCTGGCATCATTACCATACTCAGGCATAATTTCTCCAACATCCGCAACGCCATTCAAGCCAAAGGAATAACCTGCACCAACCCATGCAACATCCGTTTTAAGAACTCGTACCCCGGCATCTCTCACTTCCTTAACGATGTCTCTTTGCAAAAGGGCACTTACCCCCTCTTTAGGATGTAAATCAGATTGTGTCCACAAGCCTATTTCAACACCTCTTGAACGTGCATAATCTCCAAATTCCTTAAGGTTTTTAATGTTTCCATCTAAAGTTTCCGTTTGTCCATAACCAGCACCATAGCCATCATTAGGAAGTATCCATCCTAATGGCATATCATTATCCAGGTAGCGATCTACTGCTGCACGTGCTGAAAACTGATAATTATCTTTCTCTCCGTTAAGCGACTCCTTGATTCCTCCATTATCTTTTTGACTCTCTTTATAACGCTTCCCATCTTCAAAGAGAATTCCTTTTTCATCTTCTTTCCAAAAGTCGCGATTGTATGCATTCAAATGACCTTGATAAAAGCCAAACTTTGGAAGTAAGACAGGATTACCCGTTAATTGGTAGAAATCATTTAACAAGGGCGAAACGCCATCATTAATCATAAAAAATACATCCAGATAATCCGTTTCATGGTAAAGCTTAACCTCACCCTCTTGTTTAGCTCCAAAATCGTATTTTCCTTTTTTAAAGGAATGCCACATAAAACCATATCCTTTAGATGACCAATAATACGGGGTTGGTGAAGCTACACCTCCATCGGTCCAACTATTTTGATTTTCTATAGCGATTGCTTTCCCTTTATGTGAGAATCGACCATTTTGAACGCCTCCTCCATAGAAGAATTCATTGGAATGTTCTTTCAATGCAATTTCTACTTTGTCATCAAGAAATTCTATCGGCTTCAGCGTTTCCAAAACGGTAACATTTAATTTCAGATCAGTTACACTAAAAGTTCCGTTATTTTTATGAAGCGAAACTTTTACCCTCGGAGTTGTAAGATCATAGGTGTCTTCCGTTTCTGAAATCTTTAATTCAGTAATCTTTTTTCTTGGATTATCCACCAGGATATTTGCTTCCGGCTCTGCTTTCGGCGGTCTCATACCCTTTCCTGAATTGTCCTGAAATAGTCTGAAAATATGATCAGCATAAAAATCAGCAAACATTAGGTTAGTATCAGAAAACGTAATTTTCACGGTTGTCTGATTGATCTTCTCTACCGAAGAGATCTTTACATCCTTTTTATCCTGAATTGAAGCAGTGATATTTTCACCGTTATTATGTGCTAAAATTTGACTTGGAGACAAGCCCCATAAAAAAGCAAACAAAACAAAATAAAAACGATTAATAGGTTTAATTATTTTCATTACCTTATTTTTTAACATAAAATCATACTGCAATGATAAACATCATTTAAGTAGAAAAGCAATTTATTTTGTTAAAGTTACCATTTTAGGCCGTCGGTAATGTAAATAAAAAAAGAGCCGAACCTAAGCTCGACTCTCTACCCTACATATCTGATGTCTTTTCAACTAGACTGTCATAGAAAATAGCTCTCTATCAGGTTTATTACGTTGTAAAAGCACATCGAAAGCCATACATATATTTCTTATAAACGGTTTTCCTTCATCGGTGACGATCAGCTCTTTTTCCTTTAAAATCAAAAACCCATCTTGTTTTAGTTCTTCCAGGCTTTCAAGTACGTCAGGCAACTGCTCAAAATAATCTTCATTTTTATCCCAACTTGTTCGGAGCTGACACATTAGATTAAGGATATGTTTCCTAATAATAAGGTCTTCTTCGTTCAAACAGTGCCCCCTGTAAACCGGCAAAACATTATTTTCAACCAGGTGGGTATACTCTTCAATACTTTTTACGTTCTGTGCAAAGGCATACCAGCTATCACTGATACTGGAAGCTCCAAGACCAATCATTAAATTTGTTTTAGAAGCGGTGTAGCCCATAAAATTTCGGTGAAGATTACCATTGTTCATCGAATGATAAAGTGCATCTGTCTTCAGCGCAAAATGATCCATTCCAATTTCAACATAACCTAACTCGGAAAACAGCTTTTTCCCGATTTCGTATAAAATTCTTTTTTCTTCTCCACCAGGCAGGTTTTCTTCACTAAATCCGCGTTGTCCATTCCCTTTCATCCACGGTACATGAGCATAGCTATAAAAGGCAATTCGATCAGGCATTAACTGAATAGTTTTATTGATCGTTTCTATAACATCGCCAAGGGTTTGAAAAGGCAATCCAAAAACCAGGTCATGACTTACCGAGGTATATCCAATTTCTCTGGCTTCTTCGGTAGCTCGTTTTACATTTTCAAAAGGTTGAATTCTATTGATTGCCTTTTGAACCTGAAGCGAATAATCCTGAACACCATAACTGACTCTTCTGAAGCCCAAGTCATACAAAGTCTGTAAATGTTCACGGGTAGTATTGTTCGGATGCCCCTCGAAACTAAATTCATAGCCTTCAGCCCGTTTGGCATATTTAAAGATTCCGTGAATTAATTTTTTTAGATTCTCTGAAGAAAAGAATGTCGGCGTACCTCCTCCCAAATGAATTTCTTTAATTCTCGGAGTACTTCCTAGTATATCGCAATACATTTTCCATTCTTTCAAGAGTGTTTCGATATAAGGCTCTTCGACCTCATGCCTTTTTGTAATGCGTTTATGGCATCCACAAAAAGTGCATAAACTTTCACAAAACGGTAAATGTATATATAAACTAATCCCTTCCTGCTGATTACTTTCAAGGAATGATTTCTTAAATGAATTTATCCATTTTTTAGCAGAAAAGGTATTGACATCCCAGTAGGGTACTGTTGGGTAACTAGTATACCTTGGACCGGGAACATTATATTTCTGAATTAAATCCATACCTTAAAGTAGCTTTGAATGACCAAAACTACTTTAAGGGGATTCTTTATACTATGACAAATATCAGTTTGTTAATTAACTGGCAACTTTTGAAGTATGATAGCGTACCAATCCATCAATGGGTCGCCTAACAAATTTACCTGTTTGAATACCGTGCTCTTTCAGTACTTCTGTAATTTGATCTTTAGCATAATAAGCAATAGATCCCACAAAATGAGCAGGTTTGGTGAGCAATTCCTCTCTAAACAGCATCAAATGAGACTTTAAAAATGATAAAGCCGCCTCTTTTAGGAGTGCTTGAAAAAAAGGTTCTTCAATATTCTCGAATAAAAACTTTGCAAAAGAGGCTAAATACGCATTAGGATTCGCCTTTTTGTATAGTTTCTTTTTTACTTTGGTTGGATCAAGGTCATATTCTACTCTAAACTTATCTGCCAAATATTCTGGCATTTGCTTGAAGTAATAAGCCCTTAAAAGCTGTTTCCCTATAAAATTCCCACTGGCATCATCCATAATTGTATACCCTAAAGAAGGCATTCTTGTATAGATCTCTTTACCATCAAAATAACAGCAGTTAGATCCTGTACCCAATATACACACTACACCTGCTTCTTCGGTACATGCATAAACAGCGGCTGCCAAATCTTCTTTTACATCTATAACTTCAGCTTCAACAAAAAACCTTTTAAAGGCTTTAGCTAAACCTTTTTGCTGTTTTTCCATTCCACATCCAGCACCGTAAAAAAACACTTTTTTCACTTCTGCTTTATGGGATGACAGCTCTGGGGATTCGGCAATCCTCTCCACTACTTCCTTTTTTGAAAGCAACGCCGGGTTGACTCCTTTGGTACGTGTTTTAAAAAGTGTATTTCCCGTTTCGTCTACCGCTATCCAATCACACTTAGTAGAACCTCCATCCGCTATTAAAATCATAATACTTTAGTAATAATATCTTCTAAACGCCTCTATTGCGGCATAATCTGCTAATCCTAATTGGTGGTATTTACCAGCTGTTTCTTTATTTCTTTCTTCGGCTC
>NZ_FPAG01000002.1:299340-565554 GCF_900116365.1 Zhouia amylolytica | reverse complement strand
TAATTTTGTACATATAAAAAAACCAGAGAAGCGAACTACTCTGGTTTGATTTAACTTTTTTAAAAACTGTCAACCTATATTAGGACGACTCATTATAATTTAAAATTGAATGAGTAATTGAAACGAAACTAATCCCTTTAGATTAATTAATTAAAATATATCCAGTGATCCTTTTCCTTCCCTGACAATTACAGCCTCATCTTCCGATAAATCAATTACCGTAGAAGGTATATTATCACCATACCCCCCATCAATAACTATATCCACAAGGTTATCCCATTTTTCAAGAATCAGCTCAGGATCGGTGGTATACTCTATTAATTCATCCTCATCATGGATAGAGGTAGATACAATAGGATTTCCTAATTGTTCCACAAGTTCTCTGGCTATATTATTATCCGGTACCCGAATACCTACCGTTTTCTTTTTCTTAAAATCCTTAGGTAAATTATTACTACCAGGAAGAATAAATGTATATGGCCCCGGAAGTGCTCTTTTTAAAATTTTAAACGTTGGCGTATCTATTTGCCTTATGTAATCTGATAAATTACTCAAATCCGGACAAATAAATGAAAAGTTCGCTTTTTCAAGTTTTACCCCCCTGATTCGGGCTATTTTTTGCAAAGCTTTGGAATTTGTAATATCACATCCCAAACCATAAACAGTATCAGTTGGATATATGATCAGCCCTCCCCGTTTAAGAACAGCAACCACTTTAGCTATCTCCCGCGGATTAGGATTTTCTTCGTATATGCGAATTAATTCTGCCATTTAACTATATTAATATACAAAATCAATCTAACACTTTGAGTTTGGCAAATCTTAAAAGCAACTTTTTAACACTACCATTATCAAATTTAATCTCAGCCTTTTTGTCGTTGCCAACACCTTCTAGTTTAATAATCTGACCTCTGCCAAAACGCGTATGTTCTACCTTACATCCTTCCGACAAGCTTTGATCAATCGTATTAGTATTCTTTAAAGGTTCCCCTAAATTTGGTTTCAATTTACGCAATTTCCTTAGCTTTTCTTCATTGGGCCTTGGAACGGAAGGTGGAGTTCCCGATACGGGTTTCTTTTGTCGATATTTACTTTTGTCAACCTCACCGAAAATATCAGAGTCAATCATCGATTTATATCGGTAGCCGGAATTCACAGGAGGTGTTAAATATTCAAGAAACTGATCGTCTATTTCCTCTATAAATCTACTTGGCTCTGCATCGATAAGTTTCCCCCAGCGATACCTGCTTTGCGTATATGTAAGATATGCTTGTTTTTCAGCTCTGGTGAGTGCCACATAGAATAGGCGACGCTCCTCCTCTAATTCACTTCTGGTATTCAAACTTAATGCCGAAGGAAATAAATCTTCCTCCATTCCTACAATATATACATTCGGAAATTCAAGTCCTTTAGCCAGGTGAATGGTCATTAATGCAACACGATCATCATCTTCGTTATCATTATCAAGATCTGTTGCTAAAGCAACATCTTCAAGAAATTCAGACAAATTCCCGGTGGCTTCATCGATTTCCCTTTGGCCTTCGACAAAATCCTTAATACCATTCAACAATTCCTCTATATTATCGAGTCTGGTGATACCTTCCGGAGTACCATCTTTTTTTAATTCCCGGATAAGGCTGGTTTTCTTAATTACATGCTCAGTTAATTCGAAAGCATTAGCACTTTCATTCATAATCTGAAAACTCTGTATCATCGTTACAAAGTCTTCTAATCGCTGTTTGGTAGGATTATTAAGATTAAGATCAATTTTCCTGACATGTTGCATCACCTCATATATAGATCGATCATAATGTTTCGCAGCAACAACAAGTTTATCTATCGTGGTTGCTCCTATACCCCTTGCAGGATAATTTATGACACGCTTTAAAGCTTCTTCATCTTTAGGATTTAAAACTAAACGCAAATAAGCAAGTACGTCTTTAATTTCTTTTCGCTGATAAAATGACAAGCCTCCATAAATTCGATACGGTATATCACGTTTACGAAGTGCGTCTTCAATAGCTCTTGATTGTGAATTGGTACGATACAGCACAGCAAAATCCGAATTTAACATCTGATGCTGCATTTTAGACTCAAAAATAGAAGAGGCAACAAAGCGTCCTTCTTCTGAATCAGTTACTGATCTGTGAACCTTAATAAGCGGCCCCTCATCATTCGCCGTCCATACAGTTTTATCCAGTCTGCTTTTATTTTTCTCTATAACCGAGTTTGCCGCCTTTACAATATTATTCGAAGAACGATAGTTTTGTTCTAAGCGATATACCTCTACACCATCATAATCTTTTTGAAAATTAAAAATGTTATTGATATTCGCCCCTCTAAAAGCATAGATACTCTGAGAGTCATCACCAACAACACAAATGTTTTGATAACGATCACTCAAAGCCCTTACGATTAAATACTGAGAATGGTTGGTATCCTGGTACTCATCCACCAATATATACTTAAATCGCTCCTGATACTTCGCCAGAACTTCAGGAAATCGCGTTAGCAACTCATTGGTTTTCAACAAAAGATCATCAAAGTCCATGGCACCGCTTTTAAAACATCGGTTACAGTACTCTTCATATATTTCACCAATCCTTGGTCTCTTTGCCATGGCATCAGCTTCTTGTAAGTCGGAATTATTAAAATAGGCCCTAACAGTAATCAGGCTATTTTTAAAAGATGAAATACGATTCTGAATTTGCTTGTATTTATAAATATCCTTATCCAGCCCCATCTCCTTAATAATAGCCGCTATCAATCTTTGTGAATCCTGAGAATCATAAATCGTAAAATTACTTGGATAACCAAGCTTATCACTTTCAATCCTTAAAATCTTGGCAAAAATGGAATGGAAGGTTCCCATCCATAAATTCTTAGCTTCACTAGATCCTACAATCTGCGCAATTCGATGCTTCATCTCTCTCGCAGCTTTATTCGTAAAGGTCAACGAAAGAATATTAAACGGATCAACCCCCTGCTCCATTAAATATGCTATCCGGTAAGTGAGCACACGTGTCTTACCAGATCCGGCTCCGGCAATCACCATTAAGGGTCCATCTTTATGTAACACAGGCGCTTTCTGCGCTTCATTTAACTCTGCTATATACTGTTCCAAAGTCGTTTATCTTATATCATTAATCAAACCGTGAATTTAACCATAATGAAGCTATTATTAAAGGACATTACAATTATTTATAAACATCTTTTTAAGATCACTTTTTTCAGCTACCCAACAAGTATTTAAAGTCAGCCATGAATATTTATTGAAGTCAGAATCATACAATCCTCGAACATCATTAAAGGGCTGCTTAATCAATCTTACCCTACCCTAAACTAAAATCCAACATAATATTTTCAATGATGTTATGAGAATTTATTTCTTTATATACTACAAAGCCCGTAGATTTACATACAGGAAAATCAAAACCCATCGGAATCCCGGTAAATCGATGGAAAATGTTTTGATTGCAAAAACTATCATTCTTTGAATCAATGATATCAATTGTTAAGAAAAATAATTTATGGTAAACAATTTTATGCAGGTTCTGGCTAACATTCCCTGGTGGGGATGGGCCTTATTCATTTTACTAATAATTGCCATCAGAGACATTTTTATTCAACGAGCTCACACCATCAGTCACAATTTCCCCATTGTTGGTCACATCAGGTATATGTTGGAAAGTATAGGCCCTGAGTTAAGACAATACTTAGTGGCGAATAACCGCGAAGAATTACCATTCAACAGAATTGAACGTGGTTGGATTTATGCCTCCGCAAAGAGAGAAAATAATTATGAGGGTTTTGGGACAGACAGAGATATATATGCACAGCAATATATCTTTATAAATAATGCTATGATTCCTTTTAAACTTCCTGACGGACATCCCAATAAAACCGATTATGCATTTATACCATGTGCTAAAGTAATGGGAGCTTATCATAAAAGAAAAAAGCCCTATCGTCCAAAATCCGTTATTAATATTTCTGCCATGAGCTTTGGATCATTATCAGCAAAAGCTGTGGAATCAATGAATGTCGGAGCCAAAAAAGCAGGTGCTTATCACAATACCGGGGAAGGTGGCCTTTCTCCTTACCATAAAAATGGCGCCGATGTGATTTTTCATATCGGAACAGGATATTTTGGTGTAAGAGATGAGGAAGGAAATTTTTCCATGGAGAAATTAAAAAACCTTGTCAAAGAAAATCCGTGTATTAAAGCTATTGAAATTAAACTTTCTCAAGGTGCTAAACCTGGTAAAGGTGGCGTATTACCAGGCAAGAAGATCTCTAAAGAAATTGCAGAAATCAGGCATGTCCCAATCGGACAAGATGTGCTTTCCCCACCAAATCATGCTGTATTTAACACGGTAAGTGAAATGGTAGATTTCATTGAAAATGTTGCCAATGAAACTGGCCTGCCAGTAGGAATTAAAGCAGCCATTGGTAAATTAGACGAATGGAAAGAACTAGCCAAAATAATGAAGGAAACTAATAAAGGCCCTGATTTTATTACTGTCGACGGTGGTGAAGGAGGAACCGGTGCTGCTCCTCCTAGTTTCGCTGATCATGTATCACTGCCATGGGTTTATGGCTTTAGCGATGTATATCGAATATTTAAAAATCAAGACATTACAGATCACATCGTTTTTATTGCCAGTGGTAAATTAGGCTTTCCTGCCAGAGCTGCAATGGCATTCTCTATGGGAGCCGATTGTATCAATGTGGCTCGGGAAGCAATGATGAGTATTGGCTGTATACAAGCACAAATTTGTCATACCAATCGCTGCCCGGCAGGAGTTGCAACTCAGAAAAAATGGCTACAAAATGGTATTGATGTCCCCCTTAAAAGTGATCGCTTGTTTTCCTATTTTAAGACTTTTAAAAAAGAATTACTCGAAATCACCCATGCATGTGGCTATGAACATCCCTGCCAGTTTACCATGGATGATGTAGATGTTAGTTTAGGCGATAAAAATATGACACAAACCTTAGCAGCTGCCCATAATTATAATAAACATAAGGTGCCGTTTAACGGCATGCAAGAATTAAAAGAATGCCCGTATTTAGGTGGGTCAAATGATTGAAAATGATTTTACAGGAAACACCTGTTATACATGTAAACACATTACCAATGTTATAAATTTAACGCTATTGCGCTAATTTCACCAATTATCTATGGTGAATTACTTTTTAAAAATTAATAAATTGCGTCGATTTTAAAATAATTAAAACTTAATACCTTTACTAATGAAGTACCTTTTACCTACTTTAACATTACTTTTATTAACTACAGGTGTATTCGCACAAAGCAGAAGAGAATTAAAAGATCAGGTGGAATCCTTAAGTTCACAACTAGACTCCACAACCACCCTACTCACAAAAACGCAAAGAGATCTTGGAAGTGCGGAAAGAAAGGTGAATAGTCTCGATACTCAGGTGACACAACTTTCTGAAAGTAATAAAGAACTGCTTAATAACATGAACAAGTTTCTTTCAGCTTCGACTCAACAGTCAAATAGCATGAATAAAACTTTAAAAGCACTTGAAAATAAAGAGGCACAGTTAAAGGGCTTACGTGATGCTTTCAGCGCCAATGACTCCATCGCTCTGATTATTCTTACTGACCTAAAAAAATCATTAGGGGAAAATGCGCAGGTTGGTGTTCAAAATGGTGCCATTACGATTTTATCAAATAACTCTTCTATTTTCGGCTCTAAAACGGGAAGCAGTACAATAGAAGCGTCTGCTAAAGAATTTTTAGGAAAAATCGCAACCGCAGCCAAAAAACACCAGGGCTTTATGGTTTCGGCAGAAAATAATAGTAATGACTGGGCTATTAGTGGCTCTAGAGCTGCTGCTATAGGAGAGGTTTTTCAAAATGATTTCGAAACTCCAGCTAATGAAATAAAAACTTCAGCCGTTGCAGGAGAGAAAGATTTAACCATTATCCGTATTCATCCGTCATTCGACAATTTTTACCTTTGGGTAAGAGACAATATTAAAAATGGGAATTAAGAGGCATACCTCTAATTGGATGAACCGCTGAAACCAATAATTTTATTTACTTTAGTTTTAAATAAACTATAAAAAAATGGAAAACATTCTCTTCTATGTAATTGCCTTTACGGTACCAACAATAATAACTGGAGTTATAGCCTACTACTTCTTTAACCTTCACACAAAAAATGAGGAAGGAAGAAGAAGGTTTTTAATCCAAAAAGATGCCCAAAAGAATGCAATGCCGATACGACTTCAGGCTTATGAGAGAATGGCTTTATTTCTAGAAAGAATTAGTCCTGCAAAGCTACTTACCAGAACCGTTCCTGAATCAGCTGATAAAAATGATTATGAACGATTATTAATACGATCTATCGAAAGCGAATTCGATCACAATATTGCTCAGCAAATATACATGAGTGACGAATGCTGGAACATCGTAAAAACTGCTAAAAATGCAACTATCCAGCTTATTCGTAAAGCAGGAATGCAGGCCGAAACCGCTAATAAATTAAGAGAGACAGTGCTCAATGAACTTTTAGAAAAACAACCACCATCAAGTGCAGCCTTAGCATTTATAAAAAAAGAAGTTGACTCGATGTGGTAATCCCACGTCGATCAAGAAAAATTAAAAGCCGCTTACAGCGGCTTTTTTAATTCTTTATTTTATCCTGCTAAATTAATGTTTTTGACACTTTGCTTTCGCTCTGCTTCCAGCCGTTCTTTTGCATAACCATAACCCTCTTTCCACCATTCCTTCATCAATTCTTTATTAAAATATAATGAGTTCTCAGTTAACCGTTTAGGGGTATAAAAAGTTCTCAGTTTAACATTCTTATTCATAGCGGCTAACTTCCCTTCTACAATATCGTGATACTCTAGCTGATCCAGTACAAAGGTGTATAAATTAACCATAAGTGAAAATGGGTTCTTTCCCAAAACTTTATTGAACTCCATGTTCTCGGTTTCTAAAATAATAGCATCAACTTCAGTAGCACCACGCTTAATAGCTTCTCTTATCGGAACCACACTTCCAAACCCCCCATCAGCATATTCGCATCCGTCCTTTTTTGCCAGCGTCATAAATGGAATATAATTACATGACATCCAGATCCAGTCACAAAAATCATCGTAATCAAAATCGTTGATAGATTTGTATTCTACCCTGTTTTTGGAAAGGTTACTTACAGTCACTACAACATCTTTATTACTATCCTTTAGAATATTGAATTCTTCCGGAGTTAAATTTCTCCTTATATTTTTCCTTAGACTTTTACTCTCTCCAAAGGTCCGCTTCCCTTTAATAAGCTGCCAAATTACATTTATATGATTCATTGCAACATATTCCTTTCCATCCTTCTTCCTGACAACAAAGGGATTATTACTAAATATTTTACGTTGCGTAACTGTTGTATAAATATCGTATAGCTTTTCAATATTTCGACTCGCTAAATGCGGTATTATTAAACTACCGGTAGAAGTTCCAACATAAAGATCGTAATCTTTTTGCTCGACTTCCATTAAATATTGTGCCACTCCACCAGCAAATGCACCTTTACTACCTCCTCCACTAATTACCAATGCCTTCATTCTTAACTTGTTTAATTATATCTCTGATGTCTGTTGATTCTTAAATTGTGCAAATTCAAACCCCCTTTGCCACCACTTAGTCATTTTTTCTTCGTCAAAAATTAATGAATTTGTGGTTAAAACCACTGGAGTGTAATAAAAATTTATGATCACATTATGATTACTTGCCACAAATTTCCCAATTTTTATATTCTGATTCTCTATTCGATCTAACATAAAAGCAAACATATTCGTCAGTAATGAAAAAGCATTTTTTGACGGCATCCGGTTTAAATGTGTAACCTCCGTTTGTAATATAATTGCATCAACTTCAGTAGCACCTCGTTTAATCGCCTCCTCTATTGGAACCATACTTCCAATACCTCCATCGGCGTACTCACAGCCATTCTTTCTTACCAGGCTCATGAAAGGAGTGTAATTTGCAGATATCCATACCCATTCACAGTATTCTTCATAATCATAATCTAAAATCGATTTATACTCAACCTCATTCATCGATAAATTTGAAACAGTAACAACTACTTCTTTACCAGAATGTTTTAAGGCTAAAAATTCCTCTTTAGTTAATGTGTTACGTATTAAATTTAGCAAATTATAACTCTCTCCAAATGTTTTGCTACCTCTTAAAAAATTTCGAAGGACATTAACGTGATTAATCCCTACACTTTGTATTCCATACTTATTTTTAATGGTAAAAGGATATTTATTAAAAATATCATCATTGGTTACCGAGGTGTAAACCTTTTTAATCTTCTCAACCTTATTTAATGCTAAGTGATTAGCGAGTAAACTTCCGGTTGAAGTTCCTATTACCAATTTATAATCATTCTGTAATTCCTCTATTAAATACTGAGCCACTCCGCCGGCGAAGGCCCCCTTACTGCCACCACCCGAAATTACCAGCGCTCTCATTGTAACTTGCTTTTTAAAAAGGTTTGTTCTTTAGTATTAAGTTCGGAAATAATAGATTCAAATCTAATTTTATATGTTAAATCATTTAATAAATCGGTTAAAAGTGATTTTGAGAATTTAGCAAATTGCCACGAATGATGTAAACAGGCATTAACCAAATCCTTTAAATTCTGATCCGTAAAGGCCTGCAACTCATTCAGCATTATAAATGCGTTTTGCCTTACTTCAAAATTGAACCTGGATGAAGTATAACCGGATAATTCGTCAAAATAAGACGACTTTTCTACAGTATTGTAATCCTCCGTTAGAATTGCCAGTGTTAACCATAACATCCTAATATTCTTATTATTAAAACCATGAATACCGTCTGTTTTATCCAGGTAAATGGAGGTTCGACTCGGAAAATTTCTCCAGAGATTGAATAAAGCATTTTCCATGGTAGTATAACTTTGATCAGAAAGTAAACTTTCATAATCAGATTGGAGATCGGGAGGAATACTATCCAAAGTCATTGACAACACCTGTCTCACCTTCAGGTCTTTTAATTTAAACGCTTTCTTATAAAGAGGCATAGCCACAGAAAGTGGTAGTTTTTTTAACTGCACAACAGCTTCTTGCTTTAACGTATAGTAATAATTACCTTCTAAAATAGAATCCAGTAAGTTATAACGTTCCTTTTCAGATAGCCAAGTATCCCTTCTATCCTTTAAACGAATTAAATCCCGTAATGATTTATTCCTTTTCAAATGGTTAAAGGCCTCAGACTTCGGAAACTCCTTATTCATCAACCATGTTTGCTTAAATTCATTTAGATCTTTACCACTGGAAGCCTCCATTTCCCGTAAAAAATCATCAACCGTAACATTTTTATAAGCGTAACGGTTCAAATAGTTCTTTATCCCCTCCCTAAAAGCATGAGATCCGATCTGCGATCTTAAAACGTGAAGCGCCCAGGCGCCTTTTTGATAAAACGTTAAACTGCTGGCTTCTGGATCCAATAGACCCTCTCCCTTACCCTGTTTACTTAAATCTGTCAATTGCTTTGCCGATTCGTATAATGCATTAAAATAATAATCATCTCCAAATATTTCTCTTTCCGCTAACAAAGCATAATAGGTTGCAAACCCTTCATGTAACCAATGATGTCCACCGTCAACTTCAGTAACTAAATCTCCAAACCATTGATGAGCAAGCTCATGAGCATTCACATTCACATAGTTTTCATCGTTATAGGCAATTGTATCAACGACATATCGATCAGAAAAAATAGTAAGGGTCGTGTTCTCCATGCCTGCATACATAAAATCCCTAACCGGCACCTGCTTATAGTTCTGCCAGGGATAAGCCACCCCTATTTCCTTTTCTAAAAAATCAAATATTTGTTTGGTGTATTTATATGTGGGTTCCAGTTTTACTTCATCCTTTGGACGATAGTATAATTCAATCGGAACTCCCCCCTCAGAATAAATCACCTTTTTATCAAAGTCACCTATCGCCAATGCTAATAAATAACTACTCATGGGCGCAGACATATCATAATTCCACGTCTTAGATTCACCACTGACATTTACACTTTTTAAATCTCCGTTAGCAATCACCACATAGGCCCTGTTAAAAGTTACTGATAAATCGAATTCAACCTTTTCGTTCATATCATCAAAACTAGGCAACCAATGACTCGTGTATTTACCCTGTCCCTGGGTCCATAACTCTTTATTCCGATTAGGTTCGTCCCAACCGATAAAATACATAGCTTTAGATGGAGTAGTATTAAAACTTATGGTCAAGTCGTAATTCTTACCACTTCTGAATTTTTTATATATAATTAATTTATCTCCCGTATAGCGATATCTCACCCTCGCATTATGTAGCAAAATTTCAGAAAAATTCATGTGTCGGGCATCTACCGTTAAGGAATCGGTTTTAGCCATAACATGAAAATTATATACCACAGTACCGGAAACGGATTTCTGTTCTGAATTTATTTTTATAGATGCCTTTCCTTTAAGAATATCTACCCCGGCATTCGAGGTAGCCTGAGAAAAAACCGCGTTATAAATGATAAAGCAAATAAAAAGTAAAGTTTTATTCATGTATGTCTTGGGTATTTTATTCTAAAATATGCAAAAGTTAACGAAATACAGAACGAACACCTAAAACTAAATGCAATCACCCCAAAATTTAAATTTTTACAGGCCTTAGAATGCTTACAATTTATTTATATTTTCGTAGTTGTGAATAAAAGCCCTAACATACTACAAACCCCTATTGATTACCTCAAAGGCGTAGGCCCTAATAGAGCCGATCTTTTACGTAAAGAATTGGGTATTCACACCTATCAGGATCTGATTAATTTATTTCCTAACCGCTATATTGATAAAACGCGCTATTACAAAATAAATGAATTACAAAGAAACAGCGCAGATGTACAATTGGTTGGTAAAATTGTCCACTTAAAAACAGTTGAGCAAAAAAGAGGAAAACGATTGGTTGCCACCTTTACAGATGATACGGGTAGCATGGAGCTCGTTTGGTTTCGTGGGCATAAATGGATCAAAGAGAGCATAAAGATCAATCAACCCTATGTCGTTTTTGGAAGAACTAATTGGTATAATGGCGTTTATAGCATGCCTCATCCGGAAATGGAATTACTGGAGGAGCATAAAAAGAATATGCGTATTACAATGCAACCGGTATATCCATCCACCGAAAAACTAAATAACAAGGGAATAACCAATCGTGTTGTAAATAAATTGATGCAACAACTTTTTATAGAAACACGAGGCAGGTTTCAGGAAACATTATCCAATAAAATCTTAAATGAGTTAAACCTAATTTCCAAAAATGAGGCCCTTTTTAATATTCATTTTCCAAAGGATCAGGAACTATTGGCCAAGGCTCAATTTAGATTGAAGTTCGAGGAGCTTTTCTATATTCAACTTCAACTCATTTCTAAAAACATCGTTCGTAAGCAAAAGATTAAAGGACTGACATTCGACCAGGTTGGAACATTCTTTACCGATTTCTACAACAATCATCTTCCATTTGATTTAACAGGGGCTCAAAAAAGAGTAATCAAGGAAATTAGAAATGATTTAGGCAGTGGAGCTCAAATGAATCGCTTACTTCAAGGTGATGTAGGCTCCGGAAAAACCATGGTCGCTCTGATGTCAATGCTACTGGCTATAGACAACGGATGCCAAACTTGCCTGATTGCTCCTACGGAAATACTTGCGCAACAACATTATAACGGACTTTTGGAGTTAGTTAAAGATTTAAATATCAATATCAATATACTAACAGGATCCAGTAAAACATCAGAACGAAAAATTATTCATGAAGCTCTTGAAAATGGAACGTTAAATATTCTTATTGGTACCCACGCCATATTAGAAGACAAGGTTATATTTAAAAATTTAGGACTTGCCATTATAGATGAACAGCATCGATTCGGAGTTGCTCAACGCGCTAAAATGTGGCATAAAAATAGTGTTCCTCCCCATATTTTGGTCATGACCGCTACCCCTATCCCAAGAACCTTGGCAATGAGTTTATATGGAGATCTCGATGTTTCTGTTATAGATGAACTTCCACCGGGCAGAAAGCCTGTTAAAACTGTCCATAGATACGACAGCAATCGATTAAAGGTTTTTAAGTTTTTGAAGGATGAAATAGAAAAAGGACGGCAAATATATATTGTTTACCCCCTTATTCAAGAGTCTGAAAAATTAGACTATAAAGATTTGATGGATGGATTTGAGAGTGTAGCCCGAGAATTCCCATTACCTGATTATCAGATATCTATCGTTCATGGTAAAATGAAACCTGTGGACAAGGATTATGAGATGGAACGATTTGTAAAGGGTGAAACTCAAATAATGGTGGCTACTACTGTTATAGAGGTAGGAGTGAACGTTCCTAACGCATCGGTGATGATTATAGAGAGTGCTGAACGTTTTGGACTGTCCCAACTCCACCAGCTTAGAGGAAGAGTTGGTCGGGGTGCAGAACAAAGCTACTGTATCTTAATGACCAGTCATAAACTGAGCAATGACTCTAAAACACGTTTAGAAACCATGGTAAACTCTAATGACGGCTTTGAAATTGCAGAGGTTGATTTAAAACTTAGAGGACCGGGAGACATTATGGGTACCCAACAAAGTGGAATCCTGAACCTAAAAATTGCAGATATTGTAAAGGATAACGACATCCTTAAAACTGCTCGCTATTACGCAATGAATCTTCTGAAGAACGACACCAATCTTTCAAAAGAAGAAAATGCCATTATACGCTATACCTATGCGCAACTAGCCAAACATAAAAACATCTGGAACTACATAAGTTAATACATAAAAAAAGGTGGGTCTATTCAACCCACCTTTTTTATTCAACAATACCATCGTTTAGTCCTCATCGCCTGCAGGCAAAACAATTTTACCTAAGCGTTCTTTTTCTTTTTCCAGAGCCTCTCTGCCATTTTTGATATGTTTATCCAACTCATTAAGCGACTCTTCAGCCCTGACAATAATTTCCTCTTTTTCTTTTATAACTGATTCTTCAAGGGTTCCCTCTTCCTTAGCTTTTGAAAGGCGCTCTTTTGCTTCAGTAACTTTCTGACGCCCACTTTGTAATTCACTTTCTTTATCGGCTAAAAGCTTTTCATGAGCTGATACCAACTCTTTTGCCTCCTCAGCTCGAGCTTGTCCATAAGCCTTACCGGTTAAACCATCTTTGTCTTTTCCATAAGAATGGCCATTATTATCAGCTTTATCATCTTCGCTCTGAACCTTAGCTTTTGTTTTTTCAAGCTGTTTTTTAGTTTTTTCCTGAGCTTTATCTTTTGCTTCCTGAGTGTCGTCCTCAACCTTATCTGATTTTTCTTTAAGTTCCGTTGTTTCCTTTTCTACTTTTTCCGAAGCTGCTTTGGCTGTTTTTTCAACAGACTTACCCTGAGCCATAGCTGTTTGGGTTGAAAAAAATAATCCTAACACAAAGGTTGATAATACAAGTTTATAAGTTTTCATCGAATAGATTTTTTTGAGTTAATTAAGTGAAGTTCTAAATACTGTCTAATTCCTTTACGGCTTCATGAACATCATCTGCCACATTTTTTAATGATTCAGCAGATGCTTCAATCGTATTTTGAACAGAATCTATAGTCTGAACAGCCTTATCAACTTGTTCTTGTTCTTTCTTTTTTGTGTCTTCGCAACCTACAGTGAATACTACAGTTGCCACTAAAGCTAAAATTTTTATTGATTTCATGTTTGATTTGGTTAGTAATTAAACATTTGTTACATAAACATATACGGGGATATTAAAAAATTAGACGTTTCTGGCCAGAAAAATATTTTTATCAGTTTGAGAACTACTAGCATTAATTTATCTTTGCCCTCCGTTGGTGCATTTCTGGAAAGGAGATTCATTTATGTTCTTCGGATAGAATGTTAAGGCACTGAATATTGTTACTATAAAAGCAAACAAATGAAAATATCTTACAACTGGTTAAAACAATTTATCTCATTAGATTGGGAAGCTGATAAAACTTCAGAACTTTTAACAGATCTTGGACTTGAAGTAGAGGGCGTAGAAAAATTTGAATCTGTTAAAGGTGGGTTAAACGGTGTTGTCGTTGGACATGTTTTGGAGTGCATCAAACATCCAAATGCAGATAAATTGAAAATTACCAAGGTAGATATAGGAAATAATACACCTGTACAAATAGTATGTGGAGCTCCAAACGTTGATGCAGGTCAAAAAGTTCCGGTTGCCACTATTGGTACCGTTTTATATGACGAAAAAGGAGAGCCCTGGCAGATAAAAAAAGGAAAAATTCGAGGCGAAGAAAGCTTCGGAATGATTTGTGCCGAAGATGAATTAGGTCTTGGTAAAAGTCATGATGGTATCATGGTACTTAACGAAGAACTAGAACCTGGCACACCATGTGCAGAGCTGTTTGAAATTGAAAGTGATACTGTTTTTGAAATAGGTCTTACCCCAAACAGAGCCGATGCTATGAGCCATTATGGGGTAGCAAGAGATCTAAGGGCAGGACTTGTTCAAAAAGAACATAATTTACAACTCATAACTCCATCAGTAAGTAGTTTTCATGTAAACAGTCGCACATACAAAGTAGATGTAGAAGTAGAAAACAAAGAACTTGCTCCACGTTATTGTGGAGTAACTATTGCCGGAGTTAAGGTTACAGAATCTCCAAATTGGTTAAAAAACAGATTAAAAGCAATAGGTCTGACCCCTAAAAATAATGTAGTGGATGCTACGAATTACGTACTGCATGAACTGGGTCAACCCTTACATGCTTTTGATGCTGATAAAATTACAGGCGATAAGATCATCGTTAAAACCCTTGAAGCCGGAACCAAATTCACAACCCTTGATGAAGTTGAAAGAGAACTCAGCGATGAGGATCTAATGATCTGTGATACCGAAAAGCCATTATGTATTGCCGGTGTGCTGGGTGGTCTGAACTCAGGGGTTACCGAACATACGTCTAAAGTATTTTTAGAGAGCGCGTATTTCAATCCTGTTTCAATTCGAAAAACAGCAAAGAGACATGGTATTAATACAGATGCTTCTTTTAGATTTGAACGAGGAATTGACATCAATTTCACTAAATATGCCATGCTTAGAGCGGCATTACTTATCCAGGAAATAGCCGGTGGTGAAGTTACTGCTGATATTGTAGACCTCTACCCTACTAAATTTGAAGACTTTCAAGTTTTTCTGACCTATGAAAAGGTTAACAGCCTGGTAGGACAGGAAATCTCCAGAGAAACCATTAAATCAATTTTAATGTCCCTGGAAATTAAGATTAATAACGTTACCGAAACCGGAATAGGACTAACCATCCCGTCGTATCGCGTTGATGTACAAAGAGAAGCCGATGTAATTGAAGAAATTCTCAGGGTTTACGGATACAACAATATCGAAATTAATTCCAAACTAAATGCCTCTGTATCACCTACCTCAAGATTTGAAGACTATAAGGTACAGAACGTAATTGGAAATCAATTGGTAGCTCAAGGGTTCTATGAAATTATGTCGAACTCATTGACTTCTGCTGAATACATAAAACTAACAGAAAGTCTTAAGGAAGAACACAATGTTGAAATGCTAAACCCATTGAGTTCAGACCTAAGCGTTATGAGACAGTCGTTATTATTTAATGGCTTAGAAGCTGTTTCCTATAACATTAACAGACGTAATCCGGATCTTAAACTGTTTGAATTTGGTAAAACCTACCATAACTACGAAAACGGTAGAACAGAAAATAAAAGGATGAGTATTTTTGTAAGTGGAAACAAAAACGCTGAAAGCTGGAATAATTCATTACAAAAAGGCGATTTCTTTTACACCAAAGGTATTGTGGAAACTGTCCTTGAAAGACTAGGTATAACAAAGCTTAAAGCAGCTCCGATCAAAACTGATGTGTTTTCGGAAGGGCTGTCACTAAGCCTTGGTAAAATGAAACTCGTTGAATTTGGTATCGTTAAAAAATCTATTTTAAAATTCTTCGATATCAAACAAGAAGTATTATACGCAGAATTTAATTGGGATAAAGTTTTAGAAGCAGCGAGCTTTAACAAACTTAAATTTACCGATATTCCGAAATACCCTGAAGTGCGAAGAGACCTTGCTCTCTTAATCGACAACAACATCACCTTCAAGGAGATCTTTAATATAGCTCAACAAAGTGAGCGTAAACGGTTAAAAAACATCAATTTGTTTGATGTTTACCAAGGTGATAAATTACCGGAAGGTAAGAAAAGCTACGCAGTGAGCTTCACTATACAAGATGATGAAAAAACTTTGAAGGATAAGGAAATAGACAAAATAATGAATAAGCTTCAGAGTAGCTTCGAAAAACAACTCGGAGCTGAACTGAGATAAAAACAAAAAAACCCGCTCAATGAGCGGGTTTTTAATTTTATACATACTACAAACTGTAGTGTATAATATATCTTTAATTAACTATTTCCTTTATTGTAATCAGCAAGGAATTTTTCTAATCCAATATCAGTTAAAGGATGTTTTAATAATCCTGTTATTGAAGATAATGGTCCAGTCATTACGTCAGCACCAATTTTAGCACAGTCAATTACGTGCATTGTATGACGAACTGAAGCTGCTAGAATTTGTGTTTCAAACCCGTAGTTATCATATACTTGTCTGATATCTGCAATCAACTGCAATCCATCAGTAGATATATCGTCCAAACGTCCAATAAATGGAGATACATATGTTGCCCCAGCTTTAGCCGCTAAAAGAGCCTGACCAACTGAAAATACCAATGTACAGTTCGTTCTGATACCTTTATCGCTGAAATATTTAAGAGCTTTCACACCATCTTGAATCATAGGCACCTTAACAACAATCTGTTCATGTAATTCAGCCAACTCTTCTCCTTCCTTTATAATTCCCTCAAAGTCAGTAGCAATTACTTCAGCAGATACATCTCCTTCAACAGCATTACAGATATCAACATAATGCTTCAAAATGTTGTTTCTCCCTGTAATACCCTCCTTTGCCATTAATGATGGGTTCGTAGTAACACCATCCAGTACACCTAGTGCTTCAGCTTCTTTAATCTGATCTAGGTTTGCAGTATCGATAAAAAATTTCATCTGTTAATATTTAGTTGTGTATTTTTAACTTTGGTGCAAAACTACAACTTATAATGATTTAGTAATAGTTTCTCGTAAACTTTGTCTGGTAAAATATTCTTAAGAACAATTGAGAACTTCTGCATAAAGGCCCCTACCTTATAATGCACCTTAGGTTTTGTAGTATTTATAATCTTATATACAGTTTCAGCGACATCGTTCGGATCACCCCCATCATCGACATGCTCATTTATTAAATTAAGCGTATCCCCATAAGGCTTTTCATATGGCGAACCCGTTAAAACAGGTGCATGGTACCGTCCTGAAGCTATGTTAGTAGCAAAATCTCCTGGAGCTAAATTTGTGATCTGAACACCAAAATCTTTAGTTTCCATACGCATCGCTTCTGTAACAAGCTCAAGAGCTCCTTTAGAAGCTGAATAAAGTCCTCTGTAAGGAAGCCCCATATAACCCGCAATAGAAGTTATATTTATGATTAAACCCTGCTTTTGCTTACGCATTGGAGGCAGTACAGCCTTCATAACTTCTATCGGACCATAAAGGTTCGTGCTAAACACCTTATGAATTTCCTCCCGGGGAGTTTCCTCAATAGGTCCTGTAATACCAACACCGGCATTGTTAATTACAATATCGAGTCTTTTTTCCTTCGATACAATGGTATCTACCGCCGATTGTATACTGGCAGTATCTCCTACATCCAACCTTACCAGATTAAAGCTCAAACCTTCTTTAACACGATCAGGATTACGACTAGTACCGTATACAACGAATCCTTTATTCGTTAAAAATTCAGCTATTGATTTACCGATACCGGATGATCCGCCTGTAATTAAAACAACTTTCGACATGGTTTAAGGTTAAATTTTGGTTGACAAAGAAACAAAACAAATAGGGATCAAACCTAACACTCAGGTCTAAAAAGGTCAAAATAATTAATTTTTCAAGCACCTCGTCAAGCAATAAGCAGAAATCAGTCTTAACGATTCAAAAAGGTAACCCTAAATACACAACACCTTAAGAGCAATTTTAACATACTCTAGGCCCGGTGCAAAGGCATAGATACCCCAGGGATAAAGCATACATAAAGCATATATACATCGTATTAAAAACTGTAGAATTCAAATTGCAGCCTCCGGACAACTCCACTTCACGGCTAATAAACACCTCCTCACCTATATCTGAAGAATATTATACAGCTTGATTAAGGACGGCTAAGATGATCAATAATTTTTAATGCACTTTTATTAAAAACGATCCCGTATTTTATCATCAGAAACACCTAACAATAAGGCACAAAAAAAGGCAAGCTACCTACATCGCACCGCTACGACCGTATACCCTTGCTGTGTTCCCACCCTGGGGGATTCTACAGGAGCTGGTCGTGTAGGACTTGCCGGGTGCAAAGGTACAATAATTTTAAGTTTTCACAACCATTTCGACATCTTAATTTTATTGAATAACTTGCGATCAAAATCAACGAAATTAATGAGAACCCATAAGATTTTAATTATCAGTTTTTTATCTGTTTTTGCACTATCATGTAACGGAAAACATGCAACAAAAAAAAATAGATTATCGTTAGAAATTACTCCTGAAAACAAGAACATTCATCTAAACGATGAAATAAAGTTAGCTATTAAAAACCCTAAACAATTAGATATTTCATCCGTTGACTACACGCTTAATGGTAACCCCATCAATGTAACATCAAATAAGCTTCAGTTAACAGATGTTAAACTTGGAAAACACCTTCTTGAGGCTCATATTAATATAAATGATGATGAACCAATTAAGATTTCAAAATCCTTCATAGTCTTCAATAATACCGCTCCCAAGATATATACCTATAAGATCCTAAATGAATATCCACATGACATAGAAGCCTTTACACAGGGATTAGAATTTTACAATGACACCTTGTATGAAGGAACCGGACGCAGAGGATTATCCAAACTAATGAAGATTGATTACAAAACCGGTGAAGTATATAAAGAAATAAAGTTGGCTAACTCCTACTTTGGAGAAGGTATTTCCATTCTAAATGATAAAGTATACCAACTTACCTGGGAAAGTAAAACTGGTTTTGTCTACGATGTCGACAATTTTAAAAAACTGGAAACTTTCACCTATAATGCGAGTAAAGAAGGATGGGGTTTATGTAATGACGGGCAACAATTATATAAAAGCGATGGAACAGAACGTATCTGGACCCTCAATCCGGAAACTCTGCAAGAAGAAAATCACATTGAAGTATATACCAACAAAGCCAAACTTCAAAAAATCAATGAGCTGGAATTTGTGAATAATAAAATATATGCCAATACCTGGCAATTTGAGAAGGAAGTAGGAGTAATTATCAATCCTGAAAATGGAGCTGTTGAAGGAGTAATAGATTTCAGTGGTTTAAAGGAAAAGGTAAAGCAACATGCAGGCTTAGACGTATTAAATGGTATTGCTTACAACCCATCGACCCGTACATTTTTTGTTACCGGTAAAAAGTGGAATAAACTCTTTGAAGTTGAAATTTTAGAAAAGTAATATTGAAGATCTACGAAAAACATATTACCGTTCGGAAGGAAGACCTCGATTCTATGAACCACGTAAACAATGTTCGTTATGTTCAATGGGTTCAGGATATTGCAGAGGAACACTGGATTACGCTTACTGATAAAATTTTACAAGAAAAATACCTTTGGGTGGTTTTAAGTCACCATATAGAATACAAGGGAGAAGCCCTGATCAATGACATAATCAAGCTCAAAACCTATGTAGCCAACTCAGAAGGAGTCAGATCGGTTCGAATCGTTGAAATGTATAATTCCCAAACTGACAAACTATTAGTTAAAGCTGAAACTAATTGGTGCTTGATAAATGCTTCTACGAAAAAACCTTTGCGAATTCCTCAGGAAATCCAGGATATTTTTCAATAAATGAACCTCACTAAAAAATATAGTTTAAAAAGTTAAAATGACAATTATCATCTCGTTTTAAGCGACAAGTAATTAATTTTACAGCCGTGAAATACCTCATCCTAATCATAGCGATCTCTACTTTGTTTAAGCCACTATGGCCTGTAGTAGACTATATTATAAACTACAAGTACATTAGTGAGGTTCTTTGCGAAAACAAAGATAAACCAGAGCTTAATTGTGACGGAAAGTGCTACTTGAGCAAAATGCTGGCTCAGGAAACAACCGAACAGGATAAGAATCCTTTTGAGGGAAAACAACTAAAAACTGAAACATTTCAAATAATTTGTTTTAAAACGTTTTCTTTTATCAACACTTTTACCTCTAAACAATTTCACTCCCCTATTTTTGGGCATGATGAAAGTGTAACTTCCAATTTATTTGCTTTCACAATACCACACCCCCCAAAAGTGTATTAATACCTTATTAAGGCAGATGCAATCTCTTCATCTGCAACGTATTTTATATTAATCATTTTTATACAACTATATGAGTATCTGTAAAATGATGCATAAGGCCTTATACGGCCTTTTAGCATCCAGAAAAGGTGCTTTATGTTCAGGTATTGCCGTATGCCTATTATTCAACTTTAAATTAATAGCTCAACAAACCGAACACAAGGACACACTTATTCTGCCGATAAATTTAGAAGAGGTTATATTAATATCTAAAAACCTCAAGAATAATACTTTAAACTACCAGAGTGAAGTAAAACCCCTCTCATCTCTTGATGAATACCTTGAAAGCGCGAAGAAAATAAACATGATAAAGCGAGGTGCATATGCATGGGAACCTATGCTCAATGGTATGTCGTCTGAAAGACTGGCTGTTACAATTGATGGAATGCGAATTTTCGGAGCCTGTACCGATAAAATGGATCCCGTTACATCTTATGTGGATGTATCAAACCTATCTAAAATTGAAATAGGATCGGGTCAGCAAGGTGCTGTATACGGAAATACCATTGGCGGAGGAATCAATTTAAACCTGGACAAAGAAGGGTTCAAAAATCAAGGCTGGAAAGGTTTATTTGATAGCGGATTTGAATCGAATAACAACCTTTATGTCCTTGGAGGTAAAGCCAGTTATTCAAACAACGAATTTTTTATAAATACAGACTTGGTATACCGTATAGCTGATGATTATAAGGCAGGCGATGCTGAAGAGATACCTTTCTCCCAGTATGAGAAATATAATCTCGCTATCAACAGCGGTTACAAACTGAATGAGCAACAGCAATTGTCTGCTTCATTTATATATGACGAAGCCAGAGACATAGGCTACCCTGCATTGCCCATGGATGTTTCATTAGCTCGCGGCATTATTGGTTCCTTAAGTTTTCAGCAAGATTTGTTGTTTAACCGTTTATCTGATTGGGAAACCAAACTATACTTTAACAACATAAAACACGTCATGGACGACACCCAACGCCCAGAGGTGCCTATTCATATGGATATGCCCGGTTGGAGTAATACATACGGATTTTATTCTTCAGCAGGTATGGGATTTGACAGTCATAATTTCACCTTTAAAGTAGACGGATATTATAATAAATCATTGGCTGAAATGACCATGTACCCTAACAACCCTAACGAAGACACTATGTTTATGCTTACCTGGCCCGATATACGAACTTTGGATATAGGTATCTTTGTTAAAGATCAGATCGAACTGGAATGGTCTAGGCTGATCGTGTCTACGAGAATTGACATCCAAAACAGCAATGTTAAAGACGAGATTGGACTGAATAGCCTTAAGATATTCTATCCCGAAATAGAAGACAGTCAGGCACGATTCTTAAAAAGTTTTTCAATACAGCTTCATAAAGCCTTAGGTAATTTTCATTTCAGCCTGGGAAGTTCATATGGCGATCGTCCTCCCTCGGTGTCTGAAGGATACGGTTTCTACCTATACAATAGTTTTGATAATTATGACTATGTTGGAAATCCAGAACTTAAAAATGAAAAATCAACAGCATTTAATGGTAAAATAGGATTTGAAAAAAGCTCATTTAAAACCCATTTAGAGGGTAATTACTTTTTGATAAAGGATTATATCATTGGAGTACCAGACACTTCCCTAAGTCCGATGACTATAGGAGCAGACGGAATTAAAGTGTACACCAGTCTGGAAAGCGCAAGAATTACAAACCTTTTGCTAGATGCCTCCTACGAATTCAATAAAGTTTTTAAGTGGTCTGGACTTATCTCATATCAGCGGGGAGTTGATCAGGATAATGAAAATCTACCGCTTATAAGTCCGATTCAATATCGAGGTCAGATCACTTTCAATCAGCATAAATTTTCAGCTAATGTGAGCTGTAATGGTGCAGTCAAACAATCGCATTACAATTCATTATATGGAGAAGATCAGACAAATGCCTACACCATTTTATCAGCTTCCGTTGGAAAGCAATTTTATATAGCCAATGATGACTTCTATGTAAAGGCTGGAGTGGAAAATATTTTTGACGCTAATTATTCAACTTATACCGATTGGAAAAATATCCCGAGAATGGGACGTAATTTCTTTTTGACCTTATCATATACAATTCAATAACTAAACATAACAACAATGAAAAATATAAAAAACATTTTTACAGCTCTAATACTTACAATTACATTAACTGCTTGTTCATCAAGTGATGATACTCCAGAAGAAATTATCGATCCGGTTGCCAATCTAAACTTAGTAGATGTTATTGAAGATGATCTATATCAAATAGAAATATATTCCGCAACTGATCAATTTTACGTGGGTTACAACGAACTTACCATGCGAATTAAGAATAAAAATTCTGAAGACTATGTTGAAAATGCAAGTGTGAATTGGACTCCGGTAATGCATATGACTGAGATGCAACATTCTTGTCCTAAATCTCAAATTACTGAAACCGAAATTTCTTCAGTATTTAAAGGTTTTATAGTGTTCCAAATGCCTGGAAATATCGAAGAGTATTGGAGTTTAAAAGTTGATTTTGAAATTAACGGAGAGGCATATTCCATCACCCAAAACATCAATGTCGTCAACAATGAAGACGAATATAGAGTTGTTAACGTATTTAAGGGTAACGATGAAAGCAAATATGTTTTAGCAATGGTACCCTCAGAACTTAATGTAAGTATAAATGACTTTGGAGCGGTACTGTACAAAATGGAAAACATGATGACCTTTTCGATTGTAGAAAACTACACCATTGCAATTGATCCTAGAATGCCTGGTATGGATAACCACAGTTCGCCAAATAATGAAAACCTCACTTTCAATGCCAAATCAAAATTATATAATGGTAAACTTTCATTAACAATGACGGGGTACTGGAAAGTAAATCTGAAAGTACTCAATCCTAACAATGAGATAATTAAAGGGGAAGAAATCACTGATGAAAATAAAGCTAGTTCTATCTACTTTGATCTTTCTATATAACAAATCACAAAATAATAAAACCCTCATGAAATCATGAGGGTTTTTCATTATATAAACAGGTATAAGAGTCTTGTTTAAACCCTTACATGACCATCACCAAAAACATAATATTTATTAGTTACTAATTGTTTTAAACCAAGAGGTCCACGGTGATGTAATTTATCTGTACTGATTGCCAGCTCTGCTCCTACACCCATCTGTCCTCCATCGGTAAATCGGGTAGATGCATTGTGATAAACAGCAGCACTGTCTACTTGTTCCATAAATTTCTGTGCCTTAACTTTATCTTCGGTTAAAATGGATGCTGAATGACCTCCGGAATATTTATTAATCATTTCAATGGCCTGATCTAAACTATCCACTTCAGCTAAAACTATCTTAAGTGCCAGAAATTCTTCATACCAGGTATTTTCCTCAGGAATTTCAGTAGCATCACTAAGAATACCCTTGATCGATGAATCTACTAAAATATCTACATTAACAGCTTTTAAAACCTCTTCTAACGCTTTCACCTTAGCCTCATAATTGGGAATATGCTTATTGATAAGCACCTTATCTAAAGCATTACATCCAGAGATTTTGTCGGTTTTTGCATTCACAATGACTTTAAGAGTTTTTTCCCAATCTGCATCCTCAGAGACATATAAGAAATTATTTCCCCGACCACTTACTAAAACTGCACAAGTCGAATGCTCTTTCACAAACTGTATCAGTCGTTCACCGCCGCGAGGAACAATCAAATCCAATTGCTCTGGTGGATTTTTTAAGAACTCCTGAGTCTCTTGCCTATTAATATGTAATAAAGTAATCCAGTCTCTTGAAAGCCCATTAACCTCCAGGGCCTCATGCCAGCATTTTTCAAGTATTACATTACTATTATATGCCTCTTTCCCTCCTTTTAAGAAGATTTTATTATTCGCTTTAAAAGCTAAAACAGCCGCCTCTATCGTTACATCTGGTCTTGATTCATATATGATCATAATGGTACCAAATGGAGCCGTTCTATTTGTAACTTTCAAACCACTATCCAAAACAATTTCCGATTTTAGCTGACCCACAGGGTCTTCTTGATCTTTCACCTCTTTAATGGCTTGAATCATCCCATCTACCTTAGCCTCATTAACGACTAATCGATCATATAAAGCCTGATCATCACGATCAAATGCTTCTAAATCTTTTTTATTCTCATTAATGATGTTCTCTCGTTCTCGATCAATAATCTTCATCATTGAGTCAAGTACTTTATTTTTTAATTCTGAATTTAAAAGTTCCATGAATTTAATTTTATTTTTAAGAAATAAACTTTGTACCGACTTCTTTTCCGTCTATAATATCTACTATTACATTTTCGCGTTTACCATTTGCTATAAATGTAGGTATGTCTTTGCCGGCAGCACCTTTTGCTATCTTTAATTTTGACTCCATACCTCCGCGGCCTTCACCTTCGCCCTTTTCAGATTCCTGAACATACTTTTCAACATTCTCATCAACTTTAACTTCATCAATTTTTTCGGAATCATCATCATCTGGATGCCCTGTATACAGACCGTCAATATCTGTCAGAATTATGAGCATATCCGCATTGGTAAGCTCAGCAACCAAACTGGCTAATTCATCATTATCAGAAAACATAGACATTGATAATGAAACGGCATCATCTTCATTCGCAACCGGAATAACTCCCTCCGACAACAATCCTTCATAACAATTGATCATATTCTCACGGTGTCTTCCTGGGGCAAAATCGCGTTTGGTCGCTAAAACCTGAGCACAACGCATTCCATAATCATGGAACAACCCATAATAATGTCGCATCATTCGGGGTTGACCAACAGCAGAAAAAACTTGTCTTCTTGTAGATGGATCTTCTATATCCGAATGCCCAAGGATTTCCTGTCCTGCTATCGACGAACCAGAAGACACTAAGATTGTCATGATATCACGCTCATATAAAACACTTATCTGTCGCACTAGCTCTTTTAAAATTGGCTGTAAAATGCGGTTGTCTTTATTGGTTAATACATTAGTACCAACCTTTACCACAACTCTTTTTAAATCATCCATAATTTTAATATAGGTTCATACTATTTTCCAAGTTCAACAGCTCTGTTAAATGCAGCATATGCAGCTTCTTTTATTAACTCTTTCACGTTGTTATCCTCCATCGAGTCTAAAGCCGCACGAGTGGTACCTCCTTTAGAAGCAACCCTGTTCATCCATGATTCTGGCGAAAGATCTGACTCGTTGAATAATTTAACTGCACCTTCAAAAGTATTACTAACAAGCACTTTTGAATCGTGATCTGAAAATCCCATTTTTTGAGCAGCTTCCAACATAGACTGCATAAAATAGAAGACGTAGGCAGGACCACTACCCGATATTCCTGTTGAAGCATCAATATCACGTTCTGTATCAACATGAATCGACTCTCCTGTTGTATCTAATAAATTACGAACTGCTAATAACTCTAGCCTTGACACTCCTTCGGACTCAGTATAAGAGGTAACGCCCATCCCTACCTGCGCAGGTAGATTTGGCATCGTTCTAACCACTTTTAAAATACCTAAACCATTTTGAATAGATTCTATGGTTACACCCGCCATTAATGACACGAAAATTTGCTCTTCATTAATGAGAGGTTTCATTTTATCGAAAAGATCATCTGCGTGATAGGGCTTAACTGCAATAAAAATGACGTCGCTATCTTTAAGCGGTTCTTCGAGATTTTCGTAAACCTTATACTTTGGATTCTTTTTTAGGGCAGTAATTTTTTCTGGATCGGTATCAAATATTCTGAGCTTATGCTTACCCAAAAATGGAGAATTAGACATTCCTTCAGAATACGTGAGCCCCATATTACCGGCTCCAATTACTAAAACTTTCATGTTTTTAATTTATAGTTAATTAACTTTTTTAGTTAACTAACATGCCGCAAGGACTATGCGAGGGTGCCAAATTATTTTTTTAATTTCCGAGAAATCAATATTTCTCAATCATAAAACAATATTTTTTGTATATCCTCAACAATAGAAAGCTATAATTTCAATATTCTCAAAATAATTTTTTACAAAATTTTAGCCCGACTGACATTTAGACATAAAAATGCAGTTATGACAGTTCAAAGACATGACTGTCATGACTTGATAGCTCGTTAAATAACTTCTATAATTTAAGCATTTTAACTGGAAAATGAAAACCTTTGAGTAACTCGTTCAAATTCTTCTTTACCCAAATCTGTCATATATGGCATCAGTAACTCCCATATATGTTTAACCATTTCTCCTTCTTTTTGAAATTTAAAACTCGTTAATACCTCCTGCTGTATCAACCAAAAGGTAATAACAATCCGAATCGTATGTCTCAAACGAATATATTCATCTGAAGATTCTCCTATGATATACTTCTCATCAATAAACTTTTCAAATAAAGCTAACATTTGATCTCTTCTCAATCTTAAATTTTCTTGTAAGATCTCATTTATTCTCGGATAAGAACGATGGATTTCCAGAAGGTCTAAATGAAAGAATTTATATTTTAAATGGAAGTGTGCCAAATGTATTAAAAGCCTATGTAGGTGTTCTATTGAACTTGAATATGATTCTTTTATCAAATAAGATTCCGACATTTCTTCTCTCATTTGCTTATAGATCGCTAACAGAAGGTCTTCTTTAGTATTGTAATGATAATCCAAATTACCATGACTGATTCCCATTTCTGCGGCTATATGACGACTAGTAACGTTTTGTACTCCATTTGTATTAAACATTTCAATCGCATAATTAATTATGCGTTGTTTGGTACTTATTTTATCTGATTTTTTATTAGACACTGAACTTGTCTTCATGAATTCTTTTTTTATCAAAATGTTTGAACCTAAAACTCTATAGAAAAAATAGATTTACAAATATGCGAAAAAATTAACACTTAGTTTCTTAAATTTTTACACCCATTTCATGTAAAAACTACTCTGTTAATTACACATTGCATCTAATGCTTTCTCACAAAACACTACAGCTAAATTAAAATTAATTTTCATCAATAAAACACGTAATATTCAATAATTAAACTTGATATTTAACTAAAATATAAAAAAAATGTAAATTATTTTGCATAATTAGGGCTTGCGCACTATTTTTGGAACAGCAAGAAATTTAAATTAAAATGATTAATACCTTTAGGGAGCAGTGTTTATAATCTATGAGTTAAATACATAATGGTTTTTTAAGATTTGTTTTGGTTGACCGGTCTTAGCAATTAAGCTCCCTAAATGGGTATTATTCTACTCCTTCTATAATAACTTCATCGTAAATTTTAAACTGTATATTCTTCAAAATCGGTCGTAGGGCAATAAAATTTTATGTTTAATTACTATTACCTATATTTCATAAACTTTATTTCAAAAAAGCATGAAAAACCGAATTCTTTCTATTGATGTACTAAGAGGACTAACGATATGCCTTATGATTATAGTGAATACTCCAGGTTCATGGAGCTATGTTTACCCTCCTCTTCAACATGCATCATGGCATGGATGTACTCCAACAGATTTAGTATTCCCCAGCTTTTTGTTCGTGATTGGCCTTTCAATGTCCATTTCATTAAAGAAATTAAATTCATCTAACGCTATACCTATTTTAAAAAAACTGATTAAGAGAGGAGGCATTATTTTTATAATTGGACTTCTTCTCAACTGGTTTCCATTTTACCAAACACACATTTCAGATTTAAGAGTTTTTGGGGTGTTGCAGCGTATAGCCCTGGCCTTTATTTTAGCGGGTATTTTAATCAGCCTGATTCGCCAAACATCTATTTTAATTATCACCGCTTTTACACTTCTAATTACCCATTGGGCTCTTTTATATTTTCTGGGAGGCGATAATCCTTTTGGACTCGAAACAAACCTGGGTAGATCCATCGATTTATTTGTCATTGGTGAAAACCATATGTATAATGGTTTTGGTATACCCTTCGATCCGGAAGGACTCCTGGGTACCTTATCAAGTTCCGCTCAGGTATTACTTGGGTACATCATTGGGAAAAATATCTTACAGAAAGGAACCCCATCCGCTTATGAACTGAATAGGTTAGCGTTAATTTCACTAATGTTAATATTTATCAGCTTGATATGGAATATCATTTACCCCATTAATAAACCGCTATGGACAGGTTCGTATACACTTTATACCACAGGCATTATAACAGGGGTTTGGGGTATTTTAATTTGGATTATCGATATCAGGAAAAAAGATAGGTGGACCCTTCCGTTCAAGGTGTTCGGGCAAAACCCTTTAGCCAGTTACATTCTTTCTATTATCGTAGTAAAGCTATTTATTTATGTATTCAAAGTAGGAAACACATCGTTGTATGGATGGTCATTTAAGAACATATTTCAAACTTTATTTGATAATCACTTTGCGAGTTTTACCTTCGCCCTTGTTTTTACCTTTATGATTTGGCTAGTTGCCTTTTGGCTATATAAAAAAGGTAAGATCATAAAAATTTAAACTAGTTTTTGTTCTTTTCTTCAATCCACTTGGCCATATACTTATACGACAACATTGTTTGATGATTCAGCATCCGTCCAATGATGTTATTCTTTCTATCTTTACTCAGGTTTATGCATTTTTCTTGAATTTTAAGGTCGAAGTTTTTAAAATGAAGATCAAATTCAAACCTGCTGTTTATTATTTCCATCCCCTTTTGCTGGGAGCGTATCCACTGCTCTTTATTAAGATACAATTCAATACTTTTCTCAACAAAAAATTTAGATTCATCTTCAACAAACCCACTCCATTCGATGTCTTCATTTATGCCCTCTGCCCCTATACTTGTGGTCACACTTGGTGTACCATACCGCATTGCATCTATCAGCTTCCCTTTTAATCCGGCCCCAAAGCGTAAGGGCGCAAGACATACCCTGGCTTGTTGCATTACTTCCTGAACATTCTTCGCTCTCCCCTTAATTAAAAAGCCTTCATTCTTATTGTTCAGGTCATACACTTTTTGTGAGGCATAGGCTCCATAAATATGCAGCTCAGCCTTAGGCAATTGTTTTTTAATAGATGGCCAAATATTTTGCTTTAAATTGAGGACAGCATCCCAATTGGGTGCATGTAAAAAATTACCGATAAACATAAAATGCTCTCGCTGTTCATACGCTACCCATGAATCGGTATTCAATTCATTTAATTTTTTCTCTACAAATGGAATATACAATAACAAATCTTCCGGCACATTAAAGACATTCTTTAACAATTGAAACTCAATCTCTGATATAATCAGGGTAAGATCTGATCTGTAAATACTCGCTAATTCTCGCAATACCAAATCTCCTTCATAAAGGTCCGCTTCAGCACCTGTTTTAAATGCTTGATGACGTGCTTTCCTCAAAAAATGCAAATCCTCTGTATCAAGAACTCGTAATGCCGAAGGACAAATTTCTGAAACCCGCCAACCAAATTGCTCTTCCATCATATATCTATCGAACATAACAATATCAGGATCTACGGATTTAATGTAGTCATCAAAGGATGAATTATTAAGTTCAATCTTTTCTGACATGACTCCCAGATGGCTTAGATCAACCTCATTACCGGTTTTCTGTGAAGGAGAACAAAAAACAACCTGCATCCCTTGCGCCTGATAAAAACGTATAAGCTGCATCATTCTACTACCTGCAGCTGAAGAGGAAGGCTCCGGCCAAACATAGCCTATTATCAAAATTGTTGACATGCGCTATAATTTATTTGAAATCTAATAAAAAAAGCCTTAACCACAACGATTAAGGCTTTTTCCTATTATTTAAAAAACTATTTATGCCTGAAACAATGGATAGTTTTTCATCAGTTCATTTACTTTGTTTTTCACTGAAGATAAAACCTCGTTATCATCAATATTCGTAACAACTTCATCTATCAGTCCAACCACTGTTGCCATATCCTCTTCTTTCAATCCCCTGGTGGTGATTGCTGCAGTTCCAATTCTTATTCCACTAGTTACAAAAGGACTTTTATCATCGAATGGAACCATATTTTTATTCACTGTAATTCCAGCTTCTTCAAGCGCTTCTTCGGCTTGCTTTCCAGTGACATCCTTATTTCTAAGGTCAATTAGCATTAAATGATTATCTGTACCTCCAGAAATAAGATCATAACCTTTTTCTACAAAAGATTTAGCCATTGCCTGAGCATTTTTTCTCACCTGAATGATATAATGCAAAAATTCATCTGTTAATGCCTCTCCAAACGCAATTGCTTTAGCTGCAATTATGTGCTCTAAAGGACCTCCTTGGTTACCAGGAAACACGGCACTATCCAATAACGAAGACATCATTCTTGGTTTGCCATTTTTCAAGGTAATACCGAATGGATTCTCAAAATCTTTACCCATCATAATCAATCCACCTCGCGGTCCGCGCAACGTTTTATGTGTAGTAGTTGTTACAATATGACAATGAGGAATAGGATCGCTTAATACTCCTTTAGCAATAAGTCCTGCCGGATGCGAAATATCTGCCATTAATAAAGCTCCTACCTTATCTGCTATGGCTCTGAACCTTTTAAAATTTATATCGCGAGAATAAGCAGAAGCACCTGCAATAATCATTTTAGGCTGCTCTTTCTCTGCTATTTCCTCAATTTTATCATAATTCAAAATTCCTGTTTCCTTCTCTACTCCATAAAAAACAGGTTGATATAATTTACCTGAGAAATTTACAGGTGATCCATGCGTAAGGTGACCACCATGGGAAAGATCAAATCCCAGAATTTTATCCCCCGGTTTCAAACAAGCAGCATATACAGCGGTGTTAGCTTGAGAACCACTATGTGGCTGAACATTTACCCACTCAGCACCAAATAATTCCTTTGCCCTTTCAATAGCTATAGTCTCTACTTCATCAACAACTTCACACCCTCCGTAATAACGCTTGCCAGGATATCCTTCGGCGTATTTATTAGTCAGTACAGAACCTGCAGCCTCCATAACTTGCTCACTTACAAAGTTCTCAGATGCTATAAGTTCTAAACCATGTATTTGTCGCTCTTTTTCAGCTTGAATTAAATCAAAAATTTGTTCGTCGCGTTGCATTATAATAGTCTTTCGTTAAATAAAGCCCAAAAATAAAAAATAGATTGGTAAATTAGTTGAAAATAATACCTTTGAATCATTATTTATTAAACAATAATAAACAAATTTGTCATGCCACACACTGCAAACGACCCAAAAAAACAATCTTGGATCTCTGTAAAACAAGACTCCGACTTTCCTATACAAAATATTCCATTTGGTGTTTTCCTAACCCGTGACGATGTTATCACTATCGGTACACGTATTGGTGATAAAGCTATTGACCTTGGTGCCTTACACCAGTTAGGGTATTTTGAAAACATCCCATTAACTGACGATATATTTCTACAAGATTCATTAAATGATTTTATATCTGATGGAAAAAAAACATGGAGATTGGTTAGAAATAGAATCTCTGAGTTATTCGAAAAAAACAACCAAGAACTACAAAATAACAAGGAACATTGTAAAATCGTACTATTCGATCTCGATGAAATAGAAATGCAATTACCTGTACAAATTGGTGATTATACTGATTTCTACAGCAGTAAAGAACATGCCACCAATGTGGGTACTATGTTTAGAGACCCTAATAATGCTTTATTACCCAATTGGCTTCATATTCCTGTAGGTTATCACGGAAGAAGTTCTTCTATAATACCTTCAGGGATTCCGGTACACAGACCTATGGGACAAACTTTGCCGTTGGGTAGTAGTGAGCCTGTTTATGGTCCATCTCAAAGGGTAGATTTTGAATTAGAAATGGCATTTATTACAACAGATGCAAACCTTTTAGGCGAGCCTATTCCGGTTGACGAAGCTGAGGACTATATTTTTGGAATGGTGCTTTTCAATGACTGGAGCGCCAGGGATATTCAAAAATGGGAATACGTTCCGTTAGGACCATTTCTTGCTAAAAATTTTGCCTCTTCTATGTCTCCCTGGATAGTAACGATTGATGCCTTGGAGCCGTTCAGAGTTAAAGGACCAGAACAAAACCCTGAACCTTTAGCATATCTAAAGTCAAGCGGTAAAAAAAGCTTTGACATTAACCTTGAGGTAGATTTAATTCCTGAAAATGGAGAGGCACTAACGATCACTAAAAGTAATTTTAAGTACATGTACTGGAACATGGCACAACAACTTGCTCACCACACCGTAAATGGATGTAAAGTAAACAGCGGTGATATGATGGCCAGTGGCACCATTTCCGGACCTACCCCAGATTCATATGGTTCCATGCTGGAGCTTACCTGGGCCGGTAAGAACCCCATCAAACTCAAGGATGGTAGTGAACGTAAATTTATAGAAGATGGTGATACCATAACCATGCGAGGTTATTGCAAAAATAAAGATTACAGAATTGGATTCGGTGAAGTAAGTTCTAAACTTTTACCCCCATTTGACCCTAAAAAAGGAAAAAAATCTTAATTAAACATAAAGAGGTCTTTCGACCTCTTTTTTTATTTTGAACCCAGCAGACTAGAAAGTGACTCAAAAACATATCCACGGTCTTTCAACAATACAATTAAGTTATCTAAAGAGTTATAAAACTTATCTGTTCGAGCTGGATGGCTCCCCAAATGACTTAACAAAATAGCCCCATTAAGTCCCTCCCTTTTTTCAAAATCTTTAACGGAATTGAAAATTTCTTCACTAGATCGATATTGTTTCGTATTTGGAATGGTATAATCAGCATGCATCAAAGTTCCCCTTGTATAATTAATAATTTGTATATCCTGCTGAAGTGCCCACTGGGTAATAATATTGTTATTCCATTCATAGGGAGGTAAAAAGTAAGTCGCATCTTTTTTCAAAATCCCAAACTTTTCCATTGCGATATAATTATTGATCAGATCAACCGTAAATTGGTCATGTTTTACTAATATTTTTTTTTCATCAGACCAATCATTGTATAGCAAATGTTTATCTGAATGTGCTCCCATATAATGTCCCTCCGCCATTGCCTTTTCAATGAAATCTTTATTAGCTTTGTTTTTATAGAACTCACCGGTTAAAAAAAAAGAAGCTTTTATACGATGTTTTTTTAATGTTTTGAGTATAGTTTCAACTCCGTCAGAATATTCATGTCCGCTAAAAATTAATGTCAGTTTTTTACGAGATGTTCTACCCCGTACAATAGCTCCGGAATTATCTAACACATTACGGCTACGTTTTCTTCCTTTCATTCCATGTTTTTCAAGAGAAGATAAGTAATACACCAGACTAGCGGTCCCATCCATTGTTGGTTCATTAGTAGAATAATCTCCTGCATCATCATGGTACACCATCATCTCCGATTGGAAATCGGCATATTCATCTTTATTGTATAATTCAAGACCAATGAGGCTATTATATATTGAGCCATACACCGGTCCATCAACTAACCCTCCATAGGTTTGATAATTTTTTAAAACTTTAAAGGATGAATGGGGATCTTCTGGTGAGTCAACCGTATTAGGCAATCCAACGATCATGGTAGTTCCCCATGGATTACACCCAAAAAGCCAATCTCTTAAGCTTGCCTCCATCTCATCGAATGATTCGTCTCCGGTAAGCTTTTTATATAAGAGACATTGGGTTACCGCTGCGGTAACATAATTGTTGGAACACCAAACAAAAGGTGTACCTACTAAAAACGGACTATCCTTAGCACGTTCATAAATCATTTCAAGACCTTTCCGGTAAAAGTCACTCAACAACTCTTTATTATCCTTACTTGAGATCGATGCCATCTCATAATGTCCTACATTTAAAAATGGATAATACTGATAATGTCTTATGCTATCTCGTCCAATCCACGGAGAAACGGGCTCACTGATAGCATAATTTAATCCGTCGATTTTGTAATCAAGCTTTTTTGTAAACTTAAATAAACTTGCTGCCGCTAATTCCATATCATCTTTCCAGTTCTCTTCTTCATAAAAATATGGAGCCTTACATGGAGCAGTTTGACTTACCCCAGGATGAGTTTTACCATAGGTATATGCCCGTATGGATCTTTCTTTTAAATCTTTAGCATACTTTGGATAAAACACTGATAAAACGTCTGCTCCTAAAGCAAAAGAAGATGCAAACTTTCCTGCTGTAGAGGCAACGCCGGTAGATCGGTTTTTAAACACTCCTAACCCTTGTGGCTTCGAAGAAGCAAGATATAAGGGTCGACCTTTATATTTTTCGCTGTAAACAACCGTATCTTCATTTGGTAAACGATACCCTGCATGATCTCGATCATCAGCTATTTGATTATAATACTCATCCGGTGAAGGATTCATTTTTTGAAGCCAATCCATTCCATGCTTCGCCTCATCAATAACATCTGGAACCCCATTTGATCCCGGTAAACCATTCTCTTGAAACTCATCTCCGAAAACCATTGAATTTTCACGATAAGCAAAAAGTAGCTGATAAATTGCATTTGCTGAAGTAGTAGTATATTGCAAATAATCCGAAGCATCATGCCAACCTCCCGTCACATCTATTCGCTCACCCGATTTTGTCGGGTGATAAACAATAAAACCATCGTCTAAATGACAAGAATCTGTTAAAAATGGATTATACCCACAACGCTGCTGACGCATATATTTTAGAAGAAAGTCAGCTGTTCCTTCATATACATTATCGTCAATTTTAAAAACAGGTGATTTTGTAGACCCTACTTTTAAATAATACATTCCTGACGTTTTAAATTTAGAAAAATCAAGCCTAAAAGAAGATTTAAAAGGTCCAAACATCCCCTTTTCTTTTATCTCATTAGACGTATAAACCACCGAATCTGTATACGCATTAACTAAAGAAAATTTTGTTACAGGTTCAATTCCCTCAGAACCTAAAACAGCAATTTTTATAGCGTCTGGTTGATAACCCAAGTTGTTAATTCTTATCCAGGCTCTGTTATTGTTGTTTACATTACAGCACGGAAATAAAAAAAGAATTGATGCTATGCAAACTAGAAAACTCGATTTCATGTATGATAATTTTAGTGATTAAATAACCACTATGAATATAAAACAAATATATCTTTAAGTGGAAGTTGACATCTGTAATTATAAACATTTGAAAACGTATCATTTACGCATAAGGAATTATGGAAAATCCGCCATAGTGAAGTAATTTAGATCATCTCTTAAAAATAAAAATGTGTTTTTTTCCAAACAAATTGACCACTAACCTTCAACATAAATCATAGGCTTTTTATATTTTTGGCATTATGATTGATTTAGTGATCATAAACCGCAAAAACTTAACTTATGAAGAAACTATTACTCTTACTGATTGTCATTTTTACAATCGCTTGTAGTGGCGTAAAGAAAACGCAAGAAGCAATTAATACCGGTAATTACGATAGCGCAATAAACCTGGCTCTCACCGAATTAAGGGACAATAAATCCAAAAAATCAAATCAGCCATATATCATAATGCTTGAAGATGCATATGCAAAGGCTACGGTAAGAGATTTAGACCATATCAAATTTCTTATTAAAGAAAATAATCCTGAAAATTTCGAGGTTATTTATGAGGCTTATGAAAAACTAAAACAAAGGCAACAACGCATAAAACCACTTCTTCCGCTATATATTACTGAAGAAGGCAGAGATGCCAAGTTTAAGTTTAATGATTACTCGGATGAAATTATTGGTTTTAAAAATAGAACAGCAAATTACCTATACAGTAAAGCTAGTAAACTACTTAAGACAGGAAAAAACAAACAGGATTTCCGCGTTGCCTACGAAGATTTTGAATACCTGAACCGTATCAATCCAAATTATAAAGACGTTCTGAACAAAATGGAGGAAGCGCATAACAAGGGAACAGATTTTGTAGAAGTTGCATTATACAATGATACTGACATGGTGATTCCAAAAAAACTGGAAGAAGACCTACTAAGCTTTAACTCATATGGAATTAATGATTTTTGGACAATTTATCATAGCAATCCACAACCAGAGCTAAGTTATGACTATACCATGGACCTTGCTTTTAAACAAATCAATATCTCTCCTGAACAAATTAAGGAACGAGAGATCATAAAAGAAAAGCAAATCAAAGACGGATGGAAATATGCTACCGATAACAATGGTAATAAATTAAAAGACAGCTTGGGTAACTTCATAAAAATAGACAATTTCAAAACAGTTCGATGCGTTTTTTATGAATTCACACAATCAAAATTTGTGGAGGTTATAGGAGATGTTGATTTTAAAGAATCCCAAACAAAACAAACTTTAAATTCTTATCCTTTAGCAAGCGGTTATAAGTTTGAACACCGCTTCGCAACATACAAGGGAGATAGAAGAGCTCTCGACAACTCATTATTACCATTACTTGAATTACGTAGGATTGGTTTCCCTAGTAATGAAGAGATGGTTTATAATGCCGGTGAAGATTTAAAAGCAACATTAAAATCTATAGTTTCAAAACAAAAATTTAACTAATAAATAAAAGGCGTTCATCAGTTGAATGCCTTTTATTTATTTAATAATATACCATTTGGTATATTTTTGTAACTTTGAAAAATAAACTTTACCTAATGACCTATACAAAATCGGGAAAAACAACTGCTTTTATAATTGAAACCGTAGCCCCTATTTTTAATAAACATGGCTACGCTGCTACAAGTATGCACAAAATTACATCAGCTACCGGTTTAACAAAGGGAGCTATTTATGGCAATTTTTCTGATAAAGAAGAATTAGCCTACGAAGCTTTCAGATATAATATAAAAAAAGTACTTGGACTAATCAGTGAGCATATTAATGTAACAAACTCACCAATTAAAAAATTGCTCTTATTAATTGAGTTTTATAAAAAATATTATGAATTGTCAAAAAACCTTGGAGGTTGCCCTATTCTCAACATAGGTGTCGATGCAAATAATCAAAATGAAAGATTATTAAAAAAAGTAAAAGATACAATTTCAAAAATGGAATTCAGTATTATGGAAATGGTAGCAGAAGGTATGGAAAAAGGAGAACTTAAACCTGATCTTAACCCAGGAAACTGTGCTAAACAAATATTCAGCACAATTGAAGGAGCTATTTTCATGACCTCAACCATGAATGATCCTAAATACCTGGATGTAGCTACGAATTCTTTAAGGGAAACGATATTAACTCATTGGAAAAAATGATTTTTTTTACATAAAAATATACCATTTGGTATAAAATCAATATTATGAACAAACTACCAGTTACTTTAGAAAGTCAAACGAAAATACGATTTCAAGATTGCGATCCATTTAATCATTTGAATAATGGCAGATACATTGACTACTTTCTTAATGCCCGGGAAGATCAATTATTAAAATATTATAATATAGATATCTTTAAGATCATACGAGAAGACAAACTTGGATGGGTTGTTAGTAGCAGTCAATTGGCTTATTTAAAACCTGTATTTACGATGGAAGATATCATTATTACCACCGAACTAATAAGGTATTCTAATAAAGACCTAACTGTTGAGGCAAAAATGTGGAACAAAGACAAAACCATTTTAAAATCTTTGGCATGGATGAACTTTGTGCATTTTAACCTAACATCAAATCAAGTAAATGTACACTCTGAAACCTTTATGAAGCTTTTTAAAGAGGTTGTCAGTCCTATAAAGGAAAATACTTTTGAAGAAAGACATTTGAATTTTAGACTTCAGAAAGTAAATTAACAATGAAGAGCTGTTTTAAAGCTTAAAAATATACTAAATGAATGCCTCAATTGCTGAAGCGTTAATGCTTCCATGCGAGGCATGATGTACTATTTGACCTTCTTTAATCACCAACAATTGTGGACTTTCATGCCTTATATGAAAACGATTTGCCAGAGCATCAGAAATATCTCTAAATCGCAACAAGTCTAAAAAATATAATTGAGCATCTTCCTTTTTTAATCCATATTGCTTTTCAAAGCTGTTTAAAACCATCCTGCTAATACCACAACGAGTGCTATGTTTAAATACCGCTATAGGCATTTTGTATGATTCTTCCACCAGATTCTCTATCTCATTAATATGCACTAAACTATTCCAGGGCACATCAGAATTCTCACTATCTTTGTTAGTACTCCCAAATATTTTATCGAAAAGGTTCATTTCTGATCTAAATTAAAAGCATTATTAATGTCATTTTGTCCGTTAAATCTTATATAATCAAGTCATTTTGTCTCGATATATAATACGGAACAAGAATTGACAACTACAAATCAAAAGATTTAAACGCAACAAAAACAATATAAAATGAACTTTAACAATTATACAATAAAATCGCAGGAAGCCATACAACGTGCGCAGCAAATTGCTCAAGGTTATGGCCATCAACAAATAGAAAATGAACACATTTTCAAGGGACTTTCAGAAGTTGATGAAAATGTGCTCCCTTTTCTATTAAAGAAATTGAATGTCAATGTCGTACTTCTTAATCAAATATTAGATAGCACCTTAAATAGTTTTCCCAAGGTAAGTGGCCAAGACATGATGTTATCGCGAGATGCTGGGGCTACATTAAATGAAGCCAGCATTATTGCCAAGAAAATGAACGATGAATTTGTATCCGTTGAACACCTTATAATTGCAATTTTTAAATCGAAAAGTAAAATTGCCCAGATTCTAAAAGATCAGGGTGTTACCGAAAAAGGGTTAAAAAGTGCTATTGAAGAACTTCGAAAAGGTGAACGTGTAACCTCAGCAAGTGCGGAAGAAACTTATAATGCTCTCAACAAATATGCTAAAAACCTGAATCAGTTAGCCAACGATGGTAAACTAGATCCAGTAATTGGTCGTGATGAAGAAATCCGTCGTGTATTACAGATTCTATCCAGACGCACAAAAAATAACCCAATGTTAGTTGGTGAACCTGGAGTAGGTAAAACTGCTATCGCTGAAGGCTTGGCCCACAGAATTGTACAAGGGGATATTCCTGAAAACTTAAAGGATAAGCAAATTTTCTCACTAGACATGGGAGCCTTAATTGCAGGGGCAAAATACAAGGGGGAATTTGAAGAACGTTTAAAATCAGTTGTTAAAGAGGTTACTTCAGCTGAAGGAGATATAGTAATGTTTATCGATGAAATTCACACCCTTGTTGGCGCAGGTGGTGGCGAAGGAGCAATGGATGCAGCTAATATACTAAAACCTGCATTAGCTCGTGGCGAATTAAGAGCTATTGGTGCTACTACATTGGATGAGTATCAAAAGTACTTCGAAAAAGACAAAGCACTTGAGCGTCGTTTTCAAAAGGTAATGGTTGATGAGCCTGATACAGAAAGTGCCATTTCTATTTTGAGAGGTATTAAAGAAAAGTACGAAACCCATCATAAAGTTCGAATAAAAGATGATGCCATAATATCTGCTGTTGAATTATCACAACGATATATTACCAACAGGTTTTTACCAGACAAGGCTATTGATCTGATGGATGAAGCTGCTTCTAAACTTAGAATGGAAATTAATTCTAAACCTGAAGAACTTGATGTTCTAGACCGAAAAATCATGCAGCTTGAAATCGAAATAGAAGCTATTAAACGGGAAAAAGATGAGGCTAAACTCAAAAGCTTAAATGCTGATTTAGCAAACCTAAAAGAAGAACGGAATGAGATTTTTGCAAAATGGCAAGCTGAAAAAGATGTTGTTGACGAGGTTCAAAATGCCAAAGAAGCAATCGAAAGTTTCAAATTAGAGGCTGAAAAAGCTGAGCGTGACGGTGATTATGGTAAGGTCGCTGAAATACGATACGGGAAAATCAAAGAGGCCACTGAAAAACTAGAACAACTCCAAAAACAATTAGATGAAACACAAGGCGATGGAAGTGCCCTTATCAAAGAAGAAGTCACCAGTGAGGATATTGCAGAAGTTGTTGCTAAATGGACGGGGATCCCTGTTTCAAAAATGCTTCAAAGTGAACGCGAAAAATTACTCAAACTTGAGGATGAACTTCACCTAAGAGTTGTTGGCCAAGATGAAGCCATACAAGCAGTTTCTGATTCGATCAGAAGAAGTCGTGCTGGACTACAAGATGTTAAAAAACCTATTGGCTCATTCCTGTTTTTAGGTACAACCGGTGTCGGTAAAACGGAACTGGCGAAGGCATTAGCAGAGTACCTTTTTGATGACGAGTCTGCCATGACTAGAATTGATATGAGCGAATATCAGGAACGTCACTCTGTAAGTAGATTGGTTGGGGCCCCTCCAGGATATATTGGATATGACGAAGGTGGACAATTAACCGAAGCAGTACGACGCAAGCCATATTCCGTAGTTTTATTAGATGAAATTGAAAAAGCACATCCCGATGTATTTAATATTTTGTTACAGGTACTAGATGAAGGAAGACTAACGGATAACAAAGGACGCCTTGCTGATTTTAGAAATACTATAATCATTATGACGAGTAATCTAGGTAGCCACATAATTCAAGAAAAGTTCGATGCAGTAAAAGATATTGAATCGGCAACAGAATCTGCTAAAATAGAAGTTCTTGGTTTGCTTAAACAATCGGTCCGACCTGAATTTTTAAATAGAATTGATGACATCATTATGTTCACTCCACTATCTGAGGCTAATATTAAGGATATAGTAAGATTGCAATTAAAAAATGTTTTCAAAATGGTAGCCAAACAAAACATTACGTTAGACGCTACAGAAGAAGCTATTGAATATTTAGCTAAAAAGGGATACGACCCTCAATTTGGCGCCCGACCTGTTAAAAGAGTCATACAGAAGGATGTCCTGAACGAATTATCAAAAGAAATTCTCAGTGGTAAAATTCACACAGAAAGTATTATTTTACTGGATGAATTTGACGATCAACTTGTCTTCAGAAATCAATCCGATTTGGTGGAGAATTAATACTAAAAAAAGCAGCGTAAAACGCTGCTTTTTTTATTTCAACGACTATCTATTCCTTATATTTACTATATGGAATTAAACAAATACATCGATCATACGCTTCTTAAACCAACCGCAACATTCGATGATATCGAAAAGTTATGTCATGAGGCAGATATTTATAAGTTCTTTTCAGTATGTGTTAATGGAGCATACATTCATTTAGCTAAAGAACTTCTGAGGGATTCAGAGGTTGCAATTTGTGGAGTTGTTGGCTTTCCATTAGGAGCCATGAGTGGCAAAAGCAAAGTCTACGAGGCAGAACAATCTATTGAAGATGGTGCAGATGAAATTGATATGGTCATAAATATAGGAGGCCTTAAAAGCGGTAAGCATTCTGAAGTTCTTCAAGAAATATCATTCATTAGGAATGTATTAAAAAGACATACGCTTAAAGTTATTATAGAAACTTGTTACCTTACGGATTTAGAAAAGACCACCGCCTGTAAAATTGCTGTCGATGCCGGAGCTGATTTTATAAAAACATCAACAGGATTTGGAACAGGAGGTGCTACCTATTCCGATATAAAGCTTATGAAAAAAGCAATAAATGGTAAAGCAAAATTAAAAGCTTCGGGAGGAATCAAAGATTACAATACGGCAAAAGAATATATCGATCTTGGAGTAGATAGAATAGGTACTTCAAATGGTATCCGGATAGTAAAGAAAATTAATTTATAAACCTAATACTGATGAGTGTTCATATTGGTGCAACTAATGGAGATATTGCTGAAAATATACTTTTACCCGGTGATCCGCTGAGGGCAAAATGGATTGCAGAAACCTTTTTTGATAACCCTAAACTTTATAATGAAGTACGTGGTATGTATGGCTACACGGGTGTATACAAAGGAAAACGTGTTTCTGTACAAGGTACTGGAATGGGCATCCCCTCTATAGGTATTTACGTAAATGAACTCATTAATGAATATGGAGCCAAAAAACTTATTAGAGTAGGCACTGCAGGCTCCTATCAGTCTCATATAAAAATCCGAGATGTAGTTTTAGCAATGTCTGCTTCTACCAATAGTAGTATCAACCGATTTACTTTTAATGCTGAAGACTATGCTCCTACTGCAAACTTTGATCTTTTACTGAATGCTTATACTGTTGCTAAAAACAAAAGCATTAACGTAAAAGCAGGGAATGTTCTCACAAGTGATGTTTTTTATCAGGACAATTCTAATTATTATAAGAAATGGGCAAAATATGGTGTCTTATGCGTTGAAATGGAAACCGCAGCCTTATATACCATTGCTGCTAAATACAATGTTCAGGCATTATCAATTTTAACAATCTCTGACAGCTTGGTAACTCATGAGAGTTCATCCACTGAAGACAGGGAGACATCATTACATGACATGGTGGAAATAGCTCTTGATTGTATTTAATAACACTCATCTTAATAAATGAGATGGGATATTCCATAATTGTTATTACTTTTGCTCTCCTATGCAAAATAAGATCAACATACAAAATAAAAAAGCACGTTTTGAATACGAAATCCTGGACAAATATGTTGCTGGTATTGTTCTTACCGGAACGGAAATAAAGTCAATCCGTATGGGAAAAGCGTCGATAGCGGAAAGTTTCTGTGAGTTTAATGAACGCGGAGAGCTTTTTGTAATTAATATGTATATTGAGGAGTATGTGCATGGCACCCACTATAACCACAAACCGAGAAGTGAGCGAAAACTACTATTAAATAAAAGGGAGTTACGAAAACTTCACAAAGAAGTTAAAAATGTTGGCCTAACCATCGTTCCTCTAAAGCTATTTCTTAACGACCGTGGTTTAGCTAAAATGCAAATAGCTCTCGCCAAGGGTAAAAAACTTCACGATAAACGTGAAACCATTAAAGACAGAGATAATAAGCGAAACTTAGACAGAATCAAAAAGGCATATCGATAAGTTTAATGCCTATTCCTCCTATCTCTTTCTCGTTTTTTCATTTGTCTCCAGGCAAAATACAGAATGAAAATCAAAATTGGTATGATAATATAAATCAATATATTATCAAAATCAGTGAAATCCACTGGTTCACTATCAGATTCTTTTGGGATTTCTTGTGGCGCCTGATGCAAAATTGATAAAATCGATATGTAAGCATTTATAAACATAATTCTTAATTATGCTTCAATTTACAAAAAAGAAAATGCTTTTTAAAAGATCTAATTAATTCTTGTCTCCTAATAATGGAACAAATCTGAACTGACCTAACTCCTTTTTCTCAAATTCCTTTTCAGAAGTTCTGGTAAACAATGTCATCACTTGCTCATTTTGTCCAACAGGAATCACTAATTTCCCCCCTACCTTTAACTGAGCCAAAAGAGGTTTAGGCACAAAAGGAGCGCCAGCAGTAACAATAATACCATCAAAAGGTGCTTCATTAGGCAGCCCCTTATATCCGTCACCAAAAATGAGCCTTTTAGGCCTGTACCCCAGTTTAGGAAGAAAAATATTCGTTTTTTTAAAAAGTTCCTTTTGTCTTTCTATAGAATATACCGCTGCCCCCATTTCTAAAAGCACGGCCGTTTGATAACCACTTCCTGTTCCTATCTCTAATATCTTATCCCCCGGAGATACATCTAACAATTCTGTTTGAAACGCAACTGTGTAAGGCTGTGAAATTGTTTGATCGGCAGCAATAGGAAAAGCTTTATCCTGATAGGCATGATCTTCAAAACTGCTATCCATAAATAAATGTCTGGGAATTTTTTTTATGGCAGCCAATACCTTTGAATCTTTAATACCTTTTGCCGCAACTACTTCAGTTAGTTTGTTGCGCATACCTTTATGCTTATGAGTATCTTTCACGGGGTTCACAATTATTAGAAATGCAAAGTTACACTCAAAATTATTTACTTAAAAATATTGCTATTTAACATTTATTATTAGATTAAAGCCTATCCTTACCTGTAGCTATATGCTTTTAAGGCGATTCATAAGAGACATCTATTAAAAAGACTTTAGGGTTACTTCCTTTAATTTTATAAACCATTGGCAATCTCGGTCAATAACCTTATTTTTGTTAAAAACACAATTCTATGCTTAAAGCCGGAGTACTAGGTGCTGGACACCTGGGCAAGATTCACTTGCGACTGTTAAACCAATCTGAAAAATACGAATTAGTAGGGTTTTATGATCCAAACGAAAAAAATGCGCAAAAGGTTGCCAAAGAGTTCGGATATAAAAGTTTTGGTTCCATTGAAGAATTGATTGATGCGGTAGATGTTGTGGATATTGTAACCCCTACCCTTTCTCACTACGATTGTGCTCTTAAAGCAATTTCAAAGAAAAAACATATTTTCATAGAAAAACCAATAGCCAACTCAGTAGAAGAGGCTTTTGAGATCATTAAGCTTGCTAAAGAATATGGAGTTAAAGGACAAGTAGGACATGTAGAACGATTTAATCCTGCATTTTTATCGGTTAAGGATAAAATTGAAAATCCAATGTTTATTGAAACGCATCGTCTTGCCGAATTTAATCCGAGAGGCACTGATGTTCCGGTAGTGCTTGATCTAATGATACATGATATAGATATTATTTTACGTGTGGTAAACTCAAAAGTAAAAAGTATTAATGCCAGTGGAGTATCTGTTATTAGTAACTCTCCGGATATTGCCAATGCGAGAATAGAATTTGAAAATGGTTGTGTCGCTAATTTGACGGCGAGCAGAATCTCACTCAAAAACATGAGAAAATCACGCTTCTTTCAACGTGATGCATACATATCCATAGACTTTCTTGAGAAAAAGGTTGAAGTTGTTAAAATGAAAGATGCTCCTAAAAATCCAGATGAATTTGCCCTTATCCTTCAAAATGCTGAAGGACTTAAAAAGCAAATTTACTTTGAAAACCCAAAGGTATCTATCAATAATGCAATCTTAGATGAACTAGAAACCTTTGCTAAGGCCATCCAAAATAATACTGATCCAGTTGTAACATTAGAACATGGTACAGAGGCTTTAAAAGTGGCTCACGATATTATAAATTCTTTTTAAAAACACACTTATATAACTAATATACTTAACACACACTTTGAAATTATTTAGACTATGAAAAACATAACAGTTATTGGTGCTGGAACAATGGGAAACGGAATTGCTCATACCTTCGCTCAATTCGGTTATAAGGTTAACCTGGTAGATTTATCTAAGGAAGTTTTGGAAAAAGGAATTACTACCATTACTAAGAATTTGGATCGGATGGTTACAAAGGGTTCTATTTCTGAGGATGACAAAAACAACACCTTAAATAATATCACTTCCCTAACAGATCTTAAAGAGGGGGTTTCAAATTCGGATTTGGTTGTTGAAGCTGCTACTGAAAACAAGGAACTCAAACTCAAAATATTTAAAGACTTAAATAACTTATGTAGACCTGATACAATTCTGGCTACGAATACATCGTCAATCTCCATTACACAAATTGCTGCAGTTGTAGATACGCCTGAAAATGTAATCGGAATGCACTTTATGAATCCTGTTCCGATTATGAAACTCGTTGAAGTTATAAAAGGGTACAACACTTCTGATAAGGTTCTCAACACCGTAATGGAAATTTCGAAAAACTTAAACAAAGTCCCTGTTGAAGTAAACGATTATCCCGGTTTTGTTGCAAATCGTATCTTAATGCCTATGATAAATGAAGCTGTTGAAACCTTGTATAATGGTGTCGCAGGAGTAAAAGAGATCGATACCGTTATGAAACTAGGAATGGCGCATCCAATGGGGCCTCTTCAATTGGCCGATTTTATTGGCCTGGATGTATGTTTGTCAATTCTTAATGTTATGTACGATGGATTTAAAAACCCTAAATACGCTCCCTGTCCATTATTAGTTAATATGGTTACTGCCGGAAAATTAGGTGTGAAGTCCGGAGAAGGATTCTACGATTATTCCGAAAGTAGAAAGGCTGAAAATATATCGAAAATGTTTCTATAATAATTCTTATCAAAAACTATGGCGAAAATAATTCCTTTTAAAGCTGTTCGCCCATCACGAGATAAGGTTGGATTGGTTGCTTCCAGATCTTATGAAGATTACTCTCGAAAAGAATTGAAAGCGCAATTAAGATTTAACCCTTTCTCCTTTTTACATATTATCAATCCTGGGTATAAATTTCAGCATGAAGTGTCTGGTGTTGAACGTTTTAAATTAGTACGTAATCGTTATTTAGAATTTAAGGAAGATGATACCTTTATTAAAGATGAAATACCCTCTTTTTATATTTACCAGCTAAACACAAGAGATCATTCCTTCTGTGGTGTTTTTGCTGGTGCCAGTATTGAGGATTATGACAATAATATTATTAAAAAACATGAAGATACCATTGAGCGAAGAGAGGTCTTATTTAAAGATTACCTAAAAACAGTTGGCTTTAATGCAGAGCCAGTATTACTCACCTATCCGGATAATGATAATATTGCTTTAGTAATTAAAAAAACAACATCCCAGAGACCTGAATATGAATTTGCTACTCCTGACAAATCAGTACATCGATTTTGGCTTATAAATAAAAAAGATGATGTAGAAACCATTCAAAGAGAATTTAAAAAAATAAAAACATTATATATAGCTGACGGACATCATCGCTCGGCTTCTTCTTCCCTTTTAGCTAAAGAATTGCGTTCGGAAGATAATAACCAAACAGGAAATGAGGCTTATAATTATTTCCTAAGTTATATGATTCCTGAATCAGAATTAAGGATTTCCGATTTCAATAGAATGATTAAGGACCTTAACGGACTTACCAAAGAAGAGTTTTTAATTAAACTTGACGAATTTTATAGGATAGAAAACCGAGGAGAAGAATTATATCAACCTACTAAAAAACATCACTTTTCTATGTATTTAGATGACGATTTTTATTCGCTCTATTTACGAAAATCAGTTTATATTTTTAGTGATGCTTTAAGCACTTTGGATACGCAAATCTTGTACAAAACAATATTAGAGCCTATATTAGGAATTTCCGATTTACGGAACAATAAACGTATCTCTTATGGATATGGGAATCAGCATTCTTTAAAGATGAAAGATTTAATAGATAAAGGAAAGTTTAAGGTTGGCTTTAGTATGCTTCCGGTTACAATTGATGAAATGAAGCTCATTGCTGAAGAAGGCCTGAAAATGCCTCCAAAAAGCACATATATAGAACCTAAGTTAAGAAGTGGACTTACAATTTATGAATTTTAAATTTAACTGTTTTAATGAGTATTTCTGAAAATATATTTCAATTAAAATCAAAGCTTCCCAAAGACATTACTTTAGTTGCGGTTTCCAAAACCAAACCGAACCGTGATATTTTGGAAGCCTACAATACTGGTCATAGAGTATTTGGTGAAAATAAAATCCAAGAAATGACTCAAAAGTGGGAAGAACTTCCTAAAGATATTCAATGGCATATGATTGGTCATGTTCAAAGGAATAAGGTGAAATACATGGCCGAATACGTACATTTAATTCATGGGGTAGATAGTTTAAAACTCCTCAAAGAAATTGAAAAACAGGCTAAGAAACACAATAGGATTATTGACTGCTTACTCCAGATTCATATTGCCAAAGAAGACACCAAATTTGGTTTGGATGAAAACGAATTAAATAGCCTATTAACCTCCAACGAATATCTAAGTATGACCAATGTTAAAATCGTTGGACTTATGGGAATGGCTACATTTACAAACAATAAAGAACAAGTAAGAAAAGAATTTTCATATCTTAAAGAAATATTTGAAACCCAAAAAAGTCGTTTACCGGGATTAGAAATTCTTTCTATGGGTATGAGTGGTGATTATGAAATTGCAATAGAAGAAGGAAGCACCATGGTTCGAATAGGCAGTAACATCTTTGGAGAACGGAATTATAAATAACCAAAATAAAAATCAATTGTACGCAATACTCGACATAGAAACAACTGGAGGACAATATAATGAAGAAGGGATTACAGAGATTGCCATATACAGGTTTAATGGTCATAAAGTAACCGATCAATTTATAAGTCTTGTGAATCCTGAAAAGGCAATACAACCATTTGTGGTTAACCTTACCGGGATCAATAACAAAATGCTTACAACCGCACCTAAGTTTTATGAGGTTGCGAAAAGAATTGTTGAAATTACAAATGATTGTATTCTGGTTGCACATAATGCCCAATTTGATTACCGTGTTTTAAAGAATGAGTTCAAACAGTTAGGTTTTGATTTTGAAAGAAATACTTTATGCTCTGTGGAACTTTCCAAAAAGTTAATCCCCGGACAGGCTTCGTACAGTTTAGGCAAATTAGCAAGATCGCTGGGAATTCCTGTCAGTGATCGCCATAGAGCAAGTGGTGATGCTCAGGCTACCTTGAAATTATTTAAATTATTACTAGCTAAGGACAAGTCTAAAAACATTCTTGAAGAGTCGGTTAAGAACAGTAGCAATACACTATTAACCCCTAAGTTATTGAATATTGTTGATGAACTCCCATCTTCCACAGGTGTCTATTATATACATAGAAGTGATGGCAGAGTGATTTATATAGGAAAAAGTAAAAACATTAGAAAAAGAGTAAATCAACACTTTACCGGAAGTTCAAAAAAAGCAAGAGCATTACAAAAAGAAGTTTCAGCAGTTACTTATGAGGAAACAGGTAGCGAGTTAATTGCACTTCTGAAAGAAAATGAAGAAATCAAGTTAAATCAACCACATTTTAACAGGTCACGCAAGAGAAAAATATTTTCATATGGCTTATTTGAAGATATGAATCCTGAAGGTTATATCACTTTGCACATTGAAAAAATAAAACCTAAAGGTAATCCTATCACTACATTCACCAGTATTCATGAAGCCAAAAACACACTATACAAACTAACCGAAGAGTTTAGTTTGTGTAATAAACTAAATGGCTTGTCAGATGCCAAAAGCCATTGTTTCAATTATACAATCAAAAAATGTATCGGGGCTTGTATTCAAAAAGAAGATGCCGAAAAGTATAATGAACGTGTTATAATGGCAATCAATAAATATAGTTACCCTCATAAAAATATGGTTTTAATTGATAAAGGTAGAGAGATTGATGAGCGAAGTGCTGTACTTATAGAAGGAGGCTTGTTTAAAGGTGTAGGATTCTACAACCTTAATTTTCAATTAAATAATATTCATATATTGCAGAAAGTAATTACTCCTATGGATAATAACGCTGATGCCAAACATATTATTCAAAGCTATTTGAGAAAGAAAAAAGGAGTTAAAATTATACAATTAATTACAGAAAAATAACTCCTTAATGAAGCTTCGATTCTTTTTATTCCTGATTATAATAATTAATAATTTTTGTCACTCTCAAAAAGAAACATCCTTTGGAGATATTCCTCCTAATCTTCTGGAAATGAAAGAATATCCCAAAGATTCAACAGCTTCTGCCGTTATTATAATGGAAAAGGGGTTTTCCAAAATAGACAAAAACAGATACGATCGAGTAAAATTGATTACTGAATATCTGGTTAGGATAAAAATTTTGAATAAAAAAGGATTAGACAAGGCTACTATCGAAATTCCATTATATAAATCACAATCATCCAAAAGCAAGGAGATCTTTAGAGAAGTACATGCGGTAGTGATAAACCCGGACAGAACTACTGGATCCCTAAATAATAATGACGTCCATTTAGAAGATTACAATGAGTATTATGACCTCCTTAAATTTACTGTACCCAATGTTCAGATTGGTGCTGTCATTGATTATCGCTATGTAATTGAATCTCCGTTTTTCTTCAACTTTAATTCATGGAATTTTCAGTCGGATATACCAAAAGTTTATAGCGAATATTCTACTTCAATTCCTGCTAATTACAAGTACAACATCATGTTAAAGGGGCCATTGAAATTGAGTATTCATGAAAGCGACATTAAAAAAGACTGCTTTTACTTTCAAGGAGTCGGAAGTGCTGATTGTATTTTAAACACATATGTCATGAAAGATATTCCTGCCTTCAAGGAAGAGGACTATATGATTTCCAAATATAATTATCTTTCCGCTATAGATTATGAATTAGAATCTTTTGAAGATTTTCAAGGACAAGTAGATCGTTACACTAAATCTTGGAAAGACACCGATAAAGAATTTAAATCAGATATAGAAATAGGTAGTCAGGCAAAAAAAGAAAACTATTTCGAAAAACTAATTCCTAATGAAATAACTAAAAGTAACGCTAATGGGATTGATAAAGCGAAGCAATTGTATTATTGGCTTCAAAGTGAACTTTTTTGGAATAATAAAAATTCATTATTCAGCGCTATCGATGTAAAAGATGCATTTGATCAGAAATCTGGGAGTTCGACAGAATTAAACCTGATACTTTTAAATTTTTTAAAAGCTGCAGGTTTTGATGCCGAGTTCATGTTATTATCCACAAGAGAACATGGATTGCCTACTAAATTACACCCGGTAATATCGGACTTTAATTACCTGGTAGTTAAACTTAACGATAATAATAAAAGTTATTTACTGGATATCACTAATAAAAACATGTCCTTTGGAATGATCCCATTTAAAACTTTGAATGGGTACGGTAGGGTTTTTGACTTAAAAAATAATAGCTATTGGTATGACATAAGGATAACTAATCCATCTGAGATAAAGACTACCTTAAGCATCAATATTGCAAAAGACAATCAGATAACTGCAAAAATAAGGAGGATTTATAAAGGATACAAGGCACTTAACAGGCGGAATGAAATAAGAAATAGATCTAATGAAGACATTTCGAATGAAATTCAAAGCGAGTTAGACAATGAAGGATTTTATAATATTACTAATTACATTACTCGTAATGAAGGAGCCTTGGAAAAAGCTTTGATAGAAGAATATGATATACAATCTACCGATGAATTAAACTACACCAAACTGCTATTAAATCCATTTATTATAGATCGTATAAAAGAGAATCCATTCAACCTAAATGAACGCCTTTATCCAGTTGACTTTGGCTACCCTTATTATGCTGATTATGCTGTAATTATTAATTTCCCCGAACAATGTTTAATTGAAAATTTACCTGAAAGTAAAGGATTAAAATTAGCAGAGGATAAGGGATATATGATATATAAAGTTTCAAAAAAAAATAATAAGATTGTAATCAATAATAATTTAAGGTTAGAAAAATCTAACTATGAGAGTTATGAATACGAAGGCTTAAAGCAGTTATTTGCTGAGTTAGTATTTTTACAAAACAACCAACCATTAATATTCAAATTAAAACCAACTAAATAATTGTCTGGAACGGAAAATACCAAAACATGGCAAAAAAAGCTGCATGAAGTAATTTATGAAGCAGACACTCCTGCAGGAAAACTGTTTGATGTAGTCTTAATAGCTATCATTATTTTTAGCATCATTTTAGTGATGCTTGAAAGCGTAAATGACATCGACAGTGAATACCATTATATCCTTTTAACAGCAGAATGGATTATAACTGTCTTATTTACAATAGAATATATTTTAAGAATTATTTCGATAAAAAAACCCAGTAAATATATTTTTAGCTTTTATGGAATCATTGATTTCCTTTCTACAGTTCCTTTATATTTATCATACATAATAGCCGGTTCACAGGCATTATTAGCTCTAAGAGCACTTCGCCTGCTAAGAATCTTCAGGGTATTAAAATTAGTTCGATTTTTAGGAGAGGCTTCACAATTAAAAAAGGCTCTAAAAAACAGTAGAACCAAAATAACAGTTTTTATTTATACAGTATTGGTAGTTTCAATTATTTTGGGTACGATAATGTATTTAATTGAAGGTGAAGAGTCTGGTTTCACCAGTATCCCAAGAAGCATTTATTGGACCATAGTTACACTTACCACTGTAGGTTATGGTGATATTGCACCACAAACATCATTTGGTCAATTCTTCGCTACCATTATTATGATTTTAGGTTATGGAATTATTGCTGTACCCACAGGTATCGTAACTGTTGAGTTTGCTAAACAGGGAAAACAGCTTCATTTGAATACACAAGCCTGTCCAAATTGTGGCACAGAGGGACATCAGGATAGCGCTAATTTTTGTCATAAGTGTGGACATAAACTTTAATTAATATAAACCTTCATTTAGTGAAAGAACCCGAAAAGTACCTAATTACGGTAGTTGGACCGACTGCCATTGGCAAAACGAGTCTAGCCATAAAATTAGCGAAACATTATCATACGGAGATACTATCATGTGACTCCAGGCAGTTTTTTAAAGAAATGTATATCGGAACGGCTGTACCTTCGGAAAAAGAATTGAACGAGGCGCAACATCACTTTATACAGCATATTAGTATTTTTGACTCTTATTCTGTTGGAGATTTTGAAAGAGATGCTATCCTAAAACTTAGCTCCTTGTTTAAAGACAATAATGTTGTTGTAATGGCCGGAGGTAGTGGATTATATTTAAATGCTGTTATAAAAGGGCTCGACGAGTTTCCTGAAGTCCCGGAACACATAAGAACTGAACTAAACAAACTGTATGAAAATCAAGGCATCGAAGCACTTCAAGTAAGGTTAAAAGAATTAGACCCTGTACATTATGAAAAAATGGACATCCAAAATCCACAACGAGTTATTAGAGCTCTTGAAATTTGTATTGCCAGTAACAAACCTTATTCTTCATTTTTAAACCAGAAGAAAGTAATAAGACCTTTTAAATCTATTGTAGTGGGGCTTACTGCAAACAGAGAGGTCATCTACGATCGTATTAATAAGAGAGTTGATATAATGATTGAAAATGGGCTAATAGAAGAAGCAAAAAGATTATTTACATACAGAAAATTAAATGCATTACAAACTGTAGGTTACAAGGAGCTTTTTAAATACTTCGAAGGAGAATACACAAAAGAATTCGCAATATCAGAAGTAAAAAAGAATACAAGAAGATTTGCAAAAAGACAACTAACATGGTTCAATCGCCATGAAAATACTTTATGGTTCGATTTTAATACTCCTTTAAAGGAAATCATCGAAAAAATTGAAATGGAAAAATAAAAAAGCCTGTATAAAATACAGGCTTTTAAAATAGTTTTTTTTGTAAAATATAACCCAATTAACTATCCGCTTCGCTTTTAATCACCAACCTAAATCCTTCTCCGTGAATATTTAGAATTTCAACGTTTTCATCTTTTTTCAGATACTTACGTAATTTAGCTATATATACATCCATACTTCTAGAAGTAAAATAATTATCATCTCTCCAAATTTTTGTCAATGCCAATTCTCTAGGCATCAAATCGTTTTCATATAACGCCAATAAACGCAGTAATTCATTTTCCTTTGGAGATAATTTAATAGGCTCTTCATCTTTAAAGGTTAGAAATCTCAACTTAGAGTTTAAATGAAAATCTCCAATTTGAAATTCAAATTGCTTACTGTCAGCAACGGTTTCTGTAGATTTACGTTGTAATATGGCTCTAATTTTCATTAATAAAACCTCCGAATCGAATGGTTTGTTAAGATAATCATCTGCACCAACTTTATATCCCTTTAAAACGTCTTCTTTCATGGTTTTAGCTGTTAGGAATATAATAGGTACATTCTCATTCTTTTCTCTTATTTCTTTAGCAAGCGTAAATCCATCCTTATAGGGCATCATAACATCTAAGATGCATAAATCATAGTTATCCTTCCTGAATTTCTCATACCCCTCCATCCCATTTTTGGCAAGGACTACGTCAAAATCATTCATGGAAAGATAATCCTTTAAGACAGTTCCAAAATTCGGATCATCCTCGACTAATAAAATCTTCTTATTTACTGTTTCCATAGTGTTTTATATTAAAGGTAACTTTATATAAAAGATACTTCCTTTGTTTTTCTCGCTTTCGGCGTATACCTCTCCTTGATGGTCATCTACTATTCTCTTAACATATGCCAATCCTAAACCATGACCTTTCACATTATGTATATCCCCCGTATGCTCTCTATAAAATTTTTCAAAAATACGCTTCAAAACGGCTTTGGTCATCCCTGTTCCCTGGTCCTTAACCTTTATAATGATATGATTCTTAACCACCTCTGTATATATGTCTATTTTTGGACTCTCTGGTGAATACTTAATGGCGTTATCAAGGATATTAACCAAGACATTTGTAAAGTGAGATTCATTTGCTAAAATGGTACTTTTTTCTGCATCTAAATGCGTTTTAACATATCCACCTCTATCCTCAACTATTAATTCGACATGGGTTATAGCATCCTCTATTAGTTCATGCAGATCTACTCTATCTTTACTAATATCTAACTGATTCTTTTCTAGTTTTGATATTCGAAGAACATTTTCTACTTGTGCATGCATTCGATGATTCTCATCTCTGATCATTTTCAAGTAGCGCTTCACCTTATCCTCATCAGCAAAAGCCTTTGGGTTTTTTATTGCATCTAAAGCTAAATTTATGGTAGCAATAGGAGTTTTAAACTCATGTGTCATATTATTGATGAAATCTGTTTTTATTTCAGATATCTGCTTCTGACGTATTAACTGAAATAAAGCGCTTGAATATGCCACAATAATTATTATCGTAAAGATAATAGATAGTAATGCCATACCTATAATAGAAGAAATCAAAAACTTTTTCTTCTTAGGGAAACTAACCATTAAACTATAAGGTGTATTACCGTCAGTATCACTAAAAAGCGGAGCTTTATACTTTGTACTTTTGTTTAAATTGAACGATCTTGTTTTAACCTTAGTGGCTAACCCATTAGCAAAAACACCATATTCAAAATCTAAATCAATATTTCGATCTTTTAATTCTCTTTGAATTAAAAATTCTAACTCTGCTTTAGAAACTCTCTTATGAACTGGTACCCTATTAACAATTTCCCTGAAATAATCTTCAAATTGAGCTTTCTCAATTTCAGACATATTCCCCATTTTTTGAATTTTCTCAACTGGCGTATAAGCTGATTTGCCATCTAACCCTTTATCTTCTCTATAGATAATGGTTGTTCGTTTACTTACATAACTTTTTATTGCCGTCGAATCAAAACTATTATCAAAGAACGTGGCAGTTATCCCGTAATCCTCTTCAAGAATACCGTGAGAATAAATAAATGTTTCGTTATTATTCTCATTTTTTTCTAGATAAAATACTTCGTTGAGTGTAGACTGTTTAAGCTCTCCTACACTATCAATAATCTGCAATAACTTATCGGAGTAATCCTTAATTTCACGTTGTTCTACACGTTGTACTACCGATTGTAAAACTTGTGAAACTGTGTTAGAAAACTGCTCTTCCTTATTATCTACAGCTGTTTTTATCCAGTAACCCTGAACAAAAATAATGCCAATTAAAGAAAGGCTCATCAGAATTACCAAAGCGATAAATAATCTCTTATTCATTAGTCCAAAATTAAGGTTTTAACGGCAAGAACTATAGGTATTTAACTGTTAATTAACAAAAATGTTAATTACAAAACCTATTTCCTTTTAGCAAGTAAAGTATTATGTATTGTAGTAACTTGTTGCTGTGTTTTAACAAGATTAGTATTGTTAATAACAAAATCAGCTAATTCAATCTTTTTATTATCCGGCCATTGATTGTTCATACGTTCCAACACCACTTCTCGATCTACTTGATCTCTTATTATCACTCTTTTAATTCTATCCTCTTCCGGTGCTGTAACTAATATAGTATAATCACATTCATTCGCTCCTCCAGTTTCAAATAGAATTGCAACTTCCTTTATTACATATGGCGATTTCTGAGCTTTATACCATTCATGAAAGTGTTTTTTTACCGCAGGATGAATAATAGCATTTAGTGCAGATAACTTGTGTTTATCTTTGAAAACAATATTAGCAATGTATGAACGTTCTGGTAAATATCCATCATATGCCTGCTCTCCTAACAACTCTACAATCTTATTTCGAATATCATCTGATCTCTCCATAAGCTTTTTGGCTTCCTTATCGGCTATGTAAACAGGTACCCCTAAATTATGAAACATATCAGCAACAGTTGACTTTCCACTACCTATCCCTCCTGTTAATCCAACTACCATTCCTTTTTTAATAAAAATTCAACTTTCGTTTGCATCAACTTCACCTCTTTTATATTTGAAGGCTTTTTTACAAGCTTGGGTATTAAGTACCCCCCACCTTCCTGAACCTCTTTATAATCAGCTACTATTAAAAAGTTATCAGGAGATATCAATTTTAAATTTTGAATTGGAGCTCTGCAAATTACATTTATCTGCTGAGGAAAAGTCCTCACTTTGGTTCCTTCAGGTACATTTTCAATTAAAAGAGGTACTTTAATCATTTTCTCCGAAAATCGATTAACCTTACCTCTAATATTTACTTCTTTTAGTTCAAACTCAATAGAGCTTAAAGAATCTGGCTGACTCAAAGAAGTCTCTATATCTATATCACTTTGTACATTCTTTAAAACCATATCCTGAGTACTTACATAGTGAATACTATCAATTAAACCATCAGGACCTAAAATCCATATTTCAGAAGGGGAAATAATTAGAGAATCAACTAAGCCATAATCAGTTTTAAAGTTAATTTCTACATTTGATACTACAGGTACTTTTTTCTTTTTATTAACACCAAGGTCAAATACAATAGAATCAGTGAGCACTTGTTTAATCTCAATATCCCTATATTGTTCTTTAAGTTGAGTCTCAATATCGTTACTCAAAAGAAACCATTTATTGCTATGTGATCTTACTTTAGATAAATCAATTGATGCCTTCTCATCAATTAAATTGGTCTTCAATAATCTAAAACCATTTGCTTCAACCAAAACATTAACCCGTGTACTCGGCGGATTTAGAAATAATTTATTTTTAGGTAAGTTTTTATAAACTACATCATATGACACAGAATAAGAATAAATTTGTGTAAGTTTAATCAGTAGCCATAAGATAAATGAAACCAACAAAAAAGTTAAAAACACCAATGACTTTGGGCGCTTCAACCACCCTAAAACTGTATTTGCTTTAGTTTCTTGTAACATTATTTAAAAAACAATTTAGGAAAAGCCATTTCCGGCTCTTTTTTTAATACATCAATATAAAAAGTAGATTTTATAAATCCAGTACCATAACCATAAAATTGTACTACAACTGCATAGATGGAAAGTAAGCCAATATAAATATTTTTGTTCTTTATTGTTGAATCTATAAATATCAAAAGAAAGTAAATAACATAGAAAAACATTAAGAACCAATTACCCAATAGGGCTCCTATTAGCGCTAAACCACTTCCTAACATAAATAATGATGGAAACCAAAATGTTATTTTTCGAGTTTCTGGATGCCATGAATTTAGAATTGGACGTGTTAAACCAAATTTTCTAACCTGGACCTTAAACTTATTCCAAGAAATACGTCTCTTGTGATAAACAAATGCTTCCTGGATTAATTTTGTCTCAAAACCTGCTTTCCATAATCTAATAGTAAGATCAGGATCTTCCCCAGGATGAATTTTCCCAAACCCATTGGTAGCCTCAAAAGCCTTTTTAGAAATTCCCATGTTGAAACTTCGTGGCTGGAATTTATTTACTGACTTTTTTCCACCCCTGATCCCTCCAGTTGTTAAAAAAGAGGTCATGCTATAATTAATTGCTTTCTGAACATTCGAAAATGATTCATGAGCAGCATCAGGACCTCCAAAACAATCGACATAATTTTCCAACAAACTATTCTCCACCTCTTTAAGGTAGTTTGGTGGTATAATACAATCAGAATCTAAAACCAAATAATAATTTCCATGAGCTCTTTTCATTCCATAATTTCGAGAATCACCCGGACCTGTATTGGATTTATAATAGTAGGAAATGTTTAATTGATTCGAAAATTCACTTACTACTTCTTCAGAAGAAATATCTGAACCGTCTTCGATAATTACTATTTCATAATCCTTTGGATAGCTTTGCTTTGATAAACTATCTAATAATTCTTTAATTTCATCAGGACGATTAAATACCGGAATAATGAACGAAAAATATAGATTCATACTGCCAAATTATGGATATATTAAAAAAACAGGAAAAGCTATCCACCAGGCAGATAGCTTTCTGTTATCATTTTTGATATCTAAAGAAGTACCTACCTTAAAGGCACTTCTTTAATGAAATCACTATAATTCTTAATGATACTACTCTTTGAGAAATTCAATAAATACTATTTCTCAAATTTTTCAATAACCTCATTACTCACACCTGTATTAGAAAAACCTCCATCATGAAAAAGGTTCTGCATAGTTACTTTCTTGGTTAAATCAGAAAATAAGGTCATTGTATAATCCGCACATTCTGCTGCAGTTGCGTTCCCTAATGGAGACATCTTATCAGCATATGCAATAAATCCATCAAATCCTTTTACACCTTTACCAGCCGTGGTTGGTGTTGGAGATTGAGAAATTGTGTTTACTCTTACCTTTTTATCTTTACCGAAGAAATAACCAAAACTACGTGCTATGGATTCCAAGTAAGCTTTATTGTCAGCCATATCATTATAATCAGGAAAAGTACGTTGAGCAGCCATATAAGTTAATGCTACTATGCTCCCCCATTCATTCATTGCATCTGCCTTATATAAACTTTGACATACTTTATGAAATGACAATGCCGAAACATCCCATCCTTTTTCAGTAAAACTATAGTTTTGATCCGTATAATGTTTTCCTTTTCTAACATTTACCGACATTCCAATAGAATGTAAAACAAAATCTAATTTACCACCTAATATCTCCATGGACTTCTCGATCAGATTGTTTAGATCTTCTTCACTTGTAGCATCAGCTGGAATGATTTCAGAACCAGTTTTTTCAGCAAGTTCATTTATTTTTCCCATTCTCATAGCTATCGGAGCATTGGTTAAAACGATTTGAGCACCTTCTTCATGAGCTCTTTCCGCAGTCTTCCAAGCAATTGAATTCTCATCTAAAGCTCCAAAAATAATTCCTCTTTTTCCTTTTAATAAATTATAAGACATAATGTATCTATTTATAACTTGATATTTTTTTCTATTTTAAAGTTTTCAAAGATAATACTAATTCAATAATTGTTTTGCATGTTGGAGCGCCGAAGTACTAACATCTTTCCCTCCAAGCATTTCTGCTATTTCAAAAACCCGTTCTTCTTCACTAAGTCTTTTCAGATTAGTAGTAGTCGTGTCCTCCTCATCCTTTTTATATACCTTATAATGAACATTTCCTTTCGCCGCAACCTGTGGTAAGTGGGTAATAGTAAATACCTGCATTGTTTCACTCATTTTTTGCATAATATCTCCCATTTTGTTCGAAACCTCTCCCGAAACCCCAGTGTCAATCTCATCAAACATTATGGTCGGTAGTTTTGTGTGCTTGGCAAGAAGCGATTTAATGGTTAGCATTATACGGGACAACTCCCCACCTGAAGCAACCTTTTTTAATTCTTCAAAACTAGTCCCTTTATTAGCAGAGAAAAGAAACTCCATATCTTCCTTACCATTGGGCAAATATGAGTTAATCGCTCTCAAATTGATTTTAAATTCGGCATTTTGCATCCCAAGCTCTCCCAAAGTAATTTCCAAATACTGAATAAGTTCTGGAATTACCTTAACTCTTTTTTCGTGTAATTGTTGAGCCAAATGATCAAGATCTTCCTCAAGTTTAAGCACACTAAGTTGAGCTTCTTTAATTTCGACATCCAAATTCTCAGTTTTAAAAACTGTTGACTCCAATTGTTCTTGAATTTTTAGGAGCTCACCTATCTCCAAAACTCCATGCTTCTTCTGTAAATCATAAATTTTCTGCAATTGTTCACTTACATTCCCAAGCAAAATTGGATTAGCATCAAGCGATTCCTGCAAATTAGTGATTTCATCTGAAGCATCATTTAAATCTATTAATATAGAATTAATTCGATTATGTAAATCTTCATACTGTTTACCATAGGAGACTAATTTATTGAGAGTTGCTTTTAAATTGGCCAAAGTATTAACAACACCGATTTGATCCTCATTTAACAATTGGATTGAAAAAACTAATTTTTCTCCAATCTCCTCGACATTATTCAATTCTTCATAAGTAGCCTCTAATTCTTCCAGCATCCCTTCCTTTAGATTGGCTTCCTTAAGTTCATTAAGTAAAAAACTATTATAATCGTGTTCTTTATTCGACTTTTTTTGAAAATCTATTAATTTTTCAAGCTCTTTTTTTTCCTGATAATAGTTTAACAACACTTTTTTATAATCAGCTAATACATCTTCAGAACCTGCCACTAAATCTAAAATTTTAAATTGGTAGGTATTATCAGTCAACTGTAATGTTTGATGTTGTGAATGAATATCTACTAATTTAGACCCTAAGGAGGATAATACTGAAAGCGTTACCGGGGTATCATTAATAAAGGCTCTCGATTTACCACTCGGTAAAATTTCTCTACGGATAATTGAAACCGATTCATAGTCGAGATCTTCGGAGTTAAAAAATTCTTGAAGGTTATAGGCTGATATTTCAAATACAGCTTCAATTATACATTTTCGATTCTTGTCCTTAATAGTACTCAAATCAGCACGACTTCCTAAAACCAAGGAAAGTCCTCCTAGTAATATAGATTTACCTGCACCTGTTTCCCCTGTTATAATATTTAACCCGTTATCAAACTCTACTTGAAGGGCATCTATAAGTGCGTAATTAGTTATGGAAAGACTTCTTAACAAATTATTACATTTTAAATTTCAAACTTACGCAAAATAAAAATTTCATGGAAGTGAATGAAATTGGAAAATAAGCATTCAGACAATCCTTAGTATTTAATATTCTTCCAACTAGCCGAATATGTCGGAGCCAAATTATTAAGTTGGTTAACCAAACTTACTATATCCGTTTTTATCCCTCCTGAAAAGATATCAGCAATTTCATCTGCTTTAGCATCAAAAAATAATTGTAGCATTAATGAATTTGATCGAACCTTATTCAATTGTTCTAACAAAACCACACTTTCCTCCATAGCAGTTTTGGCCTCCCTTTCATCGCTGAGCATTCTATCCAACCCCTGCCTATGATATTGATATAATGCCTTTCGGTAATTTTCGTAAGTCCCTGATTTAAGATTATCAATTAAAGTCCATCTGGTTCTAGCATTCGGACTATCCTGTTGCCAACCCGCATATCCTGTTCCTTGCGCCAAACTAACTATATTCTGTGCCTGATTATAATAAGGATTTCCACCTTTTAATTCGAAAGTATCCGCATCAATCCCTAATATAAGATAAACATAATAAGAAATTACGGCTGTTAAATTGGAGTCAAAGACATTCGTGTTAAAATATAATGGCTCAAATTCTAAATATTTAAAGTTGAAAGATTTATCCTGAAAATTAAAAACTGATGTTTCATAGTTAGTATTATAAACTGGCCGACTGGACTGTACCTGTATGGATGCTTGAAAATTATTATTTTCAAAAGAGGAAATCATGATGAGCATACTGCAGTTGATACGCTCATTTTCTTGAACATTAAGATTCGTCCATTTCGTCTTATTTACAAAATCATTAAGAGATTTTTCAAGAGTTTTAAAAACCTGTTGATTAGTTTGGTTTACCAGTTCTGAATTTACAATAACTTTACAATTCAATTCTTGAGAACACAATTGATTTGCACAAATTAAAATACTTATTAAAACAAACTTTCTAATCATTGATACGATAAATGATTTCGTTGAAAATATCCAGGGCAACCTCATTCTTAGGCTTAAGATTAAACGATTTAATTTTTAATTCCTTATCTATAAATGTAACTTTATTAGTTGGTTTACCAAAACCTGCACCTTGATCTCTTAAGGAATTAAGAACGATCGCATCTAGATTTTTCTTTGAAAGTTTCTTTTTAGCATTCTCTAATTCATTTTCAGTCTCTAAAGCAAACCCAACCAAAAACTGATGTGACTTTTGAGCACCAAGTGACGCTAATATATCTTTTGTCGGCTCTAAAACCACTTCCATGACCATAGATTTCTTTTTAATTTTTTCATCAGCCACAGATTTTGGACGGTAGTCAGAAACAGCAGCAGAAAGTACCGCTATATCCACACTATTATAATGCTTATGAACTGCATTATACATTTCCTCGGCCGAAACAACTCGATCAATATGAATGAGATTGTCATCTATTGTAAGATGAGTTGGTCCCGTAATTAAATAAACTTTAGCTCCTAGGCTTGCAGCTGCCTTAGCAAGCTCAAAACCCATTTTACCACTAGAGTGATTTCCAATAAAACGTACTGGATCAATAGCTTCGTAAGTCGGTCCTGCTGTAATCAAAACCTTTTTACCCTTCAAAGGTAACCTGGAACTAATGTCATTAATCATGTAATCAATTATGTCCTCAGGTTCTGCCATCCTTCCTTCTCCTATCAGTCCACTTGCCAGCTCTCCATGAGCAGCCGGTATCATTTTATTACCAAATGATTGTAATATATCTAAAGAATTCTTTGTGGATTCATGTTTATACATATCCAAATCCATGGCAGGAACAAAATAAACAGGACATTTAGCTGACAAATAGGTAGCTATCAGAAAATTATCACTGTTTCCTGAGGCCATTTTAGATAAAGTATTTGCTGTAGCAGGAGCTATTACCATGTAATCAGCCCATAATCCTAGATCCACATGATTATTCCATACAGCATTATCATCATCCATACTTGTAAAAGAAGAAATAACTGGATTTTTTGATAATGTAGAAAGCGTTAGAGGGGTTACGAAATCTTTTGCACTTTCCGTCATAACCACTTTAACGCTTGCTCCGGCCTTTATAAAAAGCCTTATTAATGTAGCAGTTTTATATGCAGCGATACCTCCGGTAATACCTAAAAGGATATTTTTACCGCTAAGCACTGTCATTACTACTGTTCTTTTTCAGTATTCCTGAAGTAAATTTTATCTTCCAACCATTCCTGCACTGCTATTGCATGAGGTTTAGGCAGTTTTTCATAAAACTTAGAAACTTCTATTTGCTCTTTGTTCTCAAATATCTCATCCAGACTATCTGTATATGTAGCAAACTCCTCTAACTTTTCAATAAGCTCTTTTTTCAGCTCTGCATTAATTTGCCCTGCTCTTTTTGAAATGATAGAAATTGCCTCATAAACATTTTCTGTAGGCTGATCTATTTTATCCCTGTTATATGTCTCTGTAGAAACAGGGGCATTAGAATTTCTTAAATCGCTCATCTTCTCTATTATTTACTAAACTTTTGTAATTCGTTATCTATAACTGCTAACATTTTGTCAGCATCTTTTTGATATTTTGTTTCTGGAAAATATTTCAACAACGTGGTATAAGTACTTTTTGCAGCACTTAATCGCTCTTCCATTCTTGCATAAATACTATTAACAGCCAGATTATATTCTGCCGTCATCTTATAAAACAAAGCATCTTCTCTGTATATTGATCCTGGCGAATCAGATAAAAATAGTTCAAATGATTTAATAGATGCTTTATAGTCACTTAAAGTATTGTATTGTTTAGCAACTTCAAAAGCCTTTTTATCCAACTTATTTCTTAATTCGCGAGCCATTTCATTAGCTTCACTCATATAGTCTGAACTCGGATAATTATTAATAAAAATTTGAAGTTTGTCAATCGCCTCATTCGTTTCGGTCTGATCATTACTATATTTAGGAGACAACATAAACTTACTTTTTGCACTCAAAAAAGCCGCTTCTTCCGCCTTATCACTTCTTGGATAAGACTTAGAAAATCGTTCAAATTGATATGCTGCAAGATAGTAATCTTCCGTTTGATAATAAGCGTCTGCAAAGAAATAGAGAATACGCTCACCTTGAGGTTTCCCAACATAACTAGGTGCGATTTGCTCAAACAAACGCAAGGCTCTTTTGTAATCACCTGAGTCATATAGTTTCTCTGCTAAATCATATTTAGCCTTTACATCTGTATTCTTGAGTGTTTTTTGGTACTCACTACAAGATGTAAACAAAAGTGAAGCTACTAATATCAGGGTATAAATGTAATTGCTTTTAATCATGCGGCAAAATTAGGTAAATATCCGGTATTAAAAAAACTATTTTAGCTAGCTAATTTAATGGAATCTTTTAAATAAAGCCTAGAACTTAAATAAAGTTTTAACATTTATACCCTGACATGCTATTTCTTAAATAGCACTTTTTATTTTTTCCTTCAGAGAATCACTGGCCTTAATAAGAGGTAGTCTTACTGTATCTTTACATAAGTTGAGCTCTTGAAGTAAAGCTTTAATACCAGCAGGATTTCCTTCTTCGAAGATGTGATCTATTGCATCCATTACTTGAAAATGAAGCTCACTGGCTTCTTTTGAGTTTCCTTTTAAAGCTAAACGAACCATTTCAGAAAATTGATTTGGTAACCCTTGACCAATAACAGAAATAACACCACTACCGCCAGCTAAGGTCATAGGTAAGGTAATCATGTCATCCCCTGAAATAATGAGAAAATCTTCCGGTTTCTCTTTGATCAACCTCATTGCTTGCACCATATCCCCTGCAGCTTCTTTAATAGCAATAATATTATCGAAATCTGATGCTAACTTTATCACCGTTTCTGGTAGTAAATTAGAGGCTGTTCTACCCGGAACATTGTATAAAATGATTGGCAACGGAGAAGCCTCAGATACCGCTTTAAAGTGCTGATAAATCCCTTCCTGTGTAGGTTTATTATAATAAGGAGAAACCGATAAAATAGCATCAAAATCACCCAAATCTGTTTCCTTCAATTCCCTAACTACATCTAAAGTATGGTTTCCTCCTATACCCAATACAAGTGGTAGGCGTTTATTATTTGTTTTAACTATTATTTCTTTAACCAACTCCTTTTCCTGTTTAGACAATGTTGCACTTTCGGCTGTTGTCCCCAATACCACCAAATATTCAACTCCTCCATCAATAACATGATTTACAATGTTGCCTAATGCCTCAACATCAACACTTAAATCAGACTTGAAAGGAGTGACTAGCGCAACTCCTGTACCTGAAAATCTAGACATAAACTATATCTTATTTAAAATCGATAAATATTTAATTAACTCTCTTTCAAAACCCTTGTAATTATCTAAATGAGAATCAATCACAAGGTTATTATACATTGTACTTTTTTGTCCAATCCCTACCCTAAAATCAGCCTCTACAATCGAAGACATAAATAACAAAGGTAAATTATGGTCATCATAAAAACTGATCACTAAATCGTATTTCCGTTTAATTACATCATCTATTTCAGGATCTTTCACCTCACCATTTCTCTTTATAGTTTTATCATTAAAAACGGGAATTGGATATGACTTCTCTTTTTCAATTCTGTTGAGATATCCTATTATACGATATGACTCTCCTCTAATATTTAATTTCTGCATCAATTCTTCAAAAACTTCTAAATTTTTAGTCTTTTCAAAATTAATTACTACTAACATTGACGATACCTTATTACTTTTGCCTTCTACATTAACCGCCAATTCACTTAACCGTTTTTCAATAATTTTTAAAACAGATTTTTCTTTGTATTTTTTTAAAACCATATAACTTTAAGTTCTAATGCAAAGTTAGAACTAATAAATATTACTTCTGCAAAATTAAAAACCTTATGCAATTAAATATAAAACATTTTGTTATATTTTTCACCTTACTGTGGTTTTCTTGTAACAACCAAAACACAAAAATTACTGAGATAACTGGCCGACAATTATTAATAAATGACACTTTAAAGGCTGCTGACAGTATTGACGAATACCTTATTCCTTATAAACAACAGATCAACAAAGTTCTAAACCAACCCATTACTTATAATCCGAAAACATTAAGCAAATATGAAGGTGAATTCAACACCGCTATTGGAAACTTAATAGCTGATATTGTTTATGAGCAAAGCAATCCAGTATTCAACAAAAGAACTGGCAAAAACATTGACTTTGTTCTTCTCAATAATGGAGGCATTCGATCTATAATTTCAGAAGGGGATGTTACTATACGAACTGCGTATGAAGTAATGCCTTTCGAAAACAAAATTGTTGTTGTTGAACTATCTGGAAATAAAATATTGGAAATGATTCAGCACCTACAAAAACCTGGGAAAGCTCAACCTGTCAGTCGTAATGTTGAAATTGCCTTAAATAAGGATCTCACTCTAAACAAACTCCTTATTAATGGTAAAACTGTAGATAAAAATAAAAATTATTTTGTTGCTACATCTGATTATTTGTCAAATGGTGGAGATGGTATGTTATTTTTTAAAGAACCAATAAGTACAACAAACTTAGATTACCTAATTCGAAATCAATTAATTGATTATTTCAAAAAGGTCGACACTATCCGCGCTACTATTGATAACCGATTTATAAAACTGTAATTAACTGAGAACATGAAAAGAAGAAATTTTATACAAAACACCATTGCAAGTTCAGCTTTTCTGGGTCTCGCAGGTCTGAGTCTAAATTCGTGTAATGAAAATAGCAAAAAGCACATAACTATCCTTCACACTAATGATGTTCACAGCCATATTGATCCATTCCCTAAAGATCATGGTAAAAACCCTAATCAAGGAGGTGTTGCAAGACGTGCCACCCTAGTAGACAATATTAGAAGGGAAAACCCCAACACATTACTCTTTGATGCTGGTGATATCTTTCAGGGCACCCCATATTTTAATTTCTACGGGGGTGAACTTGAATTTAAATTAATGAGTATGCTTAAATATGATGCCGCTACTATTGGGAATCATGATTTTGATAATGGGATAGATGGTTTATACGCTCAATTACCTCATGCTAAATTTCAGTTCCTTTCGGCAAATTATGACTTTAAAAACACCATAATGGATTCTCACGTAAAACCATACACCATCTTCATTCGTGACCAAGTCAAAATTGGTGTTTTCGGGCTTGGGATTGAATTAGAAGGACTTGTAGATAAGTCTCTCTACAAAGAAACAATATATAACAATCCAATTGAAATTGCTCAAGACATAAGTAGAGTTCTAAAAGAAGAGGAAAATTGCGATATTGTAGTTTGTCTATCCCATCTTGGCTACAAATACAATTATGAAGGAAAAGTCTCAGACATATTACTTGCTGGAAATACCGAACATATAGACTTAATCATTGGAGGACATACACATACCTTTATGGAGCAACCTGAGATCGTTTTAAACCGAAAAGAAAAGGAAGTTTTAATCAATCAAGCTGGATGTTTTGGTATTTATATGGGTAGAATTGACTTTTTCCTGGATAAGGATAAAAACATACAATCAAAAGGGGTTACGATTTCAGTTTAAAATCATAAGCAACGATGAATTTTGTTAAGAAATAATAAGCAATCACCTGCGCAATGACATTGGTTAATTCAAAAAAAGAATTATGTGAAAAATACATATTGATACCATTAATAACATCTCCAACTAAAAAAGTCATGGCAATTATCAAGGTATACATTGTCATTTTATTTTCTTTATTAAAATAACTCATAATTGACACAACAGTAAAGGCACTTAGTATAATTGAGTAGAACATCACCGGGGTCAATAAGTCTCCTAATTGGTCACCAAAAATATCTTTAATTGAATAATTATAATAAATAAACCACAACACAATTACTGGTAAGGCCGAGAACAGTAATCGCCGAACCCTAACATCTTGCAACATTTCGAAACAAAAACGGATAAACACCAAATGTCCTAAACCAAAGAACAAAAGTGTCAACTCTACTGCCCCTTTGAAATTCAACAAAGAAAACATATCTCCTAAAAAATAAAAAATAAGCAATGTTAACGTATAGAGATGATGTTTCTTTTTAGAACTTGTATAAATGATATAAACCACAGGAATTAAACTAACCTTTGCGATACTTATCAGAAGCTTCAATTGAAAAAATTCTGCTAGTAGATATAGCACTGCCACTGCAATAAACACATAAGTCAGTTTTTGTTTAATCATAACATATTTAAAAATTGTTCTTCAGTAATCAAAGGGATATCAAGTTTTGATGCTTTTTCTTTTTTACTAGGCCCCATCTTATCGCCGGCCACAACATATGAAGTTTTTGTCGAAATCGAAGATGCAACTTTTCCGCCGTTATCTTCAATTAATTTTTTCAATTCGTTTCTTGTTACTTTTTCAAAAACTCCAGATACGACAAAACTATAACCTTTGAGCTTATCTGTCTGATTTTGTAGATTTTCTGTTGAAATTTCTAGTTGAACTTCATGTTTTTTCAAACGCTCAATAATTACTACATTTTGTTCATTCTTAAAAAAATCAATAACACTTTCCGCTATTTTCTCCCCAATTTCATCTACCTGAATCAAATCCTCCTTTGTAACAACCATTAATTTATCTATTGACTTATATTCTTTGGCCAATTTTTTAGCCACAGTTTCCCCAACAAATCTAATTCCTAGTGCATACAATACCCTTTCAAATGGAATATCTTTCGATTTCTCTATACCATTAATAAGATTCTCTGCCGATTTATTGGCCATCCTCTCCAATGGCAATACTTGTTCTTTGTTTAGGTCATACAAGTCAGCATAATCATTTATAAGCCCTTCCTTATACAGTAATTCTACAGTTTCTGCCCCTAACCCCTCAATATCCATAGCCTTTCGAGAAATAAAATGCTGTATTCTTCCCGTAATTTGGGGAGGACATCCATAATAATTTGGACAATAATGTTGTGCCTCTCCTTCTTTTCGAATTAACTCGGTACCACATTCAGGACAATGAGTTATATAATTTGTAATTAAAGAGTCAGATGTTCTTTTAGTAAAATCAACCCCGGTTATTTTCGGTATAATTTCACCTCCCTTTTCTACAAAAACAGTATCTCCCAATCTAACATCGAGTTTCTTTATCTGATCTGCATTATGCAAAGAAGCTCTCTTAACTATGGTTCCTCCTAATAAAACAGGTTCTAAATTAGCTACAGGAGTAATTGCTCCCGTTCTACCGACTTGATACGTTATGGCTTTCAAAACCGTAACTGCCTGCTCAGTTTTAAACTTATAAGCCATTGCCCATCTCGGGGATTTCGCCGTATAACCCAATTCCTCTTGGTACTGAATAGAATTCACTTTAACCACTACTCCGTCAATTTCGTAAGGAAGGTCATCCTTACGATTTTCCCAATATTCCACGAACTCCATTACTTCAGCTGTATTTTTACATAATTTAGCCTCCGATGGCACCTTAAACCCCCATTTTCTTGCGGTTTTTAAAATATCGTATTGTGTAGAAATACCTAAACGTTCTCCAACAATACTATACAATAAACATTCCAAAGGACGCTTTGCCACTTCTGCACTATCCTGCAACTTTAAACTTCCACTAGCAGTGTTTCTTGGATTCATATATGGATCTTCACCATTTGCAATTCTTTCTTGATTCATTTTAATAAACCCTTCTTTTGGCAAAACGATCTCACCACGAATATCAAATCTTTCAGGGTAATCTCCATTAAGTTTTAAAGGAACAGAACGAATAGTTTTCACATTAGCAGTTACATCATCACCTTGGAATCCATCTCCTCTTGTTACCGCTTTTAATAAAGCGCCATTTTCGTAGGTTAGATTCATCGAGGCTCCGTCATACTTTAATTCGCATGTAAATTCTAGACTCACTTCACCTAAAATTTTTTGAATCCTTTTTTCCCAGTCCTCTAAATCCTCCTTGGAATAGGAATTATCTAAGGAATACATTCTAAAATCATGGACAACGGTTTCAAAATTCTTAGTGACCGCTCCTCCAACTCTTACTGTTGGTGAATTAGGATCGTTATACTCTGGATACTTAAACTCCAAATCTTGCAACTCCTTTAACATCATATCAAACTCATAATCAGACACCGTAGGGGCATCTAATACATAATAATTATAGTTATGTTGTTTTAATGTTTCTCGAAGTTGCTCTATTTTTTGTTGAATTGCTGACACCGGTATCATTTTTTGAGAATTATGAAGGGGCAATTTAATTAAAATAAAGCTAATTTCTACCTTTTATTTAATTCCCGAAACACTCAAAAACAACAACGAGAATACAGGAAAGCTACTAATCTATAACAAGATTCATGCAAATAAAATACACTCCATTCAGATCATTAAAAGTCCTTCAGGTTAAAAAACTTCAAAAGAAAAAGTTATACACTAATAAAGTATTAAAATAGTGAAACACTTTATTGTAATTTAATAGAAAAAATCCAATAAAATTATCATTATCCTCTCAACCAAATACATCGAAAATCGATTTAAAGAAGTAACAATCTTCAATAATATAGTTTTAAGAAGAACAAATAGTTATAATCAAACTAACGATTCAAATATGTCATTTCAATGCCCAATATCAAAATGATTCAAAAAAGTTCTTACGACCTGAGAAATAAAAAAGACAGTGATCAAAAAAGCTAAGGTAATTTCAGCGAGTGAAAACTGATTGAAAATTCCTGAGAAAGATAGGAATACGAGCGAAAAAATAGTACTGCCCAGAGCCACGGGTAATGCTCTAGCAGTTTCGGTTAAAAACTGGTTCATTCTACTCATAACTTGTTGATTTAGGGCTTGCTTCTTAAAAAAGCAAGGAAACAAACATAATAAATTAATCTATATTTCTCACAACAAAACAGTTAAAAAACAGTAATTTATGGATGAAAAATCTAAATTCATCAAGAATAACGTTAAGCAAAAGAAGTTCTAATCATCCTATCATTACCACTTAGATCTTTCTTAACAATAGTATTTTTAAATCCAAATTCATCCAACATATCGGTTGTGTCTTTGGCCAAATACTGATTAATTTCAAAATATAAATTCCCCTCTTGATTCAAATGGTTCGAAGATAGCCACGCTATTTGCTTATAGAACAACAAGGGATCTTGATCTGGTACAAAAAGAGCTGCATGAGGTTCAAAATCAACCACATTACTTTTCATTTGCTCCTTTTCCAAATATCGTACATAAGGAGGATTGGAAACAATTATATCATATTCACCCAATAAACTTTCCAGTTTTAGTATGTCCGCCTGTAAAAAGTTAATATCAACATGATTATTCAGAGCATTTTCTTTAGCAATGTCAAGAGCTTTCCTAGAAATATCTATAGCGGTCACCTCGACAAGCGGAATGTTTTTTGACAATGTAATTGCTATACAGCCACTTCCAGTGCCAATATCTAATATCTTAAGAGGTTTAATTTTATCCTTACAATCTCTAATTATCCAATCCACTAACTCTTCAGTTTCCGGGCGAGGTATTAAAGTCTCATTATTCACTCTAAATTTTAAGCCATAAAAATATGCCACTCCTAAAATTTGCTGAATCGGCTTTTGTAATTTTAAGTCATCTAAAGCTTTAAAAATAATGGTTTCTTCCTTTTTGGATATTACTTTATCCGGCTCTAAAATGATATCTATTCGTTGAATATCAAAATTATGATCTAACAACAAATAAAAAAACCTGTTAACCTCTTTAAAATCATAAAGATCATCTAATTCCTTATGAAAAATATCCTGGATATCTTTTAATCTCATTACAATAATTCTTTCAACATCCATACAGGACATGAACAATGACCTGTATCACCCATAGGGTTGTCTAAATATTTAAAACCTACCTTTTGATATAGCTTTTGAGCAGCCAACATATTTGGCATGGTCTCCAAATAGCATTTACTGAATCCATATTCTTTTGCCTTTCTCAGGCACTCTTGCATCATTTTATAACCGATCCCTTTACCTCTGGCCTCTTCCAGAAAGTACATTTTTTGCAGTTCACAAATATTATCATCACAATTTTCGAGCTGGGCAACTCCTGCACCTCCAAGAAGCCTCCCATCATACTCAACAACTAAATAAGCTGCCTTGGCTATATTATATGTCTCATACATCATATCCAACGCCTCATCAGCATAGGCGGTTCCAACCTTTGGGACATCATGCTCCAACAACACCTTTCTTAAAACTAGTGCCAACTCAACATCATCTTCCGGCGTTATTTCTCTTATTATAAATTCACTCATACCTAAAGAAAGTACTATTTTTGTGTTTGAAAAGAATTTACAGGCTCTGATTCACCTAAAATAGGATGGCGTGAATATACACGAAAAATACATAAATCGATGCATTGAATTAGCTAAAAACGGTCTTGGAACCACATATCCAAATCCGTTAGTTGGCTCAGTTGTTGTTTATGATGATAAAATAGTTGGTGAAGGATGGCATCAAATAGCTGGTGGGCCACATGCCGAGGTTAAAGCCATAAACTCAGTTAAAGACAAAACAGTGTTGAAAAAATCGACAATTTATGTTAGTCTTGAACCTTGTAGCCATTTTGGAAAAACCCCTCCATGTAGTGACCTGATTATATCCTCTGGAATCAAGAAGGTAGTTATCGGTACTATTGATACTTATGATAAAGTATCAGGCAGAGGTATCAAAAAAATGATAGAAGCAGGTTGCGATGTTACTGTTGGTGTTTTACAGGAAGAGTGTCAGGAATTAAACAAACGCTTCTTCACTTTTCATAATAAAAAAAGACCTTACATCATTTTAAAATGGGCAGAAAGCAATGATCACCTTATAAGCCCTTTAGAAAAGGATAAAAAAGAACCCGTTTGGTTAACAAATCAATATGCCCGGCAATTAGTTCATAAATGGCGTAGCGAAGAACAAGGCATTTTGGTAGGCACAAATACGGTACTTCATGATAACCCACGATTGAATACTCGTGACTGGAAAGGTAACTCACCAACCAGAATAGTCATCGACAAAACTTTAAAAACATATCCAAACCATTCTATTTGGGATGGAGAAATCAACACCATTATTTTTACCGAAAAGCAATTAAATAGGCTGAATTCAAATATTACTCTAAAATGGATTGACTTTAACAAACCTATCCCATTGCAAATATGTGAAGAACTCCATAAAGAAGGAATTCAAAGTTTGATTATTGAAGGAGGGGCACAAACCCTACAGAGTTATATCGATTTAGAATTATGGGATGAAGCCAGAATATTTAAAAGTAATATCAAGTTAATTAACGGTATATATGCCCCCCTAATTAACCACCCAGTAAACAACTCGAAAAAAATTATAAGGAACCAATTGAATTTTCATAAAAAACATGATTAAAAATATAATCTTTGATTTTGGTGATGTATTTATCAATCTAGACAAACCCGCAACCGTTAATCGGTTAACAGAAATAAATGGAAAATTTACGGTGTCGGATAAAATGGATCAAATGAACAAATTCTATGAAAAAGGACTTATAAGCACATCCGAATTTGTTAGCTTTTATATGAGTATCTTCCCAAAAATAAGTAAAAACACACTTATAGATGCATGGAATGCTATTATTTTAGACCTTCCAGAAAATCGTATTGAGTTTCTGGAAAAATTATCCAAAGAAAACAATTATCGCCTATTTTTATTAAGCAACACCAACGCATTGCATATTGATCATGTAATTAAAAATATAGGGGCTGAGCGTTTCAATAGGTTTAAAAATTGTTTTGAGCAGTTTTATCTATCTCATGAAATTAACTTCAGAAAACCTGATCTCGATATTTATAAGTTTGTCCTTAATGAGAACAACCTAAAACCGGAAGAAACTTTATTCATTGATGACGTAGAGGAAAACATCACAGCTGCTGCAAGCCTGAATATTATCACTTGGAACCTTAAACCAGGAGTTGATGAAGTTACCACTTTGTTAGAACAAACTTTCTTATTATAATTACAAAAAAGTATATCTTGAAAGACACCTACAAAACCATCACAACACCTTCTACAGAAACTCTTTACAAAGAAAAAAATAGTAAATTCTTCGGTTATGCCTTCCCTATTAATAACGAAGATGAGGTAAAACCCATTTTAGAATCTATAAAAAAACAACATCATAGTGCCCGCCACTGGTGCTATGCATGGCAACTAGGTACAGACCAAAACATATCTTTTCGAGCAAACGATGATGGTGAACCAAATAATTCTGCAGGAATGCCCATTTATGGACAAATTCAATCATTCGAACTCACCAATATTCTAATAATCGTTGTCAGATACTTTGGAGGAGTTAAGCTAGGTGTTGGCGGGTTAATTACAGCATATAAGACTGCCGCACAATACGCCTTGGAGGGAGCAGATATTGTTGAAAAAACGATCGACAGTGAATTTGGACTTTATTTTGAATACAAGAACATGAATAAAGTGATGCGAATTGTAAAAGAAAAAAATCTTAACATCATAGATCAAAAAATGGAATTAGATTGCTTCATAAAAATCTCTGTTCGAAAAAAAGAAGCTAGAAAAATCAAACAAATTTTTGATAAGCTTTATGGGGTTACCCTTAAAGAACTATAACTGCTCCAAAATATAATCAGGACATCTTGTTGGACGATTTGTTTCCATATTTATAAAGGCTAAAACGGTATTTCCTTCCAGTAACAATTCTTCCTTCTCATTCCATATTTCATAATCGAATTCAATCTTAACCGATGGCGTTTTTTTCAGTCGGGTTTTTATTGTTAAAAGATCGTCATATTTGGCTGACTTTTTATAAGACATTTGTAAACTAATAACTGGCAGCATTATACCACTTTCCTCCATTGACCTGTAAGATACACCTAAATTTCTTAACCACTCAACACGTCCTAACTCCAGATACTGCGCATAATTCCCGTGATAAACGACTCCCATTTGATCAGTTTCCGCATAACGAACCCGAATGTTAATTTGATGATTATTGTTCAAATTTTGAATTATTTTTTGTATGTTAACAAAATGTAAAATTAAGTTAATAAGAATGCGAAAAAAAAACGATATATTCAACCCCTATTCCATTTTTTTTTTCAATTTTTTGTTCACATATTTGTTCACATAAAGAGAGGTGAAAAACCTTCTTTAGAGATTTTAATCTAACCTGCTAACAATTAAAATATTACTTAACAAATGAATCTAACTGCGGAATCGGTATGGGACAACTGTCTAGATTTTATAAAGGACAATATTCAACCCCAAGCATACAAAACCTGGTTTGAACCCATAAAATCGATTAAGCTAACGGATAATGCATTGAGTATTCAGGTACCAAGTAAATTTTTCTACGAATGGTTAGAAGAACACTACGTTAAACTTCTGAAAGTTGCCTTAAGAAGAGAATTAGGGGAAAATGCCAAATTGATTTACATTATTAAGATGGAAAACACTTATGGCAACAAACAACCTTTCACTGAAAAAATACCAAGTTCAAACAGAGCTAATTTACAGCCGCAAGAATTAGATGTGCCTGTAAAGAAGAAAAGTCCGGAATTAAAAAATCCATTTATAATTCCCGGAATTAGAAATATCAAAATAGAATCACAGCTCAATCCTAACTATAATTTTGACAATTTTTTAGAAGGTGATTCCAACAGACTTGCAAGATCTGCGGGAATGGCGGTCGCTAACAAGCCAGGAGGTACATCTTTCAACCCGTTACTGATTTTTGGTGGTGTTGGACTAGGTAAGACCCATTTAGCACATGCCATCGGAGTTGAAATTAAAGATAAACATCCCGACAAAACTGTTTTATATATTTCAGCAGAAAAATTTACTCAACAATACATTGAGTCTGTAAAAAAGAACACCCGGAATGATTTTATTCATTTCTATCAATTAATTGATGTGTTAATTATTGATGATGTTCAGTTTTTCTCTGGAAAATCAGGTACCCAAGATGTATTCTTTCACATATTTAATCATTTGCACCAGAATGGTAAACAAGTAATTTTAACCTCAGATAAAGCCCCTGTTGATATGCAAGATATTGAACAGCGTCTATTATCAAGGTTTAAATGGGGGTTATCGGCTGAATTACAAAATCCAGATTACGAAACAAGAATTTCCATTTTAAACAATAAGCTTTATCGAGATGGTGTTGAAATGCCTGAAGAAATCATTGAATATGTGGCTCAAAACATCAAAACAAATGTACGAGAATTAGAAGGAGCAGTAATTTCTCTCATTGCACAATCATCATTTAACAAAAAGGAGGTAACTCTTGATCTTGCTAAACAAATAGTTGAGAAGTTTGTTAAAAACACAAAAAGAGAAGTTTCCATAGATTACATTCAAAAGGTTATTTCTGATTACTTCCAAATGGATGTTGAGACTTTACAATCTAAAACTCGTAAACGTCATATCGTTCAGGCGCGTCAATTAGCCATGTTTTTTGCTAAAAAGTATACGAAGGCTTCCCTTGCCAGCATAGGTTCACAAATCGGAAAAAGAGATCACGCAACTGTATTACATGCCTGTAAAACTGTAGACAATCTCGGGGAAACTGACAAACAATTCAAAAAATACATCGAAGACCTCACCAAAAAATTTGCACAATAAAATGCAGAAGAAAGTTCTAATGGTCTGTCTAGGCAATATCTGTAGATCGCCATTAGCGGAGGGAATACTCAAAGACAAAGTAGATCCAAGTTTAGTATATGTGGATTCAGCAGGAACAGCCGGATATCATGTGGGTGAACAGCCCGATCCAAGATCAATTGCAATTGCCCAAAAACATCTGATCGATATTACCAATCAAAAATGCAGGCAATTTCAGGTGACTGATTTTGATAATTTCGATTTCATTTTTGTAATGGATCAGAGCAACTACCAAAATGTTTTAAGACTTGCCAGGAATAAGGATGATCGTATGAAGGTAGACTATATTTTAAACTTATCTCATCCGAAAAAAAACCTAGAGGTTCCAGATCCTTATTATGGTGGTGATCAAGGTTTCGAAAATGTATTCAACATGCTTAATAAGGCATGTGATATCCTACTCGAGAAACTGTAATAATTTATATTATCTTTACTTTAAATTGAAATTCTATATATTTTGGGTAAATCACCACAAGGAAAAGTTTTTTTAATTCCCACAACGCTAGGAGAAATTGGTCCGCTAGAAGTACTGCCTTTATCAATAAAGCGTACAGTTGAGGCGGTAAATTATTACATTGTCGAAAATGAAAAGACTGCCCGGGCTTTTATCAAAAAAATAGCACCAAAAAAATCTCAACCGAGCTTAAACATTCAATTACTTAACAAGTATACAGACGACACTGAATTACCCTCCTTTTTAAATCCTTGTTTAGAAGGAAAAGACGTGGGTATCATCTCAGAAGCTGGGTGTCCAGGGGTTGCTGATCCTGGTGCAGAAATTGTCAACATTGCTCATCAAAAAAACATAAAAGTTGTTCCTTTAGTTGGCCCCTCCTCCATATTAATGGCCTTAATGGCAAGTGGTATGAATGGCCAAAGCTTTGCCTTCAATGGTTATTTACCTATCGACAAAGGCGAAAAAAAGTCCGAAATTAAAAAGCTTGAACGACGTTCAAAAGAATTCAATCAAGCTCAAATATTTATAGAAACACCTTATCGAAACGATAAATTATTAAAAGATTTTGTCGCCACCTTAAACTCCAACACCAAACTATGTGTAGCATGCGACATTACCCTTCCATCTGAAGAAATAAAGACACAATCAGTAGGCAACTGGAAAAATACCAACATTGACCTGCACAAAAGGCCTTGCATTTTTATTTTTCAAGCATAAAAAAGCCCCGCTGGTTACGAGGCTTTTTTAACTAGCTAATTAAAATCTAAATTCTAGCTTTCTTGTTTGGTACTATATAAGAGGTATCATAACCTGCAAATTTTCTCATATAATACGTAACAGGAACGCCATTTCCGTCTTCGAACTTTATCAATCCTCCTGAGCGTAGGTAATCTTTGACTGCCCCTGGCCCAGCCAAGTGAGCTGCAGCTAACATACCAGATTCGGTAATTTTAATTCCATTATATACGCGTCCTTTATAGCGCTTAATGTAATTCCTTAACACCCATTTATTACGCTCTAAATTTGCAATAAATGCTCTTTCTTGTAATTCAGTATCGTTTAAAAACTCATTAGTGTCTTTAATACCAATCAATTTCAATGTTGACCTACCAAACTGATATTTCCCCAAATATCCGAATTGATTCACAACAAAATAATCCCCTCTCGATTCTTTAAAAGCTAAAGCTTCCTTGAAACCATTAAAAGATTTTCCTAAAAAAGGTGGTTTAACTTCTTCTGCTAAATCCTCCTCTTCGGCAGATACCGTATAATTAATAGGCTCATCAACCACATAATCCTCATCCACCTCTACAACTTTTTTTGTGTAAGTAAAGCCTAAACTTATTAATACAAAAACGGCAACTAATCCATGTAAAATAATCGCGCCTTTTCTCATAAATTTATATTTCTTCAAGACTCACTTTTAGGGCCAAAATCAGGTACCTAAAATGCTCAAAAATTTAGGGCGCAAATGTACAACTTTTTTAGAAATCTGAAAACCAGATCGTTAAAGTTTCCTTAAAACTCGTTAACGGTTAATTTTTTGGCTATTTAACCAACGAACATATTGCTGTTTATTGACGTTGTGTTGAGCTAAAGTTTTAGCGAATTTATGGTACCCAAAGTTCTTAGTATCAGCCACAAAATAAAGGTAATTATGTTGCTCTGAATTTAGCACTGCATCGATGGAAGAAATATCCGGCATTGTGATGGGGCCAGGGGGAATTCCTGCATATTTATATGTATTGTACGGAGAATCCAATTCCAAGTCCTTATATAGCACTCTTTTTATAACGGTATCAAAGTTATTTTGGTGCTTTTTAATAGCATATATCACTGTAGGGTCGGCTTGTAATGGCATACTTCTTCTAATTCTATTTAAATACACTCCTGCAACTCTTGGACGTTCATCTACTTTCGCCGTTTCCTTTTGAACAATAGAAGCCAAGGAAATTACTTCCTCTTTTGAAAGATTCAATTTTGCCGCCTTATTCGATCTATCATCATTCCAAAACCGCTCATATTCCTTTAGCATGCGGTCTCTGAACTCATCTGCAGAGGTATTCCAAAAAAATTCATAACTATTTGGAATGTAAGGAACAAGTGCTGTATCATCTGATAGATTGTTGGTAGTCAAAAAATCTTTGTCGGTTAAGGCATTAACCAATGAGAGACTATCAGCCTCGATTTGCGAAGCTATTCTTCCGGCAAGCTTTTCAAGGGTCTCCTGGTTATTAAAAGTCACATTTATAGGGATATTATTACTTCTTAGCGTATTAATAATATCATTATTGTTCATTCCTTTCTCAATACCATATTTCCCGGCCTTAATGTTATTAATGTAGCCCTTTTTATCAGCTACGTCTTCAAAAGAATTAACGCTCTTTAACAATGGCTTTAACTGTTCTTTCACATCTTTAAAGCTCGCATTGGTTGGAATATACACATATGCCACCTCATTATTAAATTGTGTGTTTGGTGAAAAAATAGCACTATAAATATTATAGACGATTGCACCTCCAACAATAACACCCACAAGAGCCATTATCACCAAAATCTTTCTTATATACATACTTATTTTTTAATTTTTTGATATAAAATTTCATTTAAATATCCTCTGGAAGTCCATTTCCAGTCTTTCTTGACCCCAATTTCTTCAAAACCCAATTTTTTAAACAAACTTATACTTGGTTTATTACTTTCTGCAATATTACAATATACCTGATGAAGACCAAGATGTTCAAATCCATAGGTTATTAACAACCTTAATGCTTCCTCGCCCAGCCCTTTGCCTCTATTTGCTTCATTTAGAATAATTATACCTATTCCAGCCCTTTTATTCTTGGGGTCGAAATCAAATAGATCTATAAAACCAATGAGTTCCTTCTTTAGAGTATTTATGGCCAATCGCAATTGTTTAACCTCATAGATATCTCTATGTGCATTGGCAAGATATTCCTCTAGTACAAATTTCGAATATGGACTTAATGTCTCACTAACTTCCCACACGGTCGTATCGTTCTCCAATTTGTATAAGAAATCTATATCTGATGGCTCTAAAGCCCTTAGAAAAACCTTATTCCCTTTCAACATCACCACTCCACAACCCCTTTAAAAACTTGTTTAGCCGGTCCCTGAAGAAATACATTTTCAAAAACATCTCCATTTTGTTCAAATGACACCTTTAACTCACCTCCAGGTGTATTTAGGGTTACCTCTGTTGCTTCAGTTTGTTTGGTTACAAACATGGCAATTCCAACGGCAGTTACACCTGTTCCACATGAAAAAGTTTCATCTTCAACACCTCTCTCATAGGTTCTAACTGAAAAAATGTCAGGAGCTGTTTTCTGAACAAAATTAATGTTACTCCCTTTTTCTCCATATTTCCCATATCGAAGCTTAGCACCTTCTGTTTTAACATCAAATTTTTCAAGGCCACTTACCATTTGAACATGATGAGGAGACCCCGTATCAAGAAAGACATAATTATCAAACTGTTCAACCTTCAGAACATCGATCATTTGCAATCTAACGGTATCATCATCTATGCTTGCATGATGCAGTCCATCTACAGCATTAAAGCTCGCAGTGTTCTCAATTACTCCCAGATATTTAGCAAAAGCCACCAAACACCTTCCGCCATTACCACACATGCTACTTTCATTACCATCGGCATTAAAATAGACCATTTTAAAATCTGTGGTTTCGTCATTTTCAAGTAAAATTAAGCCATCTGCACCTATCCCAAACCTTCGATCGCAAAGATGATTTATAAGTTTGGTATCATTTTTGGGAAAATCTAATGAACGATTATCGATCATTACGAAATCATTTCCCGTTCCTTGATATTTAAAAAATTGTAAAGTCATTTCAATATATAGTTGAACGGCAAATATACAATATTGTGTTGCTTTTTTCCATTGTTAAACTGCCGTTAAAGTTAAGATCTGGGAAAAATAATGAAGTAATTTTAAATGTTAATTAATACAAAGAATAAAAATATGAAACGATTTGCAAGCTTATTATTTGTATCCGTTTTAGGTGGTGTCATCACTCTTGGCGCTTACAAAGCTTTTGTTGAAAAAGAAAATATAGTTGTAGACACAAAAGCAGGAGAACCTAAATTTGTTACCACTAATTATAATGGAGCTACTCCTCCAAACCCAATTGCTGATGTTGATTTTACAGAGGCCGCAGACAAAACTGTTCACTCTGTAGTACACGTTAGTAATGTCTCAGTCCAGGAAGGACCTTCTAATCTATTTGATTTTTATTTCGGTTATGGAGGTAGAGAACAAACCAGAGTAGGCACCGGTTCGGGAGTAATTATTTCCCCAGACGGATATATTGTAACCAACAATCATGTTATAGACAATGCTACCAAACTTCAAGTAACTTTAAATAATAATAAAACTTACGTAGCCGAATTAGTTGGTACTGATCCATCTTCTGATATTGCCCTCATCAAGATTAAAGCTGATGATGAATTACCCTATCTTGCCTTTGGGAACTCGGACAATACTAAAATTGGAGAATGGGTGTTAGCTGTTGGAAACCCTTTTAATTTGACATCCACAGTTACAGCAGGAATTATTAGTGCCAAAGCCAGGGATTTAGGAAAAGGACAGTCGTTTATTCAAACCGATGCGGCTGTTAATCCTGGAAACAGTGGAGGAGCATTGGTAAATACGAATGGTGATTTAATTGGAATAAATACTGCCATCACCTCTCAAACCGGCTCATATATTGGATATTCCTTTGCAGTTCCAAGTAATATTGCCAAAAAAGTTGTTGATGATTTATTGGAATATGGAAATGTTCAAGAAGGTATTTTAGGTGTAAGAGGGTCTGAACTGAACTCAAAAAATGCTGAAGAATTAGGCATTGATGAAACAGCTGGATTTTACATCGCTAAAATTGTGGAAGATTCCGGAGCAGATCAGGCAGGGTTGAAAGAAGGTGATATTATTAAAAAAATAGACAATCAGAATATCAACTCATTTTCTCAGCTCACCGGTTTCTTAAAATCTAAACGACCTCAAGATGTTGTAAATGTTACTGTTTTAAGAGATGGCAGGGAGAATACGTATCCAGTAACACTACTTAAAAATCAGACTTATGTAGTGAGGCCATTAGGTATAGTGGTTAAAAATATGTCCAGCAAGGATAAAAAAAGATTCAAAGGCTCTGGAGTTAAGGTAACTGAAGTTGTTAAAGGAATGGAAAACTATGGTTTTGAAGGAAAGCTAATCATTCAAATTAATGATGATACCATCGAAGATATAGACGACGTTAAAAACGCAATTGAAGGAGCCAATAATTATAATGCTTTGAGCATTGTTCTTTTAAATCAGGAAGGAGAAAAAGAACGCTTAATTTTTAGAATGTAGAACCATTAGATCATATTAAAATTTAGACAGGTCTCCAATTGGAGGCCTGTTTTCTTTTGAGATTCTCATTTCAATTGGTTCTTAATTTTAGTACCTTTATATATATTTCCAAAGGCTCCTAAAAAACAACCATATATTCATTAAAACTACCCGTATTTCGATTCTATTCTATCCCAAATAATTAAGTTTTCTGGCCTTTACCCTTTTCATTACTGAATTGCTTATTCGTTAATAATACTAACCAATAAAATCTAAGAAAATGAAAACTTTTATTTATGCACTCTTTTGTTTTATTTGTGCTTTCATGATCTATGGATGCGACAATGATGATGATGACAATGGAAATATGACCTCACAGTTACCTGATAACCTTCCAGATGTTAATAATGCCACATTTTCCAATTCAACCAGTATAACAAATAACCTCTATGGCCCCCCTCCAAACGAAATTTATATTTATGAAGGTGGAGAAGTCGGGATGGAACCTGAAGAAGAAATTATACTAGAAAGAAGAACCTCTACAAGGGAAGTTATGGGAGTTATTTGCATTATTCAAAACGATCGAGTTTATGTTGATGATATCTTAATAGAAGATACGGATGATTGGCTTGCTCAGGACGATGATGGTAATTTATGGTATTTCGGTGAGATAGCCTCTAACTATGATGATGAAGGTAATTTTGAAGATAATGAAGGATCCTGGGAGTCTGGTGTTGATGATGCATTAGCGGGATATTGGCTACCCGCGAACCCCATTGTAGGTCAAAAATATTATCAAGAATGGTATGAAGATGAAGCTGAAGACCAAGCTGAAGTAATTGCAATTGGTGAAACGGTGACTATTGAAATTGGCACCTATGAAAACTGTATAGTTACTAAAGACTTCACCCTTCTAGAACCCGATGAGTATGAGTTAAAATATTATGCTCCAGGCATTGGATTGATTAAAGAAGAAAAGTATGAAGATGAAGAACTAACCGAAATTGTTGAACTTATAGAAATAATAGAAAAATAAGCCCTGTAATAGTATTACAAAACTTAATATTTATGTATTTTAAAATTCAAATCCTTTAGTCTTTTTCAATTGGATACTCCGATTGACCCCATTCTGTCCATGATCCATCATAGACTTTAACACGATTCTTATTGGCTATTTCACTTGCCAACATTACAATACATGCGGTTAATCCAGAGCCACAGGTAAAAACATATGGCTGATCTGACACAATTCCAGCTTGTTTAAAAGCTTTTTGAATATCTTCAGGCAACTTATATCTTCCCTCATGCAAAACTTCTTTAAAAGGCAAATTTAAGGATTTAGGTATGTGACCACTTCTTATTCCTTGTCTTGGCTCAGGAATTGAACCTTCAAACCTTTTAGAGGACCTAACATCGATTACGAGGTCTTGTTGGCTATTTAAATTATGAAAAACATCCTTTGCATTCACCACCAGTTCTTTAAGGAAAGAGGCTTTGAATTCACCTTCTTCAAAAGCTTCGGAATCCAGCTGTAACGTTGTTTCATACCCTGCGGCAATCCAGGCAGATAAACCTCCATCTAAAACAGCCACATTATGATGTCCCATAACTTTAAACAAAAATCGGACTCTGGGACTAAAATAGACCCCCAAATTATCATAAATCACAATTTTGCTATGATTAGAAACACCCAAATTACGCACCCCTTCTTCAAAGGCCTGTACTGAGGGTATTGTATTCGGCAAATGGCTCTCCTGATCACTAAATACTTTCTTAAGGTCAAAAAACCTTGCATTTGGAATATACTTCCCTTCGAATTGAGGAGTAAGTCCTGAAACATTATCACTTTGACTAGCATCGAGGATCACAAGGTCTGGATCCTGCATGTGATCATAAAGCCAATTTGCTGATACAATTGTGGTTTGCATAGATCAATATTACAAAATATAATCTGTGCTCACAAAATTTGAAGCTTTACTCCCGAGTAAGTCTTCAAGAATTCTATTATTATAAACCGTATCCTTAGATGCCACGAATGTTCTTATAGAGAAGGAACGTAATGCATCATGAACACTGAGTGTGCTTACTGCCGAATCTTTTCTACCGGTAAACGGATATACATCAGGTCCTCGTTGGCACGAACTATTCAGATTAACTCTACAAACCAAATTCACCAAATTATCAATTAATGGGGCGATGGTTCTGATATCCTTTCCAAAAAGACTCACTTGTTGTCCATAATTAGAGCTGGCTATATCATCTATTGGCTCTTCGATTTTCTTAAACGGAATTACAGGAATAACCGGTCCGAATTGCTCTTCTTTATATACACGCATATCTTTGGTTACCGGATAAAGTACTGCCGGAAAAATGTAATTTTCGGTGGTCTCCCCTCCTTTTTCATTTAATATTTTAGCTCCTTTTTCTATGGCATCATCTATTAGTTCCTGGATATACTCAGGTTTTCCAGGCTCTGGAAGCGGTGTTAGTTTAACTCCATCTTCCCATGGATTTCCGAATTTTAATGCATCAACTCTTTCTGAAAAGCGTTTATTAAACTCCGCTACAATATCCTCCTGAACATAAACCAATTTTAAGGCTGTACAACGCTGTCCATTAAATGAAAGAGTTCCTGCTATACATTCATCAATGGTAAGGTCTAAATCAGCATCTGAAAGAACGATTGCCGGATTTTTAGCTTCCAAACCAAGTACTAAACGCAAACGGTTTTTAAACGGGTGTTGATCTTGAAGTGCCACAGCAGACTTACTATTCCCAATTAACGCTAAAACATCAATTCTTCCCGATTGCATTATCGGAGCTGCTACTTCCCGGCCTCTACCAAATACAATATTAACCACACCTTTAGGAAAGCTGTTTTTAAAGGCTTCAAGAAGTGGTGTAATCAATAATACACCATGTTTAGCAGGTTTAAATATTGTTGTATTACCCATTATGATGGCGGGTATCAACAATGCAAACGTTTCATTAAGTGGATAGTTGTATGGTCCTAAACATAAAACAACACCCAGTGGTCCCCTGCGAATATGAGCATAAACTCCATCACGCTTTTGAAATTTAGCACAATCTCTATCTAATTGCTTATATTCTTCAATGGTGTCATAAATATATTCAACGGTACGATCAAATTCTTTTTGCGAATCAGGCAGGTTCTTACCAATTTCCCACATAAGGTATTTCACCACAACATCCCGTTGTTTCTCCATTTGCTTGACAAAACGCTCCATGCATTCTATCCTGTCTGCAACCTTCATAGTCGGCCAAAGTCCTTTTCCCTTGTCAAATGCATTACACGCAGCCTCCAAAGCTTCATCGGCTTCAGGTTCTGACATATATGGTATTGACCCTAATAATGTAGGTGCATAAATCCCTTCATTATTAATGGTGTGAATACTTGAGTAAACGGGTGTTGATTCACCTTCCCATTTCTTAAGTTGTCCATTAACCAAGTAAGTATCTTGGTTAAGCAGTTTTTTAATCTGAAATTCTTCAGGTATTTCGGTTGTTTGTGTTTTCATAAATTGTCATTTAGTTTGTATAGTTTAGACACACGTTATGGGTCTTTTTAAATCTTGGTATACTTACTTTATTACAGGATTAAAAAGTGTTATAAAGTCTTAGTATTGCTAAAGAGAAGCTCTTATAAAAATGAAAACCTCACTTAAATTGAATAAGTAAGGTCTTATTTATGTTTAAGATCGTGATCAAATTTAATTATTATAATTTTTAAAATTAAATCACCTACTTTAATTTAACTTAAAGGTTATTTTATACTAAAAATTGAAACAAGTCAGGTTTATTATTGATATAGTCTCCATAAAAGTTATGAGCTTTCATTCGCTGAATAAGCGGTTCGAGATCTTTCTCATCCTTTAATTCAATACCGACAACAGCAGGGCCATTCTCTTTAGCATGCTTCTTTGAATATTCAAAATGAGTAATATCGTCATTTGGACCTAATATTTCAGCAACAAATTCTTTTAAAGCCCCTGCTCTCTGTGGAAATCGAATAATAAAATAATGTTTAAGATTCGCGTAAAGTAATGCACGTTCTTTTATTTCGGCAGTTCTTGTTATATCGTTATTACTTCCACTAATCAAACAAACCACATTTTTTCCTTGAATTTGATCTTTAAAATAATCTAAGGCAGCAATTGACAGTGCTCCTGCTGGTTCGACTACGATGGCATCTTTATTATACAAATCCAGTATGGTTTGACACACTTTACCTTCAGGTACAGTAATTACATCATCGAGCTGTTGCCTGCATATTTCAAAGGTTAGATCACCAACTTTTTGAACTGCTGCACCATCGACAAACTTTTCAATCTTCTCTAATTCTGTATTCTCATTATTTTTAATAGAGGTAGACATTGAGGGTGCTCCTTCCGGTTCTACTCCTATTATCTTCGTCTCTGGCGAAAGCATTTTAAACACTGTAGAAAGACCTGACGCCAGCCCTCCACCACCTACAGGCACAAAAATATAATCTATATTTCGCGACGTTTGGTTTAAAACTTCAAGTCCAACCGTTGCTTGTCCTTCTATTACTTTTTCATCATCAAATGGGTGCACAAAAATTTTCCCCTGCTCTTTACATGCCTTCATAGAGGCTTTATAAGAGTCATCAAAGGTGTCTCCCTCAATAATGATATCTATATAATCTTCGCCAAACATTTTAACCTGTTCAATTTTTTGTTTTGGCGTAGGTGTTGGCATATAAATAGTCCCTTTAATCTTTAATTCTTTACAAGAATAAGCAACCCCCTGGGCATGGTTTCCTGCAGAGGCACATACAATCCCTTTTTGTTTTTCATCTTCGGTCAAAGAACTCATTTTATTATAGGCGCCACGAATTTTATACGAACGTACCACCTGAAGATCTTCTCTTTTAAGCAATACTGTATTATTAAATTGCTTAGAATAGGTAAGGTTCTTCATTAAAGGAGTAACCGTTGCAACTCCTCCAAGAGTAGCTGCTGCTTTCTTTACATCTTCTAACTTCGGTCTGTATGTTGTTTTTACTTGCATTATAAGGGGTGTAAACCGTCACAAGCACCTTAGTACCTGTGACGGTAAATTATTAAAGTGATACTATTTTCTTCATATCTGTCATTGATTGACGTAACCAGGCTCCCACCTCTTCGATTGGGTGATTTCTGATCGCATCGTTAACCTCAATCAAAGCTACATTGTCAACTGCATTTGATGTAGTGAATGGCTTACCGATCACATTGGTATCAACTGTTTTCATGAAATCAGTTAAAAGCGGACGACAAGCATGATCGAATAAATAACAACCATATTCAGCAGTATCAGAGATAATACGGTTCATTTCGTAAAGCTTCTTACGCGCTACCAAGTTGGCAATTAAAGGCAACTCGTGTAATGACTCATAATAAGCTGACTCTTCAATAATTCCTGTTTCAGTCATTGTTTCAAAAGCCAATTCTACTCCTGCTTTAACCATTGCAATCATCAAAATTCCATTATCAAAAAACTCTTGTTCTGATATTTCCGCTGTGGTTGCTGCTGTTTTCTCAAAAGCAGTTTCTCCAGTTGCTTCTCTCCAGGTTAAAAGATTTACATCGTCATTAGCCCAGTCTTCCATCATGGTTTTAGAAAAATGACCACTCATAATATCTTCCATATGCTTATGGAATAATGGAGCCATAATTTCTTTCAGTTCTTCAGCTAATCTGAATGCTTCAATCTTTGCTGGGTTTGAAAGTCTGTCCATCATGTTGGTAATTCCACCATGCTTAAGAGCTTCCGTTACCACTTCCCAACCATATTGCATTAATTTGGCAGCATAACCAGGTTCGATTCCATTTTCAACCATTTTGTCGAAACAAAGAACAGAACCGGTTTGTAACATCCCACAAAGAATGGTTTGTTCTCCCATCAAATCCGATTTTACTTCAGCAACGAATGAAGAGCGCAATACCCCGGCTCTATGGCCACCTGTTGCGTATGCATAAGCTTTAGCCTGCTCAAATCCTTTATCTTGAGGATCATTCTCAGGGTGCACAGCTATTAATGTTGGAACACCGAATCCACGCTTATATTCTTCACGTACTTCTGATCCAGGACATTTTGGAGCTACCATGATTACTGTAAGGTCTTTACGGATTTGCATTCCCTCCTCGACAATGTTAAACCCGTGAGAGTAAGCCAAGGTAGCTCCTTCTTTCATTAATGGCATTATAGCTTCAACAACATTGGTATGTTGTTTATCTGGTGTAAGGTTACAAACTAAATCAGCTGTAGGGATCATTTCTTCATAGGTTCCTACTGCAAAATTATTATCTACTGCATTTTTATATGACTGACGCTTTTCTGCTATTGCACTTTCACGCAATGCATACGAAATATCCAAACCACTGTCACGCATGTTCAGCCCTTGGTTTAAACCTTGAGCTCCGCTACCAACGATTACTACTTTTTTACCTTCCAGCGCCTTGATTCCTTCGTTAAATTCTGATTTATCTAAAAATTCACAAGTTCCTAATTGTAATAGTTTTTCTCTTAGTGAAATTGAATTAAAATAATTTGCCATTTTAATGGTTATTAATTGATTAATTGAAATTCTTTTAACATTGTTGATATATCCATTCGTTCTTTGGATACTGAAATTCTACCGGAGCGCGTAAACTGCATAATACCGTAAGGTCTTAATTCGTCATATAACGCTTCTATTTCCGGTCGTCTTCCTGTTTTAGCGATCACAAAGAAATCGCGAGATACTGTTACGATTTCCGAATGACTCTCTTTAATTATATTTTGAATTTGACGTTGGTCAAATAACAAATCAGACTTAATTTTAAACAGTGCTGTTTCCTGAAAAATAGTTTCATCATCGGTATGATAATATGCCTTGATTACTTCTATTTGTTTTTCAATTTGTCCAACAACACGTCTAGCCCAAGATTCAGTGGTATTAACCACTATTACAAAGCGCGATACGTTTTCTATTTCCGAACCTGAAACATTCAGGCTTTCTATATTGATATGACGCTTTAAGAATATGCCTGATATTCTATTTAATAATCCTATATTATTCTCAGAATAAATAGAGATGGTATATGATTGTTTTTCTTCCATGACGATCTTAACTTAATCTGATATCTGCCACCGACGAACCTGTTGGAATCATCGGGAATACATTATCTTCTTTTTCAACTTTAACTTCTAAAAAGTATGCTTCTTTTGAGGCCATCATTTCTTGAACTGCAGCTTCAAGATCTTCTCTTTTAGAAACTCTTTTAGCCTTTATATGATATCCCTCAGCGATTTTCACAAAGTCAGGGTTAACCATTTCCGTGGAAGCATATCTCCTATCGAAAAACAACTGTTGCCATTGACGAACCATTCCTAAGAAATCATTATTCAACACTACTATTTTTACTGCAGCTCCCGTCTGGAATATAGTTCCCAATTCCTGTATAGTCATTTGATAACCACCATCACCTATTACAGCGACAACTTCACGATCCGGATCTCCCATTTTAGCACCAATAGCTGCAGGAAGGGCAAATCCCATGGTTCCTAAACCACCTGAAGTTATATTACTTTTAGTTTTATTGAATTTAGCATAACGGCAGGTTATCATTTGATGTTGCCCTACATCAGTAACAATAACCGCTTCATGTTTAGAAGCTCTATTAACCTGGTTAATTACTTCCCCCATGGTTAATCCTTCCTTTTCAGGATGAATATCGTTCTTTATTACCTTGTCAAATTCAACCGCATATCGTTTTTTAAACTCTTCATGCCAAGCCTCATGCTTATTACTATTAATTAAAGGCATTAATTCTTGAAGCGATTCTTTCACATCACCTAAAACGGCCACATCTGTTTTTACATTCTTATCGATCTCAGCCGGGTCGATTTCAAAATGTACAACTTTGGCTTGTTTAGCATAAGTATTCAGGTCGCCGGTAACACGATCGTCAAAACGCATTCCCAAAGCAATTAACACATCACACTCATTCGTTAATACATTCGGTCCGTAATTACCATGCATACCTACCATTCCAGTATTCAATTCATGATCTGAGTCTAGCGCTGATAATCCAAGAATAGTTGAGGCTGCCGGTATTCCTGCTTTTTCAATAAGCTGTTTTAACTCTTCTTCCGCTTGTCCGAGGATTATTCCCTGTCCCCAAACAATAAAAGGTTTTTTAGCACTATTGATTAATTCAGCTGCTTGCTGTACACTTGATTTATCAATTTCAGGTTTCGCATTATAGCTTCTGATTCCAGTACATTTTTCGTAACTAAAATCAAACTCTTCAAATTGAGCATTTTTGGTAATATCGATTAATACTGGTCCTGGTCTTCCAGAACGAGCTATATAAAAAGCTTTGGCTATCACTTCAGGAATTTCAGAAGCTTTTGTAATCTGATGATTCCATTTGGTCACGGGCGTTGAAATACCAACAATATCCGTTTCCTGAAAGGCATCAGAACCCAAAAGGTGGCTTGCCACCTGCCCTGTGATACATACCATTGGGGTAGAATCGATTTGAGCATCCGCTATACCAGTAACTAAATTAGTGGCTCCTGGTCCAGAGGTTGCCATAGCAACTCCTACTTTTCCAGAAACTCGAGCATAGCCTTGAGCAGCATGGGTTGCTCCTTGTTCATGACGTGTTAAAACATGATGTAGTTTGTCCTGAAACTTGTACAACTCATCATAAATTGGCATTATAGCACCACCCGGGTACCCATAAACCAAGTCTACTCCTTCCGCCAACAAACAATGTATAACGGCTTCGGCACCACTTATCCTCATGGTAGTTTGCTTTTTTTCCTGTTTTTTGGTTAATGTTTTTGTTTCCATAATACTCCAGTTAATACATCTTAAACAAAAGTTATGTTTAAGCTTCTAAAGCAACTGTTTAAAATTCATCGGTAACGCATCCTTCAGAGGCCGATGACACAGTTTTAGCATATTTATATAATACTCCTTTCTTAAATTTCAATTCCGGTGCTTTCCAATTGGCTCTTCTTTTTTGAAGCTCCTCCTCAGAAATCTCTATATTGATGGTATTATTTACGGCATCAATTGCGATAATATCTCCATTTTCAACCAATGCTATATTACCTCCCACCTGTGCTTCAGGTGCAACGTGTCCTACCACAAAACCATGAGAACCTCCAGAAAATCTACCATCGGTTATGAGGGCTACATCTTTCCCTAATCCAGCTCCCATAATTGACGAAGTTGGTTTTAACATTTCCGGCATTCCTGGTCCTCCTTTTGGTCCTTCGTAACGGATGATCACTACATCTCCTTTTTTAACTTGTCCTGTTTTGATACCTTCATTTACAGCTTCTTCACCATCAAATACATTTGCCGTACCTCTAAAAGACAAGCCTTCTTTTCCGGTAATCTTTGCTACGGCTCCTTCTGTGGCCAGGTTTCCAAAAAGGATACGAATGTGACCTGAATCTTTTACCGGTTCATTAAGTGGCTTAATAATATCTTGTCCGTCTATTAGATTTGGTACATCTTTCAAGTTTTCAGCGAGGGTTTTTCCTGTTACCGTAAGGCAATCACCATGTAGCATATCATTATCCAGCATGTATTTTAACACACCAGGTATTCCTCCTACTCCATGTAGATCTTCCATAGAATATTTACCACTTGGCTTTAAGTCGGCCAGCAAAGGAGTGCTATCACTAATACCTTTAAAGTCTTTTAGGGTAAAATCAACCTGTGCTGCTTTTGCAATTGCTAAAAAGTGAAGAACGGCATTGGTTGAACCTCCTAAAACAGTTACTAATCTGAATGCATTTTCAAGTGATTTTTTAGTAACGATATCTAAAGGTTTGATATCCTTTTCCAATAGTAATCGAAGTGCTTCTCCTGCTTTAACCGATTCTTGCTCTTTAATGTTTCCACTACTAACGGCTGGGTTAGAAGAGTTAAATGGTAACGACATCCCCAAGGCTTCTATGGCAGAGGCCATGGTATTTGCGGTGTACATTCCTCCACATGCTCCTGCTCCAGGGCAAGCTTTATGAACCACCTCTTTATATTCTTCCTCATCTATCGTTCCTGCAACTTTCTGTCCATAGGCTTCGAAGGCTGATATGATATCTAATTTCTTTCCGTTATGACAACCCGAAGCGATTGTACCCCCATACACCAACACTGAAGGTCTGTTTAAACGCAACATCGCCATTAAGGCGCCGGGCATATTCTTATCGCAACCTACAACAGTTACCATCCCATCATAACTCATTGCCTCTACTACTGTTTCCATTGAATCAGCAATAATGTCTCTTGATGGTAAAGAGAAACGCATCCCAGGTGTTCCGTTTGAGATACCATCACTTACCCCGATGGTATTGAAGATCAACCCAACCAGACCGGCATTTTCCGTTCCTTTCTTAACATGTAAGGCTAAATCATTAAGGTGCATATTACAAGGGTTACCTTCATAACCTGTACTTGCAATCCCTATTAAAGGTTTTTGTAAATCTTCATCGGTAAGTCCGATTGCATGTAACATTGCCTGTGCTGCTGGCAATGACGGATCTTGTGTAACTTGCTTACTATACTTATTTAACATTTTACTTATAATATTCTTATTAAACAGCTAAATTATTTGAATTAATACTCTCTTTCTTTTTATTCTGGTTTAAGCATTCAAACTCAAATGCATTTACATTAGTTTAAGTTATTGATTTACAGTTATTTATGTGTTATTTTTTATCATATTCAACTTTAAAAATTTGTTTTAACTAAAAAGACCTGTATCGGTTGGTCGATACAGGTCTTTTTGATTATTAACATAAAGCATCTGTATCAGTTCACCATGGAATGATAATAATGACGATAATGTTAATAATGACGTTTTGTAATTTCATTTAATATAGTCTATAAAAAAAGCCTTCCGTTCGGGGAAGGCTTTTAAATATTATTGATATACCATCCCCTTATCATTGTGAAATAATCACAATAATGACAACAGCGATGATATTAATTAGATTTCTTTTCATTTACCCTGCAATATTATCTATAATTATTTGGTAAAAAAAGTATCTTTTGATTTTTTTTCAAAATATTAAGGTTTTCAGGAAACTTGGTAAGCGATTCACCAATAAAAGTACGTGTTCTATTCCTGCACTTATGCTGCAATGCCAAATAACTATATAAACCATACTTTAACCATACTCTATCTATACTGTATCTATACTTTAGCACCGGGCCTAGAGCATTTAAGATATACTTTAAAATAGCTTTATTGATCTATAAAAGCAGGCTGATTTTACCTTTTAATAAGATTCAAATACCAGATCTCGATTTATTGCAACGCCAATTAAAGATATCCCGAATGGGTATAGGAAACTATTTGGTGTGAATAATTCTGGTATTCATTCTGAGAAGTTGAGCACGCACGATAGCGGAAATCGATTTATAACTTCTATTCATCATTCATTTCTATAAGCTCATGTTTTATAGCATACAAGACCAGACCTATACGGCTTTTTACCTGTAATTTTTCAAATAAGCTTTCTCTGTAACCATCAATGGTTTTTGGAGAGAGACACATTTCGTTTGCAATTTCTTTATAAGTCATTTCGGAGCATGCATACTTTAGAAACTCCACTTCTCTGTCTTTTAGATAGATCTGATCTTTCTCTGATTCTTTCTTGTCGAGGGTGTCCAGCAAGGTGTTTGTAATTCGATCTGAAAAGTAAAATCCTTTTTCTACCACATCTGACAAAGCTTGTTTAAAGATATTTGGGTGAATATCCTTTAGCAGGTAGCCCTTTGCTCCAAATCGAAGCATTTTAATAATCGTGTCTTCCGTATCATCCATAGAGAGGGCTATCACTTTTAGCTCGGGCATGTTTTCCTTAAGCCACCCCATGGTTTCCACGCCATCCATAATAGGCATATTAATATCCAATAAAACAATATCAGGAACATGTCCATTCGAATTGAGCACCTCTATAAAATCCTTTCCGTTAGCGGCGTGAAAAATAACCTCATAATTATCAAAGGACGAAACCAATGTTTGTAATGATTGCGCAAATAGTAAGTGATCGTCGACTATGGCTATGGAGTACTTTTTCATGACGTTATGCGGTTTTATTTAGTTTTTGTTCGTATGGATACGTTAAGGTTACGGAAACTCCTTTATTTTCTTCTGCTTCTATGTTTAGCGTAGCCCCTATTAATTCAGATCTGCGTTTCATATTGGTAAGTCCGGCCCCTTCTTTTACATTTTTCAGATCAAATCCGATACCATTATCAACGGCAGTCACTTTCAGATGATCAGGCAGGTATTCCACCACGATGGTTAGCAAAGAAGCTTTGGAATATTTCACTACATTAGAAAAGCATTCCTGGAATATTCTAAAAATAATGATTTCATCTTTCTTATTAATCTTAACCTCATCTCCTTTGATATCAAAGTCAATTTTAAGAAAGTTGAGGCGTTTAAAGCGTTTGATTTCAGTCTCCAGGGACTCCAACAGCCCTATCTTACTAATATAATCAGTATTTAGGGTTCTCGAAAGCTGACGAAGCTCTTTAAGTCCCTCACCCAATACATTGGAAGCCTCACCAAATGCCTTTTGTTTGTCTTCCGGGATATCTGCCTGTAGCATATTCATTTGCATTTTCGCCACTGATAACAATTGGCCTATGTTATCGTGTAATTCCCAGCTTAGGTTTTTAAAAGCCTGTTCTTGAATTTCGGTTTGAGCACGGGCTAATTCTTCATCGAAATAGCGTTTTTGCTCTGCTTTTTCAATGAGTAGTTGTGTTTTACGTTTTTGATAGGCCAGAAAAAAAGAGACTACAAAAACAATTACAATAACTATAAGTACACTCACATAGATAATGAGGCTAATGATTTCTTTTTGGTTTTCCATTAAAAGCTACAATCTGGAATATTTATACTATAAACTTATACATTTTTAAAGTTACTAAAGAAAACGCAAGGGAATAAATTAGCTTAGAGGGGCTTTTTCCCCTTTTTGAACCCTGGCGTTGATAAGAAAGCCAACGATCAATGAGCCATAAATGGTTATGTTTGAAAAAAGAAGAATATTATCATAAATCGGATGTGAAAAGTTCAATTGATTGGAAAATATAAATATGGGAACAGTAGAAAGGTTATATAGCAATGCTGAAGTAATCACCCAAAAGTCTATTTTTTTATGAAAATTCAGTATTATTTTACTATTCAGCACTTCCAAATAATACATAGTGGCTGCGATAAAGAAAAGCATAGCTCCAACAATCCTTGTTATTGGGAGCCATTCTTTTAAAAGTAGATTCCATTTCATTACAATTTCAAGTAATGAAATTATAGTGAAAATTATTAATAATAACCTAACCCAAGATTTTAACCTAATTTTACTTATCAATAAAATGATATAGGTAAGATAAAACATATACCACAAAGGTTTAAAAACATTAAACAGCCATATAGGGCTTTTCAATATCCTTTGATCTATTATTGTCAATAATAACTTAAAAACATGTAATTCAGGGTAATAGTAAAAGTAATAAGGAATCATGGCTAATAATTCAATTATTACCACTACCCATAAAAATACAGCAAGCAGCTTATTAGATTTTGAACGCTGTAATTTGTAATTAATTACACTCAAAACCGCTGCCGAAATCTGCAATAAGGTTATTAATAAAATAAAGGGATTTGAAAACAATTATTCAATTTTAATAATCTGTTGGAGGAATCTTCCCATACCCATCATTATACGGATCAATATCCTCTATAGTTTCATCTTCTCCAGTACCAGGCTCAGTGGATTTTAGAGAAACTGAATCCGTTCTTTTCGTAGGAGCCATAAACATAGTAGTTTGTCCATCTTTGGTACCATCATCGTATTTCCCCATAAAGAAACGAAGCCCCAGGTTTTCGTAGCCTTTTTTAGCAGCCTCCGCTTTTACATAGGCTATATACTCTTCCACCTCCTCAACAGACCACCAAAAGTCTCTGGCTTCCTGCTTACCCAACTCTTTTTTCAGAATTTTTTCAATTTTATCTACGTAATTTTTTTGAAGCTTTTTCGCATTATCTTTAGTAATGCATTTTTTAGGTTTCTGAGTCATTTTCTGGTATTTATATTAGATACGTAACAAATCTACAGAAAATTTTCATAGCTCAAACTGTTAGTTTAAATTTTCTACGGGGTATTTTTTGACAAAATCTGTTATTTATTCGTGAGGTTCAGATTGAATGATCAACCCTACCATAAAACAGCCATACATTACATAGCAGGATAGTACTAAAACGATGATATAAAAAGGTTGTGAAAAGTTGAATTGCTCAGCAAATATAAAAATGGGAATGGTTATTAAATTAAAGAACAGAACGCCCATGGTGAACCAGAATGAGAAGGCGGTTTTAAAATTGAGAATAAGATCAGTTCTCAGCAGGTTTTGCATATAGGCAAAAATTGCTGCCAGGGTGCAAAAAACGCCGGCATACATATGGGGTTGCAGCCAATTTTTAAAAAGATCGTTGTAGTTAAATAAGCTAATAAGCACGAATACGGTATAAAGTGCAAAAAGAACATACCATCTTTTAGTATAGGTTCCTTTGGGTATAACCCGTTTGAAGTAATAGAGGTAAAAGTAAAATGAAATTATAGAGTACACGCTCCCAACCACCACACCACTTTCGGTTATGGACGGAGGTAGTATTCTTTTTATTATTTCTATAAAATGACTATCGGGAAAAGCTTCATTTAGTGTAGGAATCATTCGGACTACCTCAATTACAAATACAAACCAAATAAATGGAAGAAACACATTGCTCGGGGTGTTTTTTATGGTTTTATATTCCAAGGCAGCTATGATGGCCGTTAATAAAACGATCACAAAAATTGTTTTATGAAAGTAGAAATAAAACCCCATCTTAGTTTACTATTGGCGTTTTTCTAAGGTAGGAATAAAAATTAAGAATGTTAACGTACAGCCTGTTTGCGTAGATTTCTTTCTTCCCTGGCGTTAATGATAAAGCCAATAGTAAAGGACCCGTACATCACTAAACATGATAGAGAAAGGATAAACAAGTAAATGGTATTGGAAAACTCTAATTGTTTTGAAAAAATAAATATAGGGATGGTCATTACATTGAAAAAAAGCAATCCTATAGAAATCCAAAAAGACAATAATTTATAGAAGCTGAATAGTTTATTACTATTAAATAGTACTTTCATATACATTCCGACACATATCATTACTGATAATACGCCAACTATTTTGTGATAAACCAGAAACTTTTTAAATACCACATCTGCATTAAAAAAATGATCCAATACTACTGCTATGGTATAAAAAATCACAAGACCATCTATCAATTTTCTTTTCTTAAAATCCTTTATCAGGTAACGATAATAGATCAAAAAGACATAAAATGAAATTATAGAAAAGAGAGCTCCCAGCCAAAGTACCGTATTTAAAAAGACGGTAGGAATTATATTTTTTAAAAAAGAATACACCTCAGAGTCAGGGTATTTCCAGAAATAACTTATTAACTCAGATAAAAACTCTGTCAATAAGACGTAAGACAGAAAGAATAAGAATATTTTGTTTGGGGTGTGTTTATAGTACCTATAGGTAACCAATGCCGTTATAAAAGCGAAAAATTCACTTAAATAGATTACCTTCCTAAATAAAATCTCATTGATGATCATACTTAAAAGGGTTGGTTTTTGAGCCAACCCTTTACTAATGTATTAAAAAATAATTTAAGCATTATGATCCATATGGAGCATCAGGTGGATCTCTTTGTCCTCCGTATTCGATCGGATCAACTTCCTCGATATCATCCGAACTAGGTGGTGGTAACATCATAAAGCTTCCTTTTTGAACATTCCTTACACCTGTTGGGGTAATGAACGTTGTAAGGGTATTCTTTTTTGAACCATATTGATCTTCATCGGGGAATACTCCAATATATATTCTAAAACCATCAACACTATAGCCCAGGGTATCTGCCTTTTTAATGGACTCATTGATATAACTTTGAAGTTCATCCACCGAATACCAACTGGAAACAGAAAGTTTAAATTTATTTTTGGCCATGGCCATTTCAGTCATTTCTTCTCTAGCAGGGTCTTTTCCTTCTGCTTTTAACTGTACTTCTTTAAGGAGTCTCTTATAATATTCGAGGGAATCCTGAGCCTGAAAAAGGCTTTCAATGTCAGTCACAAACTTTTTACTGATCTTTTTAGCTTGTTCGGGTTTCAGTTTTTTGTTGCTCAGATCGACCGTAATTGCTGCCTCCTTTTGCTGTGGCTGACAGGAAAATACAGTCACAACCAAAGCAGCCAATACCGCCAATGCAAAGTACTTGTGCAAAGATGTTTTCATGTTATTTTTGGTTATTAGTTTCCTACTAAGATATAATAAAATTCTTATCCTGAACAACTTACAAAGACAATCAGGATTTTTCCCCTTTTATGAGAAGGTAGATTGTACGATTTTTACAGTAGAACAAACTCAAAAAGCTATGATACCGGTTACCTCCTCTTTTATAAACATCCATCAGAAGCTCGACAAGCTTAGGATTGGATTAAAAAAAATAAAATTATTAGTTGAAAATCAAGACATTAATGCCATAGATTCCTTATATTTACTATTGAAGGATGTGGAAGATACTTTTAGAAAGAACCAAATAAACGAATATGTTCAGCTGGCTTCTTACCGAAGTAAAATTCTGGCATCTCAAATTGCTTATGACCGTAAAGTTCCGTTGAAAAGTGATCAACTGGATACTGTATTAAACATTTTACCTTCTGCAAACCAAACGCTCAATAATGTAATGAAACCGCTTGAAGATCGTATTCAGGAATCCCAAATCATCATCAAAATGCTGGTGAACAAAGCCTACGATAGTAATATGATTCAGTGGAATGATGGCCTTAATTTTCCGGATTTTATCCATGCGCTGTGGCGTTTATTTTTAAAACACGAAAATTTTAAACAACAGACCCTTTTAGTCTTAGATCGGATTACCGAAGACGATGCTCTGCAATTATTAGCCAAAGAGGTTAATCAGGCCCAGGTTTCCAAACAGTACTAATTGGTAAAAAATAATAGCGTTGCCCGTTTATAACGGGCTCCTTCGGCGCTATTTGAAATGTTCTTAACTGTAGAAATTTCCCTTTATAAGTGCCCATAAAACTTGCGTTATTTGTTTTGAACTAATGTATAAAGCTTCTCCAGTTTCTTCATCAGTTAAAAGGCGGGATTTGGAGGGTGCTCATTTCGCCTTTAAACATTCATAACCCGATCCTTATTGGCAGTAGTATGTTGATGATCTTTAATTTCAGGTTAACAGTTCAAACCTAATGTTCTCACCAGCTTTCTTCTGAGCTAATTTTGCTATGGCTTTTTCCGTAAGTTGAAATACCCTTGGATATCCGCCGGTGGTTTGGGCATCTTTCATCAATATGATAAGTTTACCCGCAGGAGTAAGCTGAACGGTTCCGGGTATCGTTGCTGAAGTTAACATTGAACGTTCATGAGTTATAAACACTTCTTCCACCTGGTAAGCCATTCTATTATTAACTTTAGATACTGTATAATCGTTTCTAAGCCTCTTTTTTATGTCTGGAAACAAATCATACTCCGGACCTTTAAATACTTCTATATCGTTCCCTGAATACCATTCTTCATCTGTTTTAATATGTGCATATTCCGTAACATGTCCGGAAGCAGTATTAACAGGAATGGTTGTGTCTTCTTTTAACTGAGCAAATGTTGTTATTGGTACGTACATCGACCTGCTATTTAAAACTACAGGAGATTGTATCCCATCTTTTACCGCCAAATAGGTTCTAAAACCATCTGAAACCCCTTTAAAGTTAAGAACGTCTCCCATCTTAACACGGTATTTCCGATTGTTACTTAATGGGGTATCGTTTAACGATGGGTGCATGTATGCTCCTGAGATCGCTATTTCGGTATCGGTCATGAACTTCAGTTTTGGCCCCAGCATTGTCATTTCCAGCACTGCTGCATTCTGATCATTATCGAGCAAGGCATTGGCCAGCGATGACGAATACGTATCCATAGCTCCGGATACAGGTACTCCTTTATCCCGGTATCCAAATCTACCAAGATCCTGAATGGTTGTATAAAAACCGGCTTTTAGTACCTTAATCATAATAATCTTCCTTTTCGAATTGGTATACTCCTGTTTTTACCTGAATTGCAATTAATTCATATTCATATCTGTTTACAGCATAAAACCTAACCTTATCGCCCACACTAACCGGACAAACTTCCGGATTGGCTATATCGAAAAGTCTCACGGGAGTATTTCCTATAATATTCCATCCACCCGGAGATATTTGCGGATAGATCCCCGTTTGTTTCCCTCCTATACCTACTGAGCCCTGGGGAATTTCTAACCTTGGTTCTCTTCTCCTGGGGTGGTGCAACTTTTCATCGAGTCCACCCAGGTATAAAAATCCAGGTAAAAACCCAATGGCATATACTGTATATAAGGCCTCCTGGTGGAGATCGATTACTGCTTCTTCCGATAATCCTTTTTCCATGGCAAACTGCTGCATATCTAAGCCAAGGGAATCTCCATAAAGCACTGGAATCTTCCAGATCTTTCGATCCAATACTATAGTTTCAATATTTAACTTGTAGATGTCTTTTAAATTCTTTTCGATTATTTTAAAATTTATCTCTTCGTTAAAAATTACGGTTAAGGAGTGGTATGCCACCACGAGTTCGGTGGTTTGAAAGTATTTCTGAATATACCGTTTATAGGAAACGATATCGTTCAGGATGTTCTCATTAACCTCAGCAGGCCATTCGATAAGTACTGCTTTATTTCCAAAAGGTTTATATGTAAGATTATAATTTTGCAAGGCTCACTCCCTTTAAATGCAAGTTATGGTATAAATACTGAAGCATTCCGGCGGCATTTTCCGTATCTGAATGAACGCAAAAGGTATCCGCTTTAATGAACATCTCTTTTCCGGTACTGGTGCGAACTCTTTGGTGTAAGGCCATATTAAAAACATGATTCAAGATTTGCGCTTCATTTTTAATCACTGCGTTATCTTCACTTCGAGGCACCAAGCTGAGGTCTTCATTATAATTCCTGTCTGCGAAGGCTTCATATTTAATTTTAAATCCGCTTTCCAGGGCTTTCTTTTCTATAACCGAACCATAAGGAACATATAAAAAAACATCCTTTTTATAGGGATTCAATATTTCCAGGTACTGTATTGATAACGCTTCGTCTTTCGCAAGATCATTATAAAGTGCTCCATGCGCTTTGATATGATGCATACGTACGGCATGATTATCTGTTATTTCTTTGAAGATCTTAATTTGCTCAATGATTGTAACCTCAAGTTCAGACTTACTTAGTTTCAACGATACTCTTCCAAAGTTCTTCTTATCGGGATAAGAAGGATGTGCACCGAGTTTCACCTGATATTTCATGGCAAGCTCCACTACCCTCTCCATCAATTCCTTATCGCCGGCATGACCGCCACAGGCAACATTGCAAGAGCTGATATACGGCATTATTAAGTGCTCATTATTGAGTCCTTCTCCAAGGTCGCAATTTATATCAATCTCTTTAATCATAATAAAGCCAATACTTTTAATATACTCTTTATTCCAAGTAATAAAGCTATTAAAACAATTGCGATTGCAATAATATTCTGTGTTTTATTATTGACATATTTCTTTAAAACCGCCTTTTTATTAACCACCCAAACAAGAAAGCAAGCTACCACAGGCAGTAAAATTCCGTTGGCGACTTGGGCAAATTGTATGAGCTCAATTGGTTTTATTTTTAAGCTTGATAGTACAATACCAACCATTATAATACCTCCCCATACCATCCGAAACTTCCAATCGGTTAATTTTGATTTCCAATTAAAGCAACTATCAGCCACATAGGCCGCAGCCAGTGGTGCTGTAACTGAAGAGGTTATTCCGGCGGCAAAAAGACCAATGCCTAAAAAGTATTTAGCCATACTTCCATACAATGGTTCCAGTCCTTTCGCTAAATCCAGGACGCTTGAAATGGTATCCGTTTTAATAGCGGCCGCTGCAATAATGATGGACATGGAAACTAATCCTCCCATAATAATTGAAACTATCGTATCAATTCTGGAAGCTCTGAGATCCTTCTCACTCTGCCATTTTTCCTTAACCAAGGAAGCGTGTAAAAAAAGGTTATAGGGTACTACTGTGGTGCCAACCAAAGCGACAATGGTCAATATACTTTCTCCCGGAAATGAAATCGAGAAAATCCCTTTAAATACTGCGAACATATCAGGCTTGGTTAAGACTGCTGCTCCGATAAATGAAATACTCATAATGAGTACCAGGACGATTAGAATTCGCTCCAGCACCTTATAGTTTCCAAGCAGCAATAAAATAATAGCAGAAATTCCAATCACCAGTGGATAAAAACTCCAATATTCGGTACCAAACAAGGCTTCCAATCCCAAGGATGCACCACTGATATTTCCAGCTTCGTAGGCGGTGTTTCCTACTACTATTGCTGATAAAATTAATATTACTGCCAATTTGGTTAACAGCGGTGACTTTATCTGATGCTTAATAACCTCCGCCAGTCCCATTCGGGTAACGATGCCTATTCTGCTCGACATTTCCTGAAGAATTATAGCTGCAACTATGGACAGCATCATGGCCCATAGTAGTGTAAATCCAAATCCGACTCCTGCCAGCGTACATACGGTTACTGTGCCGGGACCTATAAAAGCAGCAGCCACCAGAGTTCCCGGTCCGATATTTTTAAACCACTTTAACATCATTCTGCTTTTTGAAGTGCATAGATGGCGAATGTACCCAACCAATGAGTTCCTTCATAATTACCATCAACTATGCTTGGTAAAGAATAAGTTAAGTGATTTCTCGCTATATTTTTTAAATGGCCATATTCAGGGAGGGTTTCAGCGATTCCATATAAACACCATGCCCTGCTAAAGTTCACTCCATCCAAATGTACCAGTTTTCCATCGGTTCGGTCTGACACTTTTCCGGTTTCCAATTGGAAGGTCTTATGACCGAGTTCAGGTAAAAACTCTTTCAACCAGGTTTTAAATTCTTCTTTTGGCAATACGCGCATCATCAGTTCGGCTTCCTCTAAACAAGGAGAGAGAAAATCAAATCCACTAGGCTCCCAATCCAATGGACAATGTACATCGCTTGCATAAAAATCTCTTGCACGTTTTTCGATTAATTCTTTTAAATCTTCATTACCAGTGGTAACAGCAAAGTCATATGCGAAGGTAAGTCCGAATGCCGTATTGGTATGTTCTCCAACTCTTATCGGGTAATTAAGTTTAGGCAGGAATTCCATATAGCGTTGAACGATAAGATTAGTCAAGGGTTTTAGATTCTCTGATAATTCTTTCCCAAGCGCGTCATCCCATGTATAAAGTTCTTCGGCTAACTTTAAAAGCCACGCCCATCCGTAGGTACGTTCATAAGAAGTATTTCCTTTACCTTCAAAATAAGCCACTTCGGCTAATATGTTTTCTTTAGAGATATTCTGTTGTAGTTTCCCTTTTATTTCTTTTGCGTTTTCAAGGGTCGGAAATTGCTTTAAAAGGCTTACCAAAGACCAATGTCCATGCACCGAGGAATGCCAATCAAAACAGCCATAAAAAGCAGGGTGCAGTACTTTCGGAGCTTTTATATCAGTAGAGTCGTGTAATGTTTGCCCAAGCTTGTTAGGATATTGAACTTGCATACATTCGAGCGGAAGTTTACTTAAACGATTCGCCTCTTCAAGGGTTAATTCTAGAGGGCTCGTTTCTTCTACTGTTTCCATTGTTCCTGCTTTATCATTGTTTTTACATGCCGTTATTATTAATATTGATACAAGGGTTAACAACTTTACTTTCTTCATAAATTTAAGGTTAGGTTATACGGTTCGATAATCCAAGAGGTCATTAATGTTGCCAACATAATATTTAGCCTTTTACTCTTAGGGTCATTTTTTCAAAAATAAGAAAGGAAATGAATAATCACCTCTGCCACATAAAAAATCTATCCCTATTTAAAAAGGCTATGAAAACCCATCCTGACTGATTATCTTTATTTGATTAAAAGTTACCTATCATGATCACATTATTGCGAACCGATTCAAGCCATGTCGATTTTTTACGGTTGATAGATGCCCTTGATCAGTATCTTGCTATTCAAGATGGCGATGAACATGAGTTCTACGATCAATTCAACAAACCGGATGCTATTAAACATGTGGTTATTGCTTATGAAAAAGGATTTGCTATAGGTTGTGGGGCTTTAAAAAAACTTGATCCTCATACGATGGAGGTAAAACGAATGTATACCAAACCAGATTATCGAGGAAGAAAGATTGCCACTCATATTTTATTGGAGCTTGAAGCATGGGCCAGAGAATTATCTATAGAACGATGTATTTTAGAAACAGGAAGACGCCAACCGGAGGCTATTGCTTTATATCATAAATCGGGATATCAAATCATTCAAAACTACGGTCCTTATAAAAATGTTAAAAACAGTATCTGTTTTGAAAAAGTTTTCTAAAAACGCTGAAATTTAGGAAATTATAACATCTGTTGATTTAACTAACCTATAATAAATAGCTAATTTTCACTATCTTTACTATAACACAACAGCTGGCGCCCCCCTAAAATTTGATTTCATAAAAACATTTTTAATGTGTTGTAATAATGCGGCACATGATTAAAAGTTTTTTTAAGATAGAATGAACTAACGGGATAAAGGGGTTTGGATAGACATCCCTCAATGGGATCATTTTTTTAATTTCATTTACTACAATGACTATAATAATTGGAGTTCGCTTCGTCCATAAATGAAAGTTAAGCGATGAGGCGATTGCCTTCTGAAGATTATTAAGAGTGCCCTCTATAAGGATTGACGGATCTAACAATCACTTATTAACTAAAACAATTATACCGCCTGGGATATGCTTATTTATTCTATGTTGGTTTTTAAGGAAATAAGCATTTGGTTTATTTAAACTTTACATATTATGAGATTCCTTACCGTATTACATTTAAATGAAAAAGAAAAGTTACAGCTCATTGAACTATGGAATGAGGTATATCCAGACATCCTTCAGTTTAAATCGACGTATGAGTTTGATAAATACCTTTCAAAGTTGAAAGATGTCAGGCATACGCTATTATTTGATGATGCCAATGACATTAAGGGGTGGTTTGCAGATTTTTTAAGAAACGATGAACGATGGTTTGTAATGATGGTTAGTTCGGACTTGCAAGGACAAGGGTACGGAAGTTCATTCCTGAATGAAGCTAAAAAGCATTTTGATTCGTTAAGCGGTTGGGTTATATGTGAGCATGAGTATACTAAAAAGAATGGCAAACCTTATAAGCCACCAGTTGAATTTTATGAAAAAAATGATTTTATGCTGTATCCCGAGGTCATTTTTGAAACTGATGTTTTAAAGACTGTTAAAATGCAATGGAAGAAGAATTAGATTCACTTCTCGACTATATTCATTAAAAAAGGCCCTTTTTAACAGGGCCTTTTGATATATAAAATCTAAATATTAATTATTTTGAAACTTGATTCAAAAGTTCATCAACCGCTCTTTTTAATTGCTGGTCTTCTCCTTTTGCTTTAGCATCCGGTGTGTTTTCTACTAATATATCCGGAACAGCAGGGCCCAATTCCATATTCTCTCCAGTTGATTTAACATACCAGGCTCTGAAAGGCATACGAACATAAGATCCATCTATAAGACTTCTTCCTCCAGTTGAGATCACGGCACCAAAAGTTGGTTGTCCAACAAGGGTACCTAGATCAAGACTCTTATATGCATGTGAAAATATTTCTGCATTCGAGTAACTACGTTCATTACACAACGCTATTGAAGGCTTCGTCCAAGAGGCCAAAGGCAGGCGTTCACTGAATGGATAATGATCTCTGAATTTCTCATGTTCATTCAAGCTTTTAGCAGCACCGCGCGGAATTGTATAAGCATGTTGTTTCACATTTAATACGGCCATCAGGTAGTCGGTAGTCCATCCACCTCCATTGTAACGGACATCAATCACGACACCTTTCTTTCCATGACCGGCAGCCATTAGTTCACGTTCAAAGTGCTCAAAACTGGTCCAGTTCATTCCCTGGATGTGAATATATCCAAGTTGTCCTTTAGAGTATTTATCTGTTAATTTCTGACGTTCTTTAACCCATGCATAATAGTTTTCATTACTATTACTTGAATCAGGACGAATAATAACTTCTTTATCACCATCGGCGCTTTTTATATTTAAATAAATACGTTCTCCTGCGGTATCGTTCAATAAGTCATACAGATTGGTTGTTTTGGTAAGTTCTGTTCCATTCACGGCTTCGATAATATCACCCACATGAAGTTTACTCATTTCTTTATCAGCCGGCATATGATTTATAACCGAAGTGATTTCTAATGTACCATTAGATTTTGGCTGCACCTCTACCCCTAACAATCCTGTTTGAGTTCTTTGAACATCACTGCGATCTTCACCTCTGTACATCCCCATATGACTGGCATTGATCTGTCCTAACATCCAGTTGAAGACCATTTTAAAATCTTGTCTTGTAGATGCTTTCAGAGCTAATGGTTTATATTTCTTCTTGAGACTGCTCCAATCCTGACCGTGGAATTGCGGATCATAAAAACCATCGTTTATTGCTTTCCAGGCTTCTTCGAAAATCTGATTTGACTCCTCTTTATAGTTGATATCTAATTTCGCTCTGATCGCTAATCTTTCGGTCTTATCAGACTTCATACTAATACGTACCGGCGCTCCGCGGTTTACACCATACAAGTATGTACTTTTACTATCTTTTACAATGCCATAGGGGCTGGATCCTTTGGTAATCTGTTTCAGATCTTTACCATCCCATTTAATTTTATACAAGCTACTTTCTACCCTGGCATTTCCTCTGCTACCGTTTCCTGTGGTATAGTAAAAAGTTTCTCCATCTTTAGAGATCGTGCTAAGGAATTCACCACCGGTAAACGACGTTACCTGAATTTGTCTTCTATAAATTTCATCAAAATCTATTTGGATATCTTTTACCTTCTTTTCTTTCTTTTTATCCTTGTCCTTATCCTTGTCTTTGTCATCCTCTTTTTCATCTTCTTTTTTAGCTTGCTGGATATCTCCATCTTTCCAATCCTGAGCGGTTTTTTCCCAATCAGATTTCTTAAGCCATACAAACCAAACATCGTAGTCACCATTGTTACGGTTTGAAGAGAAACCTATTTTACTACCATCTTCACTCCAAACTGGAGATCTGTCTGTTTTTGGATGCATTGAAATATTAACCGGATCCTGGCTATTATCTGCTTTATGCACATATATTTCGGCATTGAAATCGAGATTCTGAAGGGAGTATGCTAACCATTTTGAATCTGGTGACCAGGTAATACCGCTTGGTGTATCCCATCCATCTAAAAGTGTTTTAGAATTTGAAAGTGAGCCTTTGTCATTGATATTGGCAACAATCAGTTTTGCACCACTTGTATAGGCAATGGATTTACCATCCGGTGAAATTACAGGATTCTCCTCCTCGTCTTTTGTATTTGTAATTCTAATGATCTTTCGCTTATAGGTTTTAAACAGATCTTTTTGGTCTTTATCGTCTGAAACCACCATATAGATATCATTCTGACCTTCTCTATCTGAAACAAAGATCAATGATTCATTAGTAAGCCAGGTAACATCTCTATCTCTGTAAGCAGAGTTAGATACATTTACCGTTTTATCTTTTTCCTTATCGTTTTCGGTAATAAACACTTCACCTCTAATCACCATGGCACTGTATTTACCGTTTGGAGAAGGCACTATCTCACTAACATTACTACTGTATGTCTTGCGTACCACAGGATCGAAACGGTAGTCGGTAGCAAGGTCTATAGTAATTTTGGATGCTCTTTGTGTTGCAGCATCAATATTATATAATTCATCCCCTTTTACAGCTACTAATTTTTCACCATTGTCGCTGATACTGAATGAAAAGATTCCCATGTCTTTAAAGGTTGTTATAGCAGTAATAGCACCTTTTTTAGCCCCGTTACCTTCGATACCTACTTTATAGATATTGTACTTTCCATCTCTTGAAGACTGAAAATACAGGGTATTATCATCTCCCCAATAAGGACTAAAGTCATTGACTCCATGAGAGGTGATTTCATGATAGGTATCTTCTTTAATATTGTACACCCAAACATCGCGGTTGGCAGGACCATTATAGGCTTCCCGTTCAGGACGGCAGGTTCCCCTGGTAAATGCAATTAAGTTACCATTGGGTGATAGTTTAGCTTCAAAGCCCAGAGCGTCCATAATTCTGTATGGAGTCCCTCCTTTGGTACTTACCTGGTGTGTTTCCGCCTCTCTTTCAATTTGAGAAAAGTTTCTTTCTGTATTGAATAATATATTACCATCCGGGGTAAAATCAGTAACAGCATCACTTGCTGAATGATATGTTAATCTTTTTGGAATACCTCCTTCGTTCGATACTACATAAATATCATAATTCCCATATCTTACTCCCTGGAAGGCAATACTTTTTCCATCAGCACTCCAAACGGGGTTCGTTTCATAGGCCTCATGAATGGTTAAACGACGAGGGTTGGTTCCATCAGCATTGGCTGTCCAAATATCTCCCTGATATGAGAAAGCTAATTTAGTAGCATCCGGGTTTAATGCGGCTTTTTGAATTAAAGGATTATTTGATTGCGCAAAAGAAAATAATCCCATTCCACATAGAAATGTGGCAAGCGTAGTTTTTCTTAATCTCATTATATAAATAGGTTCAGGTTGTAAATTATATTAGTTACTTTTCAAAAATAGATGTATGAAAAATGAATAACGAATGTTTAACAATATTTTATAAATCCCACTAGATCTATAGATTTAACACAATCAGATCTATAAATAGTGATGAGATTAACATTCTAAAAATGAATTCCGCATCGGTACCATCTACCAATACAGATAATTACCCCCTCAATAAAAAAGGATAACACCCTATTGATTTACAGGTAATTACCTCTTTTGAAGTTAATAGAGAAGCGTTATCTTACACTTGTATATTAATTATATAATCCATTCTATTATGAGAAATCACAAGCTTTATTTCCGCAGCCCCTTTCTCATTTTACTTATTTCCATTTTCCTATCTTGTCAGAGTAGTATGGACAGCATTGCTACAAAGGATGATTTTAATGTAATTCAAGCTAAAGACTCTCTTAATCCGGTTCATTTAAAATCTTCGATCTACTACCCGGATATGGTTGCAGAACTGGGAGCAGATCACCCCATGGTAACTACCATGGATGATCAGTTTGAAAGATATCTTGCGATGGATATGATATTAGCAGACGGTACCCGGTTAATTAAACCTGAATTGGCTCTGTTGGACTATTATGAAGAAATTATCCGTAACTATACTTCGGGAAATACAGATGGTTCTATCGAAACATTCGCGATGAGATTTAGTGATTCAAATGTAACAAAGCCAACCCCTTCAAACTTAAATCGATTCAAATCAATTTATGAGTTTCCTGATGGGTCGGAATACATTAAAACCACCTCTACGAATGAAAAGAACATGCTCATTGAAAAAAACACGATTATTAACCCTGATGGAACCACCTATTTGAACGTAATCACGATCAAGAATAATCGTGATGAAAGCTCGAGCATTATACACCGTTCTGAAAGCGATAAAAAAACTACCAACCAGGCCATCAAATTTTATAACGAGCAGCAGCTTCGTTAATTTTAAGACCGAAATAAACCATTATGGCTACTACCCCAACCACCCCTCTCTATCGAGGCTTCGGTATTGGATGGCTTCACTTAGATGGGTGCCGGTTAACCTGGATACACCTTCCAGATCTGCGATGGTGCGTGCTACCTTTAAGATTCGATCATAAGCTCTGGCTGACAGATTTAAGCGTGTCATAGCATTTTTAAGCAATTCTTTTGACGGTTCGTCGAGCTGGCAAAATTCTCTGATCTGTTTGGTATTCATCTGTGCATTGTAGTGGGTATTAGGTAATCCTTTGAACCTACTTGCTTGTTGTTCCCGGGCTTTTATCACACGCTTTCTGATACATACACTATTTTCTCCCTTTCTTTCCTCTGACAGTTTATCAAATGGAACCGGGGTTACTTCGATATGAATATCGATGCGATCCAGCAACGGACCCGATATTTTACTCATGTAGCGTTGCATTTCTGCCGGTGATGAGGTAACCGGTGTGTCCGGGTCATTAAAATAGCCTCCGGGACTGGGATTCATGCTGGCAACCAACATAAAACTACTCGGGTAGGTAATCGTAAACTTTGCCCTCGAAATTGTCACCTCTCTGTCTTCTAACGGCTGTCGCATTACTTCCAGCACGTTGCGTTTAAATTCAGGTAACTCATCCAGAAACAGGACCCCATTATGTGACAGGGATATTTCGCCCGGTTGCGGATAGGTTCCTCCACCTACCAGGGCAACATCTGAAATAGTATGGTGTGGACTTCTAAATGGTCTTTGAGCCATTAATCCTGTTCCTGATGCTTGACCTACAACGCTATGTATCTTTGTGGTTTCCAAAGCTTCTTCTAATGTCATTGGCGGTAAAATACTTGGGAGTCGCTTTGCTAACATGGTTTTTCCTGCTCCAGGCGGCCCTATAAGTATAATATTGTGTCCTCCGGCTGCTGCTATTTCCATCGCTCGCTTTATACTCTCCTGACCCTTTACATCTGAAAAGTCAAACTCAGGAAAATCTATGTTTTTATAAAAAACATCCGCAGTATTGACTATGGTCCTGTTCAACTCAGCTTCTTTATTTAAACAGGCTATTAATTCACTTATATTGTCTATGCCATATACCTCAAGCCCATCTACCACAGCTGCTTCGATAGCATTTTGATTGGGAAGTATTAAACCTTTAAAACCTTCTTTTTTAGCCTGAATAGCTATTGGGAGTGCTCCTCGAATCGGTTGTAAGCCACCATCTAATGAAAGTTCTCCCATGATGACATAATTTTTAAGGCTGTCGGATTCGATCTTTCCTGAAGCTGCAAGAATACCAAGGGCTATAGGTAAATCATACGCAGAACCTTCTTTACGAAGGTCTGCCGGAGCCATATTGATGGTTACCCGCTTTCCAGGTATTTTATATCCATTATTCTGCAATGCAGCTGCTATTCTATAATTACTCTCTTTAATGGCATTGTCGGGCAACCCAACCAAATGATAACCAACTCCTTTATCTATATTTACTTCTATAATAATGGTTGTAGCTTCAATACCGAACACCGCACTACCAAAAACTTTTACCAGCATATGGATTCATTTTAGCATTAAAGTCTAAATATAAAAAAAAGACTTCATTATTGAAGTCTTTTTCTTACATTATTTTTTATGTGTTAGCCAATCTACTCGACTTTCAAGTACGTTTTCATAGATATTAATTCTCCATTCTGAGCTACCCCTTCCAATACTACTTCAAATAGGCCATCCAGATCCGAAGTATAGAATACCACCTCATTTGTTTCGGTTATTTGCAAATCAGGATTCCAGAACAATTGGTTTCTATAATCCGGAATTCTTTCATTCGCCCCGGTATTTAAGTATAATGGGAAATTATAATCCTTAACTCGATTTACCGGGAAAAGTTGAATACGCTTCCAATTGGATAAGCTGATGGTATTATAAAAATTTCCATCAAATGTTTCTGCATAAATAATCCCATTATAAACCTGGCCTCCATAATAAAACCTGTCTCTAATTACATTTATTTTTTCTATTCTTCTTGAATCGTAATCAATGAGATTATTATGATTGGTTATAATAGCTCCATCAACAATTAATAAACCAGGTACGTTGTTGTAATTATATTCTCCCTCTTCCCGAACCTCAAAATGAGCACTGTTATCACCATCTGAACGAAGACGGACCCCTTCTATAAATTCTATGACCGTTTCTTTTACCGTTTTAAAACGCGTGTAATCATCTAGATTGTATTGTATAAATTCTGATCCAAAAAACGGCAATTCCTTTTTCAGGGCTATCAATGAGCCCTTTTTAACTTCTATATAACTGTTCTCTATTTGATTATTCACACTTCGCTCTAATAAGTTACTATAGCTATTTTCATTTATTTTAAAGTCCTTGAATTGCAGTTCATCATAATTTAAATTATTCGCATCGTCTATGGCTATTTCATACGACTTTGCATCCGGTGACAAAACTTCAACAAATGCTTTATCACTATCATATTCACGATTTATATTAAAGAAAAATTCACCGTTTTTATTAGTACTTGCTACCTTAATTATTGGATTTACGGGATCAGGAATAGACAAGCCTAACTGAATATTATATAATCCTGAACCTGGATTTTCATTATTTTTTATACTCCCCGTAATTAATTCCCCTCTTAGCTCGGGTAGTTCTATTATCGTCTTAACATCGTAGGTGCTATTATTATAAGCTACCTGTTCAAATTCACTTTTAATATCATTCATTTCCCCATTGAAAAGGGAGTCCACTTTTTTAACAGAAATTGAAAAACTATAATTCGAAATTTCGGAGGCAGGTATATTAAGCATTAATTTTACTTTTTCCCTTTTAGCATACTTCTTTTTATTGAGTTCTAACAATGTGTTATTGCCCGAATCCTTCCCAACAGCTTTGCTTTGCTGTGAAATGTCTGTAATACTATCGTTAGAAATTATTTTATTTTGATTATCATTATAAGGGTTAATAATAGCAATATCGCTTTGAAATACAGAAGACCATCCATTATTTAAAGCCATTCGGGTATAGGCGATTAATTTGTAAGGGCCCGAAGTTAAATTCATTGGGATGATAAAATCTCCAAATCCTTTACCTCCATTCAAACGCACCTTTTGTCTGTGCACCACATCGGATCCATCATTAATAAGTTCGATGTAGGCAATCTTGCTGTATTCACTCAAAGTATGATCGTGCATTTTCAGGTTATATACCACGTAATACAGGGGTTCTCCCGTCAGAATCATATTGGAATTATGATGCACATAAAGTTTTTCCTTAGGTAATTCAATCAGATCTCTTTTTATCGCACTATTTTGCCCTGATAATCCGGCTGTAGCCATCATCAACAAAGAAAACCCAATTAATATTTTTCTAAATCTTGTCATAAGAAATCATTTTTATTCTACCCAAAAATCGGGAACAACATTACTTCCCTGGGTGGTACAATCTCCACAATCTGCTGGCACCACATAATAAGGCCCCTGAAAACCTTCTACGGGATAAAGCCCTGTATTGTAATCAAAAAATCGCACTGTTCCCGCCTCTATTGCATCTGGAAGTGGTGTTCGAAAATCTATAAAAATAGCCGGGGCTGTAATTTCACAATCCAATTCCGGTTTAGGTTCAAAGCCATATAAATCTTCCCAGTTAAAAAATATCCGTTTGGAATCAATACCTGCAATTTCAAAATACCCTACTACCTTTTCATTTTCGTCATTGACTGAATAAATATTACCATTAATGTTTCCGGTTTGAATCTGGGAAAAAACATTGGCACGATCAGAAAACTTTTTTAACGTTTTATAGTATGTATGGGCTTCTAACGATTGTTGATATTGACGAACTAAAATACTATATCTATGAGCTATCATCAGATCTTTTTTATTTATAAATCGGAGCTGATAATCATCTACTTCATGATTTGGATAATTTATAGTGTTCTCTAGAATGATATCTCTCGAAACATTGGTCTTATAGCAAATTTCTTCATCTTGTTCCCGTGGCACCACCTCTATAACTATAGGATTGCGAGAAACCAGGACGAGATCTGACGGACTCCAATACGGGGCTATAATTTTATAAGTTTCCTCGTATTCATATCTATAGTATCGTGTGTTTGAATTATTTTGATCTGCATCAATTTTAATCGCTACCCCTTCTTCACCTTCTTCATTTGTAATTGGTTCTGCATAGAAATTACTAATGGAAGTATTCTGTGGTAAAGCTGTTGCATCAGACAAATAGCTTTTTCCGGAATTGGTTTGAATGGAAAGTTTATAAGCTCTATCCAGTTCGGCCATAAAAACATTTGATGACACATAGTTTCCCGGCTCGACTTCTTCAAAAGGGTATTCATTATCCAGATCATCTATTATTTTCACTGTGGCATTTTCAACCGGACTCGCATCTTCTTCCTCAAATGTATAGGTATTACTCAATTTAATATGTTGATATTTGAGTTCGTCGGTAATAACGGCTTCAACCACCAATGCTTGTTCATAGGTATCTGTACTAATTTCAAATTCCTCTACGCAACTTGTTAGAAACAGCGCTCCTATAAAAAGCAATGAATATGTAAGATTAATTTTAATTTTCTTCATTATTAATACGAATCAAAACTTTAAGTTGTAGGTTATGGTCGGTACGGGAATGGCAAAAATTGAGCTTTTATATGCCTTGATTTCACCTGAATCCGTAACGAAGAACACCGAATAAGGATTATTTCTTCCAAGCACATTATAAACCGATATATTCCAAAAGCTATGTGCCAATTTTTTTATCTTGTGATTTCCTTCAATATTGAGGCCCAAATCCAGTCTGAAATAATCTGGTATTCGATATTGATTTCTATTACTGTAGTAAACATATTTTGCATCCTGATACTCATATTCTCCTACCGGAAAGGTTACGGGTCTTCCGGTTTGATACACAAAATTCGCTGAAAAGCTATATCGCTTTGTCAGTCTGTAATTCGAAACCAAATTAAAGTTATGTGGTTTGTCGTAATTTGATGGAAAATAGGCTCCGTTATTTACGCGTTCTTCAGCATGCTCGCTATCTAATTTAAAAAAGGATCTGGAATAACTATAGCCCACCCAACCATTCAAGCGACCTTCGTCTTTTTTCAATAAAAATTCAACACCATAGGCCTTCCCTAAGCCTTGTAGAACTTCTGTTTCTACATGTTCATTCAGGAATAGTTCGGCTCCAACTTTAAAATCTAAAATGTCTTTTGACTTTTTATAATATCCTTCGATGCTTAATTCATAGGTATTCTCATCAAAGTTCTTATAAACTCCCAAGGAAGCCATCCAGGCTTTTTGCGGTTTTATATTCAGATCAGATAATTTCCAGGTATCGATTGGCGAAACGGTCGTATTATTAGACAACATATGTATGTATTGATATGTTGAATTAAAACTTGCTTTAACTGACAAATCCGGTTTAAGAAAATACCGGGATGAAACCCTGAATTCAGGGCCTCCGTAGCTTTTAGCAATCTCATTATTTCCATAGTTCAAAGTATCAACTACGGTTTCTTCATTTTTTGGTTTTCCATTTTCGTATGTTCTTTGTTGTGTTTCTCCAAGAAAGGCATACCATGAATATCTTAATCCGGCCTCTAAAGAAAACTTATCATTAATCTCAAAGTTATCTGAAAGGAATAACGCTGTTTCTATACCCTTCTCTCTAGGCACAGAAAAACGTTCTACAATTGAATCGTCACCAAGTGGCTTTTGATTGCCGGGAAGAACTGAATATAGCTTTCCTGATAGGCCATATTGCAGATCATGCTTACTATTCAGGTTGTGATTCATCAAATACTTAAGATCTGTTTCACTAATATCATAACCCAATTCGAAATCTCTATTTTCATTTTCATTATACTCTATATTAAATTCATAATTACTTTGACTTACATAAAGACTTCCTTCTGTTTTATCATTATAATTATGATTCCATTCTGCAGAAAACAAGAGGTTTTTGTAGCTATAAAGAGAATCTGAGGTTATACTAAATCGATCTTTGCTGAAATATGCAGTAGCTTTGATGTTATCTTTCTCGGAAAAACGGTGATTATATTTTGTAATCACGTCGTAAAAAGTAGCTTCACTGTTCTTTAAGTTTTCTTCTTCAAGTTTTTTCAAAATCCAATCAGAATAAGAGGCCCGTGCTCCTACCATTAACGCTGATTTTTCTTTAACAATGGGAGTTTCAATCATTAAATTACCGGTCACTGGCCCCAAAGAGGCCTCTCCAGAAACTTTATTGGTATTAGCATCTCTTGTTTTAATATCAAAAACAGAGGACAATCTCCCTCCAAACTGGGATGGTATAGATCCCTTATAAATGTTTGCTTCACCAGAAGTAAAAGGATTCAAAGCTGAAAAGATGCCAAAAAAGTGAACTGGATTATAGATAACGGCATTGTCTAATAAAATTAAATTTTGATCTTCCTTTCCTCCTCTTACGTTGTACCCGGATGATCCCTCTCCAGTTTTTGTAATACCCGGCATGGTGGTAGCTACTTTAAGAATATCTCTTTCTCCCAGGACTAACGGTATATTCTTAATTCCTTCAATTTCTATTTTGGTGACACCCGTAATTACTTTCTCAACATTCTTATCTGCTTCGGCATTAACTACCACTTCATCCAATAATTGATGATCTTCCTGCAACTGCAGGTTCAATTCACCATCGTTATAGACTACCACCCTTGTTTTTATGCTTTGTACGCCCAAGGCACTGGTTTCTATTAAAAAAATCCCTGCGGGTAATTTAATTTCATAAAAGCCATTGTCGTCTGTAATTGCTGAGAGGTTCTTTTCCTTTACTAACACCCCCAAGTTTGGAATCGGTTCTCCGGTTGTTTTATTTTTAACCACCCCCGAAACTGAAAAAGTTGTCTTATTTGAGTTTTTATTTGCTTTTCCTATTTTAACAGTAGTGATACTATTTGATGCACTCTTAGATTGATCATCAGTAAAAATTGGTGCAGAAGCTTCCTGGGTATTTGTTTCTGACGAAATGGATTGATTTCTATAAAAACTCTCAGGTAGTTTATTATAGATCACACTATTTTGAGTTAAAATAATACGTTGGTCTCTGATAAAATAATTAATAGTAGTTTCCTTAAATATTTCATCCAGAATGGTTTCCAGATTTTCATCTTTAAAATTAGCCGTAATTTGTTTTTGATCTAACCAATCCTTTAAAAAATAAAACTTATAATTTGTTTTGTTCTCAATTTCTAAAAGAGCCGTTTCAAAATTTATATTTTCAAATTCAAAAGACCAGGTTGTTTTCTTTTCTTGAGTATACGCAAGGACGCAAACAAGAAATAATAGAATCGTGAATACTTTCTTCATCAAATAGAAATTAGTTATTGTTGCTCTGCTAATACACTCATTGCTCCTATATAGAAGCTGTCCGCATCTATATCTAATAACTTTTTGTTTTTTCTAACATATTGAGACATTTCAGGTTGTGATTTTTTCGAAATTTGTACCAGGTCTTTATAATTTGAAATGTCATAATACTCACCGAAGTAATAAAGTACATACTGAGCGGGTTCTTCGGTAAATTCATAGTAGACATTATCTTTATTCAACTTTTTTTCCGCTTTTTTCCGATATTTTTTCAGGAGAGTAATGTTTGAATTCTGATCGCTTAGAATTTCATAAAAACCCAGGAACTCTTCATCTTGGGTTATATTGTAAAATATATGGCCCCTAATTGAAAATTGATTAATGTGATTCCGGATCAACCTAAACACAGATTCTCCAAATTTTCCATTAAGTTTTACAATTACATTGTGCTCATAAACATCGTATTTCATCATCACATCTTCAAACACTTGTCCTTCATACATTATATCTCCATTTAAAAAGTCATAGGAAAAAAGGAATTTGTGTTTATCGCCATAAGTTCTGTAGACTTCTTTATACTGAACACCTGTATAGATGGCGGTATTCTCAATGCCCACGACATCATCAAACCAATGGTATACAGTGGTCTTATTGTTTTGAGCGCTTAACGAAATAACATAAAGAGGAAGAAAAAGAAAAGCGATTAGTAGTGAATTATTAATTGTTTTCATTCAATTTAACCTTACAACTGTTTATTAAAGCAGGTCATAGCCATCTAAACTTACTGCTATGATTTAACAAAAAAATCTTACAGCGAATGAAGATACATAATTTGAATTACCAAACAAATAATTCTTACAAATAAAGTTATTTTTATAGATATATATCATTAAATCTGTTAAAAACACAACAGGTACATTTCGAAAAAATGAAGGAATAAAAAAAGAGAAATTGCCTTAACAATTTCTCTTTTGAATTTTGAGTTGATATTATTTAAGTCTTATGAAAAGTAAATATAGACTCCAATTACTATTAAACTAATAATCAAACCTACCTGTTTCACAAATTTATAAGGCATGATATCAACTTTCTTGGTATATTTTAATTCATAAGCTTCAGCTCTTGGTCGATACTTACCAATGATAAGCATTATAGCGACATTCAAAACAAATAGTATTGCCATAACGTGTAGATAATGCGGGTAATTATCTTCTCCGAAAACAAAAGGCTTTAAGATAAATTGACTGATACAATAGAGTACGCATCCTGAGATGATACCTATTTTTGCTGCAATAGCAGGCACATATTTTGTCAGATATCCAACTACGATAATGGTTAAAATAGGAATACTATACACCCCATTTACTTCTTGTAAATACCCAAACAATCCCTGACCTGCAAAGAAAATAAAGGGAGCGATGGTCATTGACAAAATTGCCAAAACGATTCCAAAGTATTTACCGCTTTTAATGACTTTTATTTCAGAGGCTTCTTTATTGATATATTCTTTGTAGAAATCAATACTGAATAAGGTTACTGCACTATTCAATGCACTGTTAAATGAGCTTAAAATTGCACCGAAAAGTACTGCTGCAAAGAATCCAAGCAAGGCTTTTGGAAGTACCTTATCTACCAATAATGGATATGCCTGATCTGGCGTTTCCAATTCTGACCCAAAAATATAGAAGGCAATAATACCTGGTAACACAACAATTAGCGGGCCTAAGATTTTGATAAAAGCCGCCAACAGTAATCCTTTTTGTCCTTCTTTGAGGTTTTTTGCTGCCAGTGCTCTTTGGATTATCGCCTGGTTGGTTCCCCAATAGAATAATTGAACTAACATCATACCTGTGAAGATGGTCCCGAATGGCACTGAAGCTTTAGGTCCTCCGATAGCATTAAACTTTTCAGGAGCTTCATTGAGCAATATGGTTAACCCTTCTGAAGCCGAACCATCGCCAATAAACATCAATCCGAAGAAAGGGATTAACAAACCACCAATCAACAAGCCAATTGCGTTAATGGTATCTGAAACCGCTACGGCCTTTAATCCTCCAAAAATGGCATAAATAGAGCCTATAATTCCAATTCCCCAGGTACAAATCCAAACCGAAGCCCAAAGGGATACTCCCAACATTTCAGGAATATTAAACATGGTTGAAATGGCCAAAGAACCTGAATAGAGTACAATCGGTAAAAATATAACCACATACCCTGTTAAGAACAGGAACGAAGCGATTGATTTGGTTTGTTTATCATACCGGGTTTCTAAAAACTGCGGTACAGTGGTGAGGCCGCCCTTAAGATATCTTGGTAATAAGAAAACTGCAGTAACTACCATCGCAATTGCAGCTAATGTTTCCCAAGCCATCACTAAAATCCCTTCAGTGTAGGCCGCTCCATTCAATCCGACAATTTGTTCTGTTGATAAATTAGTAAGTAATAAAGATCCTGCTACTACTCCCGCCGTAAGGCTCCTGCCTCCCAAAAAGTAACCATCACTTGTTTGTTCATTCGTTTTACGTGTAGCGAAGTAGGCTATGACCGCTACTAAAAGGGTAAATCCTATAAAAGAAAGTATTGCCATAAGTTATAGTTAGAATAGTTTTATTAAGTTGCCGAATTTATAATTTTATATCTAAAATATTATACAAACCCCACCTGAATATTCGATTTTTTATGAGAATTGTAATTATCAAACAAATTACAAGGGCTAAATCACTAAATCTAACAGTTTTATTTAATGACTATTTTGAAACCTTCTAATAGATTTAAGGCATTCTCTTTCGTGAATATAGCTTTGGAAACCTTGTTTATAGTTGGATCTATTGAAAAGTTAAAGGAGGTTCTAAAGTCGGCTTTCGTCAAATCAGTGCGGTGAAAAATGGCATTCAAAAAATCACATTCATTAAAAACAGTTCCCTGCAAGACTGATTCAGTAAAATCGGTTCCCTTAAGAATGCAGGTATCGAAAGTCGTGTTATTCAAAGAACGCTTATAAAAAGAAACCATACTTAAATTGCATTTATGGAAGTGTACCCTAAACATAAATTCACTACAGGCGTCAAAAGCTACTCCTAATAACTTACTTTCTTTAAAACTTACCTCGTTGAATGTTGTTTCGACCATATATGCATTGCTCAGGTTACAGTTTACGAACTGACAATCCGTAAAGGTGATCCTTGAGATGTCGGACCTGGAGAAATTACAATTTTTAAAGACACAGTCTTCGTATTCCATTTTAGGAAGATCATTGAGGGTAAAATCGATACCCTCAAATTCCTCCCCTTCTTTGTAATGGTTATCCATTAAGATTATTTCTTAAGAACCGAAAATTCAATTTTAGATGAGTTATACACTCTATGTGTTTGTTTCTTGAAATCTTCAGGTTTGGCTTCAAATATGTTATCCACATAGGTTTGTGGATTCAAATCTATATAAGGAAACCAGGTACTTTGTATCTGCACCTGAATTTTATGACCTTTCTTGAAGGTATGATAAACATCTTGCAGTTTAATATTAACATCCGTAACTTCATTAGGCACAAAAGGTTCCGGGTTTTCAAAACTGTTTCTAAAACGGCCTCTTAAAACTTCACTTCGTACCATCATATGATAATTGCTCATTTTCAAATACTCCTGAGTTTCGGGATAGTCTTCTGCATCCGGTGGATAAACATCAATAACCTTCACAACCCAATCTGCAGCAGTTCCGGTAGTAGAAACTTTTAATTTGGCCAATATATCTCCAATCATGGTAACATCTTCTTCCAACACTTCCGTTTCAAAAACCAATACATCAGGTCTTCTCGCTGCGAAACGTTGATCGTCAGTCATAAATTTACGTGGAGTAAATACCATTTTAATATCTTCAGAGTAAGGTACTGGTTTTTTCGGATCACTCACAAACTCTTCAAATCGATAGTCCATTGTTGTAATCTCAGCAAGCCTACCATTATTTAAGGTAAAAGTTTTTTCCTCTACATTTACGGGAGGCCAGGTTTCATAGGTACTCCATGCTCTCTCACCTGTATCATAAACATAGGCTTCCGGCAACCCTGAGTTGTCATCACCACTACCTTTCAGGAAATGATTAAAGAATCTGGTTTCAATATTTTCCTGATAAAATTTGGAGATATCATCACCAAAATAGACATTTCCAATGGCCTGTCTCTTCTTGGTTCTTGCCCAATCGCCATGGCTCCATGGGCCCATTACTATCGTGTTGTAATTATCACTTCTTTTTTCAATGTTTTTATACGTTTCCAAAGGTCCATAAAGATCTTCTGCATCAAACCATCCACCTACAACCATCGTAGCAGGTTTTATATCTTCCAGATGCTGTATAATTCCTCTTGACTGCCAGAATTCATCATAATTAGGATGCTCTTTCAGCTGCTGCCAAAAAACATTGTCCTCTTTGTAATATTTATCCAGGTTCGACAATGGTCCTGCATCCAGGAAAAACTGATATTGATCTTTTGCTCCTAAATCCGGAAATGAATACCAGCTTTTCGTCGTTGGCTCATCTTTCATATAACCAAAAACAGCAGTAGCACGCCAGTAGCTTAGCAAGTAAGCTCCATTGTGATGAAAATCATCAAAAAAGAAATCTCCAATACATGCCTGAGGAGACACAGCCTTAAGTGCTTTATGATTTGACAAAAGTGCATAAGTCGAATAGAATCCAGGGTAAGAAATTCCCCAAACCCCTACTTTACCATTGTTATTAGGTACGTTTTTAACCAACCAGTCTATGGTATCATAGGTATCGGAAGCTTCATCTACCTGCTTTCTTTTTTTCTTAGGAATGAAAGCACGCATATTATCATAAACGCCTTCGCTATTCCACCTACCTCTGACATCTTGATATACGACAATATATCCTTCTTTCATCATCGTTTCATTCGGACCTATCTTCGATCTGAATTGATTCTCTCCATAAGGAGCGCAACTATATGGCGTTCGTTGCATCACGATGGGATACTCTTTTGAGGTATCTTTCGGACTATAGATAGTTGTGTGCAATTTTATTCCATCACGCATTTCGATGGTTACTTCTTTTTTGGTATAATGTTCTTTTACATCATATTCTGTTTGTGCCGTTATACAACTCACAGAAATCAGAAGAAAGAGAAATAGTAGTTTTTTCATTATCTATTAATTGTTTGTTTTTTAAGGTGCATAAATATAGACTGATTATCACTAAAATGAAAGTATCCAGGTGACTTATTAAGCATCTTACCTCGGTTAAATAGTAAAACAAATTATACTTAAAGTAAAATAAACTTGACTTTTAGTATTGTTTACTTTACATTTACATCTGAATCATTAATTTCATCAATATGAAAACACGTTATTTATTTCCTTATCGTTTTAAAAAATTTGGGTGGATCTTGTTTCTTATCGGGATCATTACATACCTCCTAATGATGTTTCTACCTGATGACACTGATATTAGCTTATCGACAAAAGTTTTTGCCCTGATCTACGATAGTTTTTCTGAAGAGAATCAATATTTTCTTTGGATTACAAATGATGTAATGGATGAGTTCGTCTTCATTACTATCATTATCGGAGGACTACTCACCGGATTTTCTCGTGTTAAGCATGAAGATGAATATACCTATATGCTCAGGACAGAATCGCTTGTATGGTCATTTTATGTTAATTTTGGTCTTTTACTATTCCTGACTATTTTTACCTACGGAATGATATATCTATCAATAATTACCTTTAACCTTTTTTCATGCCTATTGTTTTTTATTATCCGATTTCACTATTTACTTTATAAATCGAAAAAGACCTTGAAAAATGAAGAATAACCTTAAGGTACATCGCGCTATAAAAGATATTACCCAAGCTGAGTTAGCTGAAGAAATAAATGTCAGCAGACAGACTATCAATGCAATGGAAAAAGGCAAATATGTTCCTTCCACTGTACTAGCTTTAAAGCTTGCCCGGTTTTTTGAAAAACCAGTTGAGGAATTATTTATACTGGAAGAAGAAGATTAAAAAAGGCTGCCAATTGGCAGCCTTTGTATTTATTTCTTATAATTTGATATTCCATCTTTAAGCCACGCTTCATAGTCGTCGACATCCGGAGTATATCCAACCGGATCATTCAGGTTGTTGCCATCATTATCTACAAGCACATAATATGGTTGTGCATTGGCTTTATATTTGGTAATCTGGAAATCACTCCATTTGTTACCGATCGTCTTAATATTTTTACCGGTTACATCAGAAACGTATTGTTCACTTTCAGGAAGCGGGCGTTTATCATCTACATATAAAGAAATAAGGACGATATCATTATTCAAAATATTTAAGATCTGATCTTCGCTCCACACGCGTTCTTCCATTTTTCTACAATTGACACAAGCATGTCCTGTAAAATCAATCATTACTGGTTTTCCTACTTCTTTAGCATAAGCCATTCCTTTATCATAATCAAGGAAAGCTACAATATCCTGAGGACCGTGATGTGCACCTTCCGGAAGTTCTGCATGCGCAGCACCGCCACCTCCGGTTTTGGTAAATCCGACCCCATAAGGTGATTCACTATAATGCATTGGTGGAGGGAATCCACTTATTAATTTCAACGGCGCTCCCCAAAGTCCTGGAATTAAGTATATCGTAAATGACAATACCAACAACCCAAGACCTAGTCGTCCTACTGAAATGTGTTGCAAAGGTGAATCATGCGGTAAGCTGATCTTTCCAAAGAGATACATTGCTAACACTCCAAATACTGCGATCCAAATAGCGATAAACACTTCTCTTTCTAACCAGTGTAATTGTAATACAAGATCTGCATTGGATAAGAATTTAAACGCCAGCGCCAATTCTAAAAATCCTAAAAATACTTTAACAGAATTCAGCCATCCTCCTGATTTAGGTAATGAATTTAACCATCCAGGGAACATGGCAAACAACATAAATGGCAATGCCAAGGCTAAAGAAAATCCTAGCATACCTATGATTGGTGCTGCTCCCCCTTTGCTGGCTGCTTCTACTAATAAAGTACCTACGATTGGTCCTGTACATGAAAAAGATACTATTGCCAAAGCCAAAGCCATAAAAAGAATTCCTATAATACCACCTCTATCGGCTTGTCTGTCTACTTTATTTGCCCATGAATTTGGTAATACGATTTCAAAAGCTCCTAAGAAAGATGCTGCAAAAACCACCAGCAGGATAAAGAATATAATATTAAACCAAACGTTGGTAGATAATGCATTTAATGAATCTGCCCCAAAAACAGCTGTTACGAGTGATCCCAGAAGAACGTAAATAACAACGATTGAAATCCCGTAAATAATAGCATTTTTAATACCTGCTGCTCTTGTTTTACTCTGTTTGGTAAAGAAACTTACCGTCATAGGTATCATTGGGAATACACATGGTGTTAAGAGTGCTGCAAACCCAGAGAAAAATGCAATTAAAAAGATCGTTAGCAGTCCTTTCTTCTTTTCTTTTTTATCCTTGGTCGCAACCTGGCCTTCATTGGCATCAGACTTTTCAGTAGCTGTTTTAGCGGCTACTTCAGTTGATTGCTCATCTACAGCATTCTCATTTACTACAAAAGACAGTTCCGTACTATCAAAGATACAACTCTCATCATCACAGGCCTGAAATTCAATTGCAGCATTAATGGTTGCTAATGAAGCATCCTTTAATTTGATTTTTTGAGTAAAAGTTGCCTCTTCGTCAAAATAAGACAGCTCCATCTCAAATACTTTATCATATTCTGTAATGGATGGGCTTTCTTCTGTTTTTCCAATTAATTCGTAACCTTCACCCGCACCTTCAAAACTAAAGGTAGTTGGCAGAGCACCTCCTTCAGGCAATTCTTGCGAATACAAATGCCAATGAGGTTCAATAGCAGCTTTAAAGACTAAATTATACTCTGATTCTGATATTTTTTCAACCTCCGTAGTCCATTTAACGGGGTCTTTAATTTGGGCAGTAAGAGAAACTACTGATGCTAAGGTTAATAAAAAAAATAAGTAAAGTCGGTTCATGTTAAGTACTCTAATTTTAATATGTGTTTTGTTTTTGGGGTTACCTTAAATCTATCATCTAACCGATGGCTAATAACCCAAATTATTTCGTCTCCAGAACACAGAATCCATGTGTTTTCTTTAGCTACGATGGAAAACTTTTCATCCTTAAAAAATTTCGACAAAAGCTTCTTATTCCGCATTCCGAGGGGATAAAAATAATCGCCTTTTTTCCATTTCCTAATGATCAATGGATACTTTAACAAATCTTTATCTATATACGCTATTTCATTTTTTAGATCCCCGATTTGAGCAACATCGCAAACATCTAGTTTTAAGGGTTTTACGATGGTGTTTTCATTTTCTTTCAGCTCATAATAGTCCTCTATTTCAATAGGGTTTATGGGTGTTATTAATAGTTCTTTACGATTTTTTAACATTCGATGCGAATGGGAAAATATTTGTTTACCACTCATGGCAAAAAGCAAATTTTCTACATCATCCCAGGCTGTAAATCCAAATTCGTTAAACAATTCATACAGATAATCTTTTCTGGGATTTAGATTGATGAGTTCATCAATAGCAATACTTATTTGTTCTTTTTCTCTTTTGAATAAGACTGCCTTTAAATTGGCTATATGATGATTTACAATTCCCCGTGTCCCATTGAGGTGGTCTATTGTTTTATTAAAATTATCCATAAAGGTTGGATTCACCTCCTTAAGGGCAGGTAACACCTCGAGTCGTAATTTATTTCTAAGATACTTAGCTTCCTTATTACTACTATCCTCCCTCCAATCAATTTTATTTTCAGTGGCATATATTTTAATTTGATCCCTGGTAAAGGGAAGCAATGGACGGACCACATTATTATTCACTTCTGGTATTCCTGTAAGTCCTTCAATACCAGTACCTCTTGACAGATTAATTAAAAAAGTTTCCAGATTATCATCTGCCTGATGTGCGGTGAGTACATAATCTATTTTAAATGTCTCCTGAAGTGATTTAAACCAATTATATCTTAATTCTCTGGCTGCTATTTGCGTTGATAATTTATGAGAATGTTTATAAGCCTTCGTATCAAAACTTTCAATATAGACCGGAACATCTAATTTATCAGCTAAGTCTTTCACAAACTGCTCATCTAAATCACTTTCTTTACCCCTTAGGTTAAAATTACAGTGCGCCAGACTTAGGTTAAGTCCAATTTCTTTACACAAATAAGTTAAAACTACACTATCTATTCCTCCACTGATGGCAATTAGAATTTTAGCTTTAACCAAAAAAGGGAAATTATCTTTAATATGTTTTTCAAACAATGCTACCATACCGCAAAAGTATCTTATAGTTTAGATTCCATCCAATTCGTTATGTAGTTCAGCACTTCGTGCTTATCAAGATCATTGTGTAATTCATGGTATCCTCCTTCCATTAGTTTTAAATCTGTATAATTTTCAGCTTGTTTAGCAAAAGCCTTACTTGCATAATGACTTGTTATATAGTCGTCTGTTCCGTGAAGTAATAAAAGGGGATGGTGAAATTTTGAAGCTAAACCAATAATGTTTTCTCCTGCTTCGATAAACGGAAACGTAAAATTAGGGCTTACCCGATCATGAACTAATTTATCTTCTTTATAGCGTTTAACCTCTTTCTCATCTCGTGAAATGTACCGGGCCTCAATGCCACTGGAGAAAGTAACATGGGGAGCAATTCGATAAAAAATCTTTCCTAAAGTCATTTTCCAAACCGGGGTAGGAAATGCAATTCTTAAAAAAGGACTGGTTGCCACGACCCCTGCCACTTCAGGATTTCTATGTGCTACGTAGTTCAGTACGACATTACCTCCCATACTATGCCCATATAAAAATTTTGGGTAGTCTTTAAAAAACTCGTCTGCCTTTTGGAAAATTTCAGAAACGCTATCAAGAACAGCTTCATATCCAGGGCAGGTTCCTCGTTTTCCTTCAGAATGCCCATGTCCAAAGTGATCAAAACTTATTACCGCAAATCCCTTATCGATAAACTCAGGAACTACAAATGATGAGTAACGGCCACTGTGGGACCCCATTCCGTGAACCAACACAATCACCGCTCTTATTTTCTGTGGTTTCCACCACTGTCCAAAGAGCTTTTTCTCATGACAGTTAAAGTAAAATTCGCTATGCTGCATTTTGAAGATTTAAGGTTCGTGTAAAGTTAAACTTTTTCGCCTTTATCCTTTCCTTCCAAAACTTCGCGCATCGCTTTTGCCTTAATAAGGCATTCTTCGTATTCATTTTCAGGAATTGATTCTGCTGTAATTGCGCCTCCCACAGAAAAGGATATGTACTTTTTACCAGCATTGTAAAGGATGCTTCTTATCACCACATTAAAATCGAAATCTCCCACAGGGGTAAAATATCCAACGGCTCCGCTATACAAACCTCTTTTGGTTTCTTCCAGTTCTTCTATGATTTTCATTGCGGATATTTTAGGAGCACCGGTCATGCTTCCCATTGGGAATGAAGCTTTTATAATATCGATGGGATTCATATCATCAGTTACAGTTGCTTTTACGGTTGAAATTAATTGATGTACCTGTTCGAAGGTATACACCTTGCACAATTCCTCTACTTTTACTGAGCCCTTGACTGCTACCCGTGAAAGATCATTACGCACCAAATCTACAATCATGATATTCTCAGAACGCTCTTTAGGATTATTTCGCAACGAGTTAACCAACTGTACATCGGCTTTTAAAAAAGGAGCGCGTTTAGCAGTTCCTTTTATGGGTTGTGATAGTATATGTAGTCCTTCTTTACGAAGATAACGTTCTGGAGAAGCGGACATCAAATACTTATCCCGAATTTTTAAAAACGTAGCAAACGGAGGTTTCGAGATTTCATTTAAATGCCTATAACTCTTTAAAGGAGCTAGTTCAGTGTTTTCGGCATAGAACTCCTGACAAAAATTAGCTTCATAAATATCACCTCGATGAATATGATCTAACATCTTTTGAACCTTATGAAGGTACTCATCTTTATGTATGCGTAATTTTATCTTTATTGCATTCTGTTCATTTGCGCGATTGGGATCATCTGTTGAAAAATTTGTAATTAAATTGAAGTCTTCCTCCACTTCATCATCTACCATGGGCAAGTAATGAAATTCTACTTTAGTCCCTTTTATTGTGATGATTTTTTTAGGTTGAAAAAAATACAGATCCGGAAATTCTAATCCATCATAATTATTTGATTCCAGACGCTCCACATCATTTTTAAGATCATAAGTCAGATAGCCAAACAACCAATCATGGGTAACTGACTGGTATTCTTTAAGTTTATCAAACGCATCAAACGCATCTGTTTGAATTGATGTTAAAGCATCGAACGCTAAGATACTATCAAAAGAGCTGTACCTGCGATTATAGTTATTACTGTCTAACCAGGTTACCTCTTCAAATTGTTGCGACCAAGACAATAGCTTATCTTTAAATTTCTCTATATCCTTTGGTTCAAATACTACAGTTTTCCTATACATGCACAGAAATTAATAATTCATTGTTACAAATTTAACAAAGATTGGAGATTATAATTCATTTATATTTTCTAATATTGTACCCATAAAACAAAGGACAAACATTTATCAATAAAATGCAAAACAATCAAAACATACAATTCTTTCCAGGGCTAAAAGCTCCTAGGGTTGTTTTTGCGATTACTCCAGTTCGTCCTATTCGCCGCCGTCGCCCGTAAGGGTGCACAGTAGTTATTGGAGTTAGGTGTGTCCAACTCCCCCTTGAGAAACCCAATTTTATTTTAATTCAAGAATTTAATTTTTTTAGAACACTATGCAGGTAGTTATTGCCAACAACTCGCATATTCAATACGCACAAATTATTTGTGACACCATTGAAGATTCCGCTAAGCAGAGAGGAACAGGGATTGCTAAGCGAACCACTGAGTATATCGTTACCAAAATAGAAAACGGTAATGCTGTAATTGCTTTAGACGGTGAAACTTTTGCTGGATTTTGTTATATCGAAACCTGGGGCCATGGTAAATATGTTGCCAATTCCGGGTTGATTGTCCATCCTGATTACAGAGGACAAGGACTTGCCACAGAGATCAAGAAAAAGGTTTTTGAATACAGTAGAAAGAAATTCCCAGATGCCAAAATCTTTGGTATTACCACCGGATTAGCGGTAATGAAAATCAATTATGATTTAGGGTATGAACCTGTAACCTTTTCTGAGTTAACAGACGATCCAGCCTTTTGGAGTGGATGTCAGACCTGTAAAAACTACGACATTCTTTCCAGAACTGATAAAAAAATGTGTTTGTGTACCGGTATGCTTTATGATCCTGCGGTTAAGGAACATACTCATAAGCATAGTTACAACAAAAAAGTTTTTAAAAGATTAAAAAGTATTAAACAGAATATTTTCCTGAAAAAAGAAAAAAAGAAAAAATGAAGAAATTAGTTTTAGCTTACAGCGGTGGTTTAGATACTTCGTATTGTGCCAAATATTTAACAGAAGAAGAAGGTTTTGAAGTTCATGCAGTTAGCGTTAACACTGGAGGTTTTACTGGTGAAGAAATTGCTGAAATTGAAAAAAAGGCTAAAATTCTAGGGGTAACTTCTTACACTTCTATTGATGCCGTTCAAACTTTTTATGATGAAGTTGTAAAGTACCTTATATACGGAAATGTTCTCAAGAACAACACCTATCCTCTTTCTGTAAGTGCTGAAAGAATTGTACAAGCTATTGAAATTATTAAGCACGCTAAAAAAATTGGTGCTAAATATATTGCTCATGGTAGTACGGGTGCCGGTAATGACCAGGTACGATTCGATATGATTTTTCAAATCATAGCACCGGAGATTGAAATCATCACTCCAATCAGAGATAAGAAGCTTTCCAGACAGGAGGAAATTGATTATTTGAAAAATAAAGGAATCAACCAGGAATGGTCTAAAGCCAAATATTCTATAAATAAAGGATTATGGGGTACCAGTGTTGGTGGCGACGAGACCCTCACTTCTCAACTACCCTTACCTAATGAAGCCTATCCGAGTCAATTAACCAATATGGGATCGCAAAAGGTAAAACTGACCTTCAAAAAAGGAGAGTTAACAGCTATTGACGGGAAAAAGGGAAAACCTGTAGAAAATATTGAAAAGCTTAACAATATAGCTTCTTCTTATGCTATTGGAAGAGATATTCATGTGGGTGACACTATTATTGGAATTAAAGGAAGAGTTGGATTTGAAGCAGCCGCTCCCTTAATAATCATCAAAGCGCACCATACACTTGAAAAGCATGTTCTTACCAAATGGCAACAACATCATAAAGAATACCTGGCAAACTGGTACGGAATGCTTCTTCATGAAGGGCAGTATTTAGATGAGGCGATGAGAAATATAGAGGCTTTCTTAACTGATTCTCAAAAGAATGTATCCGGAGATGTATGGATTAGTCTTCACCCGTACAGATTTGTGATCGACGGTATTAAATCTGAGCACGATTTAATGAGTGCAAAATTCGGTGCCTATGGTGAAATGAATAAAGGATGGACTGCAGAGGACGCCAAAGGGTTTATTAAAATAATGTCGAATTCAGCTAAAATTCACCAGGCGGTAAACAAAAAGAGTTATGATTAAAGTTGGTATTATAGGAGGATCGGGATATACCGGGGGCGAACTAATCAGGTTATTGTTAAATCACCCGAAAACAAGCATCGACTTTGTATACAGTACAACAAGAACCGGTAAGGCTTTGAGCGATGCACATGAAGATTTATTAGGGCTAACAGATTTAACCTTTACAGGAAATGTAAATCCTGAGGTAGATGTACTATTTTTGTGTTTAGGGCATGGTAATTCATCTAACTTTTTAAATGAAAATGAGTTTTCGACAAACACCAAAATCATTGACCTAAGTAATGATTTCAGGCTTGAAAATGATTCTAATTTCAACGGGATGGAGTTCGTGTATGGTTTGCCTGAACTGAACAAAGAAAAAATAAAACAAGCTAATTACATTGCGAACCCCGGGTGTTTTGCTACGGCTATTCAATTAGCATTATTGCCACTGGCTGCTTCAAAGAAATTACAGGAAGATGTACATGTTAACGCCATTACAGGTAGTACCGGTGCCGGTGTGAGTCCTTCAGCCACATCACATTTTAGCTGGAGAAACAATAACATTTCCTGGTATAAACCCTTTACGCATCAACACCTTGGAGAGATTGGAGAAAGCTTAAAGTCTTTACAGGGAGCAGATACTTCTCTTATTTTCATGCCGCAGCGTGGAAATTTCGCCAGAGGGATCTTTGTAACGGCTTACACAATATTTGAAGGAACTCTTGAGGAGGCGAAAAAAATCTATCAGGATTTTTACAAGGACGCGCCATTTACTCAAGTATCAGACAAGGAAATTCATTTAAAGCAAGTTGTCAACACCAACATGTGTCATGTTCACCTTCATAAACACGAAGACCTCCTGTTGATCACTACTGCAGAAGATAATCTTTTAAAAGGTGCCAGCGGCCAGGCCATTCAAAATATGAACTTACAATTTGGATTTCCGGAAACAGAAGGATTGAATTTAAAAGCAAGTTACTTTTAAGCATCAGGAATCTTTTAAAACCAGAACGTAACTATTAACACTTTTAAAATAATTTTAATAACCAACCACAATAATGAAAGTAGCAATCATAGGTGCAGGAAACCTGGGACTATCAATCGCTAAAGGATTGATAACCACCAATGCCATCACCACTTTGTATCTTACGAGGAGAAACAAGGAAGGCATTAAGAGCTATGAAGAATACAAAAATGTATTTGTAACTGATGACAATAAATTAGCTGTTCAGCAATCGGATATTATTATTTTCGCTGTACAACCTGCTCAGTTTGAATCCATTTTACTGGATATTAAGGATCTACTTCATCAAAATCATGTGTTGATTTCCACCATTACAGGTTTTAAAATTCCAAGAATGGAGTCCGTGATCGGTTCAGACCATTATATCATAAGAAGTATGCCTAATACAGCAATTTCTGTTGGTAAATCGATGACTTGTTTATGTGCCAATGAAAAAGGTGAAAAACGTATTGACCTTGCGAAAGCAATTTTTAACCGACTAGGGACTACCATTTCTATTCCTGAGAAACAAATGCAGGCTGCAACAGTGATTTGTGCCAGTGGTATTGCATTCTGGATGCGCTTAATACGAGCCACTACCCAAGGTGCTATCCAGTTGGGCTTTGATGCAGCTGAAGCCCAGGAAATGGCAATGCAAACCTGTTCCGGAGCTGCTAGTTTACTCATTCAGAGCGGAAGTCATCCCGAACAGGAAATTGACAAGGTAACCACGCCAAAGGGATGTACTATTGAAGGCCTCAATGAAATGGAACATCAGGGACTCAGTTCATCATTAATTAAAGGGATTGTAAGCTCTTATGAGAAGATCAATCAAATTGCTAAATAAAAACATAGTATTTAAGAATGCGTAATGTATAGCTGGCAGGATTCATATCATAAAGTTTTAAAGGGTTTATATAAACCTCATACCAGCTCATAATAATATAATATTTACATCTAATGAAATTATTCGACGTATATCCACTTTATAACACCACTCCTGTTAAGGGAGAAGGCCTTTATATCTATGATGAGCAAGGTATAAAGTATCTCGATCTATATGGCGGGCACGCTGTTATTTCTATAGGTCATTCACATCCGCATTATGTAAAAATGATAAGCGATCAGGTACAGGCTTTAGGATTTTATTCTAATGCTGTTCAGAATCCGTTACAACAGGAACTTGCGGACAAGCTGGGTGCAATATCCGGTTGTGATGATTACAATTTATTTTTATGCAACTCTGGAGCAGAGGCCAATGAAAATGCATTAAAGCTGGCTTCTTTTGTTACAGGAAAAAGCAGGGTAATTGCTTTTGAGAATGGCTTCCACGGCAGAACTTCAGCAGCAGTTGCTGCGACTGATAATAAAAGCATTAACGCACCATTGAATAACCAGCACGACGTCTCCTTCCTACCTTTAAACCAACTTCACTCTTTAGATTATGAATTAGTCAAAGGGGACGTATGTGCGGTTATTATAGAACCTATTCAAGGTGTAGGTGGTTTGGATGAACCGACAACCGAATTCCTTCAGGGAGCTCAGGAACTCTGTAAAAAACATGGTGTACTTTTTATTTTAGACGAGGTGCAATCGGGATATGGTCGAAGTGGAAAGTTTTTTGCTTTTCAGCACCATAACATCAAACCTGATATAATCTCAATGGCTAAAGGCATGGGGAATGGTTTTCCTATTGGTGGAATTCTTGTTCATCCCTCAATAGAAGCCAAGTACGGTATGTTAGGCACCACCTTTGGAGGGAATCATTTAGCATGTGCCGCCGGAATTGCCGTTTTAGACGTCATTAAAGAGCAAAACCTGATGCACCATGCCCAGGAGATTTCTGCGTATTTTACAGCACAAGTAAAATCGATTCCACAAGTTAAGCAAATCAAAGGTCGTGGTCTTATGGCAGGGCTCGAGTTTGACTTTGAGGTTGGTGAGTTACGTAAAAAACTTATTTACGAAAAACGTATCTTTACAGGAGGTTCCAGCAATAAGAAGTTACTTCGAATCCTCCCTCCTCTTACCATACAAAAAGAACATATAGATGTATTTATCGGGGCTTTAAAAGAAGCTCTGGAAGAAATCTAATGAAGTTATCAAAAAAATAAAATTGAAATATTAAAATGAAACAATTTATAGATCTGGAAGATATTCCAAACGTTAACGAATTAATTAAAGAAGCCATAAGTTTAAAGAAAGAATCCCTTGAATATCAATACCTGGGGAAAAATAAGACGCTTGGATTACTGTTCTTTAATTCAAGTTTACGTACACGTTTAAGCACCCAAAAGGCTGCTCAACTTCTTGGAATGGAAACCATGATCTTAAACATAAATTCTGATAGCTGGGGACTTGAATTTGAGGATGGTACCGTAATGAATGCAAAAACTGCCGAACATGTAAAAGAGGCAGCTGCAGTGATATCGCAATATGTGGATATTATGGCTATCCGCGCTTTCCCAACGCTAAACGATAAAGAGAAAGATGAGAAAGAACAGGTAATCAGAAGTTTTCAACAATATGCAACGGTTCCGATCGTTAATATGGAAAGTGCTACAGCGCATCCATTACAGGCGTTAGCCGATGCAATTACCATAACGGAACAAAAACAAAAACCCAGACCAAAAGTGGTGCTTTCATGGGCTCCTCATCCCCGAGCATTGCCTCATGCCGTTCCAAATTCATTTGCTAAAATGATGCAATTGTTAGACGTTGATTTTGTTATTACCCACCCTATGGGTTATGAGCTGAATCCTGAAATCACCAAAGACACACCAATTGAATACGATCAGGAAAAGGCGCTTGTTGATGCGGACTTTGTCTATGTAAAAAACTGGAGTTCCTATAAAAATTATGGAGAAATTGAGTGCACTGATGAAAAATGGATGATGACCTCTGAAAAATTAGGTGAAGCCAAGTTTATGCACTGTTTACCAGTAAGAAGAAATGTTATCGTTTCTGACGAAGTATTAGACAGCGAACAATCATTAGTGATTGAACAGGCCAATAACAGAACCTTTTCGGCCCAGGTGATTTTAAAGAATATTTTAGAAAGTTTATAAAATGCAGGAAAAAGTTTCTATAGTAAAGATAGGTGGCAACCTTATCGAGAATGAAGCCGTTTTAGATGAATTTATTGAAGGGTTTTCTAAATTAGAAGGATTAAAAATTTTGGTTCACGGAGGTGGAAAGCTCGCCACGCAATTAGCGGAGAAACTGGGTATTGAAACAAAAATGGTTGACGGCCGCCGAATAACAGATGCGGAAACCTTAAAAATCATTACCAAAGTTTATGGGGGTTATGCCAATAAAACCATTGTTGCCAAATTACAAGCAAAGAATTGCAATGCCATAGGTTTATCAGGTGCCGATCTCAACCTTATACGTTCCGTTAAGCGTCCGGTTAAAACCCATGATTTTGGATTTGTAGGTGATGTGGAAGCGGTAAATGCAGCAGCATTAAAATTATTACTTGACCACCAAATAACTCCGGTATGCTGTGCGATCACACATGATAAAGAAGGACAGTTGTTTAATACCAATGCAGATACCATCGCTTCAGAAATTGCTAAAGCTATCAGTAAAGATTTTGAAACCCATTTATATTATTGTTTTGAGAAAAATGGTGTGCTCAGAGATATCAATGATGACACTTCTGTTATCGAAGAGATCGACACCAATTCATATCAAAAGTTATTAGAAGAAAAAATTATCGCCGATGGTATGCTTCCTAAACTTTTCAACTGCTTTAATGCCCTGGAGCACGAGGTAGCGAAAGTATATATTGGAAGCATCAAAATGATAACCGACCCACAAACCAAAAAAACAACCATCACCTTATGACAACAAACGAGCTTTCAAATCAGGCTATTGAGCTCTTGAAGAACCTCATTGCAACTCCATCATTTTCAACGGAGGAAGAAGGAACAGCAAAACATATTGAAAATTGGTTTCAATCTCACGATATACCATTTAAGAGGGAAAATAACAACATTTGGGCTTTTAACAAGTATTTTGAGGAAGGTAAACCTTTACTATTGCTTAATTCACATCACGATACAGTAAAGCCCAATAATGCCTATACCAAAGATCCTTTCGATCCACATATTGAGGATGGAAAGCTATATGGATTAGGCAGTAATGATGCCGGAGGTTGCCTTGTTTCGTTATTGGCTACTTTTGCTCATTTTTACGATAAAAAAGATTTAAAATACAACATCGTTATTGTGGCATCGGCCGAAGAAGAAAACTCGGGGCCGAACGGATTAAATTCGGTTTTGAAAAGTTTACCTGAGGTAGCTGTTGCTATTGTTGGGGAGCCTACCCTGATGAATTTGGCTATAGCTGAAAAAGGACTGGTAGTATTTGATGGAATCATAAAAGGAACTCCAAGTCATGCTGCCCATCCGAATGATGATAATGCCATTTACAATAGCATTGATGTTTTGCAATGGTTCAAAGATTATGAATTTAAAAAGGAATCTGAGGTACTGGGCAAAGTAAAAATGACAGTGACCCAGGTAAATGCGGGGAAACAACACAACGTAGTTCCTTCTGAAGTAGCTATCGTGGTGGATGTTCGTGTTAATGATTGTTACAGTAATGAAGAAATTAATACTATTTTACAAGAGCAGGCACCTTGTGAAATGACTGCCCGATCACTCCGATTGAATTCGTCTTCAATACCAGCTGATCATGCCCTGGTAAAAGCAGGGATTGAAATTGGCAGAGAAACCTATGGTTCTCCAACACTTTCAGACCAGGCCGTATTGTATTGTTCATCATTAAAGCTTGGACCGGGCGATTCAACACGTTCGCACTCGGCAAATGAATTTATTTATGTAAACGAAATTCACGAAGGAATTGAAATTTATATTAAAATATTAGATAAAGTATTATAATGGGGTTGTCTTGAAGATCGAATATTAAGGTAAGAAGTCATCGAACTTTAAATCTTTAAATGCTCGATCTAACAGGTTCAATGCAGGAAATATAATTTTAAAAAATCAGATCAAAAACAACAGAAAAATGAAACTCTGGGACAAAGGTTTTTCAACAGACAAAAAGATAGACATCTTTACCGTTGGTTCGGATAGAGAACTCGATTTAGTCATTGCCAAATATGATGTTATAGCATCAAAGGCTCATGCTAAAATGCTCGGTGAAATTGGATTATTGAGTGCAAATGAAGTTAACAACCTGGTTGATGCCTTGGAGGCTATAGGCAAAACGATTGAAGCGGGTACTTTTACTATCGAAGATTCATTTGAAGATGTTCATAGTAAAATAGAGTTCTTACTCACTGAGAAGTTAGGTGATACAGGAAAAAAGATTCATACGGCACGTTCCAGAAATGATCAGGTGCTCGTAGCTGTAAATCTTTATTTAAAGAATGAATTACAGGAAATAAAGAAGCAATCTAAGGAGCTTTTTGACATCTTAATTACGCTAGCCGATCAATACAAAGAGGTTTTATTACCGGGTTATACTCATTTACAGATTGCAATGCCTTCATCGTTCGGGTTATGGTTTTCAGCTTATGCCGAAAGCCTCATTGATGACTTATATTTTGTTGAGGCAGCTTATCGTGTTGTAGATCAAAATCCACTGGGAAGTGCTGCGGGATATGGTAGCTCATTCCCTATTGACCGAGAATTCACTACAAAAGAATTAGATTTCACGAGTCAGAAATACAATGTTGTCGCCGCTCAAATGAGCAGGGGTAAATCAGAAAAGGCCACAGCTATGGCATTGAGTGGTATAGCCGCTACATTATCTAAGTTTGCCATGGACATTTGCTTGTATATGAGTCAAAATTTTGATTTCATTACATTTCCGAACGAATTAACTACCGGTTCGAGTATCATGCCTCATAAAAAGAATCCTGACGTATTTGAACTTATACGAGGTAAGTGCAATAAGATACAGGCAGTTCCTAACCAGTTGGCCATGCTCACTACTAATTTGCCTAGCGGATACCACAGAGATCTGCAACTAACTAAAGAAATCATTGTTCCGGCCATTCAGGAGTTAAAATCATGTTTGGAAATGATGAGTTTCTCTATAAAGAATGTTATTGTAAAAGACCATATTATTGAGGATCAAAAGTATGATTATCTCTTTAGCGTAGATACGTTAAATGATCTGGTTCTAGGTGGAATGCCATTCAGGGATGCATATAAAAAAATGGGAGAAGAAATTGAAAACGGCACTTTTACACCAAAAAGAGATATTAAACACACCCATGATGGAAGTTTAGGGAATTTATGCCTCGACAAAATCAAAGAGAAATTCAATAATATCGACAAGAAATAGTCATAAAAAAAACGCCAAGTTTCAAATAAACCTGGCGTTTTTTTTATTACGAATATTTTTTAACCTGCATTCCTTCGCAACACATTCAACTGTGTCAAGGAATCGGCTTGTCTTTGTTTCACAATACTTTTTAATCGTTTCACCGCACTGGATCTACTTTGCAAACGATCTCTATTTTTCTTTAAGGCATAGCACACCACACATAATAAAGCAATTGACAAAGCAAATACACCAATTAATTCGAGATAGCCTATTTCACCGGCCATTAATACGATAAAGGAAATAAATAAAAAGTTAAGTACACTTATAAAAAAGCTAGCTCTTCTGTGTGAGAGTAACAATCCGTCAATAAATAAATGATGGATATGATTTCTATCTGCGGAGAAGGGTGATCTTTTCTGTAGAAGTCGTACCGTAAAAACCCTGGCTGTATCAAACAGGGGAACGATCAGAATACTTATAGCTACAATTGGAGCATTTTCCATTATAAAAGGCAGTTCAGACATAGTTGAAGGATTCATAGCCAGCAACCTAACAGTTAAAGCACTGATTATAAATCCAACAATGAGCGAACCTGTATCTCCCATAAAAATTTTACGCTTAATGGAAAGATTATAATATAGGAAAGCAAGCAAGCAGCCTTGTAAAGCCAGGCATAGCAGCATATAGAAATGTTGATCTATAAGGTAAAAAATAGTTCCATAGGCTCCCAATATAACTAACCCTACCATAGAGGCCAGGCCATCAATTCCATCAATAAGGTTAAAGGCATTTATCACCACGATCATTAAAAACCCTGACAGCAGCACTCCCAACCACACGGGAATATCGTGAATACCTAAAAAGCCGTTAAGACTTTGAATTTGAAAACCACTATTGTACAAAATAAAGCCAATAGCACAAAGTTGTGCAAGCAATTTAGCTCTCGGACTAATGGAAACCAGATCATCTTTTAAACCTGCTATAAAGATTACAGTAAGCGCTGGAACAAAATAAATGGCTTCTTCAAATTGATCAAAATCCCGAATAAAAAATAACACGCCAATGAGTGCTAAGAAGAAAGACACACCACCAAGCGTAGGTGTTTTGGTTTCATGAGAACTACGACTACCCGGGTCGTCCATTAAATTTTTGTGAGTAACAACTCTAATTATCTTCGGAACCGTCCAGATTGTTAATATAAAACAACCCAGAAAAACTCCTATAGCATACAGCATAAGTTATTTGTTTATTCTGTTAATTTCGTCTTTATCAAAGCTAAAGACATGCTCCTAAAACCACTTACGTTTTTTACGTAATTACACATCTGTTAAAAAAATTGCTATTCTTTTTTTACTAGTTTGGGGAAAATGTAACCTTACAAAAACTCATCAAAAGTATCCATAAAATATTTTCTATGCAAATTAGAAAAGTCTTTATTGGGATTAAGCATTCCATTCTTAATAATTTCTTATTAAACGGTACCTAATTTTAACATTTACATAATTTAATTATTTCACGGAACCTGTTGCTACATAGTAAACACCTAGTATATAAAACGTATAGGTGCATAGAACCTTTATCTTCTAGATGTTAATTTTTGTTAAAGGTTGCGTCGGAAAACCAATTTATATTCAGATAATACCATAACTCTATTAAATTATCCCACTAAATTACCACATTACCACACCTTAAATTGTTCCTGGTCTTCCAAATTTATTTATGAATTATCGATGAATAATATAACTACTTACCTCATGGTATGCATTTAGAATTAACTATTATTATTTTTCCAAATAAACAAAGAGGTAATTCATTACTGTAAATGACATTACCTCCTGTAATTATATTGGTTTAAGCCTGTATAATAAAATTACGCGAACCTACTGGTTTTTGTTATTGTTAAATTTTATTACTACGAGACCGGACTCTTCCTTATTCAATTTAAAATTTAGACTATTCTACCCATGAACGGATCTGTTTTAGACGATTTTCCAGTTTCTACTCTTCCGGCATATCTCACACCATAGTCATCAAAACCGTCCACCTGAACTGAATAGTCATACCAACCAAAACTTTTAGCTGCCTCCAGTGTAATTACTTCTTCTTTATTTGCTGCAACCGAAATTGATTTAGTTCTGTTTTTATATGCATTATCTTTAATGGTAATCTTTTTCTTTTCTTTTGAAAAGTTGGAAATTTTCAGCGTCACATTTCCTGTAAGCTTACTTAGTAAACGACCTTTGTACTCATAGGTGCAATTGAGCTGAATTTCCGGATCATTAAGATTCCCGAAGAATTCACGATAGAACCCATTTGGTCCGTAAACCCTTAGATGATATTGTTTATTCTCAAAATGATCTACAGGCCAACTATTTGTGATCTCATCACCTGATTTTACTGCAAAAGCCCATGTCTTTACATCCTGGAAAGTATCGAGTCCGTTTTTATTTTTCTGAAGATATTTACCGGGAGCATAAACATTAAATGGAGCTCCCACCGCTCTTTCTCCAAAATACTTATTGGATGCTTCCATGGCTATTTTGAATTCCTTTGTTTTTGGATCTAAAATACCATCTACGTGTAATTGGTAGTTGAGCGGACATGAATTTTTAATTCCAACTTCTTGCCGCGGTAAAAATTCCAATGCTTCCTCACCCCGCTTTGCCAGTTCAATCTGACTATTTGACAATGCCTTGAAATTTGCAGGAGGTGCATTAAAACTGGCATTATTAATTTCTTCCATAAACTTATTTCTATCAACAAAATCTGCAAAGATCAAAGCGGATTCTGTATAAGGTCTGAAAGCAGAAGTTAAATCGCCAGAAATGGTACGACGCCAGCTACTAATATTTGTTTCTTTAAGTTCCTTTCCTTTTTTATTACTTATAAATTTTTCCAGGAACTGTATCGTGGAAGTTATATCCGAAACTTCCGAATTCACCCAACCACCTCGAGTCCACGGTGACGCAACTATCAAAGGAACACGGTATCCTAAACCAATAGCACCCGCACGGGCATTCTTTGGATCTACGCCTTTTAAATTAATTTCATCATCCATGGTTACAAACTCTGTGGCTGTATCTATACCTTCAGATAGTGCATGCTTATTATTTGGATCAGGTGCAACAAATGGTGGCACATGATCGAAATAGCCATCATTTTCATCGTAGGTTAGGATAAAGATGGTTTTTTTCCAGATTTCCGGATTTTTTGTGAGTATATCCAAAACTTCAGAAACATACCAGGCGCCATACCATGGAGCACTTGGATGATCTGAAAACTTTTGAGGGGCCACTAACCAGGAGACGGTTGGCATTTTCCCATTATCAACATCCTTCCTGAATTGATGTAAAATGTCACCTTTAGGAACTTTCAATTCTCTTTTTTCACCTTGTTCATCGTATTCAAGGGTTTCTGTTTGATGATAATGAGGATCATCTATATTGGTTGTAAACGCTTTTTCGTGAATGTTTTTTTGAAACTGTGACAGTTTCTCATAATTTTCAGGATTCCAAAGGTTCAGCTCCTCCTCTATCTTTTGAAGTTGTTTTTCTTTTTTACCTAAAGTATTTCTCAAGTTTTGAGTTTTAGCTTTTGGTAAACGTACTATTTCTTCTTTTAACGCTGCTATTTCCCCTGGTAATTCTAATCGTCTTTTCTTGAGGAATCTTTGATGTCCTTTTGCGTATCGAATATTAAACTGAGAGAACCACTCCAGGGGATTATCTGTAAAATTCCCAAGTAAAGAGGTGTCATCTCCTTTAAGGTCTGTTTGTATACTTACTTCATTCTGATAGATTCTCCAGGAGATATCCATTTCTTCCAGGCGTTCCGGGAATGTTTTCCAGTTTGCCTCCTTGTTGTAATATACTTCTGAGTTTCGAACATTAGAAGGATCGTCTTTACTTCCCTTGTTTGATCCTGTCCAGAAATAAAGTCTATTGGTCGTAGTTCCGGTTAAAGCAGAGCAAAAATGCTGATCAAATACGGTAAAGGCATCAGCAAACGCATAATAGAACGGTATATCCTGGCGGTTATAATACCCCAGTGTAAAGGGAATATCCTTATATGCTTTTCTCCATACCTTTTTGGCTTCCAACCATTTGTCATACTTTCCATCATTCCTGGCATCTACCTGGTTTTCCCATGAATGCGGTAAATCTCCCATCCATGTGGCATTGGTATCTTTTATATTCAACCTGAATGGAGTAAAAGTCTGGCCTTTTTCATTGGTCTGTAACCAAACTGGATTTTTATCAGGCAGGGAAATTGCTCTCGGGTCATTAAATCCCCTGACACCTTTTAAGGTTCCAAAGCAATGATCGAACGATCTGTTTTCTTGCATCAGGAGCACTACGTGTTCTGCATCTTCAAAGGTAGAGCCTTCTTCCGGATTTATAGCTAATGCCTTTTTTATTGATGGAGGAAAGGCCATTGATACACCCAACCCGCCGCTTACCATTGCAGCTTTCTTTAAAAAATCTCTTCTATTGTCCATGAGTAATTTTGTGCTAACATATCAAAAGTTCGGGTGGTAAAAATTATTTACCACCCGCTTTTTATGAAATTTATTTCATAACTACATTCCTGGGGAATGCGCAATCAACCAAATAAACAAAAACTCTAAGGAGTTCATGTTATTTTATTATGAAGTTTATTTAGTCTTTTCGAAAACGATCAAACTAATTATATAATGCTCCTACCTGTTCAGCTGTTAATGCATGATTAAAAATAGTACTATTTGCCAGTTTACCTTCAAACCAATATCCGTAGCTATAATTTCCGGTACCATCCTGACCAAGTCGAATAGGGTATCCACTTGTAATATCACCAATACCTGACATATCTGCACTACCTACTTCTACACCATCCTGGTATGCAACAGCATCACCATCCCGGTCGAAGGTAACGACCAACTGATGCCATTCACCATCATTTACAGGACCTAATCCATTGATATCAATCCGGTTAGACCCATCACCAACGTTCAACTTCCAGGTACCACCAGTATATGCCAGGATAAAACCGGGGTTTCCTCCGCTTCCCCAATCTTTATCAGCAATTATTGATGGATCATCATTCGTAGAGGTTGTATTTACCCAAACGGATATTGAAAAATCTTCGGTTCCTCTAAAATCAAGGCTCGATGGATTGCTCCAGGTAGTTAAATCGTCTATACCATCATAAGTAAATACTGTTTTATTTCCTTCCATGGTAGTTACAACACCGCCATCATTAGTAACATTAATATTGGTAATCGCACCATTTTCATTTGTTAATTGGGCTCCTGTAGGAAGTTCTGCATCGTATAATTCAGCTGCATCCTGACTTGTTAAAGCATAATCAAAAATATAAGCTTGTCCTAGCATTCCTTCATACCAGTAACCATAACTATAATTCCCTGTACCGTCCTGACCGAGATAAATAGGTAAGCTACTGGTCATATCACCTAAAGAAGACATATCTGCACTACCAACTTCAACCCCATCCTGATAAGCGGTAGCGTTTCCATCACGATCGAATGAAACTAACAGGAAGTGCCACTCTCCGTCATTTACCGGTCCTAAATCATTTATATCAATACGATTCGATCCATCTGCGGCATTTAATTTCCAGGTTCCTCCGGTGAAAGAAAACACAAATCCAGGATTGGATCCACTTCCCCAGTCTTTATCAGATATGATAGCAGGATCACTAATCGAAGATGTTGTATTCACCCAAATACCAACAGAAAAATCTTCTGTTCCTCTAAAATTCAATTCGTTATTATTTAGGATACGTACTCTATCGTCTATACCATCAAAAGTTAGTATTGACCCCCTTTGCCCATCACTGGAAACTGAGGTTAATTCCTCCTCTACTAGTAAGCCAAGCGTTTCCCCTGTTGCTTTTTTGAGAAAAGTATAAAATGTTGACTGTTCAGCTGCCTCAGCGATTCTTTTCACTTCAAAGGTGGTCACCACCGGTGGTCCTCCGGGGTACGTTACCTTAAAGAATATCTTAGCTTTTTGATCCGGTTCCGTAAGTCCGAGTTCTTCTAATGAACTTTGAAAATTTCTGGCATGGAATACGCCATCCGATTCAGAAAAATCGGTAATAGTTTCAATAATTGCATCATCTTCTCCTACCACTTTTACCTCAGATGGCAAACTTGCAGAAACCAATGTTAAATCTACCATTTGTCCTTCAAGGTATGATTCCTTTTTTAGAGGGTCGTAGGTTAATTCCGTTAATTCTTCTTCGGTATAAGGGTTACCGGTATTTGGATTTGGATGTGAAACATACACATCCAAATTCACCAAATACTTTCCATCGTAATAATAACTGTTTTCATCTTCTTTACATCCATTAACCAAAATAAATAACAGGCCGAGAGATAGGTATAGAAGGTGTTTATTTCGAAAGTTAAATATACTTTTCATCTTTTTAATTTTTTGTAATCGTGTTTTTAAAACTTGAATCCATACAAAACGTGGAATTATTTACAAGGTTGAGACTTACTGCAAAATCCACATTACTCCATTATTATCATCTGTCCCATTGTACTGCCTGTTCAAAGCCTCATCGAGATTGCTTTTATTGTAATCTACTTCATCAGAAGGGTACATCCAGCGTACCGGTAACTTATCTGATGGTATATTCTCATTACTTGCGGGATTAATTGGGAATTCCGGGTAACCTGTTCTTCTATTTTCGAAAAATGCATTGTTTAATGACTGTAAGAAGGTGCTTAGGTATTTTTGAGTGATGATCTGCTCTATTTGTTCTTCAGCACTTGACAAGAACTGTACTTCAGGTCCTTGCAAATAATTATTGATATAGGCATCGTCAATAATCATGTTATGATGAAATATTTCTTCATCAGGAGTTTGATCGGCCACAAAGTGCATTGCTGCTCTTACACCTTCATTATAATAGGTTTCTGCATTTCCTGAGATCCAACCTCTAACTGCTGCTTCGGCAAGCACAAATTGAATTTCCGCGTAACTTAAAAGGTATACCGGTTCTCCTTCGGCTATTTCTTTATAGCGCTGATTTATATCTGAATAATCTTTTGAAGAAGCTATGGAGCTCACATCTGAATAAACTGCTGAAGGATCTACACCTACATAGGCGTCATATTCAGAGGCTGTATAGCCTTCATCAATCTTCACTTCTGAAGGTGCTGCGTAGTAAAACAATCGATAATCATTATAGTTTTTTAGTTTATTAATGATGACATCAGAAACCATTGGGTAAATTACAAACTGATTACCCTCTTTAAAAAACGGATATCTTTGATTTTCCACATCCGAATACACTAAACTAAAGTTGTCATTATTGCTTTCAAAAATGGGTCTGTTATTAATGATTTGATTAAATCTTGCAACCACATCTAAATCACCATCTCCTGTCTTTTTATATAGGTTTATCAGCACTTTCAGGGCGAAAGAGTTGACCATTTTACGCCATTGCAGCGGGTCGCCTCCATAAATGATATCGCCATCAAATTGTGAAGCACTTGCGAAGAGTTGATCAGCTTGATCAAGTTCATTTAATACCCCGAGAAAAACTTCTTTTTGGGTATCATATACCGGTTTCACATTTCCATCAGATTCTCCTTTTAAAGCATCACTATATGGGATGTCTCCAACCTCCATGGTCGTTCTGAAAAAGGTATAAGCCCTTAAAAAGTGTCCCAAGGCTTTATATGCATTTTTTTCAGTTTCCTCTTTACCTTCTGTTAATTCAATCATTTTTTGAACATCAATAAGCCTGGTAAACCTTCCAAAACCTGTTCTTCCTAAATCATTGTACTGAGGACTTTCGGGAAACTCGCTCCACAAAATATACTTATTAAGCATATGTGGACGCATGAAGCCTTTGGTTCCACTTATATCATCCCTGGTTATATTTAGAATCAGTTTTGTTGCCAACATTTGTGGAGTGGCTGTAGTAATGCCATCAGGGTTGGTATTAATCTTATCGAGATCAGCACAACTATATATTAACAATATACTTGTAAAAGCGAGTATGTATCTTTTAAATAACTTCATAATTATCCTTTTAAATTATTTTGAGGTATTACCTGCATGAAACCTAATATTTAAACCAACAAAACGCTGGGAAGGTGACGACAGGTCGCTGTCAGAATTCCAATCAGGATCTGCAAATTCGAATTCTTTGGTCCACATAAAAACATTTTGAGCGGTTAGAGCAATACTAGCCCTGCTTAATCCGAATTTTTCACTAACATTCTTTGGCAGTGTATATCCTATTGACAATTCTCTTAGTTTAATAAAGGTTGGATCCTTAACACCCAAAGAACCATCACCGAATCGACGTGCATAAGTTTCATAAGAAACTGGAGTGTCATTGGCTTCATAGGTTCTGGTATCCTCTTCTATACGACCATACTCATCGTAGGTTACACTACCAGAAAGCACTCGTACTCCTTTACCTATATAAGATGTATTTCCGTTTACCACCTCGTCATATCTCCATGCATTATCAGTATCGGGGTGTGCACCGGTATCCCACATCTTATACGAAGTATAATTAAATAACTTCCCGCCAACTCTTCCATCAAAACTTAAATGAAGATTAAAGTTTTTATAGGTGAAATTATTGGTAAATCCCCATAAAAAGTCAGGATCGCTGTAATCTAAAAATGAAGCATAATCACTTCTAACAGGGAGGCCACCACTGCTGTGAATCACATTTCCATTAGGATCTCTTAGCCAATCATAGATTGTATAGTTATCTATTCTTCCTCCTGGTTTCGCCCATAAGTTATCTGGTGAATACACATCATCCAGTTCTTTGTAATAGGCGTGTGTTTTAGACCAGTTGATAGCTGCATCCCAGCTAAAATTATCCTTTTTGATAATCCCCATATTCAAGGTTAACTCTAATCCTCTACGTTCTCTCGTTTCATCAGTATTAATCAAAGTGGAGGTAAAACCAGATGAAGAAGGGACTCTGGTTGAAACCTGGCGATTATAGGTATAGATGTTATAGTAGGCCACATCTAACATCAGTCTGTTCTCGAACAAGTAAGCTGCTGTTCCAACCTCCCAGGTTCTGCTTGTTTCAGGTGCTACAGAAGTGTTTTTTATAGTAGAAGGATATGCAGCAGTATTATAATCGTTCCAAACCCCCTGGCTCACGCTATAATTCACATTGGTTGCATAAACCCCTAAATCATCTTTAGACAAGGTCCATGAACCTCTTGTTTTCCATAGGTCTAACCATTTTGGCTTGGTAAATAATTCACTTAAAATTAAACTACCTGCCAACGACGGATAGAAATAAGAGCGTTCATCAGATGGTAAAGTTGAGATCCAGTCATTACGTCCGGTAACATCAACGAAAAATGCATCTTTATAGGAGAATGACGCCAACCCTAATAAACTATTCACCTGCTTTCTGGTTACATAAGAAGATACGTTGGGTCTTTCAACGGAATTGTTTAAGGAGTAAATCCCAGGTACAATGATTCCACCCCTTGTCGAGGCTCCAATTCCCTGGTCTTCCCATTTATAAACGGATCCACCTACAGTAAAATCAAAGTCAAATCCATCCAGCAAGACATCTCTTTTGCCATATTTGAACAAAAGGTCTGAGTTTAAACTGTAACCTCTATATTGATTTTGACTGTATAATCCATTTACATTCCAACCTCTTGTAGAGTTTATTCCAGGAGGGTTTTGACTAGTTGATTCATTCGAATAAAAATCGTACCCCACCCTTGCGGTTAATTTCGCGTCTTTAAAAAGTTTATAATTGGCGGTTAAATTAACGTTGGTAATATTTTGCTCATCGCTTCTTAATTTTTCATGAGCTATTAAATATGGATTATCATACCAGGCCTTGTAATGCCAGTTTTGGGTTTCATTTGGCACCACCCAATAATCTCTGTACTTTCTTAGATCGTATTCCGGTCCGGTCCACAGTAGTATTTGATAGATATACCCCTGATTACCATAACCGGATCCTGTAGTCTGAGAAGTCATACTTCGATTATATCCAAGGTTAGCCTGTAGATCGAAATTATCACCTAAATTCAGTTTACCCGCAACATTTACATTAAACTTATTCTGCTTTAAATTAGGGTACTGCCCTTTGTTCATAATATGCGTAAATGAAGATCGGATGGAACCGATTTCTCCTGAACGAGCAAAGCTAATGTTGTTGTTTACGATTACACCTGGCTCAAGAAAGTTTTTAAAGTTGTTACTCCCTCTTGAGGTAAGCGGCATGTCTTCATAGGTCTTTGTTTCAGGGTTCCACTGTTCTGCTATGGTACCGATATCGAGTTTATCACCCCATACGTAATCGGTGGCACTATAAGTCCCTCCTAACCCGGCACTATATGATGACTGTACTTCAGGAAGCGAAAGATAGCCGGCAAAAAACATTTGATTGCTATTTACACTTACTCCGTTCCCTCCGCTTTTGGTAGTTATGATTACAGCTCCTCCACTACCTCTGGCTCCATAGAGAGCCGAAGCTGTTGCTCCTTTTAATACATCCATACTCTGGATGTCATCGGAGGCCACATCACTCAATGACATATTTCCATAAGGTACGCCATCAATAACCAATAAAGGGTTTGAAGAACCTCCTCTTAATCGAATATCAGGAGCTTCATTAAACTCTGTACTATTTTGAATCCATAAACCTGCTACCTTACCTGTTAAAGAAGTAGCTACATCAACACCTTTTACGGCCTGGACTTGATCTCCCGATACTTTTTGAACGGCATACCCTAATGACTTTTCCTCACGTTTAATTCCCAGTGCCGTTACCACTACCTCATCCAACTCTTCAGTATCCTCAAGAAGTACAACATCAATGGATCGTTTTTGTCCTACTACCTGCTCCATGGATTTAAAACCCAGGTAATTGAATGTAATAATTGCCTGCGAATCGGATACATTAATTTCATAATTACCATCAAAATCCGTAGTGACTCCATTACTGGTTCCTTTCTCCATAACCGTAACTCCCGGCATTCCGAGGCCATCGGAGGATGACGTTACTTTTCCGGTAATCTTTATACCTTGCTGTACTGTTCTTTTTTCAATTATATTTACATTGATTACATTATCAACCTGCTTAAATTTAAGTCCTAATTTTTCAGAAAGTTCCAGCAATACCTTTTTCAAGGAAGTACGATTTTTAGCAATAGAAACCTTTTGCTGGTCATTAACTATTTTATTATCGTAAAAGAAATTGAAATCGGTTTTTGCTTCAATTGTTTTAAAGACCTTCTTCAAAGAGCTGTTTTGCTCCTTTATGGAAATATAAATATTGTCTAAATCCATGTTGCCCTGTACATTTTTCATACCTGCATAGGCACAAACCTGAATCAGCAATAATGAAAGGAATATTCCTTTCCGAAATAAAAGATTTGTTGTGTTTTGCTTCATAGTTAATTATTTGATTGGTTAGTTTTTTAAATCGGTATAAATCGTTATTTGATTTTCTTTGATGGTATATTTTACTTTTCTGGCGAACTCAAGACTTTCGAGTACATTTTGCAGACTTTGTTTTTTGAACATTCCATTTATTTCCCAGTCATGATCATTTCTTCCCACCACACTGATATTTACATTGTACCATCTTTCCAGTTTACCTATAAACTCTTCTATTCCTGCATCTTTAAACACAAGGATGCCATCCTTCCAGCCAAACTCCTCTATGTAATTGAATTCGTCGACCAAAGAATTTTCAAACTGTTCCTCTACAGTTATTTTCTCTCCGGGTTTTATAAAAATGGTTGTGCTATCTGATTTATGCAGTAAAGATTGAACAGCCACCGAACCTCGCTCCAGTGCAACACTCAAAGGACCTTCATTGGGATATGCTTTAACATTAAAAGAGGTGCCGTGAACAACGGTAGCAATCCCATTGGATTTAACAATAAATTTTTTCTCAGGGTTGTGAGTGACATCGAAATAGGCTTCACCCACAAGGGTTACTTCCCTGGTATCGCCAGTAAAGTTTTCGTAATAAGACAAGGAACTACCTGCATTCAAAATCACCTTAGAACCATCTGGTAAAAACATGGCCTTTTGTTTTCCACGTTCAGCTGTTTTGGTTATTAATGCAGATTGCGTTTTAATTTCAGACTCTTTAACTCCTTCATTATTGTATTGATTAAGGAATGATACGGAAACTATCAATATAACTATGGCTGCAGCAACACCGCCATATACAGTTCTATGAAGTTTAAATATCTTTTTTTGAGGCTTTTCAAAAGAGATTTCTTTCGACGTAGAGTTTTGAAGAATTTTATTTAAGACCTCTTCCTTATCCTTTTCTGTTACGTTTGCCTTTTTAAAATCTATTCTTTCTATGGTAGCTTTCGCTGCATAGAAACTTTCTCTGCTTTGGGGATTATTTTCAATCCATTTTTTCCAAAAGTAGTTACTGTCAGGATTTGGATTCTTCACCCAAGTAACAAAAGAACGATTCGTTAGAAAATAGGCTATGTCGTGATTATCTTTTTTCAATGTATCTATAGTTTTCATCCTATAGACATCCGAAACATTAAAACGACATCAGTTTTTTTTTAAAAAAAGTATAAAAAAGTTTGTTTGAGTTTCTTAACGATCTTATAAATCAGGTTCCGAGCCGACTTTACATTATCAAACCCCATTAGATCCTGAACCTCTTCATAACTCATTTCCTTGTAGAAATAATAATAGATCGCTTCTCGCTGTTTGGCATTCAATTTTCCCAGGGCCCTATTGAGTCTTTCAAGTTTTACCTTGTGTTCCTGATTCAGGATAATTGCAGATTCATGCGATACAGCTATTTCAAAAATATCCTCAGTAAGTTTAAAATTACTCTTTGCTGCTTTCTTATTGAGGTTAAACAAATGTCTTTTTAAGCACTGGAATAAAAATGGTTGAATCGAATTTTTTAATGCGGGTAATTGCGCTCGTTTAGTTCTTAAATGTATAAATACATCCTGGACAGCATCCTTGACAGTAGATAAAGGAGCGAATTGAATTCCAAAATCACAAAGGGATTCAAAATAATCATTATATATTTTTATAAAAGCTGTTTCATCACCTTCTTTAAAAGCCTCCCATAATTCAGAATCAGTCTGAAAACGAACCTCCTCTACAGTTGGATTCTTTACCGATACTGTAGTGGTATTGTTAAAATCTAAAGCTTCCGAAACAACTTTCAAGATATATTGTTTATAATTTATGAATTCAACTTAAATTCTGAAATAATAACAAAACAAAGAAAAATTATTATAAATAAAAAACAAATGAAAGTTTTAAATTTTCTTTTTATTTAAAAACATATCCAGATAACCAACATGGTTTAGCACTTAACTGAAGACTACTAAAAATCTAACACTAAACCAATTACGGGGATAATAGTTCCTGAATCGGTGGTTATTTCTGTAAGTGTTCTCGGTGTAAGCGGTTGGCCAGATTCATCTCTTGCCAGTCCATATTCCGGAGGTTGTGGCAAATCTTCGGCGAGCACATTCTGTACTTCAAAAAATAAATCCAGAGAGATCTTTTTAAAGTTCCATTTTTTATCAATTCTAATATCCAGTTGCGAGAAACTTTTCAGCTTTTCTTCACCTAATCTGTTGTAGTCATAAATAAGATCAGGGTAAGATGCTGTACTCGATTGGATATCAATAGGAACAAACGGTGTTTTTCCGCTAAAACGATAACGTGTGCTTACCTCCCAAAGTTTTGGTAACTGATAACCTCCTGTGAAAGAGATCAAATGTCTGCTATCCCATACAGAAGGGAGATATTGACTTTCATCAAACCCGGTAAATTCACTAAAGAAATACGTATAAGAGAAAATACCATAGAAGTTTTTCGTAAGTTTTTGCTGGAACATCAATTCGGCTCCATAGGATCTGCCTTTACCCACGGACTTTACCGGTTCATTCCCTAAAACTTCAAATCCACCTCCCTTGTTGGCTAAAGAAACGCTATCTCTAACTGAAACGGGATAATCTGCATATTTTTTATAGAATGCTTCGACAGCTATACTACTGGATCCAGACAGTATTTTTTCAATTCCTATTACATAATGATCTGATCGGGTATAATTAACATTCTTATTGATCAACTCCGAATCATTATTTCTAAAACCTAAAATCGTATAAGGAGGTAATTTAAAATATCTGCCTACGGTAGCATTCAATTTCCAGCTTGGCATGAATTCATATGAAACGGCCATTCTGGGTGAAAATGTATTCAATAAATTGTTTTCGGAAGTAAAAGAGTCATCATCCATTCTAAATCCTGCTGACAGATCTATGCGCCCTTCTAAGAACGATTTTGTAACATTCGCATAATACCCATATTTAAAAAAGTCAATTTCAGTAATATAGGCTGCATCATTTTTCAAATCGACCGTACTATTTTTATAATTGGATAGTTGCGTATTGAATCCACCCTCTAATTTCCATCCGTCAAAAAACTTATTATAACTAAACCGCAATTTGGTTTCTGCTTCCTTTGAATCGTTTATAAAAAAAGGATTCGACTGCGTTTCATTGTCCTCATACCTTGTAAAGTTATTTTCCAGGGTATTATTACTAAGGACTGTTCTGATATATCCTTTACTATTTTTAAAGCGATGTTTCCAGGATATACCAATAGTATTGGTCTGCTGTTCAATAAACGGTGTTTGTTCAAAAGTAGCTTGTTGCTCTTCATCAAAATCCTCAGGTGATTCTAATGAGAAATCATCAATACTTCCCAATCCCAGGATATTAATTTCATCATAATCCCCTATTTTATGCGTTAGTTTGTATTGATAATCCCAGTAATCAGGGCGAATTGGCAATCCAATAAATTTAAATAAAAACTGAAGGTAGCTTCGTCGAACAGATAGCATAAAACTGGTATTACTTTCTTCATTCCGGCCTTTAAATAAAGGACCTTCTACAGTGAGAGCCGCATCACTAGCGCTCAATCGAAAATTTCCTCTAAAATTTTTACGATTTCCATCGCGTTGGTTAAACTGTAAAACACCCGAGAGTGGATTATCGTAGACGGCTCCAAATGAAGAGGTGGCTAAATTCACGTCTTCAATAAATGACACATTCAACATTCCTACCGGACCTCCTGAACTCCCCTGTGTACTGAAGTGATTAATATTAGGAATCTCTACCCCATCTAAATAATACACTGTTTCGTTGGGTGCTCCACCCCTGATTATTAAATCATTTCTAAAGCCTCCAACCGAAGGTGAAACCCCTGGAAATGATTGAGCCACACGAACTACATCATTATTCCCCCCGGGATATGTGGCTATTTCAACCGCCGAGAGTTGCTGATATGACAATGGAGTTTCTTTTGGCCGTGATGTTGGTTGTTTCTGAACTATTACGGCTTCTAAAGTCTCCTCTTGAGTCATCAACGAAAAATTCAGTGGTACGGTTCCGACCGATTTAACCACAACGTTATATATGGTTTCAGACTTATATCCTAAGAAGGAGGCCGTTACCTGATATGAGCCCGGCTGTAGATTTTCAAGACTATATTTACCATTTTGATTTGTTACCGTACCCTGAGAAGTTCCTTGTATTACAACCGTGGCTCCCTCCAACGGATACCCCAACATATCTGTTACATACCCTGTTAAGGTTCCTTTTGCTTGTTGGGCGAAAGTGTAGGAAATACTAAATAATAAAAGAATTACAATATGTATATGCCTTGTATGGTGATCAATCATAGTGAGATAATTGTTTAACAAAGACAAAAATATATTAAACAAAATTATTATCATCCTCTTTTCAAAATAAATTTCAATATCCGGTAATTTGTTGTCCCGACTCTCCGTAAAAGGTTATTTTTGTGGTATCAATTCAATGTATCGATGGATTCCCTGACTCAAATCGTACTTGGTGCTTCTGTAGGAGAAGTTGCCTTAGGCAAGAAAGTTGGTAATAAAGCTATGCTCTATGGGGCTATTGGCGGTACCATTCCCGATCTTGACGTTTATATTGGTAAACTTTATGACACGGTAACCGCTCTGGAGATACATCGTGGATTTACCCATTCCATACTGTTTTCCATACTCTTTGGTTTGCTATTTGGCTGGTTAATTTCACTTTGGGAAAAGGGAGCCACCTGGAAAGAGTGGTCGAAACTCATGTTTTTAGCGTTGTTTACTCACCCATTACTGGATGCTCATACCACCTGGGGGACACAGCTTTTCTGGCCTCTGGATCTGCGTTTAGCCTATAAAAACATTTTTGTGATCGATCCGTTATACACCCTTCCTTTTATGGGGTTTCTTTTATGGGCTATGTTTTTCAAGAAAGACCATGCGAAACGAAGACGATTAAATAACATCGGTTTGTTTGTGAGTAGTTCTTATTTGGTTTTAACGATTATTTTAAAAGGAATCGTTTATACTAAATTTACCGAGGCTCTTGATCAACAAAAGCTTAGCTATACACAAATTGAAACTCGTCCTAGCCCGTTGAACAGTATTTTATGGACCGCCAATGTGGAAACCGATGATCATTATCTCATTGGGTATTATTCATTTTTCGACTCTAAACCTATACATTTTACGGCACATCCAAAAAATCATCACCTACTGGGAGCCTTAAAAGATAACGACAAAATAAGGCGATTGATTAAAATTACCAATGGGTGGTACTCTATTGCGGAGAAGGATAAATTGCTCTATATAAATGATCTTAGGTTCGGAACCTTAAGTGTGGACCCCTCCAGCCAAAATTTTGTATTTAGTTATTTGTTAACTAAATCCGATCATACCATACAAATAACCGAGGTACCTAAAGACCGTAGTAATGCCAAGAAACTTCTGAATGATTTATGGTTACGTATTAAAGGGAATTGATAATTGATAAATGATAATGAATAATGAATAATGAATAATGAATAATGGATAATTGATAATTGATAATGGATAATTGATAATTGATAATGGATAATTGATAATTGATAATTGATAGTTGATAGTTGATAGTTGATAAATGATAATGAATAATGAATAATGAATAATGAATAATGGATAATTGATAATGGATTTATGATTATTCAATGGTTTTATATCATTTTTCCTATGTTTTAATTAGATGAGTTAAAACACAACAAACCTATGGTGGTACGGATATTACTCAATACTTTTGCACTCATTTAATAAAAATTAAAAACAGCTGCATATTTGAAACCAAAGATTATCCGCATTATCTCATTTTCATTAATTGCTTTTTTTCATCTTATATTCTTAGTGGCTTTAATTTTAGAAAAGAAGAATGCTTTCCCCATCAGTTTTCTGCTCATACTGTTCTTATTTTTAACTACAGTGACCTATTACAAAGCCCCCCTAATTCATGAAGAACATTTTATTGAAGATTTCATAGCAATTGTATTCGTAACTTTAGGTGCCATCTCCACCTACTCTGTTACTCATTATTTAAAAACAGGCCCTGTATTGGCTGCAGGCATTATCGGCACCATGGCTTCATTTATTCCAACTATTAATCGTGAGTCAAGATTGTTTAAGCTTGCTCCGGCTTCCATCTATTGTGGCTGTTTTGTCGGGATGTCTCATCATGATGTAGCTCCGAATTATAGTTTCATCATAATTGCTGGTGTAATTACAGGGTTATTTATGGTTATTTCAAAGGGTGTTTTTCACGGATTTGGCGGTAAATTAGGTACCATAGCTTTTGGTGGTGTTGCCTTCACTTCATTTCTCTTATTTTTGCTTTACTAATGTTTATAGAAAAACTTATCATCGTATGTTTTGGAATCATCGGAGCCCTGTTAACTTATATCATAAATACCAAACTTAAACAAGGTCCTGTTCGGGCATCGGCTTTATCGGCCCTATTGGTTGGTGGTTTCTTTTATTTATTCCCTTCTGTTTTAAGTGAGCACTTAACGAATAATATTCCAGTTGTTTTTATAGGCGGATCATTCATCGGAATGGTTTCTTCGCGTATTATTTCAAACTACTGGCTCATTACTTTTTCAGGGATTATTTTCTCATTTTTTTATATTAACACAAGTGACTTCTTTAACGGTTATGGCGGGGCATTAGGTACTGCAGCATGTATCTCCATACTTGCTACGCTATCTATTCCTATTTTAACTAAAAAGCGAAAAGTCACCAATGGTATTTTAATATTGAGAAAACTACTTTACAGGAAAAAATAGGTTGCCATACTACTTATACGGAATAAGCATACATGCTACAAAAATTATTCTGGCACGACTATTGAATGGACTTCAGTGAACATTAAAATTAAATCTTATGAAAGCGAAATTATTATTTATAGTCACTGTAGTCTTTTCCGCTCTTGTTGCCCATGGACAACCCCCTCATGCTAAGAGTCATAAGCATAAAAATAAAATACACAAGAAACACCACAAATGGGAAAAAGAGCGTAGAAAAGAGATTGCTAAATATAACAAGGAGCGTCGAAAGGCTGAAGCACATTATTATCGTGAAATGGCAAAAGCCGAAAGAGCATATTATAAAGTTTTAAGGGAGCGTGAACTTCAACATTTGGAAGCATGCAGAAGATGTAATCATGAATTTTACCACAATGATGATTACTATTACGAGGATGATGTATACTACTCGAGAAGAACTCGTAATCCCATAAACATTGATGCAGAACTTTTCTTTAGAAATGGTTCCATTAGAATTTCTATCTAAATTAAAAGAGGTTGTGAGTAGGTTCGCAACCTCTCTTGTTTTCAGCCATCTTGGTTGACCTTCATTACATCAGGGTTTTCATTTCAATAACGTGAATCGCAGATTATCGACTTATAATAAGTGAAGATTTAAGCCTCCCAATCGCCAAATATTCTTTTTAGAATTTCACCTTATTAAAAGTAGGCTGAATACTATGGACTTTAGGTTTAGGTATTTTGTTCGACTTCATAATTCACTAGGGTAATAAGGGTAATAAAAATCTCAACCTTCCTGCGATTATTTTAAGAATTCCCTAATAATTACCCTTGCGAAAACCTTTATATTGCAGAACTTTTAAAAAATCTATCCATGAAATATATAAAACTACTGTTTTTACTAGCAGTTTTCCCACTATTTGCGCAACAAGGTGGCATGTGGATTCCTTCTCTATTAGAAGGAATGAATGAAAAAGAAATGAAAGAATTAGGCATGCAGATGTCAGCAAAAGACATCTATGATGTGAACAATTCCAGTTTAAAAGATGCGGTTCCCCATTTTAATGGAGGTTGCACTTCAGAGGTGATTTCTCCTAAGGGGCTTCTTCTAACAAATCATCATTGTGGTTATAGTATGATTCAATCGCACTCAACGCTAGAAAACGATTACTTAACTGATGGTTTTTGGGCTAAGGACTTAAATGAAGAGCTTCCAAATCCGGGTACTTCCGTCACCTTTATTGTGAAAATTGCAGATGTAACCAAGCAGGTTCTTGAAGGAACTCATCTCCTTAATACAGAAAGTGAAAAACAACAAAAGATCCAGACGAACATTAGTCAATTGGTCAACAACTATCCCAAGGAAGATTGGCAAGAAAATAGAGTTAAGACTTTTTATGAAGGAAACCAATACATGCTTTTTGTGGTGGAAACCTTTAAGGATATCCGATTGGTTGGAGCACCGCCATCATCCATAGGTAAGTTCGGTTCTGATACTGACAACTGGGTTTGGCCAAGACATACCGGTGATTTTTCTCTATTTAGAATTTATGCGGATAAAAACAATCGTCCTGCTGAATATGCTGCTGATAATGTTCCTTATACACCAAAGCATTATTTACCCATTTCTTTAGATGGTATCGCTGAAGACGACTTTACTTTGGTGTTTGGTTTCCCGGGGCGTACTCAAGAATATTTACCTGCGGTTGCGGTAGAACAGATTGTGAACGAACTTAACCCTGCTAAAATAGCCATAAGAGATGCTGCCCTTAAAGTTCAGGATGAGTTCATGCGAAATGATCAACAAATTAAAATACAATATGCCTCTAAATATGCCCGTATTGCGAATTATTGGAAAAAATGGATTGGTGAAAATCAGGGCTTAACAAAGTCAAATGCCATTGCTGTTAAGAAAGCCCATGAACAGGTTTTTCAGGAATGGATCAAGAAAGCCGGAAAAGATGAAATGTATGGGCATTTGATTCCTGATTTTGAAAAATACTACGATGAAATCGGTCCTTATGCCCTAAGTAGAGATTACTTTTATGAGATTGTAAACAGGAACGTAGAATTATTAAAAATCGGTTATCAATTAGTCCAGCTTGAACTTGTTTTGAATAGCAAGGGTGAGCAAGCGTTCATGGCCAGGAAGGGTAACCTTATTAATCGCCTGGCAGCTACTTATAAAGATTACAATAAAAACGTGGATGAGAATGTTTTTAAAGCATTGATCGATATTTATGCCAAGGATGCCCCTAAAAATTTTCTGCCTAACTCATTAAAAAACATTGATCCTTCAGCGCTTACTACTAAAGTATATTTAACCTCCGCACTAACAAGTTATGATTCGTTAAAAACTTTACTGGAAGGGAATCCGGAAGAAGTTATAGGTAAGTTACAAAACGACCCGGGTTATTCGCTGGTTTATGATATTGCCAAGACCTATCATATGCAGGTTGAACCTGTTTATAATCAATTAAATCTTGAAATTCAGGCCCTACAGCGTACTTATATGAAGGCATTACTGGAATTAAGCCCTCAGGACGCCAGAATATTTCCTGATGCTAACAGTACTTTGCGTGTTACCTATGGGACGGTAAAAGGATATAGTCCAAAGGACGCTGTTTATTACGAACCTGTTACCTATCTTGAGGGGGTAATAGAGAAATACGTACCTAATGATTACGAATTCGATGTACCTGAAAAGCTTCTTGAGTTATACAATAAGAAAGATTATGGTGCCTATTCGGAAAATGGAAAGCTTCCGGTATGCTTTATTGGGACTAATCATACTACAGGTGGAAATTCCGGCAGCCCTGCTATTGATTCGAATGGTAATCTTATAGGGCTTAATTTTGATCGTGTATGGGAAGGGACCATGAGTGATATCTATTATGATCCTGCTATTTGTCGAAACATTATGGTCGATATTCGCTATGTGTTATTCATCATCGATAAATATGCTGAAGCAGATAATTTAATCGCCGAAATGACATTGGTTCATCCAAAAAAGAATAAAAATAAAAAGCGATCCAGGAAGCGAAATTAACCTGGAAATCTAAATATTCAAAAAAGCTGCTTGTTCTCAAGCAGCTTTTTTATTCAGTCTCATAGTTAAAGATTGTTCATTCCTATTTAAAAACGTAACTTTAACTACCTCCAGATCTGACTTTCATCTACTTAAGAGTATAACGACATGAAAAGTCAAATTTTAACATTCGGTTTTACGTTATTGATATCTATTTGTTGTCAAGGCCAACTTCATGAAATTGATAGCCTTAAAAATGTGCTACAGCAAACCCAATCAGATACTGCCAGAATCTTAATCTTAAAAAATATCTCATGGGCCTATTTGAATACCAGGTCTAATACTGATACTGCCGAAAAATATATAGATTCCGTGTACCTCCTCAGTAATGCTATCAACTTTCAGAAAGGAATTGATATCTCAAACTATCAATACGGAGTATTACATCGACAAAAAGGAACCTTTGATTCTGCGCTTGTTTTTTTTGATAAATATCTTAAATCGATAGCTCCAAAAAATGATTCAATTGCTATTGCGAATGCGCTTTATCAGAAGGCTATTGTATATGACTATATTGGGGACGTTGATAAAAGTCTTGAACTCTATCACACCATTTTAAGTATTTATCAGAATCAGAATGATCGCTACAGTATAGCCACAGTTTTAAACAGTCTAGGCCAGATCTATAAATTAAATAAAAAATATGACGAGGCCATGAAGAGCTATCAGGATGCTCTAAAGATTTACCAGGATCTTGAAATGACTTCCGATGTAGCTAATTGTTATTATAACATTGGTGATGCCTATTCACTGCAAAACGAATATGCAAAAGCACTGAACTATTTTAATCTTGCTTTAGAAATTGACCATAGTGAAAAAAACATGTGGGGAATTGCCTATGATTATGAGGCTATGGGAAAAGTTTACAGCAATCAAGGATTTCATGATGAAGCTCTCGAAGCCCACCTAAAAGCACTAAAAATCAGGTCAGAGCTGAACCAAAAAAAAGAATTGGCATTCAGTCATATTTTGGTGGCTATTGATTACGTGCGCACGAACCAAATTTCTCTGGCTCTTGATCATCTTGAGAAGGCAGTTACGATAGCCGATGAAATTGGGGCTAAAGCTGAAAGTCAGCAAGCCTATGAAGAGCTATCGAAGATTTATAAAAAGAAGGGAGATTTTCAGCAAGCGCTTATCTATAAAGAAAGGGCTATTGTTTTAAAAGACAGCCTTTTCAACGAAACTAAATCCAGACAAATTCAAGAATTACAAACAAAGTTTGAAACTCAAAAAAAACAAGATGCCATTACTACCCTCCAAAAAGATGCAGAAATAAAAAACCTCAGATTAAAAAGACAGACAACACTAAGAAATATCACTATAGGAACTACCATTGGAGTCCTCTTATTTTTCCTGGTCCTTTTTAATCGTTACAAACATAAACAGCGGGCCAAACAAGAAGCCGAAGAAAAGAAAAGAATGTTGGCTGATGAACGTAGAAAAACTGCCATTGAGAAACAGCGTGTCACCGAATTACAAAAAATAGATAAATTAAAAGATGAATTCCTTGCCAACACCTCCCATGAATTAAGAACTCCCCTTAACGGAATTATTGGAATCACTGAATCTCTAAAAGATGGAGTTGCCGGTCCTTTATCGCCTGAAGCCATAGAGAACCTGTGTCTTATTGAAAACAGCGGGAAACGTTTAGCGCATCTGGTTAATGATATTCTTGATTTTTCAAAACTAAAAAACAAGGATCTCACCCTCTCCATAAATGCTGTTGACCTTTACCCTATTTCTAACCTGGTTCTCAAACTAATGACACCTTTATTGAATGGAAAATCGGTAGAAATAATCAATAAAATCAACAAGGAAGTTCCTTTAATCAACGCCGATGAGAATCGATTGCAACAAATTTTGTATAACCTTATCGGAAACGCCATAAAGTTTACGGAATCAGGGACGATCACGATAAGTACAGAGGAACGTGATAAATTTCTCGTCATCCATGTAGAAGATACGGGTATAGGCATACCCGACGACAAAATCAATACCATTTTCAATTCCTTCGAACAAGTAGATAGTTCCTCCGAGCGAAAATATGGAGGAACCGGATTAGGGCTTGCGGTTACCAAGCAACTGGTAGCATTACACGGAGGTGATATTTGGGTAAAATCGTCCTTAAATAAGGGGTCCCGTTTTTCTTTTACGATACCTATCTCTCCGGAAACTAAATCCCTTACCCATTCGACGGATCATATACAAGCAGACACCATCCAGTCGCAACTTTACGCTGATATCAATGAAGAACCAGTACTCCATAGTGACCCTAAAGACACTAATTCGTCTAACCAACCTATAAAAATTCTTATTGTTGATGATGAAGTGATTAACCGTAAGGTTTTACATAATCATTTAAGTTTTGCAGGCTACGAAATATCGGAGGTATCGAATGGAACACAAGCCTTATCTGTTCTCGAAAAAGAAAAAGACTTTGATCTTATATTACTGGATATCATGATGCCCGGAATCTCCGGATATGAAGTATGTCAGAGAATCAGAGAAGAACATCTTCCGAATGATCTTCCCATTATCTTATTAACTGCCAAGAACAGAATCAGCGATCTTGTAAACGGATTTCAGGTGGGTGCGAATGACTACCTTACGAAGCCATTTTCGAAAAATGAATTATTGAGCAGAATTAAGACACACTTAAATCTGAAAGGAATTCACCGTGCTACATCGAAGTTCGTGCCAACAGAATTTCTAAAATCGGTCGGAAGAGAAATTATCACCGAAGTTAAATTGGGAGATCATATTCAAAAAAACATTACAGTCTTATTTTCAGATATAAGAGACTATACTACGCTTGCTGAAACCATGTCACCGAAGCAAAACTTTAAATTCGTGAATGCATATGTTGGCCGCATGGGGCCCATCGTTAAAAAGTATGAGGGTTTTGTCAATCAATATATGGGTGATGGTATTATGGCTTTATTTCCTGACAATGCCTCTTTAGCTCTTTCTGCTTCTATAGAGATGCAACGATGCATTATTGAATATAATAAAAGACGTGTACAAGAAGGCTTTAAACCTATTAGTGCCGGTGTTGGACTTCATACCGGACCTTTAATTATGGGTGTTATAGGCGACTCTCATCGTAATGACACTGCGATTATCGCGGATACTGTTAATACGGCTTCCCGAATGGAAGGTGTTACTAAATTTTACGGTGCCAAAATAATCCTGAGTGAAAATAGTTTACAAACCATTGAAAATCAAGATCAATTTAATTTAAGATACCTTGGTAAGGTGCGGGTAAAGGGTAAAATTAAAGCTATTGGAATCTATGAATGTTTTGATGGTGACGCAGAAGAACAAGTTGCGCTAAAACTAGCTACTCTCACCACATTTAATAATGGTATGCAACATTATTTCAACCAGGAATTTCCTAAAGCAACTTCTTTATTTGATGCCGTGCTTTCAGAAAATCCAAATGATCAAGTCGCTAAGTACTTTTTGACAATTTCTGCTGAATACACTATAAATGGAGTACCTGATAACTGGGAAGATGTTAATATCCTTACTGAAAAATAATATGAGTATACGACTTTATAAATGATGTATCGAGTCTTATCTCCTTGGACTCATGTTATAAAACACAACTATGATTATTTAATATTGATGTACGTCTTAAATAATTCACATAACGTTGATCCTGCTGTCTTTGAAGTTCATCCACTAAGTTACCTGCGTCTTTATGCCTCAACAAATTGTCAAACCTACCTTCCATTTTAAGGTAATTTTCAATGGTTTTATCGGTGATCTTTGAATCTAGGATCATCGGGCTCTCTCCCAATTCTTTATTTCTGGGGTCGAATCTATACAACAGCCATTGGCCACTGGCGACTTTAGCCTTATGGTACTGGGATGGATGTTTCATATCTACTTCCTGGGAAACACTATGACAATAAGCTATAATTACTGATGGTCCATCATAGCTTTCTGCTTCTAAAAAAGCCTGTAAGGTTTGTTCCTTATCTGCACCTATCGATACGGAGGCTATATATACATCTTCATAAGCAGTTAGCATAAGTCCTAAATCCTTTTTCTTTCTGTATTTACCTTTACTGGCAAATTTTGCAGAGGCTCCGAAAGGAGTGGCTTTTGACATTTGTCCACCTGTATTATCATAGACCTCATTATCTAAAATTAAGATATTTACATTTTCACCTGAAGCCACTACATGATCAAGGCCACCATACCCAATATCATAGGCCCATCCATCACCTCCTACGATCCAGATAGCCGGCTTTAATAAATAGTCGGCTACCTTAAAAAGGTCTTTTGCCTGTTTACTTTCAATGGCCTGTAATGCTTCTTTTAAGTTATTAATTCGTGTGCGTTGATCCTGAACATTTTTATCTGATTGTTTTTGATCAGAAAGAAGGTCTTCTACAAGATCAGGATTTAACTGACTTTTCAGTTTTCTTAAAAGGTGTTCTGCCTTTTTTCTATTAAAATCATAGGTCAGTCTAAAACCTAAACCAAATTCTGCATTATCTTCAAATAAAGAGTTAGCCCAGGCCGGTCCTCTTCCATCATTATTTTTATACCATGGGGTTTGTGGTAAAGCTCCTCCAATAATAGAACTTGCTCCGGTAGCGTTTGCTACCAGCATACGATCTCCAAATAACTGTGCTAGCAACTTCAGGTAAGGAGCTTCACCACATCCCTCAACACCATATGGATACCTGAATAAGGGTTCCTGTAATTGTTGTTGCCCTAAGGACTCAACATCGATTTTAGACCTGTCAAATTCCGGGAGTTGATCGAAAAGTTCCCATCGCACTCTTTCTAATTCAATGGTTTCTTTATCTGATTTAGGAATTAAGGCTTTTACCGGACAACTATCTATACAGTTATTACATCCATTACACTGATCCGGATTCACTTGAATAGTTAATTGAAAATCTTCTTCCTTCCATTCATGTACTGAAGGCTCTACACTATTTAATTGCATGACCTCCATGGGAAGCTTTTCCGCTTGAAAAACTTTCATTCTCAATGCAGCCTGCGGACAACTCATAGTACAGGCTCCACATTGAATACAATCTGAGGCCTCCCAAACAGGAATGAATTCAGAAATTCTGGGTTGTCCATATACTTTATCATTGATTTGATAGCTCCCATTTGCGGGAAAGTCGCCTACGCTAAGTTGATTTCCTTTATTCATTACAAGTGCCTCAGTGAGGGATAAATGCTGATGGTTTATTCCTGTAAAAGGGACGTCTTCCTCTGAAGGAGCTAAAGATATGTGGCTTAAGGTATCGGCTAAGCCCTCCTCCCAACCAGAGGCGTCGGTTGTTTTAAAAATTTCCAGAACCAGATGGTGTAAAGGAGTTAAGAAACCTTGCTGCAAATCATTTTCCGAAATCGAATAGATGGCAATATTGTTATCTTTTATTAATTGTTTTTGCGAACTCGTTAGCCTTTGAAGTAATTCTTGTTCATCGAGTTTCGTATTAATAATTAAACTGGATGCTTTGTGAAGTAATTCTATAAACCGCTCATTGTTAAAATGCTTTAAGGAGTCACATAAAATAACATCCGGATGATCTATAAGATAAGGAGCTTCGAGTTTGTTATCTGAAACCCGAAGGTGACACACACTTTCGGTCTCACTTTTTTTATAACTACATTCAGTATAGGCCTGTATATTTTTACCACGATTATTCAATTCCTGAAAAAGCTGACTCAGGCTTTTACGATCTGTTGTTGATTTATCTTCATAAATAATGAATTCTTTAGCAAATTTTTGAAGTTGAAAACCGGTATCTGTTTTCAGGCTTAAATTCGTTACATCGTCATTTATTCCAACGGTAAAATTATTTATCAGGCAATTGGTTTCTAACGCCTTATAAATCGCATGTACCATTGCCGGATTAAATTCTTTTGAAGACAATCCATATCTACCTCCATATACCTTTGGAGGTTTTGTAAACTTTACTGTTGCTTTTTGAATTGTTAAAGCCTGTAATACATCCAGATACAAAGGTTCGCCAGATGCTCCCGGTTCTTTTGTTCTATCCAGAACCGCGATAGATTTACAGGTTGTTGGAATGGCATTAACTAAGTACTCCGCACTGAATGGTCTGTAAAGTCTGACATTGATCAATCCGAGCTTTTTACCTTTTCTATTTAATTCATGTACAACCGCTGCAATAGTACTGGTAGATGAAGCCATCGATATGATAACGTGGTTTGCATCAGGATCTCCAATAAATTCGAAAGGTTTATACGAACGTCCTGTTAATGTTTTAAATTGCTCCATCAAACCTGAAACTATTTTCGGACATTCGTTATAATAAGTATTAATTCGTTCCCTTCCCTGAAAAAATATTTCCGGCCCCTGTGCGGACCCTCTCACGGTAGGATTATTAAAGCTTAAAGCCTTGTCTTTATGAGCCTCAATAGCATCTGAGGGCATCATTTGTTTTATAACTTTATCTTCAATTAGTGAAATCGTATTGGTTTCATGTGAAGTTCGAAATCCATCAAAAAAATGAACAAAAGGTACCTTGGATACCAACGTCGCTACTTGCGCAATTAATGCCATATCCATTGATTCCTGAACAGATGAAGAGCTCAACATTGCATATCCTGTGCTTCGAACGGCCATAACATCACTATGATCTCCAAAAACAGATAAGGCGTGAGTCGCAATCGACCTGGTGGCTACATGAATAACATTCGGCAATAATTGTCCTGCTATTTTAAACATATTTGGCATCATTAATAATAAGCCCTGGGAGGCAGTAAATGTTGTAGCCAGGGCTCCTGTTTGTAATGCTCCATGCATAGTTCCTGCTGCTCCCGCTTCACTTTGGAGCTGATAGACCACTGGAGTATTTTCCCATACATTTGTATATCCGGCAGCACTCCATTCTTCAGCTAATTCTGCCATACCAGAGGCAGGAGTTATAGGATAAATAGAGCAAATCTCGTTCGTTTTAAAAGCTATGCAGGCAACGGCCTGATTTGCGGTAATGCTATTCGTTTGTAGAAGTGCCATGAGTTGTTAGCGTTGTGATTAAAAAGAAAAAGTCCATAAAGTGATTTATGGACTTTTCTGAGGTTTAGCGTTCAAATACAATTTGAACCGGTGTTGGATTAACGATCATGTCAAATACTGGAGAATATTTGGCTAATTCTTCCAATTGCTCGTCAGTTGCTTCAGATTTTACTTTAATCTTAAATGTAATACCGTTAAATCCTTTTCGAACCTCGGGTTTCAGCCCCAGGAACCCTTGAAGATCCATATCACCTTCCATGCTGGATTCTGCGGCATCGATATCTATTCCATGAGCAGCAGCATGATATACCATCGCCCCGGTTAAACAAGATCCTAAAGCATGTAGAATTACCTCCGGTGGTGTTGGTGCCTTATCCTTACCCAGCAATACCTGAGGATGATCACACTCTAAGGTAAAAGTTTTATCACGGGTAGTATCTTCTTCTCCAACCCCATAAAAACTTTTAATACTGGAAACACAATTTCCTCCTTCGATCCAATTGTTTTTTGATCTGAATTTAAACTTTGCCAATTCAGGATTTCCTTGAACTGCTTCGATAGTAGCCATTAATTGATCTACGTTCACTCCGTTTTTTACATTTTCTGTAGTAATCATTTTAGTATGTATTTAGTTAAACATTTTTGATAGCTAACTTTATACACACCCCGTGCCAAAACTTATAAAACACTGTTTATCAGGTGTTTATGATATTTATGTGATTTTAAACACTAACGATATTTCGTTATAAAATGATTTTTCGTTGTAGAGAACACGAAATTTAGTGGAAATTATAGCGGACGTTCAATTTTCAGGCTCTTAATTTTGGAAGCTAAAGTCGTTGGTGGGATATTCAATAGCGCTGCAGCTCCGTTACTACCATAAATTTTCCAACGCGTAATTTTAAGCGCCTTAACAATGTTTTCTTTTTCCAATTCCTGCATTTCCTGAGTGGTATATATTTTCTGGTTATCCAGGGGTTTAGAGGCTTCTTCTTCCTTATTTTTCATTGGAATAATATCTGACCAATCTATTTTGCCATTCTTAGAAATTATCACAGCTCTTTCTATGAGGTTCTGAAGTTCTCTTACGTTTCCTGGCCAGTCATAATTTTTGAAATAGATCTTATCGGTCTCGGACAGGGTTACATGAGTCTTATTCAACTCTTTGCTGAATCTCTCTATCATACTTTGTGCAATAAGGCAAACGTCGTCTCCTCTTTCTTTCAGGGATGGCACGTTAATTGGAAATACATTCAAACGATAATACAGATCTTCCCTGAACTGTCCTTTAGAAATTGACTTTTTAAGGTCTCTGTGTGTCGCAGCAATAATGCGCACTTCTACTTTTATGGTTTCTGAACTACCTACAGGTTCAAATTCACCTTCCTGAATGACTCTTAAAAGCTTTGGTTGTAATTCGATAGGGAGTTCTCCGATTTCATCGAGAAATATAGTCCCGCCATCGGCTAGTAGAAAGCGTCCTTTTCTACTGGTAACTGCCCCGGTGAATGCCCCTTTTTCGTGCCCAAAAAGTTCACTTTCGATTAAATTGCCAGGTATCGCTCCGCAATTGACCCGTATCATTGGCTTATTGGCTCTATTACTTGAATTGTGAATTGCCCAGGCCACCAATTCTTTCCCAGTTCCTGTTTCTCCATGAATGAGCACAGTCGCCTTGGTTTGGGCTACTTGTTCAATTTGTTTCAACACTTGCATCATGCTTTGGTCGTTGGCTATAATTCCAAACGACCTGGTAAGCTCTTTTACCTCTTCTTCCAAATAGGCAGTTTGGGTTTGAAGGGCTGTAATTTTGTTTTCTGCAATAAGACGTTCTTCGATATTCCTGAGGATCAAAAGGTAAAAGTTTTCTCCTTCATGATCATAACTGCTAAGTGTTCCCTCATGATTAGATTCCTTTCCTTCAGAGCCAATCACCTTTATAACATCATCAATAAAAGTTTGTTTTTGAATACCCTCTTTGAGGAATTGATGAGACACCAGATGCTCAATTTTTGAAGCAGATGGTTCATCTAAAAAAAATAAAACGTTTCTTTTAAGGGCATCCTTATTCTCAAGAATTTGATGCGCAGAAGGGTTTGCCAAAATAATTTTAAATGATTTATCGAACATAATAATGGCATCGGTGGCTCCCATTATCAAACCATTCAGCTTATCATTAAGTTCCTGAAGTTCTTTTCTGGATTGCATTAATTGCTCCTGGGTTTCATCGAGCTTCCTATGCCTTTTGATCATTACTGATAAGATACCCTTTGCAAATCCAATGTCTGTTGATAATAGTTCGTAAAAATATTTTCGGTCTATTTTTAATACCTGGGTTTCCTCGAGCGCGGCAATGGCGGCAGATCGTTTTTTACTGTCAATAAGGGCATATTCTCCAAAACACTCTCCTTTTTCCAGGATGCCATAGGTATGATCTCTTTCGTATACCTTCACTTTTCCGTCAAGAATAACATACATGGAATCGCCGATTTCATCTTTTTCAAAAATCACCTCACCTTTTCTAAAAACTTCTATGGTTAATTTTGCCGCAAAATTTTTAAGTGATTTTTGACTTACCTCCGAAAAGAATAAAACTTCGGCGAGGAAGTCGACGATTTCGACCTCTTTAGATGTATCCATATCATTCTAATAATTAGCATCTTGTAATATAAATATAATGAATAATCTAAAGAGGTCGGCAATTTTAAATATCCATAGGGACTTCCATCAGAAGTACTTCAGCATCGGTATTTGCTTTTAAAGTGAATATATCCGTTTCCCAGATACCAAATCCATCTCTTTTGTGAAGCTTTTGATCTCCAATGGTTATTTCTCCTTCCAAAACAAATATATAAACCCCATTGGTATCCTTTTTTAAGTGATATTCCTGCGTATTATCAGTGTCGAGCTTACCAAGGTAGAACCATGCATCTTGATGTAACCATAATCCTTTATCAAAACCCGGGGAAATGACTTCCTGTAGGGTATTATGTCTGTCATCATCATTTAAGGTCATTTGATCATATCTTGGTTCAACCCCTCTTTTATCGGGAAAAACCCATATCTGAAGAAACTTGACCTCTTCATCTTTATTCTTATTGTATTCACTATGATATACGCCTGTACCGGCACTCATAACCTGAATATCTCCCTTATTAATCACGCCGATATTCCCCATACTATCCTTATGTTCCAAAGCTCCCTTGAGGGGGATAGATACTATTTCCATATTTTCATGAGGATGGGTACCAAACCCCATTCCACCGGCTACCGTATCATCATTCAATACTCTTAAAGCTCCAAAATGGATTCTTTCCGGATTGTGGTAATTAGCAAAACTAAAAGTGTGATAGCTGTTTAACCAGCCATGATCTGCATGTCCTCTTGTTTCATTTTTATGCAATATCGTTTTCATTGTTTATCCTTTCCAATAATTAATTATTATTTATGTTTCAAGCCATTTGTTTTTTCCGGAGGTAACGGCACTAAAGCTCCATCATCATTTGGAATTACTGGAAATCGTTCTGATCTCCAATCTTCCTTTGCTTTTTCGATGGTTTCCTTTTCAGAGGCGACGAAGTTCCAATAAATATGTCTTTCTTCGGGAAATGGAACACCTCCAAAAATGTAAACAGTAGTGTTGTCTGCCATTTCAAATTCGCAAAGGGTACTGTCTTTAGCGACCAAAATTTGCTTTGGTTCAAATACATTTCCTTCACTGATTACGCTTCCTTCCAAAATGTACAGTGCGCTTTCTCCAAATAAATGGTTCCCTATATTTATAGTTGCACGCTTTTTCGTTTTAATTTCAATAAAATAGAGTTCACTATGTACCGGAACTGGTGATTCTTTATCGAAGGCTTTCCCTGCTATTAGTTTATAGTGTACCCCTTCGGAAGTCCATGCTGGCAGGTCTTCTTTTTCTACATGAGTAAAAGTAGGATCCATAAATTCCAGTGCTTTTGGCAAGGCCACCCAAATTTGTAATCCATGCATACTTTTCTCCGATGTCCTGAGGTATTCCGGGGTTCGTTCGGAATGAACAATTCCTTTGCCCGCCGTCATCCAGTTCACAGCACCAGGTGTTATTTCTATTTCAGTACCCAGGCTATCCCGGTGCATCATACTTCCTTCAAACAAATACGTAAGGGTAGACAAGCCGATATGTGGATGTGGTCCTACATCTATATTCTGGTGTTCTTTTAAAGCAGCTGGCCCCATGTGATCGATAAAAATAAAGGGGCCGACCATTCGCTTCTTCCTGAATGGTAACAACCTACCTACCAGAAAATTGCCTATATCCGCAGCACGTTCTTCAATAATTAATTGAATATTAGACATGATTGCATTTATTAATGTTTTTAAAAAATCAAACTATTAATCTTCAAGATACCCAAATTTCCCCAGATTGAAGTCTTCAAAAGCCTGTAATATTTCAGCTTTATAGTTCATTACAAAGGGGCCATGGGCTGCGATAGGTTCATTTAGAGGCTCTCCGCTTAAAATCAGTATTTTAGCATCTTCTGATGCTTTAATAGTGAAGGTTTCGCCTTCATTTTCAAACAACACAAAACGGTCGGTTTCGGCCTGTTCCGATCCATTTACCATAATGTTACCTTCCAAAACCAATAACCCGGTGTTATAATGTGCGGGAAAGGAAAATTGAGCTTCTCCATTTTTGTTTAATGATACATTGTACATCTGTACCGGTGAAAAAGTAGTAGCAGGGCCTTTCACATCCATGTATTCTCCGGCTATTACCGCTACCTCCCCTTGATCATCCGGAAGTTGAAATCTTCCCATTTGGTCACTTTTAATCCCCTGATATTTTGGATCAGACATTTTGAATGCTGCGGGAAGATTAACCCATAATTGTACCATTTGGAAATCACCACCCTCCTTACTAAAATGCTCTTCGTGATATTCTTTATGTAAAACACCTGAGGCCGCTGTCATCCACTGTACATCACCTTCACCTATAACTCCGCTGTTGCCCGCACTATCGTGGTGTGCTACTTTTCCTTTATAAGCAATTGTAACAGTTTCAAACCCTCTATGTGGATGAACCCCTACTCCTTTCGGTTGATCGCTTGGTGGGAAGTAAAACTTAGAATTATAATCGAACATAATAAACGGGTCCATTCGCTGCATATCTAAATGGTATCCACCGGGTATAAAATTATGCACCCTAAAACCATCGCCAACGAAATGCGGTGCTGGTGGTGCTACTACCAATTCTACTTTTTTTGTCTTCATTATAAATCTCCTTTTAATTACACTGTAAAATTAAACTAAGGTAAGGGCCTATGCATTGATGTATGGTAAGAAGTATTAAAACCACAGGCGCAATGAGGAAATCTTTACAACCTTGAAGTCAACGAGTTTTATGGCTTGAAATTCTTTTTTGCCAACTCCTTCCGAACCCTGCTTAAACTTTCGGGGGTAATCCCTAAATATGATGCAATCATCCACTGCGGTACCCTCAGGGTTAAATCGTAATGCATTTGAACGAAATCGAGGTATCTGCTTTCAGCAGATGCTCCCAAAAGCATATTGATTCTTTTCTGAAGATGTCTGATGTGGTTATGTAAGAGTTTATTATTGTGTCTCCTAAAAGATTCACTTTGTTTTGACAAAGCATTGATCAGCTCTTTATCGATTAAAATAACCGTTGTATCTTCAATAGCTTCAATGAAATAATCTGCCGGTTCATTAAAATAAGCACTGCTTCGATCGGACATCAGCCAACTTTCCGAGGCAAATTGAATGATATGCTCTTTTCCTTGTTCGTCGACCGTATAAGCTCTGAGGAGTCCTTTTTCGACAAAAAATGTATGATGGCATATCTCGCCAGGCCGTAATAAGTATGATCCTTTTTTAAAATCTAAGGATTTTACCGTTCTCGACAGCGCTTCACATTTTGACGATTCAATTCCCGATTTATCTACCAGGTAGGCTTTAAAATTTTCGAACATTAATGAGGTCGTTATATACACAGTAACTTAAAACTTAAATATAGTCAGTTTAAATCACAATATGTAGTCGTATTTTGTAATTTTGAAGATAGTAATAATGATCGAAATGAATCTTGAGAATGCATTAAATAAACATCAGATCAAACCTACTTCCATGCGGATCTTAGTTTTAAAGCAGCTTATATCCTCAAAAAGTGCTATGAGCCTAAGTGATCTGGAAGCCTGTTTTGATCGCGTGGATAAAACCACCTTATATCGTACTTTAAAGACATTTGAAGAAAAAAAGCTTATCCATAGTATTGAAGACGGTACCGGTTCTTTAAAGTACGCCATGTGCGAAGAAAATTGTAACTGTGAACCACAAGATCAGCATATACATTTTCACTGCTCTGTTTGTGAAGAAACCTTTTGCTTTATGAAGTCCAAGATTCCCTCCACCAATATCCCGTCTGGTTTTAAGGTTACGAGTGCCACTATGGTTTATAAAGGGGTATGTCCTAATTGTGAATCTTAACTTTTGCAAATTGGTTGCATAAATTAATTACTATATTTACCATGTGAAAACGATAGCATTCATACTCGCAATTTTTCTAATCAGCTTATCCATGGCTCCCTGCTCTGATGCAGAAGTTAAGGCGGATTGTGAAATGCAGGTTGCCTCTGACCACAGTGATCACGAACAACATGTAGACTTATGTTCTCCGTTTTGTGTATGTCAGTGTTGCCATTCTCACACTACTTTTCCTACGCAACTTTTTGAAACCAAAGGTTCCACTATCATATTGTCTTTTACGAGTATTTATATTGACTTAGTGATGGACTCACACCTAAACAGGTTACTTCGACCACCACAGGTTTAATTCAATATTTTAAATAACGTATTATTTTATAATCTTCTGAAATACACAGACAGATTACCAATACCCTATAATTAAGTTGAATTAAAACCATAATCATGATTAACAGAATCATTGATTTCTCAATCAATAATAAATTTATAATTGGGTTGTTCACCCTGGCTATTATTGGAACGGGCATATGGAGTATGACCAAAGTTCCGATAGATGCAGTACCCGATATTACCAATAACCAGGTACAAATAATTACCCAGGCCCCTAATTTAGGTACCGAAGAAATTGAACAATTTGTAACCTACCCCGTGGAATTAGCAATGAGCAACCTACCCGAGGTGGAAGAGATACGCTCTATCTCACGTTTTGGACTATCTGTCGTAACCATTGTTTTCAATGATAATATGGGAACTTACCTGCCACGACAGTTGGTATCTGAAAAGTTACCCGAAATTCAGGAACAAATTCCGGAGGGATTTGGAAAACCGACAATGGGTCCGATTTCGACCGGGTTGGGTGAAATCTACCAATACACCCTTGAGGTAGACAGCACTTACGCAGACCGATATAATGAAACCGAATTGCGCACCATACAAGACTGGATTATCAGAAGGCAAATGGCTATGGTACCGGGCGTTATCGAGGTAAATGCCTTTGGAGGTAACAAGAAACAATATGAAATTGCAGTTAAACCAGATGAACTCAGGGCTATCGGACTATCCATTTCGGATGTATTCAAAGCGCTGGAAAATAACAATCAGAATACTGGTGGTGCATATATTGAAAAGAACCATCAGGCAAATTTTATCAGGGGTGAAGGTTTAGTAAAATCTGTTTCTGATATAGAAAACATTGTTGTCAAGAATGTCAACAATATTCCCATACGTATCAAGGACATCAGCAATGTTACTATTGGCAACGCCGTTAGATATGGAGCTCTTACAAAAGATGGTAAAGGTGAAGTAGTCGGTGGAATGATCTTAATGTTAAAAGGTGCCAACTCTAATAACGTCATCAATCATGTTAAGGATCGTATGCAGCAAATTCAGCAATCCTTACCCGAAGGAGTTTCGGTAAAACCATTTTTGGATAGAAGTGAGCTGATCAGTGAAACTACGGGTACCGTCACGAATAACCTGCTGGAGGGTGGTCTTATTGTAATTTTTGTACTTGTTCTTTTATTAGGAAATTGGAGGGGTGGACTTATTGTGGCTTCCACTATTCCGTTATCGTTATTGTTTGCCTTTATTCTAATGCACCTATTCGGGGTTTGGGCCAATTTAATGAGTCTTGGTGCCATTGACTTTGGAATTATCGTTGATGGTGCGGTGATCATTGTAGAAAGTACTGTATTCTTAATTGTCACTAAAGCCAACAGTAATAAAGAACTCTCAGAAAAGCAACGTGATAAAATCGCAGCATCTGCATCCAAAAAAATGATGAATTCTGCCTTCTTCGGCCAGCTCATCATCCTTATTGTTTTCATACCTATTCTAGCATTAGAAGGTGTTGAAGGTAAAATGTTCCAACCCATGGCTCTTACTTTTATATTTGCCATGGTGGGTGCTATGATCCTTTGTTTGACTTACGTGCCAATGGTCTCTGCCTTGTTTTTAAGGGGGTCAAAAACTCTGAAACAATCTTATGGGGATCGTTTTGTTCATTGGATTGAAAGTAAATATGAACCGATCTTATCAAAGGCTTTAGAAAAAGGTAAATACATTGTTGGAGGTGCGGTGGTTATTTTTGCTTTCATCGTTTTCCTTTTCAGTAGAATGGGTGGTGAATTCATTCCACAGCTCGATGAGGGAGATATTGCCTTTCACGCTATCTTAAAACCCGGCAGTTCACTTTCTGAGACCATTGAAACCACCACAAAAATAGAGCGCATCATTAAAGCTGATTTTCCCGAAGTAACATCAGTTATAAGCAGGATTGGTGTTGCGGACGTTCCTACCGATCCAATGCCGATGGATATAGCCGATGTCTTTGTTATTTTAAAAGACCCTTCCGAATTTGTTTCAGCACCTAATAAAGCAGCGCTGGTGGATCGAATAAAAGAGGCAGTTAGCATTGTACCCGGTGTAAATTACGAATTTACCCAACCTATAGAAATGCGTTTTAATGAGCTGTTAACAGGAGTACGTGAAGATGTTGCCATTAAACTCTTCGGTGAAGACCTGGAGGTACTGGCTGCAAAGGCCGAAGAAATCGGTAAACTCATTGCCAACATTCCAGGCGTGGCCGATATGAAAGTAGAAGCAACCACTGGTCAGCCGCAAATTTCTGTAGCTTATAACCGAAGTAAACTTGCACAATATGGCTTACAGATCAATGAACTTAATACCATTGTAGAAGCTGCTTTCGCAGGAGCTAATGCCGGGGTTATCTTTGAGGGTGAAAAGCGCTTCGATCTTGTGGTGCGTTTACAGAAAAACAGTCGAACGGATATTTCCGATCTCAAAAACCTATTTGTTACCCTGTCATCCGGTAGTCAGATTCCTTTGAGGGAGGTGGCGGAGATAAGCTATCGACCGGGTCCCATGCAAATAAGCAGAGACAACACTAACCGTCGTACCTATGTAGGGATTAACATCAGGGACCGGGATGTTAAATCGGTGGTAGAAGACATACAACAAAAATTACAAGAAAGCTTTCAGCTGCCTCCTGGTTATTATATTCGTTACGGGGGAGCCTTCGAAAATCTCGAGCGAGCCAGCAACCGACTACAGACGGTGGTTCCCATAGCACTATTCCTGATATTCATTCTTATCTATTTTGCGTTAAAATCATTTCCTCAGACTTTAATGATCTACGTTGCCATTCCTATGGCTACGATCGGTGGGGTACTCGCCTTATGGTTCCGCGATTTACCATTCAGTATTTCCGCTGGTGTTGGATTCATCGTGCTATTTGGGGTAGCGGTATTAAATGGTTTGGTAATGATTAGCGGATTAAATGAATTAAAGGAAGAAGGAGTTACCAACCTGAGAGAACGAATCCTGAAAGGAACGAAAAGACGTATTCGTCCTATTATGCTTACTGCATTTACGGATGTGCTTGGATTTTTACCAATGGCCCTATCTGCTTCGGCTGGAGCTGAAGTGCAAAGACCCCTTGCAACCGTGGTTATTGGAGGATTAATCACTTCTACTCTACTCACCTTATTCATTCTACCGATATTATATCATTGGGTTGAAAACAAATCGAAACCGATGAAAGTACCTAAGAAACAACTAGCTACCATTACAGCTGTTATCTTCATCATTATTGTTCCTAATAGCATTAATGCACAAAACCAACCATATCCTGAGATCGGTTTAGGAGAGGCTATACAATTAGCCGAAAGAAACTATCCGTTGCTACAACAGCAATTACTGGAAATGGAAAAACAGGAAGCATTGCAAGGCACGGCGTTCGACCTTGGAACTACCCAGGTTTTTACCGGAGGGGAAGAAATAAATGAGGAAGCCGGTATATATACGACCGTTGGTATCAGTCAATCGAATATTGATCTCCTTGGTATTTTTTCCAAAAAGCGACTGCAACAAAAAAGGATCGAATTGGCGGAAAACATTTATCAGTTAACACAACTGGAGGTTTCTACCGAAGTAAAAAAAGCATGGGCCCATACTTTGCAACAAAAAAGGAAACTTAATCTGTATGTTGAACTGGACTCCATTTATAAGAATTTCTCAAAAGCGGTTACCTTAAATTATGAGGTAGAGGCTATTTCTAAACTGGAATATTTAGCAGCGAGAAATCAAGCCTTGAAAATACAGAACCAATTAGCTCAAACGAAAAAGGATTATGAGATTTCCTTGCAGCAATTGAATCTATGGCTCGGTGCAGACACGGTATATACGGTTACTGATGATTTAACTATACCCGTTATAGATGTAAAGGAAATGCATCTTGAGAGTCACCCGGCATTTTTAACGAATGAGAAACGTGTCGAACTGGCTGAATCGAATTATAAAAATGCCAAGGCCGGGATGCTACCTAAATTTAATCTTCAGGGAGGACTGCAGGAGATTAATAATAATACGGGGTTTTATAGTTACCAGGCCGGAATCTCGGTGCCTTTTCTTTCGGGAAAAGATCGGGCTAAAATCAAGAAAGCTAAATATGATGCCGCTATTGTAAAATCGGAAGTAAATTATCAAAATCGAGTGATCAGATCTGAAATGGTTCAGGCAGTTGCCAATTATGAAAAATGGGCACAATCGTGGGAATTTTATGCTAATGAAGTTTTGCCTCTGGCCAAAGAACAACGATCCGGAGCCTTAATGGCTTATAAGGAAGGAGCCATTGACTATAGTGGTTTTTCACAGATGATCAAAGATGCTATTGCTTCTGAGGTTGCCGCTCAGGAAGCTTTGGCCAACTATTTAAACAGCATGTTTCAATTACAATATTTCAAACAATAATACGATGAAAAAGTTAATATATAAAAGCCTCTTTTTAATCCTGTCCGTCTTCACAATTGTAGGTTGTGGAACTAATAAAAGTGATAACGATGGTCATGGCCATGAACATAACGAAGATGCTGAACAGGAGACTCATAATAATAAAGTAACCCTGTCTAACAGTCAATTTGAAGCGTTACAAATGAAGGTAGACACACTTCATAACAGAAACATGAGTGGTTATGTTGAAGCCAATGGAACGCTTGAAGTTCCTCCTCAGAATGAAGCCTCAGTAACTGCCGTTATTGGAGCCAATGTTACCGATATCGAGGTTATTGAGGGAGATGAAGTTAAAAAGGGTCAGGTAATAGCTTACCTGGCGCATCCGAACATTATAAATATACAGACTGACTATTTAAACGCTTTCAGCGATGGGGAGTTCTTAAAAAAGGACTACGAGCGACAAAAGAAACTATATGATGCGGGGGTCGGTTCCGGAATGAATTATCAAAAAGCTGAAGCCGCCTATTTAGCCTCGAAAGCGCGCATTAATGGATTAGAAGCACAATTAAAGATCTTAAACATTAATGCTGCGGCAGTGCGTAATGGAAACATACAACAAAAGGTAGGGCTGCGAAGTCCGATAGAAGGTTTCATTCAAAAGGTAGAGGTAAAAACAGGCCAATATGTAGCGCCGCAAACGGAACTTTTTGAGGTGGTAAATACGCATCATGTTCATGCAGATTTAATGGTCTTTGAGAAAGACGTTCAAAAAGTGAAGAAAGGGCAAAAAGTTCGCTTCCAGGTTCAGTCTTTACCTGATGAAGAGCTTTCTGCTGAGATTTACTCTGTGGGCAAAACTTTTGAAGAAAGTCCGAAGGCCGTCCATATTCATGCTGAGATCGAAAATAAAAAGGGACATTTAATTCCAGGGATGTATATACAGGGTCGCGTAGAGATCGATAATAACCGAGTAATTGCCATTCCTACTTCAGGAATTGTTAAAGACGGGGATACATTTTATGCATTTACTGCAGAAAAAGAAGAAAACGGCTGGAGTTTCGCACCTGTAAAACTCATTAAAACAGGTGAAGACCTAAAATGGAGTGCGGTTAACTTTATTGATTCTATACCTCCCGGTTCCAGGTTTGCGTTTAACAATGCTTATTATTTATTAGCGGAAATGAAAAAAGGAGAAGCAGAACATAGTCATTAATTATTCTTTTAATTAAATAAAATATCAATGCCATGGAGACTAGCAATCATCATCATCACGATAAAGGAATTTTCGGAAAGCATACAGAGCTTATTTTTTCGATCATTAGTGGCGTTGTCCTCGGACTAGGGTTTACTTTGAGTTATATAGTAACTGTTCCTTTGTGGTGTAGTTTTGCTCTTTACCTGCTGGCATACTTCTTTGGTGGTTTTTACACCACCAAAGAAGCTATTGAAACGGTTGTCAAGGGAGGGTTTGAAATTGACTTTTTAATGCTTGTAGCGGCAATCGGAGCGGCCATATTAGGTGAATGGGCAGAAGGAGCTCTTTTACTTTTCTTATTTAGTCTTGGGCATTCTTTAGAGCATTTCGCTATGCACAAAGCCAAAAGTTCGATCGCAGCACTCGCTGAGATCTCTCCTAAAACTGCCTTTTTAAAATTAAATGGAGAAACAACAGAAGTTGCTATTGATACCCTCAAACCCGGAGATGTCATCTTCATAAAACCACACACTAAGATAGCTGCAGATGGTGTCGTCATTAAGGGTAATAGCAGTGTAAACCAGGCTTCAATTACCGGGGAGAGTATTCCGGTAGATAAAATTGCTATGGAAGGATCGGTCAATGAATTGTTACAGACGAAGACTATCCCTTCGGAACACCAGGTTTATTCAGGAACTCTGAACGGGAGTAATTCGATGGAAGTGCTCGTCCTTAAAAAGTCGACCGATACCACACTGGCCAAACTTATAACACTGGTTAAAGAGGCCCAAACGCAAAAATCACCCTCACAATTGTTTACAGACAAATTCGAAAAATACTTTGTTCCATCTGTTTTAATTCTAGTGGTAGCTTTACATTTTGCTTTTTTAGTCATTGATGAAAGCTTCAGTGAGAGTTTTTATCGAGCCATGGCTGTTTTGGTAGCCGCCAGTCCGTGTGCCTTAGCTATTTCAACACCCAGTGCCGTGCTAAGTGGCGTAGCTCGGGCAGCCAGGAGTGGCGTGCTCATTAAAGGGGGTAAACCTTTGGAAGATTTAGGAGTTCTTAAAGCCATAGCTTTCGATAAGACAGGTACACTGACGGAAGGAAAACCAAAATTAATTGATGTACTTCCATTATCAGCAACTACTGAAAACGAACTGTTACAAACGGTAATTGCCGTAGAAAAGTTAAGTGATCATCCCCTTGCCAAAGCAATTGTAAAAGATGGATTGCAACGAATTGGCGATTTAAAACTTCCAAAAGCACAAGATCTGGAAGCGTATATGGGACAAGGAATAAAAGCTATCTTAAATAAGGAATCCGTCTATATTGGTAATATAGAATTGTTTCAGGCTATTGACCTGACCCCTCCGGAACATATTTCATCAAAAATAAACGCCCTGGCTAAAGAAGGAAAAACAACCATGCTTGTTTGTAAAAATAATTCTTTTATAGGCATTATTACTGTTATGGATACGCCAAGGGAAGAAGCCGGGGAAACATTAGAGCAACTCAAGGATATTGGCATTGAACAAATGATCATGATTTCGGGGGATCATCAGCTCGTCGCTAAAACTATTGCTCAAAAGATCGGACTCACTGACGCCTGGGGCGAACTATTGCCGGAAGACAAAGTTACTGCAATTAGAAAGCTTATAGAACAACATAGAAAAGTAGCTATGGTTGGTGATGGAGTTAATGATGCTCCGGCCATGGCACATAGTACAGTTGGCATTGCCATGGGTGCTGCCGGTAGTGAGGTGGCTCTGGAAACTGCTGATATTGCACTGATGGGAGACAAACTCAACAAATTACCTTTTGCCATTGCCTTAAGCAGGAAGGCAAAAAATATCATCAGGCAAAACCTTTTCATTAGTTTGGGCATGGTTGCGATTTTAATACCATTAACCGTTGCAGGGATTGCTACTATAGGTCCGGCTGTATTAATGCATGAGGGTTCAACTCTTGTTGTCGTATTCAATGCCTTGCGTTTATTGAGGTTTGATTATAAAGTGTAAAACGATTCGCTATAATGGTGTTAGATTATTTTATAGATCTACCCCTGTATATACATAAGATAAAGCTTACTAAAAATAAGGCTTTTTCCTTTTTTAACACATGCTTTTTCAATCATGATCTTTATTTTATATCTTCGAACGATCAAATCTATTTAATAACCTAAAAACAGGGTGTCATGAAACCAAAAAATATCTGGGCAAATTTTGGCGTAGCAAGCACAGAAAGAACACAAGCCTTCTATTCTTCATTAGGTTTTAAACAAAACGGTTATGCGACTAAAGAATTGGTCAGTTTTTTATTTGGTGAGAATGAATTTGTAATTCATTTTTTTCATAGGGATCAACTGAGCAATAGTATTGAGGGTGCTATAGCTGATTTAAATGAAGGAAATGAAATTATGTTTACCCTATCGGTTGAAACCATGGATGAATTTATTACTTGGATTGATGAAGTAAAAAATACCGGGGGCAAAATTTTCTTTAATTCGCTGAAGGACAGAAAGAAATTTTACGATGAAAATGGGTATTATGTTTGCGTTTTTGCCGATCCGGATGGACACAAATTTAATTTATTCTACAACGCTAACTAGATTCTTCTTTTATAACCACTCCTTATGAATTCTATTCGCATATAAAAGGATATTTAAAGTTATCTTAAAGGTGATTTTTCTCCACTTATTTTTTTACATCTTTGTCTGACGACATGAAAAAACACACGAAATCTATAAAGCAATTATTAAGAGGAGGCACTGTCCTACTCTTTTTTGTGGTGGTTTTGTTGTCTTCGTGTTCCCTACGCAAACCGGTACAACACTTTTTAGATCTCTCTGTTGCTAAACAGCTCAACGTTGGTAAATCAACTTTTAACACGGTAGCATCCTGTTATGATTACAGTGAAAAAGTCGCCTTAACCAAGTCTGGGCATTCCAAAACAAAAATAGTTCTCAGCCTTCCGTTTATTTCCCCTAACGAATTAAATTATCGTAGCCGGGAAGGTGAAGATATACTTCTAAAAGGCCATAATAAGTCAGGATGGCCTGCAATGACGAAAATACCGGGCTATATTTTATTCAAAAAGCTTCGACTTCATCTGTAATGTTTTCGTTACATCAACAAACAAAAGACTTGTAGTTCGAACCGGTACTACAGGAATTATTTTAAATAATCATTATTTAACTTATTAATTAAAATGGAAAACATTCAGTATAAAAATAAACTGGAAGCATATCAGCTATCCGGATTATTCACTACCGCCTTGCGTTTGGTTGTAGGGTGGACCTATTTTTCAGCTTTTTGGCGACGCCTGTTTTTAGCCAATAAACTCGATCCGAATACTACAGGTTATATCGGGGAGAAATTCAATCATTTTTTACCAAATGCATTAGGGATACAGGGCTTTATCGAGTATCTCGTTACGCATCCGGAAACTTTATGGTGGACCATGGTGATTTTTACCATTATAGAAGGGATTGTAGGCTTGCTGTTTATGTTTGGGTTTCTAACGCGACTCATGAGCATAGGCGTTTTTGGTTTGGCCATGGGTATTTTACTCGGTGCAGGATGGATAGGCACCACCTGCCTTGATGAATGGCAAATAGGTGTTTTGGGAATCGCTGCCGGATTTACCATATTTATGAGTGGTGGAGGTACCTTTTCATTGGATTCATTTATAATCCGGAACCATGCGTCGATTGCTCAAAGAAAATGGTTCTCACTATTGGGCTCCGGTATACTTCCTGTTCACATGAAAAAACTACCCAGGATTGTTGCCATAGGTTCGGGAATCATTTTATTTATAACCTTGTTTACCAATCAATATTTCCACGGTGGTGTTTGGGGAGACCTCCATAACAAATCGGTAAAACCAAAAATTGAAATAGCAGATGCTCAAATTAAGGAGAACTTATTAACATTTGAAATGTACAGAACCCAAGGGGTCGATGTATACGGTTCATTTTTAATTGGAATAAGCCTGAGAGATGAACAGAACCAAACCATTATTCATTTAGATGGGAAGGCTCTATCCCAAAAAGAATCTATTGAAATAAACAATCGTTATATCGCTAAGATAAAGCCAGGTGCGCACAGCCTGATAATTCCTTTGGGGGCGAAGGCAATTATAAGTCTTCAACTCCCTAAAGATCTGAACTATACTAATAATTCCTATACATTAATTCTAACGGATATTAGTGGTGTGAAATGGGAACAGGTCATTCGTCCATAATATATGTTATGCAAAGAATGACCATTTCCAATTATAAAAAAGCATGGTTTTTCAACCATGCTTTTAAATTTTACTCTTTGACTACAGCCAGGAGATTTATCGTTATATTTTTATTCAATTTATCCTTGCTGAGTTTTAATTGATATTCGCGCTTTACAATATCATTATCGCTGTATTGATTGATATACTTATCAGCTACAATTGCCCAACCGGGATGCTCTTCGCATACCATTTCCATTACTGCTGCCGGAAGTGCAATATTTTTAAAACGCTCAACGGCAGAAATGATGTACCCTTCTTCACTGTAAACCGCCTTAATCTTTCCGTGTGATCCATAAAACTCTACAGCAAATGGAGACAATCCATCTTTAAATTCTTCCGTATCCCTGATATCAAAACGAGCGGCTCGTTCTTGTAATTGCAATGCTTTCTTTGGAGTCCATTCATCGCGAACCGTGTTTAAATAATCCATGTTCAAGGGAGTTACTACCACATCCTCCAAAATAATCCCATCAAAAATACCATGATTAGACTGTGCAAATCCGAGGCTGGTCAGACCAAATAATAAAACCATTATTAAAGCTTTCATAATTCATTGTTTTTAAGGTTAAACATTTACTATTATTGTATTTATTGGAATACAATTCATATCTAAAACTTATTTAATGAGCGTTTTTGTGGAGTACTTATAGGTACTAGAAAAACCTATTCAAAATTGCAATAATTATGAAAGTTGCACTTAACAAGTATGTTGTAGAAAAATGTAATTTTTTGAAAAATTATGTTGCAGAGGGAATCAGGTTGCATGCGTGGTAACTTATGGTGCTATTGAATGTAGTTACCATCTTTATCATAGTAGTAATCATACAATTTCTTTTTTTTCACAATGGCCTTAAAGCGAGGATTATTCACATAATCTTTATAACAAGGGCGAACTACAAAATAATCATTCAATGAATTTTCATCGAATGCTCGTTCCAGAGCGCTTATCGACATTTCTTCATCCCCCAGATATGCATATAATTCCGATTGATATTGGGGAAAATTAGTTTTTGTTATTTGCCATTCCAGAAGGCCTTCATATCCTTTTATTGAATAGATGCTATCAATTTCTTTTGAATGATCTTTAGGGTATGCTATTTCCGCGTATTTCTTCAATGCATCAACCGCTTCGCTCACATTGCCCAATACATAATTAACATGACTTTTACCAATTAGCATCCAGGATTGATTATTGCTGAGCTCTTCACATATGATGATCTCTTCTAAAGTTTCTTCATATTGCTCCTCATTGGCATAAATGAAGGCACTATAATGATGGTTTAAAAAAGATAATGGATCATTCTTTATAGCCTTATCTATGTACATCCGAGCTTCTTTTTTATTTCCAATCAAATAGGAAAACTGAGAATATGCCCTAAGGATTCTGGGACTATTGGGCTCTAAGTTTATAGCCTTCATGTAAGCAGATGCGGCTCCCTTCCAGTTTTTTTCAGCCTCATAGCATAAAGCCAGTATAGCATGTGCCTCTCCCAGATTTTCATCCAGTTCTAAAGCTTTTAAAGCTAATGCTCTCTTTTTTTCAATATTTGGTTCCAAGGGTTTATCCAGCGATATATTAAATGCATCAGCCAACCCTAAATACGCACGGGCATAATTAGGATCTTCGTTAATGGCCTCTTTAAAATAAGACATTGCTATTTGCATGCTTTCTTTGCTCATTTTATCATGGTGAAACCTCCCTAATTGATAATATTCAAGTGCTTTAATATTCTTCGTTCCTGAGCTTGATAATTCCTTAGTTTGTTCAGGGGTAAGGGCCAGATGCATGGCAGAGGTTACAGTCATTGCAATCTCGGTTTGGGTTGAAAATATATCATTGAGCTCCCGATCATAAATATGAGACCAGATCTGATCATCATCTTTAGCATTTAATAGCTGAATATTTATTCGAATTTGATCTGCATCGCGTTGAACACTTCCTTCAATAATATAATTAACATTTAGCTCCTCGGCTATTTGAGGAATTGTTATAGAAGCACGTTCCCGGTACACATTAGAAGACGTTCTGGATATTACACTAATACCCTGAACTCTAGAAAGTCTGTTAATCAAATCATCAACGAGCCCATCTACAAAATATTGATTTTGTTCTTCGGCACTCAAATTCTGAAATGGCATAACCGCTATTGACTTCTCTATTGGAATCTCTCTGGTTGAACTTTGAGTGTTATCAGTATTCAGCAAGGTATATCCCACCCCGAAAATGATTATAAGAAGAATAACTACGGGATAAACAATTCTTGATATAACCCACGGTCTACCAGGCTTTACCACCTTTTGACTTTTTATTCTCTTATACAAAATGTTTGCAGATTGGTCTTTGGCCTCAGCAGGATGAAAGCCATAATATTTATAGAAACATTTGTGAAAATAGGAAGGACTGTTAAAGCCTACTTTATAAGCGATCTCAGATGCCGTATCGGAGCTATTTAATAAAAGTTCAAGGCTTTTTTCTAACCTGATTTCCCTAATAAAACAACTTATTGACTTTCCTGTTAGTTGCTTTAATTTCCTAAAAAGATTTGAGCGACTCATTCCGATATGTTCAGACAGCTGAGACACCCCAAAATTCTCATTGTCCAGATTGGCTAAAACAATCTGTCTGAGTTTTTGGAGTAAATCATCATGCTCCATATCATATGCAGACTTATACATCTTGGATTCCTCACTTAATATCTCCCTCTTTTAACGTATTGTACAAAGATACAAAAGACTTAAAACCAAACAGACAAACAGTTAAAAATCAGTTAATTAAACTACTTTAAAACAAATCAATTCAGCTCAATAAATTAAAATATGAGCGTTTTGAGGGAGTATCTATGTGTACGAAATATGTATGAAAAATTTCATTAATTGTTAACGTAGTAACTTATGGTGCTATTGAATGTAGTTACCATCTTTATCGTAGTAAAATTTATATAATTTCTTTTTCTTCACAATGGCCTTAAAACGTGGGTTATTCACATACTCTTTATAACAAGGTCTATATACGAAATAGTTATTCAGTAGATTTTCATCCAAGGCCTTTTCTAAGGTACGTATGGCCATTTCTTCATTTTCCAGAGCTGCATATAATTCCGATTGATATTGAGGGAAATTGGTTTTTGGTATTTGCCATTCCAAAAGTGCCTTATACCCGCTAATTGCATATATACTGTCAATTTCTTTGGAATAATCCGCTCCAAAAGCAACTTTAGCATAGGCTTTTAATGCAACAACGGCTTCATGGTCATTACCAAAATAATGGTTGATATGACTTTTCCCTAACAGCATCCATGGTTGATTTTTATTGAGTTCTTCACATATGATCAATTCTTCCATGGCCTTTTCATATTGTTCTTCGTTGGCATAAATAAAGGCACTAAAATGATGATTTAAAAAGGATAATGGATCGTATTTAATGGCTCTATCGATGTATACCCGAGCATCTTGCTTTTTCCTGGTCAAATACGAAAACTGAGAATAAGGTCTAAGAATTCTGGGATTATTAGGTTCTAAATTTATAGCCTTCATGTACTCAGTTGCAGCGGCTTTCCAGTTTTTTTCCGCTTCATAACACTCAGCAAGAATAGCATACGCTTCACCTAAACTTTTGTCTAAAGACAAAGCTTTTAACGCCAATTCTCTTTTTAATTTAACATTAGGAACATAAGGTTCGGCGGGCAGCATGCTGTAAGCGTCAGCCAACCCTATATAAGCCCTGGCAAATGTTGAGTCTTCCTCGATGGCTTCCTTAAAATATGAAATCCCCTTCCCTAAACTTTCGGTAGTCATTTTATCATGATGAAACCTCCCTAACTGATAGTGTTCCAAGGCCTTTAAATTCATAGTTCCAGAACTCGATAATTCTTTAGTTTGTTCAGGGGTAAGCACGAGGTGCATGGCAGAGGTTACCATCATGGCAATCTCGGTTTGGGTAGAAAATATATCATTGAGCTCCCTATCATAAATATGAGACCACACTTGTTCATCATTTTTAGCGTCGTTCAGTTGAACGTTAATCCGAATATTATTGGCATCCCGCTGTACACTACCTTCTATTAAATAAGCGACCCCTAATTCTCCGGCAATTTGTGGTACTGTTTTGGTACCTCGCTCCCGATACATATCTGATGAAGTACTGGAAATCACGCTGATACCTTCCACTTTTGAAAGTCTATTGATCAGATCGTCCACCAGGCCATCTACGAAGTATTGGTTGCTTGCATCCGAGCTTAAGTTTTGAAAAGGCAATATGGCTATGGACTTTTCCAATTCAATTTCCCCGGTTGAACTTTGAGTGTTATCAGTATTCAGCAAGGTATATCCCACCCCAAAAATGATTATAAGAAGAATAACCACTGGATAAACAATTCTTGGTATAATCCACGGCCTACCAGTCTTTACCACCTTTTGACTTTTTATTCTCTTATACAAAATGTCTGCAGATTGGTCTTTGGCCTCAGCAGGATGAAAGCCATAATATTTATAGAAACATTTGTGAAAATAGGAAGGACTGTTAAAGCCTACTTTATAAGCGATCTCAGATGCCGTATCGGAGCTATTTAATAAAAGTTCAAGGCTTTTTTCTAACCTGATTTCCCTAATAAAACAACTTATTGACTTTCCTGTTAGTTGCTTTAATTTCCTAAAAAGATTTGAGCGACTCATTCCGATATGTTCAGACAGCTGAGACACCCCAAAATTCTCATTGTCCAGATTGGCTAAAACAATCTGTCTGAGTTTTTGGAGTAAATCTTCATGACCCATATCATATGCAGACTTATACATCTTCGCTTCCTCATTTTAGATCGCTCCATTTTTAATACGTTGTACAAAGATACAAAAGACTTAACCCTAAAAAGTTAAACATTTAAAAATCAGCTAATTAAAATCCTTAAGATCTTAATAAGATTCATGGGTATAAAAATATCCAGGCCTCCTAAAACTTTTTATTACAAAACTGATTGTACATGTTTATTCAAAGTCTCTATTGTTCCTGTTTTTAAAAGCATTCAGCATTTTTACGTAGTAGTTTTAAACTCATATAATAATACAATTTTAAGCGAAAAGCGTTACATCATTCCAACTTTCATCTGTTACAATTTCCTTGGAGTTTTCATAAAGTGCTGCCAGGCGGCTTTTGTCTACATCATAGACTCCTTTCATGATGCGCGGTAAGTAAAAGGTTCCATGATCGAGGATTTCCTTTTCCTTAATAATTTGTGCTTCCTGAGCCTGATCATTCTTAGATACTTCGGCATTGGTGATTGATACATAGCGCTCCAATATTTTAAGAAGATTGCGAGGAAGAAAATCGAATGGGCTTAAAATATCATACAAACTTTCCGGTCTGGAAAAGATGGTACAGGTTTCTGTGATATTGAAATTGGTAATCTTGCTGTTCAGGATCTTTGCACTCGGACTATGGTCTCTGACACCTCCGTCAAACAACAGCACCTTATCGTGGGCATTAGAAACTCCTTCGAAATCAGTTATTTTCGTATTGAATTTGACTCCGGGCGTAAATATTGGCAGGGATGCCGAAGCATTTACAAACTTCGGAAAGTCGTCGTAGCTCACCTCTTTAAGATTGATATAAAAACGTTTTCCCGTGTAAAAATCAACAGCTCCGACAATACAAATGGGTAGATTATCAGCTGTCTTATAATGTTCAAACTCTTCTCTTGAAACTATTTGTTTCAATAATCTTTCAAGGTTCTTTTGTTCTCCCAGATAAGGCTTACCTGCTATTATCTTTCCTATGGCATTGAATAGTCTTATTTTACCATTTTCCTTAACGGGCGGTACATTAAAAAATGTTTTCAGACTAAAATCAAGAACCATTTCTTTTATCAAATTTCGTTTCCCCAATGCCAATGGAAGTGATAGCACCGCTCCTGCCGAAATTCCACTTATAATATCAGGTTGATATCCCCTTTCAAAGATGATGGATTCGGCGACTCCAAAAAGGCCTCCAATTTTAGTACCTCCGCCAGATATACCCAGATGTTTCATTGCCATAGATTTAAAGTTAATACGTCCCTCTCCTTAAATAAAGTTACAAAATCTAAAAGCGTAAAAACAGGGGTTTTTCACCCAATTCAGGCGGTATTATTCCGGATTAACTTTAATTTTGGAGTCCTTGCAGGCAGTTGCCTAAAATTTAATTTGAAATCGGGTAGCTCCATTATCACTACTCAAACGGTATTGAAACCCGTGCTTTTCGAGGATATCTCGCACCATGGTTAGTCCGATTCCCTGTCCTTTAGGTTTGGTCGTAAAAAAGGGTGTAAAAAGTTCTTTTTGCAGTTCTTCAGGAATTCCAATTCCAAAATCTGTAACGATTAACTGATTTTTAGTTAGTTCGACTTTTACTTCCTTTTGGGCTGCATTTTCCGAGGCATCTATTGCATTGAGTAATACATTAATAAGCACTTGTTCCAAGAGGGTCGCATCGATATATTGATACACTTTAAGTCCTGGATTTATAAACCTCATCGAAACCCCTTTAGCTTCAGCTTTAGGCTTCATCAGGATCAATACCTCTTCAATCCAGGTCCCTAATTCTATTGGTTCTTTATGAGCTTCAGGAATACGAACCACCCTAGCAAAATTATTAATGAATTGATTCAGGGCTTTATTTCTTCGAACACTTATCTCTAAAAGGTTGGCCTCTTCGGTATCCAGATCATTCTTTAATTCCTCCAATATTGAGTTTACGGCTCCCACCGAATTCTTAACCTCATGGGCCATCATTCGTATCACCTTATCGTAGGCCTTTTTTTCGATAGCAAAGACTTCCTTACTCACTTCTTCGAGCATGATGATCTTTCTATGAAATCCTTTATGAACAAAGGTGTTTGCTATTACCCGGTAATAATTGTTCTGATATCTTTTTATCGGAAATGTTGTAGTGGCTTCCGTGCTATTTACAAAAGGTAATACTTTCGATATTGGAGCTCCTATATCGGTTTTCTCAAGATTAAAAAATTTAGATGCTGCAGGATTGTATTCGGCAATCTGATCGTCGTAATCTAAAATAAGGACCCCAATCGGGAGGCTCTCCAGTAATTGCGAGAGAAAGAAATGTTGTTCTTTTTGAAACCGTCGCTCATTCCTGATGTTTTCAATGAGTGAATTATAAACTTTAATCATCTCATCCACTTCTTTCATTCCTGTTTCACTGATCTTAACTGTAAAATCCTGATCTTTTATGGTATCGATCCCCAGATTAATCTGTTCGATAGGCAAGAACAATGACTTGAAAAGGTAAAATGATAAAACGATGAGCACGAACACCATGATTTCGGCTATCATTAGGTACAACAATCGATCGTGAAAGGTATATATCACCAGGGCGGTGAACATAGAGAACACTACCCCATGATATAAGCGGTATCGCCATTTAAGCGTCATAATTTATATTGTATTTTTCGATTCGGCGATATAGGGCGCTACGGGTTATTCCGAGGGACCGTGCGGCATCGGTAATATTTCCGGCATAAAACTCTAAAGCATTTGCTATTAGTGTCTTCTCCATTTCATCGAGGGTAAGTTCGCCCACCTTTGGGAATTTATTACTTCCCCCAGGTTTTGCTTCTAAATGAGGTTTAAAATCTTTGATACCCAAACTATTCTTTGAAGTTAATAACACCGTCCGTTCGATACAGTTCTTAAGCTGACGAATATTACCCGGGTATGCCTGCTTTTCTAACCATTCCAGCGCATGAGACTCTACTTTCACCTTTTTATTCTGAGTTGCATTGAACTGTTGAATAAAATGATTTACCAAAAGCGGAATGTCTTCACGACGTTCTGATAAGGCAGGGAGATGTATATGCAACAGGTTGATTCGATAGAACAAGTCTTCTCTAAAAGTTTCGCGTACCACCATATCTGAAAGATCTTTATGCGTGGCGGAGATGATGCGAACATCTGTTTTGATCGGTTTCGAACCTCCCAGGGGTTCAAAGGTTTTTTCCTGAAGAACCCTTAAAAGCTTTACTTGTGAGGCCAGGGCTAAATCTCCGATCTCATCGAGAAACAGGGTTCCCTTCTCAGCCAATTTAAAACGTCCTTCCCGATCAGAAACAGCCGAAGTAAAGGCCCCCTTTTTATGACCGAAGAGTTCGCTTTCAAAAAGAGAATCAGGAATGGCTCCCAGGTTGACTGAGACAAAAGCCTGATCTTGTCGTTTGCTAAGGTCATGGATGGCTTTAGCCACCAATTCTTTTCCGGTACCACTCTCTCCTGAAATTAAAACGGTAGCATCGGTGGGTGCAGCTTTAACGATCCATTCTTTAATTGCCTTAATGGTTTCAGAAGTTCCAATAATAGCATCCAGGCTAGAATGTGACGTTGGTGGATCTTCATTTTTACCTCTTAGCTGTAATTGTGTACGAATGGCAGCAATCAGGTTTTCATTATCCCAGGGTTTGGTTAAAAAGTCAGCAGCCCCCAGCTTCATTCCATCAATCGCTAACTGCATGCTGCCCCAGGCGGTAAATAAAATGACCGGCACCTCCTTCGTATAACTTTTAATTTCTTTTAATATCCCCAGGCCTTCCTTTCCATCGGTTCCCACTCTAAAGTTCAGATCCAGCAAAATCAGATCGGCAGGGTTATTTTTCAGAAAAGCCACTGCATTAAGAGGGTTGGTAAGTGTTTGCACCTCCCAACCCTGTTTGATAAACAAATATCGGAGTGATTGACAAACGGTTTCGTCGTCGTCAAGCACGAGTATTTTATATGGGTGTTTTGTATTACTCTTCATGTAAAGCTACCGCTGGCATAAGTTTAGAAGCTCTTTGGCTTGGTATAATACTACAAATTAACACCAAAATAAGAATTAAAAGCAAGCTCAAAGCAATAGATGTTATAAAAGTACTGTAATCGGTGATCAGGTTTCCAAATTCAAATATCTGGACAGCAGGAATCAAGGCTACGAAAAAAGCTAATATCATAAGTAATATTACCTCTCCGACTACCTGAAAACGAATATTTCTCGTGGTGGCTCCCAGTACTTTTCTCAATCCGATCTCTGATTTTCTTTTATTGATAGCATATCGCAAAGTTCCGAATAACCCCATTGCTATATTAATGATCAAAAACAGACTCACGCTGAGCATTCCTATCAATGGCACCCAAAAACGGTTATTAAACGTCTGCTTTAGGTCGTCTAAGGTGGTTAGAGAAAAGTTCTCGTGTTTGAGTTCTTTTTTAAGGATTTCATGCATTTCCTTTTGCACGGTTGCGGGCGTACCCGGTTTCATATCTATGACCAAGGCCGCCGAATTGCCCCAGCTGTAATTCAGCGGGTAAAAGGTAAAAGGTTCACCTTCCAAAAAGATTCCATTATATTTGAATGCTTCGGTTACTCCAATTATTTCTGCATCTTCGCCATGTAGGGTAAGTACAAAACCCACCGGATCTTTTCCTTCCATAAAGGTATCCACAAATGCCTGGTTAACCACGATAGGCACTTTCTTTCTGATGTAATCTGCTTTGGTATAGAATCGTCCTGCCACCATATTCAAATTATAAGCATTAATTGCTTCTTCATCGACCTGGGTATAAGATGTTCTATACGAAAAGTTATCAGATTCATTATTGGTGTACCATTCTGCATTTCCGTAGGGATATACATAATTAGAGACACTTACGGTCTCCACTTCCGGAAGGGATTTTAATCCTAATTTCAGTTTATTGGTAAGGTTAAAGAAGCCCGCAGAGTCTTTCAATAGTTCTCTGTCAAATTGTATATTGGCAATATATTGGTTCTCGGAATCAAACCCCATCGGTTCATTCATGTATTTTACCTTATTCAAAGTATAGTGCAGTACAGCAATCAGAATAAAAAAGGTAAATACAAACTCCAGGAACAGAAGGGTGTGTCTTCTGCGACGTTTCCACAATAATTTTAAATAATGAACTATCATAATGAGGCAGTTTTTAAAGCGTTGGAAATAGCAATTCTAGAAATTCTGTAGGCAGGAATGATTCCTGACAGAAATGAAAAAACGATCATGATAACCAACCCGATAAAGGCAACCATCGGATTGATGGCCAAATGGGTTTCTCCCAGCCACTGGTTTGCGTTAAATAGTCCTAATAAGAGTTGACTAAGAATCAGTCCAATAAAACCTCCGATAAGGGTTAAGATCAGGTTCTCAAACAGGAACTGTACCAACACATCTTTTGTTTGTGCCCCAAAGGCTTTTCGAACTCCGATTTCGGCCGATCTTTCAAGGACCCGGGTGCTATTCAGGTTGATAAGGTTAATCAGGGGAATGAGCAAAAAGAGTCCGAGGCCCGTGAAAATATACCCTAAAAGTTTACTACCAAATCGTTGCGTTTGATTTCCTATAAAACCCCAGGCGTACATATCCTCCAGCGTTTTTTCATTAAAAATGAACTCGTCGAAATCATCGACTGGCTGAATGTTGTTTTCCACCTTATCGAGCTCCGCAGATATTTTATCGAAATCATTATGGTTATGAGCCATCAGGACCACATGACCGGATCCGAGGTGACCAAAGCTGTAGTTAAGGTCGTCGCTGTTGGTAAATGTAACCGGGAAAAACAAATCGACACTTACTGCTTCATTGGAGGACACGGATTTATCTACAATCCCCACTACCTTAAAAGTACCATTGGAACCCCAGGTAAATTCACTCCCCAGGTAAGAATCCTTATCTCCGAAATAAGCTTTAGCGGCCTCTTTTTTCATGACCACTTCTCTAACCCTATTTTCTACAGCCATTTCGGAAAAGGCCTTACCCTCGAGGAATTTAAAGTCAAAGATCTTCCAGAACTCCGCATCCACCAGATTAGCCTCTAATTCTAATTTGGCATTCGACGGATATACATTGATCGGTATTTTAGGAAAATATACTGACTTAAACCTGGGGGTCGTCATGGTTTTAAGTCTATCGTTAAACACGGAATAAGACAAGCCTGCATTCGATTCATTAACCACATTGGCCCTATTGATCTTGGTGGTGGTAATGGTATCTATTTTCAGGGTATCGTCTACCCAAATACTATCGTATTTTGTTTCTTTTTGTCGTTCGTACCCTTTGGCGGTCATACTCGGAATAAACATAAGTTTATCTGAGTTTGTCATGGGTTTATTGCTTCCTAATTCATTTTCCAGCACGGCCACCGCAAATATGAGTACCATAAGGGTAAAACTAATCCCAAAGAGGGTTACCCCGGTGTACAACACATTCTTCCGAAGGCTGTTTAGTGCTATTTTTAAATAGTTCTTTAACATCTCAGTAGTTTTTAGTTGACGATGTTTCCATCAAATAAACGTACAATACGATTGGTTCGCTGCGCAATGGCTTCATCGTGTGTAACCATTACGATGGTTACTTTTGAAGCGCTGTTGAGTTCCATTAACAGGTCCATTACCTGGGTTCCTAAAACACTATCAAGGTTTCCGGTAGGTTCATCCGCTAATAATACAGAAGGCTGACCAATAATCGCTCTGGCAATGGCCACTCTTTGTCGTTGTCCACCCGAGAGTTGATTTGGGTAATGATTCTTACGATGCAGCAGTCCGACCTTTTCCAAAGCCGCCTCAGCCATTTCTTTGCGTTTCTTAGCATTTACTTTTCTGTAAAGAAGCGGGAGTTCCACATTATCAATTACGGACAAATCCGAGATTAGGTGAAAGCTCTGAAAGATAAAACCGAGGTGTTGGTTTCTAAACTCGGCCAGTTTCTTTTCCGGTAGGGCTTCCAGTTGCATTTGATTGATGAATATCTGTCCGTCGGTTGGTTGATCGATCAAACCGATCATATTTAATAAGGTGGATTTCCCGCATCCTGAAGGGCCCATTATTGAAATGAATTCCCCTTCAGCTATATCTAAATTGATATTTTGCAGTGCTTGTGTTTCCAGTGTATCTGTGAAATACGATTTGTTAAGGTTTTCTATCTTTATCATTGGTATAAATAATTAGATGTTTCAAAATTGTATAACGTTAATTCTCTTATGGTGTAATAGAGGGTCCAATAGCTTTGCAAAAGGATAATATGATTGCGCCATGTGGTATCCCGTTCTGCAAAGGCCAGGGTTAGATCGGTTACGCTGATCCCGTTCAGGACATACCGTTGATTGGCTATTTCATAGCGCTTTTGTGCCAGATCTAAATTCTTCTGACTCCACTCCAGTTCCTCCTGGATCTCATTGAATTGAATGACCAACTGTCGTACTCTTTGCTTAAAACTTTGTTCTCTAAAGGTATTTTCGGCCTGGTTGAAGGCTAGCTGGGTTTTACGCTTTTCGATGGCGATACGGCGTTGCCCTCCGTCAAAAATAGGCACTTCCAGTCCTAATTGCACCAATACATCAGCTTTTGAGTTTTGATAAGCCGTACTTATATCCATTCCGGAACCTATTACCCCTACACTTCCGTAAAGTTGCATCTGGAGGCCACGAGTTTTTCTTTCTTGTTCCAAAACCATTTCCGCTTCCATAAGGGCCCGTTCATTTTCGAGTTGCTCCGGTCGGTTGTTCCATGCCAGAGTAACCGCTTTATCCGGATCGATAAAGAAATGGTTTACTTGTTGAGGAACCAGTACTTTGAATAAGTTATCCTGATCAGAAAACACATTCACTGCACGTCTGAGGGCGCTATCAGAACTTAATAACTGTCTTTTTGCACTGATCAACTGTTCCTCCGATTTATTCAATTGCAATTCCAACTGGTACAGATCTGCCTTCGAAAGCACTCCCAAACTATAGCGTTCTTTTGCGATGTTATAGATTTTCTCATTACTATCGCGATTGGTTTCTGCTATTTCGTGACTCACCTGGGCCAATAGTAAGTTAAAAAAACCGGAAACCACTTCGAGGGCTACCTTTTCCATGTTCACCTCTGAGTTTTTTAAGGCGATCTGATAATCGATCTGATTCAGTGATTTATCCCATTTAAACCTGTTAAAGGTATTGATTCCCTGTTGTATACCCACTCTAAAGGGCACACTATTGTAAAGTACCGCATCGGCCGTAAAGTTTTCATAGCGCTGCAGGTTTACCTCGGTAAACAGGCGGGTATTGGTGGGGCCTATTTGTTTAGACAGCTGCAATTGCAAATCGCTGTCATCCTGAGAGATTGGAAGGAAGCTAATACTTCCGTCCGGTTGTGTAACGGCTGAAGAACTTTTATAGAAATTAGGTAATTGTGCTTTCAGATTAAGTTGCGGTTTTAATGCAGCTTTAATCGCTTCATAATCCAACGCCGCTTCTCTAAGGGTAAGGACTGCCTCTTTCTGGCTCATCGCATTTCCCTGTGCCAGGCTGATAAGCTGTTCCAGGGTATAGTCGGATTGTTGTGCCAGTCCTATCCCGCAAATCAATAACATTATGCCTGTTAAAAGCTTCTTCATCGGATATTGACTTTAGATTTGTTCTTGTAATTTTCCATATCAGAAATAATTACCTGATCACCTTCTTCCAGTCCGCTTAAGATCTCTACTTTTCCATCGGCCTGTATGCCCAGTTCCACCTCTTTAGCTATTGCCTTATCATCATTTAACACAAAGACCTTTTGTGTTTTGGCACCTTTAAAAGCAGCTCCATCCGGCAAGAACAAGGTATTTTCCTTATTCCCGATTACCACAGAAACCGGAACAGAGAGGTTTGGTTTAAGCATATCCTGACTATTGGCTTCCAGTCGTACCTTAAAATTAACGGCATTATTTTCAACGGTTGGTGAAATTTGATCGATTTCTCCTTTAGCTACTTCACTGTTAACCGTAACCAGTACCGGTAATCCTATTTGCAATTGTTGCATATAGCGGTCAGAGATCCTGGCGGTTAAGATAAAGGAAGAAACGTTTGCTATTTTAGCCAAGGGTTCCCCTTCCTGCACTTGTACTCCGATGCGTTTTTCTACCCAGGTAAGCATTCCTGCCTGCTGGGCTTTTAAGGAAGCATCTTCGAGTTTCTTGCCGAGTTCTTCCAGCTTTTGACGCTGAATAGAAGACAAAATACTTTCGTTGGCCAACTCCTGTCCGAAGGATGCCTTTTTATATTCGTATTCACTCTGTAGCTTCTCTTTTTCTAAACGGGCAATCTCAAGGTTTTGTTTGCTTTCGTTTAAGGCCTCTTTGGTAGCACCTCCAATTTCATACAAGCGTTCCATACGATCTACTGCAGCTATGAAGTTCTTTACCTGTAATTCTTTAATTTCGTTTTCTAGTTTTATCTGGCGTAAATTCTTTTGAAGTTCGAGTCTTAATTTCTGTACGTTATTGTCTTTTAATTTTAATTCGTCTTCCAGGCGTTTATATTCCCTGGCCATAAACTCAGCATCGAGTTGAAGGATGGCTTGTCCGGAATCGATCACTGCCCCGGCTTCCCGGAACACACTTTTAATTTTTGCGGTTGCCGGACTTACCAGGACCACTTCACCAAAAGGTTCCACTATCCCTTCCGCAGAAAGTGTATTGGCAACGCTCCCTCTTTTTACTGTTTCTATAATTACTGCATCTCTTTCCAGAGAAGCTCTGAAAAATTGTGGCAACCCTATCAGCAGGAAAATAACCACGCCTCCAATTCCCATAGGAACCCTAAGTCGCTTTAACTTATTAGTACGTTGACTTTTCTTATCAATAATTTTATCCATGCCAGGGTATGTGCCAATTGTATACCAAAATCATAAATACTTTATAATCAGTTCTTTATGCTTGATAAAGAAATAAGAATGTGTTCGATTTCGAACACTTATGTTCGTTTTCGACAAGTAACGAACATTTCGCTATCATTCACATTTTTAACTTTTGGTCATGAAGGTTATGGGTACTGGTATGGCAGGATCAATCAATTCTTTGAAGACTTGAGGCCGCTTTGCTCATTAAATAAAAAATGTTGGAATTGAATTGTTCTGTTCTTCAAACCACAAGTTTACAGGGCTTAAAATCTCAAAAAACAAAAATGTCATGGGTATTCAACGACCAATTCCCCGTTTTTTTAGCCATAAATCACGCTCTTTATATCACTAAAAACCACACCAATAAAATTGATAAACTTTTAAACTTTATCTATTATGAAAACATTACTATCAACAATTACTTTTCGCCTGCCCCACCTGATAGGTGCGGTCATTTTGTTTACACTGTGTTACGCATGCAGTGAATATGACACTTCGGAAACGTTGACCTACGAGCATTTAAAAGGTACTGAGGATCCTGAACCGGATTATCGTTCGGATATGCCTTATAACCTTAACGTGGTCTATTTTTATCCTAAAGGCACCCAACCACATCCAAAGTATCAGAAGCGACTTTCGGGGGTATTAACATTTTGGCAGGAATACCTGGCGGACGAATTAGGGAGTTATGGCTATGAAAGAAGAAAGTTTGGATTACTCAGGGATGTTTACAATGACTCATTGGTGAAAATCATTCCTATTGAGGGGCAGTACGAAGACTACCGTAGTGGTTCACAAAATATAAAATACATTGCAGAAGAAGTAAACGCTTATTTTGCCGAGCATCCTGAAGAGAAAGCCGGACCTCATACGGCCATTTTCCAACGCGGTACCGGCAACGGATCAGGCTGTGATTTTAACCCGGATCCCAAGCTTTTTTTCACAGGTATAAACAACCTGGCCTATTTAATAGATTACGAGAAGTTAGACATGAAATACTTCAGAAACGGAACTACTGAAGGCGATTGTTTAAAAGTGGGGTCGAATATGCACGAATTATTACACTCTTTGAACGTACCCCACGACCGGGAGCGTTATAACGATCCTGATAATTTCAGGGAATGTATTATGAGTGGCGGTGGTGGCCGATTGTCGAGACAAGAATATGCGGGGAAAGTTCATATCACTAAGGCAGCTTGCGCTATCCTGGATAAGAACCAGATCTTTCAGACTACTGCCAGTCCGCACTATACCTCACCTGAATTTGGTTTGGACAATTTCGAATTCACTTCGGACGAGGAAAACATCTATATCAAGGCGCACCTGGTAGCTACCGGGGCCAAGCCGGCTCATTTGGCGGTTTATCACGATAAGTACCCTGCATGGGTGAATAACGATTACGATGCTATTAATTGGACCACCGCCTTCGATGAGAACGGTAATGCAGAATTAACGATGCCACTGGCCGGGTTTTACCCTGACATGCGTGAAGACTGGGCCTTTATCCGACTAAAACTTCGTATCGTCTTTGAGGACGGAACCCTGGAGAGTATCGATAATTTCGGGTATTTCATGCTTAATGGGAAGCCACTCCTGGATATGCATTTAAATGAAACCATCAATGAAATGGATAAATCGGACTGGCAGGTGACCTATATAAAATCGGAACAAGCCGGCAAAGGAAAAGAAAACCTAATCGATAACGATCGTAATACCTTCTGGCACAGCGAATGGTGGGGTGCTCCTCAGATCGGAAAAATTCCACAAGATTTTATCGTCGATATGGGAGCTGTTAAAACGGTAAACGGTTTCACATTCGTACAACGACAGCAAACCGACCCGAACAACAGTGGTCCGTTACAAGTACATATTAAAAATTACACCATCGAGATCAGTAACGACCAGACGAACTGGACGAAGATGGGTGATTATAGCTTGCAGCAAATACAGGAGCGACAGATCAGAACTTTTGCCGATCCGCTCAGTCTGCGCTATGTTAGAATAACTATGAACAGTACCTACAATAAAGATGTGTGTGCACTTGCGGAATTCGGTGCCTTTTGAAAAGCAGGTAGCACCTCATCTTTAGTTAGATAACAGCAACATTAACTTTCTTATTTTTAAGGTAAGATCAGTTGATTAATTTGGTTGATAACCTCGCTCATTCGGGCGGGGTTTCTTTTTTATTTACCCTTTCTCCCGCTATTTCCTTACCGATCGTATTAATTTTGGTTTATTTCCGTTTTACCGTTAACTTTAAGATTATTATTACCAACACTTTAGCAACCATCACTTATGAAAAAGATTGAAAAGAAAGACATCGACCAAAAGGTATTCGACTTATATGATGCCTATGCACACAATAAAATGGATCGTAAGGAATTCATTGAAAAGTTATCGCTATATGCTGTAGGTGGCCTTACCATTTCATCGTTATTGAGCTTTGTGCTCCCTAATTACGAAAATACCATACAGGTGGCGGCGGAAAGCCAGGAGCTTCATACGGAGACCATCGAATACGAGTCGCCTAAGGGCGGTGGTAAGATCAAGGCTCAATTATCGCGCCCCAAGGGTGCGACAGGGAAGTTACCGGGGATTGTGGTGGTACATGAAAACCGCGGATTAAATCCGCATATAGCGGATGTGGCTCGTCGTGGGGCACTGGCTGGATTTATCACCATTGCACCCGATGCGTTGTCACCTTTGGGCGGTTACCCGGGTAATGATGATGACGGAAGAGCTATGCAGCGCAAACGGGACCGGAATGAGATGCTGGAGGACTTTATCGCTGCGTTTGAGTATTTAAGGAATCATAAGGAATGTACAGGCCATGTGGGTGTTGTAGGATTCTGTTTTGGAGGATGGATCTCGAATATGATGGCTGTAAAGTTAAAAGACCTTAAAGCTGCTGTTCCTTTCTATGGAAGTCAGCCCCCACTGGAACTGGTTCCGGATATTAATGCCCCTCTATTATTACACTATGCTGAATTGGACGAACGTGTCAATGCCGGTTGGCCTGCTTATGAAAAAGCGTTGAACCAATACGATAAGGAATATATTGCTTATATCTATCAGAATACCAACCATGGATTTCATAACGACTCGACACCACGTTATGATGAAGCTGCTGCCAAATTAGCCTGGAGCCGAACCATTGAATTTTTTAAAGAGGAGTTAGCTTAGAACCACTTGATTCAAGATTTCAATAGAGTTATTTAGTCTGCTCATCGACATAATCTTTTATCGGCTTACTGACATTACGTTCATAAGCATCTTTGTCTTTGGCATGTTCCTTCCCTTCAAATTCAATAACGGTTGTAAGGTAGCGCACGACCAATTTTAAATGGTCGCTCGATGGTAAGAGGTTATGTAAGTTGATCATGAATAAACTACAAGCAATAGCGATCAGGATCATAAAACCGTAGTACATCAGCGGTGGATAATCTTGTACCGACGGAATAATGGCCCATGAAATAAAGTAGAAGCCAATAGACATTACGACAATGGATATTAATTGAAAGGTGGCTCTCAGCTCTTCGAGTTTATAGCTGATAAAATTGAGAATAAAGCCATAACAAACGGCCAGGACGGGAAAACCTATGGCAAATAAGAAGGACGACATTTCTTTAAATCCGAAAATGCCTGTTACTCCTGAGTTTATATAAAAGATATGTAAAAAGGGAGCAATAGCCCCTAAAAAGGCTATTGCTCCAATAAGAATAACATCTTTTTTAGCCTTGCTGCCTCCCTTTTTCTCCTGGAGGTACGACTTTGTCTTTATCGATTCCATAGACTTCTTGTTGCCTCCCTTTTTCTCCTGGAGGTACGACCTTGTCTTTGTCAATTCCATACAATTCTTGCGTTTCTTCATGCGATGTATCTGGGGTACATGCGTAGGTTAATACTCCTAAAACTGCTACTAACAATAATAATACTTTTTTCATTTGTAAATGATTTATAAGTTAATAATTAATTAAAAACCTAAAAATACATCAAAAATGAGCATCCCACCTCACCATTAAACGATTATATAAGTTGGTTATCAGTGTGTTATCATCAGTAAATACAGGTCATAATATCCTTTTAAAATGGCGTATTATGGTGTGTTACAGTCATAAAACAATGAAAATTGACAAGCATTTTGATTGATTTGCTGCAATTTTCATTGTTTGAAAATACTTATTTTTTTGGAAAACAACTTTAATTAAATCCGGGTATTTACTTACTTTATTCATCATTGTTCCATTTATTCGCAAGCAAAGAGGTATGGTTATAGGTATTTTTGGTTGCTCCGCCAAGCAGGAATCTCACTGAGAGCGGTTGAAAAGCAACACCTGTTTTCTATTTTATTCACTTCTTTCCCCACTCTTATGATCCTTTTAAATCCTCCGGATTTCTTGGATTAAAATTTAGGCAGGTTAAAAATTAATATTAGTTTTACCCACCAAAAACTAAACTAAATCAACCCAAACTATGAGAAAATCACTACTAATTTTTTGTTTGATCATATTCAGTCAATTCGGTATTTCGCAGGAATTTATATGGGATCAGGCAACTTACAAACCCGGTGTTTATAAAACATATGGCGAATTTATCACCAACGCTCCTACCCTGGAGCTCTCTCAATTTGATATCCAGGATAAAAAAGCTTCGCACGGACTTATGGGACTTGAAGGGCATCCGGTAAAACGTTTTAAGCTAAAGCGTAAGGAAGCAGAAAAGATCGGTGGTATCATCGGCTTCAGCGATGGAACACATGTCTATATCAATCCCGCTGCCATGAAAGAATTTGACTCTAAGACCAATTTCTATGAGGTTGAATTCTACGGTCAGTTCTGTTACCTGGAATTTCTTCAAAAATCTACCATTCGAAACGGTTCTCACACCAGTAGTTCTTATAATAAAACACATGGCTTCTTTAACCTGGCCAATGGTAAGTTCATGGAATTGAACAGATACACCATGCATGATTTATTGGAGGCTACTGATCCTGAGCTACTGGAGAAATTTGAAAAGGAAAAAGGGAAAAACAAAAAGGTTAAAGACTACTTTATCGAATTTGTAGAAAGAAGGGAAGCCCGGGAGAATTCGGAGAAGTAATATCCCGACAGGCTTTAATAGCTTATCCTGTTATGATACCATGCCAGGTGGTGGTCCGGGTACTATAAAATTATAAAGGCTAAAGAAAAGACCGAGATAAAGGTCCATAAAAACAGTGCGAGAACCAACGGTTTCGTACCTGCCTTCTTCAGATCTTTTAAAGAAATGGTACTCCCTACTACAAACAGGCTAAATACCAGTAATCTTTTTGAGACCAAAACGATGTTATGGGAAAGCTCTGCCGGGATGATATGGTAACTATTGGCTATGATGGCTCCTATAAACAGAAGTATAAAATATGGGAATTTAATCTTCTCCTTTTTGGTACGAAAATAAAACATGGAAAAGATCGCCATCGGAATTATCCACAGGGTTCTTGATAGTTTAACGGTGGTGGCAATTTTTAAGGCTTCATCTCCATAACTCATGGCAGCTCCTACTACAGAGCTGGTATCGTGGATGGCTATGGCACACCACATTCCGAATTGGTGTTGACTCAAATGAAACCAATGCCCTATTGAAGGAAAAATAAATAAGGCTAAGGCATTTAAAAAGAATACGACCCCCAGGGCCATACTAATGATCCTGGCTTCCGCCTTGATGACCGGGGCAATAGCTGCAATGGCACTACCTCCACAAATGGAGGTTCCCGAGGTAATTAAATGCCCCAGTTTAAAGTCGAGATTCAATAGGCGTGTCAGCAATAATCCCAGGCCAACGGTTAGCACAATAGATAACAGGGTAAGATGCAGTCCTTCCCCACTCACTTTGATTGTTTCTTTGATGAACATTCCAAAACCCAGGCCGATAACCGCTATTTTGAGAAGTACACTAACCAGAGTATGCGTATATTTTTTAAAAGGGTTTTCTAAAAAAACAGAAGATAAAAAACCTAGTACCAGGGCTACCCCACTATTGATAATACCGAAGAGGATCAATATTACCAGGGTTGTATAAACTAAAGGTGATAAAACTGCTTTCATGTTATTCATATATACCTGCAAAGGTATGGTCAAACAATAACATTTAAGCACAGTAATTAGCTATGTTGCATAACTAAAAGTTATAGTTGTTATGTATGAAATTTTCCAATGCATCCATAGTTCCTGACTGATAGCCTGTACGACAAACAAAATAGAACCATCGTTCGATCGCAATACCTTTAATGTCTATAACCTTGAGTTTATTATTTAGCAAGTCTTCTGTGACGGAATGTATCGATAGCAGGGCGTAGTCATTTGAATAATACAGGTAATTTTTGATGGCTTCGGTACTATTAAAACTCACCACCGTATGAAGTTGATCAACCTGATGGTCTCGTAAGGCACTTGCGATGATATCTTTAGTTCCGGAGCCGGATTCCCTGCCAACCATGTTGATTTCCTTTAAGGTTTCGATAGTGATGGTTCCGTTTTTAATGCTTCGATTAGCGGCATTGGTAACCAGTACAATTTCATCTTTGATCAGCTTCTTGAAATGTAGTTTCGGATTGGTATTTTTTCCTTCCGTAATACCATAATCCAGTTGTTGGTTTAGTATTAACTGTTCGATGTTCTCCGAATTATCGGAGGTTATTTTAAAGTTTGTCTGAGGAAATTGAGTTTTAAATTTAGCGATTACACCAGGTAAAATATAATTCCCCACGGTGGTGCTTACTCCCATTTGTATGCGTTCGGGAAATAATTCTTTTTTGGTTAAAAATTGTTCTTCAATTTTAGCATAGACATCCAGTATTTTATTCACATATACTAAAAACGCTTTGCCTTCGTCGGTAAGCTCAATAGCGTTCCTGTTTCTAACAAAGAAGGTGGTTTTATAGGTGTCTTCTAGGGTTCGAACCGCTTTGGAAATGGCGGGTTGTGAAATTGACAATTGCTCTGCCGCTTTGGTAAAGCTATTGTAATGCGCTACTGTTTTAAAAATGTGTAATTTATTTTTCATTTGTATGTCGTAGGATCCAAAAAGACAAGCTAGTGATGCAGTGGCTTTTTGGGAAGCATGGTAAAATTACAAAATCAAAACCTGAAGACTGTAACGGTCTGCTAGTCTTTTATTCTCAAAGAAAAGATTTGATACCATGATTCGCACTCATGATTCGATTAGAGTGTAAAGTTATCCGGGTCGAGTTTGTGGGCTCTGTTCTTGTCTTCCAGAGCCGCCGCGATATTTCCAAGCTTCATATGTACTTCGCTTCTGTAATGGTAGGCTGCCGCTTCCTCATCCTCCATTTCAATAAATTTATCAAAATCTGAAAGGGCGTCTTTATAATTCTTTTTAATTAAATGAATAAAGCCTCTATAGTAGTATGCCTCCATACAATAAGGGTCTATATGTAAACAAGTATTCAAATCATTTAATGCCAGACTCGTCTCTTTACCAAGCAACATTAGTTTTGAACGTTTATAAAAAGCATCCGCATTTTGATTATTAATCAATATTGCCCTGTTGAAACATGCTAAGGCCTTTTCAGTCATAGTCAATTCCACGTAAACAGCTCCTTTATTTACATAAGCAATATCATTATTCGGATTTAACTCCAATAATTGATCGTATACATTTAATGCATCAGAGTGTTTCCCTATGGTTGCTAGTAAATTTGCAAGATTCAAAATAGCAATGGCATAACAAGGATTAATTTCAATAGCTTTTTTATAATGATTTATGGCTATAGTGAACTTATTAAGTTCTTCATAGACAATCCCTTTTAAATAATAGAATAATGGTTTTTCAGGGGATAACATCAATCCTTTATTCAGGTGATCAAACACTTTCTTATAATTATTATTGGCATACTCCCAAAAAGCCAGGTGTTTGTATACTTTGGGATAGTTCGGGTTAATATCAACGCAATGCTGAAGATGAAGTTTAGCCAAATCGTATTTATTTTTTTCTGTGAATATAAATCCCATTAAACTATAGGCCTTATAATACTTCGGATCAATATTAATACAGGTATTAAGATCTTTTAAGGCGCTCCTGTACCACCACAGTTTGCTATAACATTTAGCCCTGTGGTAATAAAGACTTGCATGACTTGGATTACTTGCTATTAATAAGGTATAGACTTGAGCAGCTTTTCTGAAGTTTTTTATTTTATAATATTGCTTAGCTCTGTTTTTGTATGATTTTACACGAAACTCAGTTTGCATGTTGAATAGTTTTAAATTATTATAAATTAAGATTGTCATTCTATGCTTCTTCAAAGGATATATTTACTCCTAAAAGTTGGGCAATCGCTTTTCTATCATGGAAATATATGCCTCCAATTTTAGTGGATGGCAGGGTCCCGTTGGCTCTCATTTTACATAAAGTACTATGACTTATTCCGAGTAATTTCCGTACTTCTGCCGATTTAATCCAATTCGTGGTGGAAGTATGCAAGGCTTCCTTAACAAGCATTTTAACTTCATTAATTAATTCATCTTTAAATCCTTCAAGGTCTTCTGCGGTAAGTAAAATTTGGGTCATAGTTTTAATATTTGGTTTTACTGGTAAGTTTCTGGAGCTTTTTTCTATATGATGTAGGTGTTAGATTGGTTTTAGATTTAAAAAAAATATTAAAGCAGCTTGGATTCCTAAAGCCCAATTTCTCTGAAATCTCAATAATAGATAAAGAGCCGGATAATGCAATTTCCGCTTTTTGTAACAGGACTTCACTTAAATAATATTTAGCAGTTTTACCACTTATTTTTTTAAGTTTTGAAGACAGGGTTTGTGGAGTAACACAAAGGCGATCTGCATAAAATTGCACCTGATGTTCGCTAGAAATGTGTTGATTCACTAATTTTAAAAAGTCAATGAAAATTTGGTGATCAACCAGTATATAATGCTCTGAAACAGGGAGAATCTTTTCTACCTCCATAAAAAAGATTACAAGGGCCAACTGTTTCAAATTCCTTTCTAAAGAATTAAATGTCTGTGAGTTTGATTTATACCATATATAACTCGTTAATATTTTTAATATGATATATGTTCTATTACTTAATCTTAAATTGAAGGACTTTTCTTTTTCAATCGAATAAAAATATAATTGAGCCAAGCCCGAAGCATTATACTTTCCGAGAACAGTTAAGTTAATTTGAATAAGCCAAGCCCTAAAATCGGTACCGACTATGTTTAAGGATACCGGAAGTTTAGTTCCGATTAGAAATAGCGCTTTTTGATGCAAATTAGATTTGACATACTCACCAGACACTTGTAGTATTCCATATTGAATAATGATCAGGTATAAATTGCTTGTTTGTAACCTTATATGCTCCGATCTATCTATGGATCTCATATTGTAATCAACATCCATAACTTAAATCATCATTAAATAAAAGCTTCTTTAATTTAATTAAAAGAGAGGTGCCCTGTGAATGACCCCTCCCTTTTCCGAGGTTTATTCGGGGATTATTTTAACTGTTGAATTAGTGTTTCTAAAGCTGCCTCCTCATTGCTTTCCAAGGAGCTATTAATCCAGGAGGCTATATGACCGACGGCTATATCCCAATCTTCATCTTCACGTTCTTCGTCATCGCCATAGGTTGTCAACATTGCCATATCTGAGGTGGTATTTAACACCTGTATATCATAGCTATTAAACTGGTTGTCTGTTAGTACATTGTATTGATATTGAATTAAATAATCATAAAGTTCAGGATCCGGTTGGTACTGGACCATCAATATGGTATTAGCAAAGTTTGACAAACTGTTTTTCGCGGCAGTACTTAAATCTGAATTCTCGATGAGTTGCTGAAGCTCCTGCCTGGTAATATCCTCATAACTAATTCTTAAAGAGGTACCTGTATTAGGATAGGTGTTTAATCCATATTTATCCGAGAGTTTGTGAATTAAGGCACTTCTTTGCGCAGTGCTTAACGGACGATCTGCTTGTTTTAAGTAATCGGCTTTAATTGATGTATAAAGCGATTTAGTTTCATTGGTTATTATAGATTTAGAGGCCTTATGTTCCGGATTATCAGTATAGTCTCCTTCATTATTGCTACAGGAAACAAAAAGAATGCATATAAAATATTTAAATAAATTTTTCATGATTTTGATTTAATGTTGTTTTAATCTGTGAATCAGTTCAGTATTCCGGAAAGGTTGAACCAAAGCCCTGTTTATGGGCCTATTTGGCTTTTGAATTCGAATCAAAGCTAGAAGAGAATCATACATCAATCAAATGAATACAAATGCATTTTCGTAAATTTAAATACGTATTTTCTGTAAATAATTAATCTTTTTACCGCTATTTTTAGCAATAATTCAATACATTTATAAAGATTACAGATATAAGTAAATACCCTGTATTCGATATCATTTATTTTGAAAATATCAGTTCAAATATTACTTTATATACTGTTGTGGCCTTTACACTTCGTAACCGCCAGTGCACAAACTCAGGGTCTAAACAACCTCGATAGTTTAGTGTCAATCGACTACGCTACCTTAGCTCATAAAATTAAACTTTCGTCCAAAGGCAGTATTTCACAGCAAGCGTATTTAAAGGCCTATTTAATGAAGGCAAGAGCAGAAAAAAACGATACTGAAGAATTTTATGCCTACAAATACTACCTCCATCGCACCGATCATGTTCAAAAAATCCGATTTTCAGATAGTATGCTCATGGTCGCCAAACGTATTCAAGACAGTAGTTTAATTGCGAGTAGTTACCTCACCCGAGGAATTGTTCATTATGGAGCGAAAGACCATACTGCAGCTCTTAATAACTACCTCAAAGCAACAGAGTATCTTACCCTGGATAAAACACCCTATTTATATTACAAGAACCAATACCTCATCGCACAGGTAAAGTACTATCTGGGCTATTATATGGAAGCATTGTCATTACTCAAAGAATGCCTTCCTTATTTTAAGCATCATAAAGAAAGAGCCTACCTGAACACCTTACACCAAATAAGTCTATGCCAGAATCGCATGGGAAATTACGGGGATTGTTCTGAGACTAACAAAGTAGGACTAGAAGCATCCAGGCGATTGGGTATGGCAACCATGGAAATCTATTTTAAGCTTTCGGAAGGGGTTAATCAATACTACAGAGACAATTACCACAATGCCCTTACCTTACTTAATGAAGTATTACCAGGTATTGCTAAAAGGGATGACTTCGCTAATAGTGCTATCGGGTATTTTTATCGTGGAAAAAGTTACTTGGCACTGGGTATAAAGGATAAGGCTATGGATGATTTCAAAACCGTTGATGAAAACTTTAATGCGCATCATTATATCCGGGCAGACCTAAGAGAAAGTTTTGAGATCCTGCTAAAGCAGGCTATTTCTTCTGATGATACCGAGCAACAACTTTATTATATTGATCAGTTGGAGCGCCTAGATAGTGTTCTTAACCAACATAACTACTACCTCTACAAAAAAATATTCAAAGAATATGATACCAAAGTACTGGAGCGTACGAAATCTAATTTGGAAATACAGCTCCGCAAGGAACACAAAAGAAGAGGATACCTCACTGCAGGGTTGGGGATCGTTTTTTCGCTATTAGGTTTGTTTGTGGTTAGGCATTTAAAAATCAGAAAACGCTATGAGGAGCAGTTTAAAAAACTGATGGATGAGGAACCGAAGGAATCTGTAGTATCTCCTGTTGCACCCCTTAGCTATTCGGATCTAAATATTAGTGAAGATGTTGTGAGTACAGTCATCAAGCAGCTAAAAACTTTTGAGGAGAAGCAGCAGTTCCTGGATGAAAATTTATCTGTAAGTAAATTAGCCGCTCAATTTGATGTAAACTCCAAGTACCTATCTAAAATTATAGCTCGTTTCCGAGGTAAAAGTTTTGCCAACTACATCAATGACCTCAAAATAGATTTTATCGTGGCGAGATTAAAAAAGGAACCCATTTTAAGAAAATACACCAATGCTGCCCTGGCCAAAGAAGCTTGTTTTAGCACTACACAACGGTTTACGAGAGCCTTTAAATCAAAAACGGGGATTAGCACCTCCTACTTTCTCGAAGAACTTAAACGGGGTCTTTAATGAATGACTGTCTGTTTGGAACCATTTAATGTTCAATAAATCAATTTTAGCACGTTCAAAACCTCCTCCGCTTGAATTTCAAAACATATAAAATCCAACTTTTATAGTATTCTTATCTATTTAAAGGTTTTTTAAAAGTGTCTATTCAATCCTTTGCAATACTTTAGCAATGGTTTCAAAAGCTACACTTACAAGGCATAATAATTAAAATATACACTACTAATGCCTGAAAAATGAAACTAAAAGCCACTATTATTGATATCATCTGCCTCTTCTACATCCTGTTGTTTGTATATGCTGCGGTAAGTAAGCTATTGGATTTTGAAACCTTCAGGGTGCAGTTGGGGCAGTCTCCCATGCTCACCAATTTTAAGGGGCTGGTGGCCTATGGTGTTCCTTCTATTGAACTTGCACTTGCGCTGCTACTCATAGTCAAAAAATTTCGCATCCCAGCTTTATATGCGAGTCTTGGTCTTATGATGGCTTTCAGTATGTACATCATTGCTATTTTAAACTTTAGTGACCATATCCCTTGTTCATGTGGCGGGGTGCTCGAACAACTGGGGTGGACGGAACACTTGGTATTTAATATAGTATTTATGTTTCTGGCAGTAATCGCAATAATCCTTGAATCAAATAATATCTCTACAATACATGAGAAAAATATCAAACAATACATAAAAACTTAATTGCGCAATTAAGGAAGGGGAAGCCGAAAACCTTAAAGAGTAGGTATTATTTAAAATTTATAAAAATGAAGACAAAAGTTTTTAAAACCGCCCTACCAGCCTTTGCTTTTTTAGTAGCAATAGGTATTGCATTTGCAGCAGATGCAAACAGTAGTAGTCAGATTGGTTATTACGACGATCCTTTTATTCCCGGAATTCAGCAAGTGCAAACTCAATGTTCGCCAATGGCAACGGGTGAATTATGTACTCATAATGGTTACCAATTGTACGACGAGCCATCACTGGAGAATCCTTTAAAAAGGGTTGAATAGTAGTTTATTTTAAATTAAAAGGCTGCCTTTTAATTTAAGGCAGCCTATTTATATTACGCTTACTAATCTAACTCTAAATATTTACGTATCAAAGGTTCCAACCTTTCTCCCCTGGCATTTCTATCTACTATTCTTCCTTCTTTATCCAATAACCAAACTGTCGGCAAACTATTGATGTTATATAGTGAATGATAACTAACCGACACATTTGAAGCTTTATCTAAACGCTGCGGCCAGGTAGCCCTGGTTTTTTCCATAATCTTCATTATCTGTTCTCGGGATTCTTCTCCATTGGCAATAATCCCGATTACTTCAAACCCATTGTCTTTATACTTGTCATAGAGTTCTTTCACATGGGGCATTTCTTTAATGCACGGAGGACAGTAAGTTGACCAAAAATCAATTAATACCACCTTGCCTCTCATATTCTTCAGGTTTACCTTCGTGCCATCCATAGCAGTAAAACTCATTTCTAAAGCCTTTGATTTGGCCTTATTATCGTTCATATCCTGGGTGTTTAGTGCCTTTAGATTATCAAGAGCCACTTTTTGTAAAGCACTTATACCTTTATGCTTCGCATGTTCTTTTTCATTGGTAAATTCATAAAAGCGTTGCCAATAATATTTCCTAAGAGAAGGAACCTTTGAGTGATCTGTTACATATTTCACAAACCGATTTGCATAGTGAGTCATGGATTCCAATTCGGAATATTTGTAAAATAATTGTTCTATGCGCTGATAAATACTTTCCCAATAGAATTGATAAAATTGTTCCCAAAAATCCTCTTCAAGTGATTCTCTCTCCAATCCAACAAACCACCTATTGGCTATAAAAACATCCCGATTAATCAGTGACTGTTCGATTTCAAACTTATCCTGTGGCGAGGCATTTGATGCTAAAAATTTTTCTACATACTTGTTTCCTTTCTCCAACCACAACTCCATTGCGCTTTTGTTAATGGGTAGGACCCTTCGAAAACGGTCAGCTCCTTTCCATTTATCAGGACCATAGAATGCATTAAGAATTTCAAGTCGCTCTTTTTCTATAGTTTCCGGGATAAATACCGGTAAAAAGAATGCGCTTAAATACCACTGCAGTACCTCTTTATAATACTTCGACTCCGGGTAATTATTCATAAATTTTTCAGCCATAACAGACCTTTTGCTATACACTTCATCTTCATATCTCTTATATACCAATAAACTTGGGCTTTTGGCTTTAGCTTCCTGCTCCGGGGTATTGTAATACAGGAGCTTTAGTTCATTAAATTCTTTCCAGTCCTTTTCCTCCTGGCTACTTTGCGATTGAGGGTATCCCCTGTTATTCGTCAGTATCAATGAAAGTATGATGAATAATATTGAATGTAATTTCATGGTCCTTTTTTATATTTATTTAATAAAATTGGTTTTTAGTAACCACTATTCTGTGGTTGTAGTTTCGGATTCATTTCCAATTCATTAATGGGAATTGGGAATAAAGTATCAGTACTTCTCCAATTAGGCTTCAGACTCTCAAGAACCTGATTGGCCTTCTTTAATCTTTTAAGATCGAACCAGCGGTGTCCGTGTTCTGTAAACAGTTCTACCCGCCGCTCCCTGGTAATAGCTTCTATGAGTCCAATTGAACTTCCAATATTCACTGGCGGTAAGCCTGCCCTTTCTCTAATCGTGTTCAAATCATTCTGTGCTCCCACTATATTATTTAAATGCGCCCTGGCCTCGGCGCGAATTAAGTGTTGTTCCGCCATTCGGAATACGATGGAGAATTCTAAAGATTCATTGGTAGTATTTATTGTTTGCTTGTATTTATATGGAAAATACAAGGTGATATCGCCTGCTGTACTTGAAATACTATTAACCCAATGAACTCTTCTTAAATCGCCTTGTTCGAAAGCAGCTAATAAATTGTTATGTAATGAATAGGATTGTCCCGGAATAAACTCTATAATTAACTGAGCTGCTTCATAGGTGTTTAACTGTATAATACCTTCAGGTTTAAACTGCCAGATGGTTTCCGGTGAATTCTTTAAAAATACTTTGTCGAGATCCTCCTGTAAATGATATCCTGTTGTATTAATTACTTCAGTGGCCATCGTTTGTGCCTGTTCCCAATTACCCCTATACAAATGCATTCTTGAAAGCAAGGCTTTTGCCACTATTTGATTGGGGATCACTCGCTCACCACTCTCATCTTCAACGGGTAATAATTCAGAGGCCTTTTTTAAATCTTCAATAATATGCTCGTACACCTCATTTTCATCATCCCTTGCCACCTTGTTATTCAAAAGGTAATCGGTAGAAGTTATATAGGGAACGTCTCCATACATGGTTACCAATAAACTGTGAAGGTAAGCGCGTACAAAATAGGCCTGCCCCATAAATCTTTCTTTATCGTTTGAACTGAGTTCTGTTGCATTATTGACCCCTTCTAGGATATTATTTGCCAGGTAAATTATTTGATAAGCGTTACGCCACCATTCATCTACCAGGCCGTTCGAGGCGTTTACATTATGCGTATACATGGCCAAATAATCATTACTAAAGCCATAGTAATCGAGTTCATCGGAATAAATCCCCATAACGATACTCAAACCGTTCAGTCCGGAAACCATTCCTTGCTCACGCATTTGATAATACATATTTGCAATAGTGGAGGCTACCGTGTTAGGATCTTGAAAAACTTCCTCTGCGATCAATACATTTTTAGGGGGATCCACTTCGACAAACTTCTCACATCCTATCATTATCAGTGCCAACAGGCTGATAATTCCTATTTTTAATGTACTGTTACGATCCGGCAGAAAAACGCTTAGTATCCTGCTCTTTTTATTTATATATCTATGCTTTTTCATCATTCGAAATATTAATGGTTAAAATCTAAGTTGCCCCCCTAAGGTGATTTGTCTCAGCGGTGGTAAAATATAATTTCGGGGTTGTTCAGGGTCGGGTCCGTCATAGTTGGTGATGGTGAGCAGATTCTGACCCTGTACATATAATGTCACATCCATTACTTTACTAAGTGATCCAGGAAGTTGATAAGACAAGGTTACATTCCTCATACGAAGAAAAGAGGAATCAGAAACTGCTTTATTGCTATCACTTTGCCTTTGCCCTGCCTCCCAGACTCCGGGAAATTGACCGAATGTGGCTCGCTGAATCGAAGCATCATCACCTTCATTTCTCCAGCGATCGTATAATTCAACCGGCATATTATAGTTATACCCAGGGGTTGGATAAGATCTATAGAAATTATAGGCCTTTTGTTTCTTGAATTGAAAGAATACCTCTAAAGAAAGATTCTTGTAGATAAAAGTATTCCCAATCCCCCCATAGAGTTCCGGTGCTAAATCCTCTATCCATTGTTTATCATCAATAGCATTGATAACACCATCGTCATTAAAGTCTCTGAACTGATAAATTCCTGTTTGAGGATCCACACCCAGAGATTCATAAAGTTTAACAATGGTCAACGGTTTTCCTATCACATATTTATTGGCATAGGTAGAGGTAGCAAGGTCGGGAAACGCTACTAACTTGTTTTTATGTAGTGTCAGGTTAAGTGTAGTTGTCCAATTAAAATCCTCCCAGGCAATATTTACCGTTCTTAGATCGAATTCCCAGCCTGTATTTTCAACGGTTGCTTCAAAGTTACCTGTCAAAGATTGAAAACCGGTGGTAGCTGCCAATGGTATTCCTACCAACTGATCGGAGGAGCGATTTTGATACCATGCTGAATTCAGTATAATACGATCTTTAAAGAAATTGAGGTCTAAAGCTAATTCGAGCTTTTTATTAGTTTCCCAACCAAAAACCGGGTTATATATACCTGTAGGGTATAGCAGGGTAATTCCATTGTAATCATTTCCCGATACACCGAAGGTATTCAAGAACTTATAATCTCCAATATTATCGCTCCCTGTTGTCCCGTAACTCCCTCTTAGTTTACCATAATTCAGAAATCCATTTTCATCTAAGGACAACGAGTTACTAAAGATCCAAGCCAAACCTAATGACCAGAAATTACCAAACTGTTTGCCCGACCCAAACCTCGATGATCCATCTCTTCGACCGGTTAGGTTGAGGATATAACTGTTTCTCCAATTAAAGTTCAGCCTGCTAAAAATTGACTGGTAATGATATTCACTTTGGCCATCATTTAAAATTTCTATGGTATTGGCGGCAGCAAGGTTTTCCAACATCAGATTATTAGGAAACCCTGTTGCTTTAAGCACCATTTGATCGGTTGTTTGTTGTTGAAAGGTGGCCCCTGCCAAAACACTGATACTGGCGTCATCCCATTGATGGTTCCAACTTAATTGCGGTTCTATGATCCAGGAAGTATTGGTAGCCCTATTGCGGGTTTGAGAGGAATAATTCTCAGGGGTGAATCCATATTTCGGATTCCTGGCGGTACTAGGCATGAGCTTATACGAATCCATCTGATAGTTATTATAGCCAAGGTTGGTTTTAACCTGCAGTGCTGGTAGGATCTGATAAGACACCTGGGCATTCGCCATGAGGGTATTACTTTGTGCCTTATATTTCTCTAATAACATGGCCAATGGATTATCCCAGGAATTATCCTCCCAGTTTAGCTGTCCTTCGTCGTCATATAACGCTGGGGCATTTGGAGACAATTTGTAAGCGGATAGGGTTAGGTCAGTACGAGGTAAATTGTTGGTTTCAACAGTATAGTTCGACGTTAAGTTCAGAGCAAATAGTTTGTTCTTTGAACGGTGATTCAGGTTACTGTGTATTGCAGTATTCCGATACTTTGAATCTCCGGGAAAAACTGTAGTTTCATTTAAATGAGCACCACTGATCCGGAATCGAGTCTGATCACTACCTCCTGAAACTGATAGTTGTAGTTTCGTTCGATAGGCGGTACCCCCCAATAAGGTTTGTTGCCAATCGGTATATCGGTCCTGATCCCATGTTTTTAGATCGGGCCATACAAAATCAAAGGCCGGGTTTTCTAAAAAACTACCAAATCCGTCATTTTCCACCCCTTCTTTCCTTATTTCAAGGTATTGTGGGGTATTCATCAGCTCGAGAAAATGAGAAAGATGTCCCATGCCACTATTAATGGTTGCCTGGAACTGTGTGGTACCGGATTTTCCTTTCCTGGTGGTAATTAATACCACTCCATTTGCCGCTCTTGAACCATATATAGCGGTAGCATCGGCATCTTTTAACACCTCTATACTTTCGATATCTGATGGATTTAATGCATTAAGCGGACTCACATTGCCATTATTGATACTTCCGGATACACTGGCTGATGCCAGTGAATTTGCATTGAATGGAACCCCATCTATGATGTATAGTGGATTGGTGTTTCCGTTTATAAAATTCTTACCTCGTATCTCAATATTATATCCTCCTCCGGGTACTCCGGTAGTCTGTTGAATATTGACCCCGGACATATAACCTTGCATGGCCCCGAGTGGATTGTTGACCGGTTGCTTTTCGATTTCTTCTGCTTTTATTGAACTTATACTCCCTGTACGCTCCTTTTCAGACACGGTATAATATCCTGCATTGACCGTAACCTCCCCAAGGGCGGTTACATCTTCGGTAAGGATTACATCGAGTTGCAACTGATTCTCTACCGGGACCTCTTCGCTTTTAAATCCTATAAATGAAAACACCAGGACATCATTGGACGTTGCCGTAATGTTATAAACACCTTTATCATTAGTAAAAGTACCATCTGTAGATCCCTTAATAATTACTGTAGCTCCCGGAATGGGTTTACCCTGCTTATCGGTTACGAGGCCGGTTATTTGTTGCTGGACTATAGGTAAGGGAGTCCTGGGTTTGCCAAAAGCGGTATAGCCTAATAGCATGATACATAAAAACAGGATAAGTAAAAGCACGATCCTGGTCTTGTTCAAGAAATTATTTTCCATAATTTTGAATGGTTTAATTAAACTTGGTTTTAATTGAATTTGCCCTCTGCCTCCACGCCAATGTTGTCAGAGGGTTTTTTAATTCTTTGTCATTCCGCATTTATTGCGGAATCCATCTTTTTTGTCATTCCGTACTTGTTAAAGAATCCATTTGCAAGGGTGCAAACAATGTCTTACCCCTGCACCCCTAAAGGGGCGACCCAGCGTTTAAAATTAGTCCAGTGGACTGATTTAGCGATGGGGCGAGCTGGCGCGTTGGATGATTTGGATAAATTGATTTTTCCAATTGGTCATTCCGCACTTCTTGTGGATTCCATTTACCTAGGGGGCTTTCATGGACATTTCGTTTTTTAGTAACAATTCTTACTTTAAATGTTGTTTTAATTTTCATATCTTTATGATGAACATTATGATCAATGCTTAATTGTTCGTTTACCCAAACAGGATCTATACCCTTGGGAATAGATTTTTTTAATCCTATTACAACCTGCCCTACGGCAGGTTTTTTTAGTTTATGAGTTCCTTAGTTTTCTCTAATAGTAACCAGGTGGACAAGCCTGCGGAACACTTAATTATCTTATAAACAAACCACAGGCTTGATTGACACCCATCGACTAACTCAATTATTTATTATGTTCATTTTTGTAAAGGCAAAAGAAATTCACCCCATACCAAACATAACATTCGGACGGATCTATTGATTCATTTCTTTTGCTCACGTTGTTATCCATTTTATACAAATACTCATGAATGCAATGCATTTGGACAAGCAAAAGAAATGAACAATAATTCAATAAATAATCTATTTGAACACGGACAGCCGGATACTGTGTTATATGTAGTCGTCAGTTACAGGAGAAAAAGAGTTTCGAATTTCCGGGACACAGCATAATTATTTTCTGTATCTGGATTCTGCGACATACTGAAACGAGTTCAGCAAAAGGGTGCAGAATTATAGTTTAGCGTCACTCCTGTAACTATAATAATCTTAAACCGGGTTCTTCGGTTTCTTTTTAAATAATATATAAAATACAGTAAGCTGCAATTCATATACGGTAGTCATCCTTTGTTTTGTTTGTTGTTTCATCCTATCCTTTAATATTTTCCAAATAGTCATTTCGACTAAGAATTGACCTCTTAATGCAAAACCTCGAATGAAAACCAAGAAACCAAAACTTAGAAGTAAAGTAACACGGACTGTTTTAAACTGATGGGCGTGGAACTCTACCTACCGAACTGAGGTACTGGTATACCCGCACACGAATAAGTGAGCCCACACCCGGGTTGTGAGCTAATGTACTTATTGTCTTGTGTGCAAAAATTACCAGTTTTCAGTTCAAGACTCTAAGCAATTGCCTCTAATATTTTTCTTATAGAAGAATCGCAAAAATATGTAATACGTAGCTAATATAATAAATTTTCTTACATATTGTCAAACTTGACAATTATTTTCGATTAAAAGCCATGATCTTGTTGTTATGAAAGAACTAAAGGCTGCTTACACAAAGAAATTCGGAGAACATTTAAAGGAATTAATTCAACGCCATAATACCGATGTGCAGACCGTTGCCTCTATTGGTAATATCGAAAGTAAACAAGTATACCGAATCATCAGTGCTGAAAATGAACCCAAGATCACTACCCTCCTACCCATCGCCAAAGGCCTGGGAATCGAAATGAAAGTTCTTTTTGATTTTGATTTCGATTTTTCTGTGGAAGGTTTTGTTGAGAAATAACTTAATTACTTATAAAATCAAAAAGCCATTCACTATGAATGGCTGTTTTTGGTGGTGTATTTAATATTTTTTTAAAACAATTCAGCATATTTCTTAGAAATAATGGACCAAGTATATTCATTTTCTGCTATTTCTTTCATAGCCTTACCTACTTCTTCAAGTTGGTTCTCAGTGAAACCTTCAACAACTCCCTTTAAATCATTATCATTTTCAAAATAAATTGCTTTATTATTAGTCGTTGCCCTATTATAATTAACTCCATAACATACTACTGGCAATCCAAGATACATAGCCTCTACCAAAGATGGATTAGTTCCACCAGCACTATGACCATGAACATATAAAGTGCAATTACCTCTAAGGGCATTTAATCTTTCCTGATCATAAATTGGATCAAGCAGGTATAGATTATTATAATCATAAAACCTTTCTTTCAATTCTTTTCCATAGGCACTATTCTTCCAATTGCCGATAATAACTAACGGCATATTTTGAATATCCTTAAAGGCTTTCAAAATAATATGAATATTATTTTCAGGTTCAATTCTACAAACTTTAAATGCATAAGGGCCGCTAATAAAGGGATAGTCAACAAGTTTTAAGTTTGATATTGATTGTTTAACTGAATGATCTGCTCCATAAGAAATTAGATTGCTATCTTTACTATATTCACTCTTAACATAATCCTGTATAACTTTATTATCAGAAACCACAGTATCTGAAAATTTTACCGCCGTTTTTTCTGAAAATTTCAGAAACCATTTAACTAGGTTATTCCATTTATCCCTCCTCCACTCAAGTCCATCAATATTTACTATAATTTTACCTTTAAAAAATGGCTTTATGAATGGCAACACAATAGCCCCAGAAACACCCAAGATTAACAATACCTCCGCAAACCTTATAGCTCTAAAAATAGAAACAATATCATATGGGATGCTTTGAAAACCGTTAGCATTTAAAGGTATATATTTTATTACTGCATTATTATATTTACTTATTTTCTCTTTGTACACCTTAGAGCTCGAAAATACCGTAAAATTGTAATCCTCCCCAAGTTCCTTAGTTAAGTATTCCGTTAAAGTTTCAAACCCTCCATATTTGGCAGGAATACCTACTGTGCCTATAATTGCAACTCTACCCATTCATTATTTAATTTTCAATATTCAAATTGTAATTTTTTTGAACATCGGTATAAATATTTAATAAACTTTCGTAGTGCTTATCTTCAGAGAAAACTGAATTAGCAAAATCCCTAACTCTTTTAGTCATTTTATTATATTCATTTTCCTCCATCCCAAGCGCTAGATAAATTTTATCCATCAAATCCTCCTCGCTTCCAGCCTTAAATAAAAAACCTTGGCCATTTTGAATAATTTCTGGAATTCCTCCGATTTTAGAGCCTATTACTGGAATACCCATTAATTGGCTTTCTATAACGGTCATCGGATTATTCTCATACCATTCCGAAGGAACTACGACAAATTTTGCTTCACTGATATAATTCCATAACTCCTCCCCCGAGCTATAACCAATCAATTTTACACGTATGTTAAGATCATTTTTGTTTATTAATTCTTTTATATTCTCATATTCCGGTCCATCACCAATTATTCTAAGTGAAACATCCTTCATATTACGTATTGCATTAATTAAAGTTATTATTCCTTTCTCCTTAGACAGTCTACCAAAATAAACTAAATCAACTTTTTTATTTAAAAATGAATTTACCTTTTGAAAATCAATACATTGAAAGTTATAAAGCTTACTGCTTTTATCTCTAAGTTGAGGGTAATATTGAATATGTTTATTATAAATAAATTCACTAACCATTATAAAATGATCAATAAAATTTTTATAATCAAAATATTCATCTCTAAACTTGGCCTCCAAAGCTTGTATAAAGCTTTGCAAATAACTGTCATTTTTACATTTATACTTTACGCAAGGTATATAATTTCCCCCTGCGCATTTCTCACAAATATTTCCATTTTTATTGTATAGTACAGAAACTGGACATAACATTCTGTATTCATGAACGCTCATTACAATTGGAATAGACTCCTCTTTTAAAGCTTTTAATATAGAAGAACTTAAGTTTCCATAAAAAATATGTAAGTGTGCTATGTCTGGTTTTTCCTTTCTCAGTAAGGCTTTTAAGTCTTTATAACTCCTTTTGGAATAAAAATATGATATAATTGAGGAAACCTTTTTTCTTACACTTTTTTTAAAATCATTACCCTTCGTCAAATAAACGTTAGATTTATATAAAAGATTATCCTTATCTATTCCTACAAGAGAGCTGAAATACACCACATCATGACCTCTTTTTTCCAATAATTCTCCCGTTTTTAAATATACGGTTTCAGACCCTCCTTTTATAAAATGATAATTATTAATTTGTAATACTTTCATTTCTGTTTTTTTTTATTGACAATGCCGTACAATAAGCAAATAAGACTATCCCAAAAAAGTTATAAAATAAGTTTTCTGAGAAAAAATAAATTAAAATCGTTAGATATGGAATAATGTAAACTGTATTTTTTAATTTTTTAAAACAGGTTATTAAACCAACAATTATGGTAAGGAATCCAAATAGACCAAATTCCACGAGCCATGTTAAATAATCATTATGAGCCACTAATCCAAAACTATTAACGTTTGGTATTTGGCCAAAGCCAATACCAAATAAAATATTTTCGATTCCTTGATTGAGAAAATGCGCTAATATTTCTGTCCATATCTTTATTCTAAACAAAAAAGACACATCACTTCCATCAGAGGAGCCCGAGATCTTCATTGCTTCACCAAACCCTACTTCTGATAGTTGGGAAAACTTATAATTGGATAGTAAATTAGAAACTACATTCATTGTACCTCTTACTCGCTGAAATAAGTAAAGATCCGAATTATCAAATAAAATCATACCTACTAAAATCAATAAAACACTTAATAAAAAGTACTTTAACTTAAAAACTCTTTTTCTTAAATAAAACAAAGTCGCTATGCATATAGATAGAAGAGCTCCTAAGGTTGATGTTATTGCGAAACTTATTAAAATATATACAAGAACTATCTTTTTGGATACATTACATAAAAGCATCAACCAACAGCAACAAATAGCAAAAAAAATGTAGTTATTTGAATTAACAAAAATTGATAAAGACTTATCAGATTCTTGAAAACCTATTATCTTATCCATTATTACAACTAACAATGGAATACCTGACATTATTATAACTTTAATCTTATCCCTTTTTAAAATATTGGGTTTAAGTTTAATTAGTGTGGTTGCTAAAAAAATTATTATTGCTCCAAAAATTTTAATTGAATCTACTATACCATCTAATCCATTAAGAGTATAATTGACAATAAAAATTGAACTTATTAGCATTAAATACTTTAAACCACCATAAGCTTCTTTTCCTACTTTATTCTTTAAAAAAAAATTAAAACCTATGAACAATAAAGTAATCTCTAGGCTATATAATATATATTTGATTAGATCATACTGACTGTAATGATATCCAACCTGCAAGAACAGAAAGATTATCATTACACTGAAGAACAATTTTTGACTAAACATTTTTATCCTTGAGTTAAGTAATGGTAATGAAAAATTAAAAAGTGTTTTATCCTATCAAGAACATTAAGATTAGGACCCTTAAGTTGAGAGGTATAAATTCTTAAATACCATTCCTTTTTTGTATTAATGTTAAAATGTTCGTCGAATAATTTTTTACTGAATTTTTGTAGTTTAAGCATTTCCGCCTTTGACTCTAGTAAATTCCTTATATCGTTTAAAAAATCAATTTCGTCACAATCCAGTTTATTACGTTCAGAAAAATTAGTTGAAAAAAATGAATTAAAATTCCCTTCCTTAATTATGGCTGGAAACTTACTATCTTTAACTGGGGATAACAAAACCTTTCCCATCGATGATGCCTCCATCAGGCCTCTACCTGTTCCTATATAAAAATCACAAATAGGTATTATTTCTTTAGCATTTTGGTAATATAAAGAATCTGTCACTAAATGTATTTTATTACTTTTTATACGTTTAAGCTCTTCAAAAACCTCTTCATCCATCACTTGTCCTATTATAATTAACCTACTAGTTTCAAGACTTTTAACAAGATTAATACTTTGAACTAAACTTTTTTGATAATATTTTGTTATTCTTGAAATTCTTAAAAAGACATTTTCAGTAGATTTTATTCTTAACCTAGTTTTTAAATCCTTTACTCTTTCATCAGAACCATAAAAACTAGAAACTCTATTCGGTACTAAATACAAATTTTCGGTTTTACCCAAAGACCTAAAAAATTCATAATTCTCTTTGCTATAAACAATTAAGGTGTTAATCTTGGGATAAAATCTTAGATTAGGACCACCACATTTTGTTAAAATTAATTGAACATTTTTAAATCTAATACTTCTAAGAAATAAATAAGCTCGATCATCAAAACAGTGTATCTTTTGAATATTATGTTTATTTATGATTTCCTTTAATCTTATTTGAATCGAAACAAAATTATAAACCTTATATAACATCTGATATTTATCACAATCAATGGTTTCTATAATTGGACTTTCGTTTCTACCGATATTTACTACTACTGGATTAATTTGAGGTTTTAAAGCTTCTATTGTCGATTTCATAGAATAGTAATGTCCTCCTACTCCTTTTTCAAACGTGGTAATTATATAAAGAATATTCATTATACGATCCTTTGTTCAACTTCCAATTCAATCCCGTGTTTCTCCTTAACTCTGAGTTTAACCTCATTAATAACTGCCAAAATATCCTTACCAGTAGCACATCCTACATTGATAATAAAGCCACTATGCTTTTGTGAAATTTGAGCGCCTCCGATAGTAAAACCTTTCAACCCTAGCTCATCAATCATTGGACCCACAAATCTTCCAGGAGGTCTTTTAAATACGCTCCCACAATTTGGATATTCTCGAGGTTGTCGCTCCCATCTTCTTTTTCTTGATTTATCCATATTAGCCCTTATTTTACACTTGTCTCCTATCCCCAAACCAAACCAAGCTTTTAAGATAATTTTATTCCTATTTTCCTGAAAAAAACTATTTCGATAACCAAATTCAATTTCTGTATTATTCCTTTCTTTAATTTCTAGATTAATTAAATCTAAATAACGAACTTTTTGTAAAATATTTTTTATTTCACCTTCCTTAGTTCCAGCATTCATTACTACTGCTCCTCCAACAGAACTAGGTATATCAAAACAAAACTCAGCTCCAGTTAAACTATTTTGCAAAGCAAAATTACTTAATTGATATAACGTTGCCCCAGATTCAGCCTCAATTATATTATCCTTTTCAGATATATTATCAAAATTATTATTGAAAATTATAAACTCTTCATCATAATAATCTTTACTTAAAATAGTGTTATTTCCATTTCCTAATACAATAATATTAGATTTACTATTCTTATAAATTTCAATTATATCATCTTCAGATTCTGGAAAAAAAGCACGAGAACAAAATGATTTTATACCATAGGAATTATATTCCGTAAGATTAAAGTTCTTAATTGTTTTCATTTATGGTAATGTAAATTTCGTTATTGGTAGTTAAAATAAATTCTATTAATCCATTTGGTTCCCTTCTTAATTGGTGATTTTTCCCTTGTTAGGTTTAGTTGACTATTTTCTTTAATAAACGTATTAATTTCATTCTTTGTTACGCGTTCTGAATCTATAATAATATCAACAGGAATACTAGTCAATTTAACTCTATCTAGTATTTGATTTTGAAAAAAGTTCTTATTTTTTACCAAATCAAACGACACAAGTAGTCTAAATATTTTATCTTTCAAAAACAAATCATCTAAATCTTCTAAATTTATATCTGAACAATTCCTTTTACTTGGACATATATTTAAATATCCTTCTATTAATTTATCTTCACTTACATTAACTTTTAATTTAATCGGCTCTTTACTTGAATAGTTATGTTTTAGTACTTGTTTTGATAGAACAACATCTAAAATTTGAAAAAGTTTTGAGGCAATTAAAAAAATTCTTCTTTTTAAAAAGAAGAGGTTAGATATTTTTTTACCTCGCATTTCTTCACTAATAAATTCACTAGTGAAATGGTCATTAGATAAGTGACTAATTTTATTATTACCTACAAGCGTAGTAGTAATAGCACCAAACATTCTTAAGGAACGATTTGCTAAATTAATATCTCCACATTTTTGATATGGAAGCCTATATAAAGACTTTCTGGCTAAATCAAATGAAATAAAAAAAGCGGAACCTCTAACTATTTCAATTCTTGATAAATTTAATTCAAATCCATTTTTAGCTAAAATAGCAACCTCATCATTATACTCTTCTAAATATGAATTAATCTCGGAAAATGGCTTACTATTACCAATAAGTTCATAGCCTACTTGTACCTTATTTAAAAAGGCGTTTATAAAACCATTCTTAAGAATTTGAATGTCATCATGTAAAAATAAAATATAGTCAGGATTAGTCAAGTTTTGCTTTAAAAACCATTGAATAAACTGGACGTGACACCCCCAATCCCATCCTATATTGGGTTCATATATAATCTTCCAATTATTTATTTCCAAATAATTTAGCATCTCTATCGAGATTTCCTCTTTAGGTTTATGAGATAAAATATATAGTGAAAAAGTAACTTCATTATTAAAAAGTTCTAATTCTGATTTGATTTTATCATACAGACCTATATCTCTGTAATAATAACCTGTTAATACAATGAATAATTGCATTTTTAATTTTATAAATTAAATTTCTTTTAAATTACTTTTAAGTAGCTTAATTGCTATAATCAACCCTAAAATTGAATATAATGGAAAAATTGAACTGTAAACTAATATTGCATTTTTGGCACTGAGTTGTAACCAATGACTAATCCCAAAAATAAGACAAACAATAAAAACTCTAATAATATTTAAAATCAATTGCAAACTCTGTTTTTCCATAACATTAAAAACATTTGTAATAGGACTTGAAATAAACCTCGTTAATATAATTAATGAAAAAAACCTTGCGTAATGGCCTGCATCTTCCCATTCATTTCCAAAAACAAATGAAAACAACCATGGTCCAATAACCGCGATCACTATAACCGGGATAAGCCCTATCCAAAACATTTTTTTTACAATAGAGATTGAAAGGTCATAAATCTTACGGGAATTACTTTTTCCAAGCCTCGATATTTCTGAATAATATACTTGAGCAACTGACTGACCTATCAAATCCATTGGCATATTAATCATATTTTGCGCCAAACCAAATACACCAGCAACCTCAACTCCATAAAAAAAACCTATTAAAATAACAGGCAACTGGGCCCCTAAACCCAATAACAACTGAGACCAAGATTGTATTAAAGGAAATTTTTTGAATCGTAAAGCAGCGAGTTTAATTTCTTTAATTGAAAAGCTATAAAGCAATCTAGGATTTAATTTAAGTAACTTTAAAAAGATACTTAAAATTCCCATAGCTTCTTGAGCTAAAAATCCTAAAAAAAGTCCTAAGGGTGTAATCCCTATAAATCCAAAACTAATTTTAACCACCGCAGATGATATTCCTTGGCTAATTTTGGTTCTTGTTATTAACCTAAATTTTTGGACTCTAATTGCCCAATTATTTAAAGACTCATATATACCTTTAAAGAAAATCGAAAAAGGAATCAACCATAGAAATGGCCTTAGCTCCTCAGCAGAAAAATGAATTGTTAGGTAATCCCCAAATATAATAACACCAACCACCAATAGAAATGTAATTCCAGTGGTTATTAAAAAACATAACCTAAGTAGATTATATGCTAATTTCTCTCCTTGTGCAATAGGTATTGTTACTGAATAACGAAGAGTTGATAATGATCCGATGACAGTTATAATTGAAATTAATACGGAAAAGATTCCATATTCCTCTGTTGAATACAATCTTGTGATAACAGGAGCACTTATCACAGCGACAAGTTTTGCAACAGCATTTCCTCCTGCAACTAAAGCAATATTCTGAATAAAAATATTATCTTTTAGTCTCCTTTTATATTCCTCAAAAACACCTATGATACCCAATTCTATTCTGATTATCTATTTAATCAAATGTGCTAACTTTTCATTTAGATTTTCATAACCTCTTTGTATTTGCCAGGCATTTTCAATTATTGTTTCACCTTCTGCTGTCAATCCAGCGAGTAGTAATGATATACCAGCTCTCAAATCTAAGGCCTTTACTCTTGAACCAATTAATTGGGATCCTCCATGAATTTTCAATAAATCCCCTTCAACATCGTACTTCATTCCCATTTTGGATAATTCCTCAGCATAGCCATACCGTCCAGGAAAACGTAAATCAACTATTTTAGACTCTCCATTTGAACATGCTCCATAAACTGCAAATAGAGGTTGCATATCAGAATTAATACCTGGATATGGACCAGTACTTATTTCTATTGGATACGGAATTGATCCTCTAACAATCAATGAGTTTTCTCCTCTGTAATATTTCATACCACTTTCCCTTAAGTAAATAAGAGGTACTTCTAAATGTTCAAAAGGAAAATCTAATATTTCAACATCTCCTCCAGTTATTGATGCACCAATAGCCCAAGTTAAGGCTTCCATATTGTCTGGGATCGCCCTATGTTCCGTACCTTTTAATTTATCAACTCCATTTATTACAATACATTTTTGACCATGTACCACGATATTAGCCCCCATTTCATTTAGCATCTCAACTAAATCTATTATTTCAGGTCGAATATGTGGATTCCAAACTACAGTTTCGCCTATTGCTAGTGTTGCACAAAATATTGCGTTTTCGGTAGCACCCGTTGATCTTATGGGTAAGTATATATCCGCACCTTTCAATCGTCCATCTACCTTTGTGCATAAATAGCCATCTTCTTCCCAAACTTTTGCGCCTAATTGTTCTAACACTTGCACATGTATATCGTATTTCCTATCACCGAGTTTACACCCCCCTGGTAATGGTACTACCCCCTCACCGAACCTGGAAGTTAGACAGCCTAAAATTAAAAGTGAGTTACGAATAGACCTTTCACCCCATTTTAATTGTGGAATTAACTTTTGCTCTGTAATTTTCAAATATCCATCCCTAACTTCACAACTTTTGCCCATTCTTTCTAACATATCTATATGCACTTGTATATCCAACAAGCCATTTGGACAATTAAATATTTCAATGGGTTCGTCAGTAAGAACTGAAGCTGATAAAAGTTTAAGAGCATTATTTTTAGCTCCACTAACTTTTACAACTCCATTTAAAACGCTTTTTGAGACAGTAATATTTTCCATATTTTTTTTACTTAGTGAGATTGAAATCTAGTACAAAACTAATTTTATTCTTTTATAAATAATTCTTAAGTGCATCTTTCCAGTTAGGAATCATTAGTTTAAAATCCTTTTTAATTGACTCCTTATCCAATACCGAATAATACGGCCTTGGCGCTGGAGTTGGGAATTGTTCGGTAGGTATTGGGTCCACCACACAATCTAAACCTTTAATAATCATTATTTCCTTAGCAAAATCATACCAGGAACATACCCCTTCATTACTATAATGATACGTTTTAATTGTATTATTATTTAATTGTGGTATAATTTGTAAAATTGCCTCCGCCAGATTCCGGGCATAGGTTGGGGTTCCAACCTGATCAACAATAACTTTCAAAACATCACGCTCCTTCCCCAAACGCAACATGGTTTTTACAAAATTATTTCCATAGGAAGAATACACCCATGAAGTTCGGATAATAATACTATCAGAGGGATTTATTTGCTTCATTACCTGTTCACCTGCAAGTTTGGTTTTACCATATACATTAACAGGATCTACCGGGTGATCGGGCTTATAGGGCTTGTAATGTTTACCGTTAAACACATAATCAGTAGAAATATGTATCATTTTTACTCCGTGCACCTTGCATGCCTCCGCCAAATAACCAACCGCTGTATGATTAATTAAATCTGATAAATCCTTTTCTGATTCAGCCTTATCAACAGCAGTATAAGCCGCACAGTTGATCAATACATCAAGTGTATTTTGCTCAAAAAAGGCATCAATCGCCTCCCTATCTGTAATGTCCAACTCATCTCTATCCGTAAACAGAAAAGTGTCGACGCTTCCTTTTGATAATACCCTCAATTCAGAACCCAATTGCCCTGAAGCTCCCGTAACCAATATCTTACTCATACAAACTCATTTCAAAATCAAAAAGATCAGCATTCTTTAACAATGGCTGTTTAGTGTCTTTGTCCGATAATTGTAATATATTGTTAGACAGTTGCCAGTCGATTGCTAATGCCGGATCGCTAAATAATATTCCCCTATCATTTTCCGGACTATAGTAATTATCAACCTTATATGCAAAAACTGCTTCCTCGCTCAAAACAACAAAACCATGAGCAAAACCACGAGGCACTAATAATTGTCTTTTATTTTCTTCCGACAACTCCACAGCTACATGCTGTCCAAAAGTTGGGGACCCTTTTCGTATATCTACGGCTACATCCAAAACACTTCCACCAATTACCCTTACTAACTTAGTTTGAGCAAAAGGAGCTAACTGATAATGCAAGCCTCTTAATACTCCCTTGGAAGATTTGGATTCGTTATCCTGACAGAAATTAATTTTATAACCTAAAAACTCGGTTAATAGATCTTCTCTGAACGTTTCTGTAAAATAGCCTCGATGGTCACCAAATACTTTTGGTTCGCAGATAATAACATCGGGGATTTGAGTTCTTATAAAGTTCATTTTCTCTCTTACGTTTATTCATTTCTTTGCTCGCCCAAAGAAACGAATCAAAGAAAAGGCATCTTTTCCAAGGAAATTCAGTCAAAACAAACTTGATAATAGTATTAAGCTTATTTGAAACTGACTGAAACGATTTGTAAACTCCGCGTTTCACTATGCTCCGCTGAATATCAGAGCTTTACCAAATCTTTCCTGCGGAAAAGGAATATTTTTTCATAAATTATTTAAACTAGCAACTTTTATTATCTCTTTTTCTCAGCTCTTTTTAATAAATATTGTCCGTAGCCGTTTTTCTTTAAAGGTTCGGCCAAGGCCTTTAGTTGTTCTTTTGTGATATACCCTTTTTCAAAAGCAATCTCCTCCAAACAGGCTATTTTCAAACCCTGTCTTTTTTCTATAGTATGGATATAATTTGAAGCCTCCAACATGGATTCATGTGTACCGGTATCTAGCCAGGCATAGCCTCGTCCCATTAACTCTACTTTCAGATTACCTTGTTTTAAATAGGCTTCGTTAACCGATGTAATCTCCAGTTCTCCCCTGCCACTCGGCTTTACATTTTTAGCAATTCCCACCACCGAATTAGGGTAAAAGTACAAGCCAACCACAGCATAGTTACTCTTAGGTTCATTAGGCTTTTCTTCAATACTGGTTACATTACCAGCTTCATCAAATTCAGCCACTCCATAACGTTCAGGATCGTTCACATAATAACCAAACACAGTTGCCTTTCCTTCTTGTTCTACATTTTGTACAGATTGCTTTAATAAATCCGTAAAACCATGTCCGTAAAAAATATTATCTCCTAACACCAAACACACATCATCATCTCCTATAAACTCCTCACCTATAATAAAAGCTTGAGCCAATCCATCCGGATTGGGTTGTTCTTTATAACTAAACTTCATCCCCAAGTTTTTACCATCACCTAATAACTTCTCAAAACTCGGTAGATCTTGTGGTGTGGAAATGATTAAAACTTCTCGAATACCCGCTAACATCAATACCGATAAAGGATAATAAATCATTGGCTTATCATAAACATTCAATAGTTGTTTAGATACGCCTTTCGTAATCGGATACAGCCTAGTACCGGAGCCGCCGGCTAAAATGATTCCTTTCATGGTTTTAACAGGTTTTGATTTTTTGTTAATTATCGATACATTATTTTTCGTTCCTCATAAAATCACTTATCGTGATAATAGACTATTGATATTGCTTTTTGTAATAGTCTTGATACGCTCCTGAAGTTACGTGTTGTAACCACTCTTCATTAGCTAAATACCAATCTATAGTTTTATCAAGGCCTTCTTCAAAGGTTACCGATGGAGCCCACCCCAACGCTTTATTGATCTTTGAAGCATCGATCGCATATCGCAGATCGTGTCCTGGCCTATCTTTTACGTAAGTGATAAGCCTTTCAGAATTTCCTTCTTCTCTCCCCAACTGTTGATCCATCAGTTTACAAAGTAATCGCACTAAATCGATATTCTTCCACTCATTAAAGCCACCAATATTATAAGTTTCATGATTACTTCCTTTATGAAAAACTAAATCAATAGCTCTGGCATGGTCAATTACATACAACCAATCGCGAGTATAATTCCCATCTCCATAAACAGGAAGCGATTTATTGTTAATTATATTATTAATAAACAAGGGTATCAACTTCTCGGGAAAATGATTCGGTCCGTAATTGTTTGAACAATTCGAAATCACATAAGGCATTCCGTAAGTCTCCCCATATGCTCTTACAAAATGATCGGAGCTAGCCTTAGAAGCAGAATAGGGCGAATTTGGATCATAAGGGGTAGTTTCAGTAAACAATCCTGTGTTCCCCAAAGTTCCATAAACTTCATCAGTACTTACGTGATAAAAACGCTTACCTTCCCAATTGTCATTCCAAAGATTTTTAAAGGCATTTAAAAGCACCATAGTGCCCAATATGTTGGTTTTAGCAAAAGCCAAAGGATCAGTTATAGATCGGTCGACATGACTTTCAGCTGCTAAATGAATAACCCCTTCAAACCTATGTTCCTCAAATATTGTATTAATAAAAGATTCATCTGTTATATCTCCTTTTAAGAAAGAATAATTGGAGCTCTGTTCAATATCCTTGAGGTTTTCTAAATTACCTGCATATGTAAGAGCGTCTAGATTAAAAATATGATATTCGGGATAATTATTTACAAATTGTCTTATAACATGTGAACCAATGAATCCAGCTCCTCCAGTGATTAAAATTTTCATAACAAACTATTTTAAATTATCCTTATACCAACTCACAGCTTCCTTAATACCTTCTTTAATAAAATGAGAAGGTCTATACCCCATTAACCTTTCGGCTTTTTCAACAGACGCCAAGGAATGTGGGATATCTCCAATTCTATTTGGACCGTGCTTTACCTCGACAGAGGCAATTTTTTTATCATATTCAGATAAATATATTTTCAAATATTGTGTCAACTCCAACAGTGTAGTTCTATCTCCAACTGCTGTATTATAAACCTCATTCATGGCATTTTTATTGTCCGTTGTAATAGCCAATAAATTCATTTGAAGCACATTATCAATGTAAGTAAAATCACGGGAATACGTACCATCCCCATTAATGATCGGACTCTCATGGTTCATCAATTGTTTTACAAATAAAGGTATTACTGCTGCATAGGCTCCATGGGGATCTTGACGGCGCCCAAATACATTAAAATAGCGCAAACCAATTGTATTCAAACCATAGGTTTTATAAAAATTTTCGGCATATAACTCGTTTACATATTTGGTAATTGCATAAGGCGACAACGGTTTCCCTATGTTTTCCTCAATTTTTGGTAAAGCTTCTGAATCACCGTATGTAGAACTACTTGCAGCATACACAAAACGTTGTACACCTGCATCTCTTGAAGCCACTAACATGTTCAAAAAACCACTTACATTAACTTCATTTGAAGTAACAGGGTCATTAATAGATCTCGGAACCGAACCTAAAGCAGCCTGATGCAATACAAAGTCAACATCCTTGCATGACTTATTACAAACTTCTAAATTTCGTATATCTCCTTCAATTAACATGAAATTACCATTCCCTAAAAATGGTTCTATATTATGACGGTGACCTGTAGCAAAATTGTCGAGGCAGGTAACTTTAGCACCTATTTCTAACAAGACTTCACAAAGGTTACTACCAATAAACCCAGCACCTCCGGTAACAAGTACTTTTTTATCTTTTAGTATTTTGAATTTATGCAAATCCATATTTATTTTCAACTTCTAATTTGTTCTCGTTACATTTTTGCTATTGCAAAAACACTCCAACTAATATTATGCTATAATTTTGCACATGCTTTATCTCCCATAATGCCTTTTACATCATAAACCACCGCATTATCATTCTTTAAAGCATCTAAATCTAAATCCAAAAACTCTTTGTGGGCCACGGTTAAAACTATGGCGTCGAATTTTTGACTATATGATTCTAAAATCTGTATTCCATTCTTATCTGATACTTTTTGCCCACTCCCAGAACTTCTTCCCATTACGGCTTCGACAGGCTCAGCCTCACAAGCATTTATTTCCTTAAGAGATTTAACTGTGTTTAATCCATATTCATGCATTACTTCTTCAGGATTTGCCCATGGATCATAAATCGTTACCTCTGTACCAAAATCTTCCAATTGTTTCACAACATCTACCACTCTGGTATTTCTCACATCCGGACAATTCTCTTTAAATGTCACTCCTAACACAAGAACCTTAGCACCTTTCACCTTTAGATCGTTCTGCAACATCAATTTCACCACTTCACTCCCTACATAGGCGCCCATAGAATCATTCATTCTACGTCCGGCTAAAATAATCTCTGGATGATACCCCACCTCTTGTGCCTTTTGTGCTAGATAATACGGATCTACACCAATACAGTGCCCTCCTACCAAACCTGGCTTAAAGGGTAAAAAATTCCATTTGGTGGCTGCCGCTTTTAAAACCTCATTAGTATCAATTTCTAATTTGTTAAAAATCTTAGCTAACTCATTCACAAATGCAATATTAATATCACGTTGACTATTTTCTATCACCTTTGCTGCCTCAGCTACCTTGATAGTGGGTGCCTTATATGTACCCGCAGTAATAACCGATTTATATAATTGATCTATTACTTCTGCAGCCTCAGGAGTAGATCCCGAAGTTACTTTTAAAATATTACTCACAGTATGTTCCTTGTCTCCAGGGTTGATACGCTCGGGAGAATAACCTGCATAAAAATCTTGGTTAAACTTTAAACCACTTACTTTTTCTAATATCGGCACACATTCATCCTCAGTTACTCCAGGATATACGGTAGATTCATACACCACTATATCTCCCTTTTTGAGCACCTTACCAACTGTTTCCGAAGCCCTTATTAAAGGCATTAAAACCGGACGGTTATTTTTATCAGTAGGTGTTGGAACAGTTATAATATAAATATTAGAGCCTGTTATATGATCAATATTGGTAGTAGGCAAAAGACCTTCCTGGTCTGTATTAATGCAACTCAAAACTTGTTGAAGTTTTTCATCTTCAACTTCAAGCGTAGAATCCTTACCTTCCAATAATTCCCTTATACGCCTCTCATTAATATCAAATCCTATTGTTTTATACTTTTTAGCAAATTCAACTGCTAACGGAAGCCCTACATAACCGAGCCCCACTACTGTAATATTTAAATTTTGATTCATTAAAATGAGCTATTCCTTTTGAGTAATTATTAATTTTTTATAACTAAAACCACTTAGCTATCAAGAATAAAACAACGGCTACCTCTTCATTCTCCTCACTTAACTTTAAACGCTGTTTCAAAACAGCGTCAAAACTACATAATATTTCAGAAATCTTGTAGGGGAAACCGTAATATTTATAGTGTGTTATTAACAAGGTGGGGTTAAATTGTTAATGAGTGATGGAGTTATGATGTTATGGGGTTATGATGTTATGGGGTTATGGGGTTAGGGAGATATAATGGTGATTGGGTTGAACTGTTAGGTTTGATTGCTGAAGTGTAGCGCATGATTTTAGTTTTCCTTTAACTTCTGTTCATTCATTTATCTTCTGTTCATTTTTTGCTTGATAAAAAAACGAACCAAAAAAATCAAGCCTTGGGTTTTCGACGATCCACTAGTTTCTTAGTCGCTAAACCACCCGAACTCACCACGCTTAGGCGCCATTCTGCCCCTGGCGCCGGCTGGCTCCTTCGCTAAATTAGTTCACCGAACTAATTTTTTACGCTCGGCCCTCTAATAAAATTTTTAATGAAGTTCAGCATTATATTATAGTTTCGTCTATCAAAATTTCGTGTTATGATGCTATCTTGTTATTGAGTAATGAAGTTGGAAGGTTTTTGATTTACGATTGATCTCCATCAACAACACCCGCCTTAGGATGTGGCAAAATATTTAGTGAGTTAAATGACTTTTACTTTTTTTGCATTGCCAAAAAAAAGTAACAAAAAAAGTCTAGCCTGCATTAATTTCTATCACCCATTTTTTCCTGGCGCCGGCTGGCTCCTTCGCTAAATCAGTTCATCGAACTAATTTTTTACGCTCGGCCCTCTATTAAAATTTTTAATGAAGTTCAACACAAGAGCACTAGGGACATGTGAATGTCAATTTCGAGTTCCTTCTCTGATGGATTCCGTAATAAATACGGAATGATAATAGGTTAAACTCAACTTCCGCCTGCAATGGATTCCGTAACAAGTGCGGAATGACAGAGAAGTCTTGAATGACTACTTAGGACACCATGGATAGTTAATCTCTTAAAATCGTTTCACCATATGAAGACCTACTGCAAATTTAGGTTTGGAAACTTCAGCGAAATCTGAAGCCATGATGAATTTTAGATCTGCGAAATTGACCGGGATATTCAAATCAAAACGGGATGAAAATACATTTTTTCCTTCCTGTAAGATCTCTCCTCTTCTACGTAAACCATAATTTCGACTATAAGTCAACAACAAGCGGTAAGGTAACTGTTTTACACTACCTCCTATCCCGAGATGATGAGCTGTGAAACGATTGTTAACAATTCCAAACACGTCACCCCCAGTCAAAAATAAAGGAGAGCCAATAGTTTGCTGATTATACGACCACCCTGATAGATAAACGTAATTATTAAAATAATCATCCCCGGTACTCATAAAAGGAGCACCGTCACTATGGCTTTTCATATAATAGTATTCATACAGCACGTTATGAACTAAGCCAATAGGTTGCTTTTTTTCTAAATAGATACCATAACGGCCGTCTGGTAAGTTATTCAATTCACGTCCGGAACGGTCTTCAAAGATATTATTCCAAAACAGCTCCATATTAAAGCTGTCGTAGTGCTTCTTAAAACGGATTCGGTATGACCCAATAGAATTTCCTAAGGCATTGATTTGATCCCCTTCTACAGCTCCCTCTCCACCGGATGAACCCGTAATGATCTTTAAATAATCCTTAAATCTGGCAGGTAAAGCTCCATTCACCGGATGGGTTCCTGCCCATTGTGCTACATGCTCCAAACCTACAGACAATTCCGTCTGTGGATTGAAACGATAAACAAAAGTCAAGCCTTTGCTATGTACCCGCGCGTTATCAACGTAGCGTTCATCATCCATTAAATATTCCCCCCAATACGCATCGAATAATAACTTCTTTGAGCGGACCAAAGCAATCGGTTCCGAAGTATATGCATACATTCCCGGCATTGGCCGTGCATTGTCACTCCACAAAATACTTTCTCCACTAGTCGATAATCCACCATAGGTCATTGGGCGTTGCTTCTTTCCTCCAATCACCCCAAACCATTGGTTTTGGTATTGGGCATACCAGCTATCTACTCTTAACACCGGGGCTGCAGCGTCATTGAATAATATTCCGCCTCCGGCTTCTAAAAATGATTGTTCTCCCAGTCTATGCTGTACCCTCGCTTCCGCTAAACCAATTGCTCTTGTATCGGGTTCCATTCTTCCGTAGGTATTGGATACCATCCAGAAAGGAAGAGAATCACGAACCGATGCATAACCACCGAGTTCTATTCGGCCGGAGATTTCTGTGTTTTGAGCATTAGATAGTATTGGCAGGGTTATAAGTAGTACAACTAACTGAAACTTATAGTTCATATGTATTTTTTGAGCTGAATATTATTATTTTCATTAAAACAACGCAAGATATACTACTTCCGTATTTCTCTTCTGTTTTAAAGACATCAAAAGTAAGTATAATTTTACTTTTCTTCTTCTCTATTCTCTTGGATTTTTTTGGGGGTGTTTGGCACTATTTTTAAACGGTGATTCTATAGGTTACCCATCAAGAATGGATTCCGTAATAAATACGGAATGACATGGAGGATGATTTGTTTTTTTTCAAATGGATTCCGCAATGAATGCGGAATGACTCATCAAACTAAAAAATCTTTATTCATTTTTTTATTCGACAGCTATTCCACTTTTTCAATAGGTTCTCATGATATGTTAAATAGTTCCCTGATAAAGAATGAACAAGACATAATAATATTAATATCAATTATTATTATTCATCCTTTTTTTTCATTGATAAAAAAAAGGATCAAAAAAAATCTAGGCTGACGAAAGTTTACCGAAATTGTTTGTTCGAACACTAAATTTTAGGAACTCGCTACGCTCAGACAGCCTAAAATTTTACGTTTATCTTACCGCCAATTTAATGGAAAACCTTCGTAGGCCGTTTAAATATATTTATGACATAAGTATGTTTTTTTCTGATTCTAATTCCTCTTGTTATAGATTCCGTAACAAGTACGGAATGACATGGGAGGATTTTAACTCACTTCTTTAATGGATTCTGCAACAAGTACGGAATGACATACTCTAATTCAGATCCCGTTACAGATGGATTCCGTAACAAGTACGGAATGACAAAGAATAATGAATTCTGCAACGGGTATGAAATGACAGATAGAAATAAAAAAAGCCTGCTAGAAGCAGGCTTTTATGTCTATTATTAAATCACAATTATGATCTAATGAACACTTTCTTGATCTTGGTTAACATACTATCCTTTTCACCTCCATAGTTGTAACCATATTTGTTACCATAACCGAAGTTCGCCATACTTACATCATTCAAGACCATGGCTACTTTATCCAGTTTCTTTTGCTTGATGGTATCTGCAACGAAATCAGTAAACTTACTTTCTGCATAGCCGGAACGCATTACATATACCGTTACATCTGCATATTTGTTAATTAGGAAGGTATCGGTAACTAACAGTAGCGGTGCTGAGTCGATCACTACATAGTCATAACGCTTTTTCAATTCTTCAAAAAAGACGCCTATTTTTTCACCCATTAACAATTCAGCCGGGTTTGGTGGAATACTTCCAGAAGATATCATATCTAGATTGGACTTCAATCCTGATGGATTGATGATCTCATCTAGCTCTATATCTTCATTATATAAATAGTTCGACAAGCCGGTCTGGCGCTTGTTATGCTGTATGTACTGCTTTAACTGTGGATTACGTAAATCTGCCCCGATCAAGACTACCTTCTTTTTGGTATCTGCTAAGGTTACCGCTAAGTTTGAAGAAACCAATGACTTCCCCTCTCCTTTGGTGGTAGAGGTTACCAAAATCGTTTTAGCACCATCTTCCTTGTGGTGGTTCACAAACATATATTGTAAGTTCGTACGAAGGATACGGAAAGCTTCCGCCAAAACGGAACGATCGTCTTCTGCAATCGTTTTATCTTCTTTATCTCCTAAACTTGGCAACTCTCCAATAATCGGTAAGCTAGGTAAGGCACGTTCAATATCTTTACGGGTTACGATCTTATTATTCAACACATCTCCCACATAGATCACCAAGAACGGTATTAACAGGCCCATTAAGAAGGCTCCACCCAACACAATCATTTTCTTTGGCGCTACCGGTTTAATGGTGCTATTGGCATAGTCTACGATCTTCGCTTTCGGAGCGGTTACTGCCATGTTAATGGATGCCTCTTCACGCTTTTGCAATAAATATAAATACAGAGCTTCCTTAATACTCTGCTGTCTTTCAATTCCTCGGAATTCCTTTTCCTTACCTGGAACTTTGGCAATCTTATTATCCATCACCGCTTCCTGACGTCTTAAGTCGCTCATCGCAATGCGCAAGCCAGTCTTTTGGGTTTCCAAGCCATTTAACACCGTGGAACGTAACTGATCGATCTGACTGTTAATATTCTTAACTACCGGGTTTTTCTCGGAAGAGTTCTTCAGCATTTCATTATGCTCAATCACCAAGGTATTATAGGTATTGATGAGCTCTGCCATACCCTTACTTTCTTGTCCGCTTAGATTGGTCGGTAAGAGTTTTGAATTATCTCCTTCTTTTAAATAGGCAATCATGGTATTTGTCACCTCCATCTGGGTAGCCAATTCCAGGTGTTGCTTGGTAACTTCATTCACATTCTCCAAAAATAACTCCGATTCAGCCTCTATATTAGTAAGTTTATTTTCAGTTTTAAAGGCTACCTTATCCGTTTCCACCGAATCCAACTCACTCCCTATAATCTTTAAACGCTCATCTATAAACTCAGCGGTATTCTTAGACACCAGATTGTTATCAATAATAGCGTCTTCATTGTACTGGTTTACCAACTCATTGAGAATATCCTGTGCCTTTCGCTTCAATGGATGCTCCAAGGCTAAATTGATCACTGTCGCATTTTTATCTGCCAAACTCACTTGAATCGATTCTTCCAAACTAATCGCTGCGCCTTCAATGGTAGAGAAATTAACTAAAAAGCGATTCGATTCCACCATTAATTGTTTTTTCTTGACAATATTAGGCACTACCATGATCTCAGCAAAAGGCAAGATAATTTTAGAACCTAACTGGTAGGTTTGCTCTTGTTCTCCATTATCTATATTTACCTCCTTATCATTGATCAAGCTGAACACATAAGGCTCCTCAGGCATCACCTCCGCCAGGTTTACCTGATCATTATATCTCAACACCTTAACATAGAAAGGGATATTGTTATAAACCTCATTCGTCTTAATACCATCTTCCACATAATAACTCACATTAAGACCTAACTCTTCTACTACTTTTTGCAGCAAGCGTTTCGACTTCATGATCTCAATCTCATTCTCTACGCTGGCACCTCCCATACCGCCTAAAACACCTATATCCTGGAGCGCTGATAATTGGGAGCCCATGCCGCCTTTATCTTCTTCTTTGATTACAATACTGGCCTCTGTACGGAACACTGGGGTCGCATATTTTAAGTAAAAGAAAGCCACCACTACAGATACAAATACACCCATAGCAAACCATTTCCAATGACGCAGGTATTTTTCTACCAGGTCTCTTAAATGGATATCGTCTTCGAACTGATCGTCTAAATAAACAGGTTCTTTACTCATAAGTTCTTTACTTGGTAATTAAAATAGCTATGGAAATCAATACCGAAGCTACCGAAATAAAAATGGGGATGTTACGGTTATAAGCGGATGCCTGCATCTGCGCCTTGTTGGGTTCTATATACACAACATCATTCTGTTGTAAATAATAATAGGGCGAATCGATAAAATCACTTTTAGTTAGATCAAGGTAGGCATATTTTTTTATTCCTTCTGTTTCTCTGATGACCAAAACATTATCACGACGGCCATAGATTGTCATATCCCCAGCTAACGCCAAAGCCTCCGGCAAAGTAATTCGTTCGTCTTCGATTTGATACGAACTGGGCATTTTTACCTCACCTAAGACAGATATTTTAAAATTATCAATCCGTACATTAATGATCGGGTTGTTCACATATTCAGAAATACGGGTCTTCAATAACTCAATCAACTCCTGACGGGTCAACCCTGCCACATGTAATTGTCCCAAGACCGGGAAATCAATATTCCCTTTGTTATCGACTAAATAAGATTGCAAACGTTGTTGACCATTAATACTTCCAGTCATATTCGGAGCAGCTGTAACCGGTAAATTAAAAGGCTGTACCAGTTTTAGATCCATCTCTGTAGCACCTGATGGAGACACCGTTATGTTTAAAAGGTCGTTGTTCTCAATAACGGTTGTGTAATAATTTGGGGTGGTATTCCCGTCGATACGCTCCATATTCTGGAAATAGGCCAGTTTCTGTCGCGATACGCAGGAAGATAAAATTAATGCGACTAAACCACAAATCACACCAATTTTCATCGTATTGCTTTTGATCATTTGAATTAAATTTCGGCAAATATAAAGAATGCTTTTAAAAATCAATAACGGCGTATAGGTTATTTTCTTACGTGACGCAGAGCAAAAGTTCCTTTTTTTATGGTTTTAGGCTTAAAGTTAATAAGTTAGTGAATAAGTTTTCGGTTTTGTACTGTTGATAAAACCGTTTTTAATATTTGTAAACTTAAAGTCCAGGGATTCCTCAATAAGCATGGATTCCGTAACAAGCACGGAATGACATAGGAGGAGCATTCGGGTTCATTTAGACATGGATTCCGCAATAAATGCGGAATGACAGACAAATTCGGAATGACAAACTAAAAAATCAATTTATCCAAATCATCCAATGCGCCAGCTCGCCCCATCGCTAAATCAGTCCACTGGACTAATTTTAAACGCTTGGTCGGCCCTTTAGGGGTGCAGGGGGCAAGGAATTGTTTGCGCCATTACAAATGGATTTCGTAATAAATACGGAATGACATAAGATCGCATTTTCAAATTCTGACTTCTCCTTCTCGTGGATTCCGCAACAAGTGGGGAATGACTCATCAAACTAAAAAATCTTTATTCATTTTTTTATTCGACAGCTATTCCATTTTTTTAATAGGTTCTCATGATGTGTTAAATAGTTCCCTGATAAAGAATGAACAAGACATAATAATATTGACATTGATATCAATTATTATTATTCATCCTTTTTTTTCATTGATAAAAAAAAGGATCAAAAAAAATCTAGGCTGACGAAAGTTTACCTAAATTGTTTGTTCGAACACTAAATTTTAGGAACTCGCTACGCTCAAACAGCCTAAAATTTTACGTTTATCTTACCGCCAATTTAACGGAAAACCTTCGTAGGCCGTTTAAAAATATTTATGACATAAGTATGTTTTTTTTCTGATTCTAATTCCTCTGGTTATGGATTCCGTAATAAACACGGAATGACAGGAATGACTAGAACTCCAGGGCGAAAAGAAAGTCTTGTAATCGCTCGTGGTGATCTGTTTTATATGGTTCTTCGGTTATGCCCTCTTCTTTAGAGAAAAAATGATTGAAGGAAGGTAGCGAAAAGGTGGTTATAATTTCTGCGCCAAAACGGGGTAAGAGATCTTTGGTGACCGCCAGTGAACCGGCACCACCTCTTCTGCCCGGAGAGGTACTCATTAAAAAGACCCTTGTATCTTCCAGAAAATCTCTGTCTACCCTCGATAACCAATCGATAAGGTTTTTGAAATACGCGGACGGATTTCCGTTGTGTTCGTTTACTGATAAAATCAAGGCATCGGCTTTCTGAATTTCATCCTTTAATTCCAATAATGAATTCTTATAACCTTCCTCCCGCTCCAGATCTTCACTGAATAACGGAAAAGGCATCTTACTCATATTAAGTACCTGGACATCATACCCTTCTATTAAAGAAACCGTATGCTGGATCAATTGAAAATTCTTGGAGGTGGAAGAATTACTTCCGGCAAAAGCTAAGATTTTTATCATGGTTGTCGTTTCCAAAGTTGGTTAATGGCTATTAACAAATATAACTAACAGGCTTGAGATATCATACCTATTTTATTTTTCACCCCTTATTATAACCGGCCGGAACCCTTTATTTTAGGCATTATTACAATCTACACCCCGTTTGAAACAAAAAATTTTTGATATAAAAATTTAAAAATCAATTGTTTATAACTTGTTAATAAATATTTTTTTGTAAATTTAAAAGACCTAACCAATCCAACTAAACCACTATGAAAAGAACGCCCCTATATATTATAGGTGTACTTTTCTTTTTACTTTCCTGTAAAAAAGAATCCAAGAGTAGTGAAGACGTAGCCACCGTCGAAGAACAGGTTACTTCCAAATACGGTTGTGCGCCTAAAACTACGGATGCGGATTGGTATACTACTAACAACAAAGCTCCACTTATTGAAGGCCTTGATGTTTTAAATTACCCGATTACCACCAAAAACGAAAAAGCTCAACAATACTTTAACCAGGGATTGGTATTAGCTTATGGATTCAATCATGCCGAAGCTGCACGATCGTTCTACTATGCTACCCAACTCGATCCGGATTGCGCCATGTGCTATTGGGGCTATGCCTATGTGCTTGGACCGAATTACAATGCCGGGATGGAGCCGGATAATTACGAACGTGCTTATAAGGCCATTCAAAAAGCTAAAGAACTAGCGGCTAATGCCTCTGCCAAAGAAAAAGATCTCATTGCTGCCCTAGCCGAAAGATATGTAGCTGAACCTATTGATGATCGTAGTCACCTGGATATCGCCTATTCGGACGCCATGAAGGAACTATACAGTAAATACCCGGAAGATCCTGAGATCGCCGCACTCTATGCAGAGTCGGTTATGGATCTGCATCCGTGGGATCTATATACCAAAGACGGGTCTCCTAAATCGTGGACCCCGGAAATAGTGGCATTGCTCGAAGATATAATGACAAAAAACCCAAACCATCCTGGCGCACATCACTTTTATATTCATGCCGTCGAGGCCTCTACCAACCCAGAAAGATCGCTTAAAAGTGCTGCTATGTTCGATAACGGACTTGTGCCAGGATCCGGACACCTGACCCATATGCCTTCGCATACCTACATTCGCACGGGGCATTACCATAAGGGAACAGTGGCTAATATTAATGCGGTAGCGGTAGACAGCGCCTATGTAACGGCTTGTCACGCCCAGGGAATTTATCCGCTAGCCTACTACCCGCATAATTATCACTTCCTGGCTGCTACGGCTACCCTTGAAGGGAATAGTCATTGGGCCATGGTAGGTGCTCAAAAACTGGCTGAACAAATTCATCCGGATATTATGAAACAACCGGAATGGTTCACGCTGCAACACTTTTATATGATACCGTATTATGTGGCCGTGAAATTAGGAAAATGGGATGATATCCTCGCCATGGAATTGGTTACAGATACCCTGAAATACCCTAATGCAGTACAAAATTACGCCAGAGGAATGGCTTATTTAGGAAAAGGGAATTTGGATGAGGCTAAGAAAGAACTGGCCGCTCTTAAGCTGAAAGCACAGGATGAATCGCTGGAAGATATGACCATCTGGGGCATCAACTCTATGTCTAACATAGTTCAAATTGCTGAAAAGGTTTTGGAGGCTGAACTTTTAGCTAGTGAAGAAAAATACGATGAAAGTATCGCCCTGCTTAAAGAAGCGGTAGCTATCGAAGATGCCCTGAATTACCAGGAACCGCCTGATTGGTTCTTTTCTGTTCGCCATCACCTGGGGGCTGTGCAAATTGAGGCGGGGGCTTATGAAGATGCCATAGCTACTTATGAAGAGGACTTGAAGGTACTCCCTAGAAATGGTTGGGCGCAACAGGGGATGAAACTGGCGTATGAAAAAATGAACAATAAAGATAAAGTGTCGGAGCTTGAAAAATTATTAGCAGATAGCTGGTCCACTGCCGATATTACGATAACAACATCAAGAATAAAATAAACCACTCGAAGAAAACTTGCGAGTATCAATAAATAAAAATTATTAATAATAAAGCGTATGAGAAGAGTAAATCAAACTGGACATGTATACATATTTTTAGATCCACTAAACAAAAAAATGTTCTCACACATCATGCCCAGTTTGATTTTTAAAAACATTTGGTAAACCTAGCCGTTTACCGGAATTTGAGTTAGTTAGTTTAGATTGAAAAGGAGGTGAGCACATCACCTCTTTTTTATTTAGATGCCACTTCTATCTAAAGGTTGCGTTCAAGATACGCACTTAATTTAAAAGCAAACCCATATTTATAACTTTAACATGTTCAAAGCTCCTATATGTTATTAACAATCAGGAAGCCAAATACCCTAAGCCATGGCGAGCTGATTTCACTATAACTTGGTTTATTTGTGTCGGATAGTTCATGCGTAAGGATTCTATGTTAATTCCTTAATCGTTCCATTTTTTCCAATTATCTTTGCGAAACTTTGAATGAAGATTTCCCCAAATCTATATTTTAAAACAACAAAACAAACATTTTATGCTATCGATATTTTCTTCAAAACATTTTGTTGCAGACCTGCTTGAGGATTTTACAGATATCCATTGTCACCTGTTACCATCTCTTGATGATGGTGCCAAGGACGTGAATGTAAGCCTCAAAATGCTCGAGCTCTATAAATCGCTTGGTTTTAAGAATATTATTGCTACCCCTCATATGATGGAGGACTACTATAAGTTGGATGCTCATAAGATCAATAATGCCCTGGAAACACTTTCATCGGACAAAAACTTTGATGACCATGGCATTCAAGTGATGGCTGCTGCCGAACATTTAATGGATCAGCAATTCATGAATATGACAGCCAACAAAACCTTGTTACCACTGAAAGGAAATACCGTTTTGGTTGAAACGGGATTTATTTCAAAACCGATGCAATTCGACGATATGCTTTTTGAAATGGGGAACCAGGGATATGAAATGGTCTTTGCTCACCCGGAACGCTATATGTATATCAGCGGACTAAAAAGTTATGAGCGCATTAAAGAAAGAGGATGTGCCTTTCAACTGAACATACTTTCGCTAAGCGGAAATTACGGATCGGGAGTGCAGAAAAAAGCAGAGCAATTGCTTTCGAACGGCATGATCGATTATATTGCTACCGATGCACACCACGAACGTCACCTTAAACAATTAAAAGAGTTGAAGGTTTCTAAGAAACTGATTCCTTATTTAGAGCGTGCAGTCATCAATACGAAACGTGATTTTGAGTTTTAAGACTCAATTATAAGAACCTTATAAAAAAAGGAGGTGAATATTCACCTCCTTTTTTATTTATGTTATACATCAATGCTTTTAAACATGCAATGGTCTGTTGTCTGTTGCCATTAAAGCAGCTTCTTTTACCGCTTCAGCATAGGTTGGATGCGCATGACTCATACGTGATATATCTTCAGCACTTGCACGGAATTCCATAGCGGTTACCGCTTCTGCAATTAAATCAGCTACACGAGCGCCTACCATGTGTACACCTAATACTTCATCAGTTTCAGCGTCGGCAAGGATCTTTACAAATCCATCGATATCCATACTGGCTCTTGCACGTCCTAAGGCACGCATCGGGAATTTCCCTGCCTTGTACTTCACCCCTGCTTCTTTAAGCTCAGCCTCGGTTTTCCCTACTGCTGCTACTTCCGGCCAGGTATAAACTACTCCAGGAATCAGGTTGTAATCGATATGTGGTTTTTGTCCTGCTAAGATCTCAGCAACCATTACTCCTTCTTCTTCCGCTTTATGTGCCAACATTGCTCCTTTTACCACATCTCCGATCGCATAGATATTAGAAACATTGGTCTGTAAATGATCATTTACTTCTACTTGTCCTCTTTCATTAAGCTTCACGCCTGCTTTATCTGCCTTCAAACCATCTGTATACGGACGTCTACCAACAGAAACCAAACAGTAATCAGCTTCAAACACTACTTCTTTACCTTTTTTGTCGTCTGCTTTTACGATCACCTTATCTCCGTCTCTGGTCACCTCTTTTACCTTATGACTGGCATTGATCTTAAAGCCTTGCTTTTTAAGAACCTTATTCAATTCTTTAGAAAGGTCTGCATCCATGGTAGGGATAATTCGATCCATAAATTCTACCACAGTTACCTCAGAACCTAAACGACGATACACCTGACCAAGCTCTAATCCGATTACCCCTCCACCAATTACTACAAGGTGCTTAGGGATCTCTTTTAACTTTAAAGCTTCCGTTGATGTTATGATACGTTCCTTATCGATTTCAATAAATGGAAGGGTCGACGGCTTCGAACCGGTAGCAATGATGATATTCTTAGCTTCTATCTGCTCCGTAGAACCATCATTTTTATTGATGTCAATGTGCGTAGCATCTGCAAAACTCCCCAGACCTTCGTACACATCAATCTTGTTTTTATCCATTAAAAACTTCACCCCTGATGATGTCTGCTCCACAACTGATTGCTTACGAGCGATCATTTTTTCAAGGTTCACTTTTACCTCACCCGGAATTTCAATACCGTGCTCTTCAAAGTGTTTAACAGCATCGTGATAATGATGAGAAGAGTCTAATAGTGCTTTAGAAGGAATACATCCAACATTTAAACATGTACCTCCAAGGGTTGAATATTTTTCAATGATAGCAGTTTTCATTCCTAATTGAGCGCAACGAATTGCTGCTACATACCCACCCGGACCTGAGCCAATTATGGCCACATCGTATTGGTTCATAATATATTTTGTTGTAAGTTTTAAACATTTAAAGAACTCATCTCATCTTTATTAGCAAAGATCAAACGAGTTCAAACCGGAAACAAAAATACAAATGTTTTACGGGACAGCCATAATGTTTACATTTTCTTAGTATAAAGTTACTTTTGTCCTGGTTAACCCTAAACCTTTAAGATATTTAACAAGCTCCTGATTTTCATCTCCTCCCCGCTCTGCATGATGCAATAGGGTAAATCCATGAGGTCCCAAAGCATGAAGGGTGTCGGGAAATAATTGAATCAATGACTTTACCACATCTAACTGTCCGAACAGGCATGCGGTAAATATATTGGTCTGGGCGCCACTAGCTATTAAAAAACTCACAATCTCTTTGTTTCCTACATGAGAAGCTGCCCCCAAAGCGGTTTCAAAATCACCTCTTTTCCAGTCATGAGCAGCGTTTAACAAGGTAGGATGGTTTGCTAACAAGACTTTAACCCGATCGATATCGGTATGAGCCTTCCCAACAAATTCTTTCACCAATAACGGATCTAACTTTTCATCAGTACCCTTCTGAGTACCCGCCCGCAAGGTCATAGCCGGAAATAAAGCCGTAACAATACCGGTTCTCATAAATTGTTTTCTATTCATAACGATTTACTTAAACTCTTAAGTTACGCTATTAATGAACAAGCTCCCGATTCCTTAACATAGTTTTAGGCTATACCTCCACAATGGTCGTATTCTTAACCTCTCCAATCGTGAAGATGCTGTGGGTACTTCCAATGTACTCTATCGTGGTTAATTTATTGATCATGAACTCCCGATAGGCATCCATATCGTCGACAACAATTTTCAGTATATAGTCATAATCACCACTTACGTGATAACACTCCAGCACCTCGGTAAGCTTTGCCACCTTTGCTTCAAATACTTTTATATAGTCACGTGAATGCTGAATGAGCTTAATATGACAAAAAACGGAAAACCCCTTGCGAACCTTGGCTCTGTCTACCAGCGCCACATAGCGATCTATCACCCCGTTACGCTCCAGCTTACGTATCCGCTCATAGATCGCAGTAACCGACAATCCTAACTTAACAGACAGCTCTTTGTTTGTTTTTTTAGCATCGGTTTGCAGCAACTTCAATAATTTTTTATCGGTGGCATCCAACATAGCTGAAATATTTTAATCGTTTCAAAACACTTTTATCAAAAATATGAATATATATCTACCATATTAATAATTTAAAGATTTATTTTCTAAATAACACACATACTATTGATTATTTAACCGATTTTAATTCAATTTGATGAAAAATAGATGCGTTAGCTCATCATAATTGGCCTCCGCATTATAAGACCTAATTATTGATCATTTTAAACACACACATATGAAATTCAAACCGGCAGATAAAATACAAGACTTACAATATTTTGGTGAATTCGGAGGGGTCAATCCATCGATTTCCGATTCTTCCACCTATACCTTTCTATCGGCAAAAACCATGTTCGATACCTTTGAAGGAAATACGGAAGGTTGTTACCTATATTCTCGTCACTCCTCGCCTTCTAACCTATACCTGGGTGAGGCTCTTGCGGCCATGGAAGGTACCGAAACAGCCAATGTTACCGCCAGTGGTATGGGAGCTATTACTGCCGTGATCATGCAGCTATGCGGCACAGGTGATCATATCGTTACCAGTCGAACTATATATGGGGGAACTTATGCCTTTATGAAAAACTTCCTGCCAAAGCTGAACATTAACACCTCCTTTGTTGATATCACTAAACTTGACACCGTTGAGGCGGCTATTACCCAGGAAACAAAAGTCTTGTACTGCGAAGCCATCAGTAATCCGCTTTTGGAAGTAGCAGACATTCAAGGACTTTCTGAAATTGCTAAAAAACATAATATTCCACTGGTTGTAGACAATACCTTTTCACCGCTTAATATCTCTCCGGCAAAACTTGGGGCAGATGTAGTAATCCATAGCTTAACAAAATTTATTAACGGAAGTAGTGATTGTGTCGGTGGTGTGGTTTGTGGTACTACCGAATTCTGTTTAAGCTTAAAAGACGTAAATGACGGAGCAGGTATGTTACTCGGAAGTACTATGGACAGCTACAGAGCAGCTTCTATTTTGAAAAACATGCGTACGCTACACATTCGTGTCAAAAAGCATAGTGAAAATGCTCATTACCTGGCAGAGCGATTCGAACAAGACGGTTTAAAAGTAAGCTATCCCGGTTTGAGCTCTCATCCGGGGCATACCCTCATGGAGAAACAAGTGAACAAAGAATATGGCTATGGAGGAATGGTCACCATAGATGTTGGCTCATTAGAAAAAGCTAATGACCTCATGGAACTTATGCAAGACAGAAACCTGGGCTACCTTGCTGTAAGTTTAGGTTTCTATAAGACTTTGTTCAGTGCACCCGGAACTTCAACTTCTTCTGAAATACCAGAGGAAGAGCAAGTAGAAATGGGACTTACCGATGGGTTGATCAGATTTTCTATCGGCTTAGATAACGATATAGAACGTACATATTCACTCATGAAACAATGCATGATTGAGTTGAATATTCTTTAGTTTAACACACACTAAAAACCAAGAGCCTGAAGAAATCTTCAGGCTTTTTTCTATTTGCAGAACATCAAATATTATTGTATAATTACGGCTTTATAATTTCGAAACATACATGGAAAGCAAAGACATAAAACCCCAAAAACCTCAAGACGAGGAAGTTATCACGAATAAGGAATTAAATATATGGGAAGCGTTAATTCCTGTCTTTGCACTTATCGGAATGCTGGCCTATAATGTTTTTGTCTATGGAGACGATGCATTGAGTGGTTCGAACCAATTTATTTTATTGATGGGAGGTGCTGTGGCTGCCATTGTGGGGTTCTTTAATAAGGTTCCTTATGACACCATGATCGAAGAGGTGGCGCAAAATGTGAAGTCTACCACCGGAGCCATCCTCATTTTACTCTTTGTTGGAGCCCTTTCCGGAACCTGGCTTATCAGCGGTATTATTCCATCGATGATCTATTACGGCCTTCAGATATTAAATCCGACTATTTTCCTTGCAGCCTGCGTAATCATTTGTGCGATCATTTCGATCGCAACAGGAAGCAGCTGGACCACCTCTGCTACCGTGGGTATTGCACTGATCGGAATTGGAGATGCTTTGGGAATCTCTTTAGGTATGACTGCCGGTGCTGTACTATCGGGTGCTTATTTCGGGGATAAGATGTCGCCTTTAAGTGATACGACTAACCTGGCACCTGCTATGGCCGGAACGGACTTATTTACCCACATCCGTTATATGTCACTTACCACTGTTCCCACCATTACCGTTACAATTATCATATTCATTATACTTGGATTCACCATTGATACATCGGGTGCACCGGACACGGCAGGGATACTAAGTTCTATAGAAGAATCTTTTTATATAACCCCATGGCTATTTCTGGTACCCGTACTGGTCATCTTTATGATTATAAGAAAAACGCAACCACTGATAGCCTTACTCATTGGTACTTTGTTAGGAGGCCTTTTTGCTATCATTTTCCAACCGGACGTAGTGGCTACAATTGGAGGTGGTGATCAGTTAAACTTTAGAAGTGCTTATGTTGGGATCATGAATTCCATGACGGTAGATACCGCTATCGAAACTACCAATGCAGATCTGAACGATTTGTTCTCGGCAGGTGGAATGTATGGTATGCTGGGCACCATCTGGCTTATTATATGTGCCATGGTTTTTGGTGGTGTCATGGAAGCAATTGGAGCACTAAGCAAAATAACAGAGGCATTATTGAAATTATTTCATACCACTTTTGGATTGTTTGCAAGTACAGTAACCTCTTGTCTTGCTCTAAATGCCACTGCCTCTGATCAGTATCTGGCTATTGTAGTACCTGGTAAAATGTTTGCACAGGCCTATAAAGACAAAGGACTGGCGCCTGAAAACTTAAGTAGAACGCTTGAAGATTCAGGAACCGTAACGTCAGTATTAATACCCTGGAATACTTGCGGAGCCTACCATAGTAAAGTTTTAGGGGTTGACACCTTCGCCTTTGCAGGTTATGCCTTCTTCAACTACCTGAGTCCGTTTATGACCTTACTCTATGCGGCTTTGAATATTAAAATAAGAAGGCTGGCTGGACAAAAAGAGGCTAAACTCGAAGATGTGCTTTCATAACTGTAAACTATCTGATTTTCAGACTCCATATACAAAACTTATAATTAAATAAGCGAATACAATTCAAAAAGGTTTTCAATAACGAAAACCTTTTTAATTTTGCCCTCGAATTATTAACCCATAAAAACAACAAAAGAATATGGCATTCGTAGGTAAAAAATTCCCAAACATAGCTGTTAACGCTATGAACGAAATGGGAGACACTTTTAAACTAAACGTATTAGAAGAAGCAAAAAAGAACAACAAAAAAGTATTGCTTTTCTGGTACCCAAAAGACTTCACTTTTGTTTGTCCTACTGAGTTACATGCATTTCAGGAAGCTTTAAGCGAATTTGAAAAGAGAGATACAATCGTTATCGGTGCTTCTTGTGATACTGCAGAAGTTCACTTTGCATGGTTAAACACAGAAAAAGACAATGGTGGTATCGAAGGTGTTACTTACCCACTATTAGCTGACAGTAACCGTAACCTTGCCAACGTACTTGGTATTTTAGATCTTACCAATGAGACTTTTGACGAGGAAACAAACACTTACCTTTACGAAGGTGACAACGTAACTTACAGAGCTACTTACCTTATTGACGAGGAAGGAACTGTATTCCACGAAAGCATCAACCATATGCCATTAGGTAGAAACGTAAACGAATACCTAAGATTAATTGACGCTTACGCTCACGTTCAGAAAAACGGTGAAGTATGTCCTGCAAACTGGGAAGAAGGTAAAACTGCTATGACTGCGGACAGAAAAGGTGTTGCTGATTACCTAAGTTTAAACTAAAAAAAGAAAAAGATCATGATACAGGAATTATCGCAAGACAACTTGCAGGATATAGTAGCTGAAAACGATAACGTATTAGTGCAGTTCTCTGCCGGGTGGTGCGGTAACTGCCGTATTATGAAGCCCAAATTTAAAAAGTTTTCACAGGAGCACGAAAATGCTGCATTTGTTATCGTTGATGCGGAGAAGTTTCCGGAGTCCAGAAAACTGGCTAAAGTTGACAACTTACCAACGTTTGCTGCTTTTAAAGGTGGTGAATTGGTAAACCAGGTACAAACAAATAAAACAGACGTATTAAAAGCCTTTGTAGATGAAGCTGCCAATAATTAAACACCTCACTAATTTTATTGAGGAAAACGACGAAGATTTTGTCATCGAAGCAATTGAAACGTTAGAGTCGATCACTGAAGTATCTTCTTTAAAAGATGAGGAGCTCGACGTAATTGGCGAACTTATCTCAAACATGTACGGAGCCATCGAAGTAGATAGAATGAAGAAAGATGGTATGTCACAAAAAGAAGCTCTTAATACTTTTATGGAACGTGTACTTGGGTCGATAGACAAATAAGGGAAAAATGCTATAGAAAAAGAAAATCCCCGAATGGAAACATTCGGGGATTTTTCTTTCCATAAAATTTATTTCCTTCGTATTAATTTCTACCTTTAAAGGGAATTAAAAAAAATGAAAATTATGGCATCAGTATACTTTAAAGGTTCGCCTATACATACAGAAGGTGAATTGCCGAAAAAAGGAGAAACAGCTCCGAACTTCAGCCTGGTTAACGGAGATCTTGAGGAAGTAACCCTGGATACTTATAAAGGCTCTAAAGTGGTCTTAAACATTTTCCACAGTCTTGACACAGGCACTTGCGCGGCTTCCATGCACCGATTTAATAAAATAGCAAGTGAATCAGACAACACAAAAGTGCTATGCATCTCCAAAGACCTCCCATTTGCGATGTCTCGATTTTGTGCCGCTGAAGGTTTGAACAATGTGATTACCCTTTCTGATTTCAGAAATGGATTCGGGCAAAACTACAAGCTGACCTATACGGATGGCATTATTAAAGGACTATTGGCCAGGGCTATTGTTATTATCGATGAAAATGGTAAAGTGACGTATACCGAACAAGTTCAGGAAGTTACTGAAGAACCTGACTATGACAGTGCGATTGAAGCTTTAAAGAATTCATGAATCACTTTATAAAAGATCGGATAAAAAGTATTGGATACGCCTTTCGCGGGGCGTATCTTTTAGTTAAAACCGAATCCAGTATTCAAATACAAACAGGCATTGCCATTATCGTAACTATAGCCGGATTCTTTTTTGAAATTTCAGCCTCTGAATGGGCCATTCAAATTTTAACCATTGGTCTTATCATGGGTGTAGAAGGAGTGAATACGTCGATTGAGAAAATGGCTGATTTTGTACATCCTGAGCACCATAAAAAAATCGGTTTTATAAAAGACATAGCTGCCGGAGCGGTTTTCATGACTGCCATTGCCGCTATTGTTGTAGGACTGATCATCTACCTCCCTAAAATATTTTAAAAATATAAATTGATTCTATACGTTTGTAATTTGTATTTTTGTTACAAACCTAACTTTGCTAATGGCTAGAAAAAAATCGAAACCAAAGACTAAAAAAGCTACTACTACTACGCTTCCCAAATTTACATTCTCTAATAAGCAAAAAATTATTTTTGGTAGCCTTCTCATGCTGTTGAGTATAGCCTTCCTCATGGCTTTTGTTTCTTATTTTTTTACATGGCAGCAAGATCAAAGCATACTCTCTGAGTTTAGTAACAGGAATGCCGAAGCCAAAAACTGGCTGAGCAAATTTGGCGCTTCTATCAGTCACCTTTTCATCTATAAAGGTTTTGGTATTACTGCCATTGTAATCCCTGTACTCATGTTTATTACAGGCGGCTTCTATTTTTTAAACCTAGAGAAGAAAAAACTATACAACCGATGGTTCTGGGGCATCTTAATCATTTTATGGTTCTCTATCCTTCTTGGATTCTTTGCCCAACAGGAACCCTTATTAGGTGGTGTCATCGGATATGAACTCAATGACTTCTTACAGTCATATATCGGTAAGTTAGGTATTGTTCTCCTACTGACCTTCACCTTTGTAATTTACGCAGTAACACGCTGGGGAGCAACGCCGGAAAAAGTGCTCAATTTCTTTAAGTCTGCCAAAAAGGACCTTGCCTCGGAATTGGCCAGTAAAAAACCATCGTCCAATAACGAGGATGTTGGTGAAAATACAGATACGGAACCGGCAGATACTGATGAAGACAACGAAATTGCTGGCACCACTTCCATTGTGAATGATACCAAAGCCTCTGAAATTTCGGATGTAGACATCGAAAACTCTTTTGAGGTTAAACTTGCTAAAGACGATGCTCCTGTTGCTACCGCTAAACCTGAACCGGCGACAGCGTCAAGCGATGAGATTCAAATACAGGTAGAAAAAGTAGAAGAAGAAAAAGAAGAAACTGATATTCTTTCTGACAGGCTGGTAAAAGATTTTGGTGAGTTTGATCCTAAACTGGATCTAAGTCATTACAAATTTCCGACGCTGGAACTCCTGAAAGATTATGGGGGTAATACCGGTATTACCATCAACCAGGAAGAACTGGAAGAAAATAAAAATACGATTGTACGCACCCTAAAGGATTATAAAATTGAGATTTCGCAGATAAAGGCTACTATCGGGCCTACGGTTACTTTATATGAAATTGTACCTTCGGCCGGAGTGCGAATCTCTAAAATCAAAAACCTCGAAGACGATATTGCATTGTCTTTAGCAGCTTTAGGAATTCGTATTATTGCTCCTATCCCGGGTAAAGGAACCATAGGGATCGAAGTACCGAATAAGAATCCATCTATTGTATCAATGCGTTCGGTGATCGCTTCCTCCAGATACCAAAAGGCAGAAATGGAACTTCCGATTGCATTTGGTAAAAATGTGAGTAACGAAACTTTCGTGGTCGATCTGGCTAAAATGCCTCACTTACTGATGGCTGGTGCTACAGGACAAGGTAAATCGGTTGGTTTGAATGCCATCCTAACCTCCCTCCTATACAAAAAACACCCTGCCGAAATTAAATTCGTACTGGTAGATCCTAAGAAAGTAGAACTTACCTTATTCAATAAGATCGAAAGACATTTTCTGGCCAAACTACCGGATAGTGAAGATGCCATTATCACCGACAATACCAAGGTTATAAATACACTAAACTCTCTGTGTATTGAAATGGATAACCGTTACGAGCTCTTGAAAAATGCCATGGTTCGTAACATTAAAGAATACAACGCCAAATTCAAGGCTCGAAAACTCAACCCTAATGATGGACATAAATTCTTGCCTTATATCGTTTTGGTGGTAGATGAATTTGCTGATTTAATTATGACCGCGGGAAAAGAGGTTGAAACTCCTATTGCGCGACTTGCACAGTTAGCAAGGGCTATCGGTATTCACCTGATTATTGCAACCCAACGTCCGTCAGTAAATGTTATTACCGGTATAATTAAAGCTAACTTCCCTGCGAGGGTGGCCTTTAGAGTAACTTCGAAAATAGACTCAAGAACCATTTTAGATTCACCTGGGGCCGATCAATTAATCGGTCGTGGAGACATGCTTTACACCCAGGGGAATGATATCGTTCGTTTACAATGTGCCTTCGTCGACACGCCTGAAGTAGAAAAAATAACAGATTATATCGGATCGCAACGTGCTTACCCTGAAGCCCTTTTACTTCCTGAGTATGTTGGGGAAGATTCTGGCACGGGGATTGATGTAGATATCTCTGATCGCGACAAACTATTTAATGAGGCGGCCGAAGTAATTGTAACTGCACAGCAGGGTTCTGCTTCTTTGCTACAGCGTAAACTAAAACTAGGCTATAATCGCGCCGGTAGAATTATCGATCAATTGGAAGCTGCCGGTATCGTTGGTCCGTTCGAAGGAAGCAAAGCTCGTCAGGTATTAGTGCCAGATATTGTATCTTTGCAAGAATTATTAGAAAACGAACAAAATAATAATTAAATGACAATGAAGAAAATTGCACTTTTTGTATCGATAGTAATGTTTACATTAACAGGGTTTGCTCAGAACAGTGGTAAAGCTAAATCGCTTTTGGATGAAGTATACAATAAGGTGAAAAGTTACGATAATATATACGTGGACTTTAAATACGTACTCGAAAATAAAAAGGAAAGTATACACCAGGAAACTCGTGGCAATGTAACCATCGCGGGTGATAAATATCTTTTTAATTACCTGGGAGCAACAAAAATGTTCGATGGACAAAAGATTTATACCGTTATTCCTGAAAATGAAGAGGTAGTTATCGAAAGTAAGGATGCTGAAGAAGAAGGAACCATTACTCCTTCGAAGATGCTTACTTTTTACAGAGATGGCTATCGCTATGCCTGGGATGCTGCAAAAAATGTGAAGGGAAGACAAATTCAATACGTAAAACTTACCCCTATTGATTCAAACTCGGAAACACAAACAATCCTTTTAGGTATAGACGCACAGACTAAGCACATCTACAACCTTATTGAGACTGGTAAAAACGGAACGGAAACAACGATAACTGTTAATTCTTTTAAAACGAACCAGCCTCTTTCAAAATCGTTATTTACCTTTAACGAGGCTAAATATGAGGATGAAGGATATTATATCATAAAGAACTAATTATTTAGCAGCGCTGTTGAGTTATATTTATATAGCACTCAACCATAGTTTAGGATTGTTTTAAATGAAAATATTAGACCGTTATATTCTAGCGAGGTTTTTATTCAACTTTACTAGTTCGTTTGTTATCCTGATGTTCATATTCGTCTTCCAGACCATATGGATGTTTATTGATGAACTGGCTGGTAAAGGGCTTGATCTTGTCATTATTGGCAAGTTCTTATTCTATTTCATGCCTAATTTGGTACCGCAAGTACTTCCACTAACGGTGTTATTGGCTTCTATAATGACCTTCGGAGCCTTAGCTGAAAACTATGAATTTGCTGCCATGAAGGCTTCAGGGATCTCTTTACAACGAGCCATGAAACCTCTTATTATATTTATATTATTTTTAGCGGTCGGAACTTTCTTCTTTGCGAACAATGTCATTCCTGCAGCGGAATACAAGTCGTATAACCTGAGACGGAATATTGCGAAAGTAAAACCTGCTTTGGCCATCACCGAAGGTGTCTTCTCGGATATTGGTGAATCAAACATGAACATCAAAGTGGATGATAAATACGGTGAGGATGACCGAATGCTAAAATCCATCATTATCCATAAACGGAATAATTCCGGTGATAATATTAACGTGATTAAAGCAAAAGAAGGGGAATTGGTGAGTAGTGAAAAATCGGATATCCTACAATTGGTTTTAAAGGATGGAAACTATTACGAAGACATCAAACCCAAGAATAATAGAAGTACAAACTATCCGCATGCCAAGGCGCATTTTGAAACCTACACCATTAATGTAGACCTTTCTGAATTAAACAATGAAGATCTGGAGGAGGGTGATGTGAATAACACCCATAAAATGCTTACGGTTCCTGAACTTAGAAAGGCTATAGACTCCCTTAAGGATCAAAACAATAAAATTATTACCAAATTTGGTGACAATATCTATAAAAGATCGGGAATCATATACCTGAACAAATCTGTGAATGCTGCTCCGGTGGAGGAAAAGGACAGTTTAAATTTAAATATTTCCCTACCTAAGGAGGAAATAAAAGATACGGTAGCGATTAATTCAGTAGAAGATATTGTCAATCAATACGAAGACTACAGGAGAGTACAATTATTTGAGTACGCCTTGAATAATATCTCCAATTCCGTTACCACCATTAGTAATAAAAAATTTGATCTGAACAGAAGAAATAAAATTTATATGCTACACCGGATTGCGATCAACGATAAATTCGCGTTGGCATTAGGGTGTATTATTTTATTCTTTGTTGGAGCCCCTTTAGGTGCTATCATCCGTAAAGGAGGTATCGGCTTGCCTATGGTGGTTGCCATCCTGCTATTTTTGGCTTATCACTTTATCGGCATTTTTGCCAAGAACTATGCTGAGGATGGAAGCATCCCTCCTTTTGTTGGTTCGTGGTTAGCAACCGCTATAATGCTTCCGTTAGGCATCTTGTTTACCCGAAGAGCAACGGCTGATAAAGCAGTTATGAGTATGGACAGGCTTTTCTCTAATAAAATATTTCTAAAAATAGTTGGCTTTTTTAATGCCACGAAAAACTTCTTTAAAAAGGATACTGCCTAATATTGCAGTAATACTTAATTTTGTACAAAATTTGTTATGGCAACTACAATTTCTGAAAATACGATAAAACTCAATACGATAGAAGAAGCTATTGAGGATATAAGAAATGGAAAAGTGATTATTGTTGTAGATGATGAAGATCGCGAGAATGAGGGTGATTTTGTTGCTGCAGCTGATAAGATTTCTCCGGAAATGATCAATTTCATGGCTACTCATGGCCGGGGATTAATTTGTGCTCCGCTCACCGAAAAAAGATGTCGTGAGCTCGAATTACAACCCATGGTACAGCATAATACAGATGCCATGGAAACTGCTTTTACCATATCTGTCGACTTAAAAGGTGAAGGTGTTACTACCGGGATCTCGGCTTCTGACCGTGCTAAAACCATAAAAGCCTTAGTAAACAAGGAAACCAAACCGCACGCACTTACACGTCCGGGGCATATATTTCCACTTACTGCCAAAGAAGGTGGTGTTTTACGTAGAACCGGGCACACGGAAGCAGCCATTGATTTTGCTCGTCTTGCAGGGTTTCAACCAGCTGGAGTTATCTGCGAAATCATGAATGAAGATGGTACCATGGCCCGCTTGCCGGAATTAGTAGAGGTGGCTAAAAAGTTTGACCTTAAACTGGTTTCTATCGAAGACCTGGTAGGTTATAGAATGCAACACGACAGTCTGATCGACAAAAAGGAAGACTTCGACATTGAAACACGTTTCGGTACATACAGACTAAGAGCTTACCAACAAACCACCAACAGACACATACACATCGCTCTAACGAAGGGTAGCTGGAAGCTTGGAGACCCGATACTTACACGTATTAACTCTACGCTTGTAAACAATGATATTTTAGGAACGCTAACCAATGATGCTGACAAGAAGTTAGACAGCATGTTTAAGCAAATAAATGAAGAAGGCAAAGGAGCCATCTTATTTATTAACCAGGAAGTTCGTGCATTAGACTTGTTAAGACGTTTAAAAGAATTAAAGTCGCTTCAAGCCGAAGGTGAAATGAAAGCTCCTAAAATTAAAATGGATAGTAAAGATTTTGGTATAGGTGCTCAGATCTTACACGATATTGATATCTCTAAAATTATTTTAATGAGTAATTCAGAACACACAAAACGTGTGGGTATGATTGGGTATGGCTTAGAGATTGTTGACTATAAAAATTATTAATACTTCATATTAGAAATAAAAAAGGCAGCTTATCGCTGCCTTTTTTTATACCTATTATCATTCCACTGTCATTCCGCACTCGTTGCGGAATCCATGTCAAAATGAACACGAATACTCCACCTTTGTCATTCCGCACTTGTTTCGGAATCCATTTGAAGGCTGTCAACTACAATTGATGAGACTGCCAAGTCGGATTATTATCCTCCTCGCAGTGACGTTATACAAAAAAATTCCTTGCCTCATGCACCCCTAAAGGGGCGACCAAGCGTTTAAAATTAGTCCAGTGGACTAATTTAGTGAAGGGGCGAGCTGGCGCATTGGATGATTTGGATAAATTGATTTTTCCAATCTGTCATTCCGCATTTATTGCGGAATCCATAATCAAAAAAACTCATAATCATCCCTTCTCTGACCTACTTCAACTTATACCCAATAAACGTTTCCTTAGCCTCCAATATGCCCTTTACGTACTCTTTAAAGGCTAAATAATCATCGGTAGCTATTTCTTTGCGATCTACCTTGGCCACCATTTTCACTTCGAGGACTGCATCTGAGATTCGCTTATAAGTAATATTAAAACGGTGATCCTGAAATTGAAATGATTTGTTTTCAGGAATCTCCACAAATTGACCGTCTTGCGGCAGACTTATATGATATTCGGTGATGTATTCATCCGTGTTTTCATATTGTATATAATCGATTGGATATTGCCTCTCCTTTTCGTCTACAATACTGGTAGTATACGCATTGGCCAGGGTAGGTAATTTAAATATTTTAACTTCTCCTATCTTATTATCTGTTTCATTAACTGTTATATTAGAATCAAAGCTCAAGGATGCTGACTTACTTTCGTTCTGAACATTCGTAATCTCATTTAAAACAAGGTCTATCCCCATTCGCTTTTTGAAATCTGATTGAATGTGCTGTTTTACAATTTCATCACCATTTGAGGCAAATAAATCGGCATAACTGGATTTCAAGCTCCCGGAAACTTCCGTTGTGATATCATATGTTTTTTGATCTTCTGCGATCTTAATATCAGCCGCATTATAAAAAACAGTTGCTGCGCGCTTAACATCCCCGAGGTTATACAATTCACTCTCTTTACCCGCTTCCGACTTTCTTGGTATATCAAGAGCACTAGCACCTATTAAAGAGTTTGGAAGGGCTTGAAACGGCAGGTTTTTGTCCGTCAACTCCAAATATTGATATGCCCCATCGAATTTAACTTTGACGATACAATGATTGAAGTTTTTATTCGGTAACACCATAGCTCTTTTACCATAATCGGAGGTAAGGATCAGCACCATTATACTCTCGAGTTCTGCCATCTCCCCCAACGTAACAAATAAAGACGAAAAGTCTTTACAGTCTCCTAATTTGGTTTTTAAGGTTTTGGACGGGGTTTGGGGTACATATCCACTTTGTCTGAAGCTCACATGACTATAATTTAAATTAGTAGTCATATATGCATATATCCTCTCAGCTCTCTCCTTTTCTGTGAGTCCTTTATATCCGTTCGGGAAGATCTCTTTAAAGGTCTGGGAAACGACATCATTAATTTCCATTGTAGACCTTACCAGGTCCGAATACCAGTTAGCAATAACACTCCAATCTTTTACGGTGCTTAGATGCAATGTTCGATACACATCTGATGAAGGTGGCATATACGATTCTTCGCGGGGCTTACTTTCATTATTTTCGAGGGTCCATTCAATCAGTTTATAATCGCCATACTTTTTGGTATGTTCCTTCAAGCTACCGTTCACAACTTTATAACCTAACGAGATGGAATTAGGAACAAGGATTTTATATGATTGTTTTACTACCGGGTGTGAAGCATCTATTTGAAAAGTATCAATAAAATCTTTATAAAACCTACCATACTCACTGAAGATATATTCACAATCTATATACACTACGTCACCTATACCCAAACCTTGAAAGACTAAATTAGCTCCACTCCTATCGGCTGGCACTAAAGATCCGTCTTTTTTAACAATTTCTGAATTATGCACCGTAAAGCTGCCGGTTAGTCCTATATTATACTCTTTAAAGGTATCGATCCCATTTTGACCCGTAATCTCATAAGCCATTCTAAATCGATACTTTCCGCCTCCTTCCTCAAACAGGTGAACTGCGACTTCATCTAATAAAATATTATACCCGTAATGATTCTCTGATATCTTATTTCTTTCTTCCGCTAAAAGCTCATATACCCCTTCACTTACCAGGTCGTTGATTGGATCCCCAACTTTTTTAATGTTATTTATTTTCGTTCGTAATGCAGCGCTGCTACTATTATGGGAAAGTGATTTTTGAAACCATTTGATTGCCTCCTCCTTTTTGCCCAGTTGCAGGTAGGCATCGCCAAGTTCTTCCATGGCGGTAAACGCATAGGGAAAGTTATATAGGGATCGTTCCAGATAAGGTATGGCCTCCTCATACATTTCATACTTCAACAGGCGTGCTACATAGTCTGAAATAATAGTATTATCGGTTTTAAAGTATTCGTATTTATCTTCAAACAGCTGCAGTGCTTTATCCTTTTTATTCTCCTTTTGATAATAATTAGAAAGACTGAGTAATGCACTATAGTCAAAATAATTACGATTCACTTCTTCTAAAATTCCAATGGCCCGCTCTTTATCATTAAACACCTGTTCGTACGCAGGAGCAAATGTTACCCTTAAACTTATTCTGTCTTTGGTTATTTCAAGCAGATCATCAAGATTCTTTTTCATTGCCGATTTATCAAGTCTCTTGGCGTTTAGCATAAATTCGGCAGTCTTTGCAATAATGGGAGATTTACAGCTATTCTGAAAACGCACTAAAAAATCTTCCAATTCGTTCACATCCATCCTGGTTAACTCCCCTTGGTCTGTAAACTTGAACAGTAGTGGCAAATAATAATTCGGATCATCTTTATCCAAATTCTCTTTGATCTTATTTACTGAAGAAGCATCGCCTTCTATCGTATAGCAGTTTATAAGTGTTTTTCTGAGGAATGAACTTCGTGGATACACCTCAATAAATGGCTTGATCACCCTTTTTGCATCTTCATATTTCGAAACCCTTAAGTAAGCATTTGCCAGGCAAAATGCATAGAACATATTATTGGGATCTTCAGCTAATTTGTTTTCAAAAAAAGCATGGTACTTATTTGGTAACACTTTTGCCTCGAGGGAAGATTGTGTACTCTTATTATATTCCTTGTATGTAGGAGCAGATGTTATTCCTGAAACCGGATTTCCCGAAGTATCAGTTAAACGGGCGATAAAATAAGTTTGATCGTTACTTTCAGATAACTTTATGAGTAAACGGTTGGTTCCTGATGGTAACTCAAAAGCTACCTGAGCATCATCCATCTCTCGCTGAACATCTTTATTATTCTCCAATAATAATACATCATTCACCCATACTTTATAACTCGATCCACTTCCCAATCGCAAGGTCACTCTTTTAGTTTCATTCGAAGTGATAAATGTCTGGGCATAACTTACGCCAGCTCCATACTCATTGTGATTAATAAAAAACTGATATGCTTCTCTTGGGTCGGTTTTAGCATCATACCAATTTATAAATCCATTGCTGTTCGCATTAAAATCTGTGGTGGTATGTGCTATGGATTCCGGAGGATACACCACCTCATGACCACTTTGATTAAGGTTCTCAAAAACTCCACAATATTGCCATCCTCTAATAGCATTTACACTATTATTTGATGCGTAATAAGCCTCCCATTCATTATTATTACGATGAATGATTGCATTCAAATACTTCAATGCCTCTTTAACCGTTCCTGCCGGGAAGTTCAATTTACTCAGGGTAATTACGGCATTGGCATTATATTTAGAAAAGCCCTGTTCGAGATAATTGTCAAAGAAGTATGGCTGGTTCCAGAGGGCGTATAAATAATACTCCAATTCTTCCAGATCGTACTTAGCAATATCTTTATAAAAAGTATTTTCCGGAAGTATATTTCCTTTTTCAATACTTAATAATTGCTTTTGAAGTGCCTTTTCTATATCTGATTTCCCTAAAGAATTTATATGTTTTTCGGCCTGATCTCTATTGTTTTGTAGTATGGCATCCCAGAACTTATTCGGTTTAACCTGGGCATGAAGCGATAAACTAATGAATAGAAAAAACAAAAGGTAGGAGATTGATTTTTTCATTGATGTATTATTTGGGTATTGGTCTGTTCTGATTTACCCACCTAAATAACTAAAAAAAATCAATCTGAGGAAATATTCGACAATATTACTTAAATAATCTCCTCAATAGCTTCTGAAAGTTCCTTCCTTACTTTCTTAAAATCTGCAAACATATCATCTGCAGCTCTATAACCAACAGGCATTACTAAGACCGATTTTAAATTCTTTGCTTGAAGCTCCAGAATTTCATCATATTTTTCTGAAACAAATCCTTCCATTGGACAAGAGTCAATGTCTTCAGCTGCACAAACGGTTAACAGATTACCCATGCTTAAATAGGCCTGTTTAATCGCCCATGTATCAATCTCCTCTTGTGTTTTACTTCCAAAGTCATCTATCAGGAAATTTCTAAAAGGCTCTAAAACATCATCCGGAGTTTCTCTTACCTGTTTAACCCTGTTAAAATACGTTTTGATATAGTTTTCATCAACATCATTATGAATGCAAAACACCAACAAATGCGAGGCATCCGCCACCTGAGGCTGGTTCCAGGAATGAGCTACCAGTTGATCTTTTAGTTTCTGGTTTTCAATAATTAATAATTTAACAGGTTGTAAACCATAGGAAGTGGCTGTTAGATTGAAAGCCTGCTTTAGTACTTCCAGTTTCTCTGCCGGTAACTTTTTATCCGAATCAAATTTTTTAACAGCATAACGCCATTGTAATTTATTTAAGATATCCATGATATAGTGTTCAATATTAAATGTTCTGCTGAAGTCTCTTTAATGTTTTCTCCCTCGAAATGACTTCTCTTTATTTAAAACAAAATAAGGGCTTCGCCGAGAATATAACTAATTTAATAAATAGGTTTTTGTTATCCGGCTATTAGAAAAACCAAAGTTTAACAGCCATTACAATCACCATTAAGATAAGAAAAAGCTTCACAAATCCATCACCTTTGTCTACAGACCATCTACTGCTCAACCACCCACCGGTGGCTTGACCAATAGCCATGAGAAGTCCGTATTTAAAGTTTAGATTATCGGTTAACCAAAATACCATGAGTGTGGCTATCGTATAGATCAGCATGGTTACGGCCTTTACGACATTGGTTTTTACCAAACTCATATTATTGATAAAAGAAAGTGCTAACATCATTAGTATTCCGGTACCCGCCTGGATAAAACCTCCATATATCCCTATAAAAAAGAAGGCAACAAGCGACATCCAAAAATATTTCCCGGTTAAGCGCTCCGCAATTTCATCAAGGCTTCTTTTGGGTTTAAAAACCATTAGACCAACAATAAAAATCATCACCACGGCAAGTATTCTATTGAAGGTTTCATCTTTAACGTCAATTGCTATTTTAGCACCGATCAAAGATCCTATCAAAGCTGACACTCCGAGCCACCAACTAATTTTACTGACTTTAATTCCTTTGCTCTTAAAGCCGGCTATTGCAGTGATATTTTGTGTTAATATGGCAATCCGGTTCGTTCCGTTAGCCGTAGGAGCATCTAAACCTAAAAATATAAGTATAGGAAGGGTAAGTGTCGAACCTCCACCCGAAATGGTATTTATAATCCCGACAATAAAACCTATTGCTATCAGTAAGCCTGCTTCTAATAAAGGTGACATAAATATTATTTGCATGCAAATGTACATTATTAGTCAAAACTCTTCCTATTATAATTTTTTTTGAATTGTATAAAACTGATCCAAAGACACATACAAATTGATTTAAAAAAAGGTGTATTTTTACTTTTGAGAAATAAAAAAGGTTTTTATATTTGCAACCGCAAAGGAGAAATGGCAGAGTGGTCGAATGCGGCAGTCTTGAAAACTGTTGAGGGTCACACCTCCGGGGGTTCGAATCCCTCTTTCTCCGCAAAGAAAACCGGAACGGCAACGTTCCGGTTTTTTTATGCCCATTCCTGAGCGAAGCTAGCTTCAGCGAAAGATTGGGCATAAAAAAACAGAGGGTCTTGCCATGCAAGATCCGGTTTTCTTTGCAAGGACCCCCACCTGGGATCATGAGGAACGTGCCAACGTTCCGAA
>NZ_FPAG01000002.1:0-298575 GCF_900116365.1 Zhouia amylolytica | reverse complement strand
ATGCGAAGCAGGGACGATTTTTTACTCGCCATCGCGCCAGCTGGCCCCATCGCTAAAAAGGTCCACTAGACCTTTTTTCAACGCTCGGTCCCCCCACCTGGGATCATGCCTAACCATTGTGTTTATATAAAAACTGTGATTGATGTTTGAAAGAATAACCAATTAAGCATAGCATCAAGAGGTTCCGCAATGAATGCGCCATGACATTGGGAGTGATGAGTGGAGTATGGATTCCGCAATAAATGCGGAATGACACTGGGTGCCGAATGACATTGGGCGAAATGAATAAGGCTACAGAGGCTACAAAGACTCCAAGGGCTACAAACCTCCTCTCCAAGCTTGCTTATGAGTTAGGTAATAAAAAAGATATTTTTTAATTCAATACAGATAACGCTATGTCAACTGTTTTTGAGATTTTGACCTTATCAGGAGCTACCTTTCCAATTACTCTTATTCCGCTGTATAAAGTGTATAAAAAGGAGGCGATTGACTTTAAATCTTTACCACGCCCAAACTGCTGTTCTTCTTCACCTAGCTGAAGATAATTAAAAAACAGATTTTCAAGGGTGATTTTATTTTCGGATAAAATATGAAGTATTTCAGTATCACCAGGAATAAGCTCAGTGGTGGTATTGACTACAAAACATCCTTTCCGGGCGGGATCGTTCACAGATTCATCAACAGCAATATTAAAAAGCGTTTTAAATCCCTTTTTAACGTCAGGATGGGCTTTAAAAAAGGCCTTCAACCCGGAAATATTCTTATTTCGATAATAAGCAAACGATTTTAAAAACAGCTCCTTTTTACCTCCATAGGTATCGTAAAGACTTGCGCGGTTAATTCCCAGGTGATTCACCAAATCCTGAATGGATGTAGCTGCATACCCCTTTTCCCAAAAGAGGTTCATGGCATTTTCCAGGACTTCCTGCTCATTAAATGTTTTAACTCTGGGCATAAAAATGGGAGTATTTAGATACTCCCACAAAGATACTATATCAGAACATACGTTCCAAAATTGGTTAAAAAAATTAGCTTAAAATTGGATTCACATTAATCCCCCCATCAATATTATACTCTCCTCCGGTAATAAATGAAGCCTCATCAGATGCCAGGAAAGCAACCAGATTAGCTACATCTTCAGGTGCGCCAAAGCGCTTTAAAGGAATACGATTTTGTATGGCATTGGCAAATCCGTTTAATTGCTCTTCTGCCATCCCTGTTTTTTGAAAAATTGGTGTAGATACTGGCCCTGGATTAACAGCATTGACACGAATTTTTCTTACTGCTAATTCGGATGCAGCCGTTCTCGTATATGAATTCAAAGCAGCCTTGGAAGCCGCATAAATAGCTGTGTTTGGCATCCCTGTATAGGCATTTATAGACGAAAGATTAATTATGCTGGCTCCATCGTTAAGGATTGGCAGAAATTTTTCAATAGTAAACACCGCCCCCTTAAAGTTGATATCCATTTGATGATCAAATTGACCTTCTGTAATCTGACCTATCCCTGCTGGTTGAAAAATACCGGCATTCACAAATAAAATATCTACTTTACCATAGTTGGCCTCTACACTTACTACCAGAGCATCAATTGCGGATAAATCGCTGACATCGGCGACGAATCCCTCAACACCCAATTCTGTGGCTGCAGCTTTTACACGCTCGGGAGACCTGCCTGTAATAATAACTTTGGCCCCCTGTTCTTTTAACTTAAGAGCGGATGCATATCCGATACCGCTATTACCTCCCGTAACAACCGCTACTTTCTCATTTAATGTACTCATAGTCTTTAATTTTTGATTATTATTTTATATTAGAACGATCATTCTGGAAACAAATATAGCAATATCAGAATGATTGTTCCAAATAAAAACAAACATTTAAATAATGAACAATGCTAATTGATTCTTTTAAAGACTAGAAAAAATCTGGGACATCTTACTTAAATAAAGTTACCTCCATCCGAATATGGTTGCAGACTACAGAAGCTTTTTACCTCTGACTATTACCCGTTAAATTAAAGTACTCCTTCCAATTTAAACACTGCGGCATACCTATTTGGTCGATCTTCGGGCACGTTAAGTTTCAGCCCCTTATTCAATTGTTTATATGTAACAGGCTTCTCCTTGCCTATTAAACTAATGGCTGTAATCTTTCCAGGTTTTTGCTTCGATCCCAAACCTAATGACGGAATATCGATAATACCTGCCTGTGGATTTAAAACGATCATATAAAGGGTGTTTCCTTTAGTTACAAAGCGAACTTCATCAGGACCATATTCCGGACTATTCATGGTTCTTTCATTAAAATGGGCCGCCTTTTTTTGGTCTTTTAATGCCTGTAGATCGGTCTCTGTGGTTCCGTCTTCCGTTCGTTTTAAATAAGAATTAAGGTTATCGCCATAGATCAACCAAGGCTTCGTTTCATAGATCGCTTCGCTATTAAGGTTCACCCACTCCCCAATTTCATCAAGCATCTGCTTTTGCTTTGGAGGTATGGTTCCATCCGGTAACAGTTCTACATTTAAAAGCAGGTTTCCGTTTTTACTCATGTAATCTGAAAGTAACTCTATAACGGTACGGGTATTATGTGTGTAAGCTAAACGCTCCTTATCCTCTTTATAAAACCAAGTGCGAAACGTTGTAATCCCCTGCCATGGGTATGGCAGAATTTCATGTGCACCTCCTCGTTCGATGTCTTTAACCGTCGAAGGTTCTCCAGTATACTTACCAACCACCACTGCATCTATCTTGCCATTACCCGTTTTCATCTTATGGTTAAAAAAAGTTTGACAGACTTGTTTACCATAATCACCATAAGGGAAACCGTAACCATCAAACCAAAGCATATCAATGTCATACTTAGTTACTAGCTCTTCATGTCTTCTTGTCCAGTTTTCTTTAACACTCTTAATGTATTCAGGAGTACGCTGTTCTGGTGGCAATCCGTACAAATCTGCCGGATCGAGTCCTTCCCACCATGTACCTTTACCATCTTCACGGGTCATATAGCCATCGTAACGTTTACCTTTGTATACCCCTGAGGTATCCGACCCAAAAGCAGGTAACCACCACGACAAAAAGCGATCATCATGAGAGCTTACACCATATGGAATGTCATATTTTTTACATGAAACTTCAAACTCCTTGATTATATCTCGCTTAGGACCTATTTCAACTGAATTCCATGGATGATGGCTCGAATCAAAATTATCAAAATGATCATGGTGATTGGCCAATGCGACAAAATACTTAGCTCCAATACTTTTAAAATACTTCACCAAATTATCTGTATCAAGATTTTTTGCCTTCCATTCATTGAGAACATCTTTATAACCTTTCTCAGAGGGATGACCATATGTTTTAAGATGGTATTCATACGCAGCCGAACCCCATTTTTCATTCCCCACATCCTGCATGTACATATGCCTGGCATACCATCCACCTCCTTCTTTAGGTTCCGTTTGTGCTCCCCAATGCACCCAAATTCCAAACCTGGCACCCGTATACCATTCAGGAAATTCATACCCCTCCCTGATGTCTTCCCATGAAACTTCTTCAGTCTGAGCGTAAGCTCCCAGACCTAGAATAAAAATGAATATACTGCAGAATCTTAATTTTTTCATTACCTCCATTTTTTAATTAAATGCACCTAACCTAATAATTTTACATCGCTACATTAGGCCTTATGCCCAAAAATATAAAATTAATTAACACAGATCATTACTATTCATTATCTTATTACCTATTTAATTTGAAAATCGACAAAAAAAGTCATCCAATTAAATTACCCTTATACATTTCTATATCCTGCTAGAAATCGTGGAGTATTTAAGTTTTTTAGTATGAAAAAAGGCATAACTCCAAATAAGGGTTATGCCTTTCAGCTAACTCAAAAACCTTCCAACGCCACGCCTACTCATCAAGCGCCTCTATCGTAAAGGTTTCCTCTAAAACTGTATCAGAGCTTCCTCCGACAAAAACTGTGAAATCGCCAGGCTCGAGAATGAAGGAACCGTCGTTTAAATAATATCCCAATTCATTTTTAGTAAGATTGAATTGTAACTGTCGTTCCTCTCCCGGAGCCAAGGACACTAATTCAAAAGCTTTCAATTCTTTAACAGGCCGCGTAACCGTAGCGAAATGATCACGTATATACACCTGAACTACCTCTTTTCCAGCTACTTCACCATTATTCTTAACTGTTAAAGTTAACTGTACTCCATCTGTATGCTTATTTACTTTTAGAGTGTCATATGTAAACTCGGTATAACTTAAACCATGTCCGAACGGATACAATGGCGTATTCTCTTCATCTATATAATGTGACCAGAACACGACTCCTTCTCCCGGTAATGTTGGCCTTCCTGTATTCTTATAATTGTAATAAAGCGGCATCTGTCCGACACTTCTTGGGAAACTTACCGGGAGTTTACCACTTGGATTATAATCTCCATAAAGTACCTGCGCAATGGCATGACCACTTTGGGTACCTAGCTGCCAGGCTTCAACTATCGCAGGTATATGTTGATCGGCCCATTCGATAGCCAGGGGTCTTCCGTTATGTAAAACCAATACAATGTTCTTATTTACCTTATAAACCTCCTCTAATAGTTCCTGCTGTAAACCTGGAAGTCCGAGCTCGGCCCGACTTCTTCCTTCTCCACTCTGAAATCCATCTTCTCCAAGGGCCATAACCACTACATCTGCTTCTTTAGCTACTTTTACAGCTTCATCAAAACCACTCCTGTCTTTGGAATTAACTTTGACTTCCATAGGGAATGAATTAGAACCATTTGAAAGCTTAACACCTTCGGATACCCTTAAAGTATTGTCTTCATAAGAAGCCATGCCCTCGGCTAAAGAAATTGCTGTTCCGTCTTCTGCTGCAAGACGCCAACTCCCCAGCGGACTTGTCTTATCTGATACAAAAGGGCCTATTAAGGCAACTTTTTGTCCTTTTCTTTTTAGCGGCAACAGGTTGTTTTTATTCTTTAGTAATACGATTGACTTTCTGGCCATATCAAGAGCTGCATCATTGATCTCCTTACTTCCAACAATAGCATCCTCTCGTTCTTCATTTAAATATTTATAAGGATCTTCGAACAACCCTAATTCAAATTTCACCCTGAGAATTCGACGAACCGAATCGTCCAGATCCGATTCCTGTACTTTGCCTTGCTTTACCAGGTCAACAAGTTCATTGACATAGGCATACGACTCCATATCCATATCCGAACCAGCATTTGCAGCCAGCTCAGCGGCATGCTTTCTGTCTCTCGCATAGCCATGAGCCTGCATTTCAATCATAGAACCCCAATCTGACACCACAAATCCATCGAAGTTCCATTGATCTTTAAGAAGTTCTCTTTGCAAAAATCGATCTGCCGTAGCCGGGATGCCATTTAATTCATTAAAAGCGTTCATAAAAGTACGAACCCCTGCTTCTTTCGCTGCTTTAAACGGAGGAAGAATGGTATTGTACAAAGTTGATGTACCCACATCAACCGTATTATAATCGCGTCCACCTTCAGCAAAGCCATAACCTGCGAAATGTTTTGCGCATGCCGCTACGGTATATGGGCTTGCCAGGTCACTTCCCTGGAATCCCTCTACTCTTGCCACCGCAATTTTACTTCCTAAATAAGGGTCTTCTCCGGCACCTTCCATTACTCTTCCCCAGCGAGCATCCCTTGAGATATCAACCATGGGAGCAAAAGTCCAGTTTATTCCCGATGCTGCGGCTTCTTTTGCTGCCATCGCAGCCGAGTTCTTAATAGCCTCCAAATCCCAACTTGCCGACTCAGCTAACGGGATCGGGCTTATGGTTCTAAAACCATGAATAACATCAAAACCTATAATTAAGGGAATCCCCAGACGGGTCTCCTCTACTGCTATTTTTTGAACCGAACGAACTTCTTCGACCCCGGTGACATTCAGCATAGAACCTACAAGACCACTTTTTAAATGATCGTATTTTTTGGCTGCATCTCCCTCCTTGGGTGCTGGCCCCGTTAAATCCCAAAAACCATTATACTGATTCATCTGACCCACCTTTTCTTCCAGCGTCATCAGTGAAAGCAGGGAATCTATTTTTCGTTCCACCTCCTGATTAAGATGGGTACTTTTACTTGCCTTTTGATCCATTCCCCCCTCTGATTTAGAGCTGCAGGATCCCGCTGTTACCAATACAAGTAACAGTAAACTGTTCTTTAAAATGTTCATTTTATTGATAGAGTTTTACATAATCAACCACCATCTCAGCTTCATTAAAAGAAGAAGGTATTTCACCTCCTAGCGTACCCCCCATGGCAATATTTAGAATTATGAACTGATTTTTATTAAAAGGCCATGAAGCCTCAGTTTTCGTAGATGGCTGATAGGTATAAAACAATTTATTATCTACATAAAAATCGATTTTCTCCTCCGTCCATTCTATAGCGTACAAATGAAATTCACCCGAAACATTATCCACCTTAACTTCACCCTTGTTATTGGTATTCCCATAACTACTCTCGGTGTGTAGTGCACAAGAAACCTGTCCTGGATAATTCCCCCTGTGTTCCATGATATCAATTTCTCCACATTGAGGCCATCCTACACTGCTAATATTTTCACCCAACATCCATAAGGCCGGCCAGGTGCCTCCACCATTAGGTAGTTTGGCTAAAATTTCAAGCTTTCCATAAGTAAAACTGAATTTCCCCTGAGTTTTAATGCGAGCCGAGGTATAGCTTTTTCCTTCATATGTTTCTTTTTTAGCCGTAATTTTCAAAAATCCGTCTTCAACTTTTACATTGTCACTACGATCTGTATAATACTGCTGCTCTCCATTTCCCCAACCACATAAGGAAGGACAACCATCTCCAAGGTCATAGTTCCATTTTGAAGCATCCAGCCTTCCACTACCACCATCAAAATCATCAGACCAAACCAATTCAGAAAATCCATTTTCATTAACATGAATGGTTACCGTCTCTTGTTGCTTAGCTGCATGGTTTGTTTCCGAATAAGCAATTACTTCAACCTTATATTCATCAAGGCCTTCTTTTTTAAATTGATATTCAAAATATCCCTCTGTATTGGTTTCAATAGTGGTATTATTATAGGTCAATTCATATTTAATCGCATTGTCTGCGCTTACGTTAAAAATAGCCACTCCAGTTCCATCACCATAAGGGTGATAATCATCCTGCCCCGCTAAACTAATATCCACTTTTAGATTGGTCGGATATACAACCTCCTCCTCCGTTGGTGAACCCTGTTCTTTACTGCAGGCAATTGCCGTACCTAAAAACAACATCCATATCGTAATGTTAGATATTACCGTTCTTATTTTATTGTTTTCCATATTAAATGAGATCGTAAAGCAAAAGGGGTAACCCCTTTTGCTTTAATGATTTAAGTATATTAATCTTCAGCAATCAGTATAAAGAACCAGGCGTTTCCATCATTACCTATGGTCTTCACTAACATCTCATTTTCAGAACGCGAAATGATCTGGTAATTATGAGAACCTCCAACATAGAATCCGAAGAATGCAGTTCCAGTTAAAGAAATAGTCTCTTGTCCACCGGGTGCGGATAGCGACCATGATTCGGTGTAATCCTCCAACGGATAATTCTCAAACTCATTATTGCTATTGGCCGTCTGACCTTTGTCGCCTCCAAAATCTTCTGTTAATGGCGCCGCCTGACCAAATACGGTCCCTTGTGTTAAATGTTGGAAATCACCTTCCTGGGTAAACACATACCGGTCGTCGTACATTCCTGTTACACTCTTTTCATCCGGGGATGCAGCATACCATATTGGAGAAGTTTCTTCTGCCGGTCCTACTCCAAAATGTCCGGCTGCTTCATTTTTAATTCTCCAGGTACGTGAACCATCACCATAAAGCATATCAAGAAGATCTTGTGGTGGAGCATATAGTGCTAACACCTCCACTTCTACCGCCTGACTGGTGGCAACACCACCTGTGCCAATGGCTATAACCGTTACCGTATAAACGTGCGTACCTGTTTTACTAAAATTATAAGTATACTCACCAGAGGTAGCAACCGCTTCTGAACCCTCAAAAGCGAACTTATAAGACAACGCATTATCAGCATTCACTGAAAAATTCACAACGCCACTCCCATCTCCGTAAGGATTTTCACTATCTGCCCCTACAATATCTATTTCAATATTCAGGTTTGATGGAGAAACAATATCTCCAAATTCATAATTGTCCTCATCACAACTACTAAAGGATAGTAGTGTCAATAACAAAAGACTTGATATATATGCTATTCTTTTCATATTCTGATTATTATAAATATTATTTAACGAGCTTGTAAGTCCAGAATACACCGGTACCAGCCTCAATGGTAACAATCATGGTATTACTATCTGTCATATTCACATCATAGGTGATCGATGCAGGGACGGCTACATTTGGTAATTCCCCATCGTTATTCACTTTTGGAAGTCCTAAATAGGCTCCGGTACCATTGAGAGTGATGGTTCCATTGGTTTCATCGTACCCATAAGTATAAGTTACTGATCCATCATGAGGAGCTACCGGAGTGCCGCATTGTTCACTTGCCACGCCTTGCCAGGTTTCTAACCATGTTTCAGTTCCCTGCACATTCTTAAATGATCCGTCTGAACCAAATTCATAAGAATCATCAAAATAACAAGCTCTGTCTATAACTGTTTGGGCATCACTAGACCACCATTCTCCACTTCCGGGGCTCGGTCCTACCATCAAGGCTCCTGCCTCAGGAGCTAACTGCCAGGTTCCTGCAACCGGAGGAATATACCTGATAAGTTTAAACGTCCAGAATACGCCGGATCCTGATTCAATTCCAATGGTCATTGTATTATTATCATCAGATAAACTGACGTCATAGGTAATTGATGTTGGTACAGAAACATTTGGTAATTCTCCTTCGTTATTCACCTTTGGAAGTCCGATATACGCTCCTGAACCATCAAGGGTTAATGTACCCATATTGGCATCGTACACAAAAGTAGCATCTCCTGATCCATCATGTGGTGCTACAGGAGTTCCACACTGCTCTGCAGCAACTCCCTGCCAGGTTTCCAACCAGGTCTCTTCCCCTAAAACATTTGCGAAGGAACCATCTAATGAGAATACATAGGTATCATCGAAATAGCATGCTCTGTCAGTAACTGTTTGAGCGTCATTTGACCACCATTCACCACTACCAGGGCTCGGTCCAACCTTTAAGGCTCCGGCTTCCGGTGCTATTTGCCAGATTCCCTCTAAACCTGAAGCAGGTTCCGGAGATTTCCAGAAATAGATATTATCTATAAATACAGTTCCTGCAGCCCATGGTTCTCCCTCAAACTTCATTTGGAAAATTTCAGTAACCGTTAAGCCCTGATCAATATAGTCTGAAATCGGAATATCAATACTTGTCCATTCATTAGGTGTTAAGTTACTGGTTACCGGAGCTTCCGTAACAACCCCTGAGGCATTATTAATGATTGAAGTCTTAATACTATTAACATCTTCTGCAGTCCACACATCGAGGTGTAAATACTCCATATTAGATACGTCAATTGAATTTTCCAATTGAATTCCCTGATAGCTTAAATTGACGTATTGTAACATCTGGTCTCCATTTAGTTCAAACATTGCCCAGCTACTTCCTTGTCCGCCTTGTCCCCAATCAGGGAAATAATCAGTTCCGGGAACATCTTCATAAGCAGCACTAAAAATAGAGATTACATCACCTCCGAACCTTGCAGGAGGCATTGGTGCTGAAGCTAATGGTTGTAGAATTGCTGTAACTTCAAATTCTTCAGTGTACTCTGTCGTAGCAATCGCAGCACCTTTTACTACTACCCGAACGGTATAGGTGCCAGGCTCCTGATAAACATAGGACGCCGTTTCTCCAATATTTGCCATAACAGGTTCATCATTTCCGGCCTCTCCAAAATAAACATCGAAAGAAACCGCAAAATCTGCATTGACCGTTACATTAACTTGTTTTGAAATCGCTTCATCATTGGTGATTGCAACTTCAAGGTTTTCTGGCGCTTTAAAAGAAACTATCAATGGTAACTCCTCTATCGTTTCCAATCCCGTAAGACTGTATGCCATTACATTAACACTGTATTCTCCTTCGGGATATACGTGAGTAATATTTTCACCAGCCTTCAACACCTCACTAACAGTTTCACCATCTCCAAAATCAACCTTAAAAGAAGTTGCTCCATCAGCCGATGGCGTTATGGTTACGGTTCCGGTATTATCTTGAGTTACACTAAAAAGTGCTTTAACATTGGTAGGAGCTACATCCGACTTTAAGGCGTCGAGATTTCCATATTCGTCGTCATTACAAGCAAAAAATAATCCTGCCGTAATGAAAAGTATTATGATGTTTTTAAATGTTTTCATCTTTTTAAATATTAACATTAGTACCCGGGATTTTGTTCCCATCTGTTACCTGCCAATTCAATTTCGATTGAAGGAATAGGAAACAACTCGTGTTTTCCAGATTGAAAGCCATCAATTTCAGACGCTGCCCTTCCTGTTCTCACTAAATCGAAAAAGTGATGCCCTTCACCTACAAGCTCTACTCTTCTTTCTTGATAAATAGCATCTGTTAGTGATGATCCTGAGTCTGTAACATCAGGTAGTTCTGCTCTGTTTCTAACCCTGTTGAGATACGCTCTGGCCTGTGAATCATCTGCTGATGGCTTTCTGTTATGAGCTTCAGCTGCCATTAACAAGACATCTGCGAAACGAATAGCTCTGTAGTTATTAGGGTTTGTAAGATTAGCATCTCCTGTATTGAGATCACCTTGACGTGAAATATATTTTCTATTAAAATACCCCGTATGCTCGAAACCGGTTGCATAGGTTGCTCCTGTTTCTGCTGCCCAAGCCTCTATATCCAATATAGCAACATCTTTTCTGATATCACCATCTTCAAAAGCATCAACAACTTCCTGAACCGGCACGTTAAAGCTAAATCCAGATTCGAAAACCGGACCCGAATAATTTCTGATTCCATTAAATCCAACTGCTACATTACCTTCGCTACATTGTAAACATCCGAAGCCAGCACCTTCTTCATCTGAATATTGTACCTCAAAAACAGACTCAATATTATTTTCATTGTCGTTTTCAAACATGGTCGTATAATCAGCCAATAAATCGTATTGACCACTGTTGATTACTTGATCTAAAACAGCAGCAGCTTCTGCAAACCTATTTTGAAAGAGATACGCTTTTCCCAGTAACGCTTGTGCAGCTCCCTTGGTGATTCGTCCGGCTTCGGTTTGTACTGCAGGTAAATTATCTGATGCATAGATTAAATCTTGCTCGATTTGTCCATATACCTCAGCTTTAGGTGTTCTGTCAATATTGAATTGCTCACCAAACTGTATTCTATTATCTACAGCTAATGGAACATCACCAAACCATTTTACCAATTCAAAATAATAGTATGCTCTTAAGAACCGAGCCTGCCCTATAACCTCATTTTTAGTTGGAAAGTCCGTTTTATCTTGAAATTCAAGTATATAATTAGCTCTGTTTACTCCTGCATACATCCAGGTCCAAATATCGCGCAATTGCTGATTAACGGGGGTATGTCTCATGTCGTCAATTTCCTGAATACCCGGAACATCCGTAGCACTCTCACCACCAGCTAATGTATTGTCCGAAGCGATTTCTCCTAACATTACATTAAGGTATGTAGACTGTAAAAGATCGTAAGCAGCAATAAGTGCATCTTGATAATCCTCTTCTGAATTAAAGAAATCTTCAGAGTTCTGATCAGGAGAAGAAACATCTACAAAGTCATCACTGCACGCCACTGCTATCGTGAAGATCACAGCAGCCGCAAATAGGTATTTTATATTTTTTTTCATGGTCGTCAGTTTAAAATTTAGCATTGATTCCTATCATATATACCCTTGGTACAGGATAAAATCCTTGATCAATTCCTCCTCCTATTGGCGCTCCTGATGAAGCTGAAGGATCATATCCTTTATAATCGGTAAGTGTAAATGCATTATTTACAGCAAGGTATAAACGAAGCTTATTTAGGCCAATTCCTCTTAAATCGTCAGGCGATAAAGAATATCCTAATTGTATATTCTGCATTCTTAAATAAGACCCATCCTCAACATAAAAATCTGAAAATTGAATATTCGAATTTGCCGCAGTAGTAACCCTTGGGAATTCGCTTGTAGAGCCTGTTCCGGTCCATCGGTCTAAATAATATACACTTTTATTGGTCAGCGATTGATTACGTTCATAATTACGAACAATATCATTTCCGATGGAAGCGAATAAATAAGATGTAAAATCAAACTTTTTATAGGTGAATCCTATATTAAGTCCCATAGTTACATCGGGCAGAGGATCTCCAATGTAGGTCCTGTCATCCGGATCGATTATTCCATCTCCATTTTGATCTACAAACCTCAAATCGCCGGGAGCCGCATTCGTTTGATCTGCATGAGCGTCCACTTCCGCTTGAGTCTGGAAGATGCCATCCGTCTCAAGGCCATAAAAATATCCGATTGGCTGACCTACCTCCATACGAGCTGGTGGGTCCTGACCAACTCCAAAACTACCCCCCGGAATGAACCCATTATCACTGTTTACAAATAACACTTCATTTTCTAAAGTAGTAAAGTTATAACTCATGTTAAACTTGAAATCGTCAGAAAAGGATTTGCTATAACCTATTTGAAACTCAAATCCTTTATTCTCTACAATACCTGCATTGATAATAGGGGGTGATGATCCTGGTGCTCCGGCACCTAAGACTCCGGAAACCTGTGATACCACCAGTAGGTCTTCAGTTCTTTTTTGAAAGTAATCGAAGGTCAGGTCGATGGTATTACTAAACAATTTAGCATCTAAACCTACATCAAATGTTTTTTGTCGCTCCCATTTAATCTCAGGGTTTGCCAATGCACCTGCCGCAGTTCCGAATACAAGTTCGTTATCAATAACATAGGTACCTTCTCCATTTAATAAGGATACAAATCTAAAGTCAGGTATACGGTCATTACCAATAATACCATAACTACCTCTTAACTTCATAAAATTAAGCGTACTACTTTCATTTAAGAAGTTTTCCTCTGTTAACACCCATCCAACTGAAACTGAAGGGAAATAACCAAACTTATTAGCAGGTCCGAATTTGCTTGATCCGTCGCGTCTAAGCACCCCGGAAATTAAATATTTGCCGTCGTAATCGTATTGAAGTCTTGTAAAATAGGACAGTAATCGAGTATCGAATGTATTGCCTCCATTTCGGTAATTATCTACCACATCAGAAGCATTATATATACTTGCATTACTATAGGAATTATCCGGAATATCATACCCCGTGAAGCTTGAAAACTCTCCGGTAGTTTTGAAAACAGACATTCCCAATAAGGCTTTAAAATTATGGATATCATTGATACTGTTTTCATAGGTCAAAAAGTTATCCCATGTATAATCTCTGTAAATATCTTTAGATTCAGTAACATTGTTTCTATCTACATTAAAAACTTTACCACTTCCATAAAATGCTACAGGAGCAAATGATTTTCCTTGCACCTCAGAATAATTAAACTGATAACGGGTTTCTATATTGAAATGCTCTAAGAAGTTATACTTAAGTCCCAAAGCACCTCCGATTTTATCTACTTGCGTATTGTTGTAGTTATTCGCAATTTGAGCCAATGGGTTAATAACCTCATTCCCCAAACCTTCCGCCAGGGTGTAATCACCATTTTCATCCCTGACACCAAGCGTTGGTGCCATATTTAAGGCATTAAACAATACTGAACCCAAAGCATTCTCCGAAAGGTTATTTTTATGCGTAAGCGCATATAAACCAGACGCATTAAAGGTGAAGTTCTTCAGAAAATCTAATGAATAATTAATTCTTCCTGTTAGTCTGTTAAAGTTGGAGGCACTTCCTCCTACGATACCGTCCTGATCTAAATACGATATTCCCGCAGAATAAGTTGATTTCTCCGTCCCTCCAGTCATAGATACATTTAAGTTCGACATTGGTGCAGTTCTAAAAACTTCATCTTGCCAATTGGTTCCTCTTCCCAGGCTGTTTACATTAGGAAAAGGTAAATCATCTCCGCCGGCAGCAAAGGCCTCATTGGCAAGCAATGCATACTCTGTGGCATTCAGAACTGGTATTTCTCTTGAAGTTTCTTGAACACCGGTATACATATCCACATCAAACTTAAGCGCTGTATTCTTACGACCGGATTTCGTACTTATTAAAATAACTCCATTTGCAGCACGCACTCCATAGATTCCGGCAGTGGCATCTTTTAATACATTAACACTTTCTATATCTGAAGGGTTAATGGTACTGAGGTCTTCTATTACAATACCATCCACTAAAATTAACGGACGACTATCTCCATTCGTAGTAATACCTCTTATACTAATGGTGGAAGCACTACCAGGTGAACCTGATTGCGAAGTAATATTCACCCCTGCCACCTGACCCTGCAAGGCTTGCTCCACTCTGACTGGATTTAGCTTTTCAATAGTTTCAGAGCCAACTACCGAAACGGCTCCTGTTATTTCTTTCTTCGTTTGCGTACCGTAACCAATTACAACTACCTCATCTAAACTCTGTAAATCTTCTTCCAGAGCAACAGACAAACTTTGCTGATTATTGATTACTACTTCTTTTGTCTTAAATCCTATATAGGAAAAAACAAGGGTTGATCCGGGGGTTATATTATCTAAGGTGAATAGTCCATCAAAATCAGTAGTTGTTCCTTTTGAGGTACCTTTTAAAATAATACTCACACCCGGCAAGGGGTCGTTTGTGTTAGCATCGTATACTGTTCCTTTAATTTGAATGTTTTGACTAAAACCCAAATAAAAACTGAGTACACAAATTGTTAAAGTTAGCTTAGTTCTCATATATTTTTAAATTGATGTTTCAAATTACATTTAGTAAAGCAACAAACCTGAAAAAAGACCTCTACAAAAATTATACATGCATAAAATAAACAGCTTATTTTATGAATTATCTAAATAAAACCCATGTATATTGCGAAATTGAAAGATTCATAGCCAATAATTTTACTTATAAAAAAATACTGATTTTCAATAAAATATCGGATATGTTGTGGTAATGTTGAGGTGATTTTATTAAATGGTGAGTTGATCTAAATCTCTAAAATGTACTCAACAAGGCTTTTTTCTCGTGGTAGATCCATTTTTTTACGCAAACGATATCGTTTAATCTCCACACTTCTTACAGAAATATTTAAAAGTGGTGCTATTTCTTTAGAGGATAAATTTAGTCTGAGGTAAGCACATAGTCTTAAATCATTCGGAGTTAACTCTCCATGCAATTCCTTAACCTTTTTGAGAAAGTCACTATCAGCGTTATTAAAGGCCTCTTTAAAGATATTCCAGTTATCCTCCTCACGGGTATTAACCTTTATTGTTTTTATTACGGATTTGACATTTTTCTCTAAATCACCATCCTTGGTAAGATCCTGTTTGATCTGGGATAAAATTTCATTCTTACTTATTAACCCCATGGCTGAAGCTGCAAGCTCCCGGTTTTTACTTTCTACATCTTGCCTTAACTTTTCATTTTTAAGCTCCATTAACTGCTGCTTGTTTTCCAGGTTTTGGATCTCTAATTGTTTTTTGTTTTCCTCAATTAACTTTTACTCTTTCTTTTCATAATAAACCTTATAAATTCTATGTATAACGAATCCTGAAAAGATAAACACAACCAAATACACTGCAATCATAGCATTTGACAAATACCATGGCCGGTTTATTGTAAATTCGTAAGAGGCTACATTATCGATAAGGGTATTGCCTATTCGGGCTCTGACGAAAAAAGTATAGGTCCCAAAGGGAAGGTTTTCAAAGCCTATGGTCGTATTGGTTGTCCACGGACTCCAGTAATCTGCAAATCCCCCCAGTTTATATTGGTACTCTGGAATTATAAATTTTTCAAATTCAGGAACGCTGAATGATATATTAATATTGTTCTTTTTATATTCAAGTGCTGTTTCACCCTCAATAGGTAAGCTGTGCCGGGCTAGCCGTTCATCATTATAATAAACACCTTTAATACCCACCTCATAATTTTGATATGATAACTTATCTGTATTAATGATAAAATAACCATTGGTAGCTCCAAAAAGAAAATTATTCTCGGACAAATGCGTGACATTTTCAAAACCATTGATCGTATTTCGCAAATTGAGGGGTATCGGAATTTTATTGATCACCGGATTGGTCGTTAACTTTCCGGTAGATACGTAATTAATATTGTTCGTCGTAAAAATCCACAGCTTTCCGGTTTCGTCAATAACCAGTTTTCCCGAACAATAAGTGTCGTTTTCAAATAATGTGCTTAATAAACTATCCTTGCTAAATTCACCACCCTCTGTGGGAGCAGCAAACACCCCATCTTTACTGGCATAATATATATGACGATTGAATTTAGCTAATCCCGCATTTTTACCTTTTTCAGGTACTGACAATCGCTCCACCTTTTCAAACTTTTTTAAGGATTTATCCAAGGTTAGAAGAAACACCCCTTTATATTCATGACTCACTATGACTTCAGAATCGTTTCTAACTTCAAAATACCTGGACGAATAATCAAAACCTTCTATTTTATGACTAAGTTGCCAATTATTAGATTCGTTTTTTCGAAGAACATAAATTCCCTGATAATTTCCTTGTAACAGCATGTTCTCTTTTCCTGGCATTTGACTATACTTCCAGGCACCTTGAACATCCGATATCAAATCAGCCCGATCACCTTTAATTATAAACGTACCTATGTTATGCCCACAAAACAAGGTGTCGTCATACACGTATAAAGACCAGACCTGTCCCTTGGTACCTTCTATAAGCTTATAGCTGTCTGTGTTTTTTCCTTTATAGAATAAACCCTGATTTGTACCTACATATAACTTATCATTATAAGAAGTAGCCGCATAAACCGTTCCCAGCATTCCGGCACCGTCATAATGGGTTACAATAGGGGAATTAAAGTTTAAACAATCAACACCATTATCCAATCCTAACCAGAGATGATTTTTATGGTCTTCATAAAGAGAGAGTACAGTGTTATTTCCCAATCCCTTATTTTGATCGATGTGGTACTTCTTAACCCCCTCCTTGGAAAGTAAAATGATTCCATGAGAAATGGTACCCAGGGCTATTTCGCCATTGGATAGCTGAATAGCTTTATAAATACTCCAGTTCTTTATTAAATCGCCCACGGGAATGTTCCATGGCTTTAAAACATCGTTTGAAAAGATATAAAGTCCCTCAGACTCCGTAACAAGTACAAGTCCCATTTCATTAGAGAACATCCCCACAACGCGCTCCTCATTAATTTCAGGGGCATCGATCAGCAGCCTCGATTTCCCATTTTTTATTTCATAAATACCCAGTCCCGGCGATTGATAATATATATTACCTGCCACTTCGTAAGCATATATTATTCCATTCTCAGGCGTAATGATATTGAACGATTCTGTTTTAACATTATAGACATATATCTGATCTAACGACTGGAAGATGATCCAATCCTCATAAGGTATTATTTTCCAAAATTGTTCATCTTCCTTCAGTTGATCCTTTACCTTACTACTCAGCGAGGTATATACCAAATTATTCAGTTCATTTTTCACCCAATACCCGAACTCCATATAGCAACCTGTATATATACGGTCATCCTTTGCTGCCACTGAACGCATTATTGTTTCGTTAGGACTGGAATAAATTTGCCAGCTTGCCCCGTCAAACTCCAAAAGCCCCTCATTATTGGCTATATAAATATGTTCGTCCTCTCCCTGAGAGACACCCCAGTTCTGATTAGCGCCTTGATATTCTTCCGGAGTAAATCTTAAAATAGGGGGTTGTTCCTGACCTATAGATAGCCAGGATAGTAATAAGAATGAAAAGAATAATATTCGTGTCAAATTAGTTTGTTGTTAGTTGGATATCTAGTAAATATAGATAAGTTTTGGCACGAAACAAAAGCACCGGGATTCAGGAACCTCTAAAAAAGAAAACCTCCTTTGGTAAGAAAAATCACTTATATTTTAATTAATTTTATGGAATTGAATAGTTTTATTAATTTGGTTTTGAATTAAATAGTATAAAATATGATATTAGGAGTTTGCGAATGGCTTAGTGGGAAACTAGGGTGGAATGTATTGAATATTCGAATTGCATTTGTTGTTTTATTCTTTGTTTTTGGAACTGGTTTAGGACTTTATTTGATTTTATGGATTGTAAAACTCTTCTCTAAATAAAAGAACTTTTCAAATTGGAAATCAGCACCAATTAAAAGGTAGGTAACCATTAAATTAAACCATGATAATAGATACATTAAAGCTTCACCTTAAATACGTTACAATAATTTAAGTTCAACTATCCCCTTAATTTTTATGAAGAATTTCTGTTTATTGTATTTCATCATTTGCTTCTTCTCAATAAGTGCGCAAAATAATCCGGTTTTCCCTGGTTGGTATGCTGATCCTGAAGGTATTATTTTCGAGAACACATACTGGGTTTACCCAACTTATTCAGCCCCTTATGACCAACAAGTCTTTTTTGATGCTTTTTCTTCCGACGATCTGGTTAACTGGACAAAACACGAGCGCATAGTAGACACTTCTGCCATTAAATGGGCAAAACGTGCTGTTTGGGCTCCTTCAATTATAAAGAACCAAGATCAATATTTTCTATTTTTTGGAGCAAATGACATTCAGCACGATAACGAAGTCGGAGGTATCGGAGTTGCTGTTGCCAGTGTTCCGGAAGGACCTTATAAAGACCATCTGGGTAAACCGCTGATCGATAAATTTCACAATGGCGCCCAGCCAATCGATCAATTTGTTTTTAAGGATAAAGATGGCTCCTTCTATCTCTACTACGGTGGCTGGAGGCATTGTAATGTAGCAAAGCTTAAGGATGATTTTACCGGATTTATTCCTTTTGAAGACGGTCGTATATTTAAAGAAGTAACTCCAGAAAATTATGTAGAGGGCCCCTTTATGTTTATCCGTAACGATAAATATTATTTTATGTGGTCAGAAGGTGGTTGGGGAGGTCCGGACTATAGCGTAGCCTATGCCATTTCAGAGTCTCCGCTGGGGCCATTTAAGCGTATTGGAAAAATACTAAAGCAAGATCCTGAAGTAGCAACCGGAGCAGGTCACCACAGTGTCATTCATCCAGAAGGAACTGATAAATACTTTATCGTTTACCATCGTCGACCTTTAACAGAAACGGATCCTAACTCTAGAGAAACGTGTATCGATCTCATGGAGTTTGATGATACAGGTTTGATTAAACCTGTAAAAATCACCAGGCAAGGAGTAACTGCATACCCTTTAAAATAAAAAAGCCCTATTTAAAATAAGGCTTTCAAAAAAAATAAAACAATCCGACATTAATTATTTATAACTAACATCGGATCAATATGATACTAAAATTCTCTGTAATCTCCTGCTAAATATTGATTAGCCTTTTCTTCTTTGAACCTTGCTGATTCAGCATCCCAATGTAAAGTCTCACCCGGGAATCTTCCGGCAATGGTTCCTAACAAAATTGTTTCTGTTAATCGCGCAGCATAATCAAATGGTGCAGTGGTTTCACCTTTACCTAAACACGCATCGACAAACTGATGGTAATGTTTAGGCCCTTCTGATTGATAGTTTCGGATAGGTGCACCTAAATTATGCTTTTTACTTACCTTTTCTATTTCTTTAGAAATATCTACATACTTCCCTTTTACTATTTTTCTAGGCAATTGCATAAAGTGTGGCAATAATAAACGTCCTTTTTCTCCAACGAACATTGCTCCTTGTTGTGGCAATTCATTCTGAGCAGCAACCTTGGCATCTAAAGACATTTTTTCTTCAACACTAGCTTCCCTGTCATTCTTTTTAGTTTTTTTGGCAGGTTCAGCCCCCGGCAGTACCAAGTCTTCATGCATAGCAGGAGCTCCCTTTCCATCATACCAAATCCATTTTAGAGATTTTGTAGTATGCTTTGTTCCTGGAAATTCATAGGTTACCGTGTTGTGTTCAGGATATCCAAACCCATTAGAAGGTCTGCATTCCGTCATAATAGTACGCGGAACGTCTAGTTCTAGTGCATTATAAGGGGTATCAAAAATATGAACTCCCATATCTCCTAAAGTACCGCAGCCATAATCCATTAATTTTCTCCAGTTCCCCGGATGATACACCCCTTCTTTATAAGGTCTTTTAGCAGATGTTCCTAACCATAAATTCCAATCTAATTGTGGTGGTACAGGATCCTCTCCTTCCGGAACTGGACCGTCATAGCCCCAGTTCTTAGGAGACCATGCATGTACGGTATGTACTTTCCCAATAATTCCAGACTGAATTAAAAGTGTTGCCAACTTATAATCATAAAAAGAATGTACCTGAATTCCCATCTGCGTAACCAATCCTTTTTCTGCAGCCAGCTTTTTCATTTCCCTGGATTCCGACACATAATGTGATAATGGCTTTTGGCAATAAACCGGTTTATCCATTTCCATAGCCATCATTGATGCAGGAGCATGTGTATGGTCTGGAGTTGATACGACTACAGCATCAATTTCATCCTTCATTTCCTCCAACATCACGCGATAATCAAAAAATACCCGTGCGTTTGGATGAAGTTTACGTGCCTTAGATAAATTAACCGCATCTACATCACATAACGCTACTACATCAACAGCACTGTGCGATGAAATAGAATTCAGGTCCTCAAACCCCATATTTCCCACTCCAATATGAGCGGTACGTAATCGGTCTTTAGTACTTGATCCTCTTAATATTGATGGTGCAAGCATTATGCCCAGGGCACCAACTGTCGTGGTTTTTATAAACTCTCTTTTATTCATGTTAGGTAATTAAGGAATTATAATTTTTTAATTTTAATGTTTCGGAACCAAATTGGACTCGCATGGTCCTGCAGGGCAATATAACCTGACTTAAATTTCCCATAATCAGGACTGTTCTTCCATTTATCTGAATTTTTCTTTTCTTCCCAAGCCTCATCCCAAGGCACGAATGAAAGTATCATCTTTCCATTTAACCAATGCTCTACCTTTTCCGGAGTAAACACAATTTTTGTGCTATTCCATTCTCCAACAGGATTTAAAATTTTATCAGGACTCGGAGGATGCATTGCATAATCTGCTCCGGTTTGCTGTAATGGCTTCAACTCTTCCGGTTTATCGGTATATCCTAAACTTAAATTGTAGTCTGTAAGATCGTGAATGCTCGCATAATTCTCATCATCTATAAGTTGATACTCAGGTGCAACAACAGGGGGTCCTGCATATCCTTCTTTTACATGATAAAAGATACCACTATTTCCTCCTTTTGGTAGTTTCCACTCTATATATAATTCAAAATTATCAAACTCTTCTGCTCCATATAAAATATCTTTACCTCCTTTATAATTCTGCTCCAATCCTAATTTAGTATCAAAGGTTAAAACGCTATCCTTAACCGTCCACCCCGGAGGAAGAGAATCCATATTATAACCTCGCCACCCTTCGGTGCTGGTTCCGTCAAAAAGATAGATCCATTCATCAGAAGATACCACCTCATCTTTCGCTGGTTCTTCTTCAGCTGTTTTATTAGCGGTATTGTTTTTACATGATAAAGCAAATACAGCCAATCCTAAAAGGATAAAATGAATTCTTCGTTTCATTACTTTTTTCATCATTTTTATATAAATATTAGGTTTAATTAATGCTCAGTTAATCATAAAATGCCCTTATACTAAGAAACCTATCGATGGCTTCATCTAATTAACCTGACTAAACAAATAATCTGGCATGGTAAAATAAACAATATTATACTAATATAACAGTGAAACGAGACAGTTTATGAGAATTGTGTTTGTTTGCAAACAATTCTATTATCATGTTATTAATTTATAACAAACTACTCAAACCCTTCAAAACACAAAAAACCGTAACACTTATGTTTACGGTTTGGTTTATTAAAAGATACTAATGCTAAAGTTTATTCCTCCAATAATGGCATAATAGTTCCTTCGTATCTTATGGAGTTCCGTTCTGTACTGGTAACAATAATACTTGTTTTCTTATTTGAAAAAATCTCTATTACTACATTATAGGATTCATTCGTATCCACATTTCCCGCTTTGAACGACATTTTATACTTCTTTTTACTATCGAGATAATGCAATTCCATGTCCCTGGCGGCCTCATCGATCTTTATACCTATATCATTAGTATTATATCCTCCTCCCATTTGCCGTTCACCAAAATAAGGAAGGTCTGATTTTACCGAATCTCCACGTACTTCCAGGTAGTTATCATTGCCAATTAAATTAATCCTTGCCACACTATTCTGCGGACCTAAAATAGCACCTACCTGCATCATAGCCCTGGTTACAGTCGGGTCTGCCCAATCACTCTCAATTCTGAATTTCCGTCCTTCAACAAGATCAGACAAGGCGGCCATATCGGATTCAGAAACAGCACTTTGGGTACTTCCACAACTATATATTATAAGGAGGGTTATCACCCCTACTATATACCTAATACTTTTCATGAGATCATAAATTTTAGTTACATACAAGTTATAAAATTTATTGCATTGATTGGCATATGAGGCAATTAAAAAATGATCCTTTACATATATCATAGCTTCTATATTCCACAACTATTCTATCTGCTTATCAACACTTTAAATTGGATTAGCTAATAACCGACATCTCAAATTCAAACCTGCTATTAATAGCAAATTGAGTAGTTCCTATGCATTTGAGACTTCTTTCTCAAATTCCAACACAAAGGTTTTAACAGCTTCCCAATCGGTATACTCATAATCTTGCGCAGTATCCGTAGTACGACCTTCCTTTTTAGCTATCATCTTCATGAGCAACCGCTTAAAAAAGTTATACTGGGTATACTTTAAGGCCCCGGCGATCTGAATTACACTATTTGGCCTCCACCCCACTTTGTCTAAATAGGTTTTTGTAATTCGCGCTACCTCCTGATGCTCATCTTCTATATCTGATGCGATAGCCAGACAGACAGAAAAAAAAGCTCCAGGTGTTGAATTGAGTATATTCAAATAATTTTTGATATAGTGCGTTACAGCACTTTGATAAGCTCCTATATGAATGGAAGCTCCAATTAATACCGCATCAAATTCAATAGGTGATGGCGGTTCTTCTATGGCTTCCGCGACCAAAACATTATGACCCGAATTTTGAAGAACCTTAGCCATGTAATAAGCTATCTTGCGCGTTTGTCCTTCAGTAGTACCGTAAACAATCAGGAATTTCATTTTTACTTCAAAATAAAACACAATACACTGAATATCAAATGATAAAAATCACAAAACGCTTATAATCAATCAAGAAGATAATCAGAAATATAATAAAATGAAGAAACTGTTATTGATCAATAAATGCCTCGCGTAGCTTTTTCATGGCTAAATACATCTGCGACTCTACGGTTTTTATGGAAACATCAAGTCTATTCGCAATCTCCTTGTATTTCAATCCTTCCTGTTTACTTAACAAAAAGATTTCTTTACACTTAGGTGGTAAGTCATCTATTAACTCCCTCAGTCTACGCAAATCAGACTCTAACTGCTCTTGATTCTTAATCTCTTGCTCATCATTAGTCAGGGATGAAAACTGTAAATAATCTCTTTGCATAATTCGTTCCCGTTCCAAATCCCTGAAATGATCCATAAAACTATTATAGGCTGTACTAAACAAATACTTTTTTAGCGAAGTATGTATTTGCAAAGATTTTCGTTTGGTCCATAGCTTTAGAAAGACTCCCTGAGCCAGATCTTCCGATAACGACAAATCGCCACTGAGCTTAATCAGATAAGCGAGAACAATTTTGTAATACTTCATAAAAATATTACGATAAGCCTCCTTACTCCCTTTTTTAAGCTCCGATAAAAGCCAATTTTCCATCATTTAATTCAGTAATCTTCCCTGCTATTCATGAATTTTGCACAAATTTTAAAAAAAAATTAAAAAATAGTTAAGGGTTTTTAAACATTTTTCCGTCTCGGTTGTAAACTGAGATTATTTAGGTTTGGAACATTTAATTATTAAATACATAAATAAAGAGATTTCTGAAGAAGAATTGGCTCTTTTAAAAGAAGGTTTAAAAAATCCGGAAGTCAAAAAACAACTGAAGGAATACATAAACCTCGAAAGTTCTATTCAATTAGGATTAAAGAATATTGATATGGAGCGTGTTTATAATTCATTAGACGCCCAGTTATCTTCTGAGGACAATCTGGAAAAACGCGCTGCAAGATTAAGTTATTTGAAATACGCTGCAGCGATCACCATAATTATTGCATTAGCGGCTTCATTTCAATTATTTATTAATCGGGATATCAATGAATTTACACCAAATGCTACTACCATAACGCTTAAATTAGAAGATGGTTCCATTAAAGAATTTGACGAGACAGAGGCTATAATATCGGTAGATGACTTTGTTGCCGGATCAGAGCCAAAGAATTCCAACAATAAAACTGACATAGCCTACAACGAGATCAATGTACCTTATGGTAAAAAGGCCACTATTAAATTATCAGACAATTCTCAGGTTATTCTTAATTCCGGAAGTGTTTTCAAATACCCTACTTCTTTTGATGGTTCTGATTTAAGATCAGTGACCCTTGAAGGAGAAGCGTATTTTACCGTAAGTAAAAATGCTCAAAAACCTTTTATTGTTCAGACAGCTGAAATGGATGTCGAAGTTTTGGGAACGGAATTTAATGTCAGTTGTTTTAAAGACGATAAACAAACTTTAGCTATTCTGGTTGAGGGAAGTATTAAAGCAAAAAACACTTTAAGCAATACCTCTGTCATTGTAAAACCCGGACAGGCAGCAACACTTAAAGATAAAAACTTAACTGTACAACCTGTAGACATTCAAAAATATACGGCTTGGTTACATGGTGACCTCCTATTTATTGACGACACCTTTGAAACGGTATTAAAAAAATTAGAACGACATTTTAATGTGGTAATCATCAATAATAATCCTGTCTTAAATGAGGTGCGTTACAATGGAAGATTTAATACAGAAACACTTGAACAGATATTAGAAGCTTTTCAAGTAAACACAACTTTTGAATATACCTTGAAAAACAATCAAATCATTATAAAAAATGAAACGCCAATGAAATAATACCAACAAACAAAAAAGGGAAACGCGCCAACGTCTCCCTCACTACCTTAATCTAAAATTAAAATAGTTTAAACCATTTCAAAATTATGAAAAAAACACTTACGAAGGGATTCGTCTGTCCTGGAATTACCAAAATCAGCTTAAAAATGAAGCTTTCCTTAATGCTGTTTATTATTTCCTTATTCCAAATACAGGCTCATTCTTATTCACAAAAGTCGACCATTTCACTCGATGTGAATAAAGCCGAAATCAAGGAAATATTTAACGAAATCGAAAAACAATCTGCTTACAAAGTACTCTATAAAACTGAGGACATCACCCCTTTACCTCCTGTAAGTTTACATGTAAACGATGTTACTATTGAGGCTATCATGAATACCTTGTTAGATAGTAGCTCTTTATACTACAAAGTACTGGACACGCAAATTGTTATTTATCAAAAACCGACCGAAACCAAACCTGATTCAAAGTTACAAGTACCAATTCAGGATCAAATTATTATACAAGGGCTGGTAACCGATATGAATGGAATTCCTTTACCTGGAGTAACCGTGATGGTCAAAGAAACGGGTAAAGGAGCTTTTACTGACAGTGATGGTACTTTTACCATAAAGGCACTGAAAGATCAAAGCCTTTCTTTTAGCTTCATAGGGATGGAAACTGTGGTGACCGAAATTAAAGAAAGAACTACCATAGATATCATTCTTAAAGAAGATACTCAATCGCTCGAAGAAGTGGTTCTGGTGGGTTACGGTACCCAAAAAAGAAAAGACATTACTGGTTCTGTTTCTAAAATCGATGCCACCGAATTAAACAAAATGGCTCCGGTAAATTTCGATAATGCGATCGTTGGTAGAGCACCAGGTGTATATGCTGTTCCTTCATCAGGTGCCCCGGGTGCACCAGCTACCATTCGAATCAGAGGTATTACCTCTGTACTCGGAAACAATGAACCTCTTTATGTAATTGATGGAGTTCCAATCGAAATCGGTCAGGGGCAGGGAAATTCATTCTATTCGGAAAGTTTTTCTAACTCCATCTCACCTCTTGCTTCTATAAACCCACAAGACATAGAAAGCATAGATATCCTTAAAGATGCTTCTGCTACAGCAATATATGGTTCCAGAGGTGCCAATGGAGTTATTATTATTAACACAAAGAAAGGAAGCTACTCATCTGTACCTAGTATTAGCTTTAGTACCATGACTAGTATTTCAAGCTTCTTCAACAAGTATGATATGCTAAATAGTAATGGCTATCATAATACAGTTGAACAGGCTTATACAAATGCTGGAAGAACTATTCCTGACGATGAAGACTTATATCCTTTTGGCCCTGATGTTAATACCAACTGGCAAAAAGAAACTGATCAGGCGGCTGTGAACATGAACTACTATTTGAATATGAATGGTGGATCTCTAAATGGGAATACACTTTATTCCGTTTCAGCCGGTATCACAGATCAAAAAGGTCCTATTTACAACACCTCATATCGTAGAAACAATATCAGAACCAAATTAGAAACAAAAGCTTCTGATAAGCTGCGTATAGGAGTTAATTTCAATTATACCGATTCAAAAAATGAAGGTAGTGGTACTACCTTTTATTATCAGACAATTCGGTACAGACCCGACATTCCTATCTATGATGAAGAAGGAAACTTTGCAGCCGCTCCGGGAAGCATCTATTCCAATCCTTACGCGAAAGTTCGCTTCCCATCATATGTAGACTCTAAAAATCTGTTGCTCTCGCTTTTTGGAGAATATCAACTAACTAATGGACTGGTATTTAAATCGACTTATTCATATACGGAAGGGGATAATTTTAGTTTCAGATATACTCCTAGTTATGATGTTTTCGAGATGAGAAACAATCGTAAAGGAACTTTAAGGCAAAACGAATCTGGCTTCACCTCCCGTATATTTGATAACACACTAACTTACAACAGAAGCTTTAACAAGCATAGTGTCAATTCAGTACTAGGGGTTTCCTATACACAAAACAAAAGCAATTATCAGAATATCGATGCCACTGATTTCCCGGATGACTTTGTAATGGTAACTCCGGGCGCGGCTTCCAACCAATCTATTGAGAGCGGAGGTACTATTAGCGGACTTTCTTCTTACTTTCTAAGAGCCAATTATAACTACGATGATATTATGTATCTTACCTTTACAGGTCGTGCCGATAAATCAACAAAGTTTGGTCCTGAAAACCGCTGGGGTTATTTCCCTTCAGGGGCAGTAGCATGGAGAATATCGCGTATGAATTTTATGGAGGGTGCTGCTTTCGTAGATGATCTTAAATTAAGAACCTCCTATGGTAAAACCGGTTCTGCTAATTTCTCAGACTTTCAATATGATACCTTCTTTGGTGCAGGAAGTTTTTATAATAATAATAACGGTGTAGTTTCTAACACCATTCCGAACCCCGCCATTAAATGGGAAACTACAAACCAGTTAGATATTGCAATCGATTATTCATTGTTTGATAGAAGAGTTAATGGTACGTTTGGATACTTTAACAAGATAACTTCAGATCAAATTTTATCAAGAGATGTTACCCTCGAGACCGGAGGTAGAAGCCAATTCGCTAATATTGGAGATTTCCAAAATAAAGGATTTGAATTCCAAATTGGCATCGATGTTGTAAGAGAGGGTGCCTTTCAATGGACTACAGAACTAAATATGTCTTCTATCAGCAGTAAAGTACTGCGTTTGAATGGTGGTTATTACAGAAACCTTGCCGAAGGAGAATCTCTTAGTTATTTCTCAGGTTACAAAGTGGCAGGCATATTTCAATCTCAAGACGAAATCGATCAGCTGGATGCAGCTTCACCTACAGGGGTATATCAGTCAGGAAATACTGCTCCAGGTGATTTCAAATACATGGATGTCAATGAAGATGGATTTATTGGGTCTGATGATATGGATATCATTGGAAAAGCTGAACCTGACTTCTTTGGTGGATGGAACAATATTTTACGGTATGGAAATTTTGAGCTTTCTACCCTCTTCAATTTCAGTGTAGGTAACTACTTGTTCAATAGCAATAAAAGAGATTTATTAATCTTTAGTAATGAAGGTTCAAATTACGGAACAGGAATACAAAATGCCTGGAGCCCTGACAACACTAACAGTACAATTCCGCGATTAGTAGCAGGAGACCCAAATTTCAACCGAAGAGATTCAGATTTCTTTGTGGAGGACGCCTCTTTTTTGAAGTTAAAAAACATTCACTTAACCTATAAGTTTAATCCAGAACTCCTTCAAAAAATGTTTATCCAACGGGCTAGCATCTCACTGTCAGCAACCAATGTTTTTGTGATTACTTCTTATAGCGGATTAGATCCTGAAGTAAATTACAGTGCAGCTAATAATTTTAACCAGGGCTATGATAGTGCAACCTACCCACCGGTTAGAACATTTACACTTGGCTTAAACCTAAACTTATAATGATTATGCAAAAATTATATAAAAACATATTTATAACCCTAACGCTAATAGGAGTATTAACTACTTCTTGTGAAATTACAGATGTTACGGATGTAGATCCGGTATATCAGGTATCAGAAGATAAAGTAATTACAAATGTTGATCAGGCGCAGACCGTATTGTATGGGGTTTATGGCGTGCTCATTGACGGACTTGACTATATTGTCTATATGCCCGCTGTTACTTCAATGATGGGAACGACAATGAAACCCGGAGTATGGGGTGGCGGAGCTGAAAATGCCTTTTTCACAAACAATGTTACTTCCGATAATTATTACCTGGAGTACATGTATACAAAAATGTATTTTCTTATTAATAATGCCAACCATGTAATTACTAAAACTGAAGCTTTACAAACTGAAGATGTTCGTAAACAAGAAATTATAGGTGAAGCTAAATTCTTAAGAGCCCAATCTAATTTTTACCTACTAAGATTATTTGGAGAGTTTTTCGATATGGATTCAGCATATGGAATTGTTCTTAAAACACAACCCATCTCAAACGCCGATCCGCAAGCAAGAGCTAATGTAAATGATGTTTATGACCTGATAATTGACGATTTGGATTTTGCTATTGAAAATGCTCCTGATTTTTCTAATACCTTTTACGGTTCAAAACTTGCTGCAAAAGCTTTAAAAAGTAAGGTTGCGCTTTACCAAAAAGACTATATAACTGCAGCTACACTTGCAAAAGAAGTTATAGATGCGAACGAACGTCAGTTAGAGGAAAGTTTTGGTGACATTTTTACCAAAAAGATTGACAATCCCAATGAAGTTCTTTTTCAAACACCATTCGATAATTTGAATGACAGAAATAATAAAGCGTTTATGCTACGTGCATATTTTGGTCTTTCAGACGATTATGTAGCACTTATGGAAACGGATGCCCGATATGAAGACGCCATTGCCTTTACTGCTTCGGGAAGCATCAGAAATAATAAATTTAACGGATCTACCTATAACGGAGTGCCGCTTACCGCCGATACGCAATATTTTATGCGTCTTGCTGAAACTTATTTAATATATGCTGAAGCTATATTGCGTTCAAACAATGATATTGAGGCTGCCAAAGGAGCTGTAAACACTATCAGAGAACGTAGTGGCAACCCCCTGCTAACCACAAATGATCCTCAAGAATTATTAAATGCTATTCGCATTGAGAAAATACTTGAACTTGGAACTGAGGCCGGTGAAGAATGGTTCGATTTGGTTCGTTTCCACAAAGAGGGCGACATTAATATTAACGACTATAAAGAACTACCATCAGAAACACGTTTAATCCTTCCACTACCAAATCAAACGGTAGAATTATCAGAAGGTATCATCAAACAAAACCCCGGATACTAATGAAAAAAATAGTAATACTTCTAAGTATAAGCATGATTTCTCTTTCCTGCAAACAAAAGCAGGAAGAGAAAAAAGAAACATATAATGCCATTCACTTTTCAGAAGGCTCTTTTCAAGAGATTTTGGATCTGGGAGCAAAAGAAAACAAGCTGATATTTATCGATTGCTACACCTCATGGTGTGCTCCTTGTAAGTGGATGGAAAAGCATGTATTTGTAAAGCAAGATGTTCATGACTTTTACAATGAAAATTTCATAAACTATAAGATCGATATGGAAAAAGGAGAAGGCCCTGAACTGGCTAAGCGTTATCAGGTATCTTCTTACCCTACGTATCTTTTTATTGATGGTAAAGGTAAACTGATCCATCTGGCTAAATCGAAAATGGAAGCTGAAGCCTTTATTAATGAAGGTAAAAAGGCCCTAAATCCCCAAAATGCCTATGGAAATCTTGTGAAAAAATATGAAACAGGTACCATGAGTGTGGAGGAACTTACAAATTATGCAATTCAACTCAATAAATTCAGAGATCCCAAAGCAAATGAAGTGCTTACTGAGATTATGGAAAAGATTGATGACCAATTCCTTAAAAGCCCTGCCGGTTGGAAACTGATCCAAAGCTTCGCTAATAATGATGAAGACACCTTGTTTCTGTTCATGAACAATAATAAATCATATTTTACAACAAATTATGGTGCGGATGAAGTAAATGTTATTTACCGTAAAGCACTACAGCGTAAAATGTATTCGTACAGTAGAAACAATGAACGTGTTCTATTCTTTGAAGGCCTCGATTCATTAAAAAGCTTAAATGCCAGTCCAAGGGACCTATCTATAATGCATTCCCAATTTTATTTGGTTAATTTGGATGAGGAAGAATTTATTAAAACCTCTGATTTCTATGTAAATGATCTTATTAAAGGTGATGAGGAAACCATTGCCTTTATAGCGCGATCTGTATTACTTTATCATAAAGAAAACAAGACTCTTTTGTCTCAGGCATCAAAGCTTATCAAAAATGCCTATGCACTGAACCCTGACAGTTATGGTATTGTAAGTACCTATGCGCAAATATTAGGTCGTACAGGTGAAAAAGAGGAGGCCATTGCAGCAGGTGAAAAAGCAGTTGCTATGGCAGATACTATAAGTAGTAAGGTTAAAAAACGTGCTATCCAGAATCTTGAAGAAATAAAGGGGTTGAACTAAACATTTGTTTGAGTTTTGAATTTGCAGTTAGTTAGTTTAAAAATCGCCCTCAACTGACCCCAGAGGGCGATTTTGTTTTCCATAAAAAATCACTCATGCTTAAGAAAATTATATTAATTTCAGGATTATTCACATTGCTAAATAGCTGTGAAACAGAAATTCCCAAATCTAAAACCGTTATCTCCGGTACAATAACCAACCCGAATAATGCTCTATTGCTTATTGCGGGAAATGATTACTTTCGGGACACCATCCAGGTAGATGAATCAGGAAACTTTAAGGATACCCTTGATATATTGCCAGGCTCATATCTGCTTTCCTATGGGAAACTATTCTGGAGAACTTATTTACATAATGGATATGATCTGGAGATTGTATTTGACTCCAATAACTTTCGAAATACCCTATCTTATAAAGGTGAGGGCGGTGTTGAAAACAATTACTTATTTCAAAAAATATCGAAGCAACGCGAGGCTATGACTAAGAGACAGGAAGCTATGAAAATGCGGAACGATTCAAGTCTTTTACTTTTAAATGACCTGAAAGAATCCATGCATCAGTTCCTTAATTCATACCCTGCTCTTCCCCCTGCTTTTAAAGGTCTGGAAAAACGAAGTATCACCTATGGATATATTGCAGATTTACAAAGACTTCACTCTAAAGATACCCTTGGTGTAATTTCAGGATTAACCTCGAAGTTAAATGCATTGGAAGAAAATATGGATTTCAACAGTGGTATGGATTACCTGTTTTCTAATCGTTACAGAAGAATGATAGAAGATACGTATCGCGAAAAAGCTCAACTATCTGCCAAAACATCAAATCTGGCAGAAGATATTGCATTTTTAAAAGAAATATCCAACATTAAAAACGACACCATTAGAAACAGCTTAGCATTCAACCATGCAAAATACGGTATTACCTATACCAAAGACCTCAATACATTTTATAGCCTTTTCCTTAAAAGTTCTACAAATCCAATTCATAATGAAGATATTAAAGTTAGTTATGAAATCTTAAAAAAAGTGGCTAAAGGCGCTCCATCTCCAGGTTTTGAAGACTATGAAAATTATCAAGGTGGTAGTACCTCTCTTAAAGATTTAGCTGGTTCATACCTGTTTATAGACGTATGGGCAACCTGGTGTGGACCATGTAGAAAAGAGATTCCTTATTTAAAAGAGCTCGAAACCAAATACCATGATAAAAATATAAAATTTGTAAGCATTTCTATTGATAGACAAAAAGATCGGGACAAATGGAAGCAAATGATCAAAGATGAAAATCTGGGTGGTGTTCAGTTATTGGCTGATAAAAACTGGGAGTCCTCATTTGTTCAGAACTACCTGATTAAAGGTATACCGCGATTTATTATACTCGATCCCCAGGGAAATATTATCGATTATAATGCGCCGGTCCCTTCATCTGGCAAACTCGAATCCATCTTTGATGATTTCAATTTATAATATTATAAGGATCGTTAAATTGTAGGTCTTTAACATCCGGGTCAGCCTGATCGCAGTCGAAACTTTTATTTAACCATCTAAGGGCTCGACTGCCTGGCCGTTCCTTTTAGAAATCTCCGAATACTACTTTTTTAACATCATCCTGTTTACTTAAAGAATTTTCACTTGTTAACTTCTTTGACAAACTTTATTAATCCGTCAAAATAAGTCTCCTGATCATCATACATTGCCAAGTGACTTCCCTTTGGGCAAAGTAGATAACTTCCATTCTGAACCATGGAAGCAATCTTTTCCATATGTCTAGGATCCATAGTATCGTAAGTGGCTCCTATTACCAATGTGGGCACGCTGATTTCAGGAAGGCGATTGGTGACATCCCAATCTTTTAACTTCGCATCTCCCGCTACTCCAAACTCACTGGGTCCCTGCATGGTGACATATAAATCGTGATTGATATTTGCAAAGGCCCTGTTGACAGGGTTGGGCCATTGTTTAAGAGGCATCCTTAATATATGTTCCGGGTAATAATGAGTAAAAACCAATTCTGAATATTTGGGATTACTATAATCATTTGAGGCCTCCAGAGCTTTAATCTCTTTGAGTACCTCTGGATCTAACTGCGGACCCAAAACCTCATTAGCGTAAGAGATATAATCGGGTATTGAAGCCATCATATTAGAAATAACCAACCCCTTTAAATGCTGTTGATATTTCAAAGCGTATTCCATGGCCAGAATACCTCCCCAGGAATGACCATAAAGATAAAAGTTAGTAACATCCAGATTCAGTGCTTTTCGAACTTGTTCAACCTCATCAACATAACGGTCTACACTCCATAACAAACTATCATTTGGTTGGTCAGAATAGAATGACTCCAGTTGATCATAATAATAATATTCTATTTCCGCCTTCGGAAAATACGAATCAAAACACTCAAAATATTCATGTGTAGCACCTGGCCCTCCATGAAGTAATAATACCTTAATAGAAGCGTTATTTCCTGTTCGTTTTGTCCACACTTTATAAGTACCTTTTTTTGTACTAACAGGAATCATCTTCACCCCGCCGCTTAAGCGATCGTTGCGTTCTGAATAATCTAAATAACTGCTAAATGAATTTAACTGATCAATAGGTTCATCTCCGAATTTGCAAGAAACTAACAGTAGTGAGAAACACACTACAAATAATATTGATTTCATATGGCTAAACATTTGATTTGCTCAACTTCCGATAGCATAATGCAGGAATATGAATACGCTCACTGATTATGAGACAGGTACAAATGGAGTAAGCCCTTGAGCTATTTTAAATATAGCTATAATTAGGACTGCCTGCATTTTCGGAGCTCCTATTTCGTCTAAATGAACAAAAGCACCTTCAAGGTGCATAAACCTACATAATCGCTACTAATCAAATAAGATTTTTCCTTATATTTGACGCATATAAAACCAACCAACTATGACATAAATTTGCCGTGGGATTATGATATGTAAACATGCTATTGAGATATCTATTTAAAGACAAAATTTAATTCAGCTTATAACTTTACAATTTTAATAAAGCCAAAATTTAGCTACAGATTTTTTGGAAATTTAGCCTTCTGAAAAATACCCAACCACTTGAAACGACCCGCTGTAAATTTTTAATTTTGCATAATGACTACACCAAAAGCCATATACTTCTTTATTCTTATCATTATACTTGGAACCGTCTCATGCAATAACCAAAAAGATCACCCATCAGAAAATGATACCTTTCTGAATCAAATCGATTCGCTGTATGATAGCGTTGAACGATTAAAAGAGAAAAAGTTGATCGATATGGCTTTGTCTAAAAACAATACAGCATTACAGCTTGCCAAATCCAAAAATGTTCCTGAAATATATCAGAACTTACTTCGACAGCGTATCGTTCTTTTAGGTAGGAAACGCCCCTTAGACAGTACATTTCATTATTCTGATATATTATTAAACGATTATACCAGAGCAAAGGATACTGCTAATATTGCCTATATAAAGTATTTAAAGGGATTCTATTTTAAAAAAGACAATCAAATAGATAGTGCAATCGGCAATTATTATCAGGCAGTGCAACTTTACAAGCATTTAAATGATAGCCTGAATGTGGCCAAAAGGTCATTGGATTTGGTAAAAATATTAAACGATAAGGCGAATTATCAGGTGGCAGAAAAGACCGCCATCGACGGCTTAAAGTATCTCAATAAAAAGACCGCCAATAAACTTTACATAAATTTAAAAAATCATCTGGCGATTATTTCCAAGAATAAAGGACAATACAAGGAAGCCTTATATTGGTATAATCGAGCTCTGAGTATTGCTAAAGACTCTTTGAGCGTTATATCTATTAAGAACAATATGGCCGTGGTATATTTGAAGCAAGAGCATTTTACCAAAGCATTCAATACCCTGTCGTCCATAGTCTACGATACCCTATTACGTAATCCCAAGAACATAACCTTAAACGCTCGAGTTATTGACAATTGGGCCTTTGCCAAAAGTAAATTAGGTCATATTGATGCTGAAAAATACCTTCTGGAGGCATTGGAATTAAGAAAACAGAAGAACGTACCGGAAAACCTTAATGCAAGTTATATTCATTTAGCTGAACACTATGCGGATAAAAATAACCGCATGGCATTTAAAATGGCGCAAAAAGCATATGAAACGGCCAAAACATACCAAAATGTAGACGACCAACTTCTGGCGCTTTCAATGATCATAGCCACCTCTGAAACGCCTCGTCAATATGCACTGAAGTACCATCGCCTAAGCGATAGTCTCCATAAAGCAAGAGAACAGGCCAATATCAGTTATGCTAAAATAATTTATGACACGGAAAGGAACCGCAATGAAAATGCACTACTAAAATCAAATGCCCAACTGAACGCCTTGGAAATAAGCAAGGTAAAAACCAGAAATATTGCTTTAGGCCTTATACTCATCATTGTAATCGGGGCAGTAATTTGGAGGTATCATCTTATAAAAAACAAACATCAGCGAGAAAAAGAGTTAGCAACCTATGAAACTGAGCGTTTAATTTCGAAACGCGTACACGATGAAGTTGCGAATGATGTATTCCATACCCTTACCTCGTTACAGAATGAACCGAAGGTCTCACCTGTTTTAGAACAACTAGAAAATCAACTGGATAAACTATACCATAAAACAAGAGATATTTCTAAAGAATATGGTGATATTGATACCGGAACTAATTTCGCTGTGGGACTTAAAGACATGCTAGCCTCTTACCACTCTGAACATGCAAATGTCATCATACGGAATATAGATACTATCCCCTGGAGACGTCTAAACCACTCAAAAAAGGTGGCTATATATCGATGTGTACAAGAGTTAATGGTCAATATGAAAAAACATAGCCAGGCAACATTGGTTGCCCTGATGTTCGAATCAGATCCGAACCTGTTAACTGTTAAATATTCTGATAATGGTATTGGATTAGACCCCTCTATAACGTCTCGAGCTGGAGGATTAAAAAATGTGGAAAACCGTATAGAAGCTGCTAATGGAACCGTTACTTTTGCTAATTCACCTACTCAGGGATTAGTAATAATCATAGAAATCCCCATCTAAGAAAACAACTTTAAAGATGTTCAGGAAAGTACTCATAGCGGAAGATATAGATAGTATTAACTTAGGAATCGTAACCAATTTAAAAAAGAGTTTTGATTTTGAAATAGCACATGTTAAATATTGTGATGATGCCATACTAAAGGTTAAAAAGGCATTATTGGAAGCGCTCCCCTATGATTTACTAATTACTGACCTGTCATTTAAACCAGACCATAGGAACTGCAACATATGCTCAGGGGATGAACTGGCCAGGGAAGTTTTAAAATTACATCCTCCAACCAAAATCATCATGTACTCCATCGAAGATCGACCGCTGAAAATAAAAAACTTTTTCAATGAACCCGGAATACACGGTTATGTATGCAAAGGGAGAGAAAGTGCCAGAGAAATAAATAAGGCCATAGAAACCGTCTACAAAAACGAGTACTATCTTTCCCAATCCCTCGATTATGCAATCAAGGGTACCCCTGTTATGGAAATAGACGATTATGATATCCGATTAATCAATGAGCTAGCCAATGGCTTATTACAAGATGAAATAGCCAAGAACTTTAAAGCTGAAGGTGTTTTTCCAGCAAGCTTAAGTAGTATAGAAAAACGCCTGAATAAGCTAAAAATATATTTTAAAGCTAAAAACTCTACCCATCTGGTGGCTATTGTAAAAGACCTCGGACTTATTTAAAAACCAACTTTATACTTTTCATCTTAAAAATTTGCTGACTACGGTTTTCCGTAAGTAAAAAATGAGTTTTAAAACGATTTTTGTCTCATCAATCATTAAAAAGTGTGGTGAATGAAAGACTTCTTACATAGCTCATGTTTCTCTGTTCGTCTATTCACCTAATTAAATTCAATAAAAATCCCGTTTTTATGCAACCAAACAATACCAATACATACGGAAATCCATGGTCATTGGAAACCCGTATTGCCGTTTGGCAAAAAGCTAAAAAAATAGAAGGAACCAACCCAAATTTCGTTCGCTTAGATGCTTATGGAGCAGTAATTGAATGGAAAATGTTTGGTAAAAATTCCCCGAATGGAACCGGATGGTACATTGAACATATTGTACCCATCTCACAGGGTGGTACTGATAGTATAAACAATTTACATGCCGTACAATGGATACCTACAGAGTCTGATGAAATTGAAAAGGTTCAAGAAATAACAAGATTCTAATACCAGTCTATCCAACCATAAAAAGTAATTAAATCAGCAATTTTGTCGGCCAATACCTTATCTAATTACGGGTTGCCGTAAGCAATAAAAAGGACAACTTCATATTTTTGAGTATCCCGATAGACCATGCCACCTAATTAGGCTATTTGATTAAAAACCAATTAAATCTAATTATTATGGCTATTTGTTATGTATATACTGCTGTTGAAAGGAAAATTCTTTTTCTTTTCAGAGTTAAAACAAAAAAGAAACTCAGCGGACTCATTCCATTCGAAGAGGCAAAACAAATAAAATCGCAATTCAAAGACGCACAAATATGTGTGCATGCACTAGCAGTATAGTGTTGATTAATAGCAAGGTGGCTATGTTACTGTCAAGCCACCTAATTTTACTCATTTAACCATAGCTTCTGTAAGCTACTACATTTGATTGTATATCCCGCATTCCTGAAACAGAGCTGATTTGGAATACAATTAAATCTTTTTCGTTCTGAATACCTTAATCACAATGAACAGAACAATGGCTATTATAAGTACAAAAAAGAAGGCTTTTCCGAGAATCCTTCCAAACTTGTACCCCATTTTATATGCAGAAGACGGGTTTTTAACTGAGTCACCTACCACCGCACTTGTAGGTAAGCTTCCCTCAACTATTTGTTGAGGATTTTTGGTCATATCAACAGTTAATGAACTTAAAAAGTTGTCCTTATTAAAGAAATCGAAATGCTCTCTACTTGCATAAGTAGCACTATAAATACTTTTATTTAACAAAATCACCTTCGATTCGGCACATTGCTTACCTGATTTAAGGTCTTCGTAAGTCAACGAATAAGCCTTAAATCCTCCTTGTTTTATTTGAGTGGAATCTCTGAACAAATACCCATTTCGTTCCATGCCCTTAATAAGCCCCGCCAAAATTTCTTTATAAAAATCATCAAGTTGCTTTGCGGAAGCTGGCAATCGTTTAAGGTCCTCTTCCCGATATATCGCCAGGCGCTGCAGCAAATATAGCTCATCACCCTTTTTTGTATAAACTTTAAGTACCTTGGGCTTATACTGAGTGGTATCGTTTCGAAGAACAGTTCCGGGAAATTCAATAGAAACTAAATCATCTACCTTGGTTTGTCCGTAAAAATTTCCTCCATATAATAAGGTAGCTAAAAGTATCAGTAAAGTTTTTCTCATGGCATAATTTGGTTTTTCGGCATCTAAAGTAAACTTCCTCAAGACAAGTTCAAAGTCAATTAAATGAAAAAACCTGGCAATTTATAATCATGTGAAAACATATAATTAGAAAACACTTAAATCGAGTAACGTCATTTGCATCATCCTTTTTTTCTTCCTGACACAATCATTAAACAATATACAAACAAGGATAACTCTGGAAAAGCCACTGTAATTATTATATACTCCGTTATTTCTTTCACCTTAAAAACTATTGAAGGGAATAGAATTACGATTGCACAATACACCATTCCCATTAGGAAAATGTATAAAAACAATGTTATTCAGTGGTTAGGCGATTCCTAATTCACCCTTTAACCACCCGCTACCTCTTACATTTTCGTCATAACTTCACAAAAGACATGGATAATCTGATATTATCACAATGTCAATCCAGGTATTATTCAGCCTTAAAAACATACAAGCCAAATTCCACATCACTCACACTTATATAACCTGATTCGGAAAATGGATAAACCCCAAAAGCGCCTGTCGTTGAAGTAGCATTATTTGTATCATATTCATAATACAAAATAGGATCTGTAGGGTCGGTAATATCATACACCCGCAAACCTGCTCTGTAAAAAGAAGTGTAAGCCAGGTTTCCTATTACGTATAAATTATGAACCGTAAACCCGGTATCGTGAATAGTTCCGGAAATATTTATATCTGCAGGATCTGATATATCCAGTATTACAATATCTTCATCTCCGGCAGCTTCCTCCAGACAGACATACAAGTATTGTTCGGATGTAGAAGGCCAGCCACTATGAACATTACTCTCATCTGTAAATTGATAAGTCCCCAATAGTTCAGGAGCTTTCCGATCAGTCACATCATAGATGTCCACCTTATGCAATTCGATATCAAAAGCGTAAAGCGTATTATTTATTACTGCCATGTCATGAACAGGAACAGATGGTTGACCAGGTGCTGTCCATATAAGTTCAGGAGTTTCCGGGGTATTATTGAGGTCGTAAATACTCATATTAAGTCCTTCGGAACCAGTTATGGACGAATTCGGATGATAGCCGGATACATATAAATACCCGAAATCATCAATAAATATATTATGAACCGCAGGAAATGTTCCTACTAAAACAGGAGATTCGAGGTTCGAAATATTATAGATTGTACTAGGAGGATCTCCTTCAAGATGTCCACCCTCAGCTATATATAAATAGTTCTCCCAAACCTTAACGTCGAATCCGGCTGAAGAAATTATAGAAACCACTTCAGGATCTGATGGATCTTCTATATTTACAATCGCTGTATTTCGAGTACCGGCAATGACAACATGCTCCTCGCCGTTTTTGGTAAATCCCCATAGATCAAGGCTGTTTCCCGGAATATCTGTCTGGGAAAGGAAAGTAAGATCAGGAAGCGATTCATTAGGTACAGGGTCTTCAATAGGGTCATCGGCACCTCCATTTGAAGAATCATTAGAATCGTCATCATTTGAGCAAGACACCAGGCATACCAACATTCCAATAAAAAACACCAGCTCCCATTTTGCAGATATCATCATAACACATCAAACTATTACCATTAACTGCTCACTTCTAAAATGACGTCTTAAAAACAATGCTATTATTTACGTTCTTCGTTTGGGTTTTCAATAACGTTGAATATCACTCCTAAAGATACGCGAATAAAATGTAAATGGAAATAGGGAGAACTTGAGATTATGCTGACAGAGGTCCTCCCATTATAATATGTACTTTTCCTACAAAAAAAGGAGTGAGAAAATTTATAAATAAAAATTTAGACTTTAAATTCTACCTTCCGCTGCCCGCTTCCTTCTTCGCAAGAATCTCAATAATTTTTTCAGATACTGCTTTGGAAGAAAGGTGATTTTGACCGGTAATTATACGTCCATCAACTTCAACATGCACCGAGTTCCTTGGAGAATATTTGAAATTTCCACCATGCTGCTCAATAGTTTCTCTAATTAAAAAGGGGAACTGTTTAAAATAAGCCGCTTCCTTACGTTCATAATCCTCCGGATATCCATTAACGGCCTTTCCCTTTACTAAATACTGACCATCACTGGTTTTTAAATAAACAATCCCTGCAGTTCCATGACAAACAGATGATACAATTCCTCCATGTTTTTCATAGATAGTCATCACCATCTTTTGGATATTTTTATCTTCCGGTACGCCAAACATAGCACTACCTCCTCCTATATACTGAACGGCACTGTACGATTCCGGATTTATCATTTCCGGTGTTTTAGTATTCTTTAGAGCATACATTAAATCCATATCATAAATGTACTTTTTATGTAAGGCATGAGAAGTGTTGATATATGCTAATGGTATACTCCCTCCATCCGGACTCACAAAATCTACAGTAAACCCCGCGTTAATAAAGGTATCATATGCTATTACTATCTCAGAAAAACTATTACCTGTGGTCAGATCTGAAGTGCCGTAATAATGTGCATTAGAAACGATAAACAACACCTTCTTTGAGGTATGATGCGTATTGGAAGCGGTGGCTGATTTGCTGATAATCTTCCATTGGCCGGAAACACGTTTAAGCAGAAATAGATCTATATAACGAACATTGCGATTTGGAATTAAAATTTCAGCTTTAGCGATGGCAATGTCATTAGACTGCTCTACAAATAAAATACGACCGACACGTCCGTTAAAACTTCCCTCCGGCCCTTTACTAAACCAGCTTATATAATCTTTCGAAGGCACTTTCCATATCTCTTGCTCCTTTTTCTGCAGAAACAGGTCTGCTTCAGAATAAAAGGCCTTTTCAATTTTTCCGGGTACATTATAAGAGGTGCCTTCAATATAATTGTTCAAGGCCTTTATGATTCCCTCATCTGTTACCTGTGAAAACGAAAAATTGTTTAATAAAATACTAATGAATAAAAATAAATAACGTTGCATAATTGTCTGCTTTTAATGGATTTTTAAGATTCCACAATAATACAGACTACCAAAAATTAACCCCTTAAAGATGTATAAGTTAAGACTCTTATATTATACATCAGGAGTCTTAATCAACTGTGATTTAGCATATTTAGCAGGGGTGGTTTGCTCCAGCTTTTTAAAAGCGGCATAAAATGTACTCGTTGAATTAAACCCACATTCCTCAGCAATAATTTCCATCTTTAAATTAGGTGAAGTTTGTAATCGCTGCTTGGCCTCATCGATACGATAAGAATTAATAAATAACGGGAAATTAGTTTTTAAATGGTCATTAACCACCTGTGATATTATATGCGGACGCATATGAAGCTTTTTTGCTAATTGTACTAAGGTTAAATTAGGGTTTCTATATAAAGCTTCCGTTCTCAAAACCGCATCAATCTCATTAATGAGCTTATTTGCCGTTTCTTCATCAATTTTTTGATTGGCATATTTCTCTTTCTTTTCTTCCAGTTTAAAGCTTTTTTTTCGTTTGTTATAAATAAGTAAGATTGATAAGTATAATACAAATGAGAAAGAAATGGCTCCTATAATATAGGAAGTATAATACGAGGTATAGTAGGCAACCCAGATTATAAAAACTCCAGATATCACACTTACTACCCAAACCTCCTGATAACTTAATTCTTTTTTAATAAGTATTGAAAATTGGTTTCTAAACAAAAAAACGGATGCCACAATGAATAGGAACCACTGATAATTAATAGCTTTATAAAAATATCCACCCCATAACTCAGGATATGACGCATACGGATATAAAACTCCAATTACAGTTATAAAAATAGCTAACAAACCAAGCAATAGTAAATCTTTGAAACCTATTGATTTTATTGGAGAAACCATTGCTTTAACATATAAATACAAAAACGGTCCAATCAAAAAACACGCGGATAATCCGATTTGTAAGTAAACTTTAGATAGTTCGGGATTGAAATAAAAGAAAACTGATTTCCAGATGCGAATACTTAAAACGAATAATAGCCCCCCAAGAAAATAATTTGATACCTGCCTGGGCTTCCCAAGAACGAAAAAATAAATGCTTAATAACAAACTATTAAAAGCTCCCAGAGCACTAAAAAAAAATATAAATTGATTGTCGAGCATCATTACATAAAAATAAAACTTTATTTGTATAACCCGGTTTTGGTAAACTCAATTTTTAAATATATTCATTCTGAATTCAATTAATCACCGGTTATTCGTCCTTCCAATTACACTAAAATCGATTTTAAATGCTCATAAATCAATGAATGCCCCTCAGCATTTGGATGTACACCGTCGAAAGTAAAGTACGATGCAGTATCCGCTTCAAACAAACTGTGGAGATCCACATAGGTTACATTTTTTTCCTTAGCTAGCCTTTGAAGTAATTTATTATAAAGAATAATATCTTTCAGCATACGAGGTTTTCCTGTGTTTAAGTCAGTTATAACTGGAATGATACTCAATAAAAAGACCCTGGCATTTTTAGCATGAGCATAGTCGATGCATTGAGCCAGATTAGCTGTATATTCTTCGATACTTACCTGATGCTTATCGCCAACCAAAGCAATATCATTAGCTCCATAACCCAAGGTTACAAGATTCGTCTCTTCTTCAAGAAGACGAGCATCCAATTCTTGCCGAAATCTGTTAGACAACCCCACTGTAGTTTCACCACCAATTCCCATATTGAACACGCATACTTCATTATCCTTTTCGTACAGGAATTGTTCCATATAAAATGATTTCAATCGATCTGCCCAACCTCCTCTTTCTCGATCGTTCTCACCTCTTGTTATACTATCTCCAAAGCAAATAATATGTTTCATTAATTTTTATTAAGTGTTTATAAAGTAATTTAAGTGTTTAAATTTAACAGAAAATTTCTAAGAGATCATATGACTTTTAAATTGATATTTGAAAGAAACACAAACTGGTTGGTATCAGCTGTATACGTCATAACATTTTGTTATATTTAGCACCCGCTGATACGGGATAACCCTTAAACCTTTAAATAAAAGCTAAAATGCAAACAAAACACCAACTGCTAAACTTAACTACGATTAAAAGACTAGGGATAGGTTTATTAGCGCTAACCTGCTTAACAACGATTGCTTGTAAATCAGGAGAAAAGAAAAAAGATATTGCCGCTGCAACTGAAACAAAAAAAACACCTAATGTTGTTGTAATCTATCTCGATGATTTAGGGTATGGAGATGTCGGCGCTTATGGAGCAACCGAAATTGAGACCCCTAACATGGATGCTTTGGCTTCAGGAGGCGTAAGATTCACCAATGGATATGCAACTTCTGCTACCTGTACACCAAGCCGTTTCGGGTTATTAACCGGGGTATACCCTTGGAGAAATAAAAATGCTAGAATTTTACCAGGTACAGCTCCACTACTTATAGACACCGCCCAATTTACTTTACCTAAAATGTTTAAAGAACATGGTTATCATACCGGTATTGTAGGCAAATGGCATTTAGGATTAGGAACTGGCAATGTGAATTGGAACGAGAGTATTAAACCGGGACCGAATGAAGTAGGTTTTGACGAATCTTACATTCTCGCGGCTACTCAAGATCGTGTGCCGACGGTGTATATTGAAAATGATAAAGTAGATGGATTAGACCCTAAAGATCCTATTGAAGTTAGTTACAGTAAGAATTTTGAAGGAGAACCTACTGGAAAAGATAATCCTGAAATGCTTACCATGAAATGGGAACACGGACACAATAACAGTATCGTTAATGGTATTCCAAGAATTGGATTTATGAAAGGTGGAGATGCTGCCAAATGGAGTGATGTAGATATGGCCGATCATTTTCTGGCGAAAGCACAAGCTTATGTAAAAGAACATAAAAATAAGCCCTTCTTTCTTTATTATGCATTACAACAACCCCATGTACCAAGAACTCCGCACCCACGTTTCGTAGGAAGTTCGGGTATGGGACCAAGAGGTGATGTAATTGTAGAAGCGGATTGGTGTATTGGTGAATTTATGAAAACCCTTGAAGAAGAAGGAATTTTAGAAAACACATTGGTAATTTTCTCCAGTGATAATGGTCCAGTACTAAATGATGGTTATTACGATGATGCCGTTGAAAAGTTAGGTGATCATGATCCTAATGGACCGCTAAGAGGTGGTAAGTATAGTATGTTCGAAGCCGGCACACGGGTTCCATTTATTACCTATTGGAAAGGAACGATAACGCCAGGTGTCTCTGATGCTATTGTTTGTCAAATGGACCTGCTATCATCTTTAGCTGCCTTAAACGGAGATGATCAAACCTATGGTGATAGCCAAAACCTGTTAGATGCATTATTAGGTGAGGTCGAAACAGGAAGAAATGAATTGATGTTAGAAGCAGGCTCAAAAACGTTCTTAAGAAAAGATAATTGGGTAATGATCCCTCCTTACAAAGGAAATTTTATATCAAAAAGCGTGAACATTGAAATCGGTTCTATGCCTGAATTTCAACTTTATAATTTAAATGAAGATCTTGAGCAACAAAAGAACTTAGCCAAAGAAAACCCTGAGAAACTTCAGGAAATGATTAAGGAATACACGAAAATAAGAGGTGTGGAACCTAAAGTTCCGGAAGTAAGTAAGTAAGTAAGTAAGTAAGCAATCAACCAAGTTTTTCTATTTTTATAATCGCGAGGTGATCCCTATAGCTCCCTCGCGATTTTTTTATTCATTATTCGTGCTTCTGAAAAACTATCGCATTGCTATTCCTAATCTGCTCGTCGTTAAATATTATGAGCTTGACGTAAACCCCCTCTTTTCTGACATCATTTACACGGTTGATATAAATTCGTTCTGACTATCTTTACCATATTCTAACCATGATAGATCATGAACCCTTAACCCAAAAAACAACCTCAGAATGGAAGCAACAAAAATTAAGGTATCAACTACAATAAATACGGATATAGAAAAAGTGTGGAACTTTTGGACTAATCCTGAATACATTACGCAATGGAATTTTGCAATGGATAGCTGGCACTGTCCGGAAGCTAAGGTTAACCTGCAAGTTGGCGGCAAATATTATACCCGCATGGAAGCCAAAGACGGAAGTTTTGGTTTTGATTTTGAAGCGGTTTATAATGAAATTAAAAAGAATGATACAATAACCTACACCATGACAGATGGAAGAAAAGCCACTACACGATTTGAAACTGAACATCAAAAAACAAAAGTGACCACCGTCTTCGATGCCGAATCTTCTAATCCTATAGCTATGCAACGTGATGGATGGCAAGCAATCCTAAATAATTTTAAGAAATTTACCGAAACCCATTAATTTTACTCTTCATCATACAATAAGTTACCCGAATCCATAGCCTGATAACTTATATGGCTTAAGGTTTGTATATTAGGTACTAATCAATTAATGATAAGGATCAAAAACACCGTATAAATTGTGGACGAATTTAAGGTTAATCAACCTGTAAGCTAATCTTATTATCCCTCGTCAGTTAGCAATAACTTAAGCTGATTTCTGTAATTTGATGGCGACTTACCGGTGTATTGTTTAAAGGTTTTATTAAAATGGGAGAAATTATTAAATCCGCTTTCAAGGCAGACTTCTGTAATCGGAATTGGCTTTTCAGCCAGTAATTTACAAGCATGTACCACCCGGTACTCATTCACAAATTTCGTAAAAGTCTTGCCTGAAATCTTTTTAAAGTATCTACAAAATGAAGGGATCGTCATGCTTACCAAATGTGCGATCTCCTCAAGGGCAATAGAACTCGTATAATACGATCTAACATAATTAAATATTAAATTAATCCGTTCATTATCCTGCATTTCCGTTTCCACGGAAAATCCGGAGGCATTTAACAACTGGTAATCCTCTGATAAATTTAATTCATTCAAGACCTCCAAAATCCCCAAAAGGCGTTGAAAAGGAGGTTTAAACTCCAACAGAGATATCTTTTCTCCTATTCTTTCTTTTGTTCTTCCATGAAAGGCCATTCCTTTTTTACATCGTTCGAATAATCTTGCAATATTTGCCATTTCCGGTCGGGTTAATATTTCTTTACCTAAAAAATCAGGAGTCATCTGTATCACGTACTCACGCTTATTTCCTGTGAGACGATCGGTAAACCCACAATGAGGTAAATTAGGACCGATCAAAAGAAGATCTCCACTAGTAAAATAAGATACATGACTACCTATTTGCCGCTTCCCTGCTCCTTCATCCACATATACCAACTCAATCTCAGGATGATAGTGCCAGTACGTAGTGTTATTCTCTTTGTTTTGTGTGTATTTGACGAAAGAATAAGAAGTGCCAAATTCTGGCTGAATAATCTCGAACTCTGGTTTTTTATAATTCATCAACAAGGTATTTGAATTTAAAATTACAATGATAATAGCAATCAAGTATGTTCAAAATTAACCTAATTATATGTTTTTTTACCATAATTAACATCACGAAGATATATCTGTGGTAATAAAGCATATAAAATAGAAAATCCTGTGGTAGTAAAAAAATCTCCCCTATCCTATCTTTGAGTTATAAAATCAGGTATAACACTAAAACACAAAAAACTATGAATACATTTTCAAATTACAGCGTTTTGGTTATGGTTGTGCTAATAATGGTGACAGCTAATGCAAATGCTAACGAATACTTCAGTTTTGTAGCGTCAGGAAATGAAATAGGTTGGGGAACTTCTATAAGCGAGAATACAAAAAAATCAGACAAAAATTCTTCTAAAGATGATACAACGGAAGCAAAAGTTCATGAACCTCATTTCAGGATAGACCATAAACTGGTAAGTTTTAACCTCTTGAGTCTTGATGAATCTCCGGCGAAGGTAATGGTCTACAATAATGATTATATTCTGCTCTATACAACAACCGTTAGCGGTAGTAAAAACCTGGGCAAGAGATTCGATTTCTCCAATGTTGAAAAAGGAAGCTACTATATCGTAGTTAAACATAAAAAGAATATCTATAGCAAGACCATTGAAATGTAATTGGTTATTATATTGAAAGTTGGTGGATTACAGATAGTTTAGTTAGAAATTAAAAAGGCCCGTTTCGGGCCTTTTTATATATGTGATAAAGGAATATAATCACCGGATTTTTCACATTTTCCTTAAATTAAAGGTCTAAAATGATTTCTTATGAAAATGGAGACCTTAAAATACTTGGTGTATCTTATAATAATTGTTTTTGGCCATAATTTCAAGGCAAAGGCCCAAGAGATACCCACCGCTATGATTCAAAATGAAATAAACGATCAAATTTGGAGTCCATTTAAAAAAGCCTTTTCAGATCGTGACTGGAACTTATTCAACAGTATACATGCAGATGACATTCTGCGTATTAATAAATGGGGCATACGCAAGGGAAGTGAATACAAGAATTCCATAGAAACTTCTTACAGCCAAAACTCTACGACAAAAAGAAGCATTGACTTTTGCTTTTCAGAACGTATAACAAATAGCTCAACTTCTTATGAAGTAGGGTTGTACAAAATAACAAGTCAAAAAGATCAGGGTGAAATCCATTACAGTTATGCTCAGTTTCATGTATTACTCAAAAAAATTAACAATCGATGGAAGATCGTTCAAGATTGGGATAGTGACTTAATACATGGAAATAAAATAACAAAGGAAATGTTTAATGAATGTACATCTACCAGTCCTTATGAAGTCGAGTAAAACATTTTATCTGAAGGAAGATTTGGAAAGCATACGCCATTACTTTCATGCGCATCCAGAACTATCAGCAGAAGAGACACATACTGCAAAAAGGATTACAGAATTCCTCCAACTATGTCACCCTGATAAAATCATCACTAAACTGGGAGGAAATGGGATAGCAGCAATATTTTGTGGTAAAAATCCCGGTAAAACAATCCTTTATCGCTGTGAAATGGATGCTCTGCCTATTGAGGAAAGTAATAATTTTAGACATCGATCTAAAGTGTCTGGTGTATCTCATAAGTGCGGACATGATGGACATTTAACAGTCATGTTAGGCTTGGCAAGACTATTTAAGATAAACCCCATAGATAAAGGTACTTGTATTCTTTTGTTCCAACCCGCGGAAGAAATTGGTTTAGGAGCAGAAAAAGTTTTACATGATCCAAAATTCCAGCTAATAAACCCAGACTATGTTTATGCCTTTCACAATCTACCCGGTTATCCCCTCAATAAAGTTGTTCTCAAAGAAGGAGCATTCTCAGCCGCGGTTAAAAGCCTCATGATCCAATTGAAGGGTAAGACGGCCCATGCCGGAGAACCTGAAAAGGGTATCAATCCAGCTTTGGCTGTATCAGAAATTATCAGTCAGGCAATGAAATTATCTCATAATCATCCGGATCAAAAAGGTTTTAAAGTGGTTACTCCAGTACACATGAAAATGGGAGAAGTAGCCTATGGCATCGCCCCGGGAGATGCTGAAATTCATTTCACTTTAAGAACATGGCAAGAACATTTACTCGATGAACTGACTGATGATATTACAGAATTATCAAAAAACATTGCACAAAAATACGAACTAAAAATAAATACTAAATGTCTACAACACTTCAGAGCAAACGAAAATAAAAAAGAAGCAATCGCATATCTAAAAAGGACATTGAACACTATTAATCAAGATTTTATCGAACGTTCACTGCCTTTTAAATGGGGAGAGGATTTTGGTTTATTTACCCAAAGATTTAATGGAGCTATGTTCGGAATTGGTGCGGGTATAAATTGTCCGGCATTGCATAACCCTGATTATGATTTTCCTGATGAAATAACTCCTAAGGCCATCGATACGTTTTATAATCTTATGCTAGAAATACAGAAATAATATGCTACATACCTCATATATAGAAATAAGTAAATCAGCTCTTAAACACAATATAAAGTTCATTAAGGAACACTTGCATGACAATGTGCTGCTTTCCTCAGTGGTAAAGGGAAATGCTTATGGTCATGGAATTGAACAGTTCGTACCGATAGCTGAGGATTGTGGTGTTAATCATTTCTCCGTATTTAGTGCAGATGAGGCTCAACGTGTCAAACAAGTACTACAAACAAACAGTGACATAATGATTATGGGGATGCTGGATACTGATCAGCTTGAATGGGCCATTTCTAATGAAATTTCCTTTTTCGTCTTTAACTTTGAAAGAATCGAAAACACACTGAAAACCGCCAAAAGACTTAACAAAAAAGCCCGAATACATATCGAGATTGAAACCGGAATGAACAGAACCGGATTCCTGAAAAAAAACATGAACAAACTCCTGTCTTATATTACACAGAACCTGGACTATCTGAATATTGAAGGGTTCTGCACACACTTTGCCGGAGCCGAAAGTATCTCCAATTTTTACCGTGTACAAAAACAAATAAAGCTTTTTAAGAATATTAAAAAAGAGATGAATCTTCCTGAGTTTTCAGATTTAAAATTTCATGCTGCTTGTTCGGCAGCGGCAATCAGATACCCTAAAACACAAATGGACATGGTACGCATAGGTATTCTTCAATATGGTTTCTTTCCAACAAAGGAAGTCCTTATCGACTATTTATCTAAATCCAAATCCAAAAACAATCCTTTAAAACGGATCATTTCTTGGAAAAGTGAAGTCATGGATGTTAAGAAAATCAAGATGGGTGAATTTATAGGATATGGCACCTCCTATTTTGCCAATAACAATATGAAGATTGCTATTGTACCTGTGGGCTATGGGCATGGATTTAGCAGGTCTTTAAGTAACAGAGGTCGAGTTATCATTAACGGTCATCTCGTAAATGTAGTCGGTATTGTAAACATGAACATGATGTCTGTAGATGTAACTGACTTAAATGAAGTTAAAGTTGGCGACCAGGTAGTTATAATCGGAAAACAAGGGAATTTTGAAATTTCAGTGGGCTCATTTAGTGATTATAGTGAACAGGTTAATTATGAACTTTTAACCCGTTTACCTGGAAATCTACCCAGAATCGTTGTAGAATAGACTTTATGATTTAATTTATATGACTCCAGTTATCTTAAAAATATTCTTACTTTTATCGATAAGTTAAACCTACACCCCAAACTTTTATGCTCAAAAAAAATACGGCCCTTCTTATCGCACTAATAATTATTACTGGGATTTTACTCATAAAAGTATTTAGTAACGATAGTAGTTATAGACAAATACAAGATGAGCTAAACCAATCCCGAATAGCCCTTGAGAAGGCTATTCGACAAAATTCAGTTGCTCAAAAAGAAATTCACTCTTTACAACAAGAACTCAATACCTTCAAACTTAAAAATGAAATTCTTCTTGCCGAAAAAGATTCACTTGTGCTTCTATACAAGCGCAAAAAAGCTCAAAATTGGAGTGAGCTACAGGAGATCAAAAAGGAGCAAACCTTAGTATTAGAAAAACTAAAGAGCCTAAGAGAAGAAAACATAAAATTCAAGTGATGAGAATAAATTACTATTTATCAATCCTCATAATGTTGAGCTTTTACGTAAGTATGGCACAATCTAATAGCGACACACTTATCATAAAAAGTGATTATGCGAAATCTTATAACCAACCCATTTTAGCCACCAAAGGCACCATCATAATAAACCAAATTGACAGCCTACACCTGGTAAACAACATAAGACTAAAACATTACGAGGAAATACGTTCAGTATTGGGGGATAGTTTAGACCTAAAATTAAACACCATTCTATTGAGATATGAAAATGTAATTAGAGAAAACGACTCCGAATATAATAAGCTATTGGAAAGTTATAATAAGCTTGCCCTGATTAACAAGGAATATATAAAAAGAACAGATACTTCACTACAGGTTACAGCCGCGCATTTAGACACCCTTAATACCTCATTGGTAAAAACAGATAAACATTTGACCAAGACGAAAAAAATGTTGAAAAAAAACAAAAGAAGTCAAACATGGCAAAAACTCGGGATTGGATTTGGTGGAGTGGCTCTGGGTATTTTGCTGGGAATCTTTTTAAATTAAAAAGGTTGACTATTTAAGTCAACCTTTTGAACAAAGTTTTGGTGGTTACCTTTTGAGGTAGTGAACCTCAGAAAGTGCGTTTAATGTATTTGCTGCCTGCTCGGCTGTAATATCGCGTTGTGGATTGGCAAACATCTCATATCCTACCATGAACTTCTTTACTGTTGATGAACGCAGAAGTGGCGGATAAAAAGACATGTGAAAATGCCATTCAGGGTGCTCCTTTCCATCAGTCGGTTTTTGATGTATTCCTGCTGAATAAGGAAATGAAGTTTCAAATAAATTATCAAACTTTATGGTGAGCTTTTTAATAATCGAAGCAAATGCTTTTTCTTCCTCCTCCTGAAGTTGATCAATACTTTGAATATGTCTTTTTGGTACTATCATAGCCTCATAAGGCCATACCGCCCAATAAGGTACCAAAGCAACAAAATATTCATTCTCAACTAAAATTCGTTCATTTACCTCCTTCTCTTGCTCTATATAGGCTTGCAACAAACTCTTATTATGCTGTTCCCAATATACTTTTTGATTTTCCGTTTTTTTGATAATTTCTTCAGGAATAGATCGCTGTGCCCAGATTTGACCATGTGGGTGAGGGTTACTACACCCCATTATAGCCCCTTTGTTTTCAAAAATCTGAACATTATTAATACCATCCTTACCCCCTAACTCAATATATTCCTCTTTCCATTTTTGTACTACCCTGGTAATATCTTCCTCTTTCATCAAAGGTAAAGTCAGTGAATGGTCTGGCGAAAAACAGACAACCTTACATATACCTTCCTCGGTTGCCGCTTTAAACAAGCCCTCATTTACTTCTTCTGCTTCCACATCAGGTAATAAGGCTGCGAAATCATTTGTGAAAGTATAGACATGTTCATAATTTGGATTTTTATCACCTGAAGCTCTTTCATTACCCGGACATAGATAACAAGAAGGATCATAGGTAACTGTCTTGACCTCAACCTTATCCTCTGTTTTCCCCTGCCAGGGTCTTTTAGTTCTGTGAGGTGAAACCAAAATCCATTCTCCGGTCAATATATTATACCTTCTATGTGGTTTATTATAAATCAAATCTTCCATCTTAATCTAAAATATATGTTCCTTTATCTATATTTACTTTCAACGGGGTAAGGGCAATCTGAAACTCTTTTTCATAAGCCGTTGCAATATCATTAACATAAGATTCCGCTATATCCTTATGAATTAAATTAATAGTACAACCGCCAAAACCACCTCCCATCATCCTGGAGCCCAGCACTTCTGAAACCTCTCTGGAGTAATCTACTAAAAAGTCCAACTCCCTACAGCTTACTTCATATTTATTTTGCTGCCCTTCATGAGCTTCGTAAAGCATTTTACCGAAGGTAACCAGATCATTATCTTTAAGAGCAGTAGCAGCTTTTACAACTCTTTCATTTTCTTCTATTACATACGAAACCCTTTTAAAAAGAATTTCTGGTAAAATTTTCTCGAGATTCGGAATATCCTCAATGGTCAGATCTCTAAAACTATCAATTGTCTTAAACTTTTCATTAATTAATTGAATAGCCGCTCTGCACTCTTGCCTCCTGATATTATATTCGCTTTCAGCAAGATTATGGGAAACATTCGTATTTAACAACCAAAGCTCATACGGCTCAAATATTGCGGGTATATCTTCCGAACTGATACTTTGACAATCTAGCATCAATAGGTGGTCTTCCTTACCAAAAGCAGAAGAATATTGATCCATGATTCCGCATTCTACCAGCGCATACGTATGTTCTGCCTCCTGAGATATATATATAAGCTTTTCTTTCGGTATCGCCAGTTTAAACATCCGGTTTAAGCCAAATGCTATAGCGTTTTCGAGAGCTGCTGATGAAGAAAGGCCAGCTCCTAAAGGCAAATCACTATCTATTAAAATATCAAATCCTGCATCGAGCTTATGCTCTTTACGAATAATGGCGACAACCCCAATTATATAATTAATCCAATTCGTTGATTCATTCCTTTCTATCGCATCCAGCTTAAAACTAAAACTATCGTTTAAACTTAATGAATTTATGGTACATTGGTCTGAGGTACCATTCTTTGCCATTGCACAATAAATCTTTTTATCTATGGCTGCCGGCATTACAAAACCATTATTATAATCAGTATGTTCACCTATTAAATTTATTCTCCCTGGTGATGCTATTACAATCGGTTCATTACCAAACCGGGCTATAAATTCAGTTTGTAATCTAGAGGTAATTGTTTGGTTCAATTTTTGTTATTTATGTTTATAATGAGTTTCTGTTTATAACGATATTCCTGTTTTCAATTTGCATCCTCTGATTTCTCATAATCATTTCTGCCATGGTCTTCCCCATATGTTTAAAGTCAGTAGAAAATGTAGTAATACCGTTAGCGACAACTTCCTTCAATGGAGCCTCGTTATAGGAGATAATGCCAAGGTCCTGCCCGATATTTAGGGAGCCTATTTTTGCGATTTTGACAGCTTCAATTAAATCCTTATCATCGAGGACAAGAACGGCATCTTTATAACTGAGTTTAGCTTCTTCGACAGAGTTATAATGAGAATAATGAAGTCCGAATCCTTTACAAAATAATTCGAATCCTTCGAGCATTCCCAAAGGCTGTTTTTTAGGGTCGAATACAAGCTTTAATTGTTGATACCTTTTTAACTGCTTGCTTAACTTTTCCAATCCGAAATACATGTCTTTTTTAAAGTTTTGATACACCGATGGATAATCTGAAAGTTCTTCAGATAACTGATCGACAATAAAAACTTTATCATGTGGCAACAACTGAATTACATCAGCTATTTCCTTGAAATTTGCAGGCATAATGATATAGTAGCTATAATTACCTAAGCTATCATTAATCAGTTTAGAAAAAAGCTTTTTATTGAAATGATGAAAATAAATATCAACCTCTACGTTGTCCTCTATATTCTGTAAAAACGAATTATACAAATCTTCCTTAAAAGCATTTAATTCATCAAATAACAAAAAGACGCGGCGTGTTACATCTAAAGTTGTTTTAGCAACATAATATCCCTTTCCCGGAATTGATTGAATTATGCCCCGGGTCTTTAAATCATTAAATGCCAGCAATACTGTATCGCGTGAAAGCGAAAATTTATGCTTTACGTTATTGATTGACGGCAACTTATCGCCCTTAACTAACTCCTTCGCTAATATGGCGCTTTCTATAGACCTGATGATCTGTTGATACTTTGGTATCCCTATATCATTCTTTACCCTTATGACTTCCATATCTCAAAAATACAAAAAGAAAGCAACTAGTAGCAACTGGTAGGGTCAATTGAGCTAAAAACTAGCAAGGATGGAAATTAGACTATACTTTGATAGCATAGAGATAGTAACCACAGCGTACAAAAGCTAACTTCTACACCTCAGCAACCATTTAAGGTTTAGCAGGAGTAACTTTATCACTAACCGAATTGAAATACTCACGTGTTTCCATAGGTCATAATTAAAAAATGAATCATTGAACCCGGAAATTCAGTATTATGAAGATCTGTTAATCTTTTCTAACTTATCTGAAGAAGGTATAAAGCCATAAAGCCAAATGGTAAATACACTGCACACAATTGCTATTAGAACAATTGCTATGTAATAGGCCCAACTCGGAAAGTCTGATATCGATGGGATAAAAATCCAAACAATAAAATAAAACCCAACACATAAAGCCAAATGCGAAATCAACTTAAATGGTTTTTCTAAGTCCCCTAACCTGTCAGAAACATGATGAAGGATTAAACCATAACATATAACCATAATTGGAAAACCAGCAGCATACCAGAATGACTCCATGGTAGGAAATCCAAAAATTCCTTCGATACCTGATTTAATATAAAATATATGTATAAAAGGCGCAATAGAACCTATGGTTGCTATTACGCCTAATACAATTACTTCTAATTTAAATGTTTTAATCTCTCCCTCCTGGAGTAACAATTGAGTCTTTGTCGATGGCATATCCGTATGTTTCATTTGTTTCTTGAACATTGCTGTCAGGGGTACAAGAAATTACAAGTCCTCCGATGATTAAAGCAACTAAAAATAATTTTTTCATGATTTGATTAATTTAAAAAGTTAATATTAATAAGCGTTTAAAGCCTAAAAATACTTTGTAAATCAATCAGTTATATCTTAACTTTATAGAAGTTTTAAACTACTTTTTAACATTATTGAAGCTCATGATTTTAAGCTAATATATAATAAAAAGAATGCTTTTTACCCTTTAAATCGAAATTCTTACCATGAATAAAAGTGTTACCCCAATACAAAGTAACTTACAGGAGCCTTTATATAGAACTGAAAAAATTTATTGCCAATTACCCCATTGATGATTATCATATAATTGCTTGAAACACGAGCGTAACTTTACCCTACCCTTGCCAACTAGTATACAATCAACAACAATTATAAAATGTCAGAAATAACAACCTATATTGATCCGTTTATTTTGGGTATTCTCATTAGTACGGGAATAGGTTTGATTATTGGACTGGAGCGGGAATATGATAAATTAAAAGAAGAGAAAAAGGTTTTTGCCGGAATTCGCACCTTTCCCATAGTGGCAATATTGGGTTACATTCTTGGTATATTATCTTCTACATATTCTAGTTGGTTGGTAATTATCGCCCTGGCCGCTTTTTTAATTTTTCTTGCCATAAGCCATGTGGCTGTCATCAGTAAAAATATTATGATGGGTATAACCACCATATTAGCACTCACCTCTACTTTCATTTTGGGAGTTATGGTTGCCAATCATCTGGAAAAGGAAGCCATTGCGACTGCTGTCATTATTGTTACTCTACTATCCCTGAAGACTACTTTCCGGTCATTTATTAAAAATATCACCTCAGAAGAATTATTTGCATTTATAAAGTTCTCCATCATATCCTTATTAATTCTTCCTTTTTTACCCAATCAAAACTACGGACCACAAGACCTGTTAAATCCTTTTGAAATTGGAACCATCGTGGTAATAATTTCATTTATCAATTTCATTGGTTATTTTTTGGTAAAATATCGAGGAGCTAAAAAAGGAATCTTACTTACCGCAATTTTAGGAGGAATGGTTTCCAGTACGGCGGTTACCTGGATGTATGCATCCCGAAGTAAAGAAACTCCAGGACTATCTAAAAAATATGCAGCCGGAATAATAATCGCTACAGGAATTATGTTTGTCAGACTAATCGTTATTGCCTCCATTTTCAACAAAGCAATATTAGGCTATATTATAATTCCGTTCGGACTCTTGACCATAATTTGCACCATTTCTTCCATTATACTGATCAAAAAGCCTGGCGAAGAGCCAAATTCAGAAATTAACATCGGTAACCCCCTGAATATAATAAGTGCCATCGGATTCGGTCTACTCTATGTAATTATACTTTATGTAGTACACTATAGTAATAAGATATTTGGTGACACCGGGTTGTACTACTCTGCAATTGTAGCCGGTCTTGCTGATACCGATGCCATAACAATTAGTTTGGCAAAATTTTATCTTGGAACTGATAAATTACAGCTAGCCACTTTTGTAATAATTACTGCCGCCTTAAGCAACCTGATCGTAAAATTGATAATCACCATGATAAGAGGCTCCAACTCAACTAAAAAAATAGTGGCATACGCATTTGGGCTTATACTTTTAACCGGCATTCTGTACATTCTTATTGGATCCTTTATTTAAACTACTGATATATTACTTTATCAGATATTAAAATAATTCCTTGTAAATAAATCAACAATCAGTACCTTGTAATTAAATCTAGAATCAGCAAAACATGAACATAGCTACATGGAATGTAAATGGTATAAGGGCCATTCTTAAAAAAGAATTTATGAATTCAGTAGAGGAATTATCTGCTGATATTATTTGCCTTCAAGAAACCAAAGCGCAAACTGATGAAGTTGAAAAAGCACTGGCAGGTCTCTCATCGTTTAATATTTACAGTAATGCTGCCGATCAAAAAGGTTATTCCGGAACCGTAATACTTTCGAAAACAAAACCTTTAAATGTTACCTACGATATGGGCATTGAAGAACACGATCGGGAAGGCAGAATAATATGTGCCGAATATCCAGATTTTTATGTGGTGAATGTTTATGTACCAAATTCCGGAAGAGGACTCGTTCGTTTAGATTACAGACAAAAATGGGATGCCGACTTTTTAAGCTATTTAAAAAATCTAAATAAAACGAAACCTGTGATTGCCTGTGGGGATTTTAATGTAGCCCATAGAGCTATTGATCTCAAAAACGACAAGTCAAATTATAACAAAACAGCCGGTTATACACAGATTGAAATAGATGGTATGGATAATTTCTTAAACGAGGGATTTGTCGATAGCTTCAGAGAACTTTATCCGGACGAAGTTGCCTACACCTATTGGAGCTATAGGTTTAATTCCCGTGCGAAAAACACAGGCTGGCGCCTGGATTATTTTTTAATTCCCCAGAACTTTTTTGATCACATTAAGGATGTTAAAATACATAATGATATAATGGGATCTGATCATTGCCCTGTTAGCTTGCAATTAAACACCAAATAAACATAAAATAAACGCTCCCCTAACACTAGAACTTATATTGCAAGGTCAGGAAAATTTCAAATTCATCTTGTCGTTGTTTATCAATGTATTCTTGATTATTATAAACAGCCTGAAGACCCGTAATAAAACGATCGTTCAGTAATTTGTAATAACCAGCGCCAAACCGATACGAGTTTAGTGTTAACCTCTGATCAATTTGTCCTTGAATCGAACGCTCATCAGGAGAGCTTCCATAGCCGGTAATTAAGGTAAAATAATCAAACCTGGAATTCATATAATAACGAGCTGTTAATGTCAATGCAGGATACCAGTTGCTTTCTTGCTCTTGAATGTAAGACCTCAAATTTATCCAATAAGAACCTAAATATTTTCCAAGACCCAATACACCGGAAACAATATTCTGATTATTGTTTCTGGTATATCTAACACCTATTTCAGATTCCCAACCCTTCCTGTAATTATGATAATATGAGTAATTAAGGCGTAACTCCGGAAATGCATCGTCGGATGAAAATGAAATACCAGCATTGGAATAGTTCAATTTCTTTTTCCCCATAAAAAAGTAAGATGCCAATTCATATTGGATACCATTCACAACACTTTCTCCATTCGATAATCGCTCGGCATAATTTAACCGTCCTATTAATGAGCCCCATGACCTTTCCCTGATGAACTGTAAACTTCCTAAATGCCATGGTCCAACTTCATCCCTACTAATAGAGGTAAATGTATAGTTAATCCCAAAACGGTCACTTTTACTTTTGGTTTCCAATATCAGTTTACGTTGTTGAAGCTCAGAATCATTAGGGTATTTTATTAAAAGTTCTTGAAGGTACTCCTTCTCCCCTTTGTCATCGTTTTGCAATTGATAGATCTGAAGTTTTTTACCATAGAACATGCGGTTATCCGGATGTGCACTTATGGCCTTATCAACCACCAACATCGCATCCTTATAACGTTGGTCTTCCAACTCCAGATTCAACAAATAAATGAAAGAAGACTCATAGTTTGTATTATGATCAATAACATAATTTAATTGATATCTGGCACTATCCTTCTGCTGTGTCATCTGGTATGCTCTTCCCAAAAATATTCTAAAATCTAAGTAATCTGGAGCTAACGAGATTCCTTTCCGGGATTGCAGTATCGCTTTTTGATAATCCTCGGCACGTATACTTTCTATTGTTTTATTTAATAAACTATCCAGGTTTATTTCCTGTGCAATAATTGCTGATATATTACACATAATTAATCCTAAGATGAAAAATAGCTTCCCTAAGCTTTTATTTATCATTATCTGTTATTTTTGAATACTAAATCCTTTTCGTTGCATATCCCCCCAACGTTGTTCCTTTCTGCCAAAAAAATGCCAATACCCCTTTAACGAGGAGTAAACACTAACCGGATGATATACGACAGGCTCAATAATAGCCATCCCTATTAAGATCAACAGTTCCTTTAGGCTTGCATAATTCTTGTACAGTAACTCGTCTAATAAAATAGACACCATAGTTGTATTTATGTAAAAGACATATACCGCCAACAAAGACCACAACAAAAATTCAACATTCAAATCACCTAAAAAATAAGCAGCAATAATAATAATTAGTCCTAAAACCTCAATGATCGGAACTAAAAATTCGAATCCGAAAAAATAGGGTAATACTAAGAATCCCGTTCTGCCATATTTAGGATTAAAAAGCATCGATTTATGTAGTTGAAGTGTTTGAATTAACCCTCTGGACCATCTGGTTCGCTGCCTGATAAAAACTTCCCTGGTAGCAGGAACCTCTGTCCAGCAAAGAGATTCTGGAATATACTTAATTAAAAATTTCTGCTTCGTATCATACATATATTTACGCATGCGAGTAACCAACTCCATATCTTCACCTAAAGATTTATGCCAATACCCCCCTGCAGCAATTGCCACTTCTTTATCAAACATACCCAAACCTCCAGACACTAACAACAATCCGTTCAGTTGACTCCAGGCCATTCTTCCAAAAATAAAAGCCCGGATGTACTCTAATTCCTGAAACCTGGGATACCAACCTTTCGGGAAATGTACCTTCATTAAAAACCCATCCTTAATTTCACATGAATTGGATATCCTGATGGCTGCACCTGTAGCAATTACCCGCTTTTTATAAGTTAAAAAAGGTTTAACAAGTTTTATAATTGTATCCTTTTTCAAGATACAATCTACATCAGTACAAATGAAGAGGGGATATTTCGATGAATTTATACCTGCATTAGAGGCATCAGCTTTACTTTTACCATTCTCCTTATCCACCACTAAAAGTTTTGCATAAATAGGGTTTGTAGATTTATAATGACCTCTAACCTTTTGGGTTTTAATCTGTTCACGATAATAAAAATCGACCTTAACCAGTTCAAACTCGCGAATTAATTTTTTTAAAGTATCGTCAGAACTTCCATCGTTAACAATAATGATTTCACTTTTTGGATAATTTAATGACAACAGTGATTTAACATTATCGACAATAGTTAATCCTTCATTATACGCAGGAGCAATAACCGAAACTCCTTTGACATATTTTGCTTTCAATAACAGGTCTTCGTGAACATAATATTTTGAGTTAATATATTTTTTTATGGCATAATAGGAAAGGAATGCTAAAAACAAATAAAACAAAATATAAGACACGGAAAAAAAACCAATAAAAACCTCAAAACTTTTATAAAATTGATGGAACACTTCTTTCATACACTAAGGATATAAGGACTTTTAATATGGTTTTTAATGCGTTGGATTTCTTCATTACGACGAAATGAATGATTAAGATAATCTGTATTAATTTCATGAAGGCATCGAACAGCAGCTAGTTTTAAATCGCCGTCTATTGCATCCTTTTTAATGAAATCATGTAAAAACACCAAAGAGAAATCAGTGCCTACTACCGCCAAGGCTTCAAGTAAAGCTAAAACATTATTTTTTTCTTTTTCGCTTTTCAACCTGTCCGTCAAAGAAACCTCAGCCTCAAAAAGGTACAATTCCTTTACCGCTATGTATGCTTCAAACCTTATTGTATCAAATACTGAATTGAGCAACTTTATAATCTTTTCTGAAGCTCCTGTATAATTATAAAAAACCATGATCTTAATTCCCAACTTTACGATCGAAGGATTACCTGCCCCTAACCAATCGTCAATATTATTAGGCATAGGGGGCTTTTTTTCATATAAAATATTAACAACCTTATGTTCGCTGGCTTCTAAAATCGGATACTTATAATCTATTAAAAAGTCTAAAGGCTCGGTATTCAAATACAAAAATGTGATATAGGCATTTGATCTTAGTTTATTGTTTTTATGCTCTAAATAAGGCTTAACATAGCGTTGTCCGTGAGAAAAACCCATCGCCTGAAAATGATAAAACCCAATACTCTTTTTGTACCAGCTGCTACTTTGAATAAATCCTAAACTATACTTGTGAAGATTTGTAAACACATAAATATCCAATAATTTGTTGGCAACTTCTCCTTTTACATTTTCCCCAAAATCAATTAATTTTTTCAAGAAAATATCCTTACACCAATTTTTATCAAATGGTATGGTAGACAAGAAATGATGTAAACCATTTTTAAGCTCCCCTTCGTTAGTACTATTGAAAACATCAATAGCCAGAAAAGTTTCTATTTCATCTTTTACATTCTGTCGTGTTTTTAATCGTTTACTATAAATAATTCTGGAATAAATTATTAGTAAAACAACCCCTATAAAAAATATAAATAAAAGAGGAATAATAATATATATTATACTATCAAGCAGGTTCATCAATGGGGTAAGTTGGGCGTTTCTATGAATTTGTAGTGTTATTAATTTTCGCCAGTAATCTTTTAATTCGCAATACCAGTTCCCCGGGATTGAAAGGTTTAGGTACAAAATCATCTGCACCTAAATTAAAGGCTCTGGTTACGGCTCCCTCTTCTTCTCCTAGGGCTGACAATACAATTATTGGAATATGAGTGAAATTTCGTTTTGCATAAACAACCACCTCTAATCCGTTTTTAACCGGAAGCATAATGTCGGTAATAATAATATCAGGATTAAACTCTGCGATTGCAGCTATTCCTTCATTACCATCGTTGGCTATTCTGTATTGATAACCTTCTTTTTTTAATATATGTTCCAGAATTTTCTTGGTAAGGGTGTTATCTTCTACCAAAAGAACTTTACGTAAGCCTTTACTTTCATTTTGTTCACTTCTCATAAATTTGGGGGTTTACTACATTAAATCAACTTCATACCTTAAAGTTATAATTTCATTGTGTAATAAAATAATTTTGGCATTATAAATAATAGAAATCCGTGATATTTTAACAAAAAAACAGATTAAGCTTACATATAATTGTAATCATTTTCAATATAGTTTATAATCTCTTCCCACTTCAATTACTTTTACCATACCAGTATAACTCCCGGTTCATTGATTATTTGATTAGACACAAAAACTTAATTTGGTCACTGGTATCGAATAATTTTCAATAACGATTATTGAACACACAAAACACAGCACACTTAAAATCAAAAAGTTACTGATTGAATTTTGGAATCATTAAAAATTGACAAAAAATCATTTTAGATATTTATAATGAAATCGAATTTTCTTCGTTCTACCTACTACACTCAAAAAAAGTATCGATGAAAATAAAAAACTTTATCACCATGGTAACGGTTATGGTGACATTTCTAGCTTGTGGAACCTATGATGATGATGGTGATTTCAATGCGATCCCGGATGGCAGTAATAATGTAGATAAATGTTTGAACTTCGGTGAGGCTCAGTTAGAATTAACGATTCAGGACAAATACACTACCCTGCCGGGTAAAGTTTCTGTTTTTTTTAAAGTAAATGATCTACAAGGCAACCCGGTTCCTGGCCTAACAGCTAACAACTTTACGATATACGAACAAGGACGCAATGACGATTGCTTTAACACGATTTCCTCTTCAGAGTCTCAGGCCAGAATATCACCAAATACACAAATTTTTAATAACAATACCTTACTGGTACTGGATCTTAGTAATAGTGTTTTAAGTACCAGCCTGCAAGAGTTAAAGGAAGCCTCGATTAGTTTTGTAAATAGTGTGATGCCTGCATCACCAAGTGAAAATTTCAAAATGGCTATTTATTGGTTTGATGGTGAAGACGAACTACATTTATTGAACGATCTCACTGCTGATGCTGGTCAATTGGTAAGCTCTATCGAAGGAATCACCAGCGATATCAGTAATGATCCTTCTACAGATCTTTATGGAGCAGTTATAAAATCAACAAACAAAGCCGAGGATTTGATTAATGAGTATGAAGGGCAGTCTATAATCTCAGCAGCTTCTGTGGTTATTTTTACAGATGGAACGGATCAGGCCTCGCGATATACCGAAAGTGATGCCCTAAAAAAAGTTAACAATGCCGATGAAAATGTATCCTACTTCACTATCGGTTTGGGAGGTGAAATTGATGAAGAAGTCTTAAAAAGTATCGGGAAAACCAGTAGTGCTTTCGCCGGAAATAAGGAAGAGTTAGTTACTACTTTTAATGAAATATCAGTTAAGGTATCAGGACAAGCCAATAGCTATTACTTATTTGAATATTGTAGCCCGAAAAGAGATGGTAGTGGCACTAATAATTTGGTTATTCAAGCTAGAAGCGGCACCATGCAGGGAGCAGTTCAGACAAAATTCGACGCTACTGGTTTTACTGGTGGGTGTGAATAACAATAATACATATATACCTAATAAAAAAAGAACGCTAAAGCGTTCTTTTTTTATTCTACATATCTAATCTGATAGTTTTCTATATTGAGGTATATCTTTCCTTTTTTAACTTCTTCTTCTCGCATTGATTTTTTATCTACATCAATATCTTTTCCCATATAGTTTAAAGGTATCTTCATACGCTCTACCTCAAAAGCAACTTCTACCTTTTCAGGCAATGGCATTTTATTGCTCGCATATTGCAGAGATAACTGATAAGTACCTTCCTTTTTTGTACTGATTTCAGAACCTACAATTCTATCATTTTCAGTATCCAGTAAAAGCATGGCTATTGAAAAGTCTGCCTTCTTATCTGTGGGAATGATATTTATAGCCTTATATTTCTTGCCCTCAATCACCTCAAACCCCCTATCGACCGTGATAAAAGAATACTTGAAAAGATTACTAAAAGAGAAATCCAGCCCCCTTTTTGGCAACATTACAAAATCATCCGATTCGAACTGAATACGTTCTCCTCGCTCATATGAAATGTCTGCATACTTTTTGGGCATTTTAATAAAACTTATATCGACATCTAATTCTATGGTAGCCTTAAAACTCGATAAAGAATCCAACCGTTCTCTAACACGCATCAAGTCTTCATCCGGCTCTTGCGCTCCCAGTAATTGAATTCCAAGAAATATAATACCAAAAATTATATTTTTCATTCTATATCCGTCTTTTTAAAATAATTTATACCGAGTATTGTAAAAATAGTACTGTAAACTATTAGAAGAAAAACATTAATCGAAATTTTCTTCCAATCAATTTCATAATAAAATAAATACTGCCAGGTATCATTCAATTTCACAAAAAATACATCATTAAACCAGTTATTTCCAAAATCTACTTTAAGGAGCAGATTACATAAGATCAAGAAAAAAACAGAAATAATCCATGTTTTAGTAGCCTCCTTAAAAAATACAGCCAGGGTAAGACTGGCCAATGAAAAGAACACCATCGAAAACATACCCACAATAAATGCCCATATCAACCTGTTAAAAGCATCTTTATTCTCAAAAAAGTTAAGAGTATCCAGGTAAACTATCAAATCTCCACTGCCGAAAATTAAGTAAGATAAACAAAATGAAGTTATTGCCAATACCAGCACAACCAACACAGTAAATAAAGTGGCAACAACGTATTTACTTAGTAGAAATTTAACTTTACTAACAGGTTGCATCATGACAGCCTGTAAGGTTCGATCTTTATATTCAGAGGTGAGCGTTCCTGAAACAATAATCATTAAAATGAGGGGAAGATGAAACCATAACGTATTCAAGATAAGATAAATTAACAAATTACCATTCAGTAAGTCCCCTTCAAAATAAAAAGACTCCTTAAGATTATCCAATAAAACATCTATTATCGTACTACCCTGATAATAAGCACTAAACATAACTATTGCCTCTATGACAAATAGGGCAGCGAGCGCATAATATGTTTTAGCTTGTTTAAATAACTTGTAAAATTCGGCGTATATAAGGTATTTCATTGAGCACTTATTTCAAATAATCTATCCATATCGATCTCTGGACTAAATGAAGTTACAACAACTCCTTCAGCATATAACTTTTTAATTAAATCCGGAACTTCCTTAAAATCCAGTGTCACCTTAGCAGTATTTTGGTTATATAATGGATGGTAGGATTGCAGTACTTTTGACTCTTGAATATTCTTGGCATAAATGGTATAATATTTAACATTTTGAGCTATTATTTCCGAAGTTACACCCTGATTAACAACACAACCTTCCTTCAAAACATAAAGATAATCGCAGGATTTTTGTAACTGATCTATGATATGAGAAGATATAAGGATCCCAATGTTATTTTCTTTGGCCAATTTTAAAATAAGTGATCTTAATTCTTCAATCCCCATAGGATCAAGGCCCGAAAATGGCTCGTCAAGGATTAAACAAGAAGGATTATTTAATAAGGCTATAGCGATACTTAACCGCTGCTTCATTCCCATAGAAAAGTTTTTAACAGCATCCTTTCTTTCCACTGGCAATCCCACAGCAACTAAAGAAGCGCGTATTTGTTCCTTAGGTAAATTAAGGCTTTGTATTCGGGCAAACAATTTGAGATTATCGTGGGCATTCAAATACTCATATAAAGCAGGCTTTTCTATAATTCCCCCAAGAGGTTTTACACTTTTTGATAAAACTTCTACACTGCCTTCATCGGGTGTAACTAAATTCATCAAAATCCGAAACAGGGTTGTTTTACCAGCCCCATTGGCACCCAATACTCCAATAATACTTCCCTCTGAGCAAGAAATAGATACCCGATCTAAAACTGTGATTCCATTATAGATCTTGGTGAGTTGTTTAGCAGAAATAATCATCGGGAAAACTCAAGTTGAATTTTTTTATAATCAAATTTAGGTTGGTAGTTTTTTTCCAGAAAGGTTCTGGACCAAAACTTTTTTCGAAACATAAAAAGCGGATCTTTCACCATGAAATACGGAACAAAGTGATACCACTTAACATTCATGTCCTTGTAATATTCTATAATCTCCTTCTCCAGTCCAAGCTCTTTTGCGGCTACAATTGCAGCATTTCTCTGGCATTTTGATCCAATATAAGTGTTCGCTATTCGCCGGTTAAATCCATGCATATAAAATTGATCTTTCGCTCTTTTATAATTCTGAAATCTCGACCACCCATCCATAATTACCAAAAAAATATGAAGAAAGGCAAAAAGAAAAAAAGAAATCCAAAAAACAATCCAAAATGTGCTTTCCTTTTCAATAGATTTAATAAGTTGAACACCATAAATCCAGGCTTCTAAAATAAATAAAATAAGAGAATAGTGTAATAATCTACCTACATTGAAATAGGAGACAATAGTGTTTGGTTGGGTTGGTAAAGGTGTAATATTCATCTTTTATATAATAAATCATGGCTGATTTTTCCCTCGAAAAATTAAGGAACCTTTAAATTACAAAGAAATACTATAATGGCTATCAAAAAAATGAAAAATTAGTGTTTCATCATATAAATCAATAATTTTACTGCCACTAAATTCTCTATCTACCGTGAACACTTCAAATAAAGAATCCATTAACCTCAACAAATTCATCAGTAGTACAGGTATCTGTTCTAGAAGAGAGGCCGATAAGCTCATAGAAAATGGCAGGGTTACCATTAATAATGAACCGACCCAGTTAGGGAATCGCGTATTTGAGGGTGATATCGTAAAAGTAGATGGTAAACCCATTAAGGCTAAACCAAAAGCTTTATATATTGCCTTCAACAAACCCATTGGCATTGTTTGCACCACCGATAAAAAAGAAAAAAATAATATTGTAGATTATATCAACCATTCTGAACGGCTCTTCCCTATTGGCCGATTAGACAAGCCATCAGAAGGACTAATCTTCCTAACCAATGATGGTGATATTGTGAACAAAATACTGAGAGCAGGCAACAACCATGAGAAAGAATACCTGGTTAGAGTGGATAAACCCATAACGGAGGAATTTATTAAAAAAATGAGTAACGGTATTCCTATTTTGGGAACCGTCACTAAAAAATGTAAAGTTTCGAAAATTAATGAACGAACTTTTAAAATCATTCTGGTTCAAGGACTCAATCGACAGATTAGACGCATGTGTGAATACCTTGGTTATGAGGTTAAAAAACTCAAGCGTATTCGCATTATGAATGTCCCACTCGGAAACTTAAAAACAGGAAGCTGGCGACCTTTAACTCAGGGTGAAATGAACGAAATTAACCTGCTTTTGAAAGCATCTTCCAAAACGGAAGAGGCTTCCAAAAACGTAGGAGCTAAAATGCGACCAAAACGTTTTAAAGGTAAAAAGCACTAAGAGCATTTCTACTATTGTTATTCACAACCTTGCTCTTTTTGCTTTAACTCCATTTCTTTTTTAGTAACAAAATCATTCCATCCCGTTTCATAGGAGTTTACGGTACATTCGTTTAATTTATAATAGCCTACACTGGTTTTGTAATCTTTACATCCACAATCATTATCATCATCCGAGCATGCCATTAACAACAACCCAACACATCCAAAAACAATCTTTTTCATTCTAAAATTTTAATATGTTATTCATTCAAAAAAACCTTCTTAAGAAAGGCTTTACCTTCACTTTAAATTCTTCTGCAATGAAATAAATAACCCATAATTAAATGTTAAGTCGTTTTTATTTAAAGGTTAATTCTCCTGAGAGTCGCCATTAAAAAATTGGGTTTTACTAAATTAATAGGTTTTTAAAATCTAAAAAGTCCGCCCTTCAGAAATAACTGAAAGAACGGACTTCACCCCCAACCAAAATATTATTAATCTACCTTTTGGGCATCACTTAATATTCTATCTATAAATTCAGTATTGATGTAGAGTATGCGAGCCAGATTATATAGAACTCCCACCTCTGAGTCATCTATTTCTCCATCAGCATAACTAATAATAGACAAATCTCTTAAAACATTCAACTTTTGCATAACTGGCAACGCAACATCTAAATCTTTAGCCAATTCCTGCAATTCAACAATAATCTCTTCATCAGACAAACTTTTTATTGTTAACATACACTCAGCAAATACTTCTGAAATCACAATACTACTTAAGGCATGAATCTCCGAATCATCAACGGTTCCATCAGCTTTTGAGATCATATACCCTCCCAAAAACATAAAGCGTTGAATTTTTACTGAATGTTCGGAGGCATTTTCTAAATCTTCAGGCTCCATAAGCGACATTATACGCTTAATTTCAGCTTCCATTTCTTCTTCTGTAATTTCACCGACAACCTCCGGCTTAAACAATTTATAGGTCTCACTTTTATTAAAAAGCTCTAAAGCTTTTATCCTTAACGGACTAAAAGGATGGGTTGTATACCAATCTGACGGATCGTGATCTGAATCGTTTAAAACTTTTTCTAAATCAACAAATTGCTGGATATATTCATTTAATTGGAACGCTAATGAATCGGTGGTTACTCCAGATGATAATTTAAAAAATGTCCTGCCTGCAGCCTCAAATTCCTGACAACACAAAAGTCCCGCTCTGTCTGCACTTATTTCCGCATTCCTATTCCACGCATAAAGCTTCATAGCATGAATTGGAGCTAAATCATTTCTCCCCTCGTCAAGAATATATTTTACTGGATATTTAAAATGTTCAAACAGTACATGTCCAATCTCATGACCTATAACAAAGGCTAATTCTTCCTTTTCAAAGCGTTCTAAGATTCCTGAACTTAAAATAATATAGAGCTTATCATCATCCGGTGGATAACAGGAGGCATTAAACTGATCACTTTGATATACGAAAAACTCAATAGTGGCTTTTAACTTTAATATCTCAATACAATGTTGACCTATTTCATGAAGAACCGGTGCTAAGGTAGGAGTCAGTCTTAAGCTTGATTTTAAAAGATGACGACGTGATTTAAAAACAGGGTTATTCGCTTTAATCAGGTTTAATACTTTTTGCACATGTTGATCATCATCGAATTCCAAAACATAATCACGATCACCATCGTAAACAAGCATATCCAAATCTATGTCACTTCGCTTATTGCCATAAACAACATTAACTGCAACTTCATCGTTGTTTAGGTTTGCTTCATTTAAGGCATGAATCTCCTCCATTCGTAAATTATATGCGGAAGCAAGGTCTGTAGTAACCTCCTGAAATCTAATACTTGCGGTTTGAATTTGAGAAGTATCTCCGGAAACTTGAGCATCAGATACACGCTGCATCATTTCTTGCTGAGCCCTGGCTAAAGCTTCCTGGTGTTCTACCTGTAAGGCCTCTATGGTTTCTGCCTGGTAAGTCATGTTCATACTATTTAAAGTTTTAAGGTTAATTTATTGTTGTTTAGGTTTTAAATATTGTCGATTAAATAGACCTGAGAGCTACCACTATTTATATTCCTCCTAAAACGGCAGTCGTTTTCATAATTTAAAAAACTTAATTCGTGTAGGTTCTTATTTGATATGCCTCAGGAAGCCTTCCTTCCAAAAACTGAACTATTCCACGCTTTGAAATAGATGCATAATTAAAAAAACGAAGCTTATCCACTTTAAAATCTTTCGCATTCCATTTGGCCAGATAAACCCCATAAGAGGTAGGTAGGTTTTTAGGCGCCCTGGGATTTTGCTTTTCTACCTCCACTGCTACATATAAATCATTCAGATTTTGTTGATTAATCCACATTTTTAACATTTGTCTGGAACGTGTTCTTTTTTCTAGTGTCTTAAAAATTTTTTGGGTGACATCGGTAGCCTTTTCAGAACCAAAAGCATTCACCAGAACAGCATTGGGCTTAAATTGTTCTTTTAGATTAGAATCGTCATAATGCTTTGGTTTTACTATTAACTGTAAAAAACCAGTCTCATTTTTAGAAGTACTAATATTGACTCTTGCCTCGGTATTCCATTCTTGAGGATATTGCTCTAAAACATTTTTAATTTGAATTGATAAGCTGTCTATGAAATCTATTTCTGGTTCCCTATCAAGACGAAGGTTTATATAAGATCTGTCGATACTTATATTAAGCGCATTACTTCCTAAGGACTTTTTTAGATCGCTAACCATCCTTTCTCGTGATAATTTCTTCCTTGCTATACTATCTATCGATGCTACTTCATGCTTACCTTTAGGCAAGTAAAGGGCTTTTCGATTCGCATCCCATTGAAAGCTAATTATCACATTAGAATTTTCCTTCAACTCCAACTCTACCCAGAACATATCAGGTTCCAATGAAATCTCTTTCACCTGCTTTTTAAAAGTCTTAATTTGATATTTGCCCTGATGATTTTCCTGAAGGAACTTTACCAAACCTTGCTTGGCCTGTTCATTGGAAATACCACAAGAGAACAGTACAGCACACAGCAGGAATACCGTTATTTGTATTTTTCTATAAATCATAAGAATAGCAGTTAAATAAAATGATATAATGATTAGAGGGGTATCTCCTGTTAAAGATTATTTTCCAACAATTCAACGAGAACTTCAACGCGTTCCTCTACCTTATCGGCATTCAAAACAGGACTATGATCTACGGTGAGTACACCATCCTTAAGTCTGAATGCCGAATTAGGGTTGTGATGATCATGCCGATTATCGATAATCACTTTTTGAAGGGATTCTTGCAATGCTTTTTTTCCCAGATCATCAGAAGAAATAGACTTGAATGCCTGGATTAAAGGTTGAAAATATATTTTAGGATAAGTGTCGTTATATAAATGCATAAATTGCTCATTAAATAACGAATCCCATTCTATTAAAATTTCTACATCAAATCCGGCTGCAGTATCAATTTGTCTTTTTAATTCCGGGTATGCCTCCTCTAGAAATGCTTTTGTAAACCTTTTTTTCTTTAACCCCATAACTATTTACTTTTGAGTTTTCTAAATATTCAACCCAAAACTACCGAGGTTACAACTGCTCGCAAAAATGGTTTTAAAAGCGATCACGTTGATTTTATATTTGCATTATTGTTCCGCTAAAAACTGCTTAAGTAAGGCGCGTTTTCGGGTGGCAATCGGAATTTCAGTACCATCTTTTAATCGTAAGGAACTGCTGTTACTAACAGATTCAATATACCTACTGTTTATTAAATGTGACTGATGGACTCTGATAAAAGCATGTGCACTTAATAATCCTTCATAATACTTTAAATTTCTGGAGCACATGATTTTATGTTCATCAGTGTAAAATATGGTGTAACTACCATCAGACTGACAACGAATAATATCATCAATTTTAAGAAGGAATTGCTGGTCAGTGGTTTTTAAAAGCAAGGTGCTTTGTTGCTGTTTCCTATCAATCTCGCTTATTTTCTCTACCGCTTCTTTATATTTTTTTTCTTTATTATAAACCTCTCTGAAACGCTTCAAACATTCAGAAAGCTCATCCGCATCAATTGGTTTCAACAAATAATCTACTGTATCAAACTTAATCGCCTTAATAGCAAATTCATCATAAGCCGTTGTAAAAATTATTTTAAAATCTGTAGTATCAATGGCATCTAAAATGTCAAAAGCACTTCCTCCCAATAACTCAATATCTAAAAACACTAAAGATGGTTTAATCACTGGCAATTGCTCTATGGCCTCACTTACATTATCAATCTTAGCAACTACGCTAATTTCCTTTTGAGTATATTTAATTAACTTTTCCAAAGAATTCATAGCGTTGAATTCATCTTCTACAATTACCGCTTTAATCATAAAACTTGAAGTTTAAATGTAACTCTGGTTCCCATTGGAGACCCATCGGGACTATAGAGATCTTCAATTTTAAATGTTTTTTCCTCGCCCTTACCCCGTCGCTTTAATCGCTCTTTAAAAATATCTGTTGCATGTAAACCTTCACTTACTTTAAGCTGTCTGGCTACAATCGAACGACCAACCCCATTATCTTCCACCGTAAATATTAAATGCTTATTATCCTTAGAAATAAATACTTTTAAAAACCCCTTTCCCTGCTTATGTTTCAAACCATACTCAATGGCATTCTCTACAAATGGCTGTAATAACATTGGAGGAACCAATATTGCAGACTTTTGGATATTAGCATCTACCTTGATCTGATAATCAAATTTCTCATTAAAACGAAGTTGTTGTGTTTCAATATAGTTGGTTATCATGGCCATTTCTTTATCCAAAGAAATCTTTTCCTTTCTTACATAATCAAAGTTTTGTCTGATGAGTTTTGAAAATTTTGCGATATGATTCGACGAGCGTATCGAATTCCCCTCCAAAGTAATATTTTGAATGGCTGCAAGTGTGTTAAAGATAAAATGAGGATTCATCTGCGCTCGTAATAAGCGTTGCTCAAGCTCAGAAGCCTTATGAGCAGATCGCAACTTCAAATTGTAAAAGAAAAATCCCAGGGCAATCAATAATAAAATCAAGGATATAATCGCACTACTGAATAATAAACGATTAGTTTCATTAATTTCCCTCTGATGAATCAATTGCGACTCCTGTTCCTTGACCTCATACTTAACGTTGGCAAAAGATAATAGCTGATCTTTTTCAATATTATTAACCAACTTTTGAATGCTATCACGTCTCATCTGCTCTTCTAAAGCCTCGTGATAATCACCCAGCATAATTGATATGGAAATTAACTTGTCGGAGACGGCTATAATTTCTTTATGATTCTTTTTAAGATCAAATATTTTTAATGCTTTTTGATAGTTAATCTTTGCAGAGTCTGTTTGATTCCTGATCAAAAAAAGATTTCCTAAACCTTTAAAAGGAGCTGCGTTAATGGCGTTTATATTTTTATTGACTGTTATGGCACCTCTCAAAAACTTTTCGGCACTATCGTAATCCTGAGCCTCTATATAAGCATATCCAATATTATTTAACAACCTTACCAATGTTGGAGTATCATTAGAATGTTGACTTAAGGTTAGAGCTTCAGAATAATTTTTTAAAGCCTTGTTATATGATTTGAGTTGTAAATGAGCACTGGCTATGTTAGATTTGATAGCTATAATTGATGTGGTGTCTTTCGAGTCCTTAAAAAGCGAATCACTTTTATGAATATAAGTTAGAGCCTTTTTATAATCTTTCAATAAAAAATGCAAATGAAATAACTGATTATAGGCTTTAGCCTCTATCCGATGATTCTGAATCAACTGTGCTATATGTAACGCTTCAAGAGCATATTCCTGAGCGATCTCATAATCTTTTAAATGAATATGTGCTGCACTCAGTGTAATTAAACACCTGCCCTTATTATATGGATCTCCCAACTTATTAAAAAGGTCATAAGTTTTTTTATGAACCTGAATAGCATCAAAAAATTGATCATTCAAATAATAATCTTCTCCTTTATAAAACCATGCCATTGCCATTTCTGCATCGTTAATATTAGAAGTGTTTGTAATTAAACTATCAATTCGAAAAATGGTATATTGAGGATCTACATACGATGCTGAATCAATCTTTGCCAATTCATTTTCAATAGAAGTTCTTATTTCTACATCATTTTTACAAGATAAAAACATTACTACAACCACAAATGTAATTACAGAATAAGTAAGGCTATATAGTCGGTTCATTCCTAAGGGCACTAAAAAATTTTGAAACCAAAATTAAGAAAATGATTACAAACAAATATAACCACCTAACTTATTAAAGGTTAAACCAGTGATTGATTAAAATAATTAGACGTGCAAACTCATATATATTACCTATTTATATATATTTGAGAAAAGTAAATCCATGAAAAAAATTTTATATCTGGCCATTGCATTAGCCCTCTCTTGCAATACGGCGCAAAAAGGAATAAACGAAAATGTTTCTACAGCTAAGAGTGATCTTACTGACCCTTCTGTAACCTTTGCATCTTCTATCTCGGAAGAAGAATTGAAAACGCATTTATACACTTATGCCTCTGATGAATTTGAAGGTAGAGAAACCGGTGAACCAGGGCAAAAGAAAGCCGTTGAATACTTGCGAAAACAATATCAGATGATGGGAATTCCCGCAGCCCAAGCGAATGGTGATTATTTCCAAAAAGTTCCACTACAGGTTGCAGGTGCCCCAAAAGGAAATATCCTAATTAATAATACGAATTATGCAATTGGAGAACACCTAATTACATTTTCTAACCCAATCTCAGGTGACTACGATATTATTTATGCAGGATATGGTATTGAAACCGATACATATTCCGACTACAAAAACATGGATGTATCTGGTAAATTCGTACTGATTAAATCTGGTGAACCTAAAAATTCTGATGGCACTTACACGCTAAGCAATTCAAACAAGCCAACAGACTGGTCTAACTGGAGAGAAAGTTTAGCTAATAGATTTGAAATAGCAAAGAGCAAAGGAGCAGTTGGTATCTTATATTATGATGATTCTTACTTTTCTCGAGTGAAACGCAGATATGATTATTATACAAAATCCAACCATTCTGGTAGTATGAGCTTTAAATCTGAAGAGCAAGAACCTGTTGGAATTATTATAGATAAAAGCCTCGCAGAATCACTAATCTCAGATATTAGCACAAACAACCAAGTTAAGGACTTAAATGTTAACATCACTTTAGACTACAATGCCTCAATTAAAGATGTAGACACTGAAAATGTGGTGAGCGTAATTAAGGGAAGTGAAAAACCTAATGAATATATTGTGATATCTTCACACCTAGATCATATAGGTATTTCTGGTGATGGTGAAATAAATAATGGTGCTGATGATGATGGTAGCGGATCTGTTGCTATGTTAGAAATTGCTGAAGCCTTTAAAAAAGCGGAAATGGATGGATTTACACCAAAGCGCTCCATTGTGTTTTTACATGTAACAGGTGAGGAAAAAGGATTGTTTGGGTCTGCCTACTATGCAGAGCATCCAATCTTCCCGTTAGAGCAAACAGTAGCCGACCTTAATATTGATATGATTGGACGTATTGACCCTAAAAGAGAAGGAGACAGAAACTATATTTATTTAATTGGAGCTGATAAATTAAGTTCTGAACTTCACGAGATTTCAGAAGCTACCAACGAAAAGTATTGTAAAATTGAATTAGATTACAAATACAATGATGAAAATGATCCTAATCGATTTTATTACAGAAGTGATCATTACAACTTTGCTAAAAACAATGTTCCTGTAATTTTTTATTTCAATGGAACTCATGATGATTACCACCGCCCTAGCGATACACCCGATAAAATCAATTATGACCTGTTAGCTAACAGAGCCAAATTAGTATTTCATACAGCCTGGGAGTTGGCGAACAGAGAAGAAAGAATTGTGGTAGACAAAATAACTAAATAATTACTTAGAATAAACGACCCAATTAATATACCCGTGAGGTATAGAGTTTCAAAAAAATATTGAGATTGATTTTCGAAGTAATTGTTATCTCTCTTAAAAATAAAAGAGGTTGCCTAAATAGGCAACCTCTTTTATTTTAGTAAATCTTATTAATGACGTAGGCAGGGGCGTTATGAAAACAAAAGCACCCTAAAATCATCATTTAAAGCAGCGACTAAGTCCACTAATTCCTTCTAAAATAGAAAACGAAGAATTCAAATATTCTGAATTCCTTCAGCAAACCAAACTAAAAAAACATCCAAACAAAATCTTAAAATCAATTAGATATCCTGTAGATCATTCAAACAATTAGCCAAGCTCAAAGGTAAGTACCCCCCTACAAAAACCCTAAGTTATCCCCATGTTATCCCCATGTTATCCCCATATTATCCCTATGCCATCCTTATATTATCATCACAACATCCTTAAACTACACTTACTGTAATGAATAGTATAACCATTTTTATTTACCATTAAAACTTCAAAAAGTTAAAATGGAAGCAATAAAAATATCAGGTAACCTACGAGAAATAATAAGTGTAAAATTATTTAAGCCTTAAAAAAAAATAAAATAACAGAAGAAAGTGGCTAAAGGTGTTTTAGCCGAAAGAATTGGCTAAAAAAAAAGCCGTCTAGAAATTAGACGGCTTTAATTATATGATATGAAGATAAGATTACTTCTTGTCAGCTTTTACAGTTTCAGCAACAACTTCAAATGGGAAGTCGATAATAACCTCTCTGTGAAATCTGATAGTAGCATTATAAGGACCAGCAACTTTAACATTACCTCCAACAATGCTTACAAATTTCTTATCTAATTCAAAACCTTCTTTATTAATAGCTTCTGCAAGATCAGCGTTAGTAACAGAACCAAAAAGTTTATTACCTGTACCTGCTTTAGCAGATATTTTAATCTCAAGAGCTTTAACTCCTTCAGCTACCTTCTGAGCATCTTCAACGATTTTCTTCTCTTTGAATGCTCTCTGCTTAAGGTTTTCTGCTAATACTTTCTTCGCTGAAGAAGTAGCGATTACAGCAAACCCCTGAGGAATTAAATAATTACGTCCGTAACCGTTTTTTACGGTAACTACATCATCTTTAAAACCTAAGTTTTCTACGTCTTTCTTTAATATAAGTTCCATAATGCTCTTCTCCTTTTTATTTTAATAAATCGGTTACGTATGGCATTAAAGCTAAATGACGTGCTCTTTTAACAGCAGTAGCCACTTTTCTTTGGTACTTTAATGACGTTCCGGTAATTCTTCTTGGTAATAATTTACCTTGCTCGTTTACAAATTTTAATAAAAAGTCAGGATCTTTATAATCGATATATTTAATTCCAGACTTTTTAAAACGACAGTATTTCTTTGTCTTTGTAGTTTCAATGTTTAATGGAGTTAAATACCTGATTTCTCCATCTTTTTTTCCTTTAGCTTGTTGTTCAATACTTGACATAATCTCTAAGCTTTAGCATTAAGTTTATTTCTTCTTTTTTCTGCCCAAGCAATTGCATGCTTGTCTAACTTCACAGTTAAGAAACGCATAATACGCTCATCTCTTCTGAATTCTAATTCAAAAGGTTCGATTGCCTCACCTGGAGCAGTAAACTCAAATAAATGGTAAAAACCACTTTTCTTGTTTTGGATTGGATAAGCTAACTTCTTAAGCCCCCAATCTTCTTTAGATACCATTTTTGCCCCCTTAGAAATTAAGAAATCTTCGAACTTCTTAACTGTTTCCTTTATCTGAGTCTCAGATAAAACGGGATTTAAAATGAAAACAGTTTCGTAATGATTCATAAGTTTATTATATTTAACATTAAATTTCAAGGGTGCAAAAATAGTATATAATTGGGCACCAACAAAATATTTACCACTTAAATATACCCAAAAAGGGTAAAAGTCCCTATTTTATATTTAAACCTTGTGGAAATAGTATTTTTTCACTAAAATTGCTTACTGAAAACCAACAACTTAACCAAATCTCAGTTATGAGAATGAATTGTATAATTGTAGACGATTCTACCATGCAAAGGGCTGCTGTCGCTAAATTGGTAAAGAATCATCCTCTACTTCATTTGGTTGCTGAATATGGTAACGCCATTGAAGCAAAAACAGGACTGAAGAATGAGGACGTTGATCTTATCTTTTTAGATATAGAAATGCCTATTGTTAATGGTTTTGATTTGTTAGAATCACTGAACTCTCCTCCGCAGGTAATTTTAGTTACCGGAAAAGCGGAGTACGCATTGAAAGCATTCGATTATGATGTTACGGACTATTTGCATAAACCTATCACCTTAGACAGGTTCAATGCATCAGTTAAAAGAGCACACGAAAAATTTAAAGCGAAAGATGTCAATAACGAAGATGATGAACATATCTTTGTTAAAAGTAATCTGAAAAAACGCAAAGTTTTTCTAAACGAAATTCATTGGGTTGAAGCCTTAGGAGACTACATTAAGTTAGTTACCGAAGATGCGAATATTGTGATCCTTTCCACTATGAAGGCATTTGAAAAACAATTACCTAGTGATCGTTTTTTACGCATTCATAAGTCTTACATCGTTAACCTGGAGAAGGTAGAAAAGTTTAATAGCAAGATTGTAGAAGTAAATGGTAAACAAATACCTCTAAGTAGAAACAAAAAACAAGAGCTTTCGGAAGCTTTGAATAGTTAGTAGTTATCGACATTCAGTATAATCCTAATCGCTTTATACTGTGGAATCGCTTCAAAGCTTTTCTTTATTTTCCGAATTGTTGTCTTTACTTCTTTAATTGAACGCTTTGGAGGTATCTTTACCAAAACGTTCAGGAGATACTCGTTCCTAATTCTACCTACGGGAGGTTGTTCGGGCCCCAGAACATTAGAACCAAAACTATTCTTTAAAGAAGTACTAAACCAATTCGTACCTTCATGTAATTTCTGATAATCTCTATTCTTAAACGTTAGTTTAATAAGCCTGTAAAAAGGTGGATATTTATATTGCTTACGTTCATTTATCTGATCAGTAAACATATCTAAAAACTTATGCATCGAAGCCTGTTGCAAAATTTGATGATAAGGATTATACGTCTGAACAATAACCTTACCCCTTTTCCTGGTTCGACCTGCCCTACCTGCTACTTGCTGAATAAGTTGAAAACTTCGCTCATGAGCACGAAAATCAGGATGGTTTAATAAGTTATCCGCATTCATTATACCTACCAAAGTTACATTCCTAAAGTCTAAACCCTTGGTAAGCATCTGAGTTCCTACTAAAATATCAATCTCATGTTGCTCAAATGCTGTTATAATTTTCTCATACCCATACTTTCCTTTGGTAGTATCGGAATCCATTCGTGCAATGTTGGCTTTCGGAAACAAAGACTTTAACTCGACCTCTACCTGCTCAGTACCAAATCCTTTGGTATTAAGTTCTGAACTTCCACAAGACAGACAACTCTTTTGCTCGGCTATATGATATCCACAATAATGACAACGTAATTGTTTTTTATAGCGATGATATGTCAGACTTACATCACAATTAGGACATTGAGCAGAATGTCCACAAGTTTCACATTCTATAATCGGAGCAAACCCCCTCCTATTCTGAAAAAGTATCACTTGTTCTCCTTCACTCAACACTTCCTCTATCTCTTTTATAAGACGATCTGAAAAATGTCCATTCATCCGCTTTTTCTTGTGCTTCTCCTTTATATCCACAAGCTCCATCTCCGGCATCAAAACATTACCAAATCTTCTGTTCAATTCAACGAATCCATATTTACCCAGTTTTGCATTGTAATAGCTTTCAACACTTGGCGTAGCTGAACCCAGTAAGACTCTGGCCTTATGCATCATCGCTAAAACAATTGCAGCATCTCGAGCATGATATCTTGGAGCCGGATCAAATTGTTTGAAAGAGGTTTCATGTTCCTCATCCACGATTACCAAACCTAGATTGGTAAAAGGCAATAGGACAGAAGAACGTGCACCCAAAACAATTTGGGCCTTTGTATTATTCTCCATTATATGATTCCACACCTCTACTCTTTCATTCACAGAATACTTAGAATGATATACGCTTACTTTGTTGCCAAAGTAATCTTGTAATCGATGTATTAACTGAGTAGTCAAAGCGATTTCAGGAAGCAGATACAAAACTTGTTTTCCCTGGGCTATCATTCTTTCTATCAACTTCACATAGACTTCTGTTTTTCCTGATGAAGTAACACCATGTAATAATGTAACTTGATGCTTTTTATAATTTTCATCTATTTGCTTTAAAGCCTCCATTTGAAATTCATTAAGAACTTTGGATGCTTTTATTTCATGACCAGCATACTGAACCCTGTCTACCTGTAAATGATATTCCTGTAACACCTCTTTATCGATGAGCGTTTTTACAACACCTGAAGAAACTTTCGCCTTTTCCTCTAACTCCTTAACTTTAATCGGTTTTCTGGTTGCTGCCTCCAGAGTAAACAAATTTAATACCACTTCTTTTTGTTTTGGAGCGCGATTTAATTCATTTAATAGCGCTTGTAACCGGTCTTCGGAAGTATATGGAGGAGCTAAACGTATATACCTAACTAATTTAGGCTTGTACTGCTCATAAACCTCCTCTTTAAGGTTAAGCACCTGCTTATCCAGTAGGCGATTTAATACAGGAAAAACATTCTTTCGATCAATGATTTGACTTACTTCCTGTACCTTCAAAACAGGCTGATGCTGAAGTGCTTCATATACCAGCCACTCATCATCTTTCAATGCTGTTTCAGGCAAAGAAAATTTATCATTTTTCGTAATTATGGTTTCACTTTCTAATAAAAACGCAGAAGGCACTGCAGCCTTGAAAACATCTCCAATAGTACACATATAATAATCAGCTATCCACAACCAATGCTCTAGTTGCGTTGGTGAAACTATCGGAGCCTCATCAAGTAATTGATCTATTGGCTTTGCTTCATATAACGAAGGAGGTTCATTATGAATCCTAAAAACCAACGCTGTATATATCTTTTTTTTACCAAAAGGAACAGCTACGCGCATTCCTTGCTTCAAATAATCAGCTTCATTCTCTGAAACTTCATAAGTAAAAAGCTTTTCTATTGGAATAGGAAGTATTACATCGATATAATAACGCATATAGCAAATATAGCTTTTCAATTAAAAAAACCACCTCATTAAGGTGGTTTCTATTATCGATTCATTTTTCTAATTTAATGAAGCATTGCCTTTTTTAATTTCTTATCTGCTGGCTTATCACTCAACCAAATCCCAAACAAAGCTTCCTTAAATTCCTGTCCATCTACGGTTCCCAACAGTTTTCCATTTTTGTAGGTGGTAACCACCCCATCAGCCGCATAAATATCAAATACGTTGTCTCTTACAATCTCTTCATTAAAAAAGCTAATGAATTTTTTAATTTGCTCACTGGTAGCAAATCCCGTAGTGGAATTTTCAAATCCTTCCGTAACAGCATCAATCATTTTTTCTTGAGTTACTAAACCCGAAACAATATGCAACTTTATACACATCGGTTGCTCAGAGGAAATTATTTGTGATTCATTCCCAGATTTAGAAGTCAGATACAATGCCCCTGCATACAAATCAATCCAAAATTTTTCCCTTATTCCTGCGCCATTAAGCTCTAAATCATTATTGTTAATTGAAATACGATTTGGCAAAGTAGCATCTCCCACTTTAGTTTGGGCATTTATAGCTATGCCCGCTAACAATAAAACACTTAATACAACTATTTTTTTCATGTACATGCTCTTATTAGTTTAATCTTCTTTTCAAACTACGCAAGGTAGCATTCAACTCAAATCCTAACAATAAAACATTTGAATTTAACCAAATATAAAGCATTAATATTAATAAGGCTCCGATAACACCGTATAGCTCATTATATTTAGAAAAATTATCTATATAAACCCCGAATAAATAAGTTGTAACTATAATCAATATAGTCGTCAACAAAGCCCCAGGTGAGAAAAACTTAGATTGCTTCCCCTCGGCAGTTCCGAAATAATAAAGTAATGCAGAGGAAACATAAACAATTATTGTAAAGAAAATAAACCTTCCAAAAGAAACTGCTCTTTGAGCATCTACCAAACCCTCCTCTTGAATATATTTATCGACATAAACCTCAAAATAAACAAAAGCTGCTACACCAAACAACAACATAAGAGCTAACATAAGGGCAACCGCTACAGAAACAAAATACTGCTTGATCACATTTCTGGTTATCCTTACATGATATGAAGTTTCAAAACCTCCAAAAATAGCATTGATCCCATTAGCCATTAAGAAAATAGACAAAAAGAACACTGAAGACAATAAGCCCCCTCCTTTTTTATTAAATATATCATCTATTATTTGACCAAAAAAACCAACCGTTTGCTCTGGGAGTAAACTTTTAATAAATTCTTTAAAATCATTTTCAAAACTTGAAACAACACCCTGCCCTCTGACACCGTTAACCATTTCTGTTGTTTCAACAAATTTTGATACACCGGTAAAATCATCTACATAGGGTATTAAATTTAACACAAACAATAAAAAAGGGAATATAGCCATGAAGAAACTAAATGAAATAGCACTAGCTCTATAGGTAAGAGCCCCCTTTACAATTCCAATAAGATACATCTCAAGCAAATCATACAAAGACAGGCCTTCAAAACCTGGAAGTTTTATTTTCTTAAGGAGATCAACGATAATGTTGATTACAGGTATTTTTGCTAGTTTTTCTTCTATTTCGGTAGACATGCTACACAGCTTTTAGGCTCAAGTCCATATTATACACAGAATGCGTTAAGGCTCCTGAAGAAATATAATCAACTCCACATTCGGCATATTTCCTTAGCGTACTTTCATTTATTCCTCCCGAAGACTCTGTCTGACACCGGTTTCCAATTAATTTAACTGCTTTTCTGGTGTCTTCGTAACTAAAGTTATCTAATAAAATTCTATGTATTCCTTTAGATTTCAGAATCTCCTGAACTTCATTAAGATTTCTTGCTTCAACTATAATCTTCAGGTCTTTATGTTTGGATTTTAAATAATCCTGAGTTTTTGTAATTGCCTTAGTAATTCCCCCGGCAAAATCAATATGATTATCTTTTAACATAATCATATCATACAAGGCAAATCGATGATTTTCACCACCACCAATTTTAACAGCCCATTTTTCTAGCGCCCTGATTCCTGGAGTGGTTTTTCTGGTATCTAAAATATGAGCTCCTGTTCCTTCTAACAGTTTCACATATTTATTTGTTTTAGTAGCAATAGCACTCATTCGTTGCATGGCATTAAGAACAAGACGTTCTGCCTTTAAAATACTTTGAGAAGAACCGGAAACATACAACACAATATCTCCGTTTTCAACAATACTTCCATCCGGAATCAAGATTTCCACTTTAAGGCTCTTGTCCACCTCTTCAAACACCATTTTGGCAAAATCTACTCCTGCTATAATGCCTTTATCTTTAACAAGTAATTTAGCCCTTCCAGAGGCCGTTTGAGGAATACATGCCAATGAACTATGATCTCCATCCCCTATATCTTCTCTGAGGGAATTTTCGATTATTAACGCTAGCTCTTTCTGAAATTGCTCCTTGGATATCATAAAAAATTCTTTTGGCTAATTTATTAAAAAAGCAATAGTCTAATAGCTTAGGTTTACTAAAATTGAACACATAATGCTTTAAAGTAGTATTTTTGCTGGTATGAATATTAAGCTAATTGCAATCGGAAAAACTGACAACAGTCATTTACAGGAACTTATAAATGACTACCAAAAAAGGTTAGGGTTTTATGTTAAATTCAACCTCGAGATAATCCCTGACATAAAGAATGCTAAAAACCTCTCTGAAAGTCAACAAAAAGAAAAAGAAGGACAAATGATATTAAAAAAGATACAATCTACAGACCAACTCATTCTTCTTGATGAACAAGGGAAAAACTTTTCTTCCGAACATTTTGCCGAGTATCTACAAAAGAAAATGAATTCGGGTATCAAACAACTAGTATTTGTAATCGGTGGTCCTTATGGTTTTTCACAGGAAGTGTATCAAAAATCACAAGGTAAGATTTCATTATCCAAAATGACATTTTCTCACCAAATGGTTCGACTATTTTTCATTGAGCAAATCTATAGAGCATTCACCATTTTAAGAAATGAGCCCTATCATCATCGCTAGAAATATTATTTTAAACGTACTTATTAAAAAGCCTCTCCGATTCTAAAATACACTCCCCAGTCATCTTTTCCAAAAGCTGCATCTAAACCAATATTAAACTTTACATCCTTGAAGGCGGTATATCGATATCCAGCTCCTATTCCTGGATACATATTCCAGTTAAAACTCGCAGTGTCTGACCCATATATTGTCGCCAATCCTGCAAAACCAACCAATCCCATTTTATCATTAAAATTATACCGATATTCCCCTTGTAAAGCTAATAATCCATCTCCGCGATATTTGCCTTCTGAATACCCCCGAATATCCTTCCCACCAATGGTTACTTGTTGCTCAAACACAACATCTCCCAAACCAAATTGACCTGCAAATCTGGCTGCAATTACATCCTTTTCCTTTCGAACGGATATATATTTATTGAATTCTGATCTTATCTTATTGGAACTAAAATCATTTGAAAACCACTCGGGATAAGAAATCCATCTTAATTTTATTTTATTTCCGGATTTAGGATAATAAACAGCATCTCGCGTATCGGCTAAAAAATTCAATTCAAGTCCATGGGTACTAGTAACACTCGGGGGATTTAAATCATCTTCATAAACAGTGTCATAATGAGAGTAAGTATAGGTTAATCCTCCGAAAATATGAGAAATAATTTGACGTTGAAGGCCACCGCTTACAATTGTAGTTTTTGTACCATAATCATAGAAACCGGAATTATCCAAATCATCAACAAAAAACTGTGAATTATGATCCCCGGTAACCATAAAAAATGTGGCTCTCCATTTATCCTCCTTAAAATAGAACTTATTAAATAATGCTATAAAATAAGATTGATTAGTCGTATAAACCGCAGAAACCCCGGAAATTGATTTCGGAGAAACCTCATCCTCCTTGTCTATGCGATACATAACCATCGGAATACCTCCAAACATAAATTCTAAATTTCTATTATAACTCAAAAAAGGCATCAATTTAAAATCTAAACCCTTTTCAGTAATTATTTCCTCTTCATCATTATTCAATTCTTTCTTTTCGATGTTTTGTCCCGAAACTATGGCTGTAAAAAGAATCAAAGACGCTAATAATCTATACTTTTGCATTTATACCGATCTAAAACTTAAGATCCAAGTTAAATAAAAAAGCTTACAAATTAATATAATCATATAATTACCTTCATGAAATTAGTATTTGCTACACACAATCAAAATAAACTATTAGAGGTGAAAGCTTTATTACCGAAAAGCATAGAGCTTTTGAGCTTGGACGATATAGGTTGTACTGAAGAAATTCCGGAAACTTCAGATACTATTGAAGGCAATGCCATTCAAAAAGCTAATTATGTATCTGAGAAATACAATGTTAATTGTTTTGCAGACGATACAGGTTTAGAGGTGAAAGCCTTAAATGATGAACCAGGAGTACTATCAGCGAGGTATGCTGGCCCTGACAAAGATTCTAAAGCTAATATTACCAAATTATTGGAAGCATTGAAAGATGAGAACGACAGAGAGGCTAGATTTAAAACTGCAATTGCAGTGAATATCCAACGGGAAAAAATTCTTTTCGTAGGAATAGCTAGCGGGGCTATTAGTAATGAAGAGCGAGGAAATAAAGGATTTGGCTACGACCCGATATTCGTTCCGGAAGGCTACGACAAAACATTTGCAGAATTACCATTATCTGTCAAAAACAAAATTAGCCATCGTGCTAAAGCTATGCACCAACTCATTGATTATCTGAAATAAAGAGCTTACTCAACAATAAAACATAAATAATTCATTATTAATCAATTCATTACACATTAATCACTACCTTTGCGGCCAATTTTAGAAGATATTTATGAATCAATTTGAATTACTAGGACTGGATGAAACGTTATTGAACGCCATAAATGATATGGGATTTGAAACGCCTTCAGAAGTACAGGAAAAAGCTATTCCGGTTCTACTCTCACAAAAAACCGATATGGTTGCCCTGGCGCAAACCGGTACCGGTAAAACTGCCGCCTTTGGGTTTCCACTTATTCAAAAGATTAACGCCAAAGACAAAACCACACAAGGTTTAATACTCTCTCCTACGAGAGAACTATGCTTGCAAATTGCCAGCGAATTAAAAAATTACTCTAAATATGTTAAAGATCTTAATGTAGTCGCCATCTATGGAGGTGCAAGCATTACAGATCAGGCCAAAAAGGTAAAAAGAGGAGCTCAGGTTATCGTTGCGACCCCAGGTCGTATGCAAGACATGATCAACCGTTCATTGGTAGATATTACCAAAATTGAATATTGTGTCCTTGATGAAGCTGATGAAATGCTCAACATGGGATTTTATGAAGATATAAAATCTATATTGTCTCATACCCCTAGAGAAAAATCAACCTGGTTATTTTCGGCCACTATGCCGAAAGAAGTGCATCAGATTGCTAAAAAATTCATGTCTAAACCTTTTGAGATTACCGTGGGTAACAAAAACTCCGGAGCTCAAAATGTACAACACGAATATTATGTAGTGAATGGTCGTGAGCGCTATTTGGCATTAAAACGCCTTGCCGATGCAAATCCAGATATATTCTCAGTAGTATTCTGTAGAACGAAAAGAGATACGCAAAGTGTTGCAGAAAAGCTAATAGAAGATGGCTATAGTGCTGCAGCGTTACATGGAGATTTAAGTCAAAATCAACGTGACATCGTGATGAAGACTTTTAGAACACGCCAAATTCAGATGCTAGTTGCAACTGATGTGGCTGCAAGAGGAATTGATGTTGATGATGTAACTCACGTAATTAATTACCAATTACCAGACGAAATAGAAACTTACACTCACAGAAGTGGTAGAACCGGTAGAGCGGGTAAATCTGGTACTTCAATGGTTATTGTTACAAAAAGTGAATTGCGTAAAATCAAAGCAATTGAACGCATCATAAAAAAACCATTTGATGACAAAAAGATTCCAAATGCAGAAGAAGTTTGTGAAATTCAATTATACCATCTGGCCAGTAAGATAAAAAACACCGAAATAAACCAGGAAGTAAACAATTACTTGCCTGCCATTTACGACGTTTTAGAAGGTTTAGATCGTGAAGAGCTAATAAAAAAATTAGTTTCTGTTGAGTTTACGCGCTTTTTCGAATACTACAAACGCGCTAAAGACCTGAATGTTGAGATGAGTAATAAACGCGAAATACCCGCCAATGGTGATGTTCGTTACTTTATCAATATCGGAGAAAAGGATGGATATGACTGGAGGTCTCTAAAAGATTTCATTCGTGATGTAATGGAATTAGGAAAAGACGATATCTACAAGGTTGATGTTAAAGATAGCTTTTCATTTTTCAATACCGGATCTGAGCATAGTGAGGCCATTTTAGACATGTTTTCACAGTTTAAACTGGATGGTCGTTTCATTAATGTTGAGGTTTCCAAAAACACAAAAGACAGAAAAAAACGAAAAGATAAGTTTAAAAATAAAAAAGGAGACTCTAAAAACTCTTTTAAACGTAAACGCAGGAAATAATTCCAGTCGTTAATGTTAAATTAAAAATGCGCTTCTAGGCGCATTTTTTCGTTTTGTTTACTACTTTTAAGGCCTAGTACAAATTTATTATACACCTTATCAGCATTGCTATAGTTAATAGATTTGACAGAACAAAAACCTAGTAACCTGAAATACAACCCTCTGGAAACAAAGGAGGATCGAAAAATAAATGCATGAAAAAACAGTTTCTTTTTACACTTACTTTATTGTTCACGTTATTTTCTTTTGCCCAGGAAAAAGCAACTGATGACACAGTTAAAGGTATTGTCGTAAACGCACAAACTGAATTACCCATGGACAATGTGCATGTTTTAAACCTTAATCAAGTTCTGGGAACCATCACCAATGAAGAAGGAGCTTTTGAAATTTCTGCTAAAGTTAATGATACATTATACTTTTCGTTTATTGGTTACAAATCTTTCTCTGTTCGAGTTACTAACGACATGCTTAAATTCCAAAACACCAAGGTAAGTCTTACAGAAATGGCTTATGCCTTAGAAGATGTAGTGGTTCGACCCTTCCAATTAACGGGTTATCTGGAAATTGATTCAAAAAACATTCCAATCAGTAATGCTCCGCGATACAGTATTTCAGGTCTTAATATAGGTTATGAAGGAGGTAAAAGTAGTACCACTGGAATTACCAGTGCACTAGGAGCCCTGTTTAATCCTGCAGATTTTCTCCATAAATTGTTTGGAAAAAAACCTAAGCAAATGAGAAAACTTAGAAAAATGCAAGAAAATGATGAAATAAGGAGCTTACTTTCATCCAAATTTGACAGGGAAACATTAGCTGCATTATTACAGGTTAACACCAACGAAATCGATGATATCTTACGCTATTGTAATTATTCAGATGATTTTATAAAATCAGCAAATGACCTCCAAATCTTAGATGCTATTAGTGCATGTTATGAAGAATACAAAGTTTTAAACAGAAACAACAAATAAAATTTTGATTACTTCCTGGAGTGTAATGCAATTCGATTACCTTCGGTATCCAAAAAAACAGCCATATATCCAATATCCTCTTTTATCAAGGTCTTAGGCTGAATAATCTTCCCTCCTGAGGATTCGATTTTAGCTATTTCATTTTGTACATCATCAGATGAAAAATACAATAATGGGCCATAACGCTCGCTTGGCTTATACCATTCTTTATGAAACACTAAAGATCCTGCAGCACCTGGCTTCCCTTCTTCCCAAGGAAACCAACCCATTTTTAACTCTTTGAAATCTTCAATATGTATCTTTATATTAAATACCGTTTCGTAAAATATTTTGGCTCGCTCCATATCAAGAACAGGAATTTCGAACCATCCGACCATATTATTCATCATCTCATTTTTTTTCTAAGACTTTTTTTAATTGATTTAATCCTTCCTCAAAATCCTTACCAACTGCCTTATCCATATTCATGAACAACATAAAAATACGCATCGGAAATTTGTTTACTCCCTGAAAGCCCCAGGAAACTCTGGTTGTATTATCAGAAATCTCAGTAACCTTCAAATAGGCATCAGAAACTGACTTCCATGGCTTAATGAAGCGAAGTTGTGTTTCAACAATATCATTTTCTTTAATATGGGTAATCTCTTGCTCTCCTTCACCAACATCCTTATTACCTTTCCATCTGGAAACAAAACCTACCATACCGTCAGTACCTACAAATTCTTTTTGCATATCAGGATCCTTAGCCTCCCATGGCGACCATTCACTTTGGTTTTTCAAATACTTTAAATATTCAAATACCTCAGAAACCGGTTTGTTAATTGTAATATTTCTGTTAACGTGATAGTTTTTAGGAGAAATTACAGCCAACAGCAACAACAGCATTACGATGGCTGCTATAATGTAAATTAAAATTATCATATAAAGTTTGATGATTGGTTACTTAGCCTAAATTTACTAAAAATTTGATTATGAACCTGGTAAGTCATTAATTTCGTAATAACGCTTTAAAATATCATCAATACTCCTAATTGACTTTTTAGACCAATCAATCCTCTTTTCTAACATCTCCTCCTCTGTCAATCGCCAGGCAATTTCAGACTGCCTCAATTTACCTGTTAGATATTGCAATATGATAGCTGCCGAAACTGAAATATTTAAACTTTCTGTAAATCCTACCATTGGAATTTTTAAAAATCCATCTGCACCATTCATAACTTCTTCAGACAAACCTTTTAATTCGGTTCCAAAAAAGAATGCCGACTTTTGAGTAATATCAAAATCCTCCAAATACCTTGAGTCAATATGTGGTGTTGTGGCAATTATCTTATACCCTTTAGCTCTTAAGTGATCCATACAGCCCCTTGTACTTGAATATCTTTGAATATCCACCCACTTCTGTGCCCCCATAGCTATTTTACTATCCAGGCGCTTCCCAAATCTTTTTTCAACCAGATGAACATCTTGTATGCCAAAGACATCACAGCTTCTAATTACCGCACTCGCATTGTGCATCTGATATACATCTTCGGTGACAACGGTAAAATGACGAGTCCTTTGAGAAAGAATTTCTTTAAATTTTCGAATACGATCTTCCGTAAGAAATGTTTCTAAATAATCTAAGAGATTTAAATCTAACATTATTCAACTTCTTCTTATTTAATGTCAAATTTATATCATTTTTTGTATTTTGGGCCTTTACCAAATACTATATGGATCAAGAACAACTCTTAGACCTTATCAAAAAAAAGGATTCCAGATCTTTTGACTACCTCTATGACATGTACTCCCAAAGTCTTTATGGTGTAATTCACAATATAATTTCTAATCGGGAAGAGGCGGAAGATATATTGCAGGAAGTAATGATTAAAATCTGGGACAATATGGATTCCTACGATGAATCCAAGGGACGCTTCTATACATGGATTATCAATATAGCCCGTAACTCAGCAATTGATAAGTACAGATCAAAAAATTACAAAAACTTCAAAAAAAACCTATCAACCGAAAATTTCGTAAGTGTAATAAAAGATTCCTATAATCTTTCAAATATCACTGACGCCATAGGGATTGGAAGTTTTATAAAAAAATTAAAACCAAAATGTATTAAAATTATTGATTTACTGTTTTATAAAGGTTTTACACACAAGGAAGCTGCAGAAGAATTAGACATCCCAATGGGTACTTTAAAAACCAGAAACAGAGCTTGCATTAACGAATTAAGAACTATTTTAGAGGTGAGATGAATATAGAAGAATATATAGCATCCGGAATTTTGGAGTTGTACGTCTATGGAGGTTTAAATAAAGAAGAAAAATCTGAAGTACAGCAAATGATAAAACAACATCCTGAAGTAAAAAAGGAAGTTGAGGCAATTGAAAAAGCTGTTATTCGGTTATCAAGTGGAACAGCTCCATACCTAAGAGCTATTAACTACGAACTTATTAAAAATAAAATTTTTCAAGATCATAAAAAGGTGGTGCCAATTAAATCTAATCGCTGGAGAACATATGTTGGCTGGGCGGCATCCATCGTACTTCTGGTCACATCATACACTTTTTACAATAAGTATAAACAATCCGAAAGTACAATCGAGGTGGTTCGTACCGAGCGTGATAACATACTGGAAGAAAACAAAACGATAACGAATAAAAATAAAGAATATAATACGATCCTGAACTTTATACGTGAAAGAAACACCGATTTTATTAAGCTAGGTGGACAGGAGGTTTCTCCAGACTCCTATGCCCAAGTATATTGGAATAAAGAATCTAATAAAGTGGTTATTGATGCAAGTGGATTACCTGCTCCTCCTAAAGGCAAGGTTTATCAAGTGTGGTCACTAAAATTAGATCCGCTAACACCTACTAGTATTGGTCTACTTGAAAGCTTTGAAGATAATAAGGCTAAATTATTTAATGTAGAAAGTGTTAAAGATGCTGATGCATTCGGAATTACTCTGGAACCAGCCGGAGGAAGTAAGACGCCTACACTAGAACAACTCTACACCTTAGGTAAGATATAAATACACCTTCTTCTAAAATTAAAAAGGGTCGTAATTACGACCCTTTAAAACATTAACCATTAAACATAAAATAAAAAACTAACATAAATTCTCTAATTATTAGCTCCTATATTACCCTGAGCGACCAAAGTAGCTAAATCATTAGAACTTAAGTGTACATTGATATAACCATTATACCCCAATACATCTTCATATAAAAAGGCATCACCGGCATCTAACATTGAAATATTAGTTTTAGATACTCCAGTTGCCCCATCTACTGGGGTTAGACTAATTGCGATATCACCAGGATTATCTACTGACCCCATATGAATATGTGAAGGATGGGTATTTCCAGCCGTGGTTCCCTCTAAAGCTATCATAAGCAATGCCTCTCCATTCACTCTTTGATAAAAAATGGCTTCTCCGCTTATTGATGGGTCAGATATACTCCCCAAGTTATAGTTCATAGACTCACCTGATAATTCATTCTGACCTATATCGCCCTGAGCTACTAAGGTCGCTAAATCATCTGCACTTGCATGTACATTAATATACCCATCAAAATCCAACAAATCGTCATATGTAATTGCCATACCGTCATTTAACATTTCCACTGAGGTCTTACTCATTCCGGTATTTCCATCTACAGCATTTAATGAAACTGCAATGTCTCCTCCTTCAGCCGCCGTGTTAAAATGTATATGAGAAGGATGCATACCATCCATTGGAGTCCCCATTAGCATTAACTCCACTAACGTGTTACCATTCATTCGTCTTTTAAAAGTAGCCGTTCCAGAAATAGCAGGGTCAGAAACACTTCCTAAATCATAAGTCTTCTCATCTCCTGTCAATTCATTTTGTCCAATATCACCCTGAGCGACCAAAGTGGCTAAATCATCTGCACTAACATGTACATTGATATATCCATCAAAATTTAATAACTCTTCATAGGTTATAGCAGTACCATCGTTCAACATTCCCACTTGAGTCATGCTCATTCCGCTTTCTCCGTTAACTGAAGATAACGAAATTGCTACATCACCACCCTCTGCCGCAGTATTAAAATGTATATGTGATGGATGAACACCATCTGCTGGAGTTCCCATAAGCATTAAAGCTACTAAGGCGGTACCATTCACTCGCTTTTTGAAGGTTGCCGTTCCGGAAATAGCAGGATTTGATACACTCGCTAAATCATAAACCTTTTCATCACCCGTCAATTCATTTTGTCCTATATCACCCTGAGCTACTAAGGTTGCCAGATCATCAACACTGGCATGTACATTAATGTACCCATCATAACTCAATAACTCTTCATAGGTAATAGCGGTTCCATCATTCAACATACCAACCTGAGTCATACTCTTTCCATTATCTCCGTTAACTGATGACAATGAAATAGCAACATCTCCCCCTTCGGCAGCTGTATTAAAATGTATATGTGATGGGTGCACTCCTCCTGTAGGGGTGTTCATCAAATCTAAAGTTACAAGAGTGGTTCCATTAACCCTTTTGGTGAAGACTGCCATTCCTGAAATATCGGGATCTGAAACACTCCCTAAATCATACATTTTCATATCATCTGTAAGCTCATTTTGGCCAATATCACCCTGAGCTACTAAGGTTGTTAAATCATCACTACTTAAATGAACGTTAATATACCCATTGAAATCAATCATATCATCATAAGTAATCGATGTCCCGTCATCCAGAGCGTTAAATGAAGTTGTGCTCATTCCGGTAGAACCATCAACCGAATTCAGAGATACCGCAATTCCTCCTCCTTCGGCCGCAGTGTTGAAATGTATATGAGCCGGGTGCATTCCATTGGAGGTTCCATTTAGTTTTAATTCTATTGTTGTAGAATTATCTTTATTCATAATAAATTTAGCTGTTCCTGAAATCGAAGGATTTGAAACAGACATCAAACTGTACACTTTTGTATCTCCCATATAATCCACTCCTGAGTTGTCATCATCATTGCTACAACTCATTAAAAGGAAAAATGATACTAATAATGTTCCGAGAATTTTTGTTTTCATTGGTAAAGTTTTAATTAAACATTTTCTTTTTATACCCCCACTTACGAGATTATTGGTAGAGCGGTTTTATTATTTTTTAATTAATTTTAAAAAAACTTTACGAAATGCCGAAGAAACTAGTAATACTAAGCGGTGCGGGAATAAGTGCTGAAAGTGGAATTAATACATTCAGGGATGAAAATGGTTTATGGGAAGGTCATGATATAATGGAAGTAGCCTCTCCTCGAGGATGGGAAAACAACCCAAAACTTGTTCTCGACTTTTATAATAAAAGAAGAAGACAACTTTTAGAAGTTACCCCTAATAATGCACATATAGCGATAGCTCGAATAGAAAATGAATTTGATGTTACCATCGTAACTCAGAATGTCGATGACCTACATGAAAGATCCGGATCCAGAACGGTTATTCATCTCCATGGAGAATTACTAAAGGCTAGAAGTTCATTTGATGAAGATCTCATTTATGATTGGAAAGAAGATATCAATATAGGAGACTTTTGTGAACACAATTCACAACTACGGCCACATATCGTATGGTTTGGAGAAGCTGTACCCATGATGCAGCCGGCTATCGAAAAAGTTTCAGAAGCGGACATATTAATGGTAGTTGGCACCTCAATGCAAGTATACCCAGCTGCAAGTTTAGTACATTATAAAAAAGTTGAAACTCCCATTTACTTTATCGATCCAAAACCTAATATTTCTAAATCAGAAATTCCAAACTTAGAAATCATAGCTGATAAAGCCACAATAGGAGTTCCACATGCTATTTCAATGCTGTCTCGTATTTAACTTGAGTTGTTTTAGCCCAGTTAACAAGTAAGTCTATTTGTCCCTGTGAAAGTTTAGCCTCACCATGCATCCATAAATAAGATTCTAAAGGCATTTTATGAGCTTCAACCTCTTCAGCTATCTCTTCCATTTTGTGAGCTTTTTTCTTGTCAGTATATGTTTCCCATTCCGAGAAATTTAAATGACCTTTGCCATGATCAACATGATCAGAAATCCAATACGAAACCGGTGCAACATTGGCATACCATGGGTATTCCGTATTATTGGAATGACAATCATAACACGAAGTTTTTAAAATAGAAGCTATTTCATCTGAGGGCTTGGTAGCAAAAATAATATCAGTTACTGGAATTTCTTCAGACTGATTTTTATCTGGTCTGATAAACTGCATTACAATCAATACTAATAATAAGCCGAGAAGAATTTTCTTTATAATTTTCATCTTTTTAAATTTAAAGCTCCTAAATTAGAAAAAATAAAGGATGCAAAATGGCTTATTTCAAAAATTACAATATGTCAATGCTTACCGAAAGAATAGACAAGAATTAGCTAACTATGTGCTTAGCCATCCTAATTTATTTGAAGAGCTTCTAAATCACTGCTTTGAAGCCGATGCAGATACCGCATTTAAATCTTGCTGGATATTAGAATTTGTTTGTAAAGAAAAACTGAATTGGATTTTACCTCATATTGATTACTTTTTAATTAACATCAAACATTTAAATCATGATTCGGCCATAAGACCCTGTGCCAAAATTTGTGAATTACTGTGTATTGAATATTTTAAAAACTCGCCATCTAAAATTAAAGACAGCCTAAATAAAAATCATTTAGAACAACTTTCCGAAATAAATTTTGATTGGTTAATTAACGATGAAAAAGTAGCTACTAAAGCCTACGCTATGCAATCGCTTTACTTGTTAGGAAAAAAAATCGACTGGATTCATCCAGAGCTCAAAAAAGTTTTGGGACAAGGCTTTTCATCTCATTCTGCAGCTTATAAAGCAAGGGCACGTCATATTTTAAATAAATTATAATAATTTCATTGAGGTAATTATCTAAAACATTTGGCTATACGGTAAACATGAAGCTCTTGAAATTATAAAATGGCAAGCCTATACGCTGTTCAACGACCCAATAAGTTTAAAATTTTGCTTTTAAAATTCACCGGAAAGTCAAAACTAAATCTGTGATTTCTTTATCATCTACTTTTTAATCTAAAAGGTTAAACGAGTTAGTTTTACAACAAAGACCAAAAAGATAATTATCCTTTTTTAACTAGTTAGTATATTTTAACTATAAGCTTTACCTTTGCCCTTTATTATAAACCATCACAATGCAACTAACATCATTAAATGCCATTTCGCCTATCGATGGGCGCTATAGAGACAAATCACAAGCACTATCTGCCTATTTTTCGGAAGAGGCATTAATCAAATACAGAGTGCTGGTAGAAATAGAGTATTTCATTGCTTTATGTGAATTACCATTACCCCAGTTAGAAGACTTCAACAAGGATCTATATAAAGATCTCAAAGGAATTTATAATAATTTTTCTTCTGCTGATGCTCAAGCCATAAAGGAAATTGAAAAAACCACCAATCACGATGTGAAAGCTGTGGAGTATTTTATAAAAACGAAATTTGACGAGCTAAATATTTCTGAATATAAGGAGTTTATCCATTTTGGTTTAACATCACAAGATATCAACAATACTGCCATCCCCCTTTCAATAAAAGATGCTTTAATACAGGTTTATATGCCTTGCTTAAAACTTTTAATTGAAAAATTAAACGAGATGGCAACCACCTGGGCCGAAATCCCAATGTTAGCCCGGACCCATGGCCAACCTGCATCTCCTACACGTTTGGGAAAAGAATTACAAGTATTTGTTACACGAATTGAAGAGCAGCTACGTCTATTGCGCTATTCACCAGATGCTGCTAAATTTGGGGGTGCTACTGGTAACTTCAATGCACATCACATTGCCTATCCACAAATAGACTGGCAAGCATTTGGTAAGCATTTTGTAGAAGAGATTTTAGGGCTACATTATTCATTCCCGACTACTCAAATTGAGCACTATGATCACCTGGCCAGTATTTTTGATAGTCTTAAAAGAATCAATACCATTGTAATCGATTTAGACCGCGATATTTGGACCTACATTTCGATGGACTACTTTAAGCAAAAAATAAAAGCCGGTGAAGTTGGTTCTTCTGCTATGCCTCACAAAGTAAATCCGATTGATTTTGAAAACTCAGAAGGAAATTTAGGAATCGCTAATGCTATATTTGAGCATTTATCGGTTAAATTACCTGTATCAAGACTTCAACGTGATTTAACAGATAGTACTGTATTAAGAAATGTTGGTGTTCCCATCGCTCATACTATCATAGGCTTTAATGCCACGTTAAAAGGCTTAGGTAAGTTATTACTTAATGAAGCTAAAATAGAAAATGATTTAGAAGACAATTGGGCGGTGGTTGCAGAAGCAATTCAAACCATTTTAAGGCGTGAAGGATATCCGAATCCGTACGAAGCATTAAAAGGACTTACTCGAACCAATGAGAAAATAACCGAAACTTCTATTGCAGCATTTATTGATACACTTAACGTTTCAAATGACATTAAAAAGGAACTTAAAAAGATTAGTCCTAGTACCTATACTGGTATCTAATCAAGTTACCTGATATCATTTATATAATACAAAAAAACTGCTTGGTCTCAAGCAGTTTTTTTATTGATTTTTGATTGATGAAATTAATCATTATTTAACCTCAGAAAATATTTTACCTATACTTCCTAACTGACTTTGATCCAAAGTTCCCTTTTGAATTACTTCAACTAACTGTCCAACATTTTCAACATTCATATTATCCCCGAGTATACGTAATAAAGCAAACCCTTTCGAATCGTCAGAACCATATAGTATAACTTCATCTATTGCATCATCTTCTCCCAAGAATTTCACTACCCCACGAGCATTCCCAGTATTGAATCGCATTATTTCCTGATAAGAATCACTAGATAAAATATTTTTAATTTTTTCTTTTTCCTCCTTATAAAATGATTCATTACTATCATCTAACTTCAATGCCAGAACATTCAATTTTTTAATCGAGTGTAATGTTTCTTTCTGATTGGGTGTGAGCTCATCTTCCGCAATACTCAAAATATTAGAAGACACATCGAAAGTAATAAATTCAGGGTTATTTGAGCTATCGACGAAATATTGCTGTAAACTTTTCCCATTGTTACATGAAGTCATTACAATTCCCAAAATTCCTAATGTAAAATACTTATATATCGTTTTCATTTTAATAATGGTTTTAATCCCGCAACTTTCATTGCGGGATTGTTACTAAAATTTTATTGTCCAGCTTTATTTAATTCAGACGGTAGGTTCATATTGCTAGTTAAAGTACTAATCTTGTTTAAGTCAATGTCTCCTGTAAGGGTTAGTAGAACTGTTTCGATTTTCCCTCCATTTATATTAACATCTTTTATTCCATTCACAAACATTAACAACTCACTCACATGGTCATCATCCTTACCTGCCTTAATATAAAACTTAACATTGGTATCATCATCCTTTACTCTCATTAGCTCTTCTAATGATGAGTTTGATAAATATTTATCTACTGTGGCCTTCATTTCAGCAGCAACCTTCGGATTCTCTGTAGCAAACACCTTTAAACTGGTAAGGTTTTTTGTTAATTCCATAAATTCTTTTGCTTCAGGATCGTTGGTTTCTATCCTCGAAAAAAGTTCAAATGCTTTTTTACTGGCAACAAAAGTTTTTACACCATTCGCATCCTCAAACTTATCAAATACTGACTGAGAAAATCCTGCTAAAGGCAACATAGCCATAACTAATATTAATGCTATTTTTTTCATAGTTCTGAATAATTAATTGTTCTTTAAAATTTTGTTTTTCGCTTGTTCAAACTCTTTTAAATGGCCTATCTCTTCTATCCCCAAATTAAGGTTAGCTGATAAAAACTCAAGAGCTTTTTGAGTTTCCTGAAAAGCTATTTCAGGATCCTCATAAGTACCTAAATTATTAGGTTGGAATGGATTTGCAACCCACACACTCACAACAATTGCTATCATAGCGGCAACAGAAATCCACGCTAAATATTTTTTTCTTCTGGGTTTTAGTGAAACTGTTTTACTATAACTTTCTTGTTGCTCCGTTGAAAAGTAAACAAACATAGGTTGATACGCTTGCAAATGAGGCGCTACATCCGTCTGTGAAAAATAGTTTCTCAACTCTTGTTCTTCTGCCACTGTGGTCTCAGCAGCAAAATACTTTTCTATTAATAACTCTATTTTTTTAACCAATTCCATAGTTGTGCTTTTTTATCAATTGTTCTCTAACAGCCTTTCTGGCTCTTGACAAGGTCACTCTGATAGCCGTTTGATTCATTTCAAGCATCTCGGCTATTTCATCATAATCATATTGTTCTATATCTCTTAACTGTAAAACCATACGCTGCTGCTCCGGCAATGTATTCATTATTTTTGTCATCCATTGTAAACTATCAGCAACTTCTACTTTCTTTTGCAATGATGTATTACCATCAGTATAATTACTATGAACTAACTTTAAATTATTAGCTTGTTTAGATTTCAATCGATCAAGACAATAATTTTTGGTCATCGTCATTGCAAAAGCTTCAACACTTTTATATTTCGATAAAGTGGTGTTTTTAGTCCATAGTTTCATTAACACCTCCTGGGTGGCATCTTCTGCTTCTTCAGTTGATACTAATAATCTTTTAGCCATTCTAAACAGCTTATCCTTAAAAGGCATTACAGTATTTAAAAACTCACTTTGTTTCATTATTAGGTTTGGTTGGCAGCTTAAATATACTGCTTTATACTAGGAAGACGAATGACCATAAATTTTGTTACAAAAATTTTAATATTTCGTATATGTAAGTAAATTTGATGCATAGAGACCAATGAAACATACACTTATTTGCTAATTATATGAAATATTTAAACTTAAATTGGATTATCGTCATATTCGTAAGCAGCTTATTTATTGGCTGTAGTAAGGATGACAGCCCAGATCCAACCCCTGATCCGGAACCGGTAGTATTAGAAAGTGAAATTAATAAATTTGTTTGGGACGCAATGAATCTGTGGTACCTATGGCAAGATGAAGTAGAAAATCTGGATGACGATCTTTCTGGTGATCAAAATTCGTTTTTTACATTTCTTAATAAATATGGAACTCCAGAAGGACTTTTTGAAGATATAACATCAGACAAGGATAGATTTAGCACCATAGTACCTGATTATGATATTTTATTCAATTCTTTTTCAGGAGTTGCAAAAACCAATGGAATAGAATTTGTCCTTACCAGACCACCAGAGGGAGGCAGCAAGGTTATTGGTATTGTTAGATATATTGTCAATGGAAGTGATGCTGAAGCAAAAGGAATAAAACGCGGAGATATTTTTTACGCTGTTAATGGAACAGAATTATTTGCCGAAACAGATGCCAATGGGCGTATTACAAATAGTAACCTCAGTTTACTAAACCCTGATACATACACCCTAAATTTCGCAACCATTGAAAATGATCAAACCAAATCCAACGGTGTGAATGTTGAACTTGTAAAAGGAGTATTAACAGAGAATCCTATTCATATCTCCAAAACATTAGATATAGAAGGTAAAAAAATCGGATATCTGATGTACAACCAATTTACCCGTAATTTTGATAATCAGCTTAATGATGCATTTAGCGAATTTAAATCAAACGGTGTTACAGATTTGGTTGTAGATTTAAGATATAACCCCGGAGGTTCTGTCCTTTCTGCTACCAGGCTAGGTAGTTTAATTACAGGACAATTCAGTGGACAACTGTTTTCAGAACAATCATGGAACACCAAATGGAATGAGGTTTTTAATTCTGAAGATTTAGAAAACACATTTGTTTCAGATATAGACGGTACCCCTTTAAATAGTTTAAACCTTTCAAAAGTTTATATTATTGCCACAGACGACAGTGCCTCGGCATCAGAATTAGTTATTAATTCCTTAAGGCCGTACATAGATGTAATTCACATTGGAGATAGAACAGTTGGTAAAAATGAATTTTCAATAACCCTTGTTGACAATACAAGTCAGGGCATCTATAAATATGCTGTAATTAATGATGCATCCGTTTCGAATGCAAACCCTAACCACAAATATGCCCTTCAGCCATTGGTTGGAACCAATAAAAATGCCAATGGATTTAGTGAATTCACGAATGGATTGGAGCCTGATATTTCTCAAAAAGAAGTACTTTCGAACTTAGGGGTATTGGGTGATCAAAATGAGCCGCTATTGGCAATTGCTATTCAACAAATAACAGGCATTGCTGCAAAAAGAAGTCTTGAAGCATATGATGAGAGATATCAAATAAACACACTAAAGAGTTCAACCGATTACAAGCCTTACCGCAGGATATCAAATTATGATGTGTTTAAAGGTAATAAGTAACTTTAGTATGCATTAACTATATATAACCGCTCTTTAGAGCGGTTTTTTTGTATCTTACCTCACCAAAACCCAATCTAAAAAACATGAAAAAATTAATACTCTCTACAATTGCATTTTTATCTATAGTAAGTTGTGAGGATCGAGATGATAATGTTTATGTACCGGATAATAACCTTGAAATACAAGATTTTATTTGGAAAGGACTAAACTTGTGGTACTATTGGCAAGATGAAGTAAGCGACTTGGCTGATGATAGATTTTCTACAAATGAAGAGTATGCAAAATATTTAGACAATTATCCGGATCCCTTCAACTTGTTTGATGCGCTCTCCTATCCCGAAGATCGATTTAGCTATATCACTGATGACTATAACGACTTGTTAAACTCACAACAAGGTATTTTTAAAACCAATGGTGTCGAATTTGGTCTTAGCTATAAAAACGGTTCGTCGAATGAAATATTTGGATATGTCTGGTATATACTTCCAGGTACTGATGCTGAAGGTAAAAACATTAGCAGAGGAGATATTTTTACAGGAGTAGATGGGCAAACATTAACAGACACCAATTATTTCGAATTACTATTCGGATCAAACGATAGTTATACCCTGAATATGGCTGATTATGATAATGGTGCTTTTACCTCCAATGGTAATGAAATTACTTTAACTAAGATTGATAACTACACAGAAAATCCGATTTTTATATCAAAAACCATCGATTACAATAACCAAAAAATAGGTTATTTAATGTACAATGGATTTACCGCTCAATTTGATGATGAGCTTAATAATGCCTTTGCTCAATTTAAAGCTGATGGTATTATTGATTTAATACTCGACTTAAGATACAACCCTGGGGGTTCGGTAAATTCGTCTGCTAATTTAGCCAGTATGATTAGCTCGCAAAGTAGCAACGACCTGTTTATACGATTACGTTATAACAATAAAATTATGGCGGCTCTTGGAAACAGTGCGACAGACTATAAATTTAGAACCTCTATTAACGGTGAAGCAATAAATGGACTCAACTTGAATAGAGTTTATGTTTTAACCACCGGAAGAACAGCTTCGGCCAGTGAATTAATCATTAACGGACTAGATCCATATATGGAAGTGATCCAGATAGGAACTACAACTGTAGGTAAAAATGAAGCATCCGTTGCACTTTTTGACTCGGAAAGCTATCAATATGATGATGAGACTCTAAATCCTAATCACACATGGGGAATGCAACCCATTATATCTCGAAATGAAAATTCAGTTGGATTTTCAGATTATACGGATGGTTTCCAACCTGAAATTGAATTAAGAGAAGATTTAGATAATATGGGAGTTTTGGGAGATATAAACGAACCTCTTTTAGCAAGAGCACTTCAGGAGATTAGCGGAGTTGCAGCCAAAGCAATTCCACAAATAACAAGACCTGTAGAGAGTTTTAAAGACTCTAAAATAGTCAGACCTTTAAAAGACAATATGTTTATCGAGACTGAAAAAGTTAAACTGAAGAACTTCTAAAAACAAAAGAAAAGCCGCTCCCTCAAGCGGCTTTTTCTCCATTACAATCATTACAAAGTAATACTAAAACCTAACCTAACGTTTCTTCCTCGAGTATTATACCCTAATAACTCGGTATATTCTTCATTTAAGAGATTGTAGACTCCTGCGAAACATTTCACTTTTTTTGACAGCTGATGGCTGGCATAAAAGTCTACTAAACTAAAACTATCTAAAGTAACATTACTGAAAGTACTAAAATCAGTATCCAGTCGATCTCCGTTAAATTGATAACTTATCGAAGCAAATGTTTTATCAGAAATAGTATACCCCACTGTTGCATTTGCTTTGTGTTTAGGTATTCTGATTGCCACAACATCTTTACGCTCAGTGAACGCATAATTCGCTGAGATAGTTAATACTTCAACAGGGGTTGCAACAACCTCTACCTCTACTCCCTGAGCAGAAGATTTCTCAGATACATTATAGTATCCTTGATTGAAATCGTAAGCTATTAAATTTTCTTCATCCCTGTTGAAGTATAAAGCACTAACCCTAAATTTTTGTCCAAGTTTAAATTCTGCTCCTCCTTCAATAGTTCTATCTTCTTCAGGTTTCAAGTCTGGATTTGGTCCATAAAATCCAAATAATTGCGATAACGAAGGTGCAATAAAAGATGTACTGTATGATCCGAAGAGTTTCAAATAGTTATCATCAAAGGTAAATACATAAGATGGATTTATATTGTAAGTAAAATGAGAACCATATTCGCTATGATTATTCCAACGAACACCAGAATTAATATTTAATCCAAATTCAGAAACATACACAACATTGGCATACGGATCTACTTTGGTTGCAGATTCTGCACTTTCAAAATCTGTCTCATCATCTACTATATTAACCCCCAATATCGTATACAAGGTCTTATTAAATGTGTTTTTTGTGTAAGCATCTACTACCCAGTTTTCGGCTATAAAACTTGAAGGATATGCTGAAATAAATTCACGGTCATATTTACTGTAAGCTCCATTTATATTAACCGAACCTCCATTATATTTAATTTTAGATGTTAACCCGGTTCGGTATTGCTTACTATTAAACCAATTATTTGCATCAGTATAGGCCGCAGCATCATATGCAGATGCTATATCAGTATAATTCCCATAAACTCCAAAAGAAAATGAGTCACAAAAATCATAGCCAAACTTTGCATTAACAGCATATTTTGAAAATGGATCTTTTTCTTTCGCCTGTTCAGCCGCAGCTGACATACCATTGGTGTTCTGCTGATTAAAACTTACAAGGTAATTTAATTTACCTCCGTTACCATTCAAAGTCACATCATTATGGAAATCCGCAAGATTATAGTTTTGATCATCATGCGTCTGATTAGTTCCGATACTTGAGTTGATATTTAATGCAACGGATTTTGCTGCGGCTTTTTTGGTTGTAATATTAATAACTGCTGTTGCAGCACCACTTCCGTATAAGGTACTGGCCGCCCCTTTAATAATCTCAATAGATTCAATAGCACCTAAAGACAACATACGTAAATCATATTCACTCGCAGATTGAGATGCATCAGACACTTGTACGCCATCAATTATAACTAAAACCTGTCTGTTGGAACCACCTCTAACATAAGTACTTAAATTTTGTCCCGCGTTACTCCTACTTCCATTAATTTCAATTCCTGACTTGGTATTAATAAGCTCAGCTAATGTTTTACCCTGATTGCGCTCAATTTCCTGTTTATTAATTTTGATAACAGTTTTACCAGAATTCTCACGTTTTAATTCAAATCTTGAATCAGACACAACCACTTCTTCCAGTTGTTCCACATCGCTTTTTTTCTGTTGAGCCATAGCATACACACTCATCAATCCAAGTGTACAAACAGAAATAATTCTTTTATTCATTTTGTAATTACAGTAAATAGGGAAAAAGCATGAAGTATTCATACCCAAACCTTTATCCCGAAAGTTTGACAATTATTTATGGAATTTTGCAGGTCTCCTGACTTGCGTCTTGTTGTATACCTTCCCATTCTCCTGTAATCATTAATTTCCAAAACAGGTTGTCAAAACTAATTTGACATGAACAGTGGTTTTCAAAGATTTTACAACAAGCGTCCTTATAAAAGGACTAAGCTTACAGTTGCGGGAACAGCTCTGGTTTTTCACCAGATTCCCTTTTAATTCTCCCCCCTGATAAGGGTTTGAAACAAAATTCTTGGACAAAGATAGAGTTAATTTATAAACCTGTTAACTTTTCCTTCAAAACTTTTTTGTAATTATTTTTTAAATACTTTTATCAAAAATTTCTGCATAAAATGATTTATTATATCACGGGAGGTGAACGCTCAGGAAAAAGTTCATACGCTCAAAATCTGGCACTTAGCCTTTCTATTACTCCTAAATATCTTGCAACTTCACGTGTATGGGATGAAGATCATCAACAACGTATCCAAAGACATATAGAAGATCGGGATGAAAGATGGATTTCGGTTGAAGAGGAAAAATTTATTTCAAATGTCATTTTTGCAAATGATGTTGTTGTTGTGGATTGTGTAACGCTCTGGCTAACGAATTTCTATATGGATACAAAACATGACAGGGATGAAAGTTTGAAGTTAGCAAAGGAAGAATTTGCGAAAATCCTTGAAATCCCGGCTACTATTATTATCATTTCTAATGAAATTGGTATGGGACTGCATGCAGACACACATATGGGCAGGAAATTTACAGAATTACAGGGCTGGATGAATCAACATATAGCAAAACATGCCGACAAGGCTACTTTTATGGTTTCTGGATTACCAATTACTTTAAAATAATTAACGAATGAAATTTACTATATCACCCTTACTAAATAATAACCTAAAGGAAAAACTTCAATATAAAATAGATAATAAAACCAAACCAATTGGTGCTTTAGGTGTTTTAGAGAAGGTTGCACTACAAATTGGGGCCATACAAGAGACCTTGGAACCAAAAATCAAAAATCCGACCATTTTAGTCTTTGCTGGAGACCACGGTATTGCACAAGAAGGCATAGTAAACCCCTATCCTCAAGAAGTTACCACGCAAATGGTTTATAATTTTCTTCAAGGAGGAGCTGCTATTAACGTTTTTAGCGAAACCAATAACATTGATCTTCAGATTATTGATGCAGGTGTCAATTATAATTTTGAAAAGAACCTGCCACTTATTCATGCAAAAATTGATTTTGGGACTAAAAATTATCGCCTGGAACCTGCTATGAATAATGAACAATGTTTAAAAGCAATCAAAAAAGGAGCTGAACTGGTAGAAGATCGCAGTAAAAATGAGGTAAATACTATTGGTTTTGGTGAAATGGGAATTGGAAATACTTCCTCTGCTGCATTATTAATGCATTATATCACAAAAACACCAATTGAAAATTGTGTTGGGGCCGGTACTGGGCTTAATGCGGAAGGTATTCAAAACAAAACTAAAGTACTTTCTGAAGTATTAAAAAAGCACCACCCAAATAATCCTTTAGAAGCACTGGCCACCTTTGGAGGCTATGAAATTGCAATGATTGTTGGAGCTATATTAAAAGCAGCTGAGCATAAAATGACCATCATTATCGATGGCTTTATAGTCACCTCTGCTCTTCTTATTGCAATTGAAATTAATAAGAATGTAATTGACTATTGCATTTTTGCGCATAGCTCTAATGAGCAAGGACATCAAAAAATGCTTGAGTACCTAAATGTTAAACCATTACTGAACTTCAATATGCGATTAGGAGAGGGTACGGGGGCTGCTATGGCTGTACCTGTGTTAAGAGCATCTACAGATTTTTTAAATCATATGGCCAGTTTTGAAAGTGCTGGGGTAAGTACCAAATCAGAATAACTATGTTGAAGAAAGAGCTACATATTTTTCTAACCGCCATCATGTTCTTTACAAGAATCCCTTGTCCGAATTGGGTCGATCACAACCCTGATTACCTCTCAAAAAGTTCAAAATATTTTTCTTTAGTGGGTATAATTGTTGGTAGTATTGGCGCATTGGCTTTCTATGGAAGCTTATATCTACTTCCTCTAGAAATCGCAATACTGCTTTCTATGGCAGCTACCATATATACTACCGGGGCCTTTCATGAAGATGGTTTTGCTGATGTATGTGACGGATTAGGTGGCGGATGGACAAAAGAAAAGATACTTTCAATTATGAAAGATTCAAGATTGGGGACGTACGGAGCGGTAGGTCTTATTTTAATACTGACTATCAAGTTTTTTGCTTTAAAAAGCAGCCCTAATTCCTTAATTCCGATATTACTAATTTCAGGGCATAGCCTTAGTAGATTCATGGCCACAACTTTAATATATACTCACCCATATGTCCGAGATGATATAAATAGCAAGGCAAAACCAGCGGCTAAGAGTATAAATATAAAAATGATTATCATTAGCGGACTTTTTGGCATCGCTCCTCTTTTTTTATTTTTCTCACCCTGGGTTTTTATATCCATCATTCCCGTTTATTTCGCCAAAATGTATTTAGGAAAAAAGTTCATGAAATGGCTAGGCGGACATACAGGTGATTGCGCTGGAGCAACCCAACAACTTTGTGAAGTTGTTTTTTATCTTAGTATCCTTATTATATGGAAATATATTTAATCAGACATACGACACCCAAAATTGAAAAAGGAACTTGTTATGGACAAGCAGATATTGATTTGGATGAAAATTATCTTACTGAATTAAAAAAAATTAAAGACCAATTACCCAAAAACTATAAATCATTTAAACTTTATACAAGTCCTTTAAAGCGTTGTAGCATATTAGCCGAAGATCTAATGCAACCAATCATTATGGAAAACAGATTAAAAGAACTCAATTTTGGTACGTGGGAATTAAAAAAATGGAACGATATTGAAAACAATGAATTAAATCCATGGATGGATGATTTTGTCAATGTAAAGGTTCCCAATGGAGAATCGTATATCGACTTACAAAGAAGAAGCCTGGAATTTCTGGAAGAACTTTTAAGCTCAAAAAAAAATAGTATAGTTGTTAGTCATGCCGGGGTAATAAGAGTAATTCTGTCCCATATAAATCAAATTCCTCTTGAGGATTCCTTCAAAATTAAAATCGATTATGGGGCTGTTTTTAAAATAATTTATGCCCAAAACAGATTAGAAATTAATTGAAATCATGCATAAATAGATAGATTGAATTGTACCAATATTCATTCATTTTCAAAAAAATTAACGAAGTTTGGTTCATCAAAAATTAATATTCAATATATTATAAATAAACTCATATAAGAGATGTTTCAGTATAAATACTTCTCTATTTGCCTGATCTTAATGCTTGCATTTACAGGCTGTAAAGAAAAAAAATCTTCCTCCTCGAAGGGAGTTCGTAATTCGGATGTTGAATTGGTCGATATTGAATACGCAAAAGGATTTACTATTAGCAAAAATAGTCAGTACACTTCCATTGATGTTCTGGGACCTTGGCCTAACAGTGAGGAGTCTTTTAAATATGTGCTGATTCCAAAAGGAGCTAATGCCCCCCAAATAGATTATGATGCTTTAATAGAGGTTCCGATTGATAAAATTGTGGTGACTTCAACTACGCATATACCCGCCTTGGAAGCCCTCAATGAAATTGATAAGTTAGTAGGTTTTCCAGACACTAAATACGTATCATCGGAGGCAGCAAGAAAACGAATCGATAATGGGGAAATAATAGAATTAGGGATGAATGAATCGATCAATACAGAGATATTAATTGATATGAAACCTGATGTAGTTGTAGGCTTTTCTATAAATAGTCAAAATAAAACTTACGATGCAATTCAACGTTCAGGAATCTCTGTTGCCTATAATGGAGACTGGGCAGAAGAAACACCTTTGGGAAAAGCAGAATGGATCAAGTTTTTCGCTCCGTTTTTCGGCAAAGAAAAATTAGCTGACTCAATCTTCAATAGTATTGAAAAAGAATATCAAAGAGTAAAGGATATTGCTAAAAAATCTAAATCACGTCCTACTGTTTTTAGTGGTGCAATGTTTAAAGACGTTTGGTATATGCCTACAGGTGAGAGCTGGGCAGGGCAATTCTTAAAAGATGCAAATGCCAACTATCTTTGGAAAGAGACCAAAGGTACTGGTAGTTTGGCTCTTAATTTTGAAAGCGTTTTAGAAAAGGCTAAAAATGCTGATATTTGGTTAGGATCATCACAATTTACATCGTATGCCGAGTTAGATGATTCGAATCCTCACTACAGCCTATTTGATGCCTATAAAAACAAAAACATTTATACCTTTAGTCTTACCAAAGGGGCTACAGGAGGAATTTTATACTACGAACTGGCTCCAAACCGCCCGGATGTAGTTTTAAAAGATATTATTCATATTTTACATCCTGAACTTTTACCAAACCACAAATTGTTTTTCTTTAAACCATTAGAATAATTGAAAAGCGCCAAAGCATATCGTATTTCTTTTTTTATTTTAGTTTTCATACTGATACTGTGCCTGCTTGCTAATATCAGTATGGGATCTGTATCTATCCCTGTTAAAGCCATATTTTCGTCTTTAATTAATGGTGAAGTAGAAAAGGAATCCTGGAAATATATTATACTGAATTACAGAATCCCCAAAGCTCTTACAGCTATTTTGGTTGGAAGCGGACTTTCTGTTAGTGGTTTATTAATGCAAACATTGTTTAGAAATCCATTGGCAGGTCCTTTTGTTTTAGGTATAAGTTCTGGGGCAAGTTTAGGTGTAGCTATACTTATAATGGGAACCTCAGTATTTGGAACAGTCTTTTCAATGAGTTTAATTAGCAGTACCGGAATTGCAGTGGCAGCAAGCCTGGGAAGCTTTTTAGTACTTATGGCGGTTCTCATAGTTGCCAGCAAGGTTAGAGATACCATGGCGTTATTAATAATCGGGTTGATGTTTGGCAGTATAACTACCGCCATCGTCAGCGTCCTGGCCTATTTCAGTAATACTGAAAAACTTCAACAATATATTTTTTGGTCATTTGGAAGTCTGGGGAACCTAAGCTGGAATCAGCTTTTGATTTTCTCAATTATATCTGTTCTCGGGATTGGTTTAAGCATCTTATCACTTAAAAACCTCAATTCCTTACTTTTAGGAGAAAACTACGCCAGAAGTCTCGGAATGAACTTAAAAAAATCGAGATTTACTATCATTATTGCCACGAGTATACTGGCAGGTAGTGTTACAGCATTTGCAGGTCCAATTGCATTTATAGGTCTTGCAGTTCCGCATTTAACAAAGCAAATTTTTATTACAAACAATCATAAAGTTCTCGTTCCAGCCGTAATTTTGTACGGTGCCATATTAATGTTAATATGTGACACCATAGCACAATTACCTCATAGTGAATATTCATTACCAATTAATGCGATTACATCAATTATTGGAGCTCCGGTAGTTATATGGTTGTTAGTCAGGAAAAAGAAAATGGTGTTTTAATTAAATATTTCATTATCAAAAAGAATCTTCAACATAGCGTTTTGAAAGTCAAGGACCTCTCCGTTGGTTACAGTGTAAGAGGCAAAGATCTTATAATTGCTAAAGACATAAACTTTTCACTTCAACCCGGGGAGCTTATTGGCATTGTTGGAGCTAACGGTGTTGGTAAATCCACACTCCTGAGAACCCTTGCTAAAATTCAGCCAAAACTTAATGGAGAAATCGAAATCAATGGAAAAAATATTCTAAAATATAAACCACTGGAATTAGCTTCGGAGTTAAGTTTGGTACTCACGGAAAAAATCCCTTCCAAAAATATAACTGTTATAGAATTAATAGCGTTGGGAAGACAACCTTACACGAATTGGATCGGAGCACTCAATAAAAACGATATTCGAAAAATTAAGGAGGCTATAGCCCTTGTAAATTTACAGGAACTTGAAAATAAAAAGTGTTACGAATTAAGCGATGGTCAACTTCAAAAAGTAATGATTTCCAGAGCACTGGCACAAGACACCTCTTTAATTATTTTAGACGAACCCACTACACATCTCGACATCTATCACAAGGCCTATATTTTAAAAATTTTGAAGAAAATTGCCTTTGAAACAGGTAAGACCATTCTTTTTTCCTCACATGAAATTGACCTTGCCATTCAACTTTGTGACAAGATGCTGGTGATGTCCAAAAATAAAACAACATTTGGAGATCCTTGTTCATTGATTGAAGAGGGAAAGTTCAATGAATTATTCCCAAAAGATTTAATTGAATTTGACACCAAAACAGGAAGCTTTAGAGTTAACCAATAATACAATTGCTACCTTAAAGACTCCAGACTTAATGCACAAGAATCCTTTAATTCTTGCAAAAACATCGCAGAACTCCTTATTTCTAAAAAGACTTTTATTTTATAAACTTTAATAAAGCGTAAACAGGGAAATGATCAGAAGGGTATTTACAGTTCCTTGAGTCACTGAATATTGCACTTTTTAAAACACTTAATTTATCTGAAACAAAAATAAAATCGATTCGCTTGTCTACCGGATTTTCAAATTTAAAACCATTAAAGGTTCCTTTCGGACCAAATGAATTTTCACCGGCCGCAACGTAAGTATCCTTCATAACCGTGGTAATATATTGTATCCCTTGGTCTTTTTCCTGGAGGTTGAAATCACCCATCAAAACAACAGGAAGATTGTCAGTATTCACTTCCTTAATTTTCTTTAGAATTAATTTAGCACTCTCCACCCTTGCAAGATCACCTATATGATCAAAATGTGTATTGAAAACAATAAATTTTTCACCAGACGCTTTAAACTCAAACATTGCGTATGTACAAATTCTGTTAAGCGCGGCATCCCATCCTTTTGAAGGTATCTGCGGAGTTTCAGAGAGCCAGAAGGTGTTATGTTTCAATAGGTCAATCCTGTCTGTATTATAAAATATTGCAGTATGCTCTCCCCTCTTATCTCCATGATCTCTCCCAATACCAACAAATTTATAATGTTGAAGATTTTTATCTATTTCTTGCAATTGGTTAATCAATCCCTCTTGAGTTCCAAAAATATCAGGTTCATTAAATCTCAATTGAGAAATTAAAAAATCCTTCCTGTCATTCCAATTATTCTCAGTATCATTCGGATTATCGTATTTAATATTATAGGAAAGCACACTCAAATTTTGAGCAGGTACTCCTAAGGTCGTGAATAACAATAAAACGTAAAATATATTTTTAAACATAATGACAATATTTATGGAACCACAAGATATAACATTCAAATCAATCAATTGGTTATTTTTAAATTAGTATCTAAGGAACATTGATTATCGCAGTATTAATAAAGTTGTATGATGTATATTTGAACTAAAAGAACTATCAAATGTCAGAAAATTTACTTCTTATCATTATAGCCTTAATTTTTGGCGCCATTGGTATATTTTTAGGTATTTATATTCAAAAACTAAAATCCAGGTCCGAAGAAAGCTCAGCATTAGAGCGTGAAAATCAATTAAAAAATTCTGTTGAAGAACTGCGTTCAGTTATTGTTTCAGAAAAAGAGGCCTATAAAGAATTGCAAAAAGAACGAGAAAGCATCTTTATTCAATTGACCAAAAAGGAGGCAGATTTTGAAAACTTAAAACAAAAGAATTTAGAATACAAGGAAGAAGTAGAACAGCTACAGGAAAAATTCACAAAAGATTTTCAAATTCTGGCCAACAAGATACTTGAAGAAAAGTCGGAGAAATTCACACTTCAAAACAAAGAAAACATAAAGAATATTTTAAATCCGCTTCAGGAAAAAATTCAACATTTTGAAAAGCGCGTAGAGGATAGTAATAAAGAGAGTATTACTCGTCATTCTGCCCTTCAGGAACAGCTTAAAAACCTTAGAGAATTAAATCAACAGATAACCAAAGAGGCCTCTAATCTTACTAAAGCTCTTAAGGGCGATACCAAAATGCAGGGGAATTGGGGAGAATTGGTTTTAGAACGCGTATTAGAGAAGTCAGGTTTAGAAAAAGGTAGTGAATATACGGTTCAAAATAGTTTTACCACTGAAGAAGGGAAACGTGTTTTACCAGATGTAATTATAAATCTTCCAGACAATAAGAAAATGATTGTCGATTCTAAGGTTTCTCTAATTGCTTATGAACGTTTTGTTAATGAAGAAGACGAATTATTAAAGCCTGGATTACTTAAAGAGCATGTGAATTCAATAAAAAAACATGTCGATCAACTTAGCGCCAAGAACTATCATGATCTCTATAAGATAGAGAGTCCTGATTTTGTATTGTTATTTATACCAATGGAACCTGCTTTTGCGATTGCTTCTCAGGAAGAGCCTCAACTATATAACACTGCCTTTGAAAAAAATATTGTTATTGTTACTCCATCGACGCTTTTAGCAACTTTAAGGACTATTGACAGTATGTGGCAAAATGATAAGCAACATAAGAATGCATTAGACATTGCCATTCAGGCAGGTAGATTATATGACCAGTTTAAAAACTTGCTAGATGATCTGGAAAAGGTTGGTAAACAATTACAGACCGTTCAAAACACATATTCTTCATCCATGACCAAACTTACGGGCAGAGGAAACCTATTGACCCGAATTGAGAAATTAAAAAAGTTAGGAGCCAAAGCAAGTAAACAAATCGATCAAAAATGGTTAAATAGAGCAAACCATGATGATGAACTTATTGATTAATCCAACTCATTACTAAAACATCAGTCCCAAATGAAAAAATTTTTAAGAATTTTCTTGTTATCTATAGTTCTCCTAAGTACGCTATACCTCGTCTTTATTTACTTTGTTCCCTACAGTGAAGGTGTTCGTTCTGGAGAGCTTATTAAAATTAGTCATAAAGGTGTCATCTTTAAAACTTGGGAAGGAGAGTTAAGCCAAGGAATTTCAGGAGCTCAAATATTTAAATTTTCTGTTGAAGACAGCAGAAAAGATGTTTTAAAGAAACTGGAGTCATACCAGGGTCACTATGTAAAAGTTAGCTATAAAGAACGATTCACTAAATTAATTTGGTTGGGCGATACAAAATATTTCATTACAGACGTAACAAAAGAAGTGTCTCCCCATAAGCAGAATTAAAATGAACAAAGAACATAAAACCGTATCGGAGTCCCAAGTTACCATTTCGGAGTTAATGCTCCCGTCTCATACAAATTTTAGTGGCAAAATCCACGGGGGCTATATCCTTTCCTTACTTGATCAAATTGCTTTTGCATGCGCCTCAAAACATTCGGAAACTTACTGCGTAACTGCATCTGTTGATACGGTAGACTTTCTACAACCCATTGAAGTTGGTGAATTGGTTACTATGAAAGCCTCTGTTAATTATGTTGGAAACACATCTATTGTTGTTGGTATTCGTGTTGAAGCCGAAAATATTCAATCTGGAAAAGTCAAACATTGTAATTCATCTTACTTTACAATGGTTGCCAAAGATAAGGATGGTACAAATGCTAAAGTTCCCGGACTCATTATTAAATCTGAAAATGAACTCAGGCGTTTTTTTAAAAGCATCAAACGCATTGAATTACGTAATGAACGAATAGATTATTCGGATCATGTCAAATACAATGCAAAAGATATGTTACACGAATTAGAAGGATATAACATTAAAATCGACATATAACACGATATTCAAGTAAATCGCCTTATAAAACGATATTTGCATATATCAATATTTTAAACGATATTTGAGTTATGACAAGTGTTATCACAGGCGATATTATCAATTCCAGGCAATCAGAAGATCCAAAAGTTTGGTTAGAGGTCTTAAAGAAATCGCTAACTAAGATTACTGAAAATGATCGATATTGGGAAATATTCAGAGGAGATAGTTTTCAGGTTGAAATACAGGATTTCTACAATGCCTTTAAAATAGCAGTACTGCTAAAGGCAGCTATTCGATCTATTAAGGGTTTAGATGTTCGATTAGCTATTGGTGTCGGAGAAAAAACTGGTGAAGCAAGAACAATTTCTGAAGCCACTGGTGATGCATTCATATATTCTGGAGAACGTTTTGAACGCCTTAAAAGAGATAAGGTAAATTTGGCTATTAAAACCAAAAATAACCAAATAGATACCGAACTCAATCTTTATTTTAAACTATTGTTACTCACTATGGATACCTGGACTGCCAACTCTGCTGAAATAGTTAAAATAACACTGGAAAACCCATTCCTATCTCAAAAAGAAATCGGTAACATTATAGGAATTAAGCAAAACACAGTGAGTGAACGTCAGAAAAGAGCCAATTTAGATGAAATAATAGATGTAGATAAAATGTATCGGCAAAAAATCGATCAATTGCAACACCCTAAATAAAAAATGGAACTATTACTACGCCTACTTATAGCCCATCTCATAGGAGACTTCCTTCTACAACCCAAAAATTGGGTTCAAAGCAAAGAAAAAAAGAAACTTCGATCAAAAAAACTTTATTTACACGTCATTATTCACGTAGCATTAAGTTTTATCTTGCTTTGGAATACAGAACAGTGGTATATTCCCTTAATAATTGGTATTTCGCATTTCATTATTGACGGAGCCAAAGTAATAATCCAAAGAAAAAAAACGAAACGTCTGTTATTTTTTATTGATCAGCTATTGCATTTAGCTGTGATCATGTCCATGGTGTTAATAACCTCTACAGTACAATTTAATTTTAAGCTCAGTAATGAATTTTTATTCCTGATTGCCTCGATTATTTTTTTAACCATGCCAAGTTCAATAATGATTAAAATGTTAATCTCTGTTTATACCCCAAAAACTGAAATGAAGCATAACGGCTCTTTGCAAAATGCAGGTATGTATATTGGCATGCTCGAACGACTTCTTGTATTTGTATTTATAGCAACAAATCATTGGGAGGGCGTTGGTTTTTTAATCGCCGCCAAATCAATATTCAGATTTAACGATCTAACACAATCAAAAGACAGAAAGCTAACAGAGTACATTCTAATAGGAACCCTTCTTAGTTTCGGAGTTGCTATTTTAACAGGTATATGTTTCCAGTACATCCATTAAAAAAAGGGTTGCTATATAGCAACCCTTTTCTATTAAAATCACAATAATTTTATTTACTTAAATACATTCTTCTACGCTGGTATAAATCATAAAACTCATCGTCTTTAAGACTGTCGATAAACAAGATGCTTTCACCTGTACTCTTCATTTCAGGCCCCAGATTCTTATTTACGTTAGGGAATTTATTGAATGAGAACACCGGCTGTTTGATTGCATATCCTTCTAATTTAGGATTAAAATCAAAATCAGTAACTTTTTTATCGCCAAGCATTACTTTAGTGGCATAGTTCACATACGGTTCGCCATAAGCTTTAGCTATAAAAGGTACTGTTCTGGAAGCTCTCGGATTCGCTTCAATGATATACACTTTATCATCTTTAATTGCGAACTGAATATTTATCAAGCCTACAGTATTTAAAGCAAGTGCAATCTTTTTAGTATGATCTTTTATCTGCTGCATTACAAACTCACCTAGATTAAAAGGAGGTAAAGTAGCATTTGAATCACCAGAGTGAATTCCACAAGGCTCGATGTGCTCCATTATACCAATGATATATACATTCTCACCGTCACAAATTGCATCCGCCTCCGCTTCTATGGCACCATCCAGGTAATGATCCAACAACAATTTATTATTTGGAATCTTTCTTAGAAGATCAACAACATGCTCCTCTAGTTCTTCTTTGTTAATAACAATTTTCATTCCTTGTCCTCCCAATACATAAGACGGTCTTACCAGGATTGGAAAATCTAATTCATCTGCAAGAGCCAAAGCCTCGTCTGCATTTTCGGCTACACCAAATTCCGGATAAGGAATATTATTCTCTTTAAGTAAAGTTGAAAAACTTCCACGATCTTCAGCTAGATCTAAGGCTTCGAAGCTCGTACCAATAATCTTTATACCGTATTTATCCAACTTCTCAGCAAGTTTAAGAGCCGTTTGACCTCCAAGCTGAACGATCACTCCTTCAGGTTTTTCATGTCTGATAATGTCGTATATATGTTCCCAGAATACAGGTTCAAAATATAATTTATCGGCCGTATCAAAATCCGTAGATACGGTTTCAGGATTACAGTTAATCATGATGGTCTCATAACCACACTCTGCAGCCGCTAAAACCCCATGTACACAACAGTAATCAAACTCAATTCCCTGACCAATTCGGTTAGGTCCCGAACCAAGAACTACAATTTTCTTCTTATCCGTAACCACACTCTCATTGGCTACATAGGTTTCTCCGGAAGCGGTTTCTATTTCATCTTCAAAAGTAGAATAGTAATAAGGAGTTTGAGCTTTAAATTCTGCAGCACAAGTGTCGACCAATTTATAAACCCGTTTAATTCCTAAATCTTCGCGCTTATTATATACTTCACTTTCCCAGCATTTTACCATATGGGCTATTTGTCGGTCAGCAAAACCTTTTTGCTTTGCTTCCAGCAACAACTGCTTAGGCAATGATTCAATAGTATTGTATGTGGAAATCTTTTTCTCCAATGCATCCAGTTCCTCAAATTGCTTCAAGAACCACATATCTATTTTTGTAATTTCGTGTATGCGGCTCAGTGGAATTCCAAGTTGTATGGCATCATAAATTGCAAATACCCTATCCCAGCTGGCATTCGTTAATTTATCAATTATCTGATCATAATTGGTATATCCTTTTCCATCTGCTCCAAGACCATTCCTTTTAATTTCTAGTGATTGAGTAGCTTTATGTAATGCTTCCTGGAAAGATCTTCCGATTCCCATTACCTCTCCTACCGACTTCATTTGTAACCCTAAAGTACGATCTGAACCTTCAAATTTATCAAAGTTCCAACGAGGAATCTTAACGATAACATAGTCCAAGGTCGGTTCAAATAAAGCAGAGGTAGATTTTGTAATCTGGTTATCCAATTCATCTAAGGTATAACCTATGGCTAGCTTAGAAGCTATTTTTGCAATTGGATATCCTGTAGCTTTTGATGCTAAAGCAGAAGAACGAGATACACGCGGATTAATTTCAATAGCAATAATATCTTCTTTTTCATCCGGACTCACAGCAAACTGAACATTACATCCCCCTGCAAAATCACCTATACTGCGCATCATCTTGATAGCCATATCCCGCATACGTTGGAAAGTTCTATCAGAAAGTGTCATAGCCGGGGCTACAGTAATAGAATCTCCAGTATGAATCCCCATCGGATCCATATTTTCGATAGTACAGATAATTACAACATTATCATTTTTATCTCTTAGAAGCTCCAGCTCATATTCTTTCCATCCCATCATGGCTTTATCAATCATCACCTCGTGAATTGGTGAAATCTCTAAACCACGACTTAACAATTCGTCAAAGTCTTCCTTCTCATAAACTATTGAAGCTCCTGCACCACCAAGCGTATATGAAGCTCTAATTACTAATGGGAATCCAAATTCCTGAGCAATTTCTTTACCTTTCAAAAAAGAGGAAGCTGTTGCTTGAGGTGCCATTGGAACGTCAATTTTCCCCATAAGCTCACGAAACTGCTCTCTATCTTCAGTGATATTTATGGCTTCAATATCAACACCTATAATTTCTACTCCAAAATCTTCCCAAATACCTTTCTCGTCAGCCTCTATACATAGGTTTAGAGCTGTTTGACCTCCCATCGTTGGAAGCACCGCATCAATATTTGGATGTTCTTTAAGGATTTCAACAATAGACTTGGTAGTCAAAGGTTTCAAATAAACATGATCGGCCATTTTAGGATCTGTCATAATCGTAGCAGGATTGCTATTGATTAGTACAGTTTCAATCCCGTCTTCTCTTAGTGATCTAAGTGACTGAGATCCAGAATAATCAAACTCACATGCTTGCCCGATAATTATTGGGCCCGAACCGATAATTAAAATACAATTGAGGTCTTTTCTTTTTGGCATCTTCCTGGTGTTGTGTAATTTAAACGAATTCTTTCTATAAGATATAAAAAAAAGGTGTTACTAATAAAAGTAACACCTTCATATTTTAAAAAATACTGATATCATTATTTTTTATGTCTTGGTTCAGAAGACACACTTAATTTCTTTCTTCCTTTTGCTCTTCTTTTAGCAAGCACCTTTCTACCGTTAGCAGTTGCCATTCTTTCTCTAAACCCGTGCTTGTTTCTTCTTTTTCTTTTAGATGGTTGAAATGTTCTTTTCATGACTTAATATCTTTTTCTAACTTGGTAAATCTATTTATTAGTGCCCGCGCTTCAATTCCTTGTGCAAAGTGCGGCGCAAAAATACAACAAGTTTTTACTTTGACAAACCTTTTTGAAAAAATATTTTTATTTGTTTTTATTAACTTTGGCCTCCAAAATTACTCATTTAATCATGTACAACAAAAATATCAAATTAGTATTAGCAGGATTGACATTAGCCTATGCCGTTTATCAATTTATAGAAGGAAACATCGGCAATGGTATATTCTTAATACTTATTGCGTTAGTCTTTGTATTTCTATATTTCAGAAATGAATTTATACTTTTGGCCTTTCTCAGAATGCGTAAACAAGATTTTGAAGGCACCAAAAAGTGGTTAGATAAAATTAAGAATCCTGAGAGTTCTTTAATAAAAAAGCAACAAGGTTACTATAATTACCTGAATGGTATAATGGCTTCTCAAACAAACTTAACTCAAGCAGAAAAGTACTTTAAGAAAGCACTTAAGTTAGGATTATCCATGGGTTACGATAAGGCAATGGCAAAATTAAGCCTGGCGGGTATTGCCATGCAAAAAAGAAGAAAAAGAGAAGCTACTATGTTATTAAATGAAGCTAAAAAACTAGATAAACAAAATATGCTGGCCGATCAGATAAAGATGATGCAACAGCAAATGAAAAAAATCTAAATAAAAGCCGCTTGATGCGGCTTTTATTTTGTTATAAAATAGGAGCCCACAAGCGATTGAATGACTCTTTAATTTTTTGAACTTTTGATCTATTTCTCCACGAATCTAAAGTTAGCTCTCTACAACTCTTTAGATCTTCATTAAATACCTCAGAAAGCTCTTTGGTTATTGCCCGGTCGTAAACCAATGCATTGATCTCAAAATTAATATTGAAACTTCTGTAATCCATATTCGAAGTACCAACAGTAGCAAATACATCATCGACCACCATAGTTTTTGCATGAACAAATCCCTTCGTGTAAAGATAAACCCTGACTCCAGACTCCAGCATTTCTTCTACAAATGAAAAACCGGCATATTGTGCCGCCCATGAATCTCCTTTTTCAGGCAAAATCAATTTCACCTCCACGCCACTTCGCGCAGCAGAAGTAATAGCAGTCTTAACCTCATCATTAGGAATAAAATAAGGAGTGGTAATATATATACTTTTATCAGCAGTATTTATTGCAGTAAAAATAGCCTCCATAATACTCGCCCAGTCACTATCAGGACCGCTAGCCGCAATTTGAACTAAAGCTTTATCATTGATCTCTGGTTTTGGAAAAAAGTGATCCTCAATAACAAGGTCATAATCTGTCAAAAAATCCCAATTAAGTAAAAAATGTAATTGTAGGGATCCGACAGCCTCACCTTCAATACGTAAATGAGTATCTCGCCAATACCTGTCAGAACCTGGAATATTCACGTATCGATCAGTAACATTTATACCTCCAACATATCCAACTTTCCCATCGATTACGGCTATTTTTCTATGATTTCTATAATTCAGCTTACTGGTAAATTTCGGGAAGTAAACCGGCATAAAAGGATGATACGTTACCCCGGCTTCCTTCAATTTCTTGTAAGCTCTCGAAGTAAGCTTACTTCCCACATAATCATAGCTAAGCCTTACCTTCACTCCATCCTTCGATTTTTTACAAATCAAATCAATTAATTGCCCACCAATAATATCATCCTCAATTATATAATATTCCAGATGAATGGTCTTTTCCGCTTTATCTATATCTTCAAAGAGGGCTTTAAACTTTTGTTCACCATTCAGAAGAACCTTAACCCTATTGTGAATTGTTAATGGAGAACGCTCTGATCGGAAAAGTAGCTTTACCAACCTAATCTTATCTTCCAGAAGATTGTCCTCAATTCGCTGAATAATATCCGAATCCAAAAACAAAGAGTTCTTCCACTCCTTAATCCGGTGTTGATTTAAAACATTTTTCCTTTCGAAGATTTTGCTTTTACGATATTCCTGTCCAAATAGATAATAAATAACAATTCCTACAAACGGGAATGCTAAAAGTAAAATTAAATAAGAGAGGGTTTTGGTTGGGTTAACATTACTTAAGATAATACTTATAGCAGTGATCACTGCTATAAGATAGTTAAGCCCTAATAAAAGCTCCCAAGAATAATTTTTTAATACTTCAAACACTATTTAGCTTTCGAATAATATCCTTTTTCCGGAATTTCTATCTGATATTTCTTTCTTGATGCATTATTCAAATACGAATCTCTCAACCAGGGATTATGGATTTTCAACACCTTGTAGTTAATGTCAAACTTTTTGGCAAAATCAGCAAAATCCGTAACAGGCGTATCTACCTGTACTTCATATGTAGGAATATGCTTGTACAGATGGCTTTCATCCAGATTAAAGCCATATGCTTTCGGATCTGACAATATTTCTTTAATAGCCAGAATTCTAAAAACATATCTTCTAGTCTCTTCACCAAGTAACAAATCGTAATAATCTGCTACCTTCTGACGATCCAATTGTCTGGTTACACCTGCCATTCCAGCATTGTAGGCTGCTGCTGCCAGAGTCCATGACCCTAGTTTTTCTTTAGCATCTTTTATATACTCACAGGCAGCTTCGGTTGATTTTACAACATGATATCGTTCATCAACATTATCATTAACCTCCAGCCCATAATCCTTTCCTGTACCCTTCATTATTTGCCAGAACCCTGTTGCTCTTGCCGGTGAAACTACATTTTGTAAGCCACTTTCAATAACTGCTAAATATTTAAAATCATCTGGAACACCATGTTTCTTCAGAATTGGCTCTATGATTGGAAAATACTTGTTGGCCCTTTTAATCAATAACAACCCGTTAGATTGCCAATAAGTATTTACCAATAATTCCCTGTCCAGACGTTCCCAAACATCCGGATCAGAGAGTGGCACTTCTTCTCCTGCAAAGTCTATCTTCTCAGGAAGATCTAAAGCATATACATTATAATCTTTTGTTTTTTCGTTTAATAAAACCGAGTCCTTACCTACAACCGACTCAAACTCCTGCTCTGATTGAGCTGCATTTATAAACATACTTGCTACTACTATAGCTCCAACACTCATTAAAAAAAACTTTACGTACTTCATTTTGAAATTTAATATTATTTCTTAAAAAATCTTTGTAGAGTAAAGATACAAAAGCGTTTCACTCCTCTAATATTAATCTGGGTAAATTCTCGTTAAACCATTTAAATCTATTAATAATCATTACATGAGTTCCTCCCGGAACCTCTATACAATCATCTATATAAGCCCTTGGGAATACTGCATCTTTTTCTCCGTGTATATGAACAACGTCTGGAAGCGGTTTTTCTTGTTTCCAATTTACTACTTTATCAATAGACCAATCCAAATAATATTTATCTCTTACAGATAAATATTGTTGATATAGATCAAGTCTTTTAGTAACGACATCCCCAAAGGCATATTTCGCCAACAATTCAATATTATTTGCCAGTCCTGTCGGTAAAATTTTGTGAGCATTGGTATATCTCGCAAATAGCATTCTCTTAGGTAACTCTTTAGTACTTTTCACACTAGATATCACGATTAACTTCCTTACCGGAATTATTTTTGCCATTTCCTGAACAAGTATTCCCCCGAATGAAACTCCAATTAAAACAGGGTCCTTATGCTTAATATATTGCGACATCCGACTGGCATATTCTTGTAAAGACTCTCCCTTTTCAGGGATGATCCATTCTAAGTAATGACAATCAAACCTGTCTTCAGGTAACTTTATATTTTTAAATATCAAAGAACTGGCTGCCATACCAGGCATTAAGTAAACTGGAACTTTTTCTACTGGTTTAACCATGTTAATTTAATGTAAAATAGGGTCTTATCTATTTTTTTAGTAATTTTGCACCAACAAAAGTAGCTAATTCTTTTCCAAACCATCAATTTTAAGCTTTAACAACGAATGATTAACTATAGTATAAGACAGATAATAAAACTGTTCAAATACACTATTATTCTTATTAATTTTGATAAATAGATCTAAATCCCTCAAATGATGAATGATGTTTCTATTACAGACAATGATTTTTTACGCCAATTCGAAACAACCACTGATGGAGTTTTGGCTAAAATCGAATACGCTCTACAGGAAAGAAAAATTTTCTTAACAAAAATGGTGATTCCAGAAGAGGTTACCGATGTAGCGTTTAAAGACAATTTTATTAAGGCTGTGCTTAAGCACATTGAAGAACAAAATTTGAAAGTTGTCCCTACCGCTCCTGAAATTGCTGGGTTTTTGAGAAAACACAAAGAATACAAGGACCTTTTACCTGTAGGGATAAGAATTTAAACCAAAAAAAAGGAGTTAACCTCAAAATTAACTCCTTTTTTTTATGCCTTTACAGTTTCTGTATTTGTAACAAAATCAAACCTTACCATTCCATCATCGTCGATCTTTTTCAGTTTGACCTCGTGAAGCGTATTGACCAATTCGGGATTCCACGGAGCTTTGACTTTTACGTAATTTTCTGTAAAGCCATAAATATACCCCTCTTTATTTTCTCCCTCAAATAGTACTGTTCGGGTGGTTCCTAATTGACTTTCATAAAAAGCCCGACGTTTTTTAGCTGACAAACCTCTCAACATTTTACTGCGCTTTGATCTCACCTTCTTATCTACACTTCCCTCCATGCTAGCCGCTTCTGTATTATCTCGCTCCGAATAGGTAAAAACATGAAGGTATGAAATATCCAGATCATTCAAAAAGTGATAGGTTTCTAAAAAATGCGCATCGGTTTCCCCGGGAAAACCCACAATCACGTCAACGCCTATACATGCATGCGGCATCAACTCTTTTATTTTACGTACCCGGTCTACGTATAATTCCCGTAGATATCGGCGCTTCATTTTCTTCAGAAGATCATTGCTACCACTTTGTAATGGAATATGAAAATGAGGTACAAATGCTCTTGATTGCGACACAACTGTAATCGTCTCATCCTTTAGCAGGTTAGGCTCAATCGATGAAATCCTTAAACGCTCTATACCATCTACTTCATCCAGAGCCTTTACCAAATCAAGAAAGGTATGCTCGTGGCGTTTATTACCAAATTCCCCCTTACCGTAATCCCCGATATTCACACCAGTTAAAACTATTTCTTTGATGTTTTGTTCAGATATTTCACGAGCATTCTTCAGTACATTATCCAAAGTATCACTTCGGGAAATTCCTCGAGCTAGTGGAATTGTACAATAAGTACACTTGTAATCACAGCCGTCCTGAACTTTTAAAAAAGCCCTTGTCCTGTCACCAATAGAATAACTCCCCACATAAAAATCAGCATCTTCAATTTCGCACGAATGTACTTCACCAAAGTCATTCTTGGAAAGATCATTCAAATAATCAGTAATTTTAAACTTTTCAGTAGCTCCAAGCACTAAATCAACCCCTTCAACATCTGCCAATTCCTCTGGTTTAAGCTGAGCATAACAACCAACTGCAGCCACAAAAGCATCTGCGTTTATTTTTTGCGCCTGTTTAACGATACGCTTAAATTGCCTATCGGCATTTTCAGTAACTGAGCAAGTGTTAATTACATATATATCTGCCTTTTCCTCAAAATCCACTCGATCAAAACCTTCATTCTGAAAACTCCGGGCAATGGTAGACGTTTCTGAAAAATTCAGTTTACATCCTAATGTATAAAAAGCTACTTTTTTTCTTTCCATGGCGAACTTATTTCGCTATCTAATTATATTTACATCATCAATAAAAGAGATCACTCCTTTTTGGGAGTGCAAATATACCAACTAATTCTTGTATGATAAAATATAGACTTAACAGCTTTCCCAATCTAATTACGTTCATATCAATAAGTTGCATTGTTGCACTATTCATTTCATGCAAAAAACAAAATAGAAACAATTACGACCATCTCGTCTTTAGATATAACGAACATATGAATATCCTGTCTCTGGATCCTGCATTTGCCAGGGTAAATAGCGATATATGGGCGGTTAATCAGTTATTTAACGGATTGGTAGAACTTGATGATTCCCTCCTCATAACCCCTGGTATTGCTAAAAAATGGACCGTCTCTGAGGATGCACTCACCTATAAGTTTACGCTTCGACATGATGTATATTTCCACAAACATCCCTTATTCGGAAAAGACAGCACCCGGCTTGTTACTGCATACGATTTCGAATATAGCTTTAATCGACTTTTAGACCCTGAATTAGCTTCACCCGGTAAATGGGTATTAAATAATGTAGATGACTTTAAAGCTGAAAACGACACCACCTTCACCATCCAATTAAAACAAGCATTTCCGGCCTTTGTAGGCCTCTTAACCACCAAGTACTGCTCGGTGGTACCAGAAGAAATTGTAGAACATTACGGTCAGGAATTTAGAAGAAACCCCATTGGTACCGGACCATTTAAATTTAAATTATGGGAAGAAAACGTAAAACTGGTATTTAGAAAAAATGAACTTTATTTCGAAAAGGATCAAAGTGGTAAAGCACTTCCCTATCTCGAAGCAGTAGCGATTACTTTTTTGCCTGACAAACAAAGTGAATTTCTACAATTTGTTCAGGGTAATATTGATTTCTTAAATTATTTAGATGCTTCTTACAAAGATGAACTTTTGAGCACAACAGGAGAATTACAACCTCAATACAGAGATTGGGTACGCATCGTAACCGCTCCGTATTTGAACACCGAATATCTTGGAATTTATATGGAGGGTGACACAAAAGAAACCCAATCCATCCTTATTCGCAAGGCACTTAATTACGGTTTCGACCGAAAAAAAATGATTAAATATTTACGCAACGGTATTGGCACCCCAGCAGAAAATGGATTTATCCCAAAAGGACTGTCGGGTCATAATACTAATATAGGATACAGCTATCAACCTGAAATAGCCAAAGAACTAATAAATAGATATAAAAAAGAAACAGGTATTTCTCAACCCGAAATAACCATCACCACAGATGCCAACTATTTAGATGTTTGTGAATATATACAACGGGAAGTTGAAAAAATTGGATTAATCATCAATATCAATGTTGTCCCGTCGTCAACCCTGAGACAAAGCAAGGCTACAGGAAAACTTGCCGTATTCAGAGCAAGTTGGGTAGCCGATTATCCAGATGCAGAAAATTACCTCTCCCTTTTTTACAGCAAAAATTTTGCTCCAAACGGACCGAACTACACTCATTTTTCAGATGACACATTCGACAAGTGGTATCAAAAAGCCTTAAAAGAACCCAACGATTCTATTCGCACAATTTTATATAAAAAAATGGATAGCCTGGTAATAAGTAAAGCTCCTGTTGTACCTCTATACTATGACGAAGCCATTCGATTTACCCATAAAAACCTTAAAGGTTTAAACGCTAATCCGTTAAATATGCTAAACTTAAAAAAGGTTTCTAAAGTCCCGGCAAAAAAATAGATCGTAGGTTTGTTTTAGTTTTTTTTTCGTAACTTAATGTATTCAACTCCTAAAGTTCTAATGATTATGTCTGGGAGATCGAATGCAATATCAAAAACTGTTCAGAAAAAAAAGAACAGAACACCCCTCGGCAAACTTAGCCGACTAGAACAATACGGCAGTTTACTAACCAAAAAACAAGAGAGTCAAAAATTAAACAGAAAAGAACTTTTAATACAAAACCTCAAATTAAATCAAAAGAAAAAAAAGCAGCAACATAAACGAAATATCCTTATAATTATGGTGTTGATAGGTCTAACCATCCTTATCCTAAGCATTTTCCTTCTCTTTAAATAAAAGGATGATTCAAAACCACCCTAACTCCGGAAAAATATAATTTCATCACATTTCGTAATAAATATCTTTACAGATCATCCACACCTAACAAATTGATTCCGTGACAAGTAAACATAAAACAACTCAACCAGTCTTGCTTAATAAAATATTATCGTTAAAGATTAGACACTAAAATACGAACCAAGGACAATCTGGATTTTTTTCATTTAGAGCAATAGGAATTATCTCCTGTGGTTCGAAAATTCGATGTGCTGCTTAATTAAAACACGCGATCGGCCAATTCCGGCTTGTTAGTTTTTCCTATACTTTTTTGTTTCTTCAAAAACAAATTCAAGTATTGCAGCCTCTTGCTCAGTAAACTCAATACCTCTTCGTTTCATCACTACCCTGGATGTTTCAAAAGCCTTTTTAGGTAAATACGTAGAAAATCCACTAGCACCTCCCCAACTAAAGCTAGGTATAAAATTTCGAGGGAATCCACTACCAAAAATATTTGCACTTACTCCAATAACAGTCCCAGTATTAAACATGGTATTAATCCCACACTTACTATGATCTCCCATTGTCAGTCCACAAAACTGAAGTCCGGTTCTGGCAAACCCCTCTGTCTCATAACTCCAGACTCTTACCTGATCGTAATTATTTTTAAGATTAGAAGTATTTGTATCCGCTCCAATATTGCACCATTCACCCAAAACGGAATTCCCTAGATACCCCTCATGACCTTTATTCGAATTCGCAAACATAACCGAATTGGTTATTTCGCCTCCTCCCTTGCAATGTGGCCCGATGGTTGTTGGTCCATATATTCGAGTACCCATTTTCAGTACAGCCTCATCACCCAGGGCAAATCCTCCACGAATCATACTCCCTTCCATAACAAGAGCATCCTTACCAATATAAATAGGACCTGTAGAGGCATTTAAGGTACAAAATTCAACCTGAGCCCCTTCTTCCAAAAATATATTCTCAGCACAAACAACATTATTGGTATTGGAAATTGGAATACTTTTACGGTCTTTTGTCATCAATTCAAAATCAGCCTCTATTGCTGCACCGTTTTTACTAAAAATATCCCAGGTATGCTCAACAGTAATCAGCTCACCATGATATTCAACAACTTCATATGACTCCAAATCAATTTCTTCCTGAGTGTCTGAAGTGTAAAAAGCAACCACATCATCCTCATAAAAAATAGCCTGATTATTCCGTAGGTTCTTCACCATTTCAACCAATTTCTCATTTGGAAGAACCGAAGAGTTTATTAATACATTATGCTCCATTTCTACCATAGGGTATTTTTCAGACAGATACTCTTCTGTAATAGTAGTAGTGGTATACCCAAGATATTTTTCCCACTTTTCACGAATGGTTAAGATTCCAATACGAATATCGGCAACAGGACGTGTATAGGTGAAAGGCAACAAAGCATTTCTTGCCGGTCCGTCGAATAAAATATAGTTCATACGGCTTACAACTTAGATGTAATTTATTAATCAAAAATAAAAAATAGACATCACTTTAACCTTACTTTAAGGACACCTTTTTCTTATGAAATAAAAAAACCTCTGAAAATTCAGAGGTTTTAATTTTATGATATTGTAAAAAACGCTTATTTCTTGAATTTAGCGTATTTGTTTTTAAATTTATCGATACGACCAGCTGTATCTACTAATTTAGCCTTACCAGTATAGAAAGGGTGTGAAGTTCTAGATATTTCTAATTTGATCAATGGATACTCAACACCATCCACATCAATAGTCTCTTTAGATTCTGCTGCAGACTTAGTGATAAAAACATCGTCGTTAGACATATCTTTAAATGCCACTAATCTATAACCTTCTGGATGTATACCTTTTTTCATCGCCTTAATTTTATTATCGCTTATTACGTTTGTCGAATTTTCAGAGGTGCAAATTTAAGCATATTTTATAAACTAACAACACATTAGCTTAAAAAATCATCTATAAGTTTAAATTTCTTCTTTTCGTGTAACAAATGTACGGAGTTTATTACTAATTTCACATAACAAATTAATTATATAACATGGAGAACACTCAACCAAAGACAGGCAAATTTGCTTTAAGATTCGGATTAATTCTTGGTGCAATTAGTATTGTTTTTAGTCTAATGCTATTTTCTTTAGACATGCACTACGAACAAAACACTGCCGCAGGCATTATCGGAATTGTGATCATGGCCGCTGTAGTTTCAATTGCAATTTTTCAATACAGGAAGGCCAACAACAATGTATTAACATTATCTCAGGCTTTAAAAGTTGGAATCGGGGTTGCCCTAATCGCTGGGGTTATAGGTGTAATATACCAATACCTATTAGTAAATGTAATTGATGCGAGTTTTATGGAGAAATTCGCTGAGATGCAGCGAGCAAAATTAACCGAAATGGGCAAATTCACCAGTGAAGAAATTGACAAGCAGATTGAAGCCAGCAAAAATTATTTCTGGATAGGTTACCCTATTGCTCTTATCATGAGTCTTTTCTTTGGGTTTATCGTATCACTTATAGCAGGTCTTATTATGAAAAAGGCTCCAAGTGAATACTAATTATTATCTTTGAAACTTAAATCGACTCAGAGATAACGTACATGAATATATCAGTAGTAATACCGCTACTTAACGAATATGAATCATTAAACGAACTTCACGATTGGATTGCTAAGGTTATGCAGTCCAATCGTTTTTCGTATGAAATCATCTTTATTGATGACGGAAGCACTGATGATTCCTGGAAAAAAATCAAAAATCTTTCCCAGAAGGACTCCAATGTAAAAGGAATCCGTTTCTTTAAAAATTATGGTAAATCACAAGCTTTACATGCCGGCTTTAATTTAGCCCAGGGAGATGTGGTTATAACCATGGATGCCGACTTACAAGACAACCCGGAAGAAATACCTGAACTTTTCAATCTTATCATTAAAGAAAAAAATGACTTAGTCTCAGGCTGGAAAAAGAAGCGATACGATTCGGTAATTTCAAAAAATTTACCTTCAAAACTCTTTAATTGGGCGGCAAGAAAAACATCAGGAGTAAAACTTCACGATTTTAACTGCGGCCTCAAAGCCTACAGAAATGAGGTTATTAAAAATATAGATGTATACGGAGAAATGCATCGATATATCCCCGTCTTGGCAAAAAATGCTGGTTTCAAGAATATCAGTGAGAAAGTTGTTCAACATCAAGCCCGAAAATATGGTAAAACTAAATTTGGGATGGAGCGCTTTATTAATGGTTTTCTGGATTTAATTACAATTTGGTTTATATCTAAATTCGGTAAGAGACCTATGCACTTTTTTGGAGCGCTGGGAGTACTCATGTTTTTCATAGGCTTCCTTACAGCTGGATTTATAGGTGTTTCGAAATTATATAAATTATACCACGATTTGCCCACCATACTGGTAACCCAAAACCCTTGGTTTTATATATCTTTGACCACTATGATTATCGGTACTCAGCTCTTCATGGCTGGCTTTTTAGGTGAAATTATCCTAAGAAATAAACGTACCAGTAATGAACGATATAAAATTTCTGAAATGATTAACACATAAGTGTTATGACTTAATAACAATATTTTATGGACATCTCTTTAGAAAAAGTAATGGACAATGCCAAAAAATGGCTTAGCAGTTCATTTGATGCTGATACGAAAAAAGAAGTACAGGATTTAATAAATAATAACCCTGAAGAACTTAAAGAACGATTTTATAAAGATCTTGAATTCGGAACCGGAGGAATGCGGGGGGTAATGGGTGTTGGAACTAATCGTATAAATAAATATACCCTGGGAAAAAACACACAGGGATTAAGCAATTACCTGAAAAAAGCATATCCCGAAGCTGCGCTTAAAGTGGCTATTGCCTACGATTGCCGACACAATAGTAATACACTTGCCAAAGTTGTAGCCGATGTTTTGTCTGCAAACGGGATAACCGTATACCTGTTTTCAGAATTACGCCCAACTCCCGAGCTTTCTTTTGCCGTTAAATATTTAGATTGTCAGTGTGGAATTGTATTAACAGCCTCACACAATCCACCCGAATATAACGGATATAAAGTTTATTGGACAGACGGAGGACAAATAGTACCTCCGCAAGATGGTGAAATAATTAATGAGATTAACTCACTCGATTTTACCGATATCAACTTTAATTCAAACGAAAGCTTAATTAAATTAATAGATAAAGACGTTGATGAAGCCTTCATCAATGCTTCCCTTGAAAATGGAAGCTTTAATGCCAAAGGAAAAGATCAGTTTAAAATTGTCTTCACCTCACTTCACGGAACCTCAATAACGACGGTTCCCGAAGTCCTAAAAAGAGCAGGATTTGATGTTCATATTGTTGAAGAACAAGCAAAACCGGATGGTAACTTCCCTACTGTTCAATCTCCAAACCCTGAAGAACCTGAAGCCTTGACAATGGCACTTAAAATGGCCGATGAAATAGATGCTGACATGGTCGTTGGTACCGATCCGGACTGTGATCGTCTGGGCATCGCGGTTAGAGACCTCCACGGTAAAATGATTTTACTTAACGGTAATCAGACTATGGTGATGATGACTAAGTTTTTATTAGATCAATGGAAAAGGAAAGATCAAATAAAAGGTAACGAATTTATAGCCTCAACAATCGTATCTACGCCAATGATGAATGAACTGGCAAATGCTTACGGGGTAGAATACAAAATTGGACTTACCGGTTTTAAATGGATTGCTAAAATGATTAAAGACCATCCAGAACAACCATTCATTGGCGGTGGTGAAGAAAGTTTCGGATTTATGGTTGGTGATTTCGTTAGAGATAAAGATGCGGTAACCGCTACCCTACTCGCCTGTGAAATTGCTGCTGAAGCCAAAGCGAATAAAAGCTCCTTTTATAAAGACCTGCTACAGGCATACGTAGATTACGGTTTTTATAAAGAAAAGTTGATTTCAATTACGAAAAAAGGAATTAGTGGTGCAGAAGAAATTAAAAAAATGATGATCGATTTAAGAGAGAAACCTGTTCAATCTATAGATGGCTCTAAAGTTCTCAAAATTGAAGATTATAGCACTTCCATTTCATACAACCTACAATCCGGAGTTAAGGAATCTATTCAAATTCCAAAGTCTAATGTTCTAATATATTACACTGAAGACGGAACAAAAATAGCAGCCAGACCAAGTGGTACCGAGCCAAAGATCAAGTTTTATTTTAGTGTAAATAAGCCTTTAGAGTCAATAGACGACTTTGAAGCTACCCAGAATGAACTCGATAGCAAAATTGACCGTATTATTAAAGAACTGAACTTCAATTAATGGATTATTTCAAAAAAATACTAGGCTTTGCCAAACCTTACAAAAGGTATGCGTATTTAAACATCTTCTTTAATATCCTTTACGCGTTATTCGGAACATTGTCATTTGTAGCATTGGTTCCAGTATTAAAAGTAATTTTTAGTGATAAAAAAGAAGTATATACCAAACCCGTATATGAAGGACTCGGATCTTTAAAAGATTATACCCAAGATTACCTGAATTATGAGTTATCAACACTGATAACAACTTATGGCAGTTTTAAAGTTCTGATGCTAATGGTCGGCATCATCATTTCTTTATTTTTATTAAAAAACATATCGAATTACATGGCGATGTACTACATTACATTTTTACGTAATGGAGTTTTAAAAGATATCCGTAATGCCATGTACAACAAGGTTGTTGCGCTACCGCTTTCGTTTTATTCAGAAAAGAGAAAAGGTGACACTATTTCAAAAATAAGCGCAGATGTAGAAGAGGTAAGAAACTCACTATTATCTGTACTGGAAATGATTGTACGAGAGCCCTTAACGATATTATTCTCGTTAATTGCCATGTTTGTTTTTAGCATGAAATTAACCTTATTTGTGTTCGTATTTATTCCAATATCTGGATTTCTAATTTCTAAAATTGGTAAATCTCTTAAAAAGAAATCCGTAAAAGTACAGCAAGAACAAGGTATATTTCTTTCCATCCTTGAAGAAACAATGTCGGGACTAAGAATCATTAAGGCATTTAACGCAGAAGATGCTTTTCAAAAAAAGTTTGAAGCTTCCAATGAGCGATATTACCGATTCTCAAACTCCGTTTTGAACCGACAGAATCTAGCTTCTCCAATGAGTGAACTTATGGGAATCATCGTTATCGGCATATTATTGGTATATGGTGGATATCTGGTTTTCATTGACGATAGTATGGAAGCAAGTTTTTTTATAGGATATATCACTCTTGCTTATAATATACTCACACCGGCAAAAGGAATTTCGAAGGCAAGCTATAGCTTAAAAAGAGGTAACGGCGCAGCAGAAAGGATTCTGGAACTATTAAACACCGAAAATCCCATTAAGGACGCTCCTGATGCCATTGTTAAAAACAGTTTCGAAAAAGAAATACGTATTAACAATATATCGTTCAAATATGAAAACGATTATGTCCTTAAAAACTTTTCTGCAACGATTCCTAAAGGTAAAACTATTGCCTTGGTTGGTCAATCCGGTAGCGGAAAAAGCACTATAGCCAACCTTATTACACGATTTTATGATATCGATGAAGGAAGTATCGAAATTGATAATATCAACATCAAACAAATAACCAAGCATTCCTTACACTCTTTAATGGGAGTTGTTTCTCAGGACTCTATTCTTTTTAATGATACGGTAGCCAACAATATAAAACTAGGAAAGCCGGATGCTACCGATGACGAAATATTAGAAGCAGCCAAAATTGCGAATGCGTATGAATTCATAAAAGATTTGCCAAATGGTTTTGATACAAACGTAGGAGATGCGGGTGGAAAACTAAGTGGCGGACAGAAACAACGTTTATCGATTGCCCGGGCAGTTTTGAAGAACCCCCCTATTATGATTCTCGACGAGGCTACTTCTGCCCTGGATACTGAAAGCGAAAAACTTGTTCAAAAGGCTCTGGAAAACATGATGTTGAACAGAACTTCTGTGGTTATTGCCCATAGACTATCTACTATACAAAACGCTGATCAAATTATTGTTATGCAGAAAGGAGAAATTGTAGAGCAAGGAACACACAATGAATTGCTCAACCTAAAAGGAACCTACAGAAAATTGGTTGAAATGCAATCCTTTGAATAAAAATAAAAAAGGATGTAACCTTTGAAAGCTACATCCTAACCAAAATAATGCAATATAATATAGTGGTATTTGGGGTCTAGGTTGTTTATTAACAATACTAAAATATAAAAAATATGTATTTCATCGTGAGAAAAATACCGTTTTTCGATGAAATGCATAGTTTTCAACAAGTTATTAACAATTACACACACATTTTAAACGCTAAAATATTTTCAGAGTCTAAGAAGAAAAATTAAGGTAATTTGACACAGGAATCTGTTTTTATCGAACAACTTAAAAATAAGAAAACGCAACAACATGCGTTCAGAGACCTTATTACCCAAAATAAACAACGCCTATACTGGCATATTCGTAGAATCGTTTTAAATCATGATGATGCTGATGACGTGTTACAAAATACCTTTATTAAAGCGTATAGAAATATCGACAACTTTAAAGGCGACAGTTCGATTTATACTTGGCTATACCGAATAGCAACTAACGAATCAATTACACTCCTGAACAGTAAAGCCAAAAAACTAAACATTACCAACGAAGAACTTCAGGAATCTATAGTAAATAACCTGGAAGCTGACATCTATTTTGATGGTAGTGAAATAGAACTCAAATTACAAAGAGCAATTGCCACACTTCCGGAAAAACAGCGTCTTGTTTTTAACATGAAATATTACGATAGTTTAAAATACGATGACATTTCTGAAATTTTAGGAACCTCTGTAGGAGCTCTAAAAGCATCCTATCATCATGCCGTTAAGAAAATTGAAGAATTTTTAACCAGTGATTAAACTTTTTAATAAATAAAAAGTCAAACAAACGTGTTGAGAAAGAACAATTTACATAAAGCCAATAACTTCAAGATCCCTAAAGGGTATTTTGACAACCTTGAAGATGATATTTTAGATAAAATATCAACTCAGGAGTGTCATATCCCCCGGACTAATAGTTTTAAAACACCTAAAGGCTATTTTAACAATATTGAAGATCGGGTGGAAACACAATTACCATCTGATAAAAGTATTATTTCTCTTTACCAGCGTAACAAAACCCGATTTATTACGGTGGCTAGCATAGCTGCTGTTTTTATATTGGTTCTTAGTATCATTAATCCTTTCGCCCCAAAAACAAGTATGGAAAATATACCCGTAACTGAGGTGGAAGAATATATCAACACGAACTATACCAGTTTATTCAGTTTAGATATTGAAGATTATTTTTCTTCCGAAGAAGAAATTGATCAGGTTCAAATACTAAACAACACAATAACGGAAGAAGAATTAATTGAATACTTAAATGAAAATATAGATCCTTACGAGGAGCTAACCATAACCCAATAAAATGAAAAAGTTATTTACATTATTTGCTATATGTTTCTTTGTATCAGTGCTTCAGGCACAAGAAAGTAAACATGAAAAAATCAAAGCACTTAAAGTAGCCTTCATAACCGAAAAACTTGCTCTTACAACCCAAGAGGCAGAAAGCTTTTGGCCTATTTACAACTCATATGACGAAACCATGCATAAATTGAAGTATGAAGAAATGGGTAAAATAAAAAAAACTTTAAAAGAAACTCCGCTGGAGGACCTATCTGAATCTAAAGCCAAAAAAATGTATCAGGAATGGCTATCTCTGGAAAACCATATGTGTTCCAACAGAAGAAATATGCTAACCAAGCTGGAGGCTGTATTACCTTACAGCAAAATAATGATGCTTCAAAGGGCAGAATGGGAATTTCACCGAAAACTGATCGATCAGTTAAGAAGTGAGAGACGAAAGGGTAAAGAGAGAAAAGAATAAAAAAAGCGGCATTTGCCGCTTTTTTTATTCTCTAAGGGTAAGCTTTGCTATTCTATTATTACCCGCTGCATAGGCAACAGAATCGTTTAAAAATCTTAGGGTATAAAAACTTTCATCGGAAAGATGTTTCCACGTTACACCGCCATCCTTACTATAATCTATACCTTTAAAGCCTAAGGCTACTATTTCTTTGGCCATCCCTCCTGGCACATACTGAACACACGATCTATATCCCGGTGCTTGACCGCTTGCTACTAATTTCCAGGTTTTGCCTCCATCATTGGTTACAGCCTTATTGGCAATAGAGTCATTTGGTTCTTTAAAACTTCCGCCTATAACGATCCCATTAGTATCATCATAAAAATCAACAGAATAGATACCTTTAGCATCTCCAGTTACAATTGGCGTATCAAAAACCTCCCATGTTTCACCTTTATCAGGAGAATACAAAACCCTGCTCTTTGTACCTCCAGTAACAATCCAGGTTTTATCACCAACCACCTTAATATTGGTATCACTGGCAGCAAATGCAGCCTCTCCCTCTGCTGCCGTTGGTAGAATATCACAGGTTAACTTTCTCCATGTTTTGCCTCCATCACGAGTGATTATTATCGAAATACAATCTTCGACAGGATCCCCCATCGCAATTCCCTCCAAATCATTCCAAAATGTCATACTATCATAAAACACTTTTTCGTGCTCCTCCTTATACACCAAATCTAATTGACCGTTATCTCCGGTTTTTATTAGAATTGCTGGATTTGCTATAGACAACATATAAAAGTCAGAAGAGGTGCTGGCAACTGCTCTAAATTCAATATCCAATGAATCAAATTCAACCGTTGATGTTCTGGTCGTCTTTGAATCTGTGTTATAAATTCCATAGGTGTTCTTCGAACCTGCAAATGCCAGATTTCCTTGCATAATGGTGATTGCGCGAATACTTAATTCCCCATCATAAATTTCAACAATATCAACCTCAGAAATATCACGAGCTACATAATCTGCTTCTTTTTCAGGTGTGTCTTTAATTTCGTCAATTTCCTCTGTCTCTTCTTCTTTTACCTCTTCCTTTTCCTTTTGTAATTGCTTACAAGAAACTACCAGCATAAGTAATACCAGCGGTAAGAGCATAAGTTTTTTCATCTGTTTCATTTTTATTAATTTATAGAGTTCTTTTTAAACCGAATTTTACACCTGGGTAACTAAAACTTATTTTAATATAACTTTTATAAATGAGTTTAATCAAAAATAATACATTCAACGTAAAACCCTACCTTTGTCGCGCAATTAAATACTTATGAGATTACATAGAAATTTGGTTTTTGCGGTAATTGATGGACTCCATCTCATTTTTAATGAAAATGAATATGCCGACAAAGTTGTTGAGAAACTCTTAAAGAGAGATAAACGATGGGGGGCGCGAGATCGCGGCTTTATAGCCGAAACAGTATACGAAATTGTTCGCTGGAAACGTTTGTATGCAGAAATAGCTGAAGTTAAAGAACCATATCGCCGAGATAACCTTTGGCGAATTTTTGCCGTTTGGGCGGTATTAAGAGGAATTCAGCTACCTGATTGGAAGCAATTAACAGGCACACCTGCCCGTAGAATTAAAGGTAAATTCGATGAGCTTTCTAAAACAAGAAAATTTAGAGAATCGATCCCCGATTGGCTGGATGATTTAGGGACACAGGAATTAGGAAGTGAACTCTGGACTAAAGAAATAGCCGCCTTAAATGAACAAGCAACAGTTATTCTAAGAGTAAACACCCTGAAAACCAACAAAGAAAAACTACAAGGAATTCTATTTGATAATGATATAGAGACCATATCCATCAAAGGGTATCCAGATGCATTGCAACTTAAAGAGCGTGCGAATGTTTTTACCACTCAAGCTTTTAAGGATGGTCTTTTTGAAGTTCAGGATGCTTCTTCGCAGCTGGTCTCAAGTTTTTTAGACGTAAGCCCGGGTATGCGCGTTGCAGATGCATGTGCAGGCGCAGGAGGAAAGTCTCTCCATTTAGCGGCCCTTATGGAAAATAAAGGACAAGTGATTTCGATGGATATCTATGGCAACAAACTCAAAGAATTAAAACGAAGAGCTAAACGAAACAGTGCTCATAATATCGAAACAAGAGAAATTGACTCCACAAAAGTTATTAAAAAACTTCATGGTAAAATGGACCGTGTGCTCATCGATGCCCCATGTAGTGGATTAGGAGTTCTTCGCCGAAATCCGGATGCCAAATGGAAATTACAACCCGATTTTATAGAAGATATTAAAGAAACCCAAAAGCAAATCTTACAGGATTATTCTAAAATGGTAAAACCCGGTGGCAAAATGGTCTATGCTACTTGCTCCATTTTACCATCAGAAAATCAGGAACAGGTAGAAACGTTCTTAAAATCAGATTCTGGTACCGATTTTAAGCTAATAGAAGACAAAAAAATATTGGCGCATCAATCAGGTTTTGACGGATTTTACATGGCGCTGTTAGAACGAAAAGCATAACAACACCTTAATTTTAAAAATCCCGCTTTTTGCGGGATTTTTTATTGCGGTTATTTTCTTATAAATGGTTAAATTTGCGCTTTAAATAACAACACAACAAACATCATTTTTATGATCCTTTTCTTCGGTAATCCAAAAACCAAAGTTTACGCAGTTCAAACCGACAGTGAACTAAATTCAGAAGACATCTCAAAATTAGTTTGGCTATTCGGTAATCAATCACAAATTGCATCACAAAACATTGATGCTTACTTCATTGGCCCAAGAGCTGCCATGATTACGCCTTGGAGTACCAACGCGGTCGAGATCACTCAGAATATGGGTATTTCCGGTATCAAAAGAATTGAAGAATATTTTGCTTCTACGGAAGGTGACAAAGATTATGATCCGATGCTTTCTCAAAAATACATAGCACTAGATCAAAACATATTCACCATTGATATTGAACCAGATCCAATAATTGAGATTGAAGACATTGCTGCCTACAACATTAAGGAAGGATTAGCTTTAAGTGATGAAGAGATTGAATATCTGAATAAACTTTCTGCGAAACTGGAAAGAAAGCTTACGGACTCAGAAGTTTTTGGATTTTCTCAAGTAAATTCAGAACATTGTCGCCATAAAATTTTCAATGGAACCTTTGTAATTGATGGTGAAGAGAAACCTTCTTCGCTCTTCAAATTAATTAGAAAAACATCTGAAACCCATCCTAATGATATTGTATCTGCATATAAAGACAATGTAGCGTTTATTAAAGGACCGAAAGTGCAACAGTTCGCTCCAAAGAGTGCTGATAAACCTGATTTTTATCAAGTAAAAGACTATGATTCGGTTATCTCTCTAAAAGCAGAAACACATAACTTCCCTACTACTGTAGAACCATTTAATGGTGCAGCAACAGGTAGTGGTGGTGAAATCCGGGATCGTTTGGCAGGTGGTAAAGGATCATTACCTCTAGCTGGAACGGCAGTTTACATGACTTCCTACTCCAGATTAGAGGAGAACCGTCCTTGGGAACAAGCAATGAATGAGCGTAAATGGTTATATCAAACACCTATGGACATTTTAATCAAAGCTTCCAATGGAGCTTCTGATTTTGGAAATAAGTTCGGACAACCGTTAATTACAGGATCCGTTTTAACCTTTGAGCATGAGGAGGAAGCGAGAAAACTTGGATTTGATAAAGTAATTATGCTCGCCGGTGGTATTGGATACGGTAAAGAAAATCAATCCATAAAAGCTACACCTGAAAAAGGAGATAAAATAGTCATCCTGGGTGGCGAAAACTACCGCATTGGTATGGGAGGAGCAGCTGTCTCGTCGGCTGACACCGGTGAATTTGAAAGCGGTATCGAATTAAATGCTGTTCAACGGTCAAACCCAGAAATGCAAAAACGTGCCGCCAACGCTATTCGTGGAATGGTAGAAAGTGATGAAAATGATATTGTTTCCATTCACGACCACGGAGCTGGTGGACACCTTAACTGTTTATCTGAACTCGTTGAAGAAACAGGTGGAAAAATTGATCTTGACAAACTTCCCGTTGGAGATCCTACATTATCAGCCAAAGAAATTATTGGAAATGAGAGTCAGGAACGTATGGGATTAGTTATCTCTCAAGAAAAAATAGATAAATTAAAAAAGATCGCAGATCGTGAACGTTCCCCTATGTATGAGGTAGGTAATGTAACCGGCGATCATAGATTTACATTTGAATCTTCATCTAATGGTGATAAGCCTATGGATTTTGAACTTTCTGATATGTTTGGAAGTTCACCAAAAACCATTATGAATGACACAAATATTAAACGTAATTATAAAGATCCAGATTATACCACTGAAAAAGTGGAAAAATATCTTCAACAGGTTTTACAGTTAGAAGCTGTTGCCTGTAAAGACTGGTTAACAAATAAAGTAGACCGTTGTGTAGGTGGTCGTGTTGCCAAACAGCAATGTGCTGGTCCACTGCAATTACCTCTTAACAACTGCGGTGTTATGGCCCTGGACTTTCAGGGTAAAGAAGGAATTGCTACCTCAATAGGCCACTCCCCTGTTTCTGCCCTGGTAGACCCGGTTGCAGGTAGTAGAAATTCTATTGCAGAGTCATTAACCAATATTGTTTGGGCTCCATTAAAAGATGGACTAAAAAGCATATCGCTTTCAGCTAACTGGATGTGGCCATGCAAAAATGAAGGAGAGGATGCTCGCCTTTATGATGCTGTTGAAGGTTGTTCAGACTTTGCAATCGAACTGGGAATTAATATTCCAACAGGAAAAGACTCCCTCTCAATGAAACAAAAATATCCAAATGAGGAAGTCATAGCCCCGGGGACTGTTATTATTTCTGCAGCTGCGAATTGCAACGATATTAATAAAGTAGTTGAGCCAGTTTTGAAGAAAGACGGTGGAAACATCTATTATATTAATCTATCGCAAGATAATTTTAAATTAGGAGGTTCTTCTTTCAATCAGATCTTAAATGTAATTGGTAAAGAAACACCAACCATAAAAGATGCTGCCAAATTTAAAACCATCTTCAATACGATACAAAAATTAATCAAAGAAGATAGCATTAAGGCCGGACATGATGTTGCCAGCGGAGGACTTATAACTACCTTATTAGAATTATGTTTCGCGGATAACAATCTGGGAGCAAAACTAGATTTAAGTGTGCTGGGGAATTCAGACTCAATTCAAGTGCTATTCTCAGAAAATGCAGGTATTGTATTCCAGGCTCAGTCATCTGTAGAAGACACCCTGCGTGACAATGGAATAGAATTCTTCAACATAGGGAATGCTAATGAATCTGGTATAGTTGACATAATCAATAATGAGGATTCTTTTAGCTTCAATGTTTCGGAATACAGAGATATATGGTACAAAACCTCTTATCTGTTAGATCAAAAACAAACGGCAAATAACCTTGCTAAAGATCGATTTGACAATTATAAAAATCAAGCGCTACAATACGATTTCCCTGATAATTTTACTGGAAAATTAAGTGATGTAGTTCAGTTGTCAGGTCAAACCCATTCCAGACCTAAAGCTGCAATCCTAAGAGAAAAAGGTAGTAATTCTGAACGCGAAATGGCAAATGCTATGTATTTGGCCGGTTTTGATGTCAAGGATGTTCACATGACCGATTTAATCTCAGGTCGCGAAACTCTGGAAGATGTTCAGTTTATTGGAGCTGTTGGTGGATTTTCAAATTCTGATGTTCTGGGAAGTGCCAAAGGATGGGCTGGTGCATTCTTATACAACGAAAAAGCAAATAATGCACTTAAGAAATTCTTCGATAGAGAGGACACCCTATCTGTAGGTATTTGTAACGGTTGTCAGCTGTTCATGGAATTGGAAGTTATTAACCCTGAACATGAGGTTCACGGAAAAATGACATACAACGATTCTCATAAACACGAAAGTTCATTCACCTCTGTTAAAGTTCAGGAGAATAATTCTGTTATGCTCTCTTCTTTAACAGGAACAACTCTTGGAGTATGGATTTCTCATGGAGAAGGTAAATTCCAATTGCCACTTTCAGAAGATCAATATAATATAGTTGCAAAATACGGATACGAAGGGTATCCTTCTAACCCTAATGGCTCAGATTATAACACTGCCATGCTTTGTGATAAAACGGGAAGACATTTAGTTACGATGCCTCACATTGAACGATCCATATTCCAATGGAACTGGGCTAATTACCCTGATGGCCGCAAAGATGAAGTTTCACCATGGTTAGAAGCCTTTGTAAATGCAAGAAAATGGCTTGAAAACAAATAAATTAAAAATATAGAATGTTAAATATTAAGGAGTTGCTAATAAGTAACTCCTTTTTTTATGACATCTATTGAAATTAAAGGGCATTTTTTATATTTTGCAATTCTCTTAATCTCATATAGATATGAATAAAGTTACCCGATTGTTTGACATTCCTTATTTTCAACTAGAAAAATTCAATTTAGAAGATGCTTTGGTTTCAAAGCATAATAACAATTGGGTAAAAACTTCTTCACAGGAATACATAGACAATGCCAATAAAATCAGTAGAGCATTATTAAGAATGGGTGTAAATGCCAATGATAAAATAGCAATTATCTCTTCTACAAATCGAACTGAATGGCATATAATGGATATTGGTATTTTACAAACAGGAGCTCAAAACGTCCCGATTTACCCTACCATTTCAGAGGAGGATTATGAATATGTTTTAAATCACTCTGAGTCAATATACTGCTTTGTTTCGGACGAAGAGGTGCTTACCAAGGTTCGGGCCATACAAAATAATGTTCCTAGCCTAAAAGAAGTTTACAGCTTCAATCATATTGAAGGATGTAAACATTGGAGTGAAGTTTTAGAGCTAGGAGAAGATGACAGCAATCAAAGTGATGTTGAAGCTTGTAAAGACAAAGTTCAGCCAGATGATTTAGCTACCCTTATTTATACCTCAGGAACTACAGGTAGACCCAAAGGAGTAATGCTCACGCATCGAAATATTGTCTCAAATGTGGTTGATAGTGAAGAACGCGTTCCTTTAGACGCTAAAGATAAAGCATTAAGCTTTTTACCAATCTGTCATATCTTTGAAAGAATGGTTGTTTACTTATACCAATATTGTGGTATTCGCATCCACTTTGCAGAATCTATCGATAAAATAAGTGAGAATTTAAAAGAGGTTCAACCTCATGTCATGACCGTTGTACCGAGACTCACCGAAAAAGTTTTCGACAAAATCTATGCAAAGGGATCGGAGTTAAGTGGAATAAAAAAGAAACTATTCTTTTGGGCATTGGAATTAGGAGAAGAGTTTGAACCCTATGGTGATAACGGATGGTGGTATGAAAAAAAATTAAGTATTGCGAGAAAGCTCATTTTTAGCAAATGGCAGGAAGGATTAGGCGGACATCTTAAAATAATGGTATCCGGAAGTGCTGCGCTTCAACCAAGACTAGCTCGAATATTTGCAGCTGCAGGGATCCCGATTATGGAAGGTTATGGCCTTACAGAAACCTCACCGGTAATAGCTGTCAATGATCAACGTAACCGAGGATGGAAAATTGGAACTGTTGGTAAAATGCTTCCGAATGTCGATGTGAAAATAGCAGATGATGGAGAAATTCTGTGTAAAGGACCTAATGTAATGGCTGGCTATTATAAAGACCCTGAAAAAACAGCTAGCGTAATGACCGACGGTTATTTTCATACCGGCGATATCGGAGAAATTGATGAAGAAGGCTTCCTGAAAATTACGGATCGTAAAAAAGAAATGTTTAAAACTTCCGGAGGGAAGTACGTTGCTCCTCAACTCATTGAAAATGAAATGAAGCAATCTCGTTTTATAGAACAAATAATGGTTGTAGGTGAAGGTGAGAAAATGCCGGGGGCCCTAATCCAGCCAAATTTTGAATTTGTGGAAGAATGGGCCAGACGTCATAACGTTGATCTGGGAAATAGCCTCGAAGCTATCAGTAAAAATGAGGCTTTAATAGAACGCATTCAAGAAGAAGTTGATGTATTTAACACACACTTTGGTAAATGGGAGCGCGTCAAAGTATTTAAATTAACTCCTGATGTATGGAGTATCGAAGCTGGGCATCTTACGCCTACCATGAAACTTAAAAGGAAAGTAATTAAAGAAAAGTACATGGATCTTTACAATGAGATCTATGGACGTTAACCAACACTTATATATAACTCCTCTTTTTTAAGAGGAGTTTTTTGTATCGTTTACTTCAGATCATTAACACAATTTTATTTTTATTTATTATGCATGCATAGTATTTTTTATTATATTTGAGGAATGCATAACTAAAATAAATGAAAGATAAAACGATAGATTATGCCTTAAGGGCAACTTGGCAAGCTGTGGCCAGAATGTATAATGAAGAAGCAGCAAAATTCGACACCACAATGGCTACAGGCTTTACCCTGTTAAGTGTTGACCCTGAAAAAGGAACCCCTTCTACTTCCTTAGGACCTAAAATGGGTATGGAATCAACAAGTTTATCCCGTATCCTGAAAAACATGGAAGAGAAAGGTCTTATTCGTCGTAAACCCAATCCGGATGATGGTAGAAGCGTATTAATTTGCTTAACTCCTTTCGGGAAAGAAAAAAGAGAGATCTCCAAAGCTGTAGTGTTAAGGTTTAATGATGTCGTTAAATCAGCAGTAACAGAAGAACAACTAGACGGCTTTTTTAGTGTAATGGAAGTAATTAATGAACTCATTACTGAAAAAAAAGTTTACACCAAAGAAATTAAAACAGATCAATCATAAGAGGCCATTACATCATAATTAAGATATAATGGCCTTGTCATCTTTAAACTATAAAAACGAAAACATGACACGAAGAATTAATAAAGTTGCTGTAATTGGCTCCGGAATAATGGGGAGTGGAATTGCATGTCACTTTGCCAACATTGGCGTTGAGGTTTTGTTATTAGATATTGTTCCCCGTGAACTTAATGAAAAGGAAAAAGCAAAAGGTTTAACATTAGAAAATACCACGGTACGAAACAGAATGGTAAATGATAATCTTGCCAATGCACTTAAGTCAAAACCGTCTCCAATTTATCATAAAAAGTTTGCCGATAGAATTCAAACTGGCAACCTTGAGGATGACTTAAAGAAAATTGCTGATGTAGACTGGATTATAGAAGTTGTAGTAGAACGGTTAGACATAAAAAAGAAGGTGTTTGAACAAATTGAGCAATATAGAACGCCTGGCACCCTGATTACTTCAAACACTTCTGGTATTCCCATTGCTTTTATGAATGAAGGAAGAAGTGAAGATTTCCAAAAACATTTTGCTGTTACCCACTTCTTCAACCCCCCGCGTTATTTAAAATTATTTGAAGTTGTTCCTGGTCCTGATTGTCATGAAGAAGTTACCGGGTTCCTGATGAAATATGGAGAAAAATTCCTTGGAAAAACTTCTGTCTTAGCCAAAGACACTCCTGCTTTTATCGGAAACCGAATTGGTATTTTTGGAATTCAAAGTTTATTCCATCAGGTAAAAGAATTAGGATTAACTGTAGAAGAAGTTGATAAATTAACTGGTCCTGTCATTGGAAGACCTAAATCTGCCACGTTTCGTACGGTTGATGTAGTTGGTCTTGACACCTTAGTACATGTGGCTAATGGGATTTATGAAAACTGTCCGGAAGATGAAGCACATGAGCTCTTTAAATTACCTGGCTTTATTCAATCCATGATGGATAACAAATGGTTAGGAAGTAAGACAGGACAAGGGTTTTACAAAAAAATTAAAGGAGACGACGGTCAAAGTGAAATTCTTTCTTTAGACTTAGACACGCTGGAGTACCGCAAAAAGAAAAAAGCTTCTTTTGCTACCCTAGAACTCACCAAAACGATAGATAAACCAATTGACAGATTTAAAGTACTGGTTGGAGGAAAAGACAAAGCCGGTGAATTCTACCGCAAAAATTTTGCTGCCCTTTTCGCCTATGTTCAAAACCGTATCCCCGAAATATCAGATGAATTATACCGAATCGACGATGCCATGAAAGCTGGTTTTGGATGGGAAAATGGACCATTCGAAATTTGGGATGCCATAGGTGTGGAAAAAGGAATAGAACTAATGAAAGCAGATGGTTATCAACCAGCTGAATGGGTAGAGGAAATGATAACCGGAGGGAATACTTCCTTCTACACTGTTAAAGACGGAGCCACATACTATTACGATATACCATCGAAACAGCACATAAAAAAACCTGGACAGGACGCTTTCATTATTCTGGATAACATCCGAAAATCTAACGAGGTTTTCAAAAATAGTGGTGTCGTTATTGAAGACTTAGGCGATGGAATTTTGAATTGTGAATTTCAATCCAAAATGAATACCATTGGAGGTGATGTCCTTGCAGGAATTAATAAAGCAATCGACCTTGCTGAAAAAGATTTTCAGGGACTGGTAGTTGGTAATCAGGGAGCCAACTTTTCTGTTGGAGCCAATATCGGAATGATCTTTATGATGGCGGTTGAACAAGAATACGATGAACTCAATATGGCCATCAAAATGTTCCAGGATACCATGATGCGAATGAGATACTCCTCTATCCCAACCATTTCTGCCCCACACGGAATGACATTAGGTGGTGGTTGTGAGCTCTCGCTACATGCCGATAAAATTGTTGCAGCAGCAGAAACCTATATCGGACTCGTTGAATTTGGTGTAGGTGTAATTCCTGGTGGGGGGGGATCAAAAGAAATGACCCTTAGAGCCTCTGACCTTTTTAGAAAAGACGATGTAGAATTAAATGTACTGAGAGAACATTTTCTAACGATAGGAATGGCTAAAGTTTCAACCTCAGCTTATGAAGCATATGACCTAAACATTCTTCAAAAAGGTAAAGATGTGGTGGTTGTTAATAAAGACAGGCAAATTGCCGAGGCAAAAAAACACGCACTATTGTTAGCTGAAGCAGGATACACAAAACCGATTCAACGAACAGATGTAAAAGTGCTCGGTAAACAAGCACTGGGAATGTTTTTGGTGGGTACCGACTCCATGAACGCCGGTAATTATATTTCTGATCACGATAAAAAAATCGCAAACAAATTAGCTTATGTAATGGCTGGTGGTGATCTATCAGAAGCGAGTTATGTATCAGAGCAATATTTATTAGATATCGAACGTGAAGCTTTCTTATCCCTTTGTACAGAAAGAAAAACTTTAGAGCGTATACAGCATATGTTAAAGACTGGAAAACCTTTACGTAACTAGAAAACAGCATAAAGAATTATAACAAAAAAGTCTATTTTCTATTCTCTTGAATCTAAAATTATAAAAATGAAAACAGCATATATAGTAAAAGCATATAGAACCGCAGTAGGAAAAGCTCCGAGAGGTTTGTTCCGTTTTAAACGTCCAGATGAATTAGCTGCGGAAACCATCCAATACATGATGGAAAAAGTTCCAGAACTTGATAAAAGTAGAATTGATGATGTCATCGTTGGTAATGCAATGCCTGAAGCCGAACAAGGACTTAATGTAGGACGATTAATTTCATTAATGGGATTAAAAACAGAAGAGGTTCCGGGAGTGACAGTGAATAGATATTGTGCCTCAGGCTTAGAGACAATTGGAATAGCGACCGCTAAAATACAGACAGGTATGGCCGATTGTATTATTGCAGGAGGTGCAGAAAGCATGAGCTTTATCCCAATGGGCGGTTACAAACCGGTACCGGATTATAAGTTAGCCAAAGAAGGACACGAAGACTATTATTGGGGCATGGGGTTAACCGCTGAAGCGGTTGCTAATGAGTACAATGTTTCCAGAGCCGATCAGGATGAATTCGCCTATAACTCACACCAAAAAGCGCTAAACGCCATTAAAGAAGGTAAATTTAAAGATCAAATTGTTCCAATCAATATCGAACAGGTTTACGTCGATGCCAATAATAAAAAAGCTACTAAAAATTATACAGTTGATACCGATGAAGGACCTCGGGCAGATACATCTGTTGAAGCGCTATCCAGGTTAAGGCCTGTGTTCGCTCAAGGAGGAAGTGTAACAGCGGGTAATTCCTCTCAAATGAGTGACGGTGCTGCTTTTGTATTAGTGATGAGTGAAAAAATGGTTAAAGAGTTAAATCTTGAACCTATTGCTCGTTTAGTTTCTTATGCACCTGTGGGGGTTGAACCACGTATAATGGGAATCGGACCAATAAAAGCCATTCCAAAAGCTATAGATCAGGCAGGACTTAAATTAAATGATATCGAACTGATTGAATTGAATGAAGCCTTTGCTTCACAATCATTAGCTGTTATAAGAGAACTCGGTCTGGATCCGGAGATTGTTAACGTGAATGGTGGCGCAATTTCCTTGGGGCATCCATTAGGATGTACCGGAGCCAAACTCTCTGTACAATTGTTTGATGAAATGAGAAGAAGAAAAAACAAATACGGTATTGTAACCATGTGTGTAGGTACCGGTCAGGGAGCAGCTGGAGTTTATGAATTTTTAAATTAATAAGTATTGAGATATGCGAAATGAGCAATGGAATTAATGTTCTCAACAAACAAAACTATCTTCTAACTAAAAACTTTTTAATAAAATGAGCACAGAATCTATAAACAAAAATTTAACTCGCGGTGGCGAATATATTGTGAAGGAAACAAAATCTGAAGATGTTTTTACACCAGAAGATTTTAATGAGGAGCAAAAAATGATGCGGGATTCAGTTATTGAATTTGTCGATCGTGAAATATGGCCAAATAAACCTCGTTTTGAAACTAAAGATTACGCCTTTACTGAAGAATTGATGCGCAAAACTGGGGAATTAGGACTTTTAGGGGTTTCAGTTCCTGAAGCCTATGGTGGCCTGGAAATGGGATTCGTTTCTACCATGTTAGTTTGTGACTACATTTCTGGTACCAGTGGATCTTTTAGTACCGCCTTTGGAGCGCATACTGGTATTGGCACAATGCCAATAACCCTCTACGGAACAGAGGAACAAAAACAAAAATACGTCCCTAAACTAGCTACAGGAGAATGGTTTGGAGCGTATTGCCTCACGGAACCGGGAGCCGGATCAGATGCCAATTCAGGGAAAACCAAAGCCGTCCTTTCCGAAGATGGTTCACATTACAATATCAGTGGTCAGAAAATGTGGATTTCCAATGCTGGTTTCGCTAACTTATTCATTGTTTTTGCCCGTATTGAAGATGATAAAAATATTACAGGTTTTATAGTAGAGAATGATCCTGAAAATGGCATCTCTTTCGGAGAAGAAGAACACAAACTAGGGATTCACTCCTCCTCTACCCGTCAGGTGTTTTTTAATGAGACGAAAGTTCCAGTTGAAAACATGTTATCTGAACGTGGAAACGGTTTTAAAATTGCGATGAACGCTCTAAACATTGGTAGAATCAAACTTGCTGCAGCTTGTTTGGATGCCCAGAGAAGAGTAATTACAGAGGCCGTTAAATATGCCAACGAACGAGTACAATTTAAAACACCTATTGCCAAATTTGGAGCCATTAAGCAAAAGTTAGCTAATATGGCAACGGCGGCTTATGTTGATGAATCTGCTTGTTATCGTGCCGCTAAAGATATCGAAGATCGTATTGCAATCCGTGAAGCAGAAGGAAATTCACATCAGGAGGCCGAATTGAAAGGGGTTGAAGAATATGCCATTGAGTGCTCCATTCTTAAAGTAGCGGTTTCAGAAGACGTTCAGGAATGTACCGATGAAGGTATTCAGATTTTTGGAGGAATGGGCTTTAGTGCAGACACTCCTATGGAGTCAGCATGGCGTGATGCTAGAATTTCAAGAATATATGAAGGTACAAATGAAATCAATAGAATGCTTACCGTTGGAATGCTCATTAAAAAAGCTATGAAAGGACAAGTAGATTTATTAGGTCCGGCGATGGCCGTAAAAGATGAGCTAATGGGAATTCCTTCATTTGATACTCCCGACTATTCTGAGCTGTTTGCTGAAGAAAAAGAAATTCTAAAAAAGCTTAAAAAAGCATTCCTGATGATTGCTGGAGCTGCTGTTCAAAAGTACGGTCAGGATTTAGAAGAACATCAGCAATTACTCATGGCTGCTGCAGACATAATGATTGAGATTTATATGGCTGAATCTGCTATTTTAAGAACAGAAAAAAATGCAAAACGATTTGGTGAAGATTCGCAGAAAAATCAAATTGCCATGTCTCAATTATATCTATTCAATGCAGTAGAAAAAATCAATTCTAAAGGGAAAGAAGCTATTATATCCTTTGCCGAAGGCGATGAGCAAAAAATGATGTTGATGGGACTTAAACGTTTTACAAAATACACCAATATGCCAAATATTGTAGCATTGCGAAATCAGGTTGCGGAAAAATTATCTGAAGAGAATGCGTATATCTTTTAAAAGCTGCTTATTAGCAGGTTTTATATTTTAATTGTTAGCAAAAAAGCCGCTTGATAGCGGCTTTTTATTTTATTGAAGATCTTCTAAAGTTTGTTCATCTTTGGTTAAACTTGAAAAATTCATTGCAGTCTCTATCAATGCCAAATGTGAATAGGCTTGCGGAAAATTCCCAAGTAAGCGTTTGGTTTTAAAGTCAATATCTTCACTGAATAAGCCTAAATGATTACTATATGAAAGTAATTGATTAAATAACTTTTGGGCATGTTCATGCTCGCCAATTTTAAACAAACTATTTATATACCAAAAAGTACAAATGGTAAATGATGAACTTGGCAGGCCAAAATCGTCTTTGTTTTTATATCGATACAATAAACCGTCATTGCTTAATTCTTTACCAATAGCCTTCACTGTGCTAATGTATCTTGGATCTTTAGCCTCAATAAAGCCATACGGCTCCATCAATAAAACAGATGCATCCAGATCTTCCGAACCATACGATTGCGTAAAAGCTTGCTTTTTTTCATTCCAGGCATTGGCATATATGTCATTTCTAATACGTTGTTCAAGAATTTCCCATTTTTGAATTTTTGAATCTTTTTTAAGCAACATCGCTACTTGCAGTGCACGCTCAATAGCAACCCAACACAATACCTTCGAAAATGTAAAATGACGTTCTTCAGTTCTAAACTCCCATATCCCCTTATCAGGTTCCATCCAGTGTTTATTAACTACCCAAACGATTCCTTTGGTTATACTCCATAATTCCTCATCGTGCTCTATATCCGTTCTGAAATGCATCAGTTGCTGATGAATGACATCCATCAATATCCCATATATATCATTTTGTCGCTGTTCGAAAGCTGCATTACCTATTCTTACAGGTTTCGACCCTTCATATCCACTAAGATGGTCAAGGGTTCTCTCCGTAAGTTCCTTTTCTCTGTTAATACCATACATGATCTGCAGCTTCTCATCTTTATCAGGCATTAGGTCTATAATAAATCTAAGAAAACGCTTAACCATATTTTTATGACCCAACTCTGAAGATACCTTTATCACCATAGATGCATCTCGAATCCAGCAAAAACGATAATCCCAATTCCTTACTTCTCCAATGGTTTCAGGTAAAGAAGTAGTTGCTGCTGCTAATACAGCTCCGGACTTTTGATAACTTAATAATTTAAGGGTGATAGCACTTCTTTCAATCCAATCACTATATTGATCGTAGAGAGGGATCCGCTCAATCCAGTTTAACCAGTATACTTTGGTTCGTTCTAGCTCCAAATAAACACTTCTTACTGAAGGTTCAAATATTTTTTCGTGATAGGTAATTAAAAAATAGCCATTCCTGTTGAGCTTTATTTCTGTCCCTTCCAATACCTTTTTCTTATTGAAATTGGTGTAAAGGAATAAAGTATCAAAACGCTCATCGTAAGTTAAGCTGGCTATAAAATTAGATTTTTGATATGATTTGGTTCTGCCGATGGCATATTCCAATTTAGGATCGTATTTAACCCTGAAAACCGGAGATCCTGAAACAAGTTTAAAATATCGAACAACCTCTGGTGGAGAATGATACCCGCCCCTATCCTTTTTATAACGGGGCATAAAATCCCTAACTTCAAAAGCATCCGTTCCATTACTAAAACTAGTCACCAATATACTGGTGCCAGGTAAATAATATTGATCTATATGATAATCATCCGAGACAAGAATTTCAAAACTTCCTCCAATTTTACTATCCAGTAGTTTCGCAAAAACAGATGAAGAATCAAACTCGGGAAGACAACACCAATCCAAAGAGCCGTATTTAGATATCAAAGCTGCACTTCTACAGTTTCCAATTATACCATAATCTAAATTATTCATTAAATTTCTACTTTATAAGTGATTAACCGCCAATTTTTCTTTAAATTAAGGAAATTCTTAATTGTAAACCAAGATTAGTACATGAATAAAACAATTATCGTTTCCAACCGACTTCCTCTACAAGTAAAACTTGAAAATAATAAACTAGATATCAAACCCAGTGTCGGTGGTCTTGCTACCGGAATGAAAAGTGTTCATGCTGATGGTAATGGTATTTGGATTGGTTGGTCAGGTATTACCGATGAAGAACTTACGCCTGAGTTGTCTAAAGACGTACAGACAGCAGTATCCAAAGAAAAATGTGTGTCCGTTCCACTGAACCAACAAGATGTTGAAGATTTTTATTTCGGATTTAGCAATAAAGCATTATGGCCTTTATTTCATTACTTTTTGGAGTATGCCGAATTTGATAAAAATCAATGGGAGTCGTATAAAGAAGTAAATCAAAAATTTGCAGATGTTGTTTTAGCTAATGTTGAAGATGGAGATACGGTTTGGGTCCATGATTATCAACTTCTCTTGTTACCAAAACTTATTAAAGACAAAAAACCAAATACCTCAATTGGCTTCTTTTTACATATCCCATATCCATCCTATGAAATTTTCAGGGTATTCCCATGGCGTGAAGAATTACTCCATGGCATGTTAGGAGCAGATTTACTGGGGTTCCATACCTATGATTATGAACGTCATTTTTTGAGTTCTGTGAAGCGATTACTAAAACTCGAAGTTCGCTTTAACGAAATATCATATTCAGACAGAATTGTAAAAGTGGATTCTTTTCCCATGGGGATCGATTATCAAAAGTTCCACAATGCCGCCTTAAAACATGCGCAACATACCCAGGTAGAAAAAACCGAATTACATCGAAGATTAGAAGATCATATGCAATCTTCTCCTGACGCTAAAATAATTCTATCTATTGATCGATTAGATTATACCAAAGGTATTCCTAACCGTATTAAAGCTTTTGAATACTTCTTGGACAAATACCCGCAATATAGAGAAAAGGTAAGACTGGTTATGCTTGCCGTTCCTTCGCGTTCGAATGTAGATACCTACCAAAAGTTAAAAAGAGAAACTGATGAATTGGTCGGAAGGATAAATGGAAAATTTGCTACCGTTAGCTGGACCCCCATTTGGTATTTTTACCGTTCGATGCCTTTTGACAACCTTATAGATTTATACACCTCAGCAGATGTAGCCCTCATTACACCTTTACGGGATGGAATGAACCTCGTTGCAAAGGAATATATCGCAACAAGAGTTAATAATGATGGAGTATTAATCTTAAGTGAAATGGCTGGAGCATCGATAGAAATGAGCGAAGCTCTCCTTATTAACCCCACGAGTTATGAAGAAATTGCTGACGCAATAAAAAAAGCCATTGAAATGCCTGTTGAAGAGCAAAAATCGAGAAATCATATTTTACAAAAAAGATTGGCTCGTTATAGTGTCGAAAAATGGGCTGAAGAATTTTTCAAATCTTTAGATGCCACAAAAACTATTAGAGAAGCCATTGTTGCTAAAAAACTTGGAAATGGTTTAAAAACCAAACTCATTTCGAGATTTAATGATGCAAAAAGAAGACTACTGCTTTTAGATTACGATGGCACCTTAGTTGGGTTTAAAAACAACCCTCAGGAAGCCTATCCGGATAATGAACTTTTAACCTTACTCAACGATCTTAATGCAAAAGAAAATACAGACATTGTTATAATCAGTGGTCGTGATAGAGAAACTTTAAGCAAATGGCTCGGTGAAAAAGGATTTAATCTAATTACAGATCATGGCGTCTGGTTAAAACATGCTCATAAAGATTGGGAACCTTTGGAACGTATTAAAAAAGAATGGATGGGCAAAATTCTTCCAATTCTGGAAACATTTGTTGACCGCACACCGGGAACTTTTATAGAAAAGAAAAACTACTCCCTTGCATGGCATTATCGAAAAGCTGACCCTGAGTTGGCCCAAAGAAGAACTGTAGAGTTAAACACTGTTTTAACCAGTTTAATTGCAAACGATGAGCTTTCTGTATTGGAAGGTAATAAGGTGGTTGAAATTAAAAGCAGTAATGTCAATAAAGGAAGAGCAGCAAATCGATTCTTAACTGATAATGGCTACGATTTCATCATGGCTATTGGTGATGACTGGACCGATGAATATATGTTTGAGGAATTGCCGAAGGATGCCAATACCATTAAAGTCGGCTTCAAAAAAACCAAAGCTAAATACTACCTGAAAGACACCGATGAAGTACGAACCCTTCTTAATCAATTAATAGACTAACCTGAATGAAAAAGCAACTTACTTTAATTACTTTACTTTTTTCTTTAACACATTACGCCCAAACAGATACCAAAATCTACGATATCATTGATGCCGTTTCTGCGGAAAACCTAAAACATGATATCACCAAATTAGCAAACTTTGGCACCAGACATACCCTGAGTGATACTGTTTCAGATAGTAGAGGTATTGGGGCTGCACGACGATGGATAAAGTCAGCTTTTGACAAAATATCCTCAGACTGTAAAGGTTGTCTTGAAGTTTTTTACCAAAAAAACTTTATAAAACAAGGAACTAACAGCCGAATTGTTCATAATGTCTGGGTGGTTAATGTAGTTGCTATACAACGAGGCACTAAATATCCTGACAGATATGTAATTATGAGTGGTGATATTGATTCCCGTGTTTCGGACCCTAATAATTATACTTCTGATGCTCCCGGTGCCAACGATAATGCATCGGGTATGGCAGGGACTCTTGAAGCAGCACGTGTTTTATCAAAGTATCAATTTGACAGTAGCATCATCTATGTAGGTCTTTCCGGAGAAGAACAAGGTCTTTTTGGGGGTAAAGGTCTCGTGGAATATGCCAAATCAAACAATTGGGAAATTATAGGGGTTTTAAATAATGATATGATAGGAAACATCGAAGGAGTTGATGGTGTAATTGACAACAGAACATTCAGAATTTTTTCGGAACCCATACCTCCTACAGAAACCGAACGGGAACGAAATATGAGAAGATTTTATGGAGGAGAGGTAGACGGTATATCGCGACAACTTGCACGATATATACATAAAACCACCAAACACTACATGCCGGAAATGAATCCGATGATCATATATAGACTCGATCGATTTGGAAGAGGTGGACATCACAGACCATTTAACGATATGGGGTTTGCTGGTATAAGAATTATGGAAGCCCATGAAAACTACAATAGACAACATCAGGATATAAGATCTGAAAATGGAATTCAATATGGAGATGTTATAGAAGGAGTAAATTTTAGCTATGCTGAAAAATTAACAGCAGTAAATGCTATTAACCTGGCGAGCTTAGCCTGGGCTCCTCCTGCCCCTCTTAATGTGCATATCGGTGGTATTGTTGAACCTTCGGTAAAGTTAAAATGGAGTCCGCCAACAGAAGATGAAGACATTTTAGGTTATAAAATTTATTGGAGAGATACCACCTCACCAACTTGGGACCATAGCAGATTTGTGGGAAACGTAAATGAATTTAAACTTGAAGGCATTGTAATAGACAACTTCCTTTTTGGGGTAGCAACAGTTAGTAAAAACGGACATGAAAGTATCGTCACCTTTCCTTCCGGAATCCTGCGATAACCGAATCTCTTATAGAGCTAATTATCGCCCTTATACCTTAATTTCCCAAGTTCTATATTAATGGCCGTTTTTGCCAGAATTGTAAATAAAAAAGCCCCTAATGCCCAAATTCCAATAGTTACACCTATCTCTATAAGAGTAGGTGTATATTCCGCTATTTTACCATAAGGCCCGGGTATAAATCCGGGTACAATTAATCCAAAACCTTTTTCAATCCAAATTCCGATAAAAAGAAGAACACATGCAAAATAAAGTACCCTAAGATTATTTCTTAACTTATGGAAGGTAAGAATAACCGTCGCGGTAACATTCAATGTAATTGCAGTCCAAATCCAGGGTATCAATGCGCTCTTTCCATGCAATCCGAAAAATAAATAATAAGCACTTTCACTATGATGTGTCGGCGCATAAAATTCCTTGAATAATTCAGAAATAAGCATAATGAGATTTACCTGAGCCGCTACCGTAACCACCATAGCAATCTTTTTTATGGTCTTATCTTCGATCTTAAATGCTGTTGAATTCCTGATGATAGCTAATACCAAAATAATTAAAGCCGGACCGGCAGCAAATGCTGAAGCTAAAAACCGAGGCCCCAATAAGGCATTGTTCCAAAAAGGTCGGGCCTGAAGTCCTTGATACAAAAAGGCCGTTACCAGATGAATCCCAACGGCCCAAAACACAGAGATTAAGGCTCCTGGTAGATATACACTATGCTTTGCCTCCCTCCCCTGGTAATGACGAAACAAAATATAAAATGGTATACTAATATTTAGGAATAAATACCCATTTAAGACAATAACATCCCAGGTCAACATCGAACTAGGGAAATTAAATACCCCGATGCCCGGGATCATATGCCATAGTACAGACGGACCGCCCATGTCTGCAATTACGAAGGCAAGGCACATAATTAAAGCGGCTACAGCAAGTCCTTCTCCAATTAACACCGCCTGTTTAAAATCTATATCTTTTAAAACATAGGTTGGCATTACCAACATCACCGCTGCAGCTGCAACTCCAACCAGAAAGGTGAAATTTGAAATATAAAGTCCCCAGCTCACTCTGTCTGTCATTCCTGTTACACTTAACCCCTGATCTAGCTGAATGGAGTAACAATACATTCCTATCAACATTATAAAGGATAGAAACCCCATCCAGATATGATAATTTTTAGAGCCATGCGTTATGACACGCATACTGTCAACCACTAAGCTTTTAAATACTTTGAGCCTTCTCATTACAGATTCAACTTATAATTTATAACTAGTCCATGAAATACCAAAACTTGGGCTCTGTTCCCAGGTCTTCCTTTAATCGAAATACTTTCTTATTTTCTAATACCCACCTAATCGTACTGTTAGGGTCCAATAGATTGCCAAAAATTCTGGCTCCGGTCGGACAAGCCTCAACACAAGCAGGATTTTGACCCGATCTTGACCGTTGTACACAAAATGTACATTTCTCCATTACTCCTTTTTTACGAAGTCTGTTCCCTAAATAATGTTGATTCTTATTAATTTCTTCTTCCGGTACCTCAGGGGTACTCCAATTAAATCTTCTACCATCATAAGGACAAGCTGCCATACAATATCTACACCCCACACACCAGTCATAATCTACTACCACGAGGCCATCGTCTTCACGCCATGTGGCCTGTACCGGACATACATCAACACAAGGGGGATTGTCACAATGAAAACACTGAGTACCTAAATAAAAATGTCCTTCGGCAGGAACTTCGTGATAATAATTGTCGTCTGCTTCTCCAAAATCCAATCCTTTTCCATCTTTCATCTCATGAATACGTATATATTCCATTTGCGAATTACGATCTTGATTATTCTCTTTTACACAGGCCGTAACACAATCCATATATCCTTGACATTTTGAAATATTAAAAGCATACCCGAATAGTACACCTTCCTGCGCATCTTTAGATGACATTTTAATATTTTTTCCGGTTCGCAATTGATAAGATCGAACTAATCTGTCAACGGTTGCCTTTTTTTCATCATCAGTCATCAATTTGTAATTACCTTTAAATTGCTCCTCCCAATCTATTTGTGCTTTTTCCTTGGCCTCATCCCCTGCTACCATACTACAAGAAGTACTTACTGCTCCCGCTCCAATCATTAAACTGGCAGTTAACTTCCTGAAGGCGGATCTTCTGTCCATCTTCACTTCAAAAACCTGCTCAAAACCATCTTTTACTCGTTCCTCTCCAATACCGGCATTACCTCCTGAATCATGAGAGTTACAGCTACCAGATGCATTGCCGCAACCACATTTCGAAGAGGCTTTGTGTTCCTTTCCGATATTTAATGAAAACCATTTTTTATCACTCATACCTTAATGTTTTTCTTATTCAACTACTTCCTTTCTAAGACCTTTTGGGTATTGAACCTTGCTGGCCATTTAGGTTGAATTGCCGGTTGATGTGGATTATGACAATTAACACATGTCATCGAAACTCTTGGTGGTGCCCAGCCTCCAATACGTTTACCATGCGCTCCTCCTTTCCAATCCTGAAATTGATTACTATGACACTGACTACACAATTGATAACTTTTATTAAAATCAATTCTGGCCCCCGTTAGACTTTTAAGTTCATTCATATTATTTCCATCATGACAAGTAATACAGTTCATCGTTAGCTCCCTTGCATGAATCATTTTTACATCCCAATGAGCTTTTTGATATTCCTCGGAATCTGCTCCCTGCATTTGGTTCAGGGGCTTGGAATGGCATTCTGTGCAGGCATAAGACTTTATGTGTGATTTTCGCTCTGGAATTAAAAAAGAATGGGCCCCCTCCGTAACTTCAACGGTTTTTATGTCACCTAGAAACGCTTCTGATGACAAAGTTGTACCATGATAATTTTTACTCTCTGATTCAATCTTATCATTTATACTATGGTATTCACCCTCCTTATGCTTACAAGACTGAAATTGCATACCTAAAAAAAGTACACCTAGTAAACTGATTATATAATTTAAATTACTCTTCATCATTATTTCTTATAAAGATACCTATGGCTTCGGTCTCATTATTATTTAACACATGACACTGCCTACAATTAACACGTTCAGGATGAGTAACCCTTATTTCCTTTGGAGCAGCAGGACCAGCATGACAAGCCAAACAATTTTCTCTCATTTGAATTTGATGCGGTATAATTGGTGGACTTCCTTCCAAAGCATTATTTACTCCAACTGATGGTGGAAATAGTTTAACAAAATCAGTTTCCTTAAATAAAATGGTTGTTTGCTGAGAAACATGACACTGACGGCAATTCACCATTTCGGGATGTGGTGTAACAGGAGCATAGGCATTAAACTTTTGAACAAAACCTCCATTTTGATGGCATTGCAAACAAGTATTTTCACCGTAGCTAAACTCGTTTTTTACCGGGTGTGGTATACTTGGGGGAGCTCCCTGATAGGCTCTGTTATTATAGTATGTACTTAATGATCGCTGATGATTTTCGTCAATCGGCATTTGGGCATAATCAAGTGCATATTCAGAACGCTGAAAAACTCCGCTCTCTGACGGGATAATCGGAATTGTTCTGTTAGCATCTAAAGGTATGTAGGCTTCCTTCAACCCTTCCTGATAGCTATGATTCCATACGACTAAAAAAGCTGAGAAAAGAAGAACAAAAATTGATATGATACCTATTCGTTTTCTCATAACCTTAAGCTTTTTCAACTCTTACAGCACATTTCTTGTAATCAGGCTCTTTAGAAATCGGACAAAAAGAATCTAATGTAATATCATTAATGAGCATGGATTCATCAAAAAACGGAACAAAAACCTGCATAGGAGCCGGAATTCCACGCTGTTTAATGGAAGCAGGCAAAATAATTTCACCTCTCCGGGTTGTGAGCCTTACTTTATCGCCATTTTTAATTTGCATTCGCTCGGCATCATCAGGGTTTAACTCAACATATGCATGAGGCATGGCCTTATGAAGTACAGGTATTCTTCTGGTCATGGAACCCGTATGCCAGTGTTCAACTACCCGTCCGGTATTTAACCAAAATGGATATTCCTGATCAGGTTCTTCAGGTGCTGGTTCATATGGGCGTTGCCAGATTACCGCTTTACCATCAGGTTTACCATAAAAATGAAACGCCTCATTATTTGAGCATGCAGGATCATAAGTAGCATTAAAACGCCATTTAGTAGGCTTCCCTTCTACATAAGGCCACTGCATCCCCGGATTTTCTTTTAATACAGCCAGAGGAGCCATATTATGCTTTTTATTGGCGTGATGTTTACGATACTCTGTATATATCTCCTCAATATGACTTTCCTTTTTATAGTAGAATTGTTTTTCATATCCCATCCGTTTTGCCACCTCAACAATTTGCCAGGTGTCGCTCATGGCTTCACCGGGAGGGGCTACCATTTGTTCAAAATATTGGGTCCTTCGTTCAGAATTACCATACATCCCTTCCCGTTCAATCCACATCGCTGAGGGGAGTATTACATCTGCAATGTCCGTTGTTGGGGTTGGATACACATCTGAAACAACAATAAACCGACCTTCTTTCTTTGCTCCATCTCTATAGCGCTTCAACTTTGGCATTGTTACCATAGGGTTGGTTACCTGTATCCACATGAATCGAATATCTCCCCTATCTAATGCCCTGAACATTTCAACCGTATGATATGTTGGTTTGGCTGGAATATTTTCTACAGGCACATCCCATATTTTAGCGGCGAACTCTCGATGCTCTTTATTAGTTACAACCCCATGTGGAAGCTTATGTGTTAAAGTCCCCACTTCTCTTACTGTTCCGCAAGCACTTGGTTGTCCTGTTAGGGAGAAAGGGCTATTTCCTGGAGTGGAAATTTTCCCGGTCAGTAAATGAATATTATAGACAAGATTATTAATCCAGGTACCTCTTGTGTGTTGATTCATCCCCATGCACCATAAAGACATCACTTTTTTATTTGGATCTCCATAAAACGAGGCCAGATATTTAATGTCTTTTGCGGAAACACCCGAATATTTCTCTACTTTTTCCGGAGTATAATCTTCCAGAAATTTCTTGTATGCTTCAAAATCAATTTTTTCAGGTTGATCCTTAAAACTAAAATTATCCTCTAGTCCGTAACCTATATTAGTTAACCCCTTATTTATATTACAGTGTTTGGCAACAAATTCCTTATGAACCCACCCGTTGGCAATAATCTCATAACAAATGGCATTGGCTACGGCTAAATCCGTTTGAGGTAAAAATAAAATAGATTTATCAGCTGCCATGCTTGTTCTTGTGGTACGTGTTGCAAAATCAATTATTTTAACACCTCGCCTCATTCGTTGGTCTAAAAGCCTGGAAAACAAAACGGGGTGCATTTCTGCCATGTTATTACCCCACATGATAAAGACATCCGCATGATCTATATCGTCATAACATCCCATGGGCTCATCAATCCCGAATGAAGTCATAAACCCGGTAACTGCACTTGCCATACATAAACGGGCGTTAGCCTCAACATTATTGGTCCCTATACATCCCTTAAAAAGTTTTGATGCAACATATCCATCAGGAATAGTCCATTGTCCGGAACCATAAATTGAAACAGCATCCTTACCATAGTCATTAATCGTTTCCTTCATTTTAGATGCTATAAGGTCCAAAGCCTCATCCATGGATGTTTCTACATAACGTCCATTCTTCTTCACCAGCGGTTTGGTTAACCTATCCTTACCATACAAAGCCATCACGGAATGATATCCCTTCACACAACATAACCCTTTATTAACAGGAGACTTAGGGTCACCTTTAACAGCTACCGCCTTCCCATTTTCCACCCCAACTAAAACCCCACATCCAACACCGCAGAACCGACATGGTGCTTTTTTCCAATCCAAATTTCCCTTAGGAAGCCCTTCCTCTTGTTCTTCGGCAAACAAAATACCGGGAAACATTGTTGCTGCAGCTGTCATCGCAGATAATACAGCCATTTTTTTGAGAAAGCTTCTTCTATTTGTTAAAGAGGTATACATATGCCTGAATTTTAATCAATTGGTGTTTCAAAGCCAGAAACCATAGTTAATAATTTCATACTGGGAATAGCATCCAGTTTTGCTTTTAATATTTCTTCTTCTTGTTTACTTGAAGTTTCGGTTACCACAATAAGTAACTCTTCATTTTGGGCAGGAATAACTTCACATCCTTTAACACGTGATATTTCTTGGACTAAATTGTCCTTTTTACCTTTGTAAGGATGAGCTAAATAACTTATAATCGGCATGCTAGGTTGGTCGTTTTGTTTGATTCACATACAAATTACAAAAAATTAATGACGTTAAAAGATGATATTTATCACAAAACCATTTTTTTTAAATTCGCTATATTTGAAGATAAATAACGATACATAGTTCAACCTTCCCCCTTTAAAAACTATTTATTCAATGATTTCAATTTCCGAAGCATATCAGCGAGTTGCCGAAAACAGTGAGGCCCTTCCCTCTGTATGGAAAAGTGTAAAAGAAGCAGTTTCTTATTATTTAGCAGAAGATGTTATAGCTCCAATTCATATGCCGCCCTTTCCACAATCGGCCATGGACGGATATGCCCTGAACATTCACGACTCTAAAAATTACAAAGTGGTCGGCGAGATAAAAGCAGGGGATGAAAAATCCTTTCAATTACAACCGGGTGAAGCCGTAAGGATTTTTACCGGTGCAGCAGTTCCTGATACAGCGAATGCAGTAATCATGCAAGAAAAAGTATCTGAAAACAAGGACGATATTATTTTATTGAATTCTGTTTCAATAATGGAGAATATTCGTCCGGCAGGAGAACAAATTCAAAAAGGGGCAACAGCATTAACAAAAGGAACGCTTCTAACTTCAGCTGCCATAGGGTTTTTATGCTCATTAGGAATCACTAAAGTTCAAGTACACAAAAAGCCTGGCATTGCAATAGTAAGTACTGGGGATGAGCTGATAGAACCCGGACAACCATTAAGTTATGGGAAAATTTATGAAAGCAATACGGCTATGCTCCATAGCGCCCTGAATCTTCTTCATTTTAACGATGTCGAAATATATAAAGTAAAAGATGATTATATAAAGACTTTAAAACTGCTGGAATCCTTAATAAATAATTACGACCTCATTATCATCACAGGAGGTATTTCGGTTGGGGATTACGATTTTGTAGGCAAGACCTTAAAAGAATTAGAGGTCAAAGAACTATTTTATAAAGTAAAACAAAAACCAGGAAAGCCGCTTTACTTTGGAAAAAAGGATCAATCTAACATTTTTGCATTACCGGGCAATCCGGCAGCAGCTTTAAGTTGCTTTTACATTTATGTCCGGACTTGTCTAGAGTTACAATCTGGTAACAAAAATTACCACTTGGAAAAAACAGTTGCTCCTTCCGTGTCTGAATTTATAAAAAAAGGTGACAGGCCACAATTTTTAAAATCGATCTTAAACGAAAAGACCGTTACAATTCTGGAAGGACAAAGTTCAGCTATGTTACAAACTTTTGCAGTGGCAAATGCCCTGGTTTATGTCCCTGAAGAAGTTAATGAAATTAATTTGGGAGACACCGTGGAAGTTATTCTTTTACCCGTGTAATTATGAATTATAAAATTAAAAGCAGAATATGGATAGAAGTGGATGATCAGGTTCTTTTAGGGCATGGTCGGGTTGAGCTTCTAAAAGCTATAAACAAATGCGGATCTTTATCCAAGGGAGCCCGATCATTAGATATGTCCTATAAAAAAGCCTGGGATCTGGTCGATGCCATGAATAAGGCTGCTAAACAACCTTTGGTAGAGACGGCTATTGGAGGGAAAAATGGAGGAGGTGCCACTGTAACACCATATGGAACAGCACTGGTGAATGCTTTTGATGACATTAATAAAAAATGCTGGAAATTTTTAGATAACCAAACTAAAAATATTAAAGATCTATGATAGAGAATCTAATTCTGATATGGCCCTTTTTGATGTTACTTCCGGTAGTTTCCTTTTTATATGCTACAGTTGGACACGGTGGAGCGAGTGGGTATTTAGCACTTATGGCATTGTTTTCTTTTGCCCCTGAAACCATGAAACCAACAGCCTTATTATTAAACCTTTTTGTGGCTGGAATTGCATTCTATTATTACTATAAAGAAGGATATTTTAATAAAAAACTGTTCTTTTCATTCGCATTCGCTTCTATCCCCTTCGCCTTTATTGGTGGAACCATAGACCTGGATCCGGCTCTCTATAAAAAAATCCTCGGAATATTACTAATTTTCGCCATCCTCAAAATGCTGAATGTGTTTGGTAAGGAGCGCGATGAAATCAAAGAAGTTAAAATATGGCAAGGACTCATCGTTGGTGGTGCCATTGGGTTCTTTTCCGGTCTGATTGGCATTGGAGGTGGCATTATATTAAGTCCCGTTATTTTAATATTACATTGGGGTAAAATGAAGGAGGCAGCAGCTGTCTCAGCACTATTTATATGGGTGAATTCTGCGGCAGGTCTGATAGGTCAGGTCAGTACCGGGGTAACTTTAGACTTTCAGTCATTTGTATTAGTCGGTATTGCTATCATAGGTGGATTTCTCGGAGGTTACTTCGGAAGCAAAAAACTAAGCAACAACAACTTAAGATTCCTTTTGGCCTTTGTACTTGCATTAGCATCCATTAAATTATTTTTAATATAGATGATTTACAAAAACAACATAACAGGTGTGATTCTTGCAGGTGGTCGAAGTACCAGAATGGGCTTTGATAAGGGATTGATAAAACTTAATGACGAAACGTTTATCAGCCATATTAAAAAAGCGATGTCACCAATTGTAAATTCAATTCTTTTAATTAGTAATCATACCTCTCATGATGTGTTTAAAATAAACCGGCATGAAGATCTTTTTCCTGATGCTGGTCCGGTAGGTGCTATTTATACAGGATTACAGAAGTCAAATACAGCTTTCTCTCTGGTGGTAAGCTGTGATGTACCTCTAATAACAACAAGTATATTAAAATTGCTAATCGATCGCGAAGATGATTCTGATGTAATTCAATTTCAGGTTGATAGCCGTAAAATGCCATTAGTTGCTTTATATCGTAATTCTTGTGCACCTATTATGTATGAGCAATTAAAAAAGGGAGAGCGAAAATTACAATTTGTTTTAAATGATTTAAAAGTTAGAACCATTGAATTAGACAAGAAATATTGGAAAAATTTAACCAACGTGAATACAAAAGAAGAATTAGTTAAAATCAGGAATCATGATTAAGGTAAAATATTTTGGCATGCTTACCGAAATAACTCATTGTTCTGAAGAACAATTAGCGTTTTCAGGAACCACAGTTGAAGAATTGTTGAAAGTAATCGTGACGAAGCATCCTGGTTTAAAATCACTTAACTTTCAGGTGGCTCAAAATAATGACATTGTAGATCTTACTGCCAAAGTTAATGCTGATTTAATTGCTTTACTACCACCTTTTGCAGGTGGATAAAATAAAATGAATGAACAACAGATATAACAGACATATTATTCTCTCAGAAATTGGAGAAGCCGGGCAAAATAAAATAAACAACGCCAGAGTTTTAGTCATAGGTGCAGGTGGCTTAGGCTGCCCTATATTACAATATCTAGCTGCCGCTGGCGTAGGCACACTAGGAATAATTGATTTTGATGTTGTTGATGAAACAAATTTACAACGTCAGATCCTTTACGGGAAAAAGACTCTTGGCATAAACAAAGCGATTGCCGCAAAAGAGCGATTGAGAGACCTCAACGACCTGATAACGATTTATACATATTCAGAACCTCTGACCTATCAAAATGCGGTTACGCTATTTAACCAATATGATATCATTGTTGATGGTAGTGATAATTTCGAAACTCGATATCTGGTGAATGACGCCTGTATTATTAGCGAAAAACCATTGGTATATGGTGCGATTTTTAAATTTGAGGGTCAAGTTGCCGTTTTCAATCATAATGGCGGACCTAGCTATCGATGCCTCTTCCCTAGCCCACCACCAAGCGGCAGTGTTCCCAATTGCTCTGAAATTGGAGTGCTCGGAGTATTACCGGGAATCATTGGTACCTTACAGGCCAATGAAGTCCTTAAAATTATTCTGGGAATAGGCGAACAACTAAGTGGCAAACTATTATGTTTCAACGCTCTTGACAACCAAACTACAATCTTAAATGTTAACAAATCCATGGAACAGTTTGAGAAGGTGTTAAATGAAAAGCCGAGATTTGAACAGAAAGAATTATCTATAACTTGTGATACAGATATGATCGTATCTCTTCAGGAAATCACTTCCTTTAGCGAAGTTCAATTCATCGATGTTCGTGAACTACATGAAGAACCAAAATTAACAGGAACAAATATCATACAGATTCCACTAAGTAGCCTATCAGATCAGCTCCATAAAATATCGGAAAACAGACAAAAAATTTTCTTTTGTCAGTCAGGCATTCGAAGCAAAAAAGCTTTAGCCATTGCAAAAAATCATCATAAAAGTCTTTGCTACTCTCTAAAAGAAGGAGCTAATGAACTATTCCTACAATTAAAAAACATGCAACATGAAAACGCATAAACCTAAAAAAGTATTCATTGATGGAGCTATTAGTTCTGAGTTTATCGCTAACGCTATAGCCAAACACCAATCCAAAACCAGTATTGGGGCTCATAACATATTTTTGGGTCAGGTTCGTGCGGATAATATAGATGGAAAAATTGTTTCCGCCATTGAATATACCGCCTATGAAGAAATGGCTAACGATAAGTTTCATGAAATACGTGAAGCAGCCTTTGAAAAATTCGATTTAACCTGTATGCATATCTACCACAGTTTAGGCATAGTAAAAACCGGTGAAATATGTCTTTTCGTTTTTGTATCAGCTCCCAGAAGAAAAGTGGTATTTAAAGCCATCGAGTTCTTGGTAGAAGAAATTAAAGCCAAAGCACCCATATTTGGTAAGGAAATTTTTGAAGATGAAACCCATCAGTGGAAAGTAAATAGTTAAATATGGTAGATATTACAAACAAAATAAATACGTTAAGGGTAGCTACAGCTCAAGCCATTGTAAAGGTGAGCCGACACGAAACTATAGAGGCTATTAAGAATGGTACGGTGCCGAAAGGAGATGTGTTCTCTATGAGTAAAGCAGCAGGCTTACTGGGGGTAAAAAAAACACCTGAACTACTTCCTGATTGTCACCCAATGCCAATTGAATACACTGGTATAGATTATACCATAAATGATTTAGAGATTAGCATTTTGTGCACGGTAAAAACGATTTACAAAACGGGTGTTGAAGTTGAGGCTATGCATGGCGCTAGTATAGTAGCACTAAACATGTACGACATGCTAAAACCAATAGACAAAGGAATAGAAATCCAAAAGGTTAAACTTCTAAATAAAAAAGGAGGAAAATCTGATTACACCGATCGTTTTAGAAAAGATATCAAAGCAACAGTTGTTGTATGTTCAGATACCATTTCTGAAGGTCATAAAGAGGATAAAGCAGGTAAAGCTATCATTGCAAAACTTAAAACTCATAACGTCTCCATTTTAGATTACATTGTTATTCCTGACGAGAGTGAAATCATTCAGGAAAAAACAAAACAATATCAAAGTGCCGGAGCTGATCTAATTATATTTACAGGCGGTACAGGTTTATCTCTACGTGACGTGACACCTGAAGCTCTGGAACCCCTGTTAGATCGTCGTATTCCTGGTATAGAAGAAGCCATCAGGAGCTACGGACAAAATAGAATGCCATATGCTATGTTATCCAGAAGTGTAGCTGGTACTTATAAAAATAGTTTGGTAATGGCCCTGCCGGGCTCAACTAATGGTGCCAAAGAATCAATGGACGCTATTTTTCCTTTTGTATTACACCTGTTCAGAATTTTTAAAGGCGCTAGACATGATTAATCCTGATTAATTAAAACATACAGCTGGCTATGAATGAAAACAAATACCATAGGAAATGTAATAATCTAAACCATATTTGATAAAAGTAACTGATTATTTACTACTAAAGAATTTATAAATTATGACTGAGGTTGACAAAATCTTAACGGACACATTTAACAGAACACATACGTATTTACGTATTTCACTTACTGAGCGCTGCAATCTCCGTTGTACCTATTGCATGCCAGCTGAAGGGGTTACTTTGTCGCCAAAGTCACATATTATGTCTTTCGAAGAAATCTATTCAATAGCCAAGGTGTTTGTAAAACATGGGGTAACTAAAATAAGGATTACAGGAGGGGAACCTTTAGTAAGAAAAGATGCTGATATTATTCTTAAAAAATTGGCTTCACTTCCCGTAGAATTAGCAATCACCACGAATGCAGTCAATATAGAAAGACATATCAATATCCTCAAGGAATGTGGAATTCAAAAAGTAAATGTCAGCCTTGATTCATTAAATAAAGAAAAATTCAATTCAATTACCCGACGCAATTTTTTCGAAAAGGTCTATGGAAATATTTTAAGATTAATTGAAGAAGGCTTTGAAGTTAAGATGAATACCGTTTTAATGAAAAATTTTAATGAAGACGAAATAGTCGATTTCATAAAGCTAAGCAAAGATCATCCCTTGAGTGTGCGTTTTATAGAATTTATGCCTTTTGATGGTAATAAATGGGACATTTCCAAAATGGTTTCCTATCAGGGAATTATGAACCATGTCTACCAGGTATTTGAAAAAAATGATGTGATACGTTTAAAAGACGCCCCAAATGATACTTCGAAAAATTATAAAATTAAAGATTATAAAGGGTCTTTCGCAATCATAAGCTCAGTAACCAATCCGTTTTGTGATTCTTGCAACAGGTTACGATTAACTGCCAACGGAAAAATGAAAAACTGTCTCTTTTCTGCATCAGAAACTGATCTTTTAACACCACTAAGACAAGGGAAATGTATAGAGTCCGTTATTAAAAAACATGTGCTGGCCAAATTTAAAATGAGAGGAGGTATGGACACCTTAGAGAAATTGAAAAATCCGGACCTTCATACTAAAAATAGAAACATGACCACTATAGGAGGATAAAACCATGGAGAAACCGATTCACTATTTTAAAAACAGTTCAGCATGGCGTAAATGGCTTCACGAACATCATGACTCCTCTGATGGTATTTACCTGATCTTTTATACAGTAAATAGTAAACAGGAAAGTATGAGATGGGAAGAAGCCGTTCAACAGGCATTATGCTTTGGATGGATTGACAGTACCGTTAAAAAAATCGGACCGGAAAAGCGAAAGCAATACTTCTGCCCTAGAAAAAACAAAAGTGCTTGGAGTAAGCTTAATAAATCATATATCGAGCAGCTCATTAAGGATGGGCTCATGCATGAGGCAGGTTTGGCTAAAATTGAAATCGCCAAAGAAAATGGTAGTTGGACAGCACTTGATGAGGTAGAAAACTTGATAATACCAGAAGATTTACAAAAAGAGTTTGATCAGAATATAACTGCCTATAATAATTACAAGGCGTTTAGTAAAACCTATAAAAAAAATTACTTGTACTGGCTAAATCAGGCAAAAAGAGATACGACGCGTTCCAAAAGAATTAAAGAAATCATCATAAGGTGCGAACAGAATACTAAAACCCGATAAATCAAATACGAAGTATTTAGGTAATTTTTTATTTGTTTTTCTTCTCATGATCAAATAGATCAGGCAGTCCCTCCATGAATATTAAAAAAATCCTCACACCCATCACTTAGAACTTCACCAATCCATTATTGAGTTCGAATATGTCTGAACGCTATATATTCTAAATAAGAATTGATTTCGTGATATTAACTTGTATTTATTAAGGTTAAGAATCTTCAAAACACTCTTCCATCCTTAACAGGAAAATAGATTATTTTGACTAAACGAGATTGAAAAATTATTTATTTCATCAAAAATAAACTATCTTTAATAAGCTATTAATCAACACACTACAATCATGAGAATTACATTATTGACTTTATTCACCCTGCTCTTAACTGTATTTATTGGGCATGCACAAGGAGATCTTTCAAGGTTTAGAGATATGCGAGCCAGTTCAGCCGAAAACGAATTTAAAAGAATGGGTTACGAATTAGCAGGCATTGATAAAAGTTCAACCAGCATCATACAATATTGGTATAACGATCGTCGAAGAAGTTGTGTGGCAGCAACGATTAATGACGGAAGAGTGCGTTTCGCTATAGAAACTAAAGATCAAAAATGCTTCGACAAAATGGATCGATCTTCCAATAATTACAATCGTCGTTATGACAACAATAATCGATACGACAACAATAATCGGTATAGCAGCAGAGCTAGTAGTTTAGACGACTTAAAGGGAATGAAAGACTGGGAAGCATACAATGAATTAGATCGAATGGGGTATGAACGTCAGCATAATTTTCGTGATGATGGAAGGGATTATATAGTTTGGTATAATAATCGATTAAAAAAGTGTATTAAATCGTGGCAATCCGGAGGATATATTAAAGGAATCGCAGGTTCCGATGAATGTGGAAAGATTAACTACATAAAAGGATGGGATCGCTACAGAGCTTATAGAGAACTTGAAGACCGAGGTTATCGAGAACAGAGAGGATTCAGGGATGATGGTAAAGATTATAAGGTATGGTACAATTACAGATTAAGAAAATGTATCAAAACTTGGGAAAGTAATAGAAAGATTGCAGGCGTAGCAGGTTCAAAAAGATGTAACTAATTAGAATAACCTCCATTATAAAAATACTTTTAAGTAACGACCCTAAACCAAGAGGGTCGTTACTTCTTTATTGAAGGGTACCTAAAAATTTAAATTTTACACAAAAAGGCTTAACAGAAGTTTAAGAAAGTTTAATAGGCTATTCTATATTTTAGGCAACTAATTTTTCAGCCTATAATCTGTTGCAAAGAGTTGCTCAAAAATCACGCTTTTATAGAAAAATTCATAAATGGATTGCAGTCCCTTTAATGATATTTATGTTTATCATGGGGGTTACAGGATTATTGCTTGCCTGGAAAGCACAACTGCAATTTAAACCACCCTCTGCTAAAATTGAAAAACAACAACAAGCATATATTTCGCTGAACCATATTGAAGAAATTGCCAAAAGCTATTCAAAAGATTCACTACAGTTACCAGTTGCTATCAACAGAATAGACTTCAGACCTGGCAAAGGAATTGCAAAAATTCGTTTTGAAGATCATTTCACAGAATTACAAATTGATTGTTATTCCGGAGAAATTGTTTCCGTAAAACAACGAACTGCAGACATCATCGAAATGATTCATGATGGTTCCATCCTCGATTTCATCTTCAAAACCAATAACGATGAATCAAAATTAACCTACTCCACCCTAACATCATTAGGACTCATTATACTTTCATTCAGTGGATTCTATTTATGGTTTTTACCGAAAAAAATTAAAAAAATCAAATCAAAAAGTCATTAACAAGACTTTAAGAATAATACCAACTCTTTTACTTATTTTTAACCTTTACTATTACAACTAAAGCTAACTCTAATTATGAAAAAATTTCTACTTTTTCTTTCTATGATCTTTTCTATTTCCCTTGTAAGCCAGGAGTTTTCGATGGATTTGGTTAAAAATATGAAACCCCGGAATATTGGCCCGGGTGGAATGAGTGGACGGGTAACTGCCATAGACGTTGTTCATAAAAATCCGGATGTTATGTATGTAGGCACAGCCTCCGGAGGACTTTGGAAATCAACTTCAGGTGGTATTAAATGGAGTCCCATATTCGACAATCAGATTACAGCATCAATTGGTGCTGTTGAAATTCAGCAATCAAACCCTTCTGTTATCTGGGTAGGAACTGGTGAAGGAAATCCGAGAAACAGCTTAAATGGTGGTTTCGGAATTTATAAGTCACTTGATGGAGGAAAAACCTGGAAAGGAATGGGGCTGGAAAACACACGTCATATACACCGTATTGTTGTAGACCCTACAAATCCTGATATTGTTTACGCCGGCGCTATAGGTTCACCATGGGGGAAACATGAAGAACGCGGAGTATTCAAAACCACCGATGGGGGTAAAACATGGAATAAAATTTTATATACTAACGAAAGTTCAGGTGTTGCGGATATGGTTATGGATCCAAACAATCCTAATAAATTGTTTGTAGCCATGTGGGAACACAAACGCGATCCTTGGTTTTTTAAGTCGGGGGGAACAGGTAGTGGCCTTTTCATGACACATGATGGTGGTGAAAACTGGAAAAAAATTAGTGATGAGGACGGATTCCCTGAAGGAGAACTCGGGAGAATTGGAATTGCTATTGCTCAAAATAAACCTAATATTGTTTATGCACTTGTAGAATCCAAAAAAAATGCGCTGTATAAAAGCTTGGATGGTGGATTTAAATGGGAGAAAATAAATGATAAAGAAGATATTGGAAATCGTCCATTCTATTATTCGGAAATATATGTAGATCCCCAAAATGAAAATAGAATATATTCTGTTTTCACCTATATCAATGTATCTGAAGATGGTGGTAAAAACTTTTCGCAATTAATGCCTGCTTATGGATCAGATCATGGGATACATCCCGATCATCATGCATGGTGGATCCATCCGGATGATGGTAGCTTTATGATCGATGGAAACGACGGAGGAATGAGCATTACCAGAGACGGAGGTAAAACATGGCGTTTTATAGGAAATCTCCCTGTAGCTCAATTTTATCATATTTCCGTAGATAATGAATTTCCATATAATGTTTATGGAGGTATGCAGGATAATGGTTCCTGGAGAGGACCGGCCTATGTATGGAAAGCACAAGGAATCAGAAATTCTTATTGGCAGGAAATAGCCTTTGGTGATGGTTTTGATGTTGTTCCTGATAAAGATGATTCTCGCTTCGGATTCGCTATGAGTCAACAGGGCTACGTACAAAGATATGATTGGAAAACCGGTCAAAGCTATTCTGTACGTCCAACCCACCCTGATCCGAACTTGAAACTTCGTTTTAACTGGAATTCCGCAATAGCTCAAGATCCTTTCGACAATGCAACCCTCTACTTTGGAAGCCAGTTTGTACATAAAAGTACTGATAAAGGTTTATCATGGGAAATAATTTCACCAGACCTTACCACAAATAACCCTGAGAAACAGAATCAAAGTGATAGTGGTGGATTAACAATCGATGCCACAGGAGCAGAAAACCATTGTACCATTTTGGTTATTGAACCCTCTCCCCTAACTAAAGATATTTTATGGACAGGTTCTGATGATGGTAGAGTTCATATAACCCAGGATGGTGGAGAATCATGGAAAGATGTTTCCAAAGGCTTAAAAGGCTTACCTGAAGGAAGTTGGATTGCACAAATTCGTGCCTCTGATAAAAATGAAGGCGAAGCATTACTTATTGCGAATGATTATCGAAGATTTAATTATACACCATATGCATACCGTACAAAAAACTATGGAAAATCTTGGGAGCGTATTGTAGATGAAAATGACACAAAAAGTTTCACATTAAGCATCATAGAAGATCCGGAAACACCTAATCTGCTATTTTTAGGTACTGATGATGGGTTGTATATTTCCGTAGACGCCGGAAATAAATGGACTAAATGGACCGAAGGTTACCCTACAGTTCCTACCTCAGACCTCGCAATTCATCCGAGAGAACACGATTTGGTTATAGGAACATTTGGTCGGGCTGCCTGGGTACTAGATGATATTCGTCCATTACGCGAAATCGCGAAAAACACCAATTCGCTTGAAAAAGAAATGCTTCTTTTCAATCCCCCCACAGCCTATCAGGCTTCTTATCAACAACCTACCGGAACTCGTTTTGGCGGACATAGTATGTACAGCGGAGACAATAGACAAAGTGGTGCTATGATTACCTACTACCTGAATAAAACATCCAAAGAAAGTGAAAAAAAGGAGACCTCTGAAAATGAAAACAATGGTGAGCATTCGGAAATGGCTAAAACCGAAACTTCTAAAGACTCTGTTAAACTTGAAGTTTATGATGGTGATCGCCTGATAAGAACTTTAAAACATAAGACTCCTAAGGAAAAAGGCATCCATCGCATGTATTGGTATATGGATGAAAAAGGACCTGACTACCCTAGCAGAACCATTAGAAAAAACAATCGGGAAAATGGCGGAATTTCTGTTAAGCCCGGTACTTATCGATTAAAAATGATTTATGGAGATTTAACTGAAGAAACGATCATAAAAGTTGAGAGTGACCCTCGTATAATAGCTTCTCCTGCCGGTATTAATGAAAGATACACAGCCTATAAAACACTGGAGTCGTACCAGCAAACCACCGCTGATGCCGTAAAACAGTTGGTAGAAAGCAAAAATACCGCTCAAGATTATCAGAAAGAACTTCAAAAACTGGACAAAGAAAAATTTAAAGAAGAGATTAATGCATCCAAAACAATTACGAAAAAAATTGACTCTGTAATTGCCATTTATCTTGGAAAGATTGATAAAAGACAAGGGCTTACCCGTAGTACGGACCCTACTGTAAATAGTAGAATTTCAAACGCCCGATATTATGTTTCCAGCAGACCTGAAGGCATAACAGCTACAGAAAAAAGGTTAATATCTCAGGCGAAAGAAGCTTTGCAGGAGGCATTAAAAACCACCAATGCCTTTTTTAATGAAGAATGGCCTGCATATCAAGAAAAAATGAAAGCATTGAAAATTACTCGTTTTAAAGAAACTGAAACATTTAATATTAATCCATAAATAAATTTATTTAGCAATGATGAAAAACCGATTGTTGGTCATTTGTATTTTTTTAACTACCATTTTTGTAAAAGCACAGGAGCGTGGTGAAGATGAACTGGGAGCATGGTATATGTATTTTGGCACCTATAAACTTTCAGAAAAATTCAGTCTTCATACAGAAGCGCAATTTAGATATTATGAAGTCGCAGATAATTTTAATCAAATGCTACTAAGAACCGGAATCAACTATCACGTCAATGATCGGTTCATGGTAACGGCGGGTTATGGTTTTATTGAAACAGATGCGCTATATCAAGAATTTGGTAATGAACCGAACGCCTCTGAAAATAGAATATATCAGCAATTAGAAATTAAAGACAATTGGGGTAAACTAAAATTAAATCATCGTTACCGCTTAGAACAACGATTCGTTCATGTTGGAGGTGAAAGTGACTTTTTAAATAGAGTTCGTTACCGCCTTCAACTAACCTATCCGTTAACCGAAACATTTTTTGTTAATGTTTACGATGAAATATTCCTGAACCTCCAAAATACAGTTTTCGGTCAAAACAGGTTGTATGGGGCATTTGGAGCGGTTATTAATAATAACGTAAGTGTACAATTAGGATATCTGAAAAACCATTTTACCAATGTGAATTTTGATCGCCTGCAGTTAGGCGTATTCATAAATGCGGATTTATCCGGCTTTGGGAAATCATAATTTTGTATAACGATATTATATAATTAACTTTATCTCATAATCAGAAAAATCATTCTTATGAAAAAAATATCACTATCACTAATTGCGCTTTCAACAATGTTTGTAGCCGTCGCATGTAAATCCGATGGTAAGAAGGACAAAAAAGAAGAAGTAGTTGAAGAAGAAACAATCGTTGTGGAAGAAAAGGTTGAAGAGGTTAAAACCTTAACCATAGAATTAACTCCTAAAAGTGAATCCACCGTTAAAGGTAGTGCTGTTTTCAAGCAAGAAAATGGAGAGGTAACCATGACTGCTACATTTGAAGGATTAACTCCAGGAGAGCATGCTATCCATTTACATGAAAAGGCAGATTGTAGCTCTCCTGATGGAAAATCTACCGGAGGTCACTGGAATCCTACCTTTGAACAACATGGAAAATGGGGTGATGAAGCTGGATACCATAAAGGTGATATCGGGAACTTCACCGCCGATGAAAATGGAAAAGGTACAATTACATTTACTACCGATGAATGGTGTATCAATTGTGACGATGACACAAAAAACATTGTGGGCAAAGCTGTTATTGTTCACCAGGGAACAGATGACTTTACTTCCCAGCCTAGTGGTGCCGCCGGAGCACGAGTAAGCTGTGGAGGAATTATAGAATAAGTTCAAATTAAAAAAATTGAAAAAGGGTTGATACATGTATCAACCCTTTTTTAGTTATAGGCCACTCCATCCGTGATTAAAATATGTTGACATGAAAAAGGTTTGATATGAAACTATGATAATTATTCACCTCATACATACGATTCTGAAACAACCTGAGTTAATAGTTCTGTAAATATGTTTTACTTTTGAAAAACAAATAGAATTACATGAATCCCTCAGCTCAAGGTTGGATATATAAATTTGGTTCTTTAATTAAGGATAAGCAAGACCTCTTTACTGACGAGGAAGGTTTATATTCCATACTTAGAGGTATGGGGTTTGTTTATGGAGCAAATGTCGAAGTGCTTCCATTCTTAAATTACCATTTAGATTATAGTGAAGATGAACTCGCTAAAATTAACCTGATTACCGCTTTATACTACACCTACAAATTAAACACTGCCAAACCTTCTTTCGAGAATTTCATAAACGACTCCGTAAATTTCTATAAAGAATTGGAAGGTGATAATTTCTCTTTCTTTGATAAGATCTTCGGGGGGAATAAAAATGATTCTAAACTCGAAAAATATTTACACTCCAGAGTACAAATCGATGAAAACATACTCACCAAAAGTTTTAATAAAATAATCACCAATTCTCTGTTGTATGTTGATGTTTTAACCTTTGGTCATTATCTGAAATCCAAAGAATCGCCTAAACAATATGCAAGAAAGCTAGAACGCATTATTATTAATTTAGCCTACCATACGTTGTTGTCTAAAGAGGAGAAAACTCAAAATGATGAACAACTTTTATATTTATTCGAAGCCTCACTAACATATCATCAGCAAACATCGGTTAAAGATTTTGATGGTTCTTATCTAAGTGAATTAAAATCCGGGCTTCTTGAATCTGAACAAAAGTATCTCATAGATATAGCCTGCATGGCTGCCTGGGAAGATAAAACTTTTGAATACAAGGAGTCTGAATTCATCTTTGGTATAGGAAAAGACCTGGGTTTACCTAATAAGGATATTGAAGAATCTTTAGATCATGTAGCTACTTTTTTTGAAACAAATAAAGAAAAAATAAGCATCTTTAAAGTAGCCAATCCGGCCAAGCAATTTTATGATAATGCCAATCAAACTGTTAAAAAGCTCATTACACGAAACAGTAAAAGACTTCTGAAGGAATTAAGCCAAAGTAAAGAGTTGTTATTTCTTTTAACCAAATCAACAAGCCAGGATTTATCAGAAGAAGAACGCAAAAAGGTTCGCGATCAATTACTTGATATTTTTAAATCCATTCCATCACTGGCCATATTTGCCTTACCCGGAGGAGCCATTTTATTACCATTATTCATAAAACTTATCCCTAAGTTATTACCTTCTGCCTTCGATGATAATCGCATTGAAGAATAATTTATGTTATTCTTTAAAAATAGCTTAACTTAGTTTCTACCTCATTAAAAGTCTTTATCATCCTGCTTATTTTTGGATAGTACTCAACATCTAAAATTCTGCATTATGAAAGACCATTCAGCACCATCTCCCGATCTAATTATGAAAATAGGTACTGGCTTCTGGGCTAGCAAAGTACTCTTAACCGCAGTAAACCTGGATTTATTTACCCATCTTGCTAGTCACAAATCGATGTCTGCCGCAGAGATCAAAACAGAATACCATTTTAATTGTACCGACAGACATTTATACGACTTTTTGGATGCATTAGTTTCCTTAGGGTTTCTGGAAAAAGAAGGCAACCTTGAAACAGCTCTCTACTTTAACTCACCAGATACAGAAGCCTTCCTTGACAAAAACAAGAAAACTTATATCGGAGGAATTCTAAAAATGATGAATAATAGACTTTATGCAAATTGGAGTAGATTAGAAGATGGATTGAGGACAGGTAATTCACAAACCGAATTCGAAAACTCATCTGATAACCTATTCGACGAATTATACAAAGATCAAGATCGTTTAAGGGAATTTATTGACGCCATGAGTGGGGTTCAGATGGGTAACTTTTTAGCCTTCTCCAACTCCTTCAATTTCACCAATTTTAAATCCCTGACTGATGCAGGTGGCTCAAGCGGACTACTTTCTATTATGGTAGCTACACATCAGCCCCATATGACTTGTACCAGCTTCGATTTGCCAGAAGTTGAGCCTATTGCCCGACAAACGATAGAAAAATTCGAAGTATCAGACCGGGTTACTACCGCTACAGGAAATTTCTTCAACGACCCTATCCCTTCTGCTGATATTATAGTAATGGGAAACATATTGCACGATTGGGACGAGGAAAGCAAACGATTACTTATTAAAAAGGCCTATGATGCGCTGCCACAGGGTGGAGCTTTCGTCGCTATCGAAAACTTAATTGATAATGAACGGAACAAAAATACCTTTGGATTACTTATGAGCTTGAATATGCTTTTAGAAACCAAAACAGGATTTGATTACACCTTCAATGATTTTGAAAATTGGGCATCTGATACCGGTTTTAAAAAAGTTGAATTCCTCAGGTTAGCAGGACCATCATCAGCTGCTATTGCTTATAAATAATTTTTGTAACTTATATGTTATATTAAAGGCAATTTAAAAATGGGTGAAATAGTAAAAGAATATAGTAATGGGGAACTGACCATTGTTTGGAAACCAAAAAAATGTATCCACTCAGGTATCTGTGTGAAAACATTACCCAAAGTGTATAATCCAGACAAAAAGCCATGGATTGAAATCGAGAATGCAACTACAGAACAACTAAAAGATCAGGTTTCCAAATGCCCTTCAGGTGCTTTAAGCTATTATATGAGTGATAAAAATGATCAGGAAGAAAAATCCCTCGAGACCAAAGTTGAAGTATTACCAAATGGACCATTGTTAATTTATGGCACCCTTAAGGTTAAAGACAAACAAGGAAATATTGAAACGAAAAATAAAACAACCGCCTTTTGCAGATGTGGATCTTCTGGCAATAAACCATATTGTGATGGAACTCATACAGAAATTAATTTCAGAGATTAAGAAATCCAATCCTTAAAATCCCTCACACGCTCTCTACTCACCACAATTTGATGTTCCCTGAAGTTTTTGAGTTTGATTTCCAATCGATTATTTGAATAATCTAAAATATCTTTGATGCTTCCTATGTTGATAAAAAACTTCCTGCTTACTCTAAAAAAATTTTCAGGCGACAATTCATCTGTTAATGCTTCTAATGATAAATCAATTGGATAACTCCTACCGTTGTCAATATGAATAAAGGTCGTTTTATCCTGACTGTAAAAGCATTCGATCTCATCTACGGTAATTAACTTAATGTGTTGACCTACTTTCACTGAAAATCGCTTTTTATAGGTTCGTTCAAGCGGATTTACCAAAAGCTTCTTTATATCATCAAAGTCAATTCCACCGGCCAAATAATTGGGTTTAAAATGCTCGTACTTAGCAACGGCCTTTTCCAATTCTTCCTCATCGATCGGTTTTAACAAATAATCAATACTATTTAATTTAAATGCCTGTAAGGCATATTCATCATAGGCGGTCGTAAAAATTACGGCGCTTTTAATTTCTATGTTTTCAAAGATCTCAAACGATAACCCGTCTGACAATTGAATGTCTAAAAATATCAAATCCGGATGTCTATTGTTCTCAAACCAGTTTAAAGAAGCTTCTATCGAATGCAGGACACAGCTTACTTCTACATTGAGTCGTTGTAATATCCGTTTGAGTCTTCTTGCTGCCGGCGCCTCATCTTCAATAATAATAACCTTCATAGAAACGTATTAATGCTAACTAATTTCGTTTTTTTCTTGATTCATAAACTCCATAATTTTTTTCTGCTCCCAGTCTTTGCCTAAAATTGAATTTATTCCAAATACAGATAATGCGTGAAAAGCAAGGCCTATTCCCCAGAAAAATGGTGTTGCAAATGTTCCAAAAGTCCAAAAATCCCCACCGTTATTTACTCCAATTAAAATAATGATAAATACATTTATAATAACATAGCTGGTTAAGTGTCCATAAAAACCTTTTAGTTTATCCAGTCTTTTCTTAGCCCTGTAATAAAGCTCCTTATCTTGATTATTTTCCATTTTCAATAAATTTAATTGTGATCCGAATCCCCCTCCTTATTTTTAAACGTCATGGCACGCTCCCTATCCATGAACTCTTGTATTTTCCTATCTTCCCAGTTTTTGTCAAATAATTTATGTGCCCCAAAAACAGAGAATCCATGAAAAATGATTCCTAATCCCCACCCTAAGAGAGGAAACCAAAACCATTTTATATCCTCCCAGGTGGTTTTATAATTCACATAGGCTAACAACGGTATTACAATCAAATAGGTTCCCAAATTCCAATAAAAACCCTTTAAATTCTCTACTCTTTTTTTAGCCCTCAGATAAGCTTCTTCTCTTTCTACTGTTTTCATAATCGTTTAATACCACTTTGAATTACGTTGCTCTTCTTCCATATACTGTCGTATCTTTCTCTCTTCCCAGGCAAATCCCGGACCATAGACCTTAAAAGCCTGAAAAGCTAGTCCAATTCCCCAACCGATGGCCGGGAACCAGAACCATTGAAAATCCCAGTAAACTCTGTAATTTATAAAGGCAAGAAATGGAATGACAACTACATAGGATGCCAAACTGGTATAAAACTCTTTAAGTTCATCTACCTTCTTACGAGCACGTAGATAACTGTTGTCGGTATCTTTAGATTTCATAACATTAATGATTTTAGTTAATAATGGAAGTTTCACCCGAAAGACCTGTTCTTCCTTTTCTATAATAACCGCTCTGGTTGATAAAATACTGTAACGCTCTTGAATATTCCTTAAACCTACCCCACTCCCTTTAGTTCCCAATGTCTCTTTCAGCTTTAAATTATTCTCCACCACCAGATACCCTTCACTTTCATAAATTCTAATAGTAAGAGGATTAGACGGGTTTACGACATTATGTTTAACTGTATTTTCTAATAACAACTGTAATGATAATGGAACCAATTTAGCCTCGGGGTTTAAAGAGTGATCTGGAAAGTCAAAATAAATACTATCCTCAAATCTCATTTTTAATAAGCCTATATAGGTTTTGGCAAACTTCAACTCCTCATCGACAAGAATTAGATCTTTGTTTTTTTGTTCAAGCACATAGCGATATATCTTCGACAACGAAGTCGTAAACTGTTGAGCTGCTTGCTGATTCTCATCTATTAAGCTGGTTAGTACATTTAAACTGTTAAATAAAAAATGAGGATCTAATTGATTCTTTAATGCATCAAATTGTGCGGTGGCCGTTCCTGCTATTACCTGTTGCTGTTTAACTCTTTTTTCTTGTAAAGCTTTATAAAAATAAAAAGCATGAAAAAAAACCGTAACAGTAATGGTAATAAAGAACGCGACTACATAAAACCCTATTCGCTCTCCTGCTATAAAGCCATTCCATGATTTATTCTCAAGAATTAGCCCTTCAAAAATTCGCAATAAAAAAATAGCTATTATAGTAAGTACAATTGAACCTATGGCACCAGTAAAAATTCTCCGTATCGTATAATGGTTCTCAGGATAAAACCTTCTCAATAAAATAAAAAAATAGACATTTACCAAATACAAAACAACGGTATAAAGTTGATTGTATAAAAACTCAGTTAACAGAGAATCATCAAATTGGAAGTCACCGTAAAGAAGTATTTGCACCCCCTTAAGAATTACAAATAAAATAATCCCCAGACCAAAAGCAGTTAATATGTGCTTTAAAAGCTTCATGCTTTACAAGAATCAATTAAAACTGATATGCTGATGAACATCCTTATCGGCTACCATAAATTTGGCATCATCCCATTTTGGGGGACCGAATTTAGCAGGTGCATTATTAGAACACGCCACAGGTTCTCTAGGAATCATTCCCATAAACATGTCTAATTCATCATCGTCATCTTGATCGTGAAAAACACCTACTGCATATATACCAGGCTTGACGTTTTTAAAAGTCACCATTGAAGTTTCTTTATCTATGGCTGCTATTTCACCTTTAAATGGTGTTTTTAAAAAAGTCTTTTCTTGATTATAGAGTGCCACCATGGCTTTGCCATCATTGTTCTTGAAATTCGTAATTTTCACAACAATATTTACCGTTTCTCCCTCTTGAGCCCTTAATGTAAATTTACTTAATAGGATCAATACTAATAAAAGTACAAAGCGAATCATGTGAGTTTTTTTTAAAATGATGTTCAAATATCGAACTAAAGAATATTTTTTTAAAAAGTCTTTTTCCGAATTGTTATTTTTAAAGGATGAATTGTAACCTTGACTATAAATTCAGTCCAATTTAATGATTTTTAAAACTAACCGACTAAAAGTTCGCAAATTAAAAACTCAAGATCTCAATGCTTTTTTCGAATTGCAAAGTAGTAATAATGTAATGAGGTATACGGGAACAAGACCACAGACTTTCGAAGAATGTAGCAAGGACCTGAACAACTTAATAACGAAATATTCAGAAAAGTCAAATCCATTTTTTGTTTGGGCAATTGAAAATGAAAACAATAGATTCATTGGAACATGTGCCGTTATTAAGAATGATAAAAACGAGTGGGAAATAGGATTTCGTCTGATAGAAAAATACTGGAATATGGGCTATGGTTCTGAAGTGACTCTTGGCCTGGTACAATATGCCTTCAGGCATATGAATATAAAATTACTAAAAGCCTATGTAGATAAGAGAAATCAAGGATCAGTTCATATTCTGCAAAAGCTCTTTAAATTTAAGAAAGAGTACTGGAATAAGAAAGACCAGTGTTATGATTTGGAATTTGAGCTTTCTGAGTAATAAAAAAAGCCTGCAAATGCAGGCTTTTCATCTAATTAGCTACTTCACTAATAAATTTTATTCGATATAATCGTAATTCTTCATCATCGTAATCTCCATCGAACTCCTCAATAGCATCTGATATTTTATCTGTTTCAGCGTCGATGAAATAATCATAAATTTCTTCCTGTTGGTCCTCATCTAAAATATCATTCACCCAATAATCTATATTCAGCTTAGTTCCCATATAGACGATCTGTTCCATTTCCTTAATGAGCTCCTCCATACTAAGCCCCTTTGCATCTGCAATATCATCCAAGGCTAACTTCCTGTCAATATTTTGAATAATATACAACTTCAAAGTAGAGTTAGCTCCTGTAGACTTCACTACCAGATCATCAGGCCTGGTTATTTCATTATCCTGGACATATTGTTTAATTAGACTGGCAAATGGTTTGGCATACTTCTTTGCCTTCCCTTCACCTACTCCATGAATATTAGCAAACTCCTCTATACTCACAGGGTATTTCAAAGCCATATCTTCCAAAGATGGATCTTGAAAAACAGCAAAAGGAGGAATCCCGTGTTTGGTTGCTTCTTTTTTCCGAAGGTCCTTTAACATGGCAAGTAATTGTTCATCAGCTACTGCACCTCCACCTTTAGAGGCCGTAACAATTGAATCGTCTTCAATATTTTCATAGACGTGATCTTCTGTCATCATAAAAGACTCTGGATGGTCCAGAAAGGCTTTCCCTGCCTTGGTCAATTGCAAAACCCCATATTGTTCAATCTCCTTTTTTAAGAGACCTGCTACCAAAGTCTGGCGAATAAGAGCCATCCAATATTTATTATCCTGATCCTTTCCGATGCCAAAAAATGGCTTCTCATCAGTCTTATGAGAGTTTATAAGAGCATTAACCTTACCAATTAAGGTATTCACAATTTCTTTACTCTTATACTTCTGTTTGGTGTCCTTAACAACTTGAAGAAGAATGACCACTTCATCTTTTGCCTCGTGTTTCTTCTTCGGATGTCGTATATTATCATCCATGTCCGCACCTTCTCCATTCACTTCATCAAACTCTTCTCCAAAATAATGGAGAATGTATTTTCTACGTGACATCGAGGTTTCTGCATAAGCGACCATATCCTGAAGTAAAGCATAACCAATTTCTTGCTCAGCAACAGGTTTACCGCTCATGAACTTTTCAAGTTTCTCAATGTCTTTGTATGAATAAAATGCCAGACAATGTCCTTCACCGCCATCCCTACCGGCTCTTCCTGTTTCCTGGTAATAACTTTCTATACTTTTAGGTATATCATGGTGAATTACAAAACGTACATCGGGTTTATCTATTCCCATTCCAAAGGCAATAGTGGCAACTACCACATCGATATCCTCCATTAAGAACATATCCTGATGCTTAGCGCGGGTTTTAGCGTCTAAGCCTGCGTGGTAAGGCACAGCTTTAATACCATTTACTTGTAAGGTCTGAGCCAGCTCTTCTACCTTTTTACGACTTAAACAATAAATAATTCCGGACTTCCCAGAATTTTGTTTTACAAATCGTATGATATCGGCATCAACGTTCTTGGTCTTCGGCCGAACCTCATAATAAAGATTAGGTCGATTAAATGAAGCTTTGAAAACCTGGGCATCCGACATTTGGAGGTTTTTGATTATGTCCTCCTGAACCTTTGGTGTTGCGGTTGCTGTCAACGCTATTATAGGTATATCGTCCCCTAAACGCTTAATAATCATTCGAAGATTTCTGTACTCGGGCCTAAAATCATGTCCCCATTCGGAAATACAATGCGCTTCATCCACAGCTACAAAAGATAGCTTCACAGAGCGTAAAAACTCAACATACTCTTCTTTCGTAAGTGATTCCGGTGCCACATAAAGCAATTTTGTAACACCACTTTTAATGTCGCTCTTTACTTTTTTTACTTCAGTTTTGTTCAAAGAAGAATTTAAAACATGCGCTACGCCACTGTCTTCCGAGATACCTCGAATGGCATCAACCTGATTCTTCATCAATGCGATTAATGGGGAAACCACAATTGCCGTTCCTTCTTTAACTAAGGCGGGAAGCTGATAACACAATGATTTTCCTCCTCCCGTAGGCATAATAACAAAAGTATTCTTATTATTAACGATGCTCTTTATAACACCTTCCTGTAATCCCTTAAACTGACCAAATCCAAAATACTGCTTCAGCGCCGCGTGTAAGTCAATTTCAGCTGTATCCATCCTATCGTTTTACTATTTTACATACATTTGCACAACTAAAGATAATACATTCTTTATTTATTACAAACCATATAAAACACAAAGTTTGAAACGCAAAGATACAATCATAGCTACAGCAAAAAAAGCTATTGACACAGAATGTGAAGCAATTCAACATCTTAGTAGTTTGGTTGATGAAGATTTTGCCAATGCCATCGAATTCATCTACAACTCCAAAGGGCGTGTAGTGGTTACAGGTATAGGCAAGAGCGCAATAATTGCCACTAAAATTGTAGCTACTTTAAATTCCACCGGAACCCCTGCAATATTTATGCATGCAGCCGATGCCATTCACGGTGATTTAGGAACTATACAACAAGACGATGTTATAATATGTATTTCTAAAAGTGGAAATACTCCTGAAATTAAGGTACTGGTTCCCTTGTTAAAAAATGGTCCGAATAAACTTATTGCTATAACCGGAAATAAAGATTCATTCCTGGGTCAACAAGCAGATTTTATATTGAACGCTCATGTAGAAAAAGAAGCATGCCCTAACAATCTTGCGCCTACTTCTAGTACCACAGCACAGTTGGTTATCGGTGACGCTTTAGCAATATGCTTACTGGAACTTAAAGAATTTGGTAGTAAAGATTTCGCTAAATACCATCCGGGAGGTGCCCTAGGAAAAAAATTATACCTAAGAGTACACGATATTTCAGAGGCCAACATGAAACCTCAGGTGAAAACGGAAACTCCAATTAAAGATGTCATTGTAGAAATTACTGAAAAAAGACTTGGTGTTGCACCGGTTACCGATGATAACGGTAAAATTGTAGGTATTATTACCGACGGTGACATTCGTAGGATGCTTAACAAATATGATGAAATAAACGGTTTAAAAGCCTGCGACATCATGTCTGAAAATCCTAAAACAATTGAGGCTAATGCCATGGCTGTAGATGCCCTGGAGCATATGGAAGCGAATGGCATCTCTCAACTACTAGTAGAAAAAAAAGGTAAATACGCAGGTGTTATACACCTACACGATTTAATAAAAGAAGGTATTATATAATGGCTAAAAAGAACGCTCAGGAAATGTCATTTCTGGATCATTTAGAAGAATTAAGATGGCATTTAATAAGATCGACAGCAGCTATTTTAATAATTGGTGTTATCGCTTTCATCGCAAAAGATTTTATATTCGATACAATCATCTTCGGTCCCAAAAAGGCCGATTTCGTAACTTATCGCTTTTTCTGTAACATTGCTAAAACATTGGGGTTAAACGAATCCTTTTGTGAAGGACCCCAGTTTAGGGTGCAAAGTAGAATAATGGCAGGACAGTTTTCAGCGCACATCTGGACCTCTATTTGGGCCGGAATCATTTTAGGTTTCCCATATATATTGTATGAATTATGGAAATTCATCAGCCCGGGGCTATACGAAAATGAACGAAAACATGCCAAAGGCTTCATCTTTGTCGCCTCTATGTTATTCTTTACCGGTGTACTTTTTGGTTACTATATTATTTCTCCTTTATCAGTTAACTTCCTTGCTAATTACACCGTAAGTAAAGAGGTTTTTAATGACATTGATTTAGCTTCATATATATCAACGGTTCGATCTTCTGTTTTAGCCTGTGGAATTATATTTGAACTTCCAATTCTTATATTCTTTCTAACCAAAATAGGGATCGTAACTCCAGAGTTTTTAAAGAAATATCGTAAGATTTCTTTGGTGATAGTACTAATACTCTCAGCTGTAATTACACCTCCGGATGTGGCTAGCCAGATTATTGTAGCCATCCCGATCGCCATTCTATATGAAGCCAGTATTATCATCTCCAGAATCGTATTAAAAAAAGAGAAAAAGAGAGAAGAAGAACAAAAATCACTGACAAAAAATGGCTAATCAAGTAGAAGAATTTAACGAGTATCGCGCTAAAATGAATAAGCGCATTTTAGAGGACGCTGATAAAGTAACAAAACGCATATTCAATTTAGACACGAATGCCTACATGCCGGGTGCCTTGGATGTAAAAACCAAAGAGTTACTTGGCCTTGTAGCCTCAGCTGTACTGCGTTGCGATGACTGTGTAAGATACCATTTGGAAACCTCCCATAAAGAAGGACTTAAAAAAGAAGAGGTTTTTGAAGCCTTAAGTATTGCTACACTGGTGGGTGGAACCATCGTTATCCCCCATTTAAGAAGAGCATACGAATATTGGGATGCCCTGGAAGAACAAAAAGCAAATTCATAATGTTTCTTAAAAGATATTTATTTCTGGAGTATTTGTCTATTTTTGAATTTCTGAAAGCTAAAACATGAAGCTAAGAGCTGAGAACATTATGAAGTCCTATAAAGGACGAAAAGTAGTTAAAGGAATTTCCCTGGAGGTAAACCGAGGACAAATTGTTGGTTTACTCGGACCTAATGGTGCTGGAAAAACCACTTCCTTTTATATGATAGTCGGCCTGATTAAACCGAATGGAGGGAAGATATTTTTAGACAACCAGGAAATTACAAGCTACCCTATGTACAAACGCGCCCAGCACGGAATTGGGTACTTGGCACAAGAAGCTTCTGTTTTCAGAAAGCTAAGCATAGAAGATAACATATTGAGTGTTCTTCAGCTTACTAAGCTTTCTAAAAAGGAGCAACATATGAAGATGGAGGCACTGATAGATGAGTTTAGTTTAGGACACATTCGAAAAAACAGAGGAGATTTGCTTTCAGGAGGCGAAAGACGACGTACCGAAATAGCCCGTGCATTGGCAACTGACCCAAGCTTTATTTTATTAGATGAACCCTTTGCCGGAGTTGACCCGGTGGCCGTTGAAGACATTCAACGCATTGTAGCGCATTTGAAAGATAAAAATATTGGGATCCTCATCACCGATCATAACGTTCAGGAAACCTTAGCCATCACAGAACACTCCTATCTCATGTTCGAAGGAAACATTCTAAAAGCAGGTGAACCTGAAGAACTTGCTGCAGATGAAATGGTACGAAAAGTATATCTGGGACAAAATTTCGAACTCCGTAAAAAGAAATTAGATTTTAAAGCTAAGCAACCTTAATTAAGGTTGCTTTTTTTTCATCATAGTATCCATAGCAGACATCAAAACATATAATACCACAACAATTGGTATCGCTATAAATTGAAGGAGAATTAATAATATTACACTTAGTGACAAAAAGCTATATCGTGTAGCATTACTTTTTAACTTCCAATCTTTAAACTTTAAAGCAAATAACGGAATCCGTGCATTGAGCATATAAGAACTCAATAAGGTTATAGCAATCAAAAACCACTTATTCAGAATAAAACCATTTACCAAATCGTTTCCCTGATAAAACAATATCAACGGAAGGGATAAAATAAAAAGAGCATTGGCAGGTGTCGGCAACCCAATAAATGAAGTAGCCTGATCTTCATCTATATTGAACTTGGCCAGCCTGTAAGCAGAGGCCAGGGTAATCAATAAACCAAGAAAAGGAAGTGCTTTTACATCCCCCCCAAACAACGAAACTACTTCAACTGGACTATCCGCAACTTCCCAACTTCCAATTCCACTGCTCATGTGCAACAGTTGATACATCACAATTCCCGGAACCAGACCACTGGTAACCATATCTGCTAAAGAATCTAATTGAATACCCAAATCACTCTGTACTTTGAGTAACCTGGCTGTTAAACCATCAAAAAAATCGAAAAATATACCCAAGAACACAAAAACAGCAGCCACTTCAAGCTGATTTTTCACTGCAAAGATTGCTGCAATTGATCCACAAAATAGATTTAATAAGGTTATCAGGTTAGGGATATGTTTCTTCATCTTTAAAATATTTTGTGTAAAAATAAGGTTTTTATAACGATGAGTAATACTACATTTAACCCGATTATTTATTCTGTTTAATAGATAATAGAATATATTTATAAAATTATGAGATATTTGTAGAAACTGAATATTTCATATTTCACAGCTTGAATTGACAATAAACCTGATGAAGAATTACCTACTTGCGATTTTTTCCGGCTTACTACTTGCCTTAGCCTGGCCTACATACGGACTTCCTCTTTTAGCCTTTTTAGGATTCATACCACTTTTAATTGCAGAGAAAAACATTCGCCTTTCAGACACTAAAAGAAAAGGACTAAAAACACTGGTCACATCATATCTGGCCTTCTTGGTATGGAATTCTATAACCACCTGGTGGTTGTGGTATTCAAGCGCTTTTGGAATGTTCTTTGCTATCCTGGTGAATTCCTTATTAATGGCATTGGTATTCCTGATGTACCATAAAGTCGCTAATAAATTACCTTCCAAAATACACCTGGTATTTTTACCCGCCATTTGGATGGCCTTTGAAAAGTTTCACCTCAACTGGGATTTCTCATGGCCCTGGTTAAACCTGGGTAACGTTTTTTCAGAATACACCTCTTGGATTCAATGGTATGAGTTCACTGGAACTTTCGGAGGGGCTCTCTGGATTTGGATCGTGAATATCGGTCTATTTAAAACCTATGAAAAGTATCAAGAGCACAAAAGCACAAAAATCTTATCTGTTGGAGTTGGTAAAAATGTCCTGTGTATAGCCATCCCTATAATTATTTCCTTTTTAATCCTCAATAATTATGAAGAAGGTAATAAAACCATTGAAGCTGTTATAATTCAACCCAATGTTGATCCTTATACTGAGAAGTACGGTCAATCAAACACTGAAATAGCCGCCGGACTCATTCAGCAAGCCAAAGATAAACTAGATGAAAACACCGATTATTTAATCGCCCCTGAAACTGTTTTCTCTGATACGTTTCCTATTGATCAATTTGATAGAAGCCAGCAAAAGAACATGTTAAGCACTCTATCAAAGAATAACGACAACCTGAATATTATTGTAGGAGCAGACTTCTATAGATTATATCAGCAAGATGAAAGACCTACCTCCACAGCTAACCGCACACAGCGAGGTGACTGGGTGGATTGGTACAACGCAGCAGCTCAAATTAACAAAACAGGAAAGTCACAATTCTACATTAAATCAAAATTAGTAGTTGGAGTAGAAAATTTTCCTTTTAAACCAATTCTCGAGCCTTTACTTGGTAATATCATGCTAGACCTGGGAGGAACTATTGCAACCAGAAGCATCCAAAAAGAAAGGGGTGTGTTCACCTCAAATACCGGAGAATTTGTTGCTGCTCCAATAATATGTTACGAATCAGTGTATGGTGAATTTGTTACCGGATATATTAAAAAAGGGGCAAACTTTTTAACCATAATCACTAACGACGCCTGGTGGGATCGAACACAAGGTCACATGCAACATTTGAGTTATGCCAAATTGAGGGCCATTGAAACCAGAAGAAGTATTGCCAGAAGTGCCAATACTGGGGTCTCTGCATTTATTAATGAGAAAGGTGAAGTCATGAGCACCCTCGCCTACGAAATTAAAGGCACCCTGAAAGGTGTCATTACAATTAATGATAAAAAGACCTTTTATGTGCAATACGGCGATTACATTGCAAGAATTGCTGTATTAATAGCAGGATTAATTATACTATTTGCTATTGCCCGTAAAAAATCTTGATCGTACCTTGCCTCATATTTGAAGTATGAACTTCTGAATCTTTGAAAACACATTGATGAATTACCTTTCTGTTGAAAATATTGCCAAATCATATGGAGAACGTGTATTGTTTACGGATATTTCCTTTGGCATCAATAAGGATCAAAAAATTGCACTAATTGCAAAAAATGGTACCGGAAAAACATCATTACTAAATATTATTACCGGTAAAGACACACCAGATGAAGGTCAGGTGGTAACACGAAATAACCTGAACATTGCTTTTCTTTCACAAGAACCGGATTTAATTCCGTCCCTGACAATTGAAGAAACCATTTTTGCTTCGGAGAATAAAATTTTAAAAGTAATTCACAATTACGAAAAAGCTTTAAAAAATCCGGAAAACGAAGAGGCCTATCAAAAAGCTTTTGAACAAATGGAAATTCATCAGGCATGGGATTTCGAAACGCAATACAAACAAATACTTTTTAAACTAAAGCTTGATAATCTAGACCAAAAAGTTTCTTCTTTGTCCGGAGGACAAAAAAAGAGACTTGCTTTAGCCACGATCTTAATTAGCAAACCCGATCTTCTCATATTAGATGAACCCACCAACCATTTAGACCTCGAAATGATTGAATGGTTAGAATCCTATTTTGCCAAAGAGAAGATTACGCTTTTTATGGTAACGCACGATCGCTACTTTCTCGAAAGAGTTTGTAATGAGATCATAGAGTTAGACAATGGCCAATTATACCAATACAAAGGCAGTTACTCGAATTATCTTGAAAAAAGAGAACAACGAATAGAATCGGAGGCAGCGAGTACAGAGAAAGCTAAAAATCTTTTTAGAAAGGAACTCGACTGGATGCGTAGACAGCCTAAAGCAAGAACGACCAAGTCTAAATCTCGTATTGACGATTTTTATCAGATAAAAGAAAAAGCACATCAACGAAGAAAAGAACATCAGGTTACCCTGGAGATCAACATGGAACGCCTGGGAAGCAAAATTGTGGAGCTTCACAACATCTCCAAATCTTTTGGTGAAAAAATAATTGCTGATAAATTCAATTACAACTTTATTAAAGGGGAACGTATTGGCATAATAGGAAAAAATGGAACTGGAAAATCCACATTTTTAAATATTCTTACCAAAGCCCTAGAGCCAGATGCCGGAAAAGTAGTAGTTGGAGAAACAGTTAAGTTTGGATATTATACGCAAAGTGGTATTCACTCTAAACCTGAGCAAAAAGTAATTGATGTTATAAAAGAATTTGGTGAGTTTATCCCACTTACTAAAGGGAGGACGATTTCTGCAGCCCAGTTACTGGAACGATTTCTTTTCGATAGAAAGAAACAGTATGATTTTGTAGAAAAACTGAGTGGTGGAGAATTAAAACGACTTTATTTATGCACCGTCTTAATTCAGAATCCGAATTTTTTAATTTTGGATGAACCTACCAATGACCTCGATATAGTTACACTTAATGTATTGGAAAGTTTTTTACTGGATTATCCAGGCTGTCTGGTTGTAGTGTCACACGATCGCTATTTTATGGATAAAATCGTCGATCATCTGTTTGTGTTCCGAGGCAATGGAATAATTGAAGATTTTCCCGGAAATTATAGTGATTTTAGGGTTTATGAAGACAGTGCTACACCGGAAGAAAATAATACCACCGAAAAGAAAGAAAAGAAAAGCTGGAAAAAGGACGCCAATAGCGGGTTAAACTATAATGAACAAAAAGAATACAACAGACTCGAAAAAGAAATAAAAAAGCTGGAACAAAAGAAAAGTGAGATTGAAGTTCTGTTCCTTGATCCAAATTTAACAGGGGAAGAGATCAATGAACAGTCTATAAAATTACAAGAAATAACCAGTCAAATTGAAGAAAAAACTGAACGTTGGTTTGAATTGTCTATGAAATTAGAATAATTCTCTTTCTTTTTTCTTACAAAATATATTAACAAACCTTGTTAATAAAATCTTTGTGCATTTCATCGAATTTTTAGAGCTTTTTATCGATTAAATAAAATTAATCAGTAATTTAGTTCTTAAGAATAAGTTAATCCTTACTCTTTTGAACCCCAAGCTACCTTTTTGAACTGCCCCAAGTTTCTTAAATGTAGTTCAACCAAAATTAACCTAAATGTTGACTTTATATGAAGAGACAACTACTTAACCTACTAGTTGCTACGGTGATCGTTTTCTCCTGTAGTAAGGATGATTCTTCTTCAGGAGAAGAAATCCCAAAAAGCAACTTAAAGGAAATAGAAAGTTTTGAATTCTTGGCTTCAGATAATGAAGGCCTCGATACTGACGTTGTAGCTTCCATTGATGAAAGTGAAAAGCTTATCACAGCTACCATGCCTGTTGGCACTGATATTTCAAATCTTAAACCTTCAATACAAAGCTCCCCATTATCGAAAGTTACACCAAGTGACCAAACTCGTATTGATTTTACCCAGGCAGTTGAATACGCCGTAACAGCTGAAGACGAAACGTCTATTATTTACAATGTAAATATAGAGGTCGCAAAAAGTTCAGAAGCAAAAGTCACTAGCTTCAACCTGCTTACGTCCATAAATAGTGATGGAACAGACAGTAATCAAATTTACTACGATATTGAAGCTAATATTGACGAAACTAATAAGACCATTAAACTTACAATCCCGGAAGGAAGTATAGACAGTGGGTTAATTCCAAGTATCGAATTTTCAGTTGGAGCTACAATCACCCCATCCCCGGAAGATGTCTTAGTAGAAGGAGTCAACTACACAGTCACAGCAGAAAATGGAGATACCAACACCTATTCTCTTATCATTGAATACACACCTAATGAGCGTAAAATACTGATTGATTTATATCAGGCCAATTTGGAAAACTTACTTAATTGGGACATTACCTCATTGAATATTGCTGAATGGGAAGGTATTACCCTATACGACCAAAGAGTTACTCAAATTGATCTTACTAATAAAAATATAGAGAACCTCATACCTCAAATAGGTAAGCTTACTCAATTAACAGATCTGGTTGTCCAAAATACCGATAGCGCATTAAAGATGAATTCTATCCCTGAAGAGATTGGAAACTTGACTAATCTAAGGTCATTGTTCTTAAATGGTAACAACATTAATTCTATTCCTGCATCTATAGGTAATTTAACACAATTAGATCGATTAGCTTTAAATTCAAATCGGATTGCATGGCTGCCTGAAGAGCTGGGCAACTTAACCAACCTCAAATGGTTGATATTAAGCGACAACAACATTCAGTTTTTACCAATCAGTGTCGGAAATCTAACCAGCCTGACAGAATTGTTTTTAAATAATAATCAGCTACAGGAGATCCCTGAAGAACTGGGTAACTTAAAAGAAATTAAAGTGCTGAGATTAAGGACTAACAAACTAATTAGCCTTAATAACTCCGTAATCGATATGACCCAAATTGAAACGGTTGATTTAGCCTATAATGATTTTCAACAATTCCCATCTCAATTAATCGAAATGGACAACCTAAAGAACATTCTGTTCGATGGGAATGACTTGCAAACAGTTCCAGCAACTTTAGGCGACATGAATAATTTAGAAACCGCCTCCTTTTATCGTAATAGATTATTCTTAATACCAGAAGAATTAGGAAACCTTACAAACCTAAAAACTCTTAACATTCAAAGAAATTTTTTGTTTGGAATACCACAACCTGTTTGTGATCTCGAAACAAATTATGGTACACAGATCATAAAAGATAATCGTACCGATTGCTATTAATTCTAATAGCAACCACTTTTTATTCTCATATTAATTTGATTTTACACATGTAAGAACTTCACTGGCAACAGTGAAGTTTTTAGTTTATTTTTGTCTCTATAAATCAACAATTTTGTCTTCTTTGTTTAATTATTTCAAATTCCTCATTAAGTCGACCAACCAACACGGCGTCCACTCACCTTTTGTTTACAGCATGATCACTAAATGCTTTTATCGGAAAACATCCGAGGATATTTCAAAAGAGTTGATGGGTGTAATAAAAAAAGGCATAAACGGTAATTCATCTTCCTTAAAAAAAGCCAAACTATACTATCGACTAATACAATACTTTAATCCAAAACAAATTCTGAATATTGGCACACCGGAAATAAACGCATTTACCAGCGCACTGGCTGCCTCAAAAATAACTGAGGTAGCTTATAAAAGCAATCTTGAAAAACCCAATTCTAATTTGTCAGACTACCTCGGCATAAAGCCCTTTAACCAAACTGAACAACAAAAAACGTATGATTTGGTTTATTTCAGTCATATTGATATTTTAAATGATCAGCTACCAAAGGAAATAAACGCTGTAAAGCCCCTTATTCATAATGACACCTTGATATTATTGGACGGGATTCATTCATCAGAAAAATCCTTTAATATCTGGGAAAACATAACCCGTGATGAAGATTTTAATGTCAGTATCGATACATACCACTGTGGATTATTATTCATTAGAAAAGAACAACAAAAAGAACATTTTATCATTAGGGTTTAAACAATGCTGTTTGTACCTTCGCTAATACCAAAGAAGTTACCATGAAAATATATACCAAAACAGGAGACAAAGGACAAACCTCGCTATTTGGAGGTACCAGAGTGCCAAAACATCATATTCGCATAGAAAGTTACGGTACCGTAGATGAACTCAACTCATGGATAGGGCTGCTTCGCGATCAGGATATAGAAAAAGAACTTAGAAAGCTTTTAATACACGTTCAGGATCGCTTATTTACCATTGGTGCCATTTTGGCAACACCACCCGAAAAAGAAACCTTGAAAAACGGTAAACCGCGCTTAAATATCCCAAAAATAGCTGATAACGACATTAAGTTATTGGAAAATGAAATAGATAAGATGAATGAAAACCTACCGCCTATGACACATTTTGTGCTTCCCGGTGGCCATCAATCGGTGTCATATTGTCATATAACCAGAACTGTATGCAGAAGAGCTGAACGCTTAGCCTCTCATCTATTTGAAAATGAACCTTTTGACGAAAAAGTAATTCAGTACTTAAATCGTCTGTCCGACTATCTTTTTGTACTGGCACGAAAGTTGTCGTATGACTTAAAAATTGATGAGGTAAAATGGATTCCCGAAAAGGAGAGTTGACCTTATTTTAATAAGATTTTAACATTAAAAAGTCAATTATTTCATCAAAAAATGATTACGTTCTTAAAAATTATGTAATTCGTGCATTTTTTACTTGACTTTTTACATTTAAAAATTATTTTTGCAAGAAATTAAAATTATTATAGAAAGATGTATTGGACTTTAGAATTAGCATCTTATTTAGATGATGCCCCTTGGCCGGCTACCAAAGACGAATTGATAGACTATGCCATCCGAACCGGTGCACCTCTCGAAGTGGTCGAAAATCTACAAGCAATTGAGGATGAAGGAGATATGTATGAATCGATTGAAGAGATTTGGCCAGATTACCCCACGGAGGAAGATTACCTCTGGAATGAAGACGAATATTAACAAACATTATCATTATTTAAACGCAAAAAGTCTCAGTTGAGGCTTTTTTTTTGCGTAATTTTGAACTAAAATAGAAGCAGTTATGAGTTTAATGGATTCCCTGATTAAGGTCTTTATTGGAGATAAAGCGAAGAAAGACGTTAAAGAAATACAACCCATAGTAGATAAAATAAAAGCTGTTGAGAAATCGCTTTCGGACTTGTCACATGATGAGCTTAGAGCAAAAACCGAAGCTTTTAAGCAGCAGATAAAAGACGCTCGTGCTTCAATAGATGAACAAATTAAAAGTTTACAGCAGGAAGCTGAAACAAACGAAGACATTGATAAAAGAGAAGATATTTACAATCAAATAGATCAACTCCTTGAGGAAGCCAATCTGATTGATGAAAATACCCTTAATGAGATTTTACCAGAAGCCTTCGCAGTAGTTAAAGAAACTGCTAAACGATTCGCTAATAACGAAACAATCACTGTAACTGCTTCTCCATTCGATCGCGAACTTTCTGGAATTCATGACTATGTCACTTTAGACAATGAAAAAGCTGTTTGGAACAACTCTTGGAATGCAGCTGGTAAAGAAGTTACCTGGGATATGATTCATTATGATGTTCAGCTTATTGGTGGTGTAGCTCTTCATCAAGGTAAAATTGCAGAAATGCAAACTGGTGAGGGTAAAACATTAGTAGCTACACTCCCGGTATACTTAAATGCACTGACAGGCAAAGGAGTACACCTCGTGACGGTTAATGACTATCTGGCAAGACGAGATAGTGCATGGATGGCTCCTATATTTCAGTTTCATGGACTATCAATAGATTGTATTGATAACCACCAACCCAATTCAGAATCACGTAGAAATGCTTACAAGGCAGACATAACCTACGGTACGAATAATGAATTCGGTTTCGATTATTTGCGTGATAATATGGCGCATTCTCCTAAAGATCTGGTTCAAAGACCACATAATTATGCCATAGTCGATGAGGTCGATTCTGTATTAATTGACGACGCTCGTACACCCCTAATTATCTCCGGTCCTGTCCCTCAAGGTGACAGACACGAATTTAACGAATTAAAACCCGTAGTTGGAGATCTTGTTAGCAAACAGCGTCAATATTTAACTGGCGTCCTTGCTGAAGCAAAAAAATTAATTGCCGAAGGGAACACTAAGGATGGCGGATTTCTATTACTAAGAGTACATAGAGGATTACCAAAAAATAAAGCGCTAATCAAGTTCTTAAGTGAAGAAGGGATCAAGCAATTGCTTCAGAAAACAGAGAACTTCTATATGCAAGACAATAACCGCGAAATGCCTAAGATTGATGAAGAGTTATTGTTTGTTATCGATGAAAAGAACAATCAGATTGAACTTACCGATAAGGGAGTTGAATATCTATCCAAAGATACTGATGATTTAGATTTCTTCGTAATGCCTGATATAGGTACTGAAATTGCTAAAATTGAAAATCAAAACCTTCCGGTTGAAGAAGAAGCTGAACTAAAAGAAGAGTTATTCAAAGATTTTGGTGTGAAAAGTGAACGTATACACACCATGAACCAACTACTTAAAGCATATGCCCTTTTTGAAAAAGACGTGGAATATGTAGTAATGGACAACAAGGTGATGATAGTCGATGAGCAAACCGGTCGTATAATGGATGGACGTCGATATTCCGATGGTTTACACCAGGCTATTGAGGCTAAAGAGAATGTAAAAATCGAAGCGGCAACGCAAACTTTCGCCACCGTTACACTTCAAAATTACTTCCGTATGTACAATAAGTTATCTGGTATGACAGGTACAGCAATAACGGAAGCAGGTGAATTCTGGGAAATCTATGAACTGGATGTTGTCGAAATTCCTACCAACAGACCTATTGCAAGGAAAGACAAGGAAGACCTGATTTATAAAACAAAAAGAGAAAAATACAACGCTATTATCGACGAGGTTGTTCGCCTGGTAAATGAAGGAAGACCTGTATTAGTGGGTACCACCTCGGTAGAAATCTCCGAATTGCTAAGTAGAATGCTTAATATCAGAAAGATTAAGCACAACGTACTAAATGCTAAACTACATAAAAAGGAAGCAGACATCGTTGCTGAAGCAGGCCAACCTGGGGTAGTAACTATAGCTACAAACATGGCAGGTCGTGGTACGGATATTAAATTAATTAAGGAAGTTAAAGATGCCGGTGGTCTTGCTATCATTGGTACAGAAAGACACGATTCAAGACGCGTAGACAGACAGTTAAGAGGTCGTTCAGGACGTCAGGGAGATCCAGGTAGTTCTCAATTCTATGTATCCCTTGAAGATAACCTAATGCGCTTATTCGGTTCAGACAGGGTAGCTAAACTAATGGACAAAATGGGGCTAGAAGATGGTGAAGTTATCCAACACTCTATGATGACCAAATCCATTGAAAGAGCTCAGAAAAAAGTAGAAGAAAACAACTTTGGTATTCGTAAGCGCTTATTAGAATATGATGACGTAATGAATGCTCAGCGTGAAGTTGTATATAAACGTCGTCGCCATGCACTCGAAGGAGAGCGTTTGAAAGTTGACATCGCTAACATGATGTACGATACTTGTGAAAATATTGCCGAGACCAATAAATTGGCTGACGATTTCAAGAATTTTGAGTTCGAACTCATTAAATACTTTTCACTTACATCTCCAATTTCAGAGGAAGAATTTAAAAAACTTACCTACATGGAGATTGCTTCAAAAGTATATCAGGCAACACTCCAGCATTACAAAGAAAAAATTGAACGTACTGCAGCTACGGCTTTCCCTGTAATTAAAAATGTTTACGAAAACCAATCGGATAGATTTGAACGTATCGTTGTTCCATTTACAGATGGTATTAAAACATTAAACGTAGTAACAAATCTGGAAGAAGCATATAATTCTCAAGGTAGAAAACTCGTATCTGATTTTGAAAAGAATATCTCTTTAGCCATTATAGATGATGCATGGAAAAATCATCTTCGCAAAATGGATGAGCTAAAACAATCAGTTCAGTTAGCAGTTCACGAACAAAAAGACCCGTTACTAATATATAAGTTTGAAGCTTTCGAACTTTTTAAGGAAATGGTTGATAAAGTGAATAAAGATGTTATTTCGTTCTTATTCAAAGGTGAACTACCAACACAAGACTCTAGCAATATTAGTGAAGCAAGAGATGTTAAGAGAAAAGAAAGCTATAAAACTTCTAAAGAAGAGATCCCAAACCTTGATGAAAGAGCAGCTGAAAGCAGAGCGGCTGGTCAAACGCAACAAAGACCTCAGGTTACTGAAACTGTTGTTAGGGATAAACCAAAGATTGGAAGAAATGAACGTGTTACCATTAAAAATGTAATGAGCGGTGAAAGCAAAGAATTGAAATATAAACAAGCAATTCCACTTATTGAAAAAGGAGAATGGGTTCTGGTTGAAAATGAATAATAAATGATTCCATAAATAGTTAAAATCCTGCTATATGCAGGATTTTTTTATTTTTATATACAACTAAAAACTATTTATGGAAACCTACGCCCAAGCTTTATTATATGCCATTCCTCTTTTTATAGTACTCGTACTTTTAGAAATACTTTATGGATATATAGTAAAAAAACACACACATAAACCGCTTGATACGATCTCAAGTTTAAGCTCCGGACTCACAAATATTATTAAAGACTCATTACCATTGGTCATAATATTCGTATCGTATCCCACCCTATTAAAAAGTATCGCTTTAATTCATATCGAAGCTAATTGGCTCACCTATGTCATAGGCTTTATTACCTTAGACTTTGCAGGCTATTGGAATCATCGCCTGAGTCACAAAATAAATTTCTTTTGGAACCAGCATGTCATTCACCACAGTAGCGAAGAGTTCAATTTAGCATGTGCGCTCCGACAATCCATTTCTAATATTTTAGGCTACTTTCCATTGCTTCTAATACCGGCAGCCTTATTAGGAGTCCCTGCAAAAGTGATCAACATACTCGCTCCTATTCACTTATTTTTACAGTTTTGGTATCACACCCGGTATATAGGAAAGTTAGGTTGGCTGGAATATATAATCGTAACCCCTTCCCAGCACCGGGTTCATCATGCCATAAATCCGGAATATATTGATAAAAACCTCGGACAAATATTTTGTGTTTGGGATCGAATGTTTGGAACCTTCCAGGAGGAACTACAAAATACCCCTCCCGTTTATGGAGTCTTAAAACCAGCCTCAACCTGGAATCCGATATTAATAAACTTTCAACATCTCTGGCGCCTGATGAAAGATGCATGGTATACCAAAAACTGGAAAGATAAGATTCGTATTTGGTTCATGCCTACAGGATGGCGACCGGCAGATATGATAGATAAACACCCCTACTCGATCATTGAAAACGTTTATAGTTTTAAAAAGTATCAAACATATAATGATAAATACTTCACTTGCTATGTGGCATTTCAATTAATATGCAACACCATCCTTATGATGTTCATGTTTTACAATTATAGTGACATGGGTCTAAATGGATTGTTTCTATGTGGACTGTTTGTATTTACAGGTATCTTTGGCTATACCTCACTAATGGACGGTAAAACTTATGCAGTATTTATCGAAGCCCTCAGAAGTATCGCAGGAATTCTTTTTATTGTAATATCCGGAGATTGGTTTGGATTGAACCATTATTTGGAGATCGGAAGTTCTCTTGTTTTATTATACTTTATAATCACCCTTTTAGGTGGATGGTACTTTTCCTCCTTGCAAAAGAAGCAGCTACTTAATCTTAAAAAAACTATTTAAACCGTTTAAAACACACCATTGCTATAAGGAACATTTAAAGGCAATCTAACTTGCTAATATTTAATATATCCGTCATACCGATTTGAATACACTATCAACACAACCTAAACAACCGTTAAAACAGAAGCAATTAAATATCCCTATGCTGAACAAAGAAGTATGAACTAGACATCGCTAATTTGAGGTGGTTTATTCTAACAATTCCATAGCCCACTTTCATATCTCAATATTTTACCTGAATAAATGGACTCGTAGTACATTTTTTTTTACATTTAATCTCTTTCTCCTTAAAAAATTAATGGTTTATAAAAAAGAGCAGAAATTGCACTATACACACATCAAACACCCCGTCAAAGTCCGTTGAAACTCCGTTGTTTCTTTATGGATATCCCGTATATTCCCATGTTATTCCCTACCACTCTGGCATCCATATCAACTCCCCGTATATGCGGATCACATAGTCCACATGCTCCCAATATCCCGCATTTGTATATTAATACCCACTATTTGAACTGCTTAAAATACATTTTCTTAATAAGGTACATCTGAAACAGTATAAGAGAAAAAGCCATTATCAACACAAAAGATGTTGTATCTGAAAATTGAAGTTTTGAAACAATATCTAAATTACTAAAATCTATTTTTTTGACAACTCCCAGGTGTTCTAAGAATGTAGACCGATCAGAAAACTTAATTAGTATTACGGTAATTGCCGTTAGCAAAGATGCTATAATATACCATCCCCACTTTTTAATCAATGGTGTATAGGCATATTGTTGCTCTTTCTGTATACTCAGCATAACACGATTCATAAAACCAGCTGAAGGCTTTTCTAAACCAGAGTCTTGGATCATCCTTCTTGTAATAGCTTCTAATTTTTTTTCTTCCTCAATACTCATACTGATCTTTTTAAAAATTCAACCTCATTTTTCAATAACTTGAAAAGCTTTTTTCTACTTCTGAACAACCGCACTTTTATATTCTCAAGTGAAATATCAACCACCTCTGTAATTTCTCTTAAAGATAACTCTTCAAAATAATATAACAAGATTAAAACCTGTTCCTCCGAAGGCAATTTTTCTACCGCGGCTTTAATAATTGCCGATCGCTCCTTACCTTCAATATAATTTAGCGTAGTTTCTACGCTTTCCAATTCCCCCTCAGATATCTCATCCACAACCATATCACCTAAGCTCTTCTTATTGGCCTTTAGTCTATCCAAACTTGTATTATAAACAATACGGTATAACCACGAACTAAACTTTGCTTCACCTTTAAACTTAGGCAGTGAATGATAACATTTAACAAAGGCGTCCTGAGCAGCATCTTCAGCTTCTTCTCGATTTCTCAATAACTTAAAAGCAATTGAAAAAACCATATCCTGGTATTTTTCTACCAGGTTTGAAAATGCAAGGGTATCCCCTTGTAAGGTTTTCTCAATATAATTATGGTCGGTTAGGTTAGTCATTTGGATATATGACTTTAAAAATATGGAAATGGTTACACTTTATACTGAAAAAAAATTTTTAAGATTTTTTGTAACCAAACCGAAACTAATAAAGTCTTACCAACAAACGAGTTCATTCTCGATCAAAAACAATTAACCAAAATTAAATTCACTATGGAAGTAGTTATCTTTTTCGGCCTTCTTTTTGCCACTGTCTTTGGAATGTATTACTTATTCATTACTGCAAGAAACAAAGAGCGCATGTCACTAATTGAAAAAGGAGCGGATGCATCAATTTTTTACAGCGCTAAAAAACGAATCACGCCAATGTGGAAAATCATTGTGATCAATATCGGATGTTTATTTACTGGGATTGGAACAGGAATCATTTCTGCACACTCTCTAACAAATGTTCTTAGCCCATATAACGAAGCCGTTTTGGTTCTTGGATGCACCTTTATCTTTGGAGGACTAGGACTTTTAGCCGGTTTTAAAATTGCGCAAAAACTAGAATAACAATCTTCATTTTCTTTTCCAATCATTGTAAGGAATTTAGTTATCTTAAGACCTACTAAACAAATTCGTTTATTATGAAAGTCTTAAAACTAGGTTCCTTATTTTTTACTTTATTATTTACCATAAGTTGCCAGGCTGTAACTAAAAAAGACCAAACCTCTTCTTTAAAAGATTTGGAACCCCAACCACAAATCGATCAAAATATGCAAAAGGCATATTTCGCCAGTGGTTGCTTCTGGTGTGTAGAAGCTATTTTTGAAAGTATTGACGGTGTTAAGGAAGTGGTTAGCGGCTATTCCGGCGGAAAAACTAAAAACCCAACCTACTACGATATTAGTCGCGGAAATACGGGGCATGCAGAGGCAGTAGAAATCTATTATAATCCTGATAAAGTCTCATTTGAGCAGTTAGTGCAGGCTTTTTTCGAATCTCACGACCCAACCGCACTAAACAGGCAAGGACCCGATGTCGGCACACAATACCGATCTATTGCATTTTATCAAAATGACAAACAAAAAGAAATCATAGAAAAATATATTCAAAGATTGGAAACGAGTGGAAAATACCTAAAACCAATTGTAACAGAGGTTATTCCCTTTGAAAAGTTTTGGCCCGCTGAAGACTACCACCAGGACTATGAAGCCAAAAATCCTAATAATCCTTATATAAAGAATGTATCAGTTCCGAGATTGAATAGATTTAAGGAACAATGTCCATTTCTTTTAAAAAAAGAAACCAAAAATAAGCATTAATTACTGTACCTCTATATCACTATAGGTAGCAACTATATTTACTGTTTTATATCCGTTCTTTTTAGCACGGTAACCTTTTACCATCTTGGAGTTATAGTTATTAGAAACATCCAGGACCATATCCTTAGGGTAAACAATACTGGAATCTGTAGCATTACAATAAAAATCAAACGCGGTTTTAGGTAAATTGACAATGGCATCTGAATTATCCAGAATAATTGAAAGATTTTTAAAACTTGGATTGACATTGGCTATCAAAAGATCTCCAAAACTTCCATTGATAATCGCATCTTTGGAGATAGTTCCTATAACGACATCCGATGATTTTGAAGAAAGCTTTACACTCTTAACATTTTTCAAATCTACATTTTTCACATAGTTTAAATTAAGCTCTCCGTAATTCCAGTGATCAACTACAATTGGAGAATACGACGCTTTAATAAACGTCTGCTCACCATCTACCTGGTAGGCATGCAACCTTGTATGAGACAAGGTTGCATTTATATTCTTTGTGGCGTCAGCTATTTTTACTTCACCATGCCTTACATTCATTTTAAGCTTAGCCCCTTTAGGCATTTTGATCTTGATCGTTTTTTTCACTTTCAAATTCTCGTTACCGCCTTTGGATCTGATAAAATAAGTATTCGCATCACCGTTTGAACGTACTCTTGTCCCTTCCCATTCTATGATGGCTTCCCTACGCGCTTTTTCAGCTTCAGACCTTTCCTTTGCTATCTCTTTCCTGCGAATCACAATTTCCTTTCTCGCCTCTTCGCGAACTTTTGCGATTTCATGACGATGTTTTTCAATTTCCTCTTGCATCTTCTCTCTATCCACCTTCATCTTTTCCCTATCCTCCTGGTAACGTTTCATATCCTCTTTCCAGGCCTCTAGGTTTTCCTTAAAATCCTCATCAAAGTTCTTATTAAACTCTTTTTTCCAGGCTTTCAAATACTTATCCCCATCTTTTTTATATGCTTCATAATCAAACTCCAAATCACTCATATTCATTGGCATAGGCGGCATCGGAGGCATTGCGGGCATTCTGAAAGAAAAAGCCTGTACTTCCGGCATCTCAGGCATCTCAGGCATTTCTGGTAATTCCGGAATTCTAAATTCAAACTCCTGATCATCACTAAAAACCATAACATTACCAGATGCAAAATGAATAGCCGGCTGGGTAGAAATCGTAATCTCGCTACTATTTCCTTTAGCCTCAAAACTCCAGTTTTTAAATATTTTATCTGCCTCTTCTTTCGAAACTCCTTCGACCTCTATGGTACCAATTACCTCTACAGTATTTTTGTCCCAGGTTTCAAATTCAACATCAGTATAACTGGTGTTAATGTTAATGGACACTTCTGGATTAACATTAAAGCTTTCTTTGAAATCTTTAGCCTGCTTTTGTGAATACGTAACGAATGCTGTTAAAGTAAAAGCAGCTAGAAAAAATTTACACTTGTTGGTCATTAAACTTTTCATTTTTAGCTTGTTTAAGTTCTTCTAATTTATCCTTCAATCGATACAACAATTGTAACCTTAATTGTAAATTATCTATTAACGCAGACACTGTCTGTTCGTTTGGCCCAACTTCATTGAGCTCTTCTGTAAGTTTTTGATATTCCGAATTCAACTCCTCTAATCGATTCATATAACCATCAAACAATTGCTGGTTCTCCTCGGTGATTTCAACCTCTGCCAACTCGACATTAATATTGGCTATATAATAGTTTTCTATCTTTTTTAGATCTGGAGATATATCACCCAAAGTAATTTTGTCATTCGTATTATCCGACTTTTCAGGAACATCAACCACCTGAGACGCTACAGTATCTGACGAATCATAAAAAATAGTCCCTAAACTTAAAAGCAATAGCAATGATGCTGCAATTTTTAAAAACAAATAAGTACTATTTCGCTTCTTCTTTGGCAATTGCTCATCAAGCATCCCCATAAAACGCTTTTCATGATTTTCCGGCATTTTATGAGGTTTAAAGCTTTCGTTGTTTTTGAATAAATCTCTAAGATCTTGTGCCATAACGTTTGTCTTTTAACAATTCTCTTAATTGATTTTTACCTCTCAATAATTGTGTTCGTGATGCTGTTTGGGTGATGTCAAGAATTTCTGAAATTTCTGCATGATCATACCCCTCAATCAAATAAAGCATAACAACATATTTGTATTTTTCAGGCAAATTTTCAATGGCCGATTTAACCTCCTCTATACTCACCTGGTCATCCACTTTCCAATCATTTTCATCTACGACATTTAATATGTTTTCATCAAGCGCTAAATAATACTGGTGCTTACGTTTCAAAAAATCAATACATTTATTTACTACGATCTTTTTCAACCATGCACCAAAGGTTACTTCAGCTTTAAATTGGTCAATTTTTTGAAAAGCACGTATAAAAGCTTCCTGCGTAACATCTTGTGCGTCATCTACGTTTTTTAAATATCGCATCGACACACAGAACATGGCATCACAATACTGCTTGTAAAGCTGCATCTGTGCTTTCCTGTCGTTCTTTTTACATTTCTCAACGAGATCAATTTGAAACATGCCGGCTTGTTTCGGTTTGGTTTTGGTTACAATTGTTGTTCATCTTAAAGACGAGTAAAACCTACCAGTGTTGCAAAAAGATAATATTTTTTTAATTTCGATGAAATTTTTTAATTTGATACAACAACATACAATCGCCAACGAGCACCTGAAATTAGTAACGATTAACCATGGTGCTTCAGTTCAAAAACTTTTTTTTAAAGACGTAAATAATCAAGAAATAAATGTCGTTTTAGGATTCAAAAATCCAGACGATTATTTAAACAACCCCGCGTTTATTGGTAATAGTATTGGAAGATATGCCGGTAGACTTAAAAAGGGATTCACTATTAATGGCGATTATTATCCATTGTACCACGAGGAAGGTGTTCACTTACATGGTGGTAAAGAAGGCTTTTCAGCAAAAAACTGGGAGGTTGAAGAAATAAAAAACGGCGAAAATCCCTTTATCAAATATACCTATTACAGTAAGGATGGTGAAGAAGGTTACCCTGGTAATTTAAAAGTTTCTGTTACCTATAAATTAAATGGAAAGTCTTTTATTATTTTTTATGAAGCTGAAACCGACAAAACCACACACCTCAATCTTACCAACCATAATTATTACAACCTGAATGGAAAAGGCTCAGTGCGCAATCATTGCCTAAAGGTAAATACCAATCAATTTCTTGAATTTACACCCGATAAGTTACCTTCTGGTAACATTTTAAATACAACTGGAACTCCTTACGATTTTTCCAAAGAAGAAAAATTGATGGATAAAAAGGATTTTAAAGGGGTTGACAATTGTTTTCTTATTAACAATCCAGAACCTGTGGCAACACTCTATTCTGAATCGACAGGAATTGAAATGAAGGTTAAAACGAACCAACCTGCTATTGTTATTTATACACCTCAAAATCTTCCTGCAGGCAATTATAACAATTCATTTTCAGAATTCTCGTCTATATGCTTTGAAGCCCAAGGGTATCCAGATGCACCAAATCAACCTGAATTTCCTTCAACTTTATTAAAAAAAGGTGAAAAGTATACGAATCATAGTATCTTTGAGTTTGATATTAGATCATGACAAAACCAAAGAAGAAATCGGCATTATCAGAAAAAGAAGGTGTTTCTAACCCTGAAAACATCAGTGATAATTCCATTTCTAAACTGAAACATAAAAGAAAAAAACAACCTACACCTGAAGAACTTTCGGCTGCTATTATTAGCGGTGATAAAGTTGCCTTAAGTAGGGCAATTACATTAATCGAAAGCACCAATCCCGATCACACTCAAAAAGCGAACAAAATTATTGAAGCATGTTTGCCCTACGCTAACAACTCTGTAAGGCTAGGAATAACTGGTGTTCCTGGGGTAGGTAAAAGTACTTTTATCGAAAGTTTTGGTTCTTACCTCACTACCAAAGGCAAAAAAGTGGCTGTCTTGGCAGTAGACCCTAGTAGTTCAATTTCAAAAGGTAGTATTCTGGGTGATAAGACACGGATGGAAGAACTGGTTAAAAACGAAAATGCTTTCATACGTCCTTCTCCATCTGGAGATTCTCTTGGAGGGGTTGCTCGTAAAACAAGAGAAACAATTATTCTTTGTGAGGCATGCGGTTTTGACACTATCATCATTGAAACTGTAGGAGTTGGGCAAAGCGAAACGGCTGTACATAGTATGGTAGACTTCTTCTTGCTTTTAAAACTTGCAGGCGCAGGCGATGAATTACAGGGAATAAAACGAGGTATAATGGAAATGGCCGATGCCATACTGATTAATAAAGCTGATGGAGATAATATCGGCAGGGCAAAACAAGCCAAAATTGAGTTTACAAGAGCACTTCACCTATACCCCCCAAAAGAAAATGGGTGGATCCCCAAAGTACTTACAGCTTCTGCCATTGAAAATAAAGGTATCGAAAAGACTTGGCAATTGATAGTAAAGTTTATCAATCATTCACAAAGTAACGATTCTTTCAACAGGAAAAGAGCACAACAAAACAAACAATGGCTACTTCAAACAATTAATGAACGCCTGAAATCAAGTTTTTATAACCACCCGACAATTAAAGAGCGTCTTAAAAACCAATTAGATTTATTGGAAAACAACAAAGTTTCTCCATTCGCTGCCGCAGAATACTTATTCAAAATATATATTCAAGAGTAAGATGTGCCTACCTTCCCGAAAAATGATACATTTGCATATTAATGCAACAAATTAATGAGTTACGAATTTACTATCATTGTCCCGGTTTATAACGAAGAAGAAAACCTGGAACGAGTAGAAAAAGAACTTTCCGATTATATAGCCAAGTCAACCAAAAAGACCAAGGTTCTTTTTGTTAACGACGGCTCCAAAGACAATAGCCAAAAATTAATAGAACTAATTTGTCAACGCAGTCCCGATTTCTCTTATTTACTATTTGAAGAAAATAGAGGTCTGAGTGCTGCAATCAAGGCAGGGTTTGACTTTGCGGACACCGAATTGGTGGGCTATATTGATTCTGACCTTCAAACAGCTCCTGACGATTTTAATTTGCTGTTAGAAGAAATCGAAGAATTTGATTTAGTCACAGGAGTAAGAGCCGATAGAAAAGATTCCTTCGTTAAAAATATGTCTTCAACCATTGCAAATAGCATCAGACGTGCATTCACACACGATGGAATGGATGATACCGGTTGCCCGTTAAAAGTAATCAAAACGGATTATGCTAAGCGTATCCCTATGTTTAAGGGACTTCATAGATTTTTACCTGCTATGATTTTACTTCAAAATGGAAAAATCAAACAAGTTCCTGTGAGACACTTCCCAAGAATGGCCGGCACTGCCAAATTTGGTTTATGGAATCGTCTTCTAGGACCACTGATGGATTGTTTCGCTTATCTGTGGATGAAGAAAAAATACATTAATTATAGCGTTGCTAAACGAGGTTAATGGAAGACTGGATTATATACTCCATAGGCTTTGTCGCCCAAATGCTGTTTTCCGGGAGAATGATTTTACAATGGATCTTATCCGAAAAACATCAAAAAATTCTAACGCCAAGATTATTTTGGCAATTAAGTCTACTCGCCTCTTTCCTACTTTTTGTCTATGGATGGTTAAGAGACGATTTTGCAATTATTTTAGGACAGGTTCTTACCTACTTTATTTACATCCGAAATATGCAACTTCAGGGAGAATGGACAAAATTCCCTAGACTATTTCGTATTTTTTTATGGTTTTTCCCATTAATTATTGTCATCTACGGTTATAACAATAATGCTTATGACCTTAATGATTTCTTTAAGAATGATGACATCCCCTTGTGGCTATTAACATTAGGAAGTGTTGCCCAAATTGTATTTATGTTTAGATTTATATATCAATGGATTTATAGTGAAAGACGTAAAGAATCAACCCTACCGAAAGGATTCTGGATACTAAGCTTAGCAGGTGCCATACTCATATTAATTTATGCTGTTTTAAGGAAAGACCCCGTTCTCTTAGTAGGACACCTGGCAGGAACATTTATTTATACTAGAAACTTATTTATCTTAAAAAAAGAAAATGCTCAACGCACTGAAAAATAACTACCCCATACTAATCCTGTTAGTATGTGCTTCCATATTCTTTTCTCATTTGGGAACTTTGTATATCAATATCATGGAAGCGAGAAATTTTATTACAGCTCGTGAAATCATTAATAATAATGAATGGCTTTTAACAACCATGAATGGCTTACCACGCTATGAAAAGCCACCCTTGCCTACATGGTTAACAGCTATAACAGGGAGTATTTTTGGAATGAAAAGCTTATTTGGCTTAAGATTACCTGCTGCCCTGATAGTTACTTTCTTAATCTGGATGTGTTACGAACTAGGCATAAAGATTCATAATAATAAAAGATTAAGCTTTATTACCAGCTTAATCTTAGCATCTTCTTTTTATATTATTTTTTCAGGTAGAAACGGGCAATGGGATATTTTTACCCACGGATTCATGATCGCAGCTATCTATTATCTTTTCCTGCTATTTCAGCAAAAAAATAAAGTCTGGATTCATACAGTTCTGGCAAGTCTTTTTTTCGGAGCTTCCTTTTTAAGTAAGGGACCGGTTTCTCCTTATGCTTTATGGTTGCCATTTATAATTGCCTATGGCATTGCATACAAATTTACCGGAATTAAAAATAAAATAGGTCCCATAATGGTTTTCCTGCTCATCGGGCTAGGATTGGGAGCTTCCTGGTTTATTTATGTTCGTTTAGCAGATCCTGAAGCATTTTTAGCCATTACTACAGAAGAAACTGCTAATTGGAGTAGTTACAATGTAAGACCATTCTATTATTATTGGAGCTTCTTTACCCAAAGTGGAATTTGGACAATCCCCTCGTTTATAGCATTATTATATCCTTACTTGAAAAACAAAGTAAGCAACCCCAAAGCATATAAACTTAGCTTCTGGTGGACCATAAGCGCTGTTATACTCTTATCAATGATTCCGGAAAAAAAGTCGAGATATTTACTCCCGGTTCTTATTCCTATGGCAATGAATACGGCCTTTTACATCGAATACTTAATCAATCACTTTAAAGAGTTAAAAAACAAAAAAGAAACCTATCCTGTTTATTTCAATTTTGGATTAATAGCCCTTATCGGATTGGCTTTCCCAATCGGGGGATATGTACTTTTCAATGACAAATTAGAAGGGTCAATGTGGCTATATTTTATTACCACATCAGTCCTGCTCTTCACCATAGGTTTGTTTATCTTAAAAGGGTTAAAACAAAAAAACATCAGCAATGTTTTCCTTTTAACCATTGGTTTTATCATGACCATAATGACTTTTGGTTTTCCAATCTCAAAAGTCTTTAATACCAATACTTCATTTAAAAATGTAGATACCCTTGCTGCCTCTTCAAACTATCAGAACTTAAACATCTATTCCTTTGGAGAACTTGCCCCGGAAATGGTATGGCTTTATGGAAGAGAGGTACCCAGACTTGACGTTAATGGAATGATTAATACCCCTACAAAAAATAACTTCGGTGTATTGGTCACCCTTAAAAAAGAGGACTTATTTAAAGATCATTTCTCCGAATTTTTTGATGTTAAACTCATAGATACATATGACGTAAATTATACGGCCTCTCCCGATCAAAAGAAACATAAGAGTAGGCTTGTTGCCAACTATTATATTCTAACTGCTAAAACTTCGGGTAATAGTTTATAATTAAAATTATTATTAGCTTTAACCCCTCAATAACACACATAAAATGAATCAACTTACAAGAACCGATAAAATTGGATATTTATTCTTGATTTTCGTATTTATCCTTTCACTTTATTTTGGCTTTACCAATCCAGATTATTTTAATAACAATTTTGCCGTGGAAGACGGGGCCGTAGAGTATGGAACAGCATTCATGCTTTTATCCATAAGTATTTTATGTCTCTATAGACTCTTTCTATTAGGTGGATCAAAACCAGCTTTATGGAAAATAGGAGTATTATTTTTTGCCATATTGTTCTTCTTTGGCGCAGGTGAGGAAGTCTCTTGGGGTCAAAGAATCTTTGGAATTGAATCCAGTGATTTTTTCCTTGAAAATAACGCTCAAAAAGAAACCAATCTACACAATCTCGTAGTAAGTGGTAAAAAAGTTAATAAAATTGTGTTCAGCCAGCTACTAATGCTTGCTATGGTAACTTACTTATTGATCGTTCCTTTTTTATATCGTAAAAAAGAATGGGTGAAAAACATCACTAAAAAATTCGCGGTTCCTGTTGTAAAATGGCATCACACGATCGCTTTTATAAGCAGTACTATTTTAGTTACTTTGATTCCTGCGAGCAGAAAATGGGAAGTATACGAATTGGCGTTTGGTGTTATCTTTTTACTTATTTTTCTTAATCCACTCAATAACATTTTATTTAAGCGTAGTTAAGCTTTAATGTAAGCTTTAAATAGAGAGATTGAAAGATCCATCCCATCAATAACCCTATACTAATCCCAGTTATCACATCCAGGGGATAATGCACACCAATATATATTCTGCTATAGGCTACTATAATAGCCCATATAAGCAGAAAAGGCGGCAACCATTTCATGATATCCTTAAAAAGTAAACTAAAGAAAGTAGCCACAGCAAATGAATTTGCCGCGTGAGCAGAGAAATATCCAAATTTACCACCGCAACTCGCTTTAACTAATCTCATGTAAGCGTTTATATCTTCATCATGACAAGGTCGTAACCTTTCTACTCCATACTTAAACAAATTAGCTAATTGGTCTGTTGCTGCTATCATTAACGCTACACCTATTAAAATCAGGAGTGTTTTTTTCCACCTAAAACGCCAGATACTAAAGCCCAGTAATGCAACATACAGAGGTATCGATGAAAACTTATTGGTCATAAACAACCAAAATCCATCCCATTCAGGTGACCCTAAATTGTTTAAATACAAAAATAACTGTTGATCAAGGTGAACTAGTTTATCCAACATAACGGAAGTCAAAATCAGGTTTTAGGATTAATCTTCGTAACGACTTATTTCTCTGTCGTAGAATTCAGATGCCGCTTCAATCAAACTCCCCATTTCAGATTGCAAATCTTGTTCGTCGTCTTTACTGAATTCCTCAAACCATTCTACCTCATCATTGATAAGATTTATAATAAATCTCGGGTATTCTGTATGAATAACAAATATATCATCAGGATGATCTGTATTATCCCCCATTAAAAATCTAGGTAGTTTCATATAACTTCATTTTATGATAATCAAAAGTACAATCTATTTATCAATAGAAGGAGTTGAAACTGACTTTATTTGGCTCGATTCAAATTCGGATTTTAAAATCAGTTTTTTTGTAAGATAGTTAAACCTTATATACAATAAGATGGCTGCTATAGTCAGTCCAGCCAACAAACCAATCCAAATTCCCATTCCACCCAGATCTGTCTTTAATCCAAGATAGTACGAAATTGGAAAACCTATGATCCAGTAAGCCACAAAAGTTATAGCAGTCGGAATTTTAACGTCTTGTAATCCTCTTAAGGCACCCAAGACAGCAATCTGAATACCGTCCGATATTTGAAATATAGCCGCAATGAGCAATAATTCAGAAGCAATCGATATTACCTCAAAATTGTCAACTTGATTTAACAGATCATTTTCATCCAGATATATGGTAGGTAACCAATCCCTCAGTAACGTAAAACCAGTTGCAAACACCACATCAATAAAGAAGGTTAATAAAAATATAGAGAAAGCAATCCTTCGCAAATCTCTGAACCGCTTTAAGCCCTTCTGGTTCCCAACCCGAATCATGGAGGCTACACTTAAGCCTGTAGCTACCATATATGTCATACTCGAAAGGTTTAACGCGATTTGGTTCGCCGCTTGAGGATTTTTCCCTAGCACGCCACTTAACCATACTGCTGCAGTAAAAACAGCAACCTCAAACAACATTTGCATGGAAGAAGGCAACCCTAAATTCAAAATCTTTTTAATAGTACGCTTATGAAGAACCTTGAAATTGAAGTTGGTAATATAGGGGCTGCACTTATCATTCTTTTTAAGCAACCACCACAAATACAGAACCATTAAAATCCGAGAAACTAAGGTCCCAATAGCAGCACCAATAATTCCTAATTTTGGAAAACCAAAATGACCGAAAATCAATAGATAATTAAGAGTAATATTAACAATATTGGCTACAAGGGTAGCATACATAGGGTATTTAGTCTTGGATAATCCATCCGAAAATTGTTTCAAAGCCTGAAAAATAATAAGAGGCACCAAAGAGAAGGCGACCAAATCAAGGTAAGGCATTGCCAACTCAACAACTTCCCCAGGCTGATCCATTAAATACATTAAGGGTTTTGCAGGTAAAAGAAGTAGAAACAATATGATTCCTAGACTGGTACATAAGTACAAACCATGCTTAAAAGCCGATCTACCTCCCTGAATGTCTCCTGAAGCATCTGCTTCCGCTATCAAAGGTGTTATGGCCGTAGAAAATCCAATTCCTAAAGACATTGCAATAAAAATAAAACTATTCCCCAAAGATACTGCAGCCAATTCAGCAGTACCAAGCTGACCCACCATGATATTATCAGCGAAAGCAACAAAGGTATGTCCTAGCATTCCAAGCATTACCGGAGATGCCAATTTTAAATTATAAGCAAACTCTTTTGTGTATTCTTTTAACATGAAGTACTGAAATTGAGTGCGCAAAGATAGAAAAAGCCCTCTGTATAGAATGCATCTATAATTGTAAAATAACCTTAATAAAGTACCATAGACCTGATTTTTAGCAGAATCCAGCCTTAATTAATTAAATTAAAGTTCATCAAAAATAACCCTTATGAACCCATCAGACATAATAGCCTTCATTTGGATTGGATGTTTAATCGCAATGCTAATGATCGTTAAATTTTCAAAAAAGTGAATCATTAATTCATGATCAAAGGATCCTTTGATCACCTGATATAAAAGTGAACATGACAGTTATTAAATTTTAATAACTGCCTACAATTTCTTTGCCTCTTCCCAAAATACATCCATCTCCGCTAAGGTCATATCCTTTAAAGACTTTGATAATTCCTTCGACTTTTTTTCTAAATATTGAAAGCGCTTGATAAATTTTTTATTCGTGCGCTCCAAAGCATTTTCAGGATTGATCTTAAGAAATCTGGCATAATTAATCATACTAAACATAACATCTCCAAATTCAGCTTCTATTTGATCCTGATTACCTGCCTTTATCTCATTCTGAAACTCATTAAGCTCTTCATGCAACTTTTCCCATACTTGTTCTGGCTCCTCCCAGTCAAAACCAACACCTGCAACTTTATCCTGAATTCTATTAGCCTTTACCAATGCCGGTAAACTTTTAGGAACCCCCTCCAGAACACTCTCTTTTCCTTCCTTCAGTTTTAGGTTCTCCCAATTTTTCTTCACCTCTTCTTCATCTTTCACTTCAACATCTCCATAAATATGCGGATGCCTGTCAATCAACTTGTCACAAATCGAGTTTGCAACATCACCGATATCAAAACTGTCTTTTTCGCTCCCTATTTTGGCATAGAACACTATATGAAGCAAAACATCTCCCAATTCCTTTTTTACCTCTTCAAGATCATTATCTAAAATCGCATCACCTAATTCATAGGTTTCTTCAATGGTCAGATGTCTTAATGTTTGCATAGTCTGCTTTCTATCCCACGGACATTGTTCCCGCAACTCATCCATTATAGTTAATAACCGATCGAAAGCTTGTAATTGTTTTTCTCTTGAATTCATATTTGAAGTTTTACACGAACAAAAATACAATTCGATATATTCTTATGCTCACTAAAAAGAACCTTTATTTAACTGCATATCACGAAGAAGCTAAAAAAGCATTCCGTTTATAATCCCTGTATGAATCCCATCGTCTTTTGGCTTCTGCATATTTCGGAAATGCAGCACCTTTTTTTCTATTGACCATAGCAATCTCATAACTGATTTTCCATATGGAAAGCATATCCTTCCAACCTTGATAAAGTTTATACTCAGGATCGTAAATATGAGTAGGCTCTGCGCCTATTCCATTTACTTCCAGCACTTTGAATTCCCTGCCCAGTAATAAATCTTCAATAGACCTGGTTCTAATATCGAACCTTCCAAAATAGAATCCATTCATGGACTTGCATAATTCATCAAATACTTGCTGAAGATTCTCTGTTATAAGATGGTTTCCATTTATGAACTTTGTACCCCTATTGTGATTTCCTATAGCTTCTAACAAGATTGTCTTCCCTTTTGGTATAACGGTACCCCATTCCGCTCTAAATTTTTCCTCTAGTTTGTCCTTTTGCAAATACGCTCTGGAATTAGTATATACAAGCTCTTGAAATGTTCTTTGACCATCTCCATGGAGTGATAAAAAATCTTTTAACGTTACTGAAGGAATACTTCCTGAGATGTTATTGGGTAATCGGTAATAAAAAACTCCAATTTCAATTGGGTAATCAATATACTCCTGAATGACATAATTAATATTAGCATTCTTCAGCTTTTCTTTAAGCTCACTTTGATTATCAATTTTAGATACTAAAAGACCTCGATAGCCAATATCTGGTTTTAATACAATGGGAAATGAAATTTGTTCTTCCCCCATCATTCCATATACTTCCTCAAAACTTGATTCAGGTCTTACTAAAATGGTTTTAGGAACAAATTCACGTGGCACTAATTTTAAGGTCTTATACTTAGAATCGCTTAATATAAACCCTTCGATTCCCGGATTTGTATTTAAAAAGAAGAAAAGACTCCTTGCCTTTATAGCCAGCCAAAAATGCTGTATAAATACCGGAACATACAAGATCCACATCGGCCAGTATTCCCAGCTTTTTATTTTTATTGTAAATGTGTTCTTTTTAAACAGGCTTGCCATCTTGTATTATTTTTTTAATAACCCCAATAGCTTATCCTTTCTTAATACCAAAACAACTATGGAGCATAACAAAGTGATTAGAGCCAGAGAAAACAATACCCCTCCATCATGATTATAATTTACACCAATTACAAAAATGTGAGAAAAAACAGCTCCAAGCATGATCCCTATACCTAAAATGGCACCTAAATGAGAAGTCTTTGGAAGAATTAAAAATATAACCGTTAATAATTCAATTATTCCAAGTCCAATCCTACCAAAAGGCTCCGCACCTAGTTGTTCAAACAACATCACACTATCCGGGTGACCTGTAAACTTAAAATACAATGTCTGTAATAAAATAACAGCTGCAATCCAGGCTGCTATTCGCTCTATGTAAAATTTTTTATTGTTCATGACTAAAAACTTTTTCACGATAGATTAAGTCACTTTCTCCATTCTTAACGATGACCTGAGTAGTACTTACGGTTTTTACATGAGGTAGATCCAGCACAAATAAATTATCCGCTTCCACTCCATGTAACCTAAGCAAGTTTTCAGCAGTTGATTGGTTATTCTTTAAAAAACCCTCAAAGTATTTCAACTTTTCAAGGTGAGCTTCATCATTATACAATGTGCTCGAAGACCATAAATGACTTTTAGAATTATCCAATTCCTGTATACGCTTCTCCTTACCATCCCAAACCAACACCAATAAATTCTCATCGTCCACTAAGACTAAAGTAAAAGGTTCAATATTATGGAAATTTGATTCTTTAATAAAACCCCAAAAAGAATCCGCTTCAAAGGCTTCAAAAACAATTTGTCCACGGCTTTTACGATAAGGCAACTCTCGCTTATGTTTCACAAACCCACCATTCATTATACACGCAGTTTTATATGCTCCGTCAGTAGCGATCCAGGTTCCTCCTTTTTCCGCATCAATTGGAGCTGTAACTTTAATTCCACCCTTTAAAAGCTTTTGCTGGGGAGAAAAAGTTTTCCGTTTTGGACTCTCGTCTCGGTTAGATGTTAATATATAACCTGAATGTTTTGGTATAAAACTTACTGTGCACATATCTTTTGATTCCTAATGGTTGAAGCAGCCACGCCAAAATTATCATCAATTCCCTCAATCCCTAATGCTTTCATTCCAATTTTAATAATAGCCATATGGTGAACAGCATGTTCTATATTATACAGAAGCTCTCGAAAATAAGTTGTTTGCAATGAAATACACTCTTTTTCTTCAGACTCACAATAGTCTGCTTCCAAAGTAATCTGAAAATCCCCTTTTTCCTCACAAACTACCTGTAAAATAGTTTCAATTTGAGCTAAACAGACTTTAATTCTTGTCTCTATAGAAATATCTCTATTTCTTAAATCATAATTCAAAATTTTGGAATTCTTACTTGCTATCAAACATTGGTAAAACTCTAAAACGTGTCTTACATGCATCCCTATGGTTGAATTATTTAAAACTTCCATAGGTTTTACATACTGATCTTCTGATAAAAGAGATATTTGATTTTTAAGCTTGGTTAGGTTTTGGCAGGTGGCTTCTATAATCATAGTTATATTTTACATATATATAGACGTTGTTTTTTCATTTCCTTACGTTCATAAATTTAATAAAAAAGAAAAACCCTCAACAATGTGAGGGTTTTTAAATGCTAATATTTTGGAAATTATTTACTCTGCCTGATCTTCTGAAGTCTCTTCTTCAACCTCTTCAAAGTCTGTTAGACCCTTTCCTTGTAAAATGTTATACCACATGATAACTTTCTTAATATCGCTGGCATAAACTCTGTCTTCATCGTATTCGGGTAGAATTTCAAAAAAGTACTCCTCGAGCTTAATTTTATCATCTTTATGACTTATTGAAGTCGCAGATCCATTTTCTTTCTCCTGAATTTTCTTAAAGACTTCTCTCAATGGAATTTCCTCTGTAGTAGTGTAAATAGCTATTTCAGAAAGTAAGCTTACATTATTTCTTAATCCTACAGTTATTTTTTTTCCATCAACCAACGACTCAGCTACAAATCCTGTTCTGGTTTGGGTTTTCAATTCATACAAACCCGGCTTGCCTGATATTGACAATATTTTATCTAAACTCATACTCATTATTTTTTACGACGCAAATATGGATTCTTTCGGTTTTATATCAAAAAAATTAACGGCCTTTTTTAGCTAGCGGAAAACGCATTTTATAATCCACTTTAACTTTCCCTTTGGCTATATTCGCCAACTTCCCTTTGATCAAACGCTTTTTTAATGATGACAACTTATCGGTAAACAGAATACCATCTATATGATCGTATTCATGCTGGATTACCCTGGCTGCCAAACCACTAAATGTCTCGACGTGCTTCTCAAAATTCTCATCGTAATATTCCATGGTTACAGTTTCATTACGAGTAACGTCCTCACGAACATCAGGAATTGACAAACAGCCCTCATTAAAAGCCCATTCTGATCCGGTTTCTTCTACAATTTTAGCATTGATAAATACCTTTTTAAACTCCTTAAGTTCATTTTGCTCTTCTTCGGTTAAATCATCATCTTCAGCAAAAGGAGAAGCATCTACAATAAATAAACGTATCGATAACCCTATTTGAGGAGCTGCCAACCCAACGCCATATGCATTGTACATCGTCTCAAACATATTTGCAATAAGCTCTTCAAGAGCTGGATAATCTTTAGCTATATCTGTTGCTTCCTGCTTTAGTACCGGATCTCCATATGCTCTAATAGGTATAATCATCTTTTTTCATTTTAAGGTGCAAAAGTACATTAATTTTTTACTTTAAAAACTCGCAAAATGCTTTAACGATAAACTTAAATGGTATATTTTAAGAATGACTCGCTAAATAATCTTGTAAAATAATGGTAGCACTGATTTCATCGATCAAACCCTTATTTTTACGTACTTTTTTCTTTTGTTTGGTATCCAATAAACTCTGAAATGCCATCTTTGAAGTAAATCGCTCATCAATTCTACTTACCGGTATTTCCGGTAAAACATTTTTAAGCTTCACCAAAAACTTTTCGATTTTTGATTCGACCTCTGAGGCTTCATTATGCAACCTTTTAGGTTCTCCCACCACGATGAGTTCAACTTTTTCCTTTGACAAATAATCCGTTAAAAAAGATAAAAGTTCAGAAGTTTCAACCGTTGTTAAACCTGAAGCAATTAATTTTAGCTCATCAGTCACAGCAATTCCCGTTCTTTTTGTTCCATAATCTAAAGCCAATATTCTTGCCATACCTTTCATTTTTAGCAAAAATACGGTATAAAATGTTATACCTGTAAATTTGAAAGGTTATTTGGCGAGAAGAAATTATCTTTGTTGAAAATTTATTTTAAATGAAAGAATTGCAAGATATCATAGAAAAAGCCTGGGATAACAGAGACTTACTTAAAGAAGAAACCACGACTTCTGCTATTAGAAAAGTAGTTTCGCTTTTAGATGAAGGAGAACTGCGTGTTGCAGAGCCTACAAACGATGGTTGGCAAGTGAATGAATGGGTGAAAAAAGCGGTGGTTTTATACTTCCCTATACAAAAAATGGAAACTATTGAAGCTGGTCCTTTAGAGTTTCACGATAAAATCCCTTTAAAGAAAAATTATGCCGAAAAAGGAATACGAGTAGTACCTCATGCCGTTGCAAGACATGGTGCTTACATCTCATCTGGTGTTATCATGATGCCAAGTTATGTAAACATTGGAGCTTATGTGGATGAAGGCACGATGGTAGACACTTGGGCTACCGTAGGAAGCTGTGCTCAGATTGGTAAAAATGTACACCTTAGTGGAGGTGTAGGTATTGGAGGTGTTTTAGAACCTTTACAAGCAGCACCGGTTATAATTGAAGATAATGCTTTTATCGGATCCAGATGTATTGTTGTTGAAGGTGTTCGAGTGGAATCAGAAGCTGTTTTAGGAGCTAACGTGGTTCTGACTGCATCGACAAAAATTATTGACGTTACCGGTGAAGAACCAATTGAAATGAAAGGTAGAGTGCCTGCAAGATCCGTTGTGATCCCTGGTAGTTATACCAAGAAATTTGCCGCGGGAGAGTATCAGGTTCCTTGCGCTTTGATTATTGGCAAAAGAAAGCCTAGTACAGATAAGAAAACATCGTTAAACAATGCACTTCGTGAATACGACGTAGCTGTATAATTAATGATTTTAGAATAAATAAAAAGAGCCTCCTGATGGAGGCTCTTTTTATTTAGCTCTTTTTTCAATTCCATATGGCGTCCAGGGTTGTTTAGAGTCTCTCGTATGCTTACGAATCGCATTGTTCTTATCAATAGACTCCTGATTCTTATAACCTCTTTTATGATCGAGATGTACACAGACAGCACTATAACGTATTTGTTTAGACTTTATACCGTAGTTAAACAAACGCTCTCCAAGCTCCCTGTCTTGTCCTCCATACTGCATGCGTTCATCCATACCATTAACCGCCAAAATATCTTTTTTCCAACCCGATGAATTATGACCGTTCCAACTGGCATTGGTAGGGGTTATAAAGTTTAAGAATTTTGATTTATTCCCGCTGGCCGTAAGCTTGTTATTTTTAAAGGTAGATTTAATACCATTTTCTTTCAGCCACTCCATATCGAAACACCTGCCCGTAAGTATATCCTCTTTGGTAATCATTTTGGAAATATCCATTGGCAACTTATAATACCCTCCAGATAAAAAATACCCTTCTTCCTTATAGCGATCGTGAACCTCTAAAAAATCTGCTCTGGGAATACAGTCACCATCACTCATTAAAATATAATTCCCTCGACTTGCTACAATTGCTTTATTTAATATTCTGGATTTTTGAAAACCGTCGTCTTCCTGCCAAACATGAACTATTGGATACTTTACCTCTTTCTGCATCTTTTCCAATAATTCCCTCGTTTTTGGGCCCGATCCATCGTCGGCAATTACCACTTCAAAATTTTCAAGAGTCTGCGTTTGATATCCCCACAAGACCTTTTCAAGCCATGCCTCAGCGTTATAAGTACTTATGATAACGGAAATGCTTATTTCATTCATCTACCTTAATATTTTGGTATACAAAAGTATAAATGATAATTTATATATCTTTGCACGAATGAAATAAAAATCCCCCCTTATCTCATGTTCAAAAGAATAATGCTTGGTGCTGCAAAAAAATTAAAGTTTCTTCCAGCGGATACGTACGCTAAAATTCATTATGAATATTACACGGGTAAAAGACTCGATTTAGCAAACCCTAAAGAATTTAATGAAAAAATCCAATGGATTAAAACTTACTACAGACCCCCCATACTTAATAAATTGGTAGATAAGTATGCGGTACGGGACTATGTTGAAAAAACCATCGGAAAAGAATATCTTAACGATTGTCTGGGTGTCTATAACAAAGTTAGCGAAATAGACTTCAATGCCCTCCCTGATCAATTTGTTCTTAAAGGTGTACACGGATGTAATTACAACCTTATCGTTAAAGACAAAAAGAGGCTAAATATACCTAAAGCTAAACTTAAAATCCATAAATGGCTCAATCAGAATTACTACTATAAAAGCGGTCAGGAATGGGCTTATAAAGACATTAAGCCAAGAATCATTTGTGAAAAATACCTGTGTGAATTGAATAATGATTCATTAAATGATTATAAATTATATTGCTTTAATGGAAAAGTTAAATTGATACAAGTTGACCTGGATCGATACAATAATTTCACTAGGGCCTTTTATGACGTTGAATGGAACAAACAACCATTCACAAAAGGCACACATTGCACGCCTCTCGACAAATCAATTGAAAAACCAAAAGCGCTGGCAAAAATGATTCAACTGGCTGAAAAATTAGGAAAAAACTTTCCTTTTGTTCGAATCGACATGTATGCGCTGGAAGAAAAGATTATTTTTGGAGAAATGACTTTTTACCCCGGAGATGGAAGGATTGAATTCAGCCCTGATTCCTACAATAAAAAAATTGGAGACTGGATAGAGTTACCAGAATTGATCGGCGGACAAACTTGTATTAAAAAAGTGAAAAACCAAAAAGAAATACAATATTCGATTTAAAAAAGTTTTCTATGCTTCAATCTGAAATTGAAAAATCACTGGAAGTTTTAAATAAAGGTGGACTCATACTATATCCCACTGATACCGTTTGGGGTATAGGCTGTGATGCTACGAATCCGGAAGCTGTTAAAAAAGTATACGACCTGAAACAGCGGGAAGACTCTAAAGCACTCATTTGTTTGGTTTCAGATACCAGAATGTTGGCAAAATATATTTACGAAGTTCCGGAAGTGGCTTATCAACTGTTAGATGCCTCTGACAAACCCACTACAATCATCTATGACAACCCCATTAATGTTGCTGGTAATTTGGTAGCTTCTGACAATACACTTGCGATACGGGTCGCTTCGGATGAGTTTTGCCAAAGAATGGTCAGACAGTTTAAACGTCCATTAGTTTCTACTTCCGCTAACATTAGTGGATACCCTACTCCACAATCCTTTTCAGAAATAAATCAGGAAATTTTAAAAGGTGTTGACTATGTAGTAAATTTGCACCGCGATAAAAAATGTAACAAACCCTCCACCATTATCAAAATTGGAAATGATGGGGTGTTTAAAATTATCCGTAAATAATAAAGTTGGATTTTTAAAATCCTCTTTAAAGATATATTCCTGAAAAAAATTACTTAGTGGCAACAGAGAATCATAAAAAGGCAATTGAGCACCCTATATTTGAGCTTATTTCTCAAACATCCGAAGAATTAAACCTTAAGAGCTACGTCATTGGTGGTTTTGTTCGTGATTATTTATTGGAAAGAGGCACCCCTAAAGACATTGATATTGTTGCCATAGGTAGTGGTATTGAATTAGCAAAAGCCGTAGCCAAAAAACTCCCTAAAAACCCTAAGGTCTCGGTATTCAGGAATTTTGGCACCGCAATGATCAAAACTGATGATCTCGAAATTGAGTTTGTTGGAGCAAGGAAAGAGAGCTACAACGAAGACAGCAGAAAACCAGTTGTTGAAGATGGTAGCTTGGAAGATGATCAAAATCGTCGTGATTTTACTATCAACGCCTTGGCCCTATCATTATCAAAAGAAAATTTCGGTCAGTTACTTGACCCTTTCAATGGGGTACAAGACTTGGAAAACGGAATTATCAAAACTCCGCTGGATCCGGACATTACTTACTCTGATGATCCGCTTCGAATGATGCGCGCTATAAGATTTGCTACACAATTAAGTTTTATAATTGAAGACGAATCCCTCGAGGCTATTAAGCGAAATAAAGAACGAATAAAAATTATTTCGAAAGAAAGAATAGTTGATGAACTTAATAAAATACTATTGTCGCCTCAACCTTCTCTTGGATTCAAGTTGCTATTAAAAACAGAACTACTAAAATATATTCTACCCGAACTCACTAACCTTCAGGGCATTGAAGAAATTGAAGGACAACGTCATAAAGACAATTTTTGGCATACCCTGGAAGTAGTAGATAATATCAGTGAAAATACTGATAACCTATGGCTCAGATGGGCTGCGCTATTACATGACATCGGTAAAGCTCCAACTAAAAAATTCGACAAAAAAATAGGTTGGACATTTCATGGACATGAATTTATTGGTTCTAAAATGGTATTTAAACTCTTTAAACGTTTACGAATGCCATTAAATGATAAAATGAAGTTTGTTCAAAAAATGGTACTGTTAAGTTCGAGACCAATAGTCTTGGCTCAGGATATAGCGACCGATTCTGCTGTAAGAAGACTTATCTTTGATGCAGGCGACCATATAGAAGACTTAATGACACTTTGTGAAGCAGATATCACAACCAAAAATCCTAAAAAATTTAAAAAATATCATAACAACTTTCAGATTGTAAGAAATAAAATAACTGAAGTTGAGGAACGTGATCACATCAGGAACTTTCAACCACCTATAGATGGACAGGAAATTATGGATACTTTTAACCTAAAACCTTCAAGAGAAATTGGCATAATTAAAGAAGCGATTAAAGAGGCGATTCTTGAAGGAGAAATTCCAAATGAATATAATGCGGCACACAAGTTTATGATTAAAAAAGGAGAACAATTAGGATTAAAAATCAATAACTAATCAAATAATAAACCAACCGACCATACCAATAAAAAAAACGCATATGAAACGAACATTAAGAAATTTAAACATTCCTTCATAATAAGAGATGTTTAACCTTCTTAATGAGAGAACGCAGTGCATCGGAGTAATTGCACACGTTCTTAATTTTATAATTAACTCATGACAAAATAAATACTAAAATTGAAACGTGTGAAAAAAGATTCTAAAAAAGTCATTTACTGGCTTTTACTCGGTTGTTTTTTAATTTTTATCATGGTTATCGTGGGCGGAATAACCAGGCTTACACATTCAGGTTTATCCATGTCTGAATACAAGCTGGTTACCGATATGCTACCTCCAATGAATGAACAGGAATGGCATGACGCTTTTGAAATCTATAAGCAATTCCCCGAATACCAAAAACTCAATTATCACTTCACTCTTGAAGACTTTAAAGACATTTATTTCTGGGAATGGTTGCATCGCTTAATAGGCAGAATCATCGGACTGGTATTTTTCATCCCTTTTATATACTTTCTACTCACCAAACAACTAACAAGAAAAACTACCTACAAATCATTATTTTTAATGTTCCTGGGTGGGTTCCAGGGTTTTCTAGGTTGGTATATGGTGAAGAGTGGATTAATTGACAGACCTGACGTAAGTCATTATCGCTTGGCCATTCACCTGATAGCTGCGTTCATCACCTTCGCTGCAACATTTTGGGTAGCCTTGGATATTATATACCCAAATCGTAATCCGGTCAATAAACCATTTAGAAATTTAATAATTTTAGGTACCGTTGTTTTACTAATCCAGATAATATGGGGAGCATTTGTTGCTGGATTAGATGCCGGATGGGTTCACAATCATTGGCCATTGATGTCAGAAGGTAAACTAATACACGACACTGTATTCATTGAAAGAGAAACACTATGGAAAAATCTAACAGAAGGAAGAAGTGGAGTTCAGTTTGTCCATCGCTATTTGGCGTATATTGTGGTTTTTATCATAGGCCTGATTGCCTATAAGGCTCGTAAAATGAAACTTACAACACCCCAGAAAAATAGTATTATTGCCCTCCTTGGCATAGTGATTCTTCAGTTTGTCCTTGGAGTATTTACCTTAATTCTTGCAGTTCCGGTGTGGCTGGGCGTTGTACATCAGGTTGGTGCATTTTTCCTGTTAAGCGCAATGACTTTTACATTACACCGTTTTAGATAAAATACGCAAGGGCCCTATCATTTGGCTACGAATTAAAAACCAAAATAGACGCTAATAAAAGCGTCAAGTATCAAAGCAATTAAATCTCGTTAATCAGGTAAATAATTGTACTTTTGAACCCTTTTTTAAAAATTTTCGAAATGATTTATAAGTTTAGAGTTATATTAGATGCAGAGGAAGATATCTTTAGAGATATTGAAATAGAAGCTGAAAACACTGTGGAGGAATTGCACAATGCTATTATTCAGGCTTTTGGTTTTGAAGGAAGCGAAATGGCTTCATTCTATCTAAGTGATGAAGAGTGGAACCAGGGAGAGGAGATCTCTTTATTCGACATGAGTGAAGGAGGATCTGATGTAAGACTAATGAATGAAACATCTTTAGATAGCATTCTGGATGAGAATAACACAAAGCTTATCTACATTTATGATTTTTTAACCATGTGGACATTCTTTGTTGAATTAGCTGAAATAGCCGAGAAAGAAGAAGGTAGAATATATCCTAATTTACTTTTTGCTCACGGACAGCTACCCGACGCTCCACCTGAAAAAGAATTTGAAGGAGAAACCTTAAAAAATGATCTCGAAGAGGGATTTGACTTAGACGATTACGACGATTTTGATTTTGACGAAAACTGGAATTAATATATGATTAACTTATATCCAACGCAATTAGACAGCCTTTCGATTCATCGAGTAGGTAACAAAAGTAAGAATGAAGGAGTCTTTCTCTCTGAAGAACCATATAAATTGAATGATGAGATTACCGCCATTCTAAAAGAATACTTTTTCAAACCATTTAGAGAAAAAGAAGAAAACTACTATCGCTTTCACAATGAAGTTGATGTCGAGTTTAATGAACTCTATAAAATTGTCTCTGAAGCATTTTCCAACCCGTCCTCCATACATGAACATTCCAAGAGCATAGCCTCTCACCTGTTCGATCAAAGTAGCCACCCACACATTAAAAGTGGTGAGCTGTATGTAGCATACTTGTCGAATGTAATGCTTGATAATGAAAAGGTAGATGCTATAGGAGTTTTTAAATCCGAACTAAAACACGATTTCCTGCAATTTGAAGAGAAAGGCAGTAATTTAGATATCCTGATCAAACAGGGAATTAATATCAATAAATTAGATAAAGGTTGCTTAATATTCAATGTAAAAAAAGAGGAAGGCTATAAGGTGTTGTCTGTCGACAGTAATAAATACGACACCAAATACTGGCTTGAGAACTTTTTGGGTGTCGATGTGTTAGCAGATGAAAACTTCTTCACTAAAAAATACCTGAAGTTCTGCCAGGATTTTGCCAAAGATGTAGTATTACCAGCTGAAGACAAAAAGGAAGAGGTGATGTTCATGAATCGATCAATGAATTATTTTGCCAAAAACGACGATTTCGAAGAAACAAATTTCCTTAATGAGGTAATTGATAATCCGGACCTAATTCCGGAATTCAAACATTACAAGGTAGAAAAAGGTCCTAAATATAGTATAGAAGACGTTGCCAATTTCCCAATTGCCAACAAAGCAGTTTCTGATGCACGTAAAAAAGTAAAAAACCTAATTCAGCTAGACACAAATATTCAGATTAAAATGGATTTTATCAATCCGGAGTCTGCGGAAAAATTTGTAGAAAAAGGCTGGGATGAAGAAAAGCAAATGTATTACTACCTTGTTTACTTCAACAAAGAACAAAAAAGTTAAATACAACAATAAATTAAGAAGAAAAACTCCTCATCAGAGGAGTTTTTTTATTTCATCCCTTTTGATCCATGCAACAGACGTTTCATACTAACATCTTCATAATTCCTTTTAACAAAATCAAGAGCAGCTTCTAATACCTCCCCCATATTTTGAGCTTTTTTAAATTCTACATCCTGTACAAATTCCAGCAGTTCCATTTTTAAATGCTCTACATGGTCCTCATAAGATATAGTATCGTTCTTTGCACAATCTAAAAGTTCCTCAATCCGCTCGTGATAACCAATAAGTCTTTTAGCAACTATCGATCGCTCCTCTACCTTATATTGATCTACAGAGCTCCGCTGTAACTTATTCCTAACCATATCAACCATGACTCTGTTTTCTTTGAAAAATTGAGGCCTGTAAACCTTAAATTTCCCTTCAAAACATTGCTGATCAAAGTCTATGGCCCGTATTCGATATACAACGTGATCAAAGTCGTGAGTTGGAACTATAACATAATTATAAGATCGCATATCCCCCAGCAGACGAATCATGCAACGTTCGTTAAATTTCACAAACTCCTTAGCTATTTGAGCCTTTTCAGGTTCGGTGCAATCAGGTAGCATTTCTTTTATAAAAACATCCCCCGGTATACCTGAAATATGCTCTTCTATCAAAGTATCCTTATACACCAAAAAGTTTAAATTATAAGGAGAAAGCATATGCTCTAATTCCAATCCATAAATCCGGGAGGCATCTGCTTTTTTCACATAGAAATAAGTATAGTTATCATTGAGGATGTTTCTCACTTTCACCCTAAAAGGCTGAGAATTACCAAATGTACAGAAATCAATAGCATCCACATTTAGAAACTGTAATATCCGGTCACTTCCATCAGAATGAAGACTAGAGTATACCCGCTTTAAACTCATATCAATCTCCTGCCTGTCAAACTCATTATAAAAAACCCTGATCCATAAAGTATCTTCATCATTTTTATCATAAAGCACTGTAGATCCGGCAAAGCGCAACAAGTCTTCATAGAAAATTGGAATTTGGGTATTCCTGCTGTATTCATTTAAATACGCATGCAACTTATCCGATATCGGAAAGGCAGGCTTCTTCTTAGACATTAATTTCTCACTCATCTATAAAGTCGTTTTCATCAAAATTACATTATATTGTAACAAAATCTAAGTTAGATCGTCAAGTAAATACAATCAAAAAACAAATTTCTTTTGGATACCATACTTACAATTAACAACCTCACTAAAAAATTTGGGAAGCTTGTTGCTGTCAATGACCTTTCCTTTACAATAGAAAAAGGAAATGTTTACGGACTCCTGGGACCAAACGGTAGTGGTAAATCAACCACCCTTGGCATTGTACTGAATGTAGTTAATAAAACCAGTGGTAATTTTAGCTGGTTTGATGGAAAAACCAGTACTCATGAAGCCTTGAAGAAAGTTGGCGCCATTATAGAGCGACCAAATTTTTATCCGTATATGAGTGCAGAAAAGAATCTCAAGCTGGTCTGTAAGATCAAAGGAGTCGCTACCGGTAAGATTCGTGAAAAACTTGAACTCGTTGGACTGTGGGATCGAAAAGATAGTAATTTCAGCACTTATTCCCTCGGTATGAAGCAACGTCTGGCCATCGCTTCAGCACTACTTAACGATCCGGAGATTTTAATTTTAGACGAACCCACTAATGGGCTAGATCCACAAGGAATACACCAGATAAGAGAGTTAATAACCAAAATTGCAAATACAGGGACAACTATTTTACTAGCCTCTCATTTACTCGACGAAGTTGAAAAAGTCTGTAGCCATGTGGTCGTTTTGAGAAAAGGTGTTAAACTATACTCAGGCCGTGTAGATGAAATGATTGCAAGTCATGGATTCTTTGAATTAAAAACAGAAGACAACAAGAAACTATCGACCTTCTTAAAGAACCATCCCTCCATTAAAGATGTGATTGCAAAAAATGGAACTATTACCGCTTTTCTTAACGAACCAATGGATGCCGCCACCTTTAACGAATATCTGTTCAAAGAAGGTTTTGTACTGTCCCATTTAGTAAAAAGGAAAGAAAGTCTGGAAGAACAATTCTTAGCGCTAACCAACAACGAATCTAAATAATCATCATCAATCAAACTACCATATGTTACGTCTTTTAGAAATAGAATTTATTAAACTGTGGAACAGTAGAGTGAGTAAGTTTTTAATTATAGCCTACTTCTTTCTATTAACCTCTATAGCTCTGATCGCTGCAATTAAATTTGACATTGGTCCCATTAAATTTCATTTAGCGAAGGAAGGGATCTTTAATTTTCCGTATATCTGGCATTTTAACACCTTTGTAGCAGCCTTTTTCAAGCTTTTCCTGGCCATAGTTATTGTTTCGATGATGGCGAACGAATATAGCAACAAAACCATTAAACAAAACCTGATCGACGGCCTGAGCAAGAGAGAATTTGTGCTGTCAAAGTTCTTGACCGTAGTAGGCTTTTCAGCAATTTCAACCGTATTCATCTTTGTTGTTTCTCTGATTTTAGGATTAATATATTCTGACTTCAATGAAATATCGATCATTTTATCAGATTTAGAATTCTTGTTTGCCTTCTTCATAAAGCTTATTGGCTTCTTTTCGTTTTGTCTTTTTTTAGGCATGCTGGTAAAGAGATCGGCATTTGCACTGGGTTTTCTGATCTTGTGGCAATTTATCGAAGGAATGATATACCTGGTTCTTAGATGGAAATTCGATGAGAATTTTGCCTCAAACGTACTGACTTTCCTCCCATTAAATGCGATGAGCAATTTAATTAAAGAACCTTTCACAAGACTTGGAGCGGTTAAATCAGTCGCACAACAAATAGGAGAAGATATATCTTACGATTTTGGCGTGCAATGGTATGAGATTTTAATTGTTTTAGTATGGACAGCACTCTTCGTTTACTGGTCTTATTTGATCTTAAAAAAGAGAGACTTGTAAACGAATTTTAATGTGTATCATCCAAATTGTTCAATAGCAATAAGTATTAAATTTATAATTACTTAAACAGTTTTTCTTATACAGTTTATTAGCTTTGTATACCCATCCTGCATAATGAGGGAACCTATTAATTAATAGAAGCTTATAGCTGTGAAATTTAAAATAGTATCAGAATATCAACCTACAGGAGATCAGCCGGAAGCTATCAGACAATTAGCTGCTGGTATAGAAACCGACGAACGATTTCAAACACTCCTGGGGGTAACTGGATCAGGGAAAACCTTTACAGTCGCAAATGTCGTCGAAAATGTTCAACGACCTACATTGGTTCTTGCTCACAACAAAACACTTGCTGCCCAATTGTACTCAGAATTCAAACAATTCTTCCCGGATAACGCGGTAGAATATTTTGTCTCTTATTACGATTATTACCAACCTGAGGCATACCTCCCTGTTACCGGAACCTATATAGAAAAAGACTTGTCCATAAATGATGAAATTGAAAAGCTTAGGCTTAGTGCCACTTCTGCCTTACTTTCAGGACGAAGAGATGTATTGGTCGTAGCTTCAGTTTCATGTTTGTACGGAATCGGTAACCCCGTAGAGTTTCAAAAAAATGTCATTAAAATTGAACGTGATCAGGTAATCTCAAGAACAAAATTTCTTCATCAATTAGTGCAAAGCCTCTATTCCAGGACTACTGCTGAATTTGTAAATGGAAATTTCAGGGTTAAAGGAGATGTGGTCGATGTATACCCTAGTTATGCTGATCACGCATACAGAATTCATTTCTTCGGAGATGAGATAGAAGAAATTGAAGCATTTGACCCCACCAACAATGCCCTGATTGAGAAATATGATCGCCTGAATATCTATCCTGCCAATATGTTTGTAACCTCTCCTGATGTGTTGCAAAACGCAATTCATATGATTCAGGATGATATGGTAAAACAAGTGGATTATTTTAAAGAGATAGGTAAGCATCTAGAGGCTAAACGTCTTGAAGAACGCACTAACTTTGATTTGGAAATGATCCGGGAACTAGGATATTGTTCAGGTATTGAGAATTATTCCAGATATCTGGATGGTAGAGAACCAGGAACAAGACCTTTCTGCCTATTGGACTATTTCCCTGATGATTATTTAATGGTTGTTGACGAAAGCCATGTGACAATACCTCAGGTGCATGCGATGTACGGAGGAGACAGAAGTAGAAAAGAAACTTTGGTCGATTATGGGTTTAGATTGCCGGCAGCAATGGATAACCGTCCACTTAAATTTGAAGAATTTGAAGCGCTTCAAAATCAGGTAATATACGTATCAGCAACCCCTGCTGACTATGAACTGGAATTAAGTGATGGCGTTTATGTCGAACAGGTTATTCGTCCAACTGGACTCTTGGATCCGGAAATCGAAGTGCGCCCAAGCGAAAATCAGATCGACGACCTGATGGAAGAAATTCAACAAAGGGTAGAAAAAGACGAACGGGTATTGGTGACCACTTTGACTAAACGCATGGCTGAGGAACTAACAAAATACCTGACACGGACAGGCATAAGATGCCGCTACATTCATTCTGATATTGACACCCTTGAACGTGTAGAAATAATGCAGGACCTCAGAAAAGGATTATTCGATGTATTGGTAGGAGTTAACCTGTTAAGAGAAGGATTGGATCTACCCGAAGTCTCTCTGGTTGCAATATTGGATGCCGATAAAGAAGGTTTTTTGAGAAGTGCCAGATCATTAACGCAAACAGTAGGAAGGGCTGCCAGAAACTTAAACGGAAAAGCCATAATGTATGCGGATAAGATTACCAATAGCATGCAAAAAACTATCGATGAAACTAATTATAGAAGAGAAAAACAAATTAGCTACAATAAAGCTAACAACATCACTCCAACTGCTTTAAAGAAAAACTTCCAAAACATCCTTACGAAAAGTGCTCCGGATGATTACGAACAAAACAATGGGCTAGGTCAGGCTGCGGAAGCTGAATTGACTTACTTAACAAAAGAAGATATAGAGAAACTGATAAGAGAAAAGCGCAAAGCAATGGAAAAAGCAGCCAAAGATCTTGATTTCATTCAGGCAGCAAAGCTGCGAGATGATATAAAGACACTCCAGGAAAAAAAATAAAAAAACGCCCCTCAATAGGGGCGTTTTCATTAACTAACTAACCAATAATCTAATTATGAAAAAACTACACTACTTCTATTTAAGAAATTGAAATCATTCTCTTTTGCTTTGGTAATGCTTCTTGCTTTTTAGGCAATGCGATGGTTAAAACTCCATCAGAGTAACTAGCATTCACACTTTCCTCATCAACAGTTTCAGGCAGCGTAAATGATCTGCTGAATGAGGCATAGTTAAATTCCTTTCTGGTATACTTACCTTCTTCATTATGGGTTTCCTTTTCAGATTTAGTCTCTGAAGAAATAGTTAAAACGTTCTCATCAATCGCAATATTAAAGTCTTCCTTCTTCAAACCAGGTACTGCCAACTCTAAAGCATAACCACTTTCACTTTCTCTGATATTAACAGCTGGTGCATTAAAATTCCTTACCTCTTTCCCTTCAAACCAATCATTCTTAAATAACTCGTCTAGCAATGAAGGAAATAATACGTTTGGGTTTCTTTTCACTAAGTTCATTTTTATAATCTTTTTGATTCGACTTCTATTATTAATTCATTGTGCTTAAGTCAAAATTAATTCCAAACATAAAATAACGACATTATGTCATTTTAAATCTTCTAGTAAATGACATAATGTCGCATCAACCTGTGTGAAATGATTAATTCTAACAATTTTGTCATCTTCCCATTAACAAGCCAACAATAAATTATCTGAAAATGAATGGCAAAACCCAATTCAATAGCTATTAATATTAAAGAAAACAGAAGAATTGAAACGCCACCCTGAAAAACAGATATGTTAGCATATTTTAGAAAAATCAAAAACTTAAAAAATGATCCTGCCAACAGAAGTAATAAAAATGCAGTTCATAATATGGAAAAGAAGTCCTGACAAGAATATGTTAGTTCCTCCCAATTATTCATAGAATTCAGGAGTAAAATAAATGGCATGATGGATCACTAATTATATTGTGCTTTGAAAATATTAATTAGTATATCCGGAGGCACAACCTTATCTTCATATTGATGCATAACCTTTAATACCTGATGAATAGCAAATGGACTTAATCCTAACCGAACCCCCAACTCCATAACTTTATTTAACTCATCAGGATGTTCCTGCTGGTCAACATTCATTAAGAGTATCATCCTGTGAAACTGAAGAATCCTTTGGGCCTCCGAGGCAGGAGGAACGAATGGAACATTAGATTGATACAATTTGTCCAAATCACTTTCAGCAACCCCCAGACTAGCCGCAATCATCTTCAAAAACCCAACCTCCTTCTCGGTGATCTTATGATCAGCCCTAATTAACGCGATTAATTCGGACAGTAAACTTAATTTTTCAGATTGGTTGCTCATATTTACTATATTTAAGTATTAAAAATATAAAAAGTTTCAAGATGCGACCATATATTCTTGGTTTTATATTATTATTTATCGTTCAAATTAACGCGCAAACAACTGCTTCGATACAAGTTTCGAATTTCGTCATTGAGGCACCTCAACTAAAAACCAATAAAAGAATCTGGATCTACCTACCCAAAAATTACAATACTTCAACCAAAAGGTATCCGGTAATTTATATGCATGATGCACAAAACTTGTTTGACATTAACACCTCCTATGCCGGTGAATGGCATGTTGACGAGAGTTTAGACCATTTAAATGCGGAGACCATTATTGTAGCAATAGAACATGGAAACAAAAAAAGAATTGATGAGTTAACTCCTTTTGAACATCCAGATTATAAAGGTGGAAAAGGAAATGATTATTTAGATTTTATAGTAGAAACCGTCAAACCCCACATCGACCTGACCTTCAGGACCTTACCAGATCGCGAACACACTACAATTTTCGGCAGCTCTTTGGGTGGCCTGATTTCATTTTATGCTATTTTTCAATACCAGGACACCTTTGGTCAGGCAGGAGTGTTTTCACCAAGTTTTTGGTATTCGGATCAAATATTTTCTATGATAGAAAACATGGAAAACGTACCCAATGTAAAAATCTATTTTGCTACTGGCGCCGAGGAAGGGGAAAACATGATACCCGATCAGGAGAAAATGGTGAAACTACTTTTAGAAAAACACATTCCCCAAAAAAACATAAAACACTACATTGTCAAGAATCAAAAGCACAATGAACACTTTTGGGGAAAGGAATTTCCAAAAGCCTATAAATGGCTTTTAAAAGGCTATTATTAAAAATAAAAAAGCCCGCAATCCGCGAGCTTTTAACAACCAAAGTATATGCTACTATTCCCCCTTAACGGTAACGGATACTTTGTAACTCTTACCCTTAACTAACTTTTGAGTTTCTACTTTTTGATAGTTTAACCTGCTTTTAATATAATACTCCACAAGTTCATTTTCAGCTTCAACATCTGAAACTACTATTTCATTAGACTTGTTAATAATGAAGAAAACAGTTGCAGTAAGCTCACGATTTTTAAACTCAACACCGGGAGTGCCAAGTAAACTTTTCAATTCCTTGGTAACTTCATCCTCAGAAGTCTTTGGTTCTACATTGGCCGTTGCCATGTTTGCCGATAAAACTAAAACGGCAGTTGCGATGATTTTTGTTAATGCTTTCATAGTCTTTTGTGTTGTTTTTTGATTACAATACAAATGTAGCCCACATCAACAAAATAATCACCATTTTCTGTCATCCTTAACTTACATTTAAACCTCTTTACATTAACCTAATACACCTGAAAAACAGTAACTTACGACAACAAAAGAACGTAAGCCCCTTGAACCCCAAACGAATGAACTCCTAATCGATTAAGTGCTCTTTTAACAGAAGATACATCATAGGATTAACGACTTTAATAAAAAGAACGTACACTATTGAATTTAATTAAAAGTTAGCCCTAAAATCATGCTATAACCTTAAAAAAAAGCCTCCAATTCGTTCAATAAATGAACACAAAGGCTAACTAACATTAAGTTTACAATTCATGCCTTCATCCCCCACTACTTTACACTGACATAACAAAAAAAGTCCGGCACCAAGGCCGGACTTTCTATAAGATTTATATTAAAATCAATTACTTTAATACTTCCTGAACTTTATCAGCAGCTTCTTGGAATTCAATCGCCGAATGTACAGCTAATCCAGAATTATCGATAAGTTCCTTAGCTATCTCAGCATTGGTTCCTTGTAAACGAACAATAATTGGTACATTGATAGCATCACCCATATTTTTGTATGCATCTACAATACCTTGAGCAACTCGATCACAACGTACAATACCTCCAAAGATATTTACCAATATCGCCTTCACATTAGTATCTTTTAAAATGATACGGAAAGCCGTTTCAACACGCTTAGCATCAGCAGTCCCTCCTACATCTAAAAAGTTAGCAGGAGCTCCTCCAGCCATCTTAATTAGATCCATAGTAGCCATAGCCAGACCAGCTCCATTAACCATACATCCAACATTCCCATCAAGATTAACAAAGTTTAACCCGGCAGCCTTTGCTTCTACTTCAATCGGATCTTCTTCTCGAAGGTCTCTCATCTCTGCATAATCAGCGTGACGATACAATGCGTTATCGTCAATAGTTACTTTAGCATCAACAGCTAAAATTTTGTCATCCGATGTTTTTAACACAGGGTTGATTTCAAATAATGAAGCATCAGACTTTACATAAGCTGTATATAGTGAACTAACAAACTTCACCATTTCTTTAAAGGCATTACCTGAAAGGCCTAAATTAAAAGCTATTCTTCTCGCCTGGAAAGGCATTAAACCGATAGCTGGATCAACCTCTTCATTAAAAATTAAATGAGGTGTTTTTTCTGCAACTTCTTCAATATCCATTCCTCCTTCAGTAGAGTACATAATCATATTACGTCCCTTACTTCGGTCTAAAAGTACCGACATATAAAATTCTGAAGTTTCACTTGGACCCGGATAATAAACATCTTCGGCTACTAATACCTGGTGTACCCTTTTACCCTCTTTCGAAGTTTGTGGAGTAACCAAATCCATTCCGATGATTTGATCTGCTATATCTTCTACTTCCTTAAGGTTTTTAGCAAGCTTTACTCCGCCACCTTTTCCACGACCACCTGCGTGAATTTGGGCTTTAATTACATGCCAACCTGTTCCGGTTTCTTCTGTTAATTGCTTGGCACCGGCTACAGCTTCCTGTGGATTGTGTGCTACAATACCACGCTGAACCTTTACACCAAAACTTGCTAATATTTCTTTTCCTTGATATTCGTGTAAATTCATAATGAGCAGTTGTATATTTTAGCTAGGCAAAAGTAACAAACCTCAATTAATTAAACTAAAAATATTTGATTAAGCTTTTGTTACGCATCAATCACCTGGCCATTTTTCAAAAAATTATCCCCTACCCCCCATAGAACCGTACTTGTGAAGCGTCATAAATCAGTTTTATTTTTTATCTTCATCCCTTAAATTACCATCCCGTATAACTTATGATCCAAAAAGTTTTTATTAGTCCTTTTCAAAGATTCGTTAAAATTGAAAGTTTAAGTGGTATTTTGCTTTTTTGTGCAGCCGTCATTGCTGTTATCTGGGCTAACTCCCCGTTTTCTGAAAGCTATACCGATTTATGGAACTTCAAAATAGGCATCAGCTCAGAAAATTTTGAGCTTCAAAAACCATTACTATTATGGGTAAATGATGGTTTCATGGCCATATTCTTCTTTTTAATAGGTCTGGAAATTAAAAGAGAATTACTCATAGGTGAATTAAACTCCGTTAAAAAAATGGCATTTCCCTTTGTAGCTGCCTTAGGAGGAATGTTAATCCCTATGTTCTTTTTTATGTTTCTAAATGCTAATCCGGAAACTTCAAATGGTTGGGGAATCCCCATGGCAACGGATATTGCATTTTCTTTAGCAGTACTAAAACTGTTAGGGAATCGTATCCCACTTAGTCTTAAAATATTTTTGACAGCATTTGCAATCGTTGATGACATCGGAGCTGTATTAGTTATAGCTGTTTTCTACACCAACAATATTGCAATAGACATGTTAATATATGGAGCTGTTTTACTATTAGTCTTATACTACCTGACCTATAAAGGAATCTACTCTAAATATTTCTTATTCGGTACGGGTATCATCGTTTGGGTGCTGTTCTTAAAGTCTGGAGTACACCCTACCATTGCGGGCATATTATTGGCCTTTGCTGTACCAATCAGACAACGCATTAGTACAAAAACTTTTGTTTCAAACCTCTCGAGTATTACCAATAAAATTCAGAAGGGAGTGATCGAAGATGAACCGGTATTATCCAAAGAACAAATAGCCGAAATCGATAACCTGGAAGAATGGACCGATAAATTTCAATCACCCTTACAACACCTGGAACACAAACTACACGACTGGGTGGCTTATTTTATCATTCCAATATTTGCATTGGCCAATGCAGGTGTTTCATTAAGCAGCGACGCTGGAATCGATACAGCGCTCGCCCTTAACATTACCCTTTGTCTTATTTTTGGTAACAGCATTGGTATTACAACCTTAGTATTACTCACTAATAAATTAAAAATTATAGAAATTCCGGAAGATATCAGTAAAGCACAGATCCTAGGAGTTGCTTGTCTGGCGGGAATCGGCTTCACCATGGCGATTTTTGTTGCTAGTTTGGCCTTTTCGGATACACCTATCTATGTAGACTCAGCCAAAATTGGTATCCTTGCCGGATCCATGTTGTCTGCACTTCTTGGATATACGATTTTAAGGATAACAAGTAAACCGAACCCAAAAAATGATGACTGATATCCTTGAGCGAAAGACTCAATTTACTGACATTATTAACTAATTAAGCTGAATTTATTTCCGCATCTGAAAATGAATGCTGCTCCCTGATTAAAAAACTGGAAAATTTGAAAGTACTACTGACATAGGGTTGTCACTACACCGGATTAATTTTGCTCATAACAAACAAAAAATCATTTAAAATATACGTTATGAGCAGTGAAACAAATCACAAAGCAATCACAAAAACTGTCGTTACACCCGCACAGTTATTAGAACATTGGCAAGGCCACAGAAGACTAACCAGAAAAACAATCGAAGCATTTCCGGAAGAAAAACTTCTTAATCATTCCATAGGCGGAATGCGACCATTTGCCATAATGATCCAAGAACTTCTGGCAATAGCAGGACCAGGCATCGAAGGCCTGGTTACAGATAAATGGCAAGAATACAATGAAGACCTCAACCTGAACTCCAAAAAAGATCTTTTAAAAGCATGGGACACTCTTACCGATAAAATCAACAACTACTGGAGTAAAATCCCTCTAGAAGATTTTCAAAAAGAAATCTTGGCATTTGGCCTATACGAAGGAACTGTACAATCTACAATCCTATACTTTATTGATAACGAAATCCATCACCGTGGACAAGCATATGTTTATTTAAGGTCGCTTGGTATTGAACCTCCAATGTTTTGGGATAAAAATTAAATCGACACTTATGAAAACTGTTTTAGTCTTTAAAACATCTATCAATAGTGAACTGACCATAAAACAAAAGGTTGAACATCTTTTAAACAACATTACGAGAAATCCTGATTCCTGGAACTTTGATCTTGAGGATTGCGATAACATTCTTAGAGTTGAAACACAAAATGTAGCTCCGGAAGAGATCATCAATCCATTAATTAAGGAAGGGTTCTATTGTGAAGAACTTAAAGATTGAAAATAAAAAAAGCCCCTAAATGGGGCTTTTCAAGTTTTGAATATATGATAAAACTAGAAAATTTCTCTTCCTGAAAAATGAAACGCACCTTCAATAGCTGCATTTTCATCACTATCTGAACCGTGAACAGCGTTTTCACCTATGGATGTAGCATATAATTTACGAATTGTTCCTTCAGCAGCTTCCTCTGGGTTTGTAGCCCCAATTAAAGTTCTGAAATCCTCAACTGCATTGTCTTTTTCTAAAATTGCAGCAACTATTGGTCCTCTTGTCATGAACTCAACTAACTCTCCAAAAAATGGACGCTCGCTGTGAATTGCATAAAATTCTTCAGCATCACGCTTGCTTAACTGCGTAAACTTCAATGCTACAATTTTAAAACCTGCAGCTGTAATTTTTTCTAGAATAGCTCCGATGTGTCCGTTCTCAACAGCATCAGGCTTAATCATTGTAAATGTTCTGTTTGTTGCCATGTGTGTTTTTAAATTTGGGTGCAAAAGTAGTGTTTTTAATTATTCTGACAAGAGTTTAATAAACCTGATCTAACTCTTGAAGCAAAATATTTCCATCTCCTACCATCTGCATCTTAACTTTCCTGGTTTCCAGATTTAATTTTAAAAGTCCAAAACTTCGTTGTTTAATGACTTTTCCTTCCCTGAACGGATTCTCTTCACCATTAAATTTATCATAACTATGAGTCAACCCACTGGATGTAAAATCATAAACCGGATACCCCAATCCATTGATGTTGATTTTGGAAAATTCAGAAATGTGTCGATCTCCCGATAAAAAGATGACCCCTTTCGCCCTACTCGTTGTAATTAAATTAAATAGCTTATCAACTTCATGAGGAAAATTACCCCACATTTCATAACCATGTTTATTTGAAAGTACCTGAATACTGCTAACTATAACATTAAAATCAGCCTTACTACTGATAAGCTCCTGTTCCAACCATTTCCACTGCTCCGCACCCAGTAAAGTTCCATCTCCATAAGCATTTGGCATGTAACGTTTTGATGAACCAAAATCTTTAGTAAGCGGACTTCTGAAATACCTTGTATCTAATAAAATTATTTTAACCGAACCCGCATTACTCGTGTAGGTTCTGGAACTATATGTTCCCTCCCTTTTTCGAAGTGCACTGTTCTTAGGCTCGTTGAAGAAATCATAAAACAATTGCTCTGATTCCTTTTTGTGCTCAAACTCAACCCCTCCATCATTCAATCCATAATCATGATCGTCCCATACCCCAATGATTTCTGTCGATTTCATCAGTTCACGGTAATCATCACCCCTTAGTTGTGTATCATAATCCCCAATCATTTTGTATTTGTTATAAGGATCGGAATAAATATTATCTCCACCCCAAATCCATACATCCGGATTGTTTTTAAGAACATCATCCCATAAAAGATTTTCTATCTTCTGATTATCACACGAGCCGAAAGCAATTACAAGTTCCTTATCGAACTTTACCTTAGAGCTTTTTTGCTTAGCACTACTGCAGCCCGAGAACAAAGTGAGGGCACCTAAGGCACAAATTAATCTTAGCATAAACACGATATTGATCTGATACAAAAGTAATATTCCTTTTTAAAATTGCTACGTTATTAAATTGTATCTTAGCGCCCCATGAAAGAGAACCAAATTAAAGACATAAAAGAGTTTCTATCCAGCCCCAAAAAAATTTCAATCATACCACATAAAAATCCGGATGGAGATGCAATAGGATCTTCACTGGGATTAATGCATTATTTGAAGAAATTGGGACATACGGTACATGTTATTTCACCAAATGAGTATCCGAACTTCCTAAAATGGATGCCGGGCAATAATGAAGTCATAAAGTTTGATTATCAGGAAGATTATGCTAAAAGAACACTAAAAGCATCAGACCTGATTTTTACACTTGATTTCAATTCTTTAAGTAGAATAGAAGAAATGAAGCCCTACCTTGAAAGTCTTGACGTCGATTTTGCAATGATTGACCATCATCAACAACCCGATGGCTATGCGAAGTATACGTATTCTGATGTATCGATGAGTGCTACCTGTGAGATGATCTACAATTTCATTTCTTATTTAGGGGATCTTGATCAAATTGATGCCGATATAGCAACATGCCTTTATGCAGGAATAATGACCGACACAGGTTCCTTTAGATTTTCCTCAACAACCAGTACTACCCATAGAATTATTGCAGACCTGATAGACAAAGGAGCTAAAAACACCGAAATTCACAATGCCATCTTTGATAGCAATTCTATCGACAAATTACATCTCTTAGGAGTAGCACTTAACAATTTAGTTTTTTTAGAAGCGTACAACATGGTCTATATAACCCTGACTAAAGCAGAACTTGAAAAACATAATTTTAAAAAAGGAGATACCGAAGGATTTGTTAACTACGGCCTTTCTATTGAAGGTGTAAAACTTTCTATTATATTTATCGAAAATAACGATGGTGATTACATCAAAATATCGTTGCGTTCGAAAGGTGATTTCTCAGTAAATGAAATGGCTAGAAAACACTTTAATGGTGGAGGACATATAAACGCTGCAGGGGGAAGAAGCGATATGAACATGGAAGATACCATTAATAAATTGAACGAAATTTTACCATCTTATCAAAAAGAGTTGCAATAAATGAAACGTATCATACTATTATTATTCGGATTGTTTCTGATGCTGTCCTGTAATGAGCCTGAACCTAGAAAACCAGTGGCACGTAAAACAGGTTCTTTTATGAGAGAGTCCATCGATCGAAATAAAGATCTATTACAAAAAGAAGAAACTTACATTAAAAGTATTATTGAAAGTGATACAATAAACACCTATTACAACTCATCTAATGGGTACTGGTATTATTACAATAAACAAGACACCACGGCATCTTACATGCCAAAAGAAGATGATGTCGTTCTGATTAATTACAATATTCGCACCCTGAATAATGACACCATATATACCAGTGAAGAAATTGGGAATATAAGATTCAAAGTAGACAAAGAAGACTATTTCCCGGGCTTAAGAACTGGAATTAAACTAATGAAAAAAGGGGAGGAAATCACTTTTCTATTCCCATCAGTTATGGGGTATGGATACCACGGTGATGATCAAAAAATAGGCACCAACCAGCCACTGATTAGTACCATCAAGTTAATAGACATCATTGAAGCTGCAAGTGACTCATTAAAAAATAACAAGAACTAAATCATACCTATAAATACATTAAACATGAAAAAAATAAATTTACTTATTGTAATGCTTGGCTTGTTAGTAGCCAGTTGTTCCTCTAAATACAGTGAGCTTGGCGACGGTCTGTTTGCCGATATCCAAACCACAAAAGGAGAGATTATTGTAAAACTTACCTACGACAAAACTCCGGTAACAGTTGCCAATTTTGTAACGCTGGCAGAAGGAACTAATCCTTTTGTGACAGATTCAATTAAAGGAAAAAAGTATTATGATGGCGTAATTTTTCACCGTGTAATTGAAGATTTTATGATTCAATCCGGTGATCCTACGGGGCAAGGGAATGGTAACCCAGGCTATAAATTTAAAGATGAATTCGACAAAAGTTTATCACATGATAAAAAAGGAATACTTTCTATGGCTAATGCAGGATTTGGCACAAACGGAAGCCAGTTCTTCATCACCCATAAAGCAACTAAGTTTTTAGATGCATACGATGAAAGAGGAAATATTAAGCCTTGTGAAAACCCTAGAGTAAGCTGTCATGCTGTTTTTGGAGAAGTGGTTAAAGGACTTGATGTAATTGACTCGATAGCAACCACTGAAACGAACCCTCAAGATCGACCGCTTGATAGTATCGTAATGAATAACATTAAAATTATAAGAAACGGTAAAGAGGCTAAAAGCTTTGATGCCGTTCAGGTTTTTACCGATTATTTTGAAGAAGCGAATAAAAAAGCTGAGGAGGCTAGAAAAGCAGCCGAAGATCTGGCAAAAGAGATAGAAGCCCAATTGCCGGAAGCAGAAGAAACCGAATCTGGACTTAAATATATTGTTCTTGAAAAAGGAACCGACGAAAAACCAAAGGAAGGGGATACAGTATTGGTGAACTATGCAGGTTATTTCACAGATGGACTTCTTTTTGACACAAGTTGGTTAGATGTTGCTGAAAAAATGAATGCTGTACAACAAAGTAAGTTAAGACGTAACGGGTATCAGCCATTCCCTACGGCATTAAGTTTAGATGCTCAATTAGTTGCCGGATTTAAAGAAGGTTTGTTTTTAATGAATTATGGAGATAAAATCCGCTTGTTCATCCCTTCTCATTTAGCATACGGGACAACAGGTTCCGGACCAATTCCTCCAAATACCGACTTGGTTTTTGATCTTCAAATAACCAAACCTCAGGAATAAAATTTAGCAGTAAGAATAATAAAAAAGCCTCGCGATGCGAGGCTTTTTTAAATCCAATTATTTTTTTGGTATGTCTTTTAAAATCTCTAGAGTAAATTTCCAGAACTTTTGAACCGAGGCTATATTTACCCGTTCATCTGGTGAATGAGCCCCTCGAATCGTAGGACCATAACTAATCATATCCATATCCGGATAATTCTGACCTAAAATACCACACTCTAATCCGGCATGGCAAGCCACAACCTCTGGTTCCTCATTAAAAAGCTTCGCATACTTTTCTTTTAAAACTTCTAATATAGGCGAGTTTACATTTGGAGTCCATCCCGGATAAGCGCCACTCAATAACACTTCAAATCCCGCTAATTCAAAAGTAGCTCTAAGCGTATTTGCCAGATCTTCTTTGGAAGATTCTACAGACGATCTGGTCAGACACATAACTTCAACTTTACCATCTTTTATGGTAACCCTTGCCAGGTTATTGGAAGTCTCTACCAAATCATCCATATCAGCACTCATCCTGTATACCCCATTATGTGCTGCATATATGGCGTTAATAACACCCTCTTGCACACCCAAAGACATTACCTTAGAAGGGATATTGGTTGGTTGAGCTGTGATAGATAGATCAGGCTCCATAGTCTTTAATTCTGACTTAACAACCTCAGCGAGTTGGTTAAATTCATATTCAAATGCCTCTTTATGCACCTTATCAATGACCACGATACCAGTACTCTCACGCGGAATCGCATTTCTTAAACCTCCTCCATTAATTTCAGCTACTCGCAACCCATAATTTTCAAATCCTGCAAAAAGCATCCTATTCATGATCTTATTGGCATTACCCAATCCTTTATGAATATCCATACCACTATGCCCCCCTTGAAGACCTTTTATCAATAGCTGATATGCAATGGTCCCTTCCGGAACTGGTTCTTCATTATAGGTTCTGCTGGCTGTAATATCTACGCCGCCTGCACATCCTATATCTATTTCATCATCTTCTTCCGTGTCTAAGTTCAATAAAATCTCACCTTTAAGCACACCCCCTTTTAATCCCATTGCACCCGTCATACCAGTTTCTTCATCAATCGTAAATAAAGCCTCTAATGCCGGATGTGGAATATCATTACTCTGAAGAATCGCCATAATAGCGGCCACTCCCATTCCGTTATCAGCACCCAAAGTAGTCCCCTTAGCTTTAACCCATTCTCCATCAATATACATATCTATTCCCTGCGTATTGAAATCAAAATTAGTTCCTGCATTTTTTTGATGTACCATATCTAGATGGGATTGCATAACGATAGGAGTCCTGTCTCCCATACCACTTGTGGCAGGCTTTCGTATGATTACATTTCCTACTTCATCTTTTAGGGTTTCTAATCCCAATTTACGACCAAAATCCATCATAAAAGCGATGACCTCCTCCTCTTTTTTAGATGCTCTGGGTACAGCGTTTAAATCAGCAAAACAATTCCAAACTGATTGAGGCGCAAGTGTTCTTATTTCTTTACTCATGTCTTTAGTGTTTTTTATCGCTACAAAAGTAACCATCTTATCAAGAATGTCATTAATTTGGTTAAATTTGAATTCATGTCTAAAAGATTAAAAACGATTCTGGCCCTTTCAATCTTCCCACAAATTTTACTGGTAAAATGGCTGGGGAGTCACCCTGATTGGATAGAAACCTATTATAGCAATGGCTTTTATCCATTCTTATCCAAATCTTTACGCTATACATTTGGCTGGATCCCATTCTCTGTTGGAGATGTTTTTTATACAATAGCAACCATATTAATTATGCGCTTTCTTATATTAAGAGGAAAGATGTTCTTTGAACAAACTCGAAATTTTTTTAGAGAAATGTTCGTTCTTATCTCTTTCCTGTATTTTACTTTCCATCTTTTTTGGGGCATGAATTATTACAGAAAACCAATTCATGAATCTTTAAATATTGGCAATGAATACTCTTATGAAGAACTTCTGAATTTTACAGATCAACTCGTTGCTAAGTGTAATGAGCTCCATCTGCAAATAACAAACAATGACACGGTTCTGGTTAAGATTCCTTACTCCAAAAATGAGATGTACAGAATGACCAAAAATGGGTATCAAAATCTCTCTGAAAAGATCCCGGATCTTCAGTATTCTCCGAAAAGTATTAAAACATCATTGTATAGTACGGCCCTAACCTATATGGGGTACAGTGGATACCTGAATCCATTCACCAATGAAGCACAGGTAAACGGCCTGCAGGTTGATTTTAAATACCCGACAGTTAGTTGTCATGAGGAAGCTCATCAAATTGGTTATTCAGCAGAAAATGAAGCTAACTTCATAGGATATTTAGCCGCAGTTCACAATGACGATATTTATTTCCAATATTCGGGATACTTATATGTAATGCGCTATTTTTTAGGTGAGATTAAACGAAACGATCCTGAATTATTCGAAGAATACAATACCAAAATAAATTCCGGAATTATTAAGAATTATGTCGAAGTTGCTAATTTCTGGCGAAAACATAAAACCAAAGCAGAGCCGGCTTTTAAACAAACCTTCAATACCTTCTTGAAAGCAAACAACCAAAAAGATGGCATTAAAACCTACAGCTATGTAGTGGCGCTATTAATTAACTATTATAAAAAGAACCCTTTTTAAAACGTTAAAAAAAACTTAACACCCCCTATTCTTCTTAAAGTTATTATAATTTTAGAAAGCTAATCTAAATTAATTAATACATGAGAGTAAAACTACTATCGCTATGTATGCTATGGTTAAGTTTTTCGGTCTTTTCTCAAGAATATTTTCCGAAAAATGACGGCGTTAAAACCTCAAAAAATAGTTATACCGCGTTTACAAATGCAAAAATTTATGTGACCCCTACTGAAGTGCTGGAAAACGCAACACTTCTTATTCAAAAAGGAAAGGTTATTGCTGCCGGGACTTCAATTGAAGTACCAGACAACTCAATAACAATAAACCTGGAAGGAAAATACATTTACCCTTCATTCATTGATATTTATTCCGAATTTGGTGTCGAAAAACCAAAAAGACAAAGAAGTTCCGGCCCGCAGTATGATGCAAGTCGTAAAGGTTATTACTGGAATGACCATATCATACCGGATCAGGATGCAGTTAACAAGTTTAAATTCGACACTAATAAAGCTAAAGAACTTGTTGAAAATGGATTTGGGGTCGTGAACACTCATATTGCTGATGGTATCGTGAGAGGTTCAGGAGTTTTGGTGGCACTAAATTCAGAAGCCAATAACAGTGAAAGAATATTAGAGCAAAAATCATCTCAGTTTTTATCATTTGACAAAAGTGCTGCTTCTAACCAATCCTACCCAACATCATTAATGGGGGCAATGGCTTTACTGAGACAACTTTACCATGATGCTGACTGGTATGCTAAAGGAAATGCTGACAATAAAGACATGGCTATTGAAGCCTTGATTAAGAATCAGGAACTTCCACAAATTTTTGATGCCGGAAACAACAAACTTAATGCGCTTAGAGCAAACAAGATTGGAAATGAATTTGATATAAAGTATATCATTAAGGGAAGTGGGTATGAATATGAGCGAATTGATGAAATTAAAAACCTCAATTCACCTTTAATTATCCCCCTGAACTTTCCGAATGCTTATGATGTAACAGACCCCTATCAGGCTTCTAAAGTTTCGCTATCAGATATGCGTCAATGGAATCAGGCACCGACAAATCTTTCAGTACTCTCAAGCAATAATATTTCGTTCGCTTTAACTACTGCAGAAAATAAAAAAGTCTCAGAATTTAAAAGTAACTTGATGAAGGCTATTGAATATGGTTTGGCGCCTGAGATTGCTTTAGCTGCATTGACAGAAGTTCCGGCAAAATTACTTGGTAAAAGTGACGAAATGGGATCTTTGAAAAATGGAACACATGCTAATTTCTTAATTACATCCGGACCTTTATTTGAGAAATCAACCACGCTATATGAGAACTGGGTTCAAGGTCAGAAACATATTATAAATAATATGAATATTAAAGATATTCGTGGCGATTATAATTTAAAGGTGAATGGTACCGAATACAACTTAAGTATAAAAGGAAAAATAGAAAGCCCTTCAATCGAAATTAAAAAAGACACCTTAAAAATTGCTTCAAAATTAGAATATAATAATGGATGGGTTAATGTCTTTTTTGCACCCGAAACTGATGGCAGTAAAACCTATACAAGATTAACCACCAAGGTAACAAAATCAGACAACCTTAATGGCTCTGGTGTATTAGCCAATGGAACTTCAGTGAATTGGTATGCAACCAAAACTTCCGATTTTGAGTCTAAAAAGAAACAAGATAAAAACGAGGTACAACCTAAAGTATTCCCGGTTTCTTTCCCTAACAAAGCTTACGGATTTAAAAACACCCCGCAGCAAGAAACAATTTTATTTAAAAATGCTACCGTCTGGACTAATGAAAATGAAGGTGTTTTAAAAAACACTGATGTTTTAGTCAAAAATGGTAAAATTGCAGAGATTGGAACTAGCTTATCCTCAAATGAAGCTAGGGTGATCGATGCCACAGGTAAACACCTAACTACTGGTATAATAGATGAGCATTCTCACATTGCTGCTGATGCCATTAATGAAGCAGGTCATAATTCATCAGCTGAAGTCAATATCGGAGATGTTGTAAACCCGGATGACATCAACATTTATAGAAATTTGTCAGGTGGAGTAACTACCATTCAGATTCTTCACGGATCTGCTAATCCTATTGGAGGACGTTCTGCCTTGATCAAATTAAAATGGGGAGGAAGTGCTGAAGATATGTTAATCGATAATGCCCCGAAATTTATAAAGTTCGCATTGGGAGAGAATGTTAAGCAATCGAATTGGGGAACTACGCAAACCATTCGTTTTCCTCAAACCAGAATGGGTGTAGAACAAGTTTTTACGGACTACTTCCAAAGAGCAAAAGAATACAAAGAATCCTGGAATAATTATAACCAACTTTCACGAAGAGCGAAAGCCAATTCAAAAGCTCCAAGGTATGATATTGAAATGGAAACTATTGCTGAAATCATCAATAAAGAAAGATTTATCTCCTGTCATTCCTATGTGCAAAGTGAAATTAATATGCTGATGAAAGTCGCTGACAATTTCAACTTTAATGTTAATACATTCACGCATATCCTTGAAGGATATAAAGTAGCCGATAAAATGGTAGAACACGGTGTAGGAGGATCTACTTTTTCTGACTGGTGGGCTTATAAATATGAGGTGAAAGATGCGATTCCTTATAATGCAGCCATAATGCATGATGCAGGGGTTACTGTAGCAATCAATTCTGATGATGCAGAAATGTCGAGAAGACTAAACCAGGAGGCTGCTAAAACCATTAAATATGGAGGGGTTTCAGAAGAAGATGCCTGGAAGTTCGTAACGCTGAACCCGGCAAAATTACTGCATTTAGATGATAGAATTGGAAGCATTAAAAAAGGTAAAGATGCAGATTTAGTGCTTTGGAGTGATCATCCACTTTCTATCTATGCCATAGCAGAAAAAACAATGATTGAAGGTACTGTTTACTACGACTATGAAACCATGCAGGAAATGCAAAACAGTATCAATACCGAACGTAACGAGCTTATCAACATGATGATTGCCGCAAAAAATAATGGCATGAAAACACAAGCTCCCGTGAAAAAAGAAGAAAAACACTTTCACTGTGATTCATTATAAAAATTTAAACAGATGAAAAAAACAATACTAAATATTGCTGCATGTGTTTTTGCCATTACCTCGATAATGGCACAACAAACACCGGCACCGAAGCAATCCAAATCGATACTAATAATGAACGCTACCGCCCATTTAGGGAATGGAGAAGTTATAGAAAACAGTCTAATTGGATTTAAAGATGGTAAACTATCTCTGGTTGCAGATGCCACCACAAGCAAGTTAGATCAACAGGCATATGATGAAATTATTGAAGCCGCTGGAAAACACGTTTATCCCGGATTCATTGCATGTAATGCGACCCTGGGCTTGGTGGAAATAGATGCCGTACGTGCCACAGATGACGAAGATGAGATTGGAGGCATGATTCCTAATATAAGAAGTTTAATTGCCTATAATGCTGAATCTCAAATCGTAGAGTCCATGAGACCTAATGGGGTGTTAATGGCACAAATAACACCAAGAGGAGGAAGAATATCCGGCACCTCTTCTGTAGTGCAGTTGGATGCCTGGAATTGGGAAGATGCCGCCATAAAAGTAGACGATGCTATTCACCTTAATTGGCCGAACAGCTTTACCAGGGGTCGTTGGTGGCTAGGTGAAGACCCGGGTATGAAGCCAAATAAAAAATACCCGGAAGATCTTGATGATGTAGTTTCTTTTATAAATGAAGCCAAAGCATACTTAAAAGGAGATCAGACCCCCAGAAATTTGCCATATGAAGCCTTATCCGGATTAATCGATGGTACTCAAAAACTTTATATCCATGTAGACGGTGAAAAGGAAATATTGGATGCTATTAATTTCTCCCAAGAAAATAATATAAAAATTGTAATTGTTGGTGGCCGGGAATCCTATAAAGTTGCCGACATGCTTGCTGAAAACAATATCCCTGTTTTGGTTGGCAGACCGCATAGCCTCCCGGCCGGAGAGGATACTAATGTAAAGCAGCCTTATAAATTAGCTGCATTATTAACAGAAAAAGGTGTATTAGTTAGTATTGACCCCAGCGGTAGCATGGAGCGTATGAATACCCGAAACCTACCCTTCTATGCAGGAACCTTTGCAGCATATGGTTTAAACAAAGAACAAGCTATAGCTCTTTTAACCTTAAATGCTGCTAAAATTTTAGGAATTGATGATTTAGCAGGTTCCCTCGAGATTGGTAAAGATGCTACCTTATTTATAAGTGAAGGAGATGCATTAGACATGCGAACTAATAAGCTTTCTAAAGCATTCATTCAAGGAAGAGACATTAGTCTCGAAAGCCATCAAACTGAATTATACCATAGGTATAACTCAAAGATTAATGGTAAATAAATAATACGATCTACATTGAAAATAAAAGCGTGCCTGATGGCACGCTTTTTTGCTTAATTTTGCTAAAATTTCTAGCATTGAAAAAGATTACTAGTACACAGAATTCCCTGATTAAGGAAATCGTTTTATTAAAAGAAAAGTCGCGAGAACGCAGAAAATCAGGCACCTTTGTCATTGAAGGGCTTAGAGAGGTACAACTTGCGCTTAAAGGCGGTTATCAGCTCAATAGGATACTATTTTATAATGACATATGTCCTGTTGTTAAGATTGAAGAGTTGGTAAGAACATGTAATTTCACCCCTGATTTAATAGAAATTTCAAAAGAAGTTTACCAAAAAATTTCCTACAGACAAACCACCGAAGGAATTATTGCTATTGCAAATACTAAAAAACATTCGCTGGAAGAACTTAGTTTTAAAAATAACACCCCATTAATTCTTGTTGCCGAAGCACCTGAAAAGCCGGGAAATATAGGAGCATTATTGAGAACAGCAGATGCCGCCGCTGTTGATGCGGTTATAATTGCTAATCCAAAAACAGACCTCTACAACCCCAATATTATCAGATCAAGTGTAGGATGTGTATTCACCAATCAAATTGCCGCTGGAACAACCCAGGAAATAATAAAATTTCTTAAAGATCGTAACATTCAGATTAATTGTGCAGCACTAACAGCATCCGTTAATTATCATACGATCGATTACACGAACCCTACTGCCATTGTAGTGGGAACCGAAGCTACAGGATTAAGCGATGAATGGCTAGAAAATGCCTCCCGTAACATAATAATTCCAATGCAAGGAGAAATAGACTCAATGAATGTTTCTGTATCTGCAGCTATTATTATTTTTGAAGCTAAAAGACAACGTTCCTTTAACTAGATAAGCTCACAATAACTCCAAAACATCATTCATACAATGAATCCTGACACCTTGTTTTATATTATCATCACCATATTAATTGTTGATTTTATCTTCGATAAGATTCTTGATCGCTTGAATGCAAATCATTTCAATGATCCGGTTCCTGATGATTTAAAAGATGTATACGATAACGAAGAATATGAAAAATCACAACGATACAAAACCACAAATTATAAATTCAGCACCCTCACTTCTACAATTTCAATCGTTGCCACACTAGCTTTTTTCTTTCTCGATGGATTCGATTTTGTAGATAGGTTAGCCCGTAATAGCTCAAATAATGAAATTGTGATTGCTCTTGTCTTTTTTGGGATTATCATGTTTGCTTCAGATATTCTTAGCACTCCGTTTTCATATTATCACACCTTTGTTATTGAAGAGAAATTCGGATTTAACAAAACCACTAAAAAAACATTTTTTATAGATAAGATCAAAGGTTGGATAATGACAGTGATCCTGGGAGGAGGCATCTTAGCCATTATCATTTGGTTTTATAAGGTTACCGGAGCGAACTTCTGGCTATACGCATGGGGCTTGATTGCTGTATTTACAATTTTCATGAATATGTTTTATACCAGGTTAATTGTACCCCTGTTCAATAAACAAACACCCTTAGAGGATGGATCCCTCAAAAAGAAAATAGAAGCATATGCTTCAAAAATTGGGTTTAATATCAATAAGATATTTGTGATAGACGGCTCAAAAAGATCTACAAAAGCTAATGCTTATTTCTCTGGGTTTGGTTCTCAGAAACAAGTTACCTTATATGATACCCTTATAAACGACCTGGAAGAAGATGAAATTTTGGCAGTTTTAGCGCATGAAGTAGGTCACTACAAACACAAGCATATCATATTTAACCTCATTGCCTCAATTCTGCTTACGGGAATTACATTATATATCTTATCCCTGTTTATAAACATTCCCGAATTCTCCATGGCTATTGGGGTGAGTCAGCCAAGTTTCCATGCAGGATTAATTGCTTTCGGTATCCTGTACACGCCTATCTCAGAGCTTACAGGACTGATCATGAATTTCATTTCCAGAAAATTTGAATACCAGGCAGATCATTATGCTAAAGACACTTATAAAGCAGAACCTCTTATCACATCGTTAAAAAAACTATCTAAAAATAATTTAAGTAATCTTACCCCACATCCAACTTATGTATTTGTCCATTATTCACATCCAACGCTTTTGCAACGGATGCGTAAACTTAAGGCATAGATTTTGTTGTTAAATAATAAAGATTGTGTTAAATTTAATATATGGCTGTAATTGATACGGAATTAGAGAATAAACAAATTGCCAAACAGTATAAAGAACTGTTGCGCATAAGTTATCAAGCGCTTTCAGATGACGATAAGAAGCTCATTAGAAAAGCATTTGATACAGCTGTTGATGCCCATAAGGAACAACGGAGAAAAAGTGGGGAAGCCTATATATTCCACCCAATCGCAGTAGCCAAAATAGTCGCTCGTGAAATAGGATTGGATGCGACAGCCATTGCAGCAGCCCTATTACATGATGTAGTAGAAGACACGGATTACACACTTGAAGACCTTGAAAGATTATTTGGTGAAACCATTGCGAAAATTGTAGATGGTCTGACCAAAATCTCCATGATAAGCTCTGAACAAGATATCTCACTCCAAGCTGAGAACTTTAGAAAGATGCTCCTGACCCTTAATGATGATGTTAGGGTAATTTTAATAAAGATAGCCGATCGCTTGCACAACATGCAAACCATGGAGTCAATGCCGGAGCATAAACAAGTGAAAATAGCATCCGAGACCTTATACATATATGCTCCTTTAGCACACCGAATTGGGCTTTACAATATCAAAACAGAACTGGAGGATCTCGGGTTAAAATATACCGAGCCTGATGTTTATAATGACATTCTCGGAAAAATAGAAGAAAGCAAAGAAGAGCAAAATGAATACATCGAAACCTTTAGCAATGTAATTAAAGAAACCCTGGATAACGAAGGCCTTAATTACACCATTAAAGGAAGACCGAAATCAATCTTCTCTATCAGAAGAAAAATGCTTGCTCAAAATGTTAGCTTTGATGAAGTCTACGATAAGTTTGCTATTCGAATCATCTATAAAAGTGACTATGCCAACGAAAAATTCCTGGCATGGAAAATATATTCCGTGGTTACCGATCACTTTAGACCAAACCCTGTAAGACTTAGAGATTGGATATCTTCACCCAAATCCACTGGGTATGAAGCCCTACATATAACCGTTATGGGGCCAAAAGGACGCTGGGTTGAAGTGCAGATAAGAAGTGAGCGCATGCACGAAATTGCAGAAAAAGGATATGCGGCTCACTTTAAATATAAACACGGTAAACAGCAAGAGCAAGGAATTGAAGTCTGGTTGAACAGGCTTCAGGAAGCTTTGGAAAATCCTGAAATGAATGCCGTCGATTTTGTCGAAGAGTTTAAACTAAATCTTTACGCAAAAGAGATATTTGTTTTTACGCCAAAAGGAGATTTAAAATCACTGCCTAAAGACGCTACACCTCTTGATTTTGCTTTCAGTATTCATACCGAAGTAGGATTACACACCCGTGGTGCAAAAGTCAATGGTAAATTAGTCCCGCTGAGCCATCCCTTAAAAAGCGGTGATCAGGTCGAAGTTATAACTTCAGATAGCTCTAAACCGAATGCTAACTGGCTCGATTATGCCACTACAGCCCGAGCTCGCTCTAAGATTAAATCAGCCTTACGAGAAGAAAAAAGAGGTATTGCTGAAGATGGTAAAGAAATTCTACGTCGTAAATTAAAGCAGCTTAAAATAACTCTGAATGAAAAGACAGTCAACCAATTGGTGGTCTACTTTAAACTGAAAACAAGCTTAGATCTGTTTTACCGGGTGGGTATTGGTAAAATTGACAACCAAATGCTAAAAGACTTTGCGGCTTCGCGAACAAATACGTTCATCAATTTCTTCAAAAATAGAATGAAGAAAGGGACCGCAGCAGAAGAAATTCACAAAGATGAAATAACAAATAAATACGATCTGTTAGTTTTTGGAAAAGAAGAAGAAAAACTAGATTATAAAATCGCTAACTGCTGTAACCCTATTCCGGGAGATGACGTCTTTGGTTTTGTAACCGTAAACGAAGGAATCAAAGTACATAAAAAAGACTGTCCAAATGCTTTAGCTTTACAATCTAATTTTGCATATCGTATCATTCAAGCCAAATGGGTCGACTCTTCACAACAAAACTTTACAGCCAATATTAGATTAACAGGTATTGATAAAATAGGACTGGTTAGTAATGTTACCAAAGTGATCTCAAACAATATGCATGTTAATATGAAGAATATTAAATTCGACACCAATGATGGGGTGTTTTCAGGAAATATCACCCTTGAGGTAAAAAACAATATCATCCTTAAAAAACTAATAGAAAACCTAAAAAAAGTTAACGGAATAGATAAAGTAACTCGAATTTAATATTAAACCGTACATTTGTAGCTGATTTTGAATTTTCGATAATGAATGACAATAAAAATCAAGAGATTGTAAAAAACGTTTTTACTAAATTTTTAGAAGAAAACGGGCACCGTAAGACACCTGAACGCTATGCTATACTTCAGGAAATATATGATAACGAAGAACATTTTGATATAGAAAGTCTTTATATCAAAATGAAAAATAAAAACTATCGTGTAAGTCGTGCTACACTGTATAACACCATTGAACTTCTTTTAGAATGTAATCTGGTACGTAAACATCAGTTTGGTCAAAGTCAGGCTCATTACGAAAAATCATTCTTCGATAAACAGCATGATCATGTAATTTTAACAGATACTGGTGAAGTGTTAGAATTCTGCGATCCACGCATCCAAACCATAAAAAAAACAATTGAAGAGGTTTTTGATATTAAAATTCAAAACCATTCGTTGTATTTTTACGGCACAAAAAATAAAGACAATTAATTAACTACACATAAATAACACAATGGCGGTAGATTTACTACTAGGATTACAATGGGGAGACGAAGGAAAAGGTAAAATTGTTGACGTTCTCACCAAAGATTATGATATTATCGCTCGTTTTCAGGGCGGACCCAACGCTGGACATACACTAGAGTTTGATGGCATTAAACATGTCCTTCATACTATTCCTTCAGGTATTTTTCACAAAAATGCCATCAATGTTGTTGGAAATGGTGTTGTAATTGATCCGGTAATATTTAAAAAGGAAATTGACAATCTTAGTCAATTTGAAATCAATATTAAAGAAAAGCTCCTGATTTCGAGAAAAGCCCACCTTATTTTACCAACACACCGGTTATTGGATGCTGCTTCTGAAGCATCAAAAGGTAAGGCTAAAATAGGTTCGACCCTTAAGGGAATTGGTCCAACTTATATGGATAAAACTGGGCGAAATGGGATCAGGGTTGGAGATCTTGAATTAGAAGACTGGAAAGAACGATACCGATCTCTGGCTAATAAGCATGAAGAAATGATTAAGTTCTTCAATGTTGATATTCAATACGATTTAGCCGAATTAGAGAAAGATTTCTTTGAGGCAATTGACGCGCTAAAACAACTTACATTTATCGACAGTGAAGAATTTGTTTTTCAGGCAATGAAATCAGGTAAGACTATTTTAGCAGAAGGTGCACAGGGATCTTTATTGGATATTGATTTTGGAACCTATCCATTTGTTACCTCTTCCAATACAACGGCGGCAGGTGCATGTACCGGTTTAGGAGTTGCTCCTAATAAAATTGGCGAGGTTTTAGGTATTTTTAAAGCTTATACTACCCGAGTAGGTAGTGGCCCCTTCCCTACCGAATTGTTTGATGAAGACGGAGAAACATTAGGACGGGTAGGTAATGAATTCGGAGCTACAACCGGTAGAAAAAGACGTTGTGGTTGGTTAGACCTGGTAGCCTTGCGTTATGCAGTACAGGTAAATGGGGTAACCCAACTTATGATGATGAAAGCTGATGTACTTAGTGGTTTTAAAACCTTAAAAGTATGTACCGGATATGAGTATAACGGTGAAGTAGTGAACCACCTTCCTTACAATATTGAACCTGAAAATGTCAATCCAGTATACATTGAAATGAAAGGATGGTCTAAAGATCTTACAGGACTTAATTCCGCTGAAGAGTTTCCATCAGAACTGAATGAATATATTAGCTTCCTGGAAAAAGAACTTGAGGTGCCAATTAAAATTGTTTCGGTCGGTCCGGACAGAAAACAAACCATTCACCTATAAATAACAAAAACGCTTTGGTTAAATCACCAAAGCGTTTTTGCTTAAACTAATTGCTTTGTTCAAAGTACACCTAATATCAAATTGTTAACTCTTCCAATGCATCGTTCAGCATTGGAAATGGATGAACCAAAACCAGAATCGTCCCTGGATACCTAAACTGACTTCCAAATAATATAGAAGTCAATTTTGCCTGTAGAAATAAAACTTTTTAAGCACAGGCTTATTTTTAATCTTACATAGTGAGTAAAATTTTTAATTTTATAAAAAATTTTAAAGTATTGAGATTTATATTAAATACATGCTGTTACATTTTAGTCCTTTTAAGCTTTTATTCGAATGCTCAAGAACCACAAGGCAAACGTATTAAAATTGTTTATGGAGGTGACTTTTCTAAAGATGAAGCAAAGTATCCTGGAGCTGCTATATTTAGCAAAGCCGGAGATAGACAAGTTCAGTTTGAGCATGAGGGCGTAGACTTTTGGTGTGATGTTGCCGTTTTTTATCAAGAAGATAATACCATAAAGGCTTACGGAGATGTCTTTTTCCAACAGGGAGACTCTATCAAGATGAATAGTGATCGAACTGAGTATAACGGTAACACAAAAATTGCTGTGGCAGAAGGAGCTGTTAACCTCCGTAATAACTCGATGGAGTTAACCTCTGAGAAAGTGTGGTTTGACAGAGCAATACAAGAAGCTTATTACAACACCTTTGGAACCGTTAAGGACAGCGTTAATACACTAACAAGCAACAAGGGACGCTATTACCTTACAATCAAAAAATACGAGTTTAAAAGCGATGTGAAAATTGTAAACCCTGATTACAACATCGAATCAGCGCGTTTAGATTATTATACCAACTCGCGAAACGCCTATATGTACGGCCCTTCAACGATTACAGGTAAAGATTATAAGTTGTACTGTGAAAGAGGCTTTTACGATACCAAAGTTGAAAATGGCTATGGTATTAAAAACACCCGCATCGACTATAATAACAGAATTATACGAGGAGATAGCGTTTATTTCGATAAAGCCAGGGAATTTGCCTCTGCCACGAACAATATTAGAGTTATTGACACCATAAATAAAGGAGTTGTAAAAGGTCATTATGCAGAAGTTTACAAAGCAAAAGATTCCCTTTTTGTTACAAAAAGAGCTGTAGCTATCAGTATTGTAGAAAAAGACTCCATGTATATTCATGGAGACACACTAATGGTTACAGGTAAGGAAAATGAACGGATCATTAAGGCCTTTCATAACGCAAAATTCTTTAAAAGTGATATGAGTGGTAAATGCGACTCTATTACCTCTGATGAAAAATCGGGAATTACACGCCTTATTAAAGACCCTATTTTATGGAGTGGCAAAACACAAATGACTGGCGACAGCATCCTGATAACCTCAGATCTTGAAACAGAAAAGCTTGATTCATTAAAAGTACTGAATAATGCATTTATCGTTCAAAAGGATACATTGAGTGAAAACGCTTTCAATCAGATAAAAGGCAAAGATCTGTTTGGAAAATTTATAGATAATAAACTAAAACAAGTTGATGTTGTAAAAAATGCCGAACTGATTTATTACCTCTGGAACGAGACTGAGTTTATAGGAATTGATAAGAGAAAATGCGGAAGCATTGAATTTATTTTTTCTGAAAATGAAATTGATGATGTAATATCGAGAAATGAAGTAGATGGTAACATATATCCGGACAAGGAACTCCCCCCTAATGGCAGGAAATTGAGAGGATTAAAATGGTATGGCGATCAGATGATCTTAACGAAGGATGATATATTTGACGAAGACGACAACAATATTATATTACCTGAAATTAAAGGAGTTACAAACCCTATTGATATTGACAATCCTAACCTTGCTCCCGGAGAAGAGAAAATTGATGAGAAGAGCGATGAAGAAAATGATCCCTCAAAGCAAAACCCGACCAATGTCCAGCCAAAGCCTAAAGCCACACCAGCAAAAAAGCAGGACACTATTGTAGTCAAAAAGAGTAGCAAAACAAACTAAAGGAATGTCAAACTTAGATGATTTTTACAAATATCAGGCGCAAACATCGCCTCACCCGTTGGCATTAGAAATTTCAAAAGCCGAAGGGTCTTATATATATGACATTGACAATAATGCATACCTTGACTTTGTAGCTGGGGTTTCGGCAAATACCCTTGGACATTCTAATCCAAAAGTTATAGAAGCTATAAAGCAACAAGTTGATCAGTATATGCATGTGATGGTATATGGTGAATATATCCAACAACCGGCTGTTGCCTTGACAAAATTACTGGCCAGTGAACTTCCCGCCCCGCTAGAAGCTACCTATTTAGTTAATTCCGGTACCGAAGCGATTGAAGGCGCTATTAAATTGGCTAAAAGAGCTACTGGTCGCGCCACTGTAATTTCAGCAAAAAACGCCTATCACGGTAATACTATGGGTGCAATGAGTGTCATGGGAATAGAAAGCCGCAAAAGAGCATTTAGACCCCTCATTCCCGGAGTTAAATTTATCGAATTCAATAAGCCGGATGAATTAAATCAAATAACACATAAAACTGCAGCTGTCATTTTGGAAACAATTCAAGGCGGAGCTGGGTTTATCGAACCTCAAAATGATTACTTAAAAAAGGTGCGTCAACGTTGCGACGAAACAGGATCGCTATTAATACTGGATGAAATACAACCGGGATTTGGACGAACAGGTAAACTTTTTGGTTTTATGAACTATGGAATTGTTCCGGATATTATTGTGATGGGAAAAGGAATGGGTGGAGGAATGCCGGTCGGTGCCTTTACGGCCTCACACAAACTGATGAATCTATTGAAAGACCATCCAAAGCAAGGACATATTACAACCTTTGGTGGACACCCTGTAATAGCTGCAGCTTGCCTGGCCACCCTTAAAGAAGTAATAAATTCAGACCTTCAGGAAAAAACACTGGAAAAAGAACAGTTATTTAGAAAATTGTTAATACATCCACTTATCAATGAAATCAGAGGTAAAGGATTAATGTTAGCCCTGATCATGAAAAATGAAGAAATAACAAATCATTTGGTTATGGAAAGTATGAAGCACGGACTTGTTTTATTCTGGCTTCTGGTAGAGACCCGTGCCGTTAGAATAACGCCTCCCCTAACCATCAGTAATGACGAAATTAAACAAGGGTGTGACATCATATTGAAAGTATTAAACCAATATAACGTCTAAACTGTTAACTAATTTGTTAATAACAATCATGACTATGAATCAAATCGTAGCCATCAAGCCCTAACTTTATAAATGTAGAAATCTAAAACCGCATCGCTTATGCAATTTAGTGCTCACAATGAACAAAACCTCCCGCTCGAAAAGTTCGAGTCTATGCTAAAAACGAATGATGTCTACTTCTTTGATACTGAAGACTTTGAAGACATTATACACCATTATTTAAACAATGGTAAAGTTAGTTTAGCCAAAAAGGCTATTGCTATCGGTTTAGAACAACATCCAACGTCCTCAGAATTGAAGCTTTTAAAAGTAGAGGTTATGGTATTTGAAAACCGCCTGGATGATGCTGAACAACTTTTATCAGAAATCGCCTCTATTGAAGTCACAAATGAAGAAGTATATATTCAAAAAGCTAATATCTTTTCTAAAAAAGAAAATCATTTGCTTGCCATAGAAATGCTGCAATTAGCATTGACCTATTCTGATGAAAGTTCCGACATTCATTCGTTGTTAGGAATGGAATATTTATTTCTTGATGACTACGTCGAAGCTAAAAACAGCTTTCTGAAGTGCATTGAACAAGATCCTGAAGACTATCCGGCCTTATATAATGCTATTTATTGTTTTGATAATTTAGGTGACACAGAGGGCGCTATTGAATTTCTCAACATCTACCTCGATAAAAATCCATATTGTGAGGTCGCATGGCATCAGATCGGAAAACAATTTTTTAAAGATAAAAGATTTAAAGAAGCCGTTGCTGCATTTGACTTTGCTATCTACTCAGATGATGCTTTTATTGGTGCTTATATCGAAAAAGGAAAAGTACTTGAAAAACTTAAACGTTATAATGAAGCCATCGAGAATTACGAAATAACACTCAAATTGGAAGATCCAACTTCTTTTGCCTTATTAAGAATTGGAAAATGCCACGAAAAGTTAGGAAATCTGGACCTTGCAAAAGAATATTTTTATAAAACGGTTCATGAAGATCCTTTACTCGATAAAGGTTGGATTGCTATTACTGATTTTTACATCCGACAGGAAAATTATCGCAAAGCTTTGCACTACATTAACAAGGCAATAAACATCGATTCTGAAAATGTGCAATATTGGAAAAGAAGTGCTCTTATTCATAGTAACTTACATTTTTACGAAGAAGCTGATTTAGCCTACAAAAAAGCTGTTGAACTTGGTAATTATGAATTAGACACCTGGACAGCCTGGGCAGATATTCTCATAAAACTTGGGGAATACAATTCTGCTATCCAATGCCTGACGCAGGGATTAGAATTTCACCCATCAGAAGCAACACTGGAATACAGACTCTCAGCGATCTATTATACCATAGGAGACGCCCTCGAAGGTAGTCAGCATCTAAAGGCTGCCCTAAAAACCGGCTATCGTCATTTAAAGAATATGACAGAATCATTCCCCTCTGTTTTTAGTAGAAAAACTGTTAAGAATATTATAACAAATTTTCAAAAGACCTCAAATTAAAATTATATACTTTTGTTCGAGTTAAGAACAAAGTATGCGAAGATCATTTTTAGATTACCTAATCATAACTCTTAAAGGAATTGCCATGGGAGCAGCTGATGTTGTTCCTGGCGTTTCTGGAGGCACCATCGCCTTCATCTCAGGAATATACGAAGAACTTATTTCATCAATTAATAAGATCAATCTTTCCGCTTTAAAAACCTTGAGGAAAGAGGGAATTGCCAAAACATGGGAACAGATAAATGGAAACTTTTTTGCTGCCCTCCTTTTAGGGATCGCAATTAGTGTGCTATCCCTGGCCAAAGGTATCAAATGGTTACTGGAAAATGAACCCATTTTACTTTGGTCATTCTTCTTTGGACTGGTTTTAGCAAGTATCCTTTTTGTTGCTAAAGAAATTAAAAGATGGCAATTAAGCACTATTTCATTTTTTATCATTGGAACTATTGTAGCCTATTACATTACCACGATTCCCCCAATGCAAAACACAGAAAGTAATTTATTTTTGTTTTTAGCCGGTGCTTTGGCAATTTGCGCCATGATTTTACCAGGTATATCCGGTGCCTTCATATTAGTACTACTAGGCGCTTATAAAGTGGTTTTGGAAGCTATTGATGAAAAGAATCTGAAAACAATTGGTATTTTGGGAATTGGTGCCATATTCGGTATCTTAAGCTTCGCCCGCATATTAAAATGGATGTTCAACCATTATAAAAATCTTACTTTGGCCATTTTAACCGGGTTCATTTTAGGTTCATTAAACAAAATATGGCCATGGAAAGAAACCCTAACATGGTACACCAACTCCAAAGGCCATGAAGTTCCCTTATTACAGCAAAGTATATTGCCAGGTAATTATACAGGAGATCCGCAGTTATTATGGTCAGTATTACTGGCAATTTGTGGTTTTCTTACCATTTACATTTTAGAAAGAGTAGCTGTTAAATCTAACTAATATATGCTGCAAAAAACGCGCACCATTCAAGATAAAATATTCCTTTTCATAAAAGGATTAGCGATGGGTGCTGCAAATAAAGTTCCAGGCGTTTCAGGCGGTATTGTTGCCTTTGTTGCAGGCTTTTATGAAGAATTCATCTTCTCTTTACAGCGTATCAACGGAAAAGCATTTACGCTATTATTCAAAAGAGGTTTTAAGAGCTTCTACCAATACATCAATGGTCGGTTTTTGGGGCTACTTCTATTAGGAATGCTCACCAGCTATTTTAGTGTTTCTAAAATTCTTGATTATTTTCTCGAACGAAAAGAACTCTATGTTTGGGCTTGTTTTTTTGGAATGATATTAGGTTCTATTTATTACATATACAAAGACTTTCATCATTGGAAAAAAAACACCATTTTATCAGCATTAGCTGGCCTGATATTAGGTGTTTCCATTAGTTTCCTGAGCCCGGCAAAAGAAAATGACAACCTGTTATTTATTTTTCTTTGTGGCATTATCAGTGTCTCCGGAATGACCCTCCCGGGACTGTCAGGATCTTTTATTTTAATCCTTTTAGGTAATTACGTTCTATTATTGGTTGATTCGGTTAACGCCCTTTACAACACTATTGCAGAAGTATTCAAAGGTGATTTTAGTTTTATCAACAACGGAGAAAGACTTCATATTTTGAAAATACTAGCTGTATTCACCCTCGGTTCAGCAACCGGACTTGTAACACTATCCCACCTCCTGAATTATGTACTAAAACATTATAAATTTGTTACCACCGCAGTAATCATAGGGTTCATAACGGGCTCCTTGGGTGTGGTTTGGCCATGGAAACAAACCATATACAAGTTAAATGAAACCGGAAATTATATTTTAGACAGTGAAGGTGAAAAAATTATTTTAAACTACCAGCGATACATTCCTAACTTTGAATCGGTAGAAACCTGGACTGCCCTGGGGTTTATTTGCATTGGTATATTAATTGTCTTAGCATTAGATTGGTATGGAAAACGCACAACAAAATAAACATAAACTGTTCGGACTTATTGGTAAAAACATTTCTTATTCCTTTTCACGAACGTATTTTTCTAAAAAGTTCGAAGAGCTTCAGCTATCCAATTGTTCCTACGTTAACTTCGACCTTGAGAACATTGCAAAGTTCCCCAATATTCTTAAAGAACACCCCGAAGTTAAAGGAATGAACGTTACAATTCCATATAAACAAGCCGTAATTCCTTTTTTGGATAGCTTGAACAAAAATGCCAAAACAATTGGAGCTGTAAACACTATAAAAATCACGAAAAAAGGGAAGTTAAAAGGCTATAACACCGATTACTATGGATTCAAAAAATCAATTGAACCGTTTATAAAGCCAAATCACACCAAAGCCCTTATCCTTGGAACCGGAGGTGCCTCTAAGGCCATTGCCTTTGCACTTAAAAAAATGGGAATTGATTACAACTTTGTTTCCAGATCATCAAGTAATGCTGATTTTACATATAAGATCCTAACCAAGTATATCATTGAAGATCATCCAATTATTATTAATTGTACTCCTTTAGGTACCTATCCTAATATTGAAGATAAACCGCCAATCCCTTACGAGTTCATTACCAAAAAACATTTATTATATGATCTTATTTACAACCCGGAAGAAACTGCCTTTTTAAAATTAGGAAAGGAAAAAGGAGCTGCCATATGTAATGGATTGAAAATGTTAGAATTTCAAGCAGAAAAGGCTTGGAAAATATGGAATGAATAAAAATTAACTTCTGACTGATTTATTTTAAGGGGTGTTTATCAAAATACTTGGCTATCTTAAGACTTGTTAGTATCTTTCAGACTTTAAAGTAGTGATGAACCTTAAACATTCTTGAAATGTTAGACGAAGAAAAAAAGGATAACCTGCACGAAGCAGACGGACAGAATAAAGAAACTGTTGAGATTACAAATGCCGAGGAGCAAGAAGAGAAAGTTTCAGACGATAACATTGAAAACATCAATCAGGATCAGCAAGATGATGAAGCTATTGATGAAATAGATAAGTCAAATGCCGAGGATGCTGAAGATGAAGATAATCAACAGCGCCACAGTATACCAATGCCAGACTATCATGCTTTGAGCATGGAAAAGTTGGTTGCCGAACTGCAAGAACTCATCAACAATCATAAAATTCAAGCCATCAAAAACCATGTTGATGGAATAAAATACGAATTTGAATTAAAGCATCAGGAAGAGTTAGAACAAAGAAAAGAAGACTTCATCAATGACGGCGGAAATGAAATTGATTTTTCCTTCACCTCCCCTACTAAGAAAAAATATGACGAACTCTACAGTGAGTATCGCGCTAAAAGAAATGCCTACTATAAAAATCTTGAGCAAACCTTAAAAGGAAATCTTGAGAAACGCCTTCACCTGATTGAAGAACTAAAAGGACTTATTAACGTTGATGAAAACATTAATGAAACCTTCAAGCGCTTTAAAGAAATACAGGACATTTGGAGACATGCCGGTCCTGTGCCTAGGGTAAGCTATAACGATGTATGGAGAACATATCATTTTCATGTAGAAAGGTTTTATGATTTTCTCGATCTTAACAGAGACCTTAGAGATCTGGACTTTAAACATAACCTGGAAGAAAAAGAAAAGCTCGTTACCAAAGCAGAGGCTTTAAAAAATGAAAAAGATGTTGTAAAAGCTTTCAGAGAACTTCAAATGCTACATAAGATATGGAAAGAAGATATTGGACCGGTAGATAGAGAACACAGAGAAGATATCTGGAATCGTTTCAGTGAAGCAACAAAAGAAATCCATAAAAGAAGGCAAGAGTACTATAAAAAATTAGATGAACTTAGTGAACTAAATTTAGAGAAGAAAAGAAACATAATTGCCGAAATTGAAGCAATTTCTTCGAAAAATTATAAATCACATTCCGAGTGGCAAAAGAAAATAAAAGAAATTGAAAGCTTACGCGAAGCATTCTTTAATGCAGGCAAGGTTCCTCAAAAATTTAATGAAGAAACTTGGTCCTCTTTTAAAGAAACGGTAAGACGCTTCAATCGCAGTAAAAATGCTTTCTACAAAACGCTCAAAAAAGAGCAGCATGTCAACCTGGAAAAGAAACTAAAATTGGTAGAAATTGCCCAATCTTTGCAAGAAAGTGAAGACTGGAACGATACCACCCCAATCATGAAAAAAATTCAGTCTGATTGGAAGAAAATAGGTCATGTTCCTCGAAAATACTCAGATAAAATTTGGGACGAATTTAAAGCGGCTTGTAACAAATATTTTGATAGATATCATGCACATCAGAATAAAGCTAATAAAGTTGAGTTTGAAGCACTGGATAAGAAAAAGGCCTTCTTAGACGAACTGAAAACTTTTGAGCTGGGTGATGATCAGGAAAAAGACTTGAAAACCATCAAGAACTTTATCGCTGAATGGAACGGCTTTGGCAAAGTACCATTTAACAAAAGAGGAGTAGAAGCCAAATTCTTTAAAATTATTGATGCACTCTTCAGAAAATTAAACATCGATAAACAAGAAGCTGAACTGATCAAATACGGTAATAAAATTGACCAATTAGAGCAAGCCAATGACGAAAATCTCATCTACGATGAAAAACGTTTCATAAGAAGAAAGATTGATGAACTCAAAGGCGAAATCAGACAATTAGAGAACAATCTAGCCTTCTTTAATACAGATAAAAAGAATCCTATAGTAAAAGATGTTGTTGATAACATTGATAAACACAAACAATCTTTAGATATATGGAAAGCCAAATTAAAAGAGATTAGAAATATTAATCTGGAAGAAGATGTAGAAGAACAAAACGTGGAAGAGTCATCAGATAAAGATCCTTCAGGAGAATAAATATCCGAATAGAATAAAAAAAAAGCCACTTTCCAGTGGCTTTTTTTATTTTCCGGAAGCTAACCGTACAAAAAGAAAAAGGGAGTATTGTTTAATACCCCATTTTCTTTCTAAATAAATACTTCTTAAAATTAATTCTGATCCGCTTCTGTTAAATTTGGATTTGCATCTATTTCCGCCTGTGGAATTTTAAAGATCCATTCATCATTAACTGAAGGTCTTTCTTGCATAAAACCATTTTGATATAAAACCTCAGAGGCACCAGAATTGGTATGATCTATACCTTCATCCCATCGAATATGATTGGTATAACCAAAACCTTCACCATAAAGCTCTACATACCACTGAAATTTAATTTGGTCCATTAACGCTTGTTGGGTACCATATGCCGTTTTATCAAAAGCAGAGTCTCTTGCTCCCGCAAGCATCCCTAAAGCATCTTGAGCCCCTGTAATGTCGTTCATCATAGCTTTAGCTTCTGCCTCTATTAAATACATCTCCGAAGAACGCATATATATTACATCATCAGGATCAATAGTTCCTGGATTCTTTTGTAAGAACTTAACATGCATATATGGATGTGTATTATGCCTGTCTGTCATCCCATAGGTAGCAATAATCTCATCATACGCAGCTTCAAAATCAGCCTCATTATCGTAATTTGGATCAGTTTCAAAACTTCCTCCCTCGCCATTAGAAGCCGAAGAATTTGTATTAGGAGCTAATGGTAACACACTTTTCTTACGATAATCGGTATCAGGTATCAGCTCGTATATTTCTTTATTAAAAAGCTTTGGATTACCCCTGTTCTGACTTCCATTAAAGGTAGGTGATACTAAATAAAAATAGGAACGGAAAAATGTAGTCTCTGTTTGAATAACATTTCCTCCCCAGATAACCTCCGATAAATTATTGGTATTGAAACCAGACAACCAATCAGCTTCATCCATCAATGGGAACCCATCTCTTGCCATTACAGCAGCGTCAGCAGCTGTTTGCCAATCTCCCTTAGATAAGGCCATACGCGCTTTTATTCCATAAGCCGCATTAATATTAATTTGAGACTTATGCTTCGGATCACCAGTAGGACGAGCAGTTGCATTCTGGAAATATGCAATGGATTGATTTATATCTTGCTCTATCTGATCATACACTTCTTGAACAGTTGATCTGGGCTGACTCTCATAGGGTGCCTCCGTAGAAAACAATAAAGGAACTCCAGGATCTGTTGAAGGGTTTCCTATTAAATAACCTTTACCGAATGAGGTTACCAGCTTAAGATAAGCCCATGCCCTGTAGGCATATGCCTGCCCAAGTATCTCACTCATATCTTCATCAATAACCAAATTATCATCGGCTACCTTTTTAATTATCGAATTACAGCTTGCAATAAAATGATAACGCTGAAACCAAAGTTGTTCATTCATTGCATCAGTTGGAACCGTATGTGCTATCCAACGTAATTCAGCTTGATGCCAGCCATTAGCCGGAGCCGAGTGAATCAACACCCCTGGTATCACATCAAACATAGGAATAAAATAATGCTCCCCCGCAAATGTATTAGATCCTCCCGGTAAGGAACCGGTCTGAGCATACATATATCGGTGTAATCCATTTAAGATTAATTTCATATTCGCCGGTGATGCCAATGCATCACCTGCAGAAATAGCATCTGTCGGTTTGGTTTCCAGAAAATCTTCTGAACATCCGGTTAATGTCATCATTAAAAATGACATCAATATTATATTAATTTTTCGTAACATATTTTTCATTTTTAATAGATATTAGAAAGATACATTAATACCAAGGGAAACAACTCTTGAAGGATTGTAATCATTCCCTGATCCTGTACCTGCTAGGTTATACTGTGGGTTCAATCCGGTTCTTTCACTTTTGATGAATAAATTTTCACCCGCTAAAAAGAATCTTAAATTTGAAACCCCTAATCTTTCAGATACGTCATCATCCAGCGTATAGGAAAGATTCACATTTTTCAGTGCTATATAAGAAGCATCTGTTAAAAATCGAGTAGATTGCCTTTGAACCTGATTTGAGTTCCCATTTTCTAACCTTGGAACACTGGTTACATCCCCTGGTACTCTCCATGCATTCAAAGCATCTTCATGTAACGACTCTCCATAGTCTCCAGTATGCATCATTGCAGAATAACCATTATCTAAAATTTTTCCACCTTGTGAAAAAGTAAACATAAAATCAAAAGCCAACCCTTTATAGCTAAATCTATTTTGAACAGATCCAATTAAATCAGGAATCGAACTCTCTCCTACATATGCTCTACCGGCATCATCCCAATCATTAGTCGTGGCATGAGTTCCATCAGGATTCAAAACAGCCTGTCTTTCTCCGGCATTAATATCCCCTTCATACTTATAATACAAAGCATCTCCATTATCCGGATCAACACCAGCGTAATCATAGATATAAAAATCATATCGTGAACGTCCCACATCCCAACGTTTAGATCCATTTACAAATGGTGCAGGAAGATCAGTAATTTCATTGTTTAAGGTCGAAGCCTGTAGTGTTAAATCCCATTTAACATCACCATTGTCAATTAAATGCCCTGTAAGAGCAACTTCAAACCCTTCATTAAACATGGTTCCTATATTATCCGGTTTTTCATCCAAACCATTCGACAATGCAATCGGCAAATTGTAAAGTAAATCAGACGAATTTTTCTTATAGTATTCGACTGAACCATCAAGGAAGTTATTAAACAATCCAAATTCTAACGCAATATCCCAACTCTCTACTGTTTCCCATGTAAGTGCATTATTACCCAAATCAGACCAGTAAATAGCAGGGTCTCCAGCATTAGAGGTAAGAGAATATCTAGGTTGAGATATGTAAAAATCTAGTAAGTTATCATTACCTACTTCCCCATATGACGCTCTTAATTTCAAACGGTCAATAAATGAAACATTATCCATGAAACTCTCCTGGTCAATTCTCCAGGATCCGCCTATAGAATAAAAATTACCCCAGCGAACATCCGAATTAAATACAGAAGAACCGTCTCTCCTTGCAGATGCACTTAAATAATACCTATTGTCAAAGTTATAATTCACTCTGGCAAAATACCCCTCAGTTCTTTTATCTGAGCTATAACCTCCTAACCTAACAGGCGTCGAAAAGTTATCAAACTCATATATCCCCTCGGCAGTCTGAGTTGTCGCTAAACCATCATTTTCCGAATAGTTTCTGTCAAAACTCTCATGACCCAGGGTAACATCCAAATTATGAACATCATTGAATGTATTATTGTAGGTTAAAATTTGGTTGAAGTTCTCAACAGTTCTTCTAAAACGCGTTTCACCATACCTTCCGGTTGGAGCTCCATCACCTACGATATTATTTTCATAACTCTTATTTATGTAATCCTGAATATCCTGACCGTAATTAAATTTTAGATTTAAACCTTCCAATAAAGTGAACTCTGCATAGTATCTGAATCCATAATTATTAATTTTAGTAAGCTCTTCATTAAATATTGCTTCAGCAATACCATGACGACCCGGACTATAAGGTCTTGACTGTATACCAAATTCCGGATATCCTTCACCATAATCAAACTGACGTTCACCTGCAGCATTCAACGCAAAGTTCCCATCGTTATCAACTACATAAACCGGATAAATAGAACCTACATCTTTTGCCCAGTTGAACGGATTCACAATGCTACTCTCTCCAACCCCGGTCGGACCATGAGAGTCTGATAATGATAAGTTAACGCTACCTCCAACAGACAACCAGTCCGTAAGATCGAAATCTCCATTTAAACGAGACGTAATTCGGTCATAATCACTTTCGATCACATAACCATCTTCTTTCAAATAAGAGGCTGAAAAAAACACCTGATGGTCTTCTCCACCACCAGTAACACTCATAGAGTGATTTATCCTTTGACCAGTCCGCTCTAAAGCGTCATACCAGCTTAATCCCTTGTATATAACACCTGCATTTGGGTTTAAACGCCCATCAGTTCCAACAATTTGATCATTGGGCACATTAAAAGGATTATACCCAAGACGGTTAAAAATAGTAGCAGACGCCTCAGTCGCAGCATCAGCACCACTTAAGGAATTCTTGTACGCTTCCCACATCAATTCATAATATTGACCCGGATTAACTGCCTTATATTCCTCAACAGCCTTAGTCACAATACCATACTGAGAGGTTACGTTAATTCTTGCTGGCGATCCTTTCTTCCCTGTCTTCGTTGTAATTAAAACAACACCATTTGCAGCCCTGGATCCATATAATGAAGTCGATGCCGCATCTTTTAGAATGGTCATAGACTCAATATCATCCTGATTAATACTATTCAATCCTCCCTCAAACTGAATCCCGTCAACTATATAAAGTGGATCTGTTGATCCATTCAAGGTTCCCACACCTCTAATAATAATTTCCGGAGAAGAGCCTGGTTGACCAGATGCAGATATCACCTGAACACCCGTTGCAGTACCTTCAATTGCAGAAATAGGTGAAGTGGCCACACGTAATGCTAAATCCTCAGAACCAACAACATCAGCAGATCCCGTAAAAGCTTCCTTGGTGGTTTGACCATAAGCAGTAACAATAACCTCTTCAAGAGCTTGAGCATCTGTAACCATTTGAACATTAATAACACGGGAAGATCCCACAGCTCTTTCAACAGTCTTCTGACCTACATAAGAAAATACAAGTGTTTCCCCTACACTTGCTTCTATAGAATATTTACCATCAAAATCTGTTTGTGTCCCAGTGGAGGTTCCTTTAATCAGAACAGCTACACCTGGTAATGGAATTCCATCTTCATCTACAACGGTACCACTAACCGTTTCCTGAATAATAGAAGCAAATGCCTCTTGTAAATCCCTGGAAGAAGCGGTTGCTATCATAGACGTTTTATTTCGCTCCTCTTCTTCTTCTCTTAATAAGTTTTTGAGTTCCTTATAAGCAGATTTTTGATTTTTAGGGAATAGCACTACATGCTTTTTTATTACCCTAAAATCTATTTCTGTATTACTCAGAATAGCTTTTAAAACATTATTTATATTTTCATTATTTGCTCTTACAGACACTTTTTTTGAAACATCTATAAGGCTATTGTTATAAAAGAAATTGAATTCACTTTTGCTTTCAATCTCAAGAAGAACATTCTTTAATTCCGCATTTTTAAGGTCTAAAGAGATATTTTGGGCATTAGCATCTAATGCAAAAATCTTCACCATAGTAAAACACAGAAGGACTGTATATATTTTCATAATCCTAATGATTGGGATTTTGGATAAAGATCCAATGGAACTGTTTTTTTTCATAATTTTACATAGTTTAATGGTTTTTAACTTTTTTAAGGAATCGTTAAAATTGGAGCGTGTGTGGAGCACGCTCTTTTTTGTTTAATAGTTTAATAGTTTTTAAGTTAGTTTTAAGTTTATTTTTCCATAGATAATAGTATTTGGTTGCCTTTCATATCATAATTGACCGGAGAAGAATATTTTAAAAGTTTAACGACTTCTTCTATAGTCAGGTTATTAAATGTACCAGTATATTTATATTCCAAAAGTGATGGTGAACCAATTTCAAAAACCACATCATACTTCCTTTCCAGATCTGAAATTACTTGCTTCATAGGCGTCTCATTAAACACCAACACCCCCTTCTGCCATGCTATAATCTCATCTGATTTAACTTCTGCAACAACTAATTCGGTAGATACCTTATTAAAGGTGGCTTTTTGTGATGGTTTTAAAAAGATTGACTCCTCTTGATCTTCTTCTAAAATTTCAACTTTCCCCGTAATCAAGGTAGTTTCAATATTTTCATCTTCCTCATAAGACTTCACATTGAAGGAAGTTCCCAATACCTTAATATCAATACCATTTGTTTTCACAATAAATGGCTTAGTCTCATCATGTGTTACGTCAAACAAAGCCTCCCCCTCCAGATAGACTAACCTTTTATCCCCTCGAAATTGATCAGGATACCTGATATGGCTATCTGAATTTAATATTACTTTTGAACCGTCCGGTAATATAATTTCCTTCTTCTCTCCTACCACGGTTTGTTCCTTAACAATGGAAGCGGGATCAGAAGACAATTCATTACCGCCCAGCTGAAAAACCATAAACGAAATAACAATTGGAATAACTATGGCCATGGCTCTTAATGCTACGGAGCGATTGCTTTTTTTCTTATCTAGCTGCTCTAATCGTTGCTTGAAACCACTACCTTCAGCCTGAAAAGCAGATAGTGTTTCAGTTTTATCTATTCCTGAAGCAACATGTGAGGCCTTCAGCCTGTTGAATTTCTTTTGATTATCTGGATGTTGACGGAGCCACTCTAATACACTTTTTCGTTCATCCTCTGTGACAGCTCCTTTAATAAATCGATCCAATAGCTTGTTATGCATTTGATACGTCTTTTTACCCATAAGACGTACAAATAATAATTTACCCCTATTGCTAATTAATTTTTTTAAAGAAAAGGCATATACTCTCTTAAATAAAGTCGCATATGCTTAAGAGCTTTAGACATGTGATTTTCTACAGTTTTGATTGAAATATCTAATTCTTCTGATATTTCTTTATATCGTAACCCCTGAACTTTACTCTTGGTGAAAACCTCACGACATTTTTCAGGCAGAGCTGCAATGGCTAACTGAATTTGTTGACCTAACTCTTCTTCAATAAACTTCGTTGAGGCAGTATCAGAAAGTGCCTCAAAATGCACAAATGCCTCTAATTGCAAGGTATTATCTGTCTTGGAAAGTCTTTTTTTATGCTTTCTCAAATGATCTAAACAAAAGTTTTTAGTCATTCTGTATAGATAAGCGTTTAAAGAAGATTTAATAGAAAGCTTATTTTTTCGCTTCCAAAGCTTTACAAATACATCATTAATTATTTCCTCTGAGTCTTCTTTATTATTGAGATAAGAATTAGCGACATACAGCAATCTCTCGTAGTATAGGCGATATAAAAGTTCATGAGCTTCAATATCTCCTTCCTTGAGTAAATTAATAAAGTTTTGGTTATTAATGTCTAATATTCTTTTTCTCACACTGATCCTATTAGCACCATAATAAGTACACACGAATATACCAAATACTTAGCATTTGTTATTCTTTTAACTAAATTTTTTAATTATTACAAACGAATCTACCAATATCAATACGAACAACTAACGTACACCATCGCTTTAAAAAAATATTTACTTACTGGTTGATAAAGAAAATACACAAACCAATAATCATTGATAAACAACTATTAGATAAGCTGTATTTAAAAAATAGCTCGACACTTAAAATCCAGCCATTGTTTTGATATCAAAAAAGGTTATAGGAAAGATATTATACAAAAAAAAGCATCGATGATTCGATGCTTTTTCCGTTATTTTTTTAATGGTTATAAATAAAAACCCTCTTGTTATTTAGCTATATTCACAGCTCTGGTTTCTCTGATAACCGTTACTTTTACTTGTCCTGGATAGGTCATATCAGTTTGAATCTTTTGAGATATTTCAAACGAAAGTTCTGCAGCTTTATCATCAGACACCTTCTCACTCTCTACAATAACTCTTAATTCCCTACCTGCTTGTATTGCATAGGCCTTTTTAACACCGTTAAAAGCAAAGGCCGTCTCCTCCAGTTCTTTTAAACGTTGAATATATGAATCTAAAATCTGTCTTCTGGCACCAGGTCGTGCTCCGCTAATAGCATCACAAACCTGAACAATAGGAGCTATCAATGATTTCATTTCGATCTCATCATGGTGGGCTCCGATAGCATTACACACGTCAGGTTTCTCTCCATATTTCTCAGCCCATTCCATACCTAAAATAGCGTGAGGCACCTCAGTTTCATTTTCCGGAACCTTACCTATGTCGTGTAATAAACCAGCTCTCTTCGCTAGTTTAGGGTTTAGTCCAAGCTCCGCTGCCATAGTACCACATAACTTCGCAACCTCTCTGGAGTGTTGCAACAAGTTTTGACCATAAGAAGAACGGTATCTCATACGACCCACGGCCTTGATTAATTCAGGATGCAATCCGTGAATTCCAAGATCAATTACAGTACGTTTACCAACCTCTATAATTTCTTCTTCGATTTGTTTAGATACTTTATTAACAACTTCTTCAATTCTCGCAGGATGTATACGTCCATCCGTAACCAATCGGTGCAATGATAATCTCGCCACCTCTCTTCTAACAGAATCAAAACAAGAAAGGATTATGGCTTCTGGTGTATCATCTACTATAATCTCAACACCGGTGGCAGATTCTAAGGCTCGGATATTTCTTCCCTCTCTACCGATAATTCTTCCCTTAACATCATCAGACTCAAGGTTGAATACAGAAACACAATTTTCTATTGCTTCTTCCGTCCCAACACGTTGTATCGTATTTACAACAATTTTTTTAGCCTCTTGCTGAGCAGTAAGCTTCGCCTCCTCCATGGTGTTCTGAATGAAAGTCATCGCATCGCTCTTAGCTTCTGATTTTAAAGACTCCATTAATTGCGACTTGGCATCCTCTGCAGAAAGACCTGAGATTACCTCTAGCTGTTCTACTTGACTTTTATGTAACTTTTCTACCTCAGCCTGTCTTTTATCAAGAAGATTTAATCTGTAATCATAATCATTTGACTTCTGCTGTAACTCATCAGATAACTTCTTATTCTTAGCGATCTCATTAGACACCTGTGATTCTTTATCTCTGACCCTCTTTTCCGCCTCTGCTATTTTTTTATCCTTGGAAATAATTACTTTCTCATGCTCGGATTTTAATTCCAGAAACTTTTCTTTGGCCTGAAGTATTTTATCTTTTTTAATACTTTCTCCTTCCGTAGTGGCTTCCTTAATAATAGTATTTGCCTCTTTTTTAGCATTGCTTAGTGTTTTTGAAGCATTGCTCTTCTCCATCATCTTTGCCACTACAAATCCTAATACTAGTCCTACTACGCCTATAATTGCGAGTGTTAACGTGCTATCCATCTTTAATTTTGGTTTAAAAAAAAAGCCTACATCGGAATGTTTTTGTACAAACTCCTGAAAAACAGGTTTAAGGCTACCCCGCTGATCAAGGATCCGTTACTAGGACGGCATGCTTTTACAACAGAAACTCACCTTTTTTAATTGTATAGTGTTGAGTTCGTCAAAAAAATTATCTCCAATGTAGGCAGTAACAATACTTTTTATTTAAAAGAACATTTTTATGAATTGAAATGCTGAAGTAATATTTGATTTAGCGATTTTAAACGATCTATAGCTTCAACATTATCATTATCCTCATCGATACTTTGTTGTTCCAGCTGAGAAGCAAATTGTAATGCACACATGGCGAGTACATCTTGCTTGTCACGCACGGCATAATTCTTTTCAAACTTTTTAATTAAGTCTTCTATATTCTTTGCAGCCTTTCTCAAACCTTCTTCCTGGCTTGGATCTATCGTTAGAGGATACACTCTGTCTGCTATAGTCAACTTAATTTTAAGTTTTTGATCCATTATGCTTAGAACGTTATTCGGAAAGCTGAGCAATACAATGATCTATTTCCCGAATTAAAGTATTTATTTTAAGTTTCGTTTCAGTTTTATGTTCATTACTGCCAAGCATTGAACTTGCGACTTTGAGCGAATTATATTTTTCCTCCCACTCAATTATGGTTCTCTGTAGGGAGTGTTTCGATTTCTCTGCTATGGCCAATTCCTCTTTTAAAGACTGATTTTCCTGCTTTAAAACATCCATTTTATGGAGCAGTTTACTGACCTTATTTTCAAGAGAATCAACTATTTCGATAAGCTCACTCATGCACACAAATTTCAATACACAACTTTACAAAGTTAACATACCTGTTGATACTTCGCAATAAGAATCTAATTTTTTATTAACTAAAATAAACTAATTAAGGTTTTAACACGTTCGTTTTTTTTGAATTCACCCATTTAATTAAATTAGCTGCCTAATAATAAACCTTATGCGCTTAACACTTACCCTATTTGTATTATTTTCTCAATTTCTATTCGCCCAACGCCAATACCCTGTAAGCTACTTCAGGTCCCCATTGGATATACCCATCCTGTTATCAGGGACATTTGGAGAATTACGATCCAACCATTTTCATTCAGGATTAGACATTAAAACCCAGGGGCGAGAAGGATTAACAGTTCATGCTATTGGGGAAGGTTATATTTCAAGAATAAAAATACAACATTATGGATATGGTAAAGCGGTATACATACAACATCCTAACGGTTACACATCCGTTTATGCGCATATGCAAAAATTCTCCCCCGAAATTGAAGCCTATGTAAAAAAACTTCAATACAACCAACAATCTTATGAGGTAGAAGCCTTTCCCAGACCCTCAGAATTAAGATTAGATAAAGGTGAATTAATTGGATATAGTGGTAACTCAGGTAGTAGCGGAGGCCCACATTTACACTTTGAAATAAGAGACGCCTCACAAAAGCCAATAAACCCTATGTATTTCGGAATGGAAGTCGAAGATAATCAACCACCGACAATCCTGGGACTTTTCGGATATGCATTAGACAACAAAAGCAACATCAATCAATCCAACAACCCTATCAAGTTAAATTACACAAAACAACCGGATGGTAGTTTTTTAGCTGATAAAATAAGTGCTCACGGAAATATAGGGTTTGGATTTAACGCATACGACAGACAAAATAAAACCTATAACAAGAATGGAGTATTTGCCGTCGATCTAACAGTTAATGGCAACCCATACTTCAGTTACGATTTCGAAACCTTTTCTTTCAGTGAAACACGCTATATCAATACATTTATTGATTATGAGCGATATGCAACTCACGGACAAAGAGTACAGCAATGCTTCTTAAAACCTTATACCAGGTTAAGCATTTTCAATGAAAAGGTTAATAACGGCATCATCGAAGTGAAAGAAGGAATGAACTATATGGTTGAAATAGCCGTAAAAGACTTCAAGAATAATATTAGCCTTATTAAGATCCCAATTGAAGGAAAAAACCAGGAAGTTTTAGATAAGTCAGAAAACAGTCAAACAGATCATTACCTGATCGCCGGAAGAGATAATATCTATGAAATTGGACAAGCCAAAGCTTTCTTTCCTCAAAATACATTTTACAACAACTTCTTTATTGACTTACAAGAAGAAAATGGCATTATCTCCATTCACAATGACCAGATTCCGGTGCGAAAAACATATACCCTAAGTTTTGACATCAGCAATCATCCGGATGCAGATAAAAGTGATTTAATTATCGTAAATCTCGATAAAAATGGACAGCCTGGTTATCAAACAACCTATCGAAAGGGCAATACGTTAAGTACAAGAACACGAAACCTGGGTAAATTTAAAGTGGTTAGAGACAGCCTTGCACCCAGAATCATTCCCAATAATTTTAAAGAAGGACAATGGCTTTCCAATTATCGGTACCTGAAAATCAAAATCTACGATGATCTTAGCGGAATAAAAGACTATAAAGCAAGTATTGATGGAAAATGGATTTTAACAGAATACGAATACAAGAAAAACTTGCTTACCTACGATTTCAGCGACCTGAAACTTGAAGGAACAAAACATGAACTGGTTATTGAAGTTACCGATAATGCCGGAAATTCGACCACACTGGAGGGCACCTTCTTCAGAAAAGAATGATGACTAAAATTTAATAGCTAATTAACAGGATTTAATAAAAAGATATAGTAGCTTCGCTGCCTGAATTGCAGACTTTTAAAAACAATAGAACTCTTGAAAACATTTTTTTACGTATTTATTTTTGTAATTTCTACAACGGTGTGTGCTCAAAAAACGATATATCAGAGTGCTACTTTTGAAAATCTGAGCAAAGACCACAAAGTTCTTGCAATCTTGCCCTTTGATACCCTTTTAGAAATAACTGACTTCGATGATTTAACACCAGAAGAGTCAGCTAGCCTTAAAGAAAAAGAAGCCTACGCAGTGCAAAATGCATTAGAAACTTATTTTCTAAAACGTAAAAAGCGAAAGAACTTTAGTGTTAGCTTCCAAAACGTAAAAAACACCAATGCAATTCTTGAAAAAAACGGGATAACCTATGAAAATCTCGACATCTACACTACTAAAGAACTAGCTGAAATATTAGGGGTGGATGGTATTATCAATGGTAATCTTAGAATAAGTGCCCTTATTTCCGAAGGCGTGTCTACTTCATATGATTTTATGTCCTTTATTACCGGAAAGTCAGATTATGGCAAAATAGCAATCAAAGTAAGTGATGGAGCAACAGGTAAACTTATCTGGAAATATGAAAATACCATAACACGGAAATCTGGTAAAAACACCATCGCTATTATTGAGACTATGATGAAAAAAGCTGCCAGAAAGTTCCCTTACGACAGACATTAGAATCTTTTTTTTATTCATACCTAATGAACCAGGTCAAATACAGATGTAGTTCACAGGACATTTTTAGGCTTTATCTAAAATCCTTTATTTGATAGCCTATTTATTAATACTTTTACACCACAGTGATATCAGCTATCATTGTGCCCCCACTCGATTCCTTACCAAGCTTGTTTTTAATTGACAATTTAAATTTGGATTATGGGATACTACACAAATACCATAGTAAAAGGAAAAGAATTCGATGAAGTAATCGACCTGGTTACAGAAGCATTAAAAAATGAAGGATTCGGAATTTTAACTGAAATCGATGTTAAAGAAACTTTTAAAAAGAAACTTGACGTTGATTTTAAAAAATACAAAATCCTTGGGGCTTGCAACCCAAATTTTGCTCATAAAGCCATTCAAAATGAAGATAAAATCGGGGTACTACTTCCGTGCAATGTCATCATAATTGATCAAGACAATAAAAATATTGAAGTTGCAGTGGTCAACCCTATCGAATCAATGAGTGCTGTAAAAAATGACAAGCTGGAAGAAATAGCCTCTGAGGTTCAAAATAAACTAATCAAAGCGATTTCATCAGTTTAACTCAAGAACTAATTTCTATTCCCTTCTAGCCTGTTAGCACTTTTAAATAACAAAAGTTACGCCTGTCTATGCGAATCATGGTGTCTCTGCGTAAGCCTGAAAATCATACTTCCCTTGTCCATTTGAAGAGGAATCCCTCAGAGTAAATACATTACAGTTACTCCATACCAAAAGATGTCTAGGCCCGGTGCTAAAGTATGGATAAAGTATAGATAGAGTATGGATAATGTATGAATAGTGTATGGATAAAACAGCTAATAATACCCTTCTTGATCATCATAACTCCTAAAATCAATTAAAAGGGTCATCATAGCCGGTTGACGGAACACCCTAAAACACCAGCGCTCTTAAAAACAAAAAGCGAAGACATTCGTCTTCGCTCTGCGATTTTTTATATTATTAAATTTATTGACTAGCTATGCGCATACTCTTTCAATACCTCAACAACATAATCCAGCTCCTCTTTGGTATTGAACATAGAAAATGAAAAACGTAGCGAAGGTTTTTGTAGATCCTCTTCAGAAAGAACTTCTCTAAGTACATGCGAGCCCGCACTGCTACCACTCTGACAAGCGCTTCCTTTAGAACATGCTATCCCTTTCATGTCTAATTGAAACAATAATAGCTGCGCCTTCTCCGCTGAAAAAGGTAAACAGGTATTCACCAGAGTATAGGTACTTTTACCTTCAACAGCTGAATTTCCATTAAACTTAACATCTGGCAATGCTTCCTTTAACCTCTTAATAAAATGAGATTTTAATTCAGAAACATATTTACGCTCTTCCTCAAGATGTTCATATGCCAGGGTAAAAGCTTCTTCAAGTCCAACGATATTATGAAGAGATTCCGTTCCTGCACGTGAACCTCGCTCCTGACCACCACCAAAAATAAAAGGTCTCAAACCTGAGTCTTTTCTAATGTAGGCAAAACCAACACCTTTCGGCCCATGGAATTTGTGTGCCGCGGCCGTTAAGAAATCAATCTGAGTTTTCTGAACATCCCATTCCCAATGACCAACAGATTGAACTGTGTCTGAATGAAATACCGCTCCATGATCTTTACACACCTGAGCAAACGCATCGATATCTATCATATTACCGATTTCGTTATTCACATGCATCAAACTCACAAGTTTCTTAGAATCATCTGCCTTAAGCAACGCCTCTAAATGATCCAATCTTGGCGAACCTTCTTCATCAAGTTCAACAAACTGTAAAATTAATCCATACTCCCTGGCAATTTCCTCAGCAGTATGTAATACAGCATGGTGCTCTATTTTTGAAGTAATCAGCTTTTGAATCCCTAAATCCCTTACAGCACATCTTAAAATCATATTATCTGCCTCTGTTCCTCCAGAGGTGAAAATAATTTCAGACGGTTTAGCATTTAGTTGCTTGGCTATGGTTTTTCGTGCTTGTTCTACACGAGTCTTAGCTGCCCTTCCAAAACTATGGGTTGAAGAAGGATTCCCGTAACAGTTAACGAGACAGTCTTGTATTTTAGCAATCACTTCATCTCTCACTTGAGTGGTTGCTGCACTATCTAAATATACCTTTTCCATAGTGGCCAAAATTAATTATTACAAAATTATTAGCAATCAATTACGTTATAAATATTCCTTAAAATGTTACTTTTGTTGCTGATGAAAATTCTGAACAACTATACTATGACACTTAGATTCCCTCTGGCCATTGCTATTTTTTCTATATTAACAGGAATCGTAATAACCTCTTGTAGTGATGGCGAATTCATTACAGAAGACATAAATTTTGATGATTCAACCGTTCAATTATGTAACAATTACGTTTTTTATGAGTTGGCAAATCAAAACAAGGAAGCCTTGATCATAGAAATAGATACTGATGAAGATATTTTAACGAACACAGATCAAGTTCAAGAATTCACTATAAATAATACTTCGAACAGAGTTGTTTATCGAATTTTTAATAACAGCGTGTCCGGATCAAATTATTTCTGTAACTCCATTCCCCCAATTGAACCTACGGTTATTGAGGAATGGACTGCCCCATCAGGTACTATACAAATTCAGAATACCCTTGAAGAAGACGACGAAGATGGAATAAGTGCAGAAGAAGAAGGGTTTGATGTCTCAAATCCTGAATTATCAACAGACACAGATGGTGACGGTATTCCTGATTATAAGGATATTGATGATGATGGTGATAATGTTTTAACAAGTACGGAAGCAGTAAAAGTAGGTGATGTATATCGTGATACTGACGGTGATGGCACTCCTGACTATTTAGATCCTGATGACGATGGCGATGGTGTATTAACAAGAAATGAGGATGCTAATGGAGATTTAGCACCTGGAAATGATGTAGTATTAATAAACGGTGAAGAAGTACCTGCCTATTTAACCACAGAGTCAGCTATAGAAAATGTTATTAATCAATACAGACCTCACGATTATTCCTTTAGATATACCAATCAAATTAGTTTGATCGACGGTTTTAAATTAGAAAATCAAAACCAGGAGATTAAGTTTGATGTAGATAACTATTTGTATGGCACCTATGGAGGAAGTTGGGAAAAAGTAGATGAATTCACACCCACATTTAATCCGTAGTGTTCTGGAAGATATAAACTTCTGTAGCTCCTAATCCGTATTTTTGGTAATCAGCATCATAATAACTGATATTATTATACCTGCCAAATAAATAAGCTAACTCCGTACGAAGAACTCCTTCACCTACCCCATGAATGAAAACAATGCGCTGAATGCGCTTCCTGATGGCAAATTCTAATTGTCGTTTGGCAGTTTCCAACTGCAGGGTCAACATATCGTGATTGGTAAGTCCCTTGGTAGAAGAAGTTAATTGATGAATATGAAGATCTACCTCCATGGGAGGTTGTTGCTTTTCTCTTTTATTTACCCTCACAGGTTTCCTTTTTTGAACTTCCTTTTCGTTCAGAGCCCGAAAAGCCTCAATATTGGAAACGGTATAAGAATCTTCACTCAACTTTATAAGCTCACCTGCCTTTAGACTTATTTCAAATCCCTCGTCCGTCTCTATTGTAATATTGTCATTTTGTACGGCTATCACTTTTCCTTTAATAGCGTCATCCAATACCTCCACTAAATCACCAACTTCAAACTTCATAAAACCTTATTAATTTAAGAGCTGTTTTCAAATCCCAAATTTAAACATCTCTCCTATATTTGTAATCCTTCATGCCTAATTTTCTTATTAAAGTAGTAACTTTAGCCTGATTAATATCATTATTGTTAAGGGAATGAACTTAATATTTTTAGCACCTGAAGAATTCATGCTTCCTTGTTTAAACAAGAAACTATTTGGCATTGAATGTCCTGGATGCGGAATCCAAAGATCAGTTTCATTAATTTTTGAAGGTGATTTATTGGGTGCTCTTAAAATGTATCCTGCCATTTACACTTTAATTTTAATGTTTACACTTATTGGTTTAGACATTCTGGCTAAAAAGAAAGACTTTTCCAAAATTATAATCCCCTTAGCCATTATAAATGCTATCATTATTATCACTAATTATATTTTAAAATTCATCTAATAACCTTAATAAACCTTTAATTTATGGAACAGACTAAATTACCTAACGCAACCATTGTCCTTGTACTCGGAATTTTATCCTTTATAGGATGCTGCTGTACAAATGGTTTTGCGGGATTAGTTCTTGGTGGTATTGGCTTATTCTTGGCCAAAAAGGACGAAAAACTCTATAGGGAAAACCCAGAAAACTATTCGAACTACGGGCAACTTAAAACTGGAAGAGTTTTGTCCATAATCGGTATCGTCTTGAGTGTTTTAGCCATTGCTTTTTACATCTACGCCAAGTCCACTGGTATGTATGAAGAATTAATGGAACAATACATGGAACAGTTAGAACAATTACAATAAAAACAAAAATAATGTTTCTAAGCCCATCTTTTTAGATGGGCTTTTTTTATTGTATTTTAGAATTAAGCATTTCACAAATTACACGATTCATGAATCTATTTTCTGAAATAAGGGATGAAAAAGAAAATATATTACCCTTTGATGGCATCGTAAATTATTATGGGGTTTGCATCCCATTTGACGAAGCAAACAGGTATTATGATAAGCTCCTCCAGCATCTTGCCTGGAAACGCGATTTGGTTGTCATGTTTGGAAAGCGAATAGAAACAAAGCGTAAAGTAGCTTGGTATGGGGATAGACCATATAAATACACCTACTCCAATAACACTAAATTAGCACTCCCCTGGAATGAAGTCTTGATGGAGATAAAAGAACTAACAGAACAAATCACAGGTGAAAGCTATAACTCCTGCCTCGCCAACTTATATCATGATGGTAGTGAAGGAATGGCCTGGCATAGCGATAATGAAAAAGAACTAAAAGTGAACGGTGCTATCGCTTCGTTAAGCTTTGGAGCAGAAAGGAGGTTTTCATTTAAACATAAAGTAAAAAACAACAAAGTTTCAATCATTTTAGAACATGGAAGCCTATTGCTCATGAAAGGAACTACTCAAAAGCATTGGCTTCACAGGTTACCTCCAACTAAAAAACAATTCACACCAAGAGTAAATTTAACGTTTAGAAATATCATTGATCATCCTTAATACACTATTTAATTGAATTTCATTAAATTGTAAAGATCTAACCAATAATTTTATTATGAAACGAAATATGGGTAATACTGACAAGCTAATCAGAGTATTAATAGCAATTGCTATTGCTTTACTATATTTTAATGGATATATAACCGGTACCCTTGGCATTATTCTATTGATTCTTGCTGGGATATTTGTCCTGACCAGCTTTTGTAGTTTATGCCCGTTGTATCTTCCCTTCGGTATTAATACCTGCAAAACAAAAAAGAAATAACGCTCTTTTTACATTCATTCATGGCAAGACAAAAAAAGATGCTGAACGTTTCATATTTGCTATATCGAGCCTGTAGATTGGAGACAAAATTTACGTATTTTTAAAGTTCACTTCAAGTAAGTACATAGCGTTATGAAAATGCAGGATATTGAAAATATTGAACTAAAATACTTAAGTCTTTCAGATTACCAGGAACTCAAAGAGGCCATGATCGAGGCATATAAAACAATGCCTGACTCATATTGGAAAGAGCACCATATTAAGTCTTTAATTGAAAAGTTTCCCGATGGACAAGTAGTCATCAAAATCAATGGTGAACTAGCAGGTTGCGCATTATCTATCATCATAGATTCAGATAAGTTAGACGAAAATCACACCTATAGAGATATCACTAAGAACTACACCTTTGACACCCATACAGCTGAAGGAGACACTTTATATGGTATCGATGTTTTTATCAAACCTGAATATCGGGGCATGCGTCTGGGTAGACGACTCTATGATTACCGAAAAGAACTTTGTGAAAAGTTAAATTTAAAAAGTATTGCTTTCGGAGGGCGAATTCCAAATTACCATAAATACCAGGAGGAGCTGACCCCAAAAGAATATATAGAAAAGGTAAAAAGAAAAGAGATTCATGACCCCGTTCTGAACTTTCAAATTTCAAATGACTTTCACCCGACTAAAGTATTGAAAGGCTACTTAGAAGGAGATGAAGCGTCGAATGAATTTGCCGTTTTATTGGAATGGGATAACATCTATTATGAAAAGCCCTCTAAAAAGGCGGCCACAAGGAAAAAAGTGGTACGGTTGGGATTAATACAATGGCAAATGCGTCCTTATAAAAATCTTGACGAGCTGATGCAGCAGGCAGAATACTTTATAGATGCTGTTTCAGGATATCGTTCAGACTTTGCCTTATTCCCAGAATTTTTCAACGCTCCGTTAATGGCCGAAAACAATCATTTATCTGAACCTGATGCCATAAGAGAGCTTGCTAAACATACCCAAACCATTATTCAAAAGTTTTCTGAATTATCCATAAGCTATAACATCAACATAATTTCCGGCAGCATGCCTGAAATTAAAAACAACAGACTTTATAATGTTGGTTATTTATGTAAACGGGATGGAACCATTGAACGATATGAAAAAATACATGTTACTCCAGACGAAGAAAAAGTATGGGGAATGCAAGGGGGATCTGAGATTAAAACTTTTGACACTGACTGTGGGAAAATAGGAATTTTAATTTGTTATGATTCTGAGTTTCCGGAACTAAGCAGAATTTTAGCTGACGAAGGCATGGACATTTTATTCGTTCCATTCTTAACCGACACACAAAATGGTTTTTCAAGGGTAAGGCATTGCGCTCAGGCAAGAGCTATAGAAAATGAATGTTATGTTGCCATAGCCGGAAGTGTGGGGAATCTCCCAAAAGTTCATAATATGGATATACAATTCGCCCAATCTATGGTATTTACCCCTTGTGATTTTGCCTTCCCTACGAATGGAATAAAAGCCGAAGCCACACCTAATACTGAGATGATACTCATTGCCGATGTAGATATTGATCTACTAAGAGAGTTAAATCAATTTGGTAGCGTGCGTAACTTAAAAGATCGTAGAACGGATTTATTCGAACTCAAAAAAATAACAAAGTAATAAACGCGGTAACCTTGATTATCACTTAAATAAATATAGTATACAATAAGAGTTGAAATGGACCACGAAGTGCAGATCCCTTGCATCAAGCTAAAATGAATATTAAAGACTAACTATCGGGAAATCTCTTAATGACAAATTTAATAACACCTCCGTCAATTTCTGCCTTCTCCAGAATTCCGTTTTTGTAATAATACGTGTTCTCTTTACCATCAGGACTCGTCTTAAGATAGGTGTTTGAGGCAATTCTTTTTATAGAATGAAATTCACCGTGTTCCTCTGCATATACACGATTCACATTTTTTGGCTCCTCAAAAATGAGTTTAACTGTACTGTAATCGATTTCCTGATCTAACTTTTCCGGCTCATTATTATCTTTAAAGAATAAATAATTCTTCCCTTTTCTCTCTGTAAGAGCATTGGTACGCTCTTTTCCATTAAATTTTATTTGAGCCGATGCCTCTACCAATCCATTATTGTCATAGGTTACATTGTAGCCGTAATTCACCTCTATTTTTGTAATAATTCGGGTATCAATACTGGTATGATTATTATACACAACTTCTTTATGAAAGGTCTCCTTTACAGCTTCAAGAACACCGATAGATTTATCTCGGTGAAGTACCTCAAAAGACACCTTTTCCTCAGTCGGGAAATTCAACATTGCTAAAACGAATATGATATAAAAACCTAAGTGTTGCATATGATAAATATACTGATTAAAATTAACTAGTATTTCCTATTTAAAAGAAACTTTTAGGTCCTTCTGCCCATAAAGCAAAGAGAACTGAGTTTCGTTATGATTACCAGTCACTTCCCCAAACTCATCTGCATTTACCACCATTCCATACTATCATTTAAACTTATTATGCTACAGTTTTAAGAATAATATTCTTAATATTGCGTGAGTATTTACAAACACAAACCAATTTTATGGAAAATAAGCCTGAAAAACCAAAAAATTACCTAGCGTTATCTATTATTAGTACCATTTTGTGTTGCTTGCCTGCTGGCATTGTTAGTATTGTTTATGCAACCAAAGTTGACTCTGCTTATGCTATGGGCGAATACGATCGCGCTGCAAACGCTTCTAAAAATGCCAAAACCTGGGCTATCGTTTCAATAGCCGTTGCTGCGTTATTCTGGGTATTGTACATTGCAATTTTTGGATTCGCATTCTTTGCTGCTATGGCCAATGGCAACTACTAATCTAAGAATAGTTATATATTGTTTAATAGGGATTATCTGCCTTGGCGGGTTATCCCTATATTTTTATTACGATCCGAGTTTGAGTCAAATTGACTTCTTTCCTAAATGTCCGTTTCATTCATTAACCAGCCTCCATTGCCCTGGCTGCGGATCACAAAGAGCTATTCATGATTATTTAAATGGTAACGTGGTGAATGGATTAAAACACAATCTTTTAATCCCTGTGGTAGCTTTTGTTTTACTCTATCACTTTTATGTATCCCTTTTTAAGCTAATAAATAAAAAAGCTCCTCAGAGAAACCTTCTTGATCACCCGAAGTTTTCACTAATTATATTAATTATTGTTCTTTCTTTTTGGGTATTTAGAAATATTCCAGTGGCTCCATTTCATTATTTAGCTCCATAAAAAAACCGCCTTTCGGCGGTTATGAATCTTATTTTTCAAATGTTTTTAATGTCGTGGTAATAATATTAACACAATCGAGAAGCTGGTCCTTGGTCATTACCAAAGGAGGTGCAAATCGTATAATATTCCCATGAGTCGGTTTTGCCAACAATCCATTTTCTTTTAACGCCATACAAATATCCCAGGCAGTCGAGCTTTCAGGTGAGTCGTTAATAATAATAGCATTTAAGAGACCTTTACCTCTCACGAGTTTAACAATAGTACTATTTTCTATGTAGTTATTAAGTTCTTCTCTGAAGAGCTGCCCGAGTGTTTCTGCTCTCTCAGCCAAATTTTCATCTTTAACGACTTCTAGAGCTTCCATAGCTACTGCAGCAGCCACCGGGTTTCCACCAAAGGTACTTCCATGTTGCCCGGGCTTAATCACATTCATGATATCATCATCGGCCAATACTGCACTCACAGGATAAACGCCACCACTCAATGCCTTTCCGAGAATAAGCATATCAGGTTTTACATTTTCATGGTCGACTGCCAATAATTTCCCGGTACGTGCTATTCCAGTCTGGATTTCATCCGCAATAAACAACACTTCATGCGCTGTACATGCTTCTTTAGCCTTTGTTAAGAATCCTTCATCAGGAACGTTTACTCCTGCTTCCCCTTGAATCGGTTCAACTAAAAATCCGGCTATGTTCTTCTCGCTCTTAAGGGCTGTTTTTAAAGCCTCTATATCATTATAAGGTATTTTAATAAATCCAGGTGTATAGGGTCCGAAGTTCTTTCTGGCATCCTCGTCATTTGAAAAAGAAATTATCGTTGTTGTCCTTCCATGAAAATTGTTCTCACAAACAATAATCTTAGCCTCTTGCTCCGGAATCCCTTTCTTTTCGTAGGCCCATTTTCTACAAATTTTAATAGCCGTCTCAACACCTTCGGCACCCGTGTTCATTGGCAACAATTTGTCAAACCCAAAGTATTCTGAGGCGTACTTTTCAAATACACCTAACATGTCGTTATAGAAAGCTCTGGAAGTCAAGGTTAATTTTTTTGCCTGTTCCACCATAGCTCCGACAATTCTTGGGTTACAATGCCCTTGATTTACTGCTGAGTAAGCAGATAAGAAGTCATAATATTTTTTTCCTTCAACATCCCACATAAATACGCCTTCACCGCGACTTAACACCACTGGTAAAGGGTGATAATTATGTGCTCCATACTGATTTTCTAAAGCAATTGCATCTTGAGAGGTTAATTTTTCCATTACTGCCATTACTTGATTTTTTAATGTGATACTTTAGCAATTCCTTCTTCTGGAGAGAAATCATCCTTTGTAGTGGGTGCAAATTAGTAAATCTTATTCGAAACACCATAGTCTGTACTTCAAATTTAGAACACCTTTAAGATTTAACTAACACGCTTTCAATTTTTCTGAAATCTTGTCTATGGTAACACTCAGATCTTCTTTTAATGAATGAGGTTCAACAATTTCCGCGTGGTCTGCAAACATTAAAAACCATCGCAGAAAACCTTGTTTCACCCAGGGTGTAAAAAAAGTCATCTCCACCATTTCTCCCAAATCTCGCTCTGAAGTATATCCATAAAAGCACCTTTGATCTTGAATATAAGGAACAGCCGATTTCTCAACCCTAATAATTACCTTTTGAACATCCTTTTTTTGATTTTTCTTTGCGTATGCTTCCTGATATTCTTCCAGTGTTATTTGTTTTGACACCCTGTTTATTTCAGACATGCTTATATCTCTAACCCTGTCAATTCTAAAGTTTCTGTAGTCATTCCTTAATTGGCAATAGGCTAACGTATACCAATATTCATTCTCATGATAAACCCCAACAGGCTCTATAACCCTATTTACAATATGTTCTTTGGCAAATCCGGCATATGAGATCTCCAACACCTTGGTTTCCGCAATGGCTTTAAACAGCAATTCAAGAACATTATCAACCGATGGCTTTTGTTCTCTACGCTGTTTAACAAGAATGTGATCTTCCAAACTTTGCACCAAATCTTTCTCAGTACCTCTTAAAACAGATTTCACCTTAAACATCGCCGATTGAAAATGTCTTCTTATGGCATGATCAGAAAACTTTTCCATCAACTTCTCAGCAGCCACAAAGGCGGTTGCCTCTTCTTTACTAAACATAACAGGAGGCAATCGATACCCCTCCACAATAGAATAGCCCATCCCTGCCTCTCCATAAAGTGGAACACCTGCCTCTTCCAGAGTTCTAATATCTCTGTAAATGGTACGCAGGCTAACCTCAAATCGTTCTGCAAGGTCTTGAGCTTTTATAATTTTTTTAGACTGCAATTGAATTAAAATAGCAGTAATGCGATCAAATCGGTTCATAGTAATTCAAAGATATAAATTATATAGACCGCTTTAATCGGAAAAAGCTCTATTAACTATCTCTGATTATCATTCAAACTTTGCTATTTTTGCGGCATGAGTAGAAAGAAAAATAAAAACGTTGTTTTCGAACAAATAGAAGTGATTGATGCAGGTGCAAAAGGAAAAGCAGTTGCACGAACGGATGAGGGACGCGTTATTTTTATAAAAAATGCTGTTCCAGGTGATATAGTAGATGTTAAAATCTTCAAAAAACGTCGTGGATTTTTAGAAGGGGAAGCCATTAATTTTCATTCTCTATCCGATAGAAGGACAGAACCTGTTTGCGAACACTTCGGTGTTTGTGGAGGATGTAAATGGCAACATATGGGATATGAGCATCAACTATTCTTCAAACAAAAAGAAGTTGAGAATAATTTAAAGCGTTTGGGACATATAGAGCTCCCGGAAGTTTCTCCTATTCTAGGTTCTGAAAAGCAATATTTTTACAGAAACAAAATGGAATTTGCGTTTAGTAATGCGCGATGGCTTACCCGAGAGGAAATTGAAAGTGGAGATGAAATCGATAGTAGGAATGCCTTAGGCTTTCATATTCCTGGAGCTTGGGATAAGATTCTCGATGTGAAGAAATGTCATTTACAGGAAGACCCCTCAAATGCTATTAGATTGATCGTCAAACATTTTGCAAACGAAAATGACCTGACGTTTTTTAATCCGAGAGAACATGCCGGACTACTCCGTTCATTAATGCTTCGGATTGTTTCTACCGGAGAAATCATGGTCGTGATCCAGTTTTATGATGATAATAAAGATCAAAGAGAGCTGCTTCTGGATTATTTAAAACAAGAATTTCCGGAAATAACCTCCCTACAATACATTATTAACCAGAAAGCCAACGATACCATTTACGATCAAGAAGTAGTGCTTTACCATGGTCGTGATCATATTTATGAAGAAATGGAAGGCCTGAGATTTAAAATAAACGCAAAATCGTTTTACCAAACCAATTCAGATCAGGCATATGAACTATACAAGGTAGCTCGCAATTTTGCAGACCTTTCAGGTAACGAGTTGGTATATGATCTGTATACCGGGACTGGAACCATTGCACAATTCGTAGCTAAAAATGCTAAGAAGGTAATTGGTGTTGAAGCTGTACCGGAAGCCATCGAAGATGCCAAAGCTAATGCACAATTAAATGGTATCGAAAACGTTGATTTCTTTGTGGGAGACATGAAGAATGTGTTTAACGAAGCGTTTATAAATACACATGGATTGCCGGATGTCATTATTACCGATCCTCCAAGGGATGGGATGCATAAAGATGTGGTGCAACAGATTTTAAATATAGCTCCTGACAAAGTGGTTTATGTGAGTTGTAACAGTGCTACACAAGCCAGAGACCTGGCTCTAATGGATGAAATGTATAAAGTAACTAAAGTGCAGGCAGTAGATATGTTCCCACAAACACATCATGTAGAAAATGTTGTACTTTTGGAAAAAAGGCAGAATATATAAAAGTGTTTAAATGAAGAAAATTTTCCTTCCTGCATTTATTATCCTTCTAATTTTTATTGGGGTTCTAAGTTGTGAAAAAGATGATATTTGTCCTCCTGACTCAGCGATAACACCAAACTTGGTTATTCGCTTTTACGATGCTGACAACCCTCAGGAAACTAAACTGGTTAACAATATAAGAATTATAGGAGTTGGACAAGAAACTGATGCTTGGCCATTAAGTACAACAGACTCGGTAGTTCTTCCTTTGAAGTCCTTTGCCAACAGTACTTCGTTTGTCTTTATTAAGGATTCAGCGATTGATGAAACAGGTAGTGAAACCGGAGTCATCGATACCTTAACTTTCAATTATGGGACTGAAGAAGTATTTATTTCAAGAGGTTGTGGCTACGTATCATATTACAATAATTTAGGGTACACACCTGACAGTGGCACTGAAGGCTGGGTTTCTCGCCTTCGTATTATTTCAACAGATATAGAAAATCAAAATCAAGCGCATGTACAGATATTTCATTAATATTTCTTTTCTATTGTGTTGTGTCCTGCTTTCTGCTCAGGAAGAAAAATTAATTCAAAAAGATTCTGTTGTTCATAAAGATAAATATGGACTTCGGGTTGGAATAGATTTAAGTAAACCAGTACGAGCAATGCTTGATGATAATTATAAAGGCCTCGAACTGGTAGGAGACTTCCGAATTTCAAGAAAGCTATACCTTGCTGCTGAAATCGGCTCTGAAGAGAAGTTTACTGAAGAGGACCTTTATAATTTCAACACCACAGGTTCATATATTAAAGCAGGAATAGATTATAACACCTATGAGAACTGGTATGGAATGCAAAATCTAATTTATACAGGTTTTCGAGTTGGGGTTAGTACCTTTACCCAGGAATTATTAGATTACAGAATCTACAATGTTGATCAATACTGGAATGAAGGAACCACTTCAGGTGAGAACCTCCTTGGGGAATATGATGGTTTAACCGCCCAGTGGGCTGAACTTGTATTTGGTGTTAAGGCCGAGGTATTAAAGAATGTTTATCTGGGAGCCAGCGTACGATTAAATTACCTTGTTAACCAAACCGAAGCAACTCAATTCCCAAACCTATACATTCCGGGTTTCAACAAAGTTACGGATGGTAGTAATTTCGGAATCGGATACAACTATTCTTTGACTTATTTCGTTCCTATATTCAAAAAAGCGAAAAAAAGTAAAAAAGAAGATAAAGAGGGTAAAAAGTAGTATTTATTCAATCTCTTTTACCCCTTTCATAAAAATCCATTTCATCATTAATTTTTCCTTTTTCCCATGGTATACCACCGCAAATTTGGGTGCTAAAAAAATAGCCCCAAAACCAGCTACCAGCGCTATAACTATATAGTTTATACTGGTAAATGCATGCAATGAAAATCGTATGATCAAAAAGAAAATTAAAAATCCGATAAAGTTGTATAAGAGTGCTTTATTTTTAAGTTTCATACTGCTTATTTCTATTACTTATTATACTTTGCTTTTTTACTTCCTTCGTAGATCTCGTACTTAACCAAGCGACTTTCCAGCTTACCATTAAACAACTTAATCTTTTTAGAAGGTCTCAACCCTACATGTTTTAATGCTTCGATATTCCCGGTAATAAACCAGGCATCAGTATTTGAGTAATTTTGCTTAAGCGTGTCGCCAATACTTTTATAAAACGTTTCAATATCTACATCAAGACGTTCATCATACGGTGGATTAAATACAATATGCAACTTTTCTTCTGTCGGCTTTTCAGAATTGAAAAAGTCTTTCCTGTCAAATGTTATATATTCATTTAGGTTAGCATTTTTGGCATTCGCTTTCGCTTTGAGCAAGGTGGCTGCTGAGCTATCAGAGGCATATATCTTATAGTGAAACTCTCGTGTTTTATTCAGGCAACTCTCTGTGATTTTTTCAAACAATTCCTCATCATAATCCCTCCATTTTTCAAACCCAAATTCTCTTCTATTAATATTGGCAGGTATATTACAAGCTATCATTGCAGCTTCGATCGCCAATGTACCACTACCACACATCGGATCAAAAAAGTCAGATTGCCCATCCCATCCACTCATCAAGATCATTCCAGCTGCCAAAACTTCACTGATAGGTGCCATATTAGTAGCCAGTCTGTAACCTCTTTGGTGTAATGAGGTGCCCGAACTGTCAAGAGATATGGTACATTCTTTTTCCTGGATATGTACATTTATTCTTAAGTCCGGATGTTTGAGATCTATACTAGGTCTTACTCCCTCCTGTTCTCTGAATTTATCTACGATAGCATCTTTGGCCTTTAGTGCCACATAATGAGAATGTGTAAACGCCTTAGAATTAACAGAAGCATTTACAGCAAAGGTATTTTGAGCAGAGAGGTATTCGCTCCAGTTTATACTTTGCACCTTATTATATAAATCCTTTTCATTAAAAACTTTGAAACTCTTTATGGGCTTTAAAATTTTAAGCGCTGTTCTTAAACTTAAATTTGCCTTGTACATAAACCCTTTGTCTCCTTCAAAGTACACACTTCTAACCCCCTTGGTTACATTTAGCGCTCCAAGGTTACGCAATTCCTTGGCTAGTAATTCTTCAAAGCCAAAAAGTGTTTTGGCTACCATTTTATAATTATTACTCATAAATATCGTCTGTAAAAAGGCAAAAATACATTAATTTAGCTGCTTATTTTAGTTCTTCTAAAATAGTTTAGTTTTTCCATTTATAAATAAACACTGCTTACACATCTGAAGCTTATCGATATAATGAATTACATATTACCGATCGTTACTGTTCTTGCGGGTTTTGCTTTTGTAATATTAGTTAAACCTCAATTAAAACAATCATTAAAACTATTATTAGCCTTCAGTGGTGCATTTTTACTTTCATTAACAGTATTTGACCTCCTTCCCGAGGTTTATCATCATGGTAATGCAAAAACGATTGGAATTTGCATTATGGCAGGGATTTTACTCCAGATATTTCTGGAATTCTTTTCGAAGGGAGCTGAGCATGGACATATGCACCATCAGAGTGAAAAGCTGCATTTTCCCTGGTTATTATTTATCAGTTTAAGTATTCATGCCATTCTGGAAGGGTTCCCTATACATAGTCATGACAGTTTGGTATATGGTATTATCGTTCACAAATTACCGATTGCCATTATTTTAACGACCTTCTTTTTGGAAGCCCAGATATCAAAGGGTAAGGTAGCGGGCTTTCTAATATTATTTTCATTAATGACCCCTATAGGAACCTTTTTATCGGAGATAGTACCATTCTTTAAAACCTATTATACTCAGATCTCAGCAGTGGTTATAGGTATCTTTTTTCATATATCAACTATCATTCTTTTTGAAAGTTCGGAAGGACATAAGTTCAATGCCAATAAACTTGTGGTCATTATTATTGGTATATTAACAGCATACATTATTTAGGGGCAATGTTTAGCAGAGAACAATCAAAAAAAATAAGACAAGAGTTCTGGATTTCATTTGGCAAATCCTTTCCCAGAAAATGGATTCTATATAATACCAAAATCAAAGACTTTTCATTTAAATTTCATTTCGATACCAAAAAAGCAATCGTTTCCCTTGACATTGAAGATGACAATCTTGAGAACAGGATTAAATATTATGAAAAATTAGAATCTTTAAAAAAAGTATTAACCGAGAATTACCTTCCAAAAGCCATTTATGAAGACATTTATTTTTTAGAAAATGGCAAAGAAATTTCGAGAGTCTACGTGCAGTTAGATAATGTCTGTATACATAATAAAAATACCTGGCAGGAAACTATGGTTTTCTTAAATGAAACCATGCAAAAATTCGAAGAATTCTATACTGATTTTGAGGACTTTATAAAATCTTAACGAAAATGTACTATATTAGAGCAAACTAATCGTTCTAATGTATGACTAAAAGAATTACCCTTCTAATTGCTTTTTTATTTTTAATTTTAAGCACTTCCTCGCTACCGCACGAATCCTTTCGTGTGGTCTGAATTAAACCTTAATCATAAGGTGTAAAGACAACTACATTCTCTATTAAACCTTTTTCTCCCGCATAATCCACTCCGCTACCGCACGAATCTCCGCTAAGTCAGGAGACTTCGCATAATGATATAGAGGCCGAAAATTAATGCCTTATAAATCTATATCCATAAATTGTTTTATCTGTATATCCATACACTTTTTTCTGAATTTCACTTAATAAATTTATAACCTTTTGAGAATCATTATCACACATGAAAAAATAAGCTCTAGGAAATTCTTTTAAATGAATAGTTTTTTTCATTAAATCTGACCTCTGAAACCTTTCTAAATCTTGATTTCTATCATCAGTAAATGCTATAGAAATTCCAATTCCATTAGAAATTTGTTCACTCAAACCAAACTTATTCAACATCCTCTGCCTTGTAATTTGAATTTCGACTAAATTATTTCGAATAATATCTAATTGAAAATTTAAAGCTGGCTTCTTTTCTACTAAAATTAAATACTCTCTAATTGTCTTAGGTTTTTTCTTAAATAATTTCTTTAACATAATTTTATTTATAACTGTTAACATGGGATATATACCTCCTCGCTACCGCACGAATCCTTTCGTGTGGGCTGAATTATAATTTAATCATAAGATTTAAAGACAACTACATTTTCTATTAAACCTTTTTCTCCCGCATAATCCACCGCACTGCTATAGACATAATCTTCTGGTCTAAATACCAATCCAGCCTCTACAGGGTTTTGATGAATGTAATTCATCTTTTGTTTGACAACCTTGTTACTCCATAGTTCAATAGGTTTGTTGTCATGTCTCCAAAATTGATAATTCTTAACATTAGATGACCTTTTTGCTACTTTCTTGAATTCATTTATCAAAAACTCTTTTCTGCTTTCCTGAATATTATCCTTAATAACTTCAACAAATGTCTTGCTTGTAAAGCGCTTAAAGTCACCTAATATCTGTTCTGGTTTTTCTCCATTTATACTTCTAAACACTAAATGTACATGAATTGACATGATGCACCATGCTATAATTTCCATTCCCTTATTTTGTTGGCAAAATGACAAACTATCCAATAAAATATTTTTGTATTCATTACGGGTAAAAACGTCTAACCAACCTACTACCGCGAAACTTACAAAATATAAGCCTTCGGGATTATGAAATTTATAATTCCTGCTCATACTCTAAATATAATGAAAATGTTTCGTGGTTTTTTAGCTTAATCTACCACACGAAAGGATTCGTGTGGCAGCAGAGATATTGAAGATTTCTTTTTCAATTTTTAAATAACCTCAAGTAAAATAAAGAAGTAGTGCGACACTGCACCTCCCAAGACAAAGAAATGCCATATAACATGATTATATGGTATTTTTTTTATGGCATAAAACACTGTGCCGAGGGTATAAAAGGCTCCACCTAACATTAATAGATTTAAACCCAGTTGGGAAACATTTGCAATCAAATCCTGTATATCGAAAATAATTAGCCATCCCATGAAGAGATATAATAACAAAGAAAAGATTTCATACTTACCAGTAAAAAAAACCTTTAGAACCGTACCTAATATGGCCACTGCCCATACCACACCGAATATCAACCATCCCGATCCGTTCTCAAGGGTTATCAGGGAAACAGGGGTATAAGTACCTGCTATCAAAAAATAAATACTGATGTGATCTGCTTTCCGCCACATTTGTTTGAGCTCTAAATCTTCCACCGCATGATAGATAGTTGATGCAGAAAACAAAACGATAACTGAAATCGCATATAAAATTATACTGAGTGTACTATACGGTGTTTTATCAGAATCTGTAAGGAGTAAAAAGACCAGGCCAATGATACCTAAAATAATCCCTACTCCATGTGACATCGCGTTCCAAAACTCCTCTTTTCTTGTCTGATCCATGATACAAAGATACATCATTCATGTTCATCGGCACGATAAAATACCTGCTGTAGAGAGGGGCGAATATTCAAGTTATACAAAGCCCGATGTGATCTGTTGGGATAAACCCGGTTGCTTAGAAATATAAATAGCAAGTTATTATCGGGATCTGCCCATACATAAGTTCCTGTAAAGCCTCCATGTCCAAAACTATTAGGACTTACCTCGGGTGCCGGGGATGCCTGGGAGATACTCAATTCACTATTGTTCAATAACGGTTTATCAAATCCCAATGCCCTTTTATTATCATTCTCTGCATATTGTGCTTTCGTAAATTCTTTCATTGTGGCCTCGGAAATATAGCGCTTGTTACCATAAACTCCCATATTTTGGTACATATATATGAGTTTAGCCAAATCCAGGGCTGTGCCAAACAAACCAGCATTCCCGGATACTCCTCCCATTAAACCCGCATTTTCATCATGAACCCATCCATGCACCGTTTTATTTCTAAATATGTTATCAATCTCTGTTGGCACGATTAGGCTATCAGGATACTTCCCTGTAGGATTGAACATTAGGGTGTTAGCTCCCATAGGTCTGTAGATACTATCGGTAACATAATCTTCATAGTCAACACCTGTTATATTTTTAATAATTTCAGGGTACAAAAGAAAACTCAATCCGGAATACTTATACTTCTTTTCATCAGAAACATTTGATCTGTTTATGATACGTTTCATTTTTCTATAGAATCTATTATGAAGGTATAATGAATCATATATTTTAACTGAAAATATGTGGCTGTAGTGATGACGGACAAATCTTCTTTTCAATTTTCCATTTTTACGTATCAATTTCGAGGCAAAAACAATATAGGGCTCTAACCCTGCCTGATGAGCCAAAACCTCACGTACAGTTAACTCCTTTTTATCCTTTCTATGCCGCCAGGGTTTCCAATAGTAACTAAAATTTTGATCTAAATCCAATTTTCCCTGATCGTGAAGCTGCATTAAAACAGGTAGCGGTCCGGCTATTTTGGTAACAGAAGCTAAATCGTACAGATCCTTTTTAGATACTGCATGAAGACTATCATAGGTATGATAACCAAAAGCTTCATGATAAATAATGGCATTGTTTTTAGCGACAAGGAGCTGGGCACCCGGAAATGCTCTTTCATGTATTCCCCTGGTCATTATAGAATCTACTTTATGATAAATATAGGCGCTATCAAGACCCTGACTATTTGGAGTATTATAGACTAATTCTTTAGAATGATCCTGAGCAAATCCTAAGCTACCAGTTAAAAGGATAAAGAAAAGATTGATGTGAAGTTTCATTGGCACAGTTCTTTCCGTGCAATTTAAAAAGATCTCTGGGTAATCGCTAGATTTCGGGTATAAAAAAACCCTTTATCGTAGTGATAAAGGGTTTTCTAAAAGAAGGCGGCGACATACTCTCCCACTTTCGTAGTACCATCTGCGCTGGTGGGCTTAACTGCTCTGTTCGGAATGGGAAGAGGTGAGCCCCACCGCTGTAACCACCTTAAGTCTTTGATTGACTTGTAGCCAACTCTAATAAGGTAACATATTGAGATAAAAATTATAAGTTTTAGCAACAAAAGAAAAAGAATCAGTACATAAGCTTACGGGTAATTAGTACTACTCGGCTACCTGCATTACTGCACTTGCACCTATAGCCTATCAACGTTGTCATCTCCAACGACCCTTTAAAGAAATCTCATCTTGTG
>NZ_FPAG01000011.1 GCF_900116365.1 Zhouia amylolytica | reverse complement strand
CCTGTGGAATGTTAACATTCTCTGGTTTTATATCGACGTGATTGAATAAATATTCATGCATGAAGTAATGATAACTCTGTACATTCTGCTTGGTCATCGGATAATATTCATCCAAATTAAAGGTCACCACATTTTCAAAACTCAAACCTTCCTCTTTGTGAAGTCTCACTAACTCTTCATACACTTTAATTGGTGATGAACCCGTTGCTAAACCTAATACACATGGTGTGTTTTCTTCCTGCTTCTTTCTGATAAGTGCTGCGATCTCTGCAGCTACTATTGCGGAGGCTATATTTGAATCGTCAAAAACAACGTTGTGAATCTTTTCAAAACGCGTGTTCTCATAGATACCTGCTTCCTGGTAACTTATATCTTTTAGGTTCCTTAACTGTTCTTCAGCAATCATGATTACTTATTTTTATATTTTATTGGATATTGGCTTATTACTCCATATAATAGTGCAAGATAATTTATTTCAATCCCTTATATAAATCTTTGACACATCTTTCACAAAACCCGTTCCTTTTATTAAATAAACTTATTTTCAGAAGTATCTTCTCAGATTTTAAAGCCTATTATTATGGAGCTACTAATTTCCTAAACTATCACAGCAATTTTTAAATAATTCGACCAACAACCAAGGCCAAAAGCTAAAAAACATTACCTTTAGAACAATGTGTATTTTGCACAATTCACGCTATGAATACGACACTATAAAGATACATATAAAAGATGTACTTTCTTAATGCAAACCTATGAGGCACCACCTATTCATTATATACCTGACTTTTTTATGCACCATAACTATTAATGGTCAAAATTCAAATCATTTAAAAAATTCAACCAGCCCCTATTTGCTTGCACATAAAAACAATCCTGTCGATTGGTATCCATGGGGTAATGAAGCATTAGAAAAAGCTAAAAAAGAGAACAAACTAATCGTAATAAGTATTGGTTATTCGGCCTGTCACTGGTGCCATGTAATGGAGAAGGAATCCTTTTCAAGCGAAGAGGTAGCCCAGGAAATGAATGCTAATTTTGTTTCAATAAAAGTTGACAGGGAAGAGCGTCAAGATATTGATAACATCTACATGGAAGCCTGTCGCCTATTAAGTGAAGATTGCGGATGGCCTCTGAACATTATTGCGTTACCTGATGGAAAACCGATATACGCCACCACCTATCAAAACAAAAACAACTGGATAAAAATCTTAAAATTTGCCTCAAAAAACTATCAGCTCAACCCAAATGGTTTCGAAAATCAAGGTGCATTGATTCAAAATGAATTAGCCAAACAATCGTCCCCAAATGGCGAAATAGCCTCTGCAACAAGCAAAAATGTAGTATCTATTGGCATTAAGCAATGGCTAGAAGATTTTGACCCCATTAATGGCGGCTACAAGGGGACTGAAAAATTCCCTTTACCACAAAGCTTTAATAGTCTTTTAGATTATTACTATTATGCTAAGGATTCGAATGTTTTGAATAAGGTTACACTTACCTTAAATGCCATGATGAATGGAGGCATATACGACCATCTTGAAGGCGGTTTTTCCAGATATAGCACGGATCCCGAGTGGAGATTCCCCCATTTTGAAAAAATGTTATACGATAATGCGCAATTGGTCCATCTTTACTCCAAGGCTTATCAGATAACCAAGGACGAACGTTATAAAAAGGTGGTTTACCAGACTATTGATTTCTTATTGAGTCATATGACCACAGAAGAGGGCTTATTTATTTCTTCGTTGAATGCTGATTCAGAAGAGGAAGAAGGGACTTATTACACCTGGACCTACGATGAACTGCAAAAGGTTTTAGGAGCAGACTTCACAAACTTTAATAAAGTTTTTGCGGTTACGAAAAACGGTAATTGGAATGACGGCAAGAACACCCTGTATTTAGAAAAGGATGTCGGTGGAATTGATGAAAAAAGACTGCAGGAGTCCTTAGAGAAACTTAGAACATATCGATCCGAAAGGAAGTCGCCAACAAGAGATGAAAAAGTCTTAACCGACTGGAATGCATTGACCATTTCTGCATTGGTAAAGGCCTACAGAGTTTTTAATGAAAAAGAGTGGTTACGCGTAGCAATCCAAACGACAGAATTACTACAGAAAAGGGTTTATGGGACAAATTCCTTAAAGCACAGCTACCTTAACGGAAAAGCCACTATCGATGGCTTTTTGAATGATTACAGCTTTTTAGCAGCTGCTTATTTAGACCTTTACGAGGCTACTTTCAACATAAAGTGGATTGATGCAACCCAAAAACTTATACATCTGTATACCCTTAATTTTGAACGAGACCCATCTCAGTTATCTTATTTTAAACCAAAAACCACCGAAGCGCTTTTTGCTAAAAAAATCTTTTTAAGAGACGAGGTGGTGCCTTCCGGAAATGCGGTTATGTGTACCAATTACTATAGACTGGGAATTTATCTGGATCGAGCAGACTACAAGGAGGTTTATAAAAATATGCTCACCCCTACCTCTAATGACTTCACAAAGAATCATCGTTTTTATGCCTCATGGCTCAAACCCATTTTATGGCATATAACACCGCCTTACCAGGTAGCAATCACAGGCGATCAGTCAATTACTACCAGAACACTTCTGGATAATCAGTTCTTACCTAATGTGATTTTAACAGGGAGTACAGCAGATGAAAATCTCCCTATATTAAAAGGGAAATTATCACCTGGCCATACTGTAATTTATGTTTGTAAAGATGGTTATTGCAAGCTTCCTACTTCGAACGTTGATGTTGCTTTAAATCAGATTTCGAATTAAACTTAAACACTTGTAGTATATCATTATTATTGGCAATTAACACCCAGCCCTTATCTTCGATGAATTTCATCTTTTTTGCATCACCACGGGTGAAAAACCCACTATTGGTATTTGATACAAATTCAAAACCTCCCTTTCCATCACCTAACAATAAGCCTCCTGTTCCTGCATCATTTCTCGTAGTCTCTATTTCAGAAACAAATAAATTTCCGGTGAACAATACATCCAGATTACCGTCGTCATTAAAGTCGTCAATCAACATATCATTAATGCTTGAAAGCTGCGACATATTAGGCAATGCTTTAAAAGCATATTCACCGTTGCCTAAATTCTCTATATAAACGGAAGCAAAAGTATCTGCTTTGTAATGTAACGCCTTTTCCAGATTGTCCTCACCATAAACTTCCTCAAGCTCTAAAGATGCAAAAACATCATATTTTTTAAAGGTCTTTTTCAGACTAGGCACTTGCTGGGAGGAACACGAAAATCCCCTTAAAGGATAATGTTTATTTTCCTGATAGTACCCTAAAACAATATCATTTGAACCGTTATTATCAAAGTCATGATAATACACATCGAATGGATTTTCAGGCGAGGTTTTATACTTGTAATTAAGACCAATATTCCCTACAATAAAATCACTATCTCCGTCATTATCAAAATCTCCTTTTTCTATACTGAACCACCAACCCGTAGTTTCTGAAAGGCCTGGCACTTCTTTTTTAACCAAGGTTCCTTCTACATTTTGAAAAAATGTAACGGGCATCCATTCTCCTACAACAATAAGGTCTACCCATCCATCTTTATTAAAATCATCCCAAATGGCATCGGTAATCATTCCAATGTTTTCCATTTCTGATGCAAGTTTCCTGGTTTTATTCACCAACTTGCCATTATCATTTATCAAAAGCATGGAAGATGTTGGTTCAGGGTATTTCCTGGCTTTTAATCTTCCTCCAACAAAGAGATCCAGATCGCCATCATTGTCTACATCCTGAGCTTTGACAATACTCCCACTGATATTATCTAGGTTTTGGATCTTCATCTTATTAAACTTTCCAGATCCATCATTTATATAAAACCTGTCGGCATAGGACTCACTTTTATCTTCAAACTCATTCCCACCACTGACCACATACAGGTCGAGGAACCCATCGTTATTTACATCTATAAACGCTGCATCAACATCTTCATACATGGCCTCCTTATTCCATAAATCTACATCTGACTTTACAAACCGGTCACCATTTTGAATATAAAGTGACGCCGGGAGCCCTGCAGCACCGCCAATAAATAAATCTACTTTGTCATCATTGTTTACATCACCTACCGCCAAAGAAGGGCCAAACTGAGACATTTTATGAGGTAACAACACCTGATAATCATAATCGCTAAATTCATTTTCTCTATGAAAATGATTGAGGCTTATTTCGGGGGTTATATCTTCAAATAGCAATTCCTGATCTCTATTTTTTGATTGCTCTCTTTTCTTTTTCGCATCCTCTAATAGCAAATCAAGTTGCTGATTCACTTTCACATCTTCAAGAACACTCACTTTATCATTTGGCCAAATGACTTTAATCTCATCAATTTGGGTTACCTCTCCCACTCCGAAATGAACAGTTTCTTCACTTGTAGAGTAGATTCCCCGAACATTTGTGGTTTCAAAATACTGCTTTTGTGATCCGGTTGTTATTTCTATGCGGGTTCCAAGTGTTGGGATATTATTTTTTGAATTTAATTGTAGTCGAATGTAATTATTTGATCGACTATTGTTTCTGTAAACAAATGCTTTTGAATTTACATTATTTACTATCAGATCCAGATCTCCATCATTATCAAAATCGGCATAAGCAGCACCATTAGAGAATGAGTTTTGGTCAAGCCCCCAGAGGCTGCTAACATCTTCAAAATTCAGATCTCCATCATTTTTAAAAGCATAATTAGGGATGGGTTGCGAAGGAATAATAGAAAGTGTCTTTTCGAGATCCAATATATCCCATATACTGACTTCTCCTCCATTAGGATTATCTGCCACCCATTTATTGGCTGTTTCCATTACATATGCACCTACTTTCTTATCGGCATCCGTATTCCTGATATCTCGAAGCAATCCGTTGGTTATATACACATCTTTTAAACCATCATTATCAAAATCGGCGATCAGGTTTGCCCAACTCCAATCTGTGGTGGCCATATTGGTAAGCTGAGCCACATCACTATAGGTTCCATTCCCATTATTAAGATGGAAATTATTAAACATATACTGATAGTGCCCTCCATTGTTAACCACGTTCCAGAATGACTGAGGATTCATCCCACTCATATTCGCTTTCAGGCGAAAGTTATCTTCTGCAACCATATCAACCACAAAAACATCTAAGTTTCCATCATTATTGATATCGCCGGCGTCAACTCCCATACTGTAGAAAGACATATGATTCAATGCGGTATTGGCCACATTTGTAAAGGTTCCGTCCTTGTTATTCATAAATATAAAATCGGGGGCATAGAAGTCGTTTGCCACATACAAATCTGTCCAGCCATCATTATTTAAATCTGAGGCCGAAACAGCATTTGGAAATCCTGTTAATCCTACATTAGCCTCTTTGGACACATCGACAAAGCTACCTTTTCCTGTATTTTTATATAAAACTAAATGATATTCCGGCTTTAGTAATGTAGTGCCAAAATATTCAGAATAGCTTCCTGGATTGGGGGGTTGGGTTAATAAGAAAAGATCTAAAAACCCATCTTTATTGTAATCTAAAAAAGTAGCATGTCTTGTTCGTTGCTTATTTGCAATTCCATACTTCTCTGCAGACTCGGTAAATGTTGCATCACCGTTATTAACATACAAAAGGTTTCTTCGCAATTCAGGTTGATGATCATAAAGTTCTCTACTCACATAGATATCCTTATAGCCATCATTATTTATATCGACAATTGTTACTCCAGTAGACCAACCACCATCGTTAATTAAATTCGCTTTTTTAGTTATATTCTCAAATTTAAACTGGCCTTTATTAATATAGAGTTCATCTTCAACCATGTTCCCGGCGAAATAAACATCCATGAGACCATCATTATTAAAATCAGCAACTCCTACACCTGCACCGCCATAAAAGTTTGCATATAGTAAAACATTTTTTTCTCTATCATCTACAATCGTATTTTCAAAATGGATACCGGTTTCATCTGCATTCAATTTAGAGAAAAGTTTATTTTCCTGAGACCAGGAACTTAAACAAGAAAAAACCCAAAGAACAGCAATTATATTTCTCATAAAAAACGGTTTCATTATAAGCCAAATAAAGGAGAGTCTCCTCTCCTTTATTCAAGCTAAAATTACATTAAAAGCTATACTTATTACTCCACATCCCACCACACACGGGTAGTTAAAAGATCTGGACCTTGAGCTGCAACCGCAGCATCGTAATTCTCTTTATTAATACTTTGCTCACTGGTTGAGTAGGTAAGTCTTCTAGGGATGGTACCATTGGTTACGTTACCCGGATAATTAACAGGTGTTAAATTTGGTAATCCTGATCTTCTCCAATTCGCAAAGGCCTCATATTCATTTAAGAACGTTGCCGCCCAGTATTGCGTATTAATTTGCTCTAAAGCATTTGCAGGATCGAATGGGTATGCAGCTAAATAGGTATCGATATCAGCATCATCGATGATTGCCGCTTCTCCATAAAGTTCAAGCATTTTCATAGCTGCTCTCACTCCAGCATTGTAGTGAGGTGCAGGATCTCCACCTGCTAAGCCCCATCGCTCTGCTGCTTCAGCTAACATAAACTCAACTTCAGCATAAGTCTGAAAAAACATAGGAGCATCTTCTCCTGTGATGATATTTCGGTTAGGCTCAGCATACAAATCTGTATTTTCCTCACCAGTCATCTCTTCAAGCATATTAAGATCCAGTCCGTTTGGAAGTCCTTTAAGATCTGCAGTAGCCGTACTGTTATCACTTCTACGCGCCGCTAAAATTGGTAGTCTAGGATCATCCTGTAATACAGCAATGAATGTATCACTCATTCTCATGCTACCATCAGCTGTAAACACCTCTCCGTTTCCATTTCTATTGATTCCTTCAGGTCCTGGTGTATGTTGAATATATGCGATATCTGCATTCGATTCCATTACACCACCAGCAATCGCTTTGGTCACCCATTGTTGAGAAGCTGCCGGATCTACTTTTATCAATCTAAATCCTAAACGCATCATCATAGAATAACCAAATCTTCTCCATTTACCCTGATCACCCTGAAACATAATATCTGCTGCACCAAATCCTGAAGTTCCATCTCCAAGGGCTGCAGTAGCCTCTTCAAGTTCTTTCAGCATATCAGCATATATTTCACTTTGGGCGTCATATTTAGGTGTCAATATCCCATCTATTACCGCTTTACCTGCTTCGCTATAAGGCACATCTCCGTAAAGATCGGTTAACCTGTGATAAATGAAAACTCTCATAATTCTAGTGATGGATTTCATTTCTTCAGGCAGCCCTTCTTCGTCGATCTGCACAAGCATATCTTCTACAGTTTTAACTGCATTTCCGTATATTCTATCAATCATGGAAGAGGCATATCCCTGGTTCCATGTGTATTTATCTCCTGACCAATAGCCGGCTGTAGTGGCAAAATGCTGCATCATGGTCGAGCAATAAATTAAATTAGCTCTCCAGTTCTCATAACGTTCACCCGAGGTATAAAGTTGGGTAGACGTAAGCTTATTCTGCACATTTACCTGATTCGGCTTTGTAGGATCAACATTGAGTTCATCAAACCCCTGATCGCACGCACTTAAAACGACAGCAATGAGGAGTATATATATTGACTTTTTCATAATTAGTTTCATTTTAAAATTTAACATTTAAATTAAGTCCATAACTTCTTGTCGCTGGAAGTCCAAAGTATTCCAATCCCTGAGCGTTTCCTACATTATAAGCGCTCTCCGGATCTATATTATCAATTGATCTGTTTATATAAAATAAGTTCTGTGCAATAAGTGAAATACTTGCATTTTGAATGAAAGTCTTATCTAACAAACTACCAGGGAAACTATAGCTCAAGCTAAGTTGTCTGAACTTAATGTAGTCTGCATCGTCAACAAATTCTTCAGCAATTCCACTAATTCTACCATAATAGGTTTGTAGATTTTCAGGAGCTACAGTTAATTCGAAAGGCTGATTTGTTTCTCCATCAATTCCTGAAACGGTTAATCCGTTTTCACGACCTTCTAAAGTAGCTTTGTGTAAACCATTTCCATAAGTAACTGCATTGGTTCCTGAAAAAGTCTGACCTCCGAACTTCGCATCAATAAGGAAGTTTAAGCTAAAGTCTTTATAGGTGAAAGTGTTTGTCCAACCTAATACCCAAGGTGGCACCCCTTCTCCTAAGATTTTACGCTCTCCTATTTGCGCCAATGGAATTCCATCATCGGTAACATCATAAACGATATTTCCACTATCATCTCTTACATAAGAAACACCATAGATAACACCATAAGGCTGACCAACGATGTGCTTAATTTCAACATTTCTTGTTCGCGGTTCACCTAAACTAATATCTGTACCATCTTCATTGGTAGATAAAATAGTACCTTCATTGAAAGTGGCATTTACACTGGTTGACCATCTAAAGTCTTCCGTTCTTACAGGAACACCGGTAACAAGCATCTCCACCCCTTTATTTTCTATTTCCCCTAAATTACTTAATGCCGTTGCATATCCTGAGAAAACAGATGCTGTAGCCGGAACAATATCATTTAAGGTTTTATTTTGGTAGTAAGCCAAATCGAACTTAAGTCTGTTTGAGAACAAACGAACATCAAGACCTACCTCAAATTCTTTTTTTCGATACGGTAATAGACCTGGGTTAGGCACTGAGTTCCCGTTAATTGCTCCAAGTGGTTGCCCCTGGTGACCCTGACCAAAAATCTGATATGTTAAAGCTAAGCCATAAGGATCTTGCGCACCACCTGACACTTCAGAATAACCACCTCTTAACTTTAAGAAGTTAATAGTCTCAGGCATATCAAATGCTTCTGAAAGGATAAAACTCGCATTCACTGATGGATAGAAATCGTTATTCGGTGTATCTTTACCAGGGTATGACAAGGTTGAGAACCAGTCATTTCTTCCGGTAAAGGTTAAATAAGCCATATCCGCATAAGAAACTTCCACTGAACCGTATAATGATCCGATTTTACGCTCGCCATAGGATCTGCTACGCGATTGGTTTTCTGTATTACCAACATCTTCCAATCCAGGAACAATAAAGCGTGCACCTCTTTGACCAAGGTTCTCCTGAGTCACATGGTTACTGTTTGCTCCAACGAAAGCCGTCGTACTAAATTTATCCGTTATATCTTTTTCGATACCTAAGATCAGATCCGCATCTACTTGCGTATAGCGTATTTCATTTTCATTAATAGCCCCTAAAGGAATATAAGCAGTACCCCAAGGCTCTACTGAAGTTCTTCTAATCGTGTAGTGGTCTACCCCGGCACGACCGCTTATGTACATCCAGTCTAAAATATCATATCTTATAGAAGAGGAAGCAATCAATCGATTCTGAACATCCTCATTTCTAAAGTTGTAAGCAGCCCAATAAGGGTTTTGCGAAAATGTATTACTTGAGTAGGCTCTTTCGGTTCCATCCGGATTTTCTCCCGGATCCATAAATCTTACGTCAACATTCGGCGATAAGTTTGCCACGGTGAAGTTAGCATTACCAGGCGCATCAGATAATCGCGCTCTGTTATGCACATTTTCTATAATATATTTGGCATTCACCTGTGTTGTTAATTTCTCATTCAACACGGCTCCTGCATTAATAGAAAAAGACTTTCTGTTTAAATCTGCATTTGGAATAATATCATCACTGTCTAAGTTTGAAGCAGAAAATCTATAGTTCATATTTTCGTTAGCATTGGTCATAGCCACAGTATTGATCATAGTTGACCCTGTTCTATAGAAGTGATCAACATTGCTTCCTACATAAGAATAAGGTCTTTCAACCCCATCCCACTGAACTACATCAGTACCATCTAAACGAGCACCCCAAGAGCTTAGTCCTAAATCAAAAGCTTCCGCTTCATTAGCAGGCTTTCTACCTTGAGTACCTTGTCCGTATTGTCTTTGAAAATCTTGTAAAGAAGTATCTACCGTATCGAAAGTAACCTGGCTACTGATCTCTACTCCAAAACCTTCTTGTTGCTTACCAGATTTTGTAGTTACCACAATCACCCCGTTCGCAGCTCTGGATCCGTAAAGAGCGGAAGCAGCACCCCCTTTTAATACACTCACAGATTCTATATCATCAGGGTTCAAACTAGAGATACCATCTCCACCATCAGAACCACCCCAAAGCCCTGCGGCTCCGTTATTTTCGTTACTAATGGTTACACCATCAACAACGTATAAAGGCTGGTTGTTCCCTGTTAATGAACTGGCACCCCTGATCACTACTCTACTTGATCCGGCAGCACCTGTAGCATTTTGGGTAATATTCACCCCAGCTACTTTACCCTGTAAGGCATTAATTGCATTTGTTTGTTTAATTGTAGATAACTCTTCACCTCCAACTTCAGTTAATGAATAACCTAAGGCCTTCTGTTCTTTTTGAATACCCAAGGCAGTCACCACAACTTCTCCAAGTTGTTCAGCACTTTCTTTCAGGGAAACATTAATACTTGTCATCCCTTGAACTGCAACTTCTTTAGAAGTATATCCAATTATGGAAAATACTAAAACACCATTATCAGGAATATTACTAATATTAAAATTCCCGTCAAAATCGGTTGATGTACCATTACTGGTACCTTTTAAGATCACATTTACTCCAGGCAACGGTGAACCGTCATCTGCATCTGTAACTGTTCCAGTAACAGTCTTCGTTTGTGCTAAGATCGCTTGTGAACACAACGCAAACACAAACACCATTAAAGGCAGTAGTTTTTTACACATAGATTTGAAATTTAAGTTAGTTGTTGATTAATTTATGACTTTTTCTTAAAAAAACCATACTAAATGTTAGTATTAAGTTAAATTTTAAGAAAATATTTCGACAAACAACAACTAGCAAAAGTCAAATAACATGAAATCAGAACCAACCATCCTTTACAGGAATTGAAAAAAAAGGCCCCATTCGGGGCCTTCAAACACAATAAAAAACTATATAAACTAACTAAATGAGAACTTACTAGTTAACATCCCAGAATATTTTTGTCGTTAAATTATCTGATGCGCTAACCTGGTTATAATTTTCAGTATTGTATATACGTTCACCACTTGGATATATCCATCTCATTGGAGGTAAAGTTTGTGGATTTGCCTGGTCTGCCTGGAATTCTAATTCAGGTAAGTCCATTCTTCTTAACTCCGACCAGTTCTCTACAGACTGTACTACATTGAAGTGAATCCACTTTTGTTCTCCGATCAATCCTAGTTTTTCAGCGCCTGTAGTAGCAGCATCCCAACTTACACCCGGACTCATCAGGTATGCCGAAATCTCAGCTTCATCTGTTGGCATTAGCTCACCAGCAGCATTATCTGCACTCAGACTATTTAACCAATAATAGAATTCTATAGATTGTCTAATCCCAGTTTCGTATGCGGTTTTTGCCATGGCGTCATTCCCCTGACCAAGGTAATACTCTGACACAAGAAAACTCACTTGAGAGGCATTCATCAAAACTCCAGGGAAATAATCATTTCTACTTAAGGTTGTACGATTATAGATGGCCAACTCTCCACTACTAACCGCTGCTTCCTGCTCAGAAGCCGTCAATAAAGGATCTAATCCATTATAAACGCCACCTGCAGATTCACCCGGCTCGAACATTGCTCTCAATCTCGGGTCAGCATTGGTATTCATATGATCCATCATGGCTTTACTTGCCAGGTTACCGTCCCAATCTTCTAATCCAGTTTCAAAACCTTGAGAGTTAATTGGTGTATCTAGGTTTGTAACCTCTATCTGAATATTATCATCATTACTTTCTATGATCGGATAAGACCCTGGGTTATTCAGGATTGAAGCAATTTCAGAATCTGCCCTTGACTCAAATGAGGACACACCTGAAACCCTTGTAAGCATTCTTAATCTCAACGAGTTACAATACTTCTTCCATAAATCAAGGTCACCTCCATTTAGAAAATCCTGATTGTTAAATAATACTGCAGTTCCGGAATCAAAGCTGATATTATTTAATTCATCAGCAAAAGTTTTCAAATTATCCAGCATCATTGTATACAGATCTTCTGCATTATCATAAGGTGCTAAAGACCCTATATAATCTCCACCATTCTGGCTTAACATACCCGCTTCATTAAATGGTATATCTCCATGTAAATCAACCACCTTCTGTGTATGATCATACAAATAGATAGTCGCCGTTAACATGAACACTCTATATTTATTTTGCTCTTCAGGAGTTAGTTCACCATAAACCTTTTCTAATTCCCTGTACTGAGCTAACATATTATAGTAGTTATCCCATCTTCTGGCAATACCAGCTTCTCCAGGCACATATTGATTGGTAGCATTCACCCAACCTACGGCCTGATTGTACCTTGTTAGTGTTGTTCTCAACACAATAAAGTAATTAGGATAGGAAGGCAACACGTAATCCTTGTTGGTTACCATAAACCCAGCAAACTGTTTATCTACAGTAGTTTCCGCGATCTTAGAAGGACTTGAGTAGTCATCACTAAAATCGGATTCTTGACAACCGGTAAACAGCAATGCTCCGGCCATTATAATAGGTATATATATTTTTTTCATTTTAAAATTTTTTGATATTAACAACCTAATCAAATTACAAACTTGCACGTATCATCATCCCGAAAGTTCTTGTAGAAGGATTGGTACCTAAATTGTTTACAGACTGGAACCATCTTGAACCAGCTGTTGTCTGCTCAGCATCTAAATGATCTAAAGTTCTATACAGGTAAAACAGGTTTCTTCCGAAAACAGATAATTGAATATTTTGGAATCCTATTTTCTCTGCAGCTTCTCTAGGTATCTGATACTTTAACGAAAGCTCACGCATTTTGAAATATGTATTTTCTTTCACATACAACTCATATCTTGTATTCGGGCTATACTGTGGCCCACCCCAGTTATAAACAGTCCAGTAATACTCAGGGTTTGAAGTGATATAATCGTTCGTTGATCCATCATCCTTAACACCATCTAATACAATCCCATTATCATATACAGTCTCCCCGTTAGGACCCTGTGTCGCATCTGTAAGGTGTCTGTCACCGGCAGCATCCTGATACCAGCTTAATCCTCCATGTTCAGCATCCATATAATTTAAACTTTCTTCTGTTAATCCTCTACCGATCATCCAGTTAATTGCTGTTGGCATTACGTGTCCACCAATTCTATAATCTACCATGGCGTCTAATGAGAATCCTTTATAAGAGAAGGAGTTAAAAACACCACCCACTGCTTTTGGCATGGCATTACCCACTTTTATATATTCATTTGGATCAACTCTATACAATCCATTAGGATCTACTATTCTTCTACCTTGATCGTCAGTTGCTACAGGGTGCACATAAAAGTCTCCCATTGGCTCACCAACTTTAGACACTAACTTGGCTGCATCACCATCCCAGTTGGTATGTTGTAATTCATCAAGACCTGGCGCTAACTTTTCAATTGTATTCCAGTTTTTCGCATAATTCACTCTTACATCCCAGGTAAAGTCACCATCTATAGGTGTTACATTTAAGCCAACCTCTAAACCTTTATTTCTTAAGGTACCAATATTAGTCAATACAGAATTAGCTCCTGATGTAGACGGTAAGGTTAATGGTAAAATCTGATCTTTAATCTGGGCATTATAGTAAGACACATCTAATCCGATTTTACTATCGAACATTCTTGTTTCAAAACCAAATTCAAATTCATGCTTCTCTTCAGGTCTGATTCCATCATTCCCCTGTGACATTGGAAGCTGAGTATAAAGAATTGCTCCTCCACCTTGAGAACCTAGTGTATTCTGCGTGTAAGCCTGATTAGCTCTGTAAATATCAGGGTAATTACCTACAATACCCCAAGAACCTCTTAATTTACCGTAGTTGATAAAGTCCGGCATTTCAAAAGCATCAGAAAAAACGAAACTTGAATTAACTGAAGGGTATGTAAATGCATTATTATCAGGGTGCATTGTTGAAGTTCTATCACGTCTAACCGTACCTTCTACAAATAAAAATCCTTTATAGTTGAAGTTTGCCGTACCGATTAATGCATCCTTAGTAATATTGAATCGATCACTCCCTGAATTCGGAGTATTTGTTGAAGCTGCCACATCAAACCAGTTTTCTACACTCAAACCTCCATTGGTTGATCTTCTCACCATGGTACGCTCTTGTTTAGTAGCATTGTAACCAGCCATTAAAGACATCTCTAAATCAGGGGTTAACTCTTTGGTATATGTCAATAACACATCTCCATAAACGATCTTATTGATATCATTTGTTAAAATAAACGCCCCTGACGGACCGTAAACCAAAGGTCTTGTAGTTGCACGACTGTCTTCAGTTCTCATCGAAGTGAAATCTGTTGAAATTCTACCTCTTAACTGTAAGCCTTTTGTAATATCCCAATAGTTGGTAAGATTGGCGATTACACGATCACTTTTTTCTTCTAACTGATGTCTGTTCACTCTCCATAAGTAATCCAAAACAGCATCTTTATATCCAGGATAAATAATATTTTCATCTGGCGTTAAACTTTGATTGTTCCCTGTTACAAAACGATATCCTAAACTTGTCTGATAGTGGTCTAAATACCAATCTGCGTTATCGAATCTCGACATCATCCCACCGAAGTTATTCGTTAGACGGTCTATTGAATAAGGTCTGTTATTAACAGTTTGATTGATATAATTTATAGTAATATCTGTTTTAAACTTTTCTGCCCAATCAAAAGAGGTGTTTAAATTGAAAATATTCTTATCATTTTCAGAGTTCAAACTCACTCCTTCCAAATCCTGACGGGTATATGAAAAACGTGTATTCGACTTTTCAGTAACATTGGTAATTGCAATGTTATAAATATTGTTATTAGCGGTCTGGAACAATCCTTCATATGCATTTGTTTGTGCATTGTAAGGACGTACTTCACCATCCCATGATAACGTTGGCTGTCCATCGAACTTTGGTCCGAAGTTTAACGTTGTTCCGATAAGACCTCTGGTTTCATTAGTACCATCCCCATCAAGGTCGTAGTATACAAATCCATCTGCATCCTGACCTGCATCCGAAAGATACGTTGGATACCCAGGACCTCTTACGTTTTGATATTTTGGCAAATAAGCAACTTCATCAAAACTTGTAGACACGCTAAAGTTAACACCAAGGCCTCTGCCTTTACCTTTTTTAGTGGTAATTAAAACCACACCATTCACTGCTTCAGAACCATATAATGCAGCTGCAGAAGCTCCTTTTAAAATCGAAATATTATCGATGTCTTCCGGGTTAATATCCAACAATCCATTTCCTCTAAGACGTTGATCACCCCAGTAATTACCGTTATTCACTTCTCCATCACGAATTGGCACCCCATCTAATACGATGAGCGGTTGACTTCTACCCGTGATCGAGTTAATACCTCTAATCTGAATATTCACCGGACTGGTTGAACCACCAGGTCCCTGAGAAATTCTTACCCCGGTTGCTTTACCATATAAAGCTGTACCGAAGTTGGGAGTTGCAGTTTCAACAAGTTCTTCAGAATCGATAGTAGAAGTAGCATATCCCAAGGACTTTTTCTCTCTTGAAATACCTAATGAAGTAACTACTACTGCATCTAATTGCTGAGTATCTTCTGCCAGCGAAACATTTACGGTTGTTTTTCCAGATGCGGTAACCTCCTGAGTTGCGAACCCAACATAGGAGAAAACCAATACGGCATCAGCTCCTACGTTAATGGTATAATTACCATCAAAATCGGTTGAAGTACCATTACTTGTCCCCTTTACCATAACCGTTACTCCCGGTAACGGCGAACCATCCATTTCACTGGTGACCTTACCAGTGACAGTTTTACTTTGCGCCAATACTGCCTGACTACACATCAACAGCACAAACACCAAACTCGATAGTATCCTTTTATACATACATTTAAAGTTTAAGTTAGTTAGTATTATTTTTGGTTAATCCTTAATAATTTGACATAAATGTTATGAATCTGTTAAATAATTAAAAAGAATTTCGACAGGCAACATAGGGCACTCGCCCAAAGTATGTATTTTAACTACGAAGAAGCTTTAATTTTGGTCCAAACGCCCAAATTAGGATAGAAAATTATCAAAACGATAATAAAATTCATAAAAAAGAGAATAATTTCTAAAAAACGACAGAATGTTGTAAGAAAAGACAGAATATACCACAAAAAAAAAGGCCCCTGCAGGGGCCTTTTTAAACACAATAAAAAACTATATAAACTAACTAAATGAGAACTTATTAATTATTAGGTCCTACACCATAATTAGGATTCTCCTTATCAAACCAGATTCTTTCAGTATTCAAAGTAGCAGGATCGTTTGTACCTGTGGTAAACCCTTGCTCTTCGATAGCACTTGCACGATTCTCAAAGTTCGCATCATCTCCAGTTGGAGTTTCGATGGTAAATCTACGTGGAATTGTAAGCTCAGAACCTGAAGCTAAAAGCGCTTCTCTCGGGAAGTATGCACTTCCTGTTTTAGGCACACCTGAACGTCTAACCAAAGTCCACAAATCTCCAGGAGTTGCAGCAAAATTGATATACTGCTGGATGTATACTTTTTCTAATCCATCTGTACTTAAATCGTAAGCAGGCTGTGTTAATAAATCAGCGATTTCTCCAGCTCTTAATTTAGTAGCGGCAGCTTCCGCTTCCGCTTCATCCGTATAAACAGGATCAGATTCATAATAAGGCTGTCCGTTATTCTCTGCTAAAGCATCCAATCTTAGTACAGAAAGCTCAACACCTCTATTGAAGTATTCCTGAGCCGTACCCGGAATATTAGCACCCAACAATTTAAATTCAGCTAAATATAAATTTGTTTCTGCAGAAGAACCTAAAATAACCTCTAATGAAGGGAAGTTATCTCTCTTTTCAATCACTCTTCCTCCTGGTCTTGTTGGGTAGGTATGGTTAATACCAGTTCTTGTAATTCTTTCAGAATAAGAAGAAGTTGAGGCATAGGTCTTTTCTACACCATCAAGACTAATTCTATTCAATTCACTTTGCTGAAAATAAGGATCATTAGTCGCATCGAAACGCTCATCCGGAGATAAAGGTGCTCCGAAATAACGAACCCATGGCTCACCTGGCGCTTCCCAACCTGCAAAGTTACCATCAACATCTGTCATTACATATTGCTCAACATACGGAGGAAGGTCTTTTCCTGCATCTATAAACGCCTGAACCACCTCTGCATTGAATCCGTTTTTAGTAAACAAGTAACGTACTCTTGGATCTTTATTTGCAATCAAGAAATCAACAACATTCTTACCTGCAGCTCCAGGCTGGTTACCGTTACCTGTACCGAAATAATTTTTATCTCTTTTATAGATAAAATCATCATCAAGGCTATTCATATATCCTACCGGTGAGTTAGCTACTTCTTCAGCAATTGATAAAGCTTTCGCTCTGTCTTTATTCACTAATCTTGCAGCAATTTTCAACTTTAAAAGGTTACAAAACTTAGCCCATTTGGTGTAATCACCTCCATAAACAACGTCTTGTCCTCCAATATCCAATTGATTAGAAGCCGTAAGACTTTCAATAGCCATATCTAATTCCTCTAACCATGTATTGAACATCAATTCCTGATTATCGTATACCGGAGTCAATAAAGCAGGGGTTGTATACGAAGCTAAAGCAGCTTCAGTATATGGTAACGAACCCTGATTATCAGTAACCGTAAGGTATGGCTGAATCAATGTTGGTACAGTCATCGCTTTCATAGCTTGCATACCAGCTTGTTCTTCTGCAGGCAAGGCATCAATTCTGAACCTTACATCTCTTACATTTGAATAAAGTGAAGGATAAAGTTGCTGATTCCCGTAAGGTCCCATCACAACAAAATCTTCATTGTTACCTACCCCAACGCCAGTTAACTGACTCCATGGGAACACATAATCGAAATTCGTATAGAACCAAATCGTATAATCGTTATTATACATTAGTTCGACAGATTTAGCCACTGAGAAACGTAAATCCGGTTCGGACAAATCTGATGGATTACTGTTAAGATCCGCAAAATGGTCTTTATCACAGCCTACAAAAGCAATTGCGAGTAGCGCTAATGATGTGTGAAATATATTTTTAATTTTCATCATATTATCTTTTAAAAGTCAATAGCTATTGTCATGGTATAAGACGCAGTGTAAGGGATAAATCCTCTTTCCTGGAATGACTCAGTACTTGTAGTACCTCTAAAACTTTCTGGATTCAGGTTATTTGGTAATGAATTATACAAATACCCTAAATTTCTTGCATTTACACCTACATAGAAGTTTCTAGCTCCGATTTTACTACTTACAGTATTTGGAAGGTTATATCCTAATGAAATATTTCTTAGCGCGATATACTTCACCTCATTAAACCAGTTGTCATTAACAACCCCTTGTCCCCATGAGTTTGTAAAATAATTATAGAAACTAGCGTGAGTAGGCTCTACAAAACCTTGATCGTAAGCTTCCTGATAAGTCATTCCACCCACATCAACAGAATTTCCGTTTGGTGCAGTAACGGTTTGTCCTTCAGCAAATACACCATCAGGAATTACACCATCACTAAATTGCTGTCCCTGAGTATCGCTGTATTGAGAAGTCCAAGACTGACCTCCATACTCTGGAGCTCTTCCATACAATGAAGTCTCTAACCATCCGTATGAAGTACCATATTTGTTAGAGTAAGAAGCAATATGTCCACCATATCTTGCATCTAATAGCACAGATAAAGTAAGTCCTTTATATGTAAACGTATTGTTCAATGATCCTTCAAAGTCAGGCTGTATCTTACCTACTTTTTCCACTTCATAACTTCTTTCGTAATAAGCACCTCTTCTCGAGTCACTCCATACGAATATTGGCATTCCGTTTCTTGGATCATTCGGATCGTCAGACTGCCATGTCTTAGGCTTACTATCACTCATTAAAGTACCGTATTCTCCTCCTTCGAAGGCTACCGCACCTACTCTAAAGTTACCGTAATTCACATAACCTCCAAGCACTTTGTACTCTCCTAATGCTTCATGCATCTCGGTTATCTTAGTGGTATTTTTCCAATAATTAAAAGTAGCATCCCAACGGAAGTCTTCTGTTTTAATTGGTGTACCAGTAACTTTTAATTCTACACCATAGTTTGAAAGTGTACCAATATTGGTAAAGATTCTGCCATATCCAGATTCAGCAGGAACCGGGATATCACCGATCTGATTTGTAATATCTTCTTTATAGTAAGCAAAATCAAAACCTAATCTATTGTCAAAGAATCGAATATCTGCACCGATCTCATAAGAGTTCTTTCTCTCCGGCTCGATACTTCTATCGATTGCTGTAGTACTGATACCATTTGTATAAATAAAGGTACCATCATTCATTTCATAGGTATCCAGATTATAACCCTGGTTCAGGAAATAAGGAGTTGTATCACTACCTACCTGAGCCCATGAAGCTCTTAGTTTACCAAAAGTAAACCAATCTGGCGTATCGAATGTTTCAGTAAATATCCAAGAAGAACTTACAGAAGGGTAGAAATATGAATAATTTCCATCTCCGTTACTATAAACTAATGCAGAAGACCAGTCATTTCTTCCTGTAATATCTAAGAACAATTGATCTTTGTAACCGAAGCTTGAAAGGAAGTATAAAGAATTAATCTTTTTAGTTCCAAAAACTCTAGCTTCTGTTCTTGCAGTTCTCTTAGAGTTGTTAAGGAAATATCTTCCCGGAACAATTAAACCACCATCGGTCCATGATCTGGTTTGTGATTTTTCCTGGCTCCATGCTTCAGCACCAAGCAATAATTGACCAGTAATATCAGGAGTAATATTCTTCTGGAAGTTAGCTGTAAACTTACCTGTTTTACTAACATCCTGAAAATGTCCTAACTCATAATACCCACCTTCATTCTGAAAACCTTGTCCAAGGTTTTTAACTTCCGTCTTAACATTATAAGAGTTCATGTTCGCTTCAGCGGTAAGCGTAATCCAGTCATTCACATTCGCAGTTAATCGAACGATTGGACGAATAACTTCTTCGTTACGCTCATTATTATTCATATTGTAAGAGAACCACAATCCTCTTGCCGGAACATAAGCATAATCATCACCATAAGCAGCATTAGGAACACCGCCATGTGCAGCCTGCCAGTATTGACGCTGACTGTATTTTTCTGCATCATAATAGTTTGACCAGGTACCATCAAAGAACAATTGAGAAATATCATTTCTTGGGTTCTTAGCCGTTGAAAGCGTATAAGAAATCGACGCGTCAGCTTTTAACCAATCTGTAAGCTCATGTGCTCCTCTGAACATTAAAGCATCTCTGTCGAATGTATTATTTGGTAACGTACCTTCTCTGTCATTTCTTGAATACGAAAGGTAGAAATTACCTTTTTCATGACCACCACTCATTGAAACAGACGTGTTGGTGTTCCAACCTGTATCGTATGCCTTAAGAACCCCATCTTTAACCGGGCTATAAGTAGTCATTTCACCATCGAACCCTACCATTGGTCTTCCATCAAAACGAGGACCGTAACCAGCCCATCCCCATGGATGATTAATTTTTGTAGGATCTCCATCCTGATTTGTATAAAACTGGTCCGTAGAGAAACGGTAGTAATTACCATCAGCATCTCTTTCACCATAATTAGTATACCCAGCTAATGCACCAGGACCAAATTCGTATTGTACATCAGGTTGATTGTAAACGTGATCAACACCCATAGATTGCTTTATAGAAACACCTATACCTCTTGATGCTGAACCGTCTTTAGTTTCAATCAATACCACCCCGTTAAGACCTCTGGATCCATAAAGAGCTGTTGCAGCTGCACCTTTAAGTACAGAAACACTCTTATAGTCATCCGGGTTTAAGTTCTTTAATATGTTACCAAAGTCATTTGAACTTGCATTCCAGTCTGCACTTGCACCTGTAACGTTATTCTCAAGAATAACTCCATCAACTACAAATATCGGTTGGTTATTGTTTGAGTTCAATGCTGAAATACCACGAATCTGGATTTTAGAATTACCAAACATACCACCATCTGAAGCTCCAATACTAACACCAGCAGCCTGACCTTGTAAAGCCTCTACCGGATTTACAGTATTCGTTTTTGCTAATTCTTCACCTTTTACCTCAGACATTGCATAACCAATCTTTTTGGTTTCCTTTTTAATACCTAAAGCGGTAACAACAACCTCATCTAACTGTTGCGTATCTTCGGTCATTGATACATTAACCACCGTCTTTCCGGCGATTGTTATTTCCTGAGTTGTAAACCCAACATAAGAGAACACCAATACTCCGTCAGAAGGAGCTGACAAGGAATAGTTCCCGTCAAAATCGGTTGAAGTTCCAGTACTTGTACCTTTTACCATAACTGTCACGCCTGGTAAAGGAACACCATCAGATGCCCCAGTAACTGTACCTGTAATCGTTTTGTCTTGCGCCCAAATTGTCTGTCCAGACAACAAGCAGACAAATACCATAATGGTTAGTAGCTTTTTACACATACTTCTTGTTTAATGTTTAAAAATTAATTTAAATTGGTTGACCGTGTCTTAGCCATAAAACACTGGTATAAATGTTATAATAAGGTTAAATTATAGGAAAGATTTTCGACCGACAACTAATTAGAAAAGCTGAATAACGAAAACGATATCGCTTTCACTATTCAGCTTTTGAATACTTAATTTTTTGAAGAATTTTCGGTGTTTTAACCTAAAAAATTATTTATTATTTTATTTTAACAACAAATGCTGCGCTTTCCCCTAATTTACTCGCTATTTTATTAGGAATCGTCACCTTAAAACTCCCATTTCCCTTTTCAATCTGACATCTAACGTTTTCCCCTAAGACTTTAGCTTTTGCTTTGTTTTTTAACGCAAATGGCACCTCAATTGTAGTTGGTATTTCTGTCTGATTTTCATCAACTAAATAAATAAGATAGATAGAACCATCTTCTTTTGATGTAAGACAAATATTATCAAATTTATAAGGAGCAATTGGCTTTGTTCCATAAATTGCCTCACTGTTTACATCCATCCATGCTCCTATTTCCTCTAAAAGGTCATAAGCTCCCTGATCCCATTCTCCCTGAGCATTTGGGGCAACATTTAGTAGCAGGTTACCTCCTTTTGCTACGATATCCACCAACATATGAACAGCTTCTCTTCCAGACATATATTTAGCGTTTGGACTCCAGGACCATCCACCTCCGGAGATAATACATGATTCCCATGGGTACGGTAATGGCTTCTCAGGAACTCTGTTCTCAGGAGTTAAATAGTTTTGATTTTTGCCATGAACCGCCCTGTCCACTACGATCAATCCAGGTTGTTTTTCACGAGCTTTTTCTACCAGCTCATCCATTTTGATGTCCTGATCGATGATACGGTGTTTTACATAGCCAGTCTCATCACTTTTGGCCTGACGATCATACCAGCTGGTAATTTCTGACTTAGGAGTTTTAGCAACCCAACCTCCATCTAACCACAAAATATCTATATCACCATAATCGGTTAATAATTCCAAAATCTGGTTGTGTGTAAAATCAACAAACTTATTCCATTTTTCAGGATAGGCTTTAGGGTCGTAATTTACATTTCTATCTTTAGGAGGAAAATAAGGATCCCAATAGTATTCTGAATGCCAATCAGGCTTAGAGAAGTAAGCTCCTGCCCACATATCCTCATTCCTGAATGCTTCAAAGACTTCTTTTGCCACATTAGATCGAGGGTTAGAGGCAAACGGAGAATTTGTTCCAGATATCTTATAATCTGTATATTTTGAATCGAACATCGAAAATCCATCGTGATGCTTCGTAGTAAATACCACGTATTTCATTCCTGCATTTTTTGCAGCTTTCGCCCACTTTTCAGGGTTAAACTTCACAGGATTAAATGTCTTTTGAAGGTCTTCGTACTCTTGTTTATAAGCAAAATAGTTTTCCGGATTTGAACCTTTTTTACGTTCACACCAACCGTATTCTTCCGGGCATAACGACCAAGACTCTACAATACCCCATTGACTGTAAGCACCCCAATGCATTAGCAGTCCAAATTTCAAATCTTGCCATTCATCTAATTTTTCTAATACTGCTGGGTCGGTTTCCGGCACATAACGCTCATCTTCATAAACAGCCTGGGAAAAACCAACCTGAATACCGGATAATACCAAAAACAACACAAAGAGTTTTGTAATTTTCATCATTAAAGTAAAAGTTAATTAATTATTATTTCATCTATAAAAATCCAGGAAGGCAAGCCTGCTGCATGATGCCAGTATGGTGCTTCCTTTAAGTTTTCTGCAATTATTTTCACGTACCGCGCACTCACAGGATCAAAATCCAACTTAAAGTACTGGATATCATTTATCTTGCTTTCTTTATTGAGAGGCATTGGATTCTGAATCGAGCCAATCTTTTTAAATTCCACTCCATCATTCGACACATAATAGGTAACCTTTGAAGGATAGAAGACTATATGGTTGGTTACTTGTAAAAAGGCACTTGAAACGGTACTGATCTCTTTCAATCCTTCCAGATCAACAACTGCATCCAGGTCATTTCCTTCAAAGCCCAACCAATTCGCATAAAAGTTATTGCCTCCCAACGCTCCATCGGTAAGGGTCTGCGGATCCTCATCCGCATATTTCTTAGGCTTCGTATTCAGAACCACCTTTTTTCCTTTGGCGATATTAGGCTGTTTCGCCACCTCAATGGCTTTTCTATAAGCATCGCAATATTCATTTACCGTAAACCCCATCTCATTCATCATGGTTATATTCCATTGTTCACAAGTGGACTTAAATTTATCGAGTAAAGCAACTACCGCTTGATTTACTCCTGCTTCAGTTTTATTAGTTAATGAATAATCCTCAGAAATCCCTTTGCGACATGCTTCTAAAACTGCGTAATCTACTCCCAGTCTAGCCGCTTTCACTCGCTCTTGCACCTGAGGTTTATGTTTTACGGCTGCTTCAGCAGCATCAAAAATACTTGTATACTGTTTTAGCTTTTCAGGATTCAAATATGAAGAAAAAGCCTGTGAAGGATCACCATACAGAAACAAGAAGAAATCCTTATCATCCTGTATTCCCTTATGTATTGTATCGACATATTGCTTTATATAGGTTCCAGCCTCCTGATAGTAACCATCTGTAAACACTGTCATCAAACTATCTAAATTCAGATCAGGGTTCCATAATAATTTAGCCGTTACATAAGAACGTAATTCGAACAATTCGCTTGGGTTATTGCTATGTTGTTCAAACACCCATTTAACATTATTATCTCTAAACAATTTAATGTTTGGCTGCAGTGTATGGATATTTGGAAAGGGAGCTAAGAAATTAGTAAACTGGGTCGTATAATCCCAAATCCGAATTTTATCCGTTAACTTGCCCCACCCCTTTAAATCCTCTGCAAAAGCTTCACACTTATTTTCAATGGAGCCACTTCTATCACATTCAATAGAACACAAGGTAACCAGCACGTTTTCATCAGGCCTTGTTTTAGAAGGTTTTCGAGTGTACTGATAGGCCAATGTTGAAATGGTTTTGTCCGGAAATCGTTCAGCTACTTTATTGACAAACCGAATCATCGTACCGGCATGACTACCCTCCTCTTCGTCAATTGCTTTACAGGCATCACATTCACAGTACTGCTGATTATCATTCTGACTCACAGATGCTACCGTAGCTTCCGGATGCTTCTCAAATAGCGATGCTACCGAATCAATTACGATCCGCAATACCTCCGGGTTAGTCAAACACAATTGGGTCGGCAATCTTTTACCATTTCTAAGCGCAAAATACTCAGGGTACTCTTTATAAAACTGTTCTTCCGGAATAAATTTATGAAACGTATGCACCCTGGCTTCAGGAACATAAAAAGGAAATGATTTTTTGGTCACTTTATGTTCATCCGCAAACGTATGATTTTCATAAAAAAGCCTTGAATGCACCGTTCTAACTTCTATTTCAGGACGGTATTCGAAATTCAGGTTCTTATCAAGAACCACGTTCTCCATCTCCGGAATACTAGCAACATCCGGGGTATACCAATCACAACCCAAATACTGCTCTAAAAACACATATACTGCATCCATCAGCGCTTTATCAGACCCTCCATAAATAACCAGGTCCTGGTCTTCTGATCTTACGCCTATTTCTTCATTATCCCCATCAAGGGTTTTCAAATAAATTGATTTAACTCCTTCTGTTCCCAATTTCACAGGAACCTTTACCGAAGTAATCTTTTGAAGGTAATCCTGAAGAACCGCTGCCGCCTTTTTCTCTTCTTCTGAAGCTTTTTCATCCAAAACGATCGTATAATCAGTATGTCCTTTATCAATAAGGACCAACTTGTCTTTACTACAGGACACCAATAGTAACAGAAGTAATAATAACGGATATGCTTTGAAAGATCTCAACTTCATAATTTATATTTTTTTAGTTAGTCACCTCGAATGATGTCTTTATGGTATCCATTGAATTTCCTCCAACCATTACCTGAAATTTACCGGGTTCAACCACTCTTTTCATATCTCTATTCCAGATTGCCAGTTCTTCGGGAGTAAGTTCAAATGTCACTTCCTTCGTTTCTCCTTTTTTGATAAACACACGTTCAAAGCCCTTTAAAGCTTTACGTGGTGTTGTTACCGAAGAATATACATCATTTATATACAACTGAACAACCTCTTCCCCGTCATAGTCACCGGTATTCGATACATTTACGGAAACCTCTACACTCTCATCCTTGCCAATGGTCTCAGCACTTAATTTAAGGTTGTCGTAGTTAAATGTGGTATAACTTAAGCCATATCCAAAATGATATAGAGGATCTTCGCTTTCTTCCACATATCTGTGAATAGCCGATGGCTTTTGATTGTAGTATATTGGCAACTGTCCTACAGATTTCGGTACGGTAATAGACAACCTTCCTGCAGGATTATAATCTCCAAAGAGTACATCTGCTATAGCTTGTCCCCCTTTTTCACCCGGAAACCAGGCTTCCAGAACAGATGGCACATTATTATCGATCCAGTTAACAGACAACGGACGGCCATTAAGCAGTACGCAAACCACAGGTGTTCCGGTCTTTTGTATGGCCTGTATCAATTCTAATTGTTTACCATGGAGATCTAAAGTTGCGACATCCCGGTTTTCTTCCACAAGCTCTCTTGATTCTCCTATTACCACTACAGCTACGTCGGCCTTTTCAGCAATAGCAACTGCCGGATTGAAATCAACTTTTTTCAGGTTCCATCTCAAATGTGCACGGGCTCCCCAGCCTCCTTCCCACATTTCGATACGCACTTTGTACTTTCGACCTGCTTCAAAATTCATCGGATGGGTTACTATGTTAGTAGATCCTTTTGTCCAATTATCGACGATAAGTTTATCGTCTACCCACATTCTTACACCATCATCTGAACTTAAGCCCAGCCAACCTTCAAAAGAGGTGGTTGGCTTTAAGAAACCAGTCCATCGAATCGAAAATTGATCATCAGGCACTCCTTCTCCGGGAGACCATGGCCAATCGAATTCAAGTTCATCATCAACTCTGGTTAAAACAGGTTCACCTTTAAGGCTTCTATTGTCGAAATATTCTCCTTTAAGGCCATTCGAGGATTCATCGGGAGTCCACAAGTTCTCTGAAGAAATAATCTGTCCTTTTATGATTAAAGGAACACCCTCCTCATAAAACACATTCACCTTATCTCCTACTTTTTCTTTGATTCCCTCTAGTACTGTAATCGCTTCTTTATTTCTTACCGCATATCCTCCAAGACGGGTTTCATCGGCATTAGGTCCTATAACTGCTATTGATTTAACATCATCATTAAACGGTAATAAGTTCCCATCATTTTTCAACAGGGTCACCGATTTTTGAGCTGCCTGTAATGCAATATTCTGGTGTTTTTCCGTATGATACAGCTTATCAAACAGTTTTGCATCTGTATATGGATCTTCAAATAATCCTAACAAAAACTTAAGTCTTAAAACACCTCCTGCTGCTCTGTCGATGGCATCCATACTCAAGTCTCCTTCATTCACTAATTCAACAAGCGTTTTTTGCCAAAACTCATTAGAGAAATCATAGAACTGCATATCAACCCCTGCTGCTACAGATTGTTTAATCGCATCTTTTGGAGAGTCAGCTACATAATGCGTCGTCTGCACATATTTAATAGCTCCCAGGTCTGAAATAACGATACCTTTAAAACCCCATTCATTTCGCAACACATCTGTAAGCAGCCATTCGTTTGCTGCACAAGGGATTCCATCTAATTCAGTATAGGCGCACATTGTTCCAAGTGCTCCTCCTTCGACAAAGGCTTTTTCAAAAACGGGTAAAAAATCTTCCCTGGCTGTACGTTCACCTACGATTATCGGCGATGAATTTCCTCCGGCTTGTGGATAACTGTGTACTGCAAAGTGTTTTGGCTCCGCTATTATAGAAGTAGAAGAAGCCAAAGTATCACCCTGGATTCCTTTTATCATAGCGAGTCCCATTTCACTAGCCTGATAGGTGTCTTCACCAAAAGTTTCAGCTACACGACCCCAACGCGGTTCACGACCAATTCCTAAAACCGGTCCCAGGCCGTAATGCACACCTCTGATTCGTGCTTCAGTTCCAATTACCCGTCCGACTTCATACATCAATTCAGTATCCCAGGTTGCACCTAAACCAATATTCATAGGAAATGCAGTGGCTCCATCATCCACATATCCATGTAACATTTCACACATGATAAGCGCAGGTATTCCCCATCGGTTATTCTTTATGACATGTTTTTGTAAATCATTAATCATTTTAGCTGATCTTGGGTAGATATCATGTATTGCACCTACTCCCAAATCGTTTATATGCCCGACAGTTTTCTTTTTATCGAATTTTTCATCCGTTTTAAAATTCTCACCCCGGTACATATCCATCTGACGCACCTTTTCTTCAAGGCTCATCCTTTTTAATAAATCTTGTACGCGTTCTTCAACAGGTAAAGAGGCATCCTGATAGGGAAATTTGTTTTGTCCATTTAAACAAAACACCCCTAAAAGAATGACTATAAAGCTTAGTTTTTTCATTAGTTTGTCAGTTATTTCTCTCACTAAGTGAGCTTTAAATTGCTCCGACAATTGTCCTTGTTAAACATTCTCCACGAGATTTCACGAAACTAATGTCGGACTGTTTGTTTGTTTGTTTTTATGCTAACCTGCCCGAATTTATTATTCAGGCAGGCACTTCACAGGCTTAGCCTGAGGTAGTTTATTTCAATATTATTTCCATTTTCCCGGAAGAGGTCAGCTCATCGTGATCGATAAAAAAGCTTCTGATGTTTTTACCTTCTAATTTTACTTCTGAGATAATTCCATCATTCCCTTGTTTCTCTATTACCAGTGTACTATTGTCATAATAGTTTTCATCGAGATGAATGGTAACCTTATCAAAAACAGGGGTGGTAATCGTATACATTGGTGCCGCCGGAGTTACGGGATATATTCCCATCATTGCATAAATAACCCATGCAGACATCGTTCCGGTGTCGTCATTTCCTGGAAGTCCGGCAGGTTTATTCGTAAAATATTCCGCGATTAATTCATGAACTCTATTTTGGGCTTTATACTCATATCCCTTACAATAGTTATATAAAAAAGGATAGGCAATATCAGGTTCATTAGCCATATCGAATTGCCCTTTTTCAAAGATGTTATCAAGTTGTGTAACGAATTTTTTATTACTCCCAACCAACTTAATGTTTCCTTTGATATCATGAGGATTCATAAAGGCATACTGCCAGGCATTACCCTCAATATACCCTACATTTTTCTCAAAATTTGCTCCTTTATTCGGATCGAAGGGCTTATACCACTCTCCATTGCTATATTTAGGACGTAGCAGTTCAAATTCTTTATCAAAAAGCTTTCTATAGGATAAAGAACGCTTATAATACGTTTTATAATCTTCTTTCTTCCCGAGGGCTTTGGCGAACTGAGCTATTGCATAATCAGAAATATTATATTCCTGCGTAGTGGAAACGGGACCTCCTATTTTACTGTCAACACTCACATACCCATTTTTTATATATTCTTCCAAGCCCGGGCGAAGCGGGTTATTTTCAATCTGATTGGCCCCCTTAAGCATCGCTTCATATGCTTTGTCAACATCAAAACCTTTAATCCCTCTCAAATAGGTGTCTGAAATAACGACAGAAGCAGGATCACCAACCATGGTAAAAGTTTCTGTTGAATTTAGTTCCCATTTAGGCAGCCATCCATTTTCATCATACATCTGCAACATACTGTTAACCATGTTCAATTGCTGATCAGGATACAATAATGACATTAACTGATGATAATTTCTATAGGTATCCCATAGCGAAAATACCGTAAATCGCGTTCCACTGGTTTTACCAATTTTTCCAGTACCGATTTCAGGGTATTCACCATTGTAATCATTCAGGGTATTGGGATGAATCTGCGTATGATATAATGCCGTGTAAAAAACAGTTTTCTCATCTTCAGTACCACCTTCAACTTCTATGGTAGACAATGCCTTATTCCATTCATTTTTCGTTTTGTCATACACTTGATCAAAAGACATATCACCCACCTCTTTTTCCAGGTTTTGTCTGGCGTTTTCTATACTCACATAGGAAACTCCAATTTTCACTTCCACCTGAGTCTGTTTATCAAAATTATAGGTAACATAGGCTCCAATACTATCTCCGACAACTTCTCGCGTGTACCCTTTCATTATTCTGGTCTTCCCATTGTAGCCCATCCATTGCGCCTCAACGCCTTCATATTTATAAGGCTTATTCCAGATGGCGAATTCTTCTGCCGGTTTTGAAAATTTAGCCACAAAATAAACAGGATATGCCTGTTCCGGACTGTTGTAACAAAACGATCCAACATTTCTAAAACCTTCTATTTCATCAGGAGCAACCATCTTTACCATACCTCCTTGTTCATTGGTTAAGCCCAACCCCAGGTTTAAAAGGATATTCGACTTTCCAGCCGGAAAGGTATATCGGGTAACACCAACCCTGGTAGATGCAGTAGCCTCTGCTTTTACATTATATTTTGACAGATTTACGGAATAATAACCGGCTGTTGCCTTTTCGTCCGTATAGGTGGTTCCATAATTCAAGTGATTGGTTTCTACCGCACCGGTTGTTGGCATGGTAATTACCACTCCAAGATCAGGACAACCTACACCACTCAAATTAACATGGGTAAAGCCGGTAAGGAATGTATTTTGATGCACATACGGATTTGACAACCAACGACTATCCTTTTCGTGTGGTAAATTTTGTGGTCCGGCGACATTAAAAGGTGAAACACTCGCCATTCCTCTTGGTGCAATAGCTCCCGGATTTGTGGCTCCGTAATTCGATGTCCCAATAAAAGGATTCACATATTCGACGGCTTGTTTTTGGGCAGTAAGCATACTACCCAAAAAGAAAAGCCCTAAAGTTATTTTCTTTAAATTCATTTTTATTCTACTATAATTTCATCAACAAAGAGAAACACGCCACCACCAGTAGGTGTTTGTTTCAGGTTCGTAGCTTTCACCTTAATATAACGTGCGCTCTTTTTCTCAAAAGTCACCTCAAAGTCTTTAATGGTTGCATCTCCAGTGGCAGCATAAGCTCTTTCTGTTTTACCCGCAGACACAAAGTTCTGTCCGTCGTCAGAAGTCCACACCTCAACCATGGTTGGATAGTATATTCCAGGACCCTGATTTTCCAACGCTCCCACAGAAACTTTTGAAATCTCTGTAGGTTCATCAAGATCTATAACCACTTCCATGTCTTTAGCCAGCCATGCTTGCCATTGACCATCGTGAAAATTCTTGGTACCTCTCAATACATTCACCTGCGTAGTTGCACCAGCACCCTGGTACCTATCGTTCACCTCTGTATTATAAGTTACCTTCTTACCAACCGCCTTATGATATTTAAAGGTTTTTTCAAATACTGCCCCTAAAGGTTTATCATTCTCGAAATAAGAAGCCTTAATTGTGGTAGTCTCTGTAATTTGAATTGGCTTATCATAGGTAACAGCATCTGTATTTAGATCACCATCATTAAGAACATATCTTATGTCAGAATTCTCGATCTCGTTCGCTAGTGAAACAGATACAGCACCTGTGTTCTCATCAACAATAGCCTCTTCTCTAATAGTGTAAACACTCTGAGCATAATTGATTCCCATAGCTGCAAAACGATCGAACATTGGAATAATCCGCGTCGTAAATTTATTCCAGCTTCTACCTTCCTTAGGGCTCCATAGTGTTTCTGACAAAGCAGCTATTCTTGGATAAATCATATATTCAGACTGATCGGTATCAGGTATATATTCAGCCCATAAATTGGCTTGACCACCAAGTACATGCTTTGCTTGCTCATCAGACATCCCATCGACAGTTGGATCAAACTCATATACTTTACTCAAAGGAGTATATCCACCCCATGCAGCTGGCTCAGAATCCTGAGGCCCTTGATAATGATCGAAATAACAATGTGATCCCGGAGTCATTACTACATCATGGCCTTGCTCTGATGCTTCTAAACCACCTTTTACACCTCTCCAGCTCATTACGGTAGCTCCCGGAGCCAAACCGCCTTCGAGAATTTCATCCCATCCAATAAGGATACGATCTTTTGAACTAATAAAACGTTCCATCCTTTTGATGAAATAGCTTTGAAGTTCTTCTACATTTTCAAGTCCTTCCGCATTAATTCGTTTCTGACAATGCGGGCATTTTTCCCAATTCGTTTTAGTTGCTTCATCTCCTCCTACATGGATGTATTTTGAAGGAAACAAATCCATCACTTCTACAAGTACATTTTCAAGAAATTCGAAAGTTGATTCTTTCCCTGCACAATAAATATCAGTGATAGGCCATAAACCTCCTGATGGTACAGATATAGGAGTTTCAAAACAAGATAAAGAAGGATATGCTGCAACCGCACTACTTACGTGTGCAGGCATTTCAATTTCCGGTACAACGGTAATTCCTCGCTTTTCAGCATAAGCCACTATTTCTTTTATATCCTCTTGGGTATAAAAGCCACCGTAGGTACCCTTTTCATCCGCTTTTGCTCTGGGTCTTGCATTCCAGTGTTTATCTTCCTGGTCAACCCTGTAAGCACCTACTTCGGTCAGTTTTGGGTATTTTTTAATTTCTATGCGCCATCCCTGATCATCTACCAAATGCAGGTGTAGTGTATTCATCTTTAGATATGATAATCGATCGATGGTCTTCATCACATAATCTTTTTCAAAAAAATGACGAGAAACATCCAGCATAAGTCCTCTCCATTTGTATCGTGGGGCATCAGCAATATTGACGTTTGGAACTTCCCATGATACATCTGCACTTACCGTGTTCTTTTCTATGGCTACCGGCAGTAATTGTCTTAACGTTTCTATACCGTAAACAAACCCACTTAAACCTGAAGCCTCTATAACGATATTATCATCACCAACCACCAATGTATAGGCTTCTGCTCCAAGCTGTGAATTATCTTTTAAAATAACGAAATTAGAAGAAGGTTGATCTTTAGTTAATTCAAGCTCCAAGCCTGCAGCTGTTTTAAACCTGTCAATCAATATTTGCGCTGCTTGTAACTGGGTATCTGAGGTAACTACAAATTTTGTATCAGCATCAAAGATGAATGATCCCTGGTTAAGGGTTAACTCTTTGGGTTGAGGAATGATTTTTATATCCGATTCTGTAAAAGTTGTTTTTTGTTTTTGGCAGCCAACCTGTAATAAAACCGCCAGCGCTAAAATAAGTACACGTTTAAAATTCACTTTCATATATTAATTTAAGTTGTTATTTACCATATTAAAACCTCATCTATAAATAACCAGGCATCGCTTCCAGCTCCATCGTGCCATTTCGGCAACTTTCCATAGTTATTCACTACAATTTTCAGATTTTTGATCGCTGTTTTAGGGAAGTTTAAAGTAAAGCGCTGTTTCTTATCTTCCATAATATCACCGCGACGGCTAGTTTCTTGTTCACTCAGCTTTGTATAGTTCCCGTTTTCATCTTTGGTATAAACGGAAATTGATTTTGGGAAAAATATCCAACTGCTAACGTCTTCCAGACAGCTTATAGTAATATTTTCGAGCTCTTTTGCTTCTCCCAGCGTAATTTCCGCCACCATATCATCTCCTTCAAACCCCGCCCATTTACCGTCTGAGAAACTTGTAGTTCCTTCAACCAGATCAAAAAGTTTCCCGGATCCGGGGTATTTTTTATTGGGCTCTTTTTCAAGTTGAAAATCTTCAACTACATATTTAACTTTAAAGTATTCTCTAGTAACAACAGGGCTGGGCAACCAGTCATTTTTAAAAGCCTTTGCCTTAAAAATCAGTGGTTCCTTAATAAGCAATGTTTCCGGCATTGGCTCTGAATCTGAATCCGGATCGGAACCATCTGTAGTATAGTAGAATTGGACATTTCTAACCTGACTACTTAGTTTCACCTGAACTGTATCTAAAAAAACCGATTTATTGCTATTGAACTCAGGCGGATTTAAAGTAGCATCTTCATTAAATCCTTCAAAAACCCCTGAAATAAGTTCTACATTGCTGGATTTGGCAATCATTGCCAATGCCTTATCATCCATTTTTGTATTCCATACATACACCTTTTCAGGTTGTAGCTTTTCGAGAAGAAGACTCAATCCTTTTTCTGATACTTCTGTATTATGAAGATTCAGTATTTTCAGTTTGGAGATTTCCTCCAGATGAACCAATACCTTATCCGTAATTAGGGTATTATCTAATTTAAGGAATCTTACATTTTTAAAAGCCTCCAGATAAGTCCCTAAATCATCATTAAAATCACTACCTCCTAAATCTAATTCCTTCACCTGCTCTGCCACATTTTCAAGTAAACGCATTGCATTTTTATCGATCTTCTTCGAGAGGTACTTTACACTTAAAAACGATTTATCGGCCACTATCTTCTGTACCCGAAAGCCATTGTCCATTAATTCCCGGATATCAGCTAAATCAGCCTCTTCCGGTTCCACCTCTTCTTCCACCACATAGGCTTCAAGCAACTTATTTATGGTATCGTTTTTTTGATAGGCTACCACTTTGTTATTAAAATCAGCCCCATGATCAATCCAATAGGATAGCAAATAAGCCTCTTCTTCCGTAACTTGCTTTTTCCCTTTTGGCGGCATATGGTGATCATCTTCCAACGGCAAGTGAAGAACGTTCACCAGCATACTCTCTTTTGAATCTCCTGCGCTAATAACCTTCCCGTTTTCACCTCCCTTTAGGATCTCACTCATTGTTTTCAATGATAAGTCTCCTTTCTTTTTTTCAGGGTTATGGCAACTGATACATTTATTATCAAGTATCGGATACACTATATCATTGAAATAATGCAAACTGTCTACGGTTGCAACTTTATCAGGTTCAGGTTTTGATTGCAGGTGTTCTGTTAAAAAATCACTGCCATGGGTTAGAACACTCCCATAATGACCTGCCACAGTAATAGCTATAAGAGTAAGTACAAAGCATGGAAAAAAACTTCTTTTTACAGCGCTGGATTCACTTAAAGACATCAGGAAGAGCACTGTAATCAACAGAGCGGTAAGGATTCCTGTATACAAATGCAGGTTTAGTGTTTTTTCTTCATAACCACCTTCAAGGGATAAGAAATAGCCGAAAACCGCTGCTAAAATTGCAAAGAAGCTACTAAAAGCTAAACCTTTCCTTACAATTTCCTTTGGGTATGTTTTTTTTACTCTTCCTGCTACATCCAGAAAGAAAACCAGCAAGATAGCACCTATTGGAAGGTGTAGAATCATGGGGTGCAGTCTTCCCAAAAACCCTGTAATACCAGAAACAGCATCGCCGGTATCTGCGAAGGCTATTTGTGCTATTAATAATCCTGCTATTACTGATATGTGTCTTTTTAATTTCATTGGGGGAAATTATTCATCGATAATAATCTCATCTATAAAATGCCATGCACTGGTGCCTTTACCATCATGCCATTGAGGAATTTCTTTTAGATTCTCTATCTTAATTTTGAAATATTTACCTGTTCTATTAATTGGAATTTCGACATTTTTCAAGGCGGTATCATCTCCTTTTTTCTCAGTTTCAATCTCCACCATACCTACCTGGGTATAATCTTGCTTATCGTCAGAAACCCAAACAGTTATTTTAGCTGGCGAAAAGATCCATGCTCCCGTAGCTGACATATAACCAATAATGACTTTGGTTGCTTTGTTTTCAGATGGCATTTCCAGTTCAACGACTACATCTTCATCAAACCCCATCCATCTACCATCAGAATAACTGTTTGATCCTTTTTGATTATCGATTAGGGTATTCACTCCATTTCCAGGATATTTGGCATTGATTTCATTTAACATTGACACTTCGCGAACCTTAATCCCGCTCTTATAAAAAGTAACGGTACTTATTTCACTGGACTGCAAAAAAGGATGGTATGCCTTAAAAGAGTAGACCCCGGGATTGGTTACTTTTATAGGTCCTGTATATTCAGGCGATGTTTCATCAGGAGCGGTACCATCTGAAGTATAATGAATTTCAACATCCGGATAAGGTAGTGAAGCTTTTAAGGTAGCAACCGAATCTATCACCAAATTCGAAGCCACCAAAGTTGGCGCAACTAAGGCAACCGCCTCCGATTGTAAATACTTATTAACTTTGGAGTCCTTATCGATCTTACAGCCTGAGATCAATATCAGCCCCAATAAAACAACTAGATTTTTCATACTCTGGTAAGTTTTATAGGGTATGTCTGTCCGGAATTCCATTGAGCCACATATATACTATCATCTTCATCAACACAGACATCATGAGGATGCTGAAACAACCTAATAGTCTGGTATAATTGATCTAATTGATGGTTTTCGTAAACCGGCTTTGTAGCACCCGGGCATGAAACCACCTGATCCTGATCATCCATAATTAACAAAAATCCTGAATCGTCGTTGGCTGCTTCCTTTGATTTTAACACTGCAAAATAAACTTCATTATTGTGAATTACAGGACGACAGATTAGAGCTCCAGGCACTGGAATTGAAGATAGATATTCACCTTCCAGGCTAAACTTTTTAAGCACATTCTGTTCGCGAGCTGTTATAAGTAAACATGGATTCGCCTTGTCTCTATTATCGTAGCAGATACCATGAGCATTTATAAACTGGTGCTCTTCTCTTCCTCTTCCTCCAAATACGTTCAACAATTCTCCTTTATGATTATAGTGCAAAATGAACTGATTCCCATAGCCGTCTGCAATATAAAAGTCTCCGTTATCAAGCACAGTGGTCTCCGTAGGCTTGTATGCCTCCTTTTGAGCATAATGACCGGTATCCAACGGACAATCAAGGGTCATCACCACTTTGCCATCGATGGTTGTTTTGATAACCTGGTGACGTTCATAATCTGTAATAAACAGGAAGTCCTCCCCATTTTCCTTGGCCAGGGTTAGTCCGTGTCCACCCGGATATTCCGTCCCCCATTTATCCAAAAGTTTACCTGACTTATCATAAATGAGCACATTATTTTTTGTATGATTGGTTAGCATTACAATACGCCCTTGAGAATCCTGAACAATTTCATGACAGTCCTTTACAGGTGTCTTGGCTGGGTCGAGGTCGCCCCAATTCAGGTTAACTTTGTAGCGGTGATTGTTATGACCTATAATTATATCGTTATTTCTATCAATACTGAAGGCACTGCTTAATTGTGAAAATGTGAGTAAACCTCCTGTGGCTAAAGCCGATTTTTTAAGAAAACTTCTTCTTCCGGATTGCATCATTTTACCCTATTAAATCATTAATTACATTACCCGCAACATCCGTAAGCCTGAAACGTCTCCCCTGATGCTTATAGGTCATTCTTTCATGATCAACGCCCATTAAATGCAGGATCGTAGCATGAAGATCGTGAACATGCACAGGATCTTTTACCACATTATATCCAAACTCATCTGTTTCACCATAAGTGAAACCAGGTTTCACTCCTCCTCCTGCCATAAAAATAGAGAAACATTTAGGGTGGTGATCACGGCCATAATTAGTATCTGTTAATACTCCCTGACTGTAATTTGTTCTTCCAAACTCCCCGCCCCAAATAACCAGGGTATCTTCTAATAATCCACGTTGTTTTAGATCCATAATTAAAGCAGCGGTCGGTTGATCTACATCCTTCGCCTGCTTTTCGATTTGGCCCGGTAAATTGTCGTGTTGATCCCATCCCATGTGATACAACTGCACAAAGCGCACATCTTTTTCCAGTAATCTTCTCGCTAGTATACAGTTTGCAGCGTAAGTCCCCGGCTTGTATGAATCAGGACCATACATTCTAAAAATATGGTCAGGTTCATCATCTATATTCATCGTTTCAGGTACCGAAGTTTGCATTTTATAGGCCATTTCGTATTGGGCTATTCTGCTATTGATCTCGGGATCTCCAAACTTCTCTTCTTGAAAATGATTCATTTCAGCCAAGTGGTCGAGCATTTTACGTCTTTCTGCCCGCGACATTCCATCAGGATCTTTAAGATATAAAACAGGATCTTTCACTGCTCTGAATTGCACTCCCTGATGTAAGGAACTCAAGAATCCGTTCCCCCATAATCTTGAATATAATGGTTGCCCGTTGAGTCTGCCGGTTCCTCTTGAAAGCAGTACTGAGAAGGTAGGCAGGTTATCATTCATGCTTCCCAAGCCATAACTCATCCAGGAGCCCATACTCGGTCTTCCCGATTGTTGAGAGCCCGTTTGAAAAAATGTAATGGCCGGATCGTGATTGATAGCCTCTGTATGCATCGTTTTTACAAAACAAAGTTCATCGGCAATTTTAGCCGTATAAGGCATTAAATCACTTACCCATGCTCTTGACTGCCCATACTGATTAAATTTATATTGACTTCCAACCAACGGAAAATTAGCCTGACCTGAGGTCATTCCTGTTAGTCGCTGTCCCATCCTTACTGATTCCGGTAAATCGGTTCCTCTAAGTTTGTGAAGTAAGGGTTTATAATCAAACAACTCTAATTGCGATGGCCCTCCACTTTGAAAAAGGTATACTACTCTTTTAGCTTTTGGAGCAAAATGAGGTAAATTAAGAGGTCCGTTTCCAAGATCAGGCATTGCCTGAGCATTTGAATTGGCACCAAAAATCTTCAGCGGATCAGTCATAGCAGCCATAGCGAGACCACCGAGTGCCAAGCTGGCATTTTTAATAAAATGCCTCCGATTATTATGATTAAAATGCTTATACAATTCACTCATAGCCTTAAATTTTGGTTACCGCTTCGTCGAGGTTAAAGATCATGTTTGCCAGTAAGGTATAAGCTCTCAATTGATGCTTGGAAATATCAGCAGGAATTTCTCTGGCACCTATTTCCAGGATCGCAAAAGCCTCTTCTGAGTTATCACCATCTTCTTCAATGTCATCTAGATAAGAGATGCAGTTTTCCAACTCCTTCTGGGATGGATATCTTGAAAGTACGCTTCTAAATATATGTTTTATACGTTCTTCTCTGGACAAGGTTTCGTTCTGTAGGGTCGTGGTTGCTAACACCCGCGAAGCCTCAACAACCTGCGGATCATTCAATAGTACTAATGCCTGCAATGGCGTACTTGTTTTTTGACGTTTTACTTCACAAAAATCCCTGGTAGCAGCATCAAAAGTTATCATTGATGGTGGCGGCACTGTTCGTTTCCAAAAAGTATACAAACTTCTTCTGTAAAGACTTTTCCCTGTATCGGGTATATACTTCGTTAATCCAACCCCGGAAGTCGTTTCTGCCCACAAACCCGGAGGCTGATATGGCTTAACACTAGGTCCGCCAATTTTTTCTTCCAGGAGACCACTTGTAGCCAAGACGTTATCTCTGATAACTTCTGCAGGCAATTTATATCGTGGTGCTCTGGCAAGTAATATATTATCCGGATCTGTTTTTAAAAGTTTTGGTGTTATTTTAGATGACTGTTGATAGGTAGCAGACATGGCTATTTTTTTCAACATTGCTTTAATATCCCATCCGCTGTCTTTAAAAGATACAGCCATCCAGTCAAGTAATTCCGGATGGGTAGGCAAAGCTCCCTGACTACCAAAGTCGTCAGAAGTAGCAACAATCCCAACACCAAACATATGTTGCCAAAGTCTGTTTACATAGACTCTTGAAGTTAATGGATTATCATCATCAAAAAACCATTCAGCTAATCCCAATCTATTGTTTTCAAATTTATCTGAGAATTCCAAAACACTTTCAGGGGTATTAAAGGAAACTTCCTTCCCCTTTGCATCATACACTCCTCTTTCGAGCAGGTATGTCTTTCGCAATCCCGGTGCGTCTTTCATAACCATCAAGTCAATCTTATTGACAGAATCAGGCATTTGAATGAACGACAAGTTATCGTTTACCTCTTCATCCGTAAGGGTAATGAAAGGGGCCGGAGTCTCATTATATTCAATTCTACCTTTTTCATCAAGTTGATTAAAAAAGGTGTACATGCCGTAAAACTCTTCCTGCGAAAGCGGATCGTATTTATGATCATGACAACGGGCACATTCCATGGTAAGCCCCATTAGAGCCTTTGAAGTAGTACTGGTCCTGTCAACTACATACTCAACGCGATATTCTTCATCGATAACTCCTCCCTCTTGTGTTATTTTATGATTTCTATTAAATCCGGAGGCCACAATCTGCTCCATAGAAGCATTTGGCATAAGATCTCCTGCCAATTGCCATTTGATAAATTTATCATAAGGCAAATTTTCGTTAAACGCATGAATCACCCAATCTCGCCAAGGCCACATGACGCGTTCTAAATCGTCCTGATACCCATGACTATCGGCATAGCGGGCTATATCCATCCAGCCGGAAGCCATTCGTTCTCCATAGGCATCAGAAGCCAGTAGTTTGTCCACTACCTTTTCATAGGCATCACTACTTTGGTCACTTAAAAATTCATCGATATCTTCTAAACTTGGAGGCAATCCGGTCAAATCCAAATAAACTCTTCTCAACAGGGTTTCTTTATCGGCTTTTTCCGATGGAGACAATCCTTCGGACTCTATTTTTGCCAGGATAAAATAATCTATTTCATTTTTGGGCCAGGATGTGTTGCCAACCCCTGGCACCTCTTTTTTCTTAGGTTTAACAAAAGCCCAATGATCGCTCCAAACCGCACCTTGCTCAATCCATTTTTTAAGCACTTGTTTTTCATTACCGGATAGTTTAAGATTCGATTCAGGAGGTGGCATTTGCGTTTTAGGGTCTTCCGAAAAAATGCGTTTCATGGCAATACTATTTTCGAAATCACCAGGAACAATGGCAAATGCATGCGCATCATCCTTTAAGGCTGCATAGGCTCCTTCTTTTGTGTCTATTCTAAAATCAGCTTCACGCGTTCCACCATCCGGCCCATGACAAGCATAGCATTTATCAGACAAAATAGGTTTTACGTGTAAGCTGTAATCTATAACATCAGGTAAACCAACATCACCAACTGCTGCGCCCCCCTCTGAACCATTATGTTCATCAGATTTAATAACCTTTAAATCTCTTTCGGAAGGCCTGTTTAAAAACATCTTAAACAAAAACAAAAAGAGAAATGGCACTATAAAGAACCATAGTGATTTCCATTTTTTTGGTAAGTGTTTTTTGGTGGTCATAAATTTATTTTAAGTAAAAAATAGTTGCATATCGTTAAAGGTAAAAAATATTTCGACCAATAACACAGTTAAAGCCCTGATTGTAAAGTTTTAGATCTTAAATTCCGCATCTATTAATCGGCTACCTTCTTCCTTGTCATAAACGGCATAATTGAACCCTTTACGCAGGCAATAACCGCCATATTCCCCATGCTTATTCAGTGCTATAAAACCAACTTGCAGATAATCAAATTCAGGCTGATTACGGTGTAAATTATAAATGCGTTCTACAATCTCCTTACACGCTTCCGCCGGTGATTTCCCCTGACGCATCAATTCGACTACCATAGCACTTCCTGCTGTTCTAATCACAGCCTCCCCGAGTCCGGTCGCTGCAGCACCACCAACTTCATTATCTAAAAACAATCCGGCTCCGATAATTGGTGAATCGCCAACGCGTCCGTGCATTTTCCAGGCAGCTCCACTGGTGGTACAAGCTCCGGAAAGATTTCCGTTTTCATCGAGTGCCAAGGAACTGATGGTATCGTGGTTTTCAATATTTATAACCGGCTTATACTCTGATTTTTTCAACCAATTCTCATAGGCCTTTTTTGCTTTTTCAGTAAGCAGGTCCTGTTCTTTAAAACCTTGCTCTAATGCAAATTGTTTAGCTCCCTCTCCCACCAACATAACATGTGGTGTCTCTTCCATTACTTTTCGGGCCACAGAAACAGGATGCATGATATCCTGAAGAAAAGCTACAGATCCTGCTCTGCTATTATGATCCATAATACAGGCATCAAGGGTAACCTTACCTTCTCTATCTGGTAAACCTCCATATCCTACACTCATCTCATCAGGGTTTGCCTCTGCTGTTTTAACACCTGCCTCCACAGCATCCAAAGCAGATCCTCCTTTTCCAAGAATTTTCCAGGCCTCTTCATTTGCAGGCATCCCATGGTTCCATGTTGAAATAATAACGGGCTTTTTAACCTTTTTAGGTGAATTATCTTTTTTTGCAGTACCCGGATATCCATTATCTACACAAGCACTTAATGTTCCAATAGCAGCTGTACTTAAGGCTGCATTTGTAATGAATTTTCTCCTGTTAATCATCTTAGTATATTTTATTAGTCAATGGTAACTCAGCTGTTTTAAAGGAATCATCTGTCGGAACATCCGTCATTTCAAAAATCAACGATCCGCCATCCATAATTTCCTTATGAGTAATATACAGTCTGTTTATTTTATTTCCGTTAAGCGATATACTTTTAACGTATTTATGTTCTTTATCTAAATTAATGGCCTTTATGGTAAATGCCTTTTCTTCCGGCAGTTGAATTGTTGCCTCTTTAAACATAGGTGTCCCTATAGCATACACTCCCTGGGCCGGATTGACAGGATAGAATCCCAGTGAACTGAATATATACCAGGAAGACATTTGACCGCAGTCTTCATTTCCACAATGACCATCAGGCTCATTCTTATATTGTGTTTCCAATATCTGCCTTACCCTCTTTTGAGTTTCAGAAGGCTTCCCAATGTGGTTGTATAAATATGCCACATGGTGACTTGGTTCATTCCCATGTGCATACTGACCGATCATCCCTGTACTAAAGATCGGTAATTTATCATCCGGAGCCGGTTCGTAAGTAAACATCGAATCTAACTTTTGATTAAATCGCTCCGTTCCACCGGTTTTCTGTATCAAACCTTCAACATCCTGTGGCACGAACCAGTAATAATGCCATGCATTACTTTCACAGTAATATGGGGAATAATCTTTGGCAACAAAGGGGGTGATAAAATCACCTAGTTTATTTTTTGGCCTTAGGAATGTGGTCTGATCGTCATGTAAGTTTTTCCAATTCTCCGAACGCTCTAAGAAATATTGATAATCATCTTCTTTGTTTAAGGCTTTTGCAAACATAGCAATACACCAATCGTCATAGGCGTATTCTACTGTTTTAGACACTGACCAGTTCTCGTGGTGCTCATCGACAGGAACATAGCCCAATTCTTTGTATTGATCAATCTGTCTTTCGTCGACCATTGCACTTTTTTTACAGGCTTCATATGCTAATTCAGCATCGAAGTTAAACCCTTTAAAATAGGCATCTACAATTACAGGGACAGCATGGTAGCCGATCATCATATTGGTTTCATTCCCCTGCATCGACCAAACCGGCAGTGTTCCTGTTTCCTTATAATGCGCGAGTAGTGATTTTATAAAATCCGGAACTCTTTCCGGCTGAATAATCGTATAAAGCGGGTGTGCGGCTCTGAAGGTATCCCAAAGTGAGAACGTGTCATACCGTTGAAACCCTTCTGCTTTCATGATGGTATCATTAGCGCCTTTACAATTACCGTTAAGATCACTCAACAATGTTGGAGCCAACATTGATTGATACATCATGGTATAAAAAATAGTTTTTTCATCCAGATCATCTGTTTCAATAACTACTTTTTGTAATTCTTTTTGCCACTCATTTCTCGCCTTTTCTTTATAATCATTAAAATTAAAATGAGGGGCTTCGGTTTGAATGGATTTATAAGCTCCTTCCAGGTTCGCAGAAGAAACACCTGTCTTTACTACTATTTTTTCATCATTCGAGGTACTATAGTTAACCACAATTCTGGTATCAGTCCCTTTGGTTGGTGAGGCGACCTTTACACTATCGTTATAGAGTTCATAAGAATCAAAATCCTTAGAGAACTCCATTACGAAATATACGCGTTGATCTTTGGCCCAACCGGTTGATTTCCTATAGCCTTCAATAGTATGCTCATCGACTACTTTGATGTATGTGTCGGTTGGTCGATCCCAATTCATTGCATAGCCCAAATCGATATGGATTTGGCTGTTTTCATCCTGAGGAAAAGTATATTGATGTATTCCGGTATGTTTGGTAGCTGTCAATTCTGCTTTAATCCCATAGTCTAAAAGATCTACCGTGTAATAGCCGGGACTGGCACTTTCACGGTCGTGACTGAAGGCAGAGAACGGCTTAAAATTATTCTCTTTAATTCTTTCAGAAAACCTGCTGTTTGTCGGCATTACAAGAATATCGTACAAATCGCCCGCTCCGGTACCGGTAAGGTGCATATGAGAAAAGCCTGAAATAATAGAATCCTGATAATAATATCCGGCAATTCGATCCCATCCGGGAATCCCTATATCCGGACTTAACTGCACCATACCAAAAGGCACCGTAGCACCGGGATACGTATTTCCCGGCCCATCGGTGCCTATAAAGGTATTTACAAAGTCTGTCAGGTTAGGGTTAGGTTTTATCACGGTTGTTTCTTGTTTTTCCTTACAACCAATCAAAATCAATAAAACGATGTAAATATACCTTAGGTTCATTATATAATATGCGTTATTCTTTTGAAGCTTTTATAGCTGCTAATTGTTCATCTGTAATAGCCGGGCCGTCGAAGAAAGAAATTCCTTTTGCTCCATTTTCTTTGGCTAACTTAATGGCTTCAGTTACTTCATCTGCCGACATGGTTGGCACAAATACTCCGGTGTGTAATTCTACTCCTTTTCCTTCCAGGTCTTTTACTCCCTGACCGGTAGCATACCCAATCCAATCAACTTCTTCATTGTAAAAGTTGTTATAGATCATCGGAAGTACCATGTCTATATTCCATTTATCCCAACGCTGACGAACCATATGATCTGCCATTTCAGGATAAGGAAATACCGCTGCTGTTAAAATTTTACCATTATTATGAGCAATTTCATAGGCATCATCAACAACAGCTTTAATTTTATTTAAACGAAATTGTTTCCATTCCATATCAATAGCCGGATTTTCGAAATCTCTTGGATTTTTATGGTGAATCTTTTCAAATTCAGCCACACAAACATCGCAATAGCAAAAATCAAATTCCGGTAATTCCTCTTCTTGCTTGAGGTTGTATTTTGGCAATAATCCTATCGGCAAAAAGATATCCGGTAGTCGGATGTAATCTAAATGTACACTCGCAACTCCTTCTACTTTAGAAAGTCCTTCCACCAAACTCAACACGTGTCCTCTTGATTCTTTTCTGGTAGGACACATCCATTGATAGTAATCCACATAAGGACGGGTATCGTGACAAGATTTTCCATCTCTGCTTACTGCATACCAATCAGGATGCTTTAAGGCAACTGTATCTCCAGGTCTGTTCATTGCCATAATCCAGGCATGAACTTCTAAACCTTCCTTTTTAGCAAGTGGAGTTAAACGACCTAACAATTCAGGATCGGTATTGGTATTAATTAAAACGGCATCGATCCCGTTGCTTTTGTATTTTTTAAATTCTTCGGTAAATGAATCGTCTGTTCTTTTAGCATTCGCTGTAATCCAGGTCCAATACTTAAATGAACTTTCGTTCACCTCAGCCGGAGTAATTGCAGCGGCAACTTCTGCTTCAGTTTTTTGTTCTTTTTGACCACATGAGGCAAAAATGACTAATAATAACAGTAAATATTTAGTTTTCATTTATATAGTTTTAAGTTAATTCTTCAATCAATTATGCAAACTTTTAAAAAGCACATTCAACAGTTCCTGCTCTTTATCCAGGCTATATTCCCAAAACATAGCGCCTCCAAGTCCGTTCTCTTTAATATACTTAGCTTTCATTTCAACTTCTTTGGGAGTTTCCCAGGAAATAAAAACGCTGTCTTCCTCATTCCACAGGTAAGCAGCTTTCGCTGATCCATCGTATAGCTTTTTGTATTTTCCTGATTTAAGCTTTTCCACAATGTCTTTATAAGATACAATAACCCCCGTTGACATGGCCGATTGATAGAGGCCATTGTTTTTTGGTGTCACCTTTTCCCATTGTCTGCCATAAAAAGGAATCCCCATGATTAACTTATTAGAAGGAACCCCTGCCTTTAAATGTCTTGCAACAGCTTCTGTAGCGCTATTACCTCCAAACTTTTCTCTATCTGAAGGGTATAAGTTGGCATGATGGCCGGTTTGGTAATGCCACCCATGATAAAAATCGTAACACATGATATTGATAAAATCGAGGTATTCCTGTGCCTTTCCTAAATCGGTATGATCTATATACGCCTGATCTGCGCCTGTGGCAATAGTCAACAAGTAATGTTCATTATCTTTTTCTCCCTGCTCGGTTAGAGCTTCACGAATTGTTTGCAGTAACAAGGTAAAATTTTCTTTGTCTGATGGGCGAAAGGCATTATCCTCACCACGCTGACCAGGATACTCCCAATCCAGGTCCACCCCGTCAAAACCATGCTTTTTCATAAGTTGCACGCAACTATTGGCAAACTTTTTTCTAGCCGTTTCTGAAGCTGCAACATGTGAAAATTCATTAGACCACACCCAGCCACCAACAGAATAAAGTATTTTCAATTCGGGATTATTCTTTTTAAGCGACATTAAGCTGGCAATTTTCGCAGCATCAGTCTCCAGCTCGAATTGCACACCGCCATCGACGATATTTGCAAATGCATAATTAACATGAGTTAATTTGGTTACATCAACTTGTGCCGGATCAAAATCTTCATAACCCGCTACATAACCAATAACCTTCATAGGGTTGTTTTTGTCCTTCGTCTCCTCTCCTTTAGTATCTGAACAAGCAAAGAGCATCAGACTGACAAAAAAGAAGACACCCGATTTTATCAGCTTATTTATTCTATTTATTAAAACTGGTTGTAACATTTCTAATCTTTTCTCTAAATATAATTAAGTCTGCTAACCGAATCCTTCCTTCACCCTCATTTAACTTTCTACACCAGCATTCAAATTCAATTTTTAGTTTTTACTTTTTAAAAAATCTCCGTCTTCTTTTATGATTAAAACCTGATTCGTAAAAGGACTTTCCACTTTGATGTTCCAACCCTGCTCATGTAATTCTATAGAAGGCTGAATTTCTTTCCCTTTTACTTTTATCGGCTCCTGAGCCAGCTCATCCATAGAGGCTGCCCATTTACCATTTTTATTTTTGAAAGCTTTTTGTTTTCTATACAATGCATACAACTGCCATTTAATAGCTTCATCTTCCGGTATTTCAAAGGTTACCTTTTCATCTACTCCTTTGGAAGTAAAATACACATAACCCCAGTGTTCCGGTTCGTGCATATTAATAACTCCTTGCGGAGACCATACCCAGTTATACTCCGGTAAATACTTTCCGCTTTCATCTTTTTTACGCTGATACCTTCCATCTACCAATTCAAAATCCCAGTTTACCCTCGAAAAGTTGATTCTCCAGAATTCATCTTCAGGAATTTTTCCATGCGAATTAGCCTCAGTCAGGACTTTCCATGGCATCGCAATTTCAACACTCCATCCAGAATCTTTATCATTTGGATTATTCAGCGTACCGTTCACATGTACCGCCGTTTTTATGCCTTGAATATCCCAACTATCGAGCACTAGTGAATGTTCGCGATAAGGTTTTACCAATAATAAATCCCAAATTGTATTGAGCGCATTCATTTCGAATTCCATATAGTTATGGGTATCTCCATCCGGATCAATAAAAATTTCGAAGTCGTTGTTGTAAAATATTACTGTGTCGCGTTGTTTTAGCGTACCCCAAACATGAGGCTCCTCTAAATCGGCAAAGAAATATAAATATTCATCATCCCAAAGCATTTTCATATTGGTCTTATAGGTGGGTGTTTTCACCCCTTCAATATCGATGAAGTTATCACTCCACGGAGCTTTTTCCCAAGATTCCTCATCTGCTTTCCCATCTACCACTATATTTTCAGTTGTCTTATGGGCTACATAGCTCCTTGGAGCTTTGGAGGCTGATTGGGCACAAGCAGTCAATACAAAACCACTTGCCAACACAAACATCGAATGCTTTAATAAATGTGTAAAATTTCTTTTTTGACGTGCCATATTATAAGCTATTCTTTTTGATAAAATCTATTATTTCCGTTAGGTGGCCAAAAGCCATTGCAGTTACGGTATCTGCAGCTCCATAATAAAGGGCTAATTTATTCTCTTCATGCGAATGCAAGGCCGCACATGGAAACACCACGTTTGGTACATCTCCTGCCATTTCATACATTTCAGCAGGACCTAACATATAAGGTTGGGTTCTGTATTTAACTTTATCCGGTTCATTTACATCTAAAATAGCGGCTCCTACCGAATACCTGAATCCATTACAGGTGTTGATCACTCCATGATAGAACAACAACCAACCCTCATCGGTCAAAATTGGTACAGGCCCGGCACCGATTTTAGTACATTGCCATGCGCTATCTTCAAAAGGAGTGACTTTCATGACACATCTATGCTCTCCCCAATATTTCATATCCGGGCTATAGCTGATATAAATATCTCCAAATGGGGTATGTCCATTATCACTAGGTCGACTTAACATCGCATACTTTCCATTAATTTTCTGAGGAAACAAAACTCCATTTCTATTAAATGGAAGGAATGCATTTTCACATTGAAAAAACTCTTTAAAGTCAAAGGTATATGCAATTCCAATCGTTGGACCGTGATATCCATTACACCATGTTACCCAATAGCGATCTTCTATAAAAGTAACCCGAGGGTCATATTTGTAATCAGAGTCAATCATCTGGGTATTACCAGCCTTCATTTGAATTGGTTCGTGATTAATATCCCAATTGATCCCATCTTTACTAAATCCAGCAAAGATATTCATCTGCACCGCCTTATTATCACAACGGAAAACACCTGCATATCCATCTTCAAAAGGTACTACCGCACTATTAAATATACTATTCGATGTTGGAATAGCGTATCTGTCTATAATAGGGTTCTCATCATAACGCCACAATACGTCATTACTATTTTCAGGTCTATCCTGCCAAGGAAATTTACTCATCAATCTTAATTTTTATACTTTTTAACTTTATCTAACCATGTAAATTTGAGGATTCCCGAAGTTACTGCAAAAACCGCTGTCCATACAAATGCTTTCGGATAATCTCTAACCATAAAAAATATGGGCATTAATATCATACTGGACTGCCACACAATACCAATGGCACAATTTAGCATATCCATTCCAAAACTCTTATTACTGGTAAAGGTACTATCTTCATTCTTTAATTCTCTGTAAACAGGCTTCCACCATCCCCACGGACGTACATTCGAATAGAAACTTTTCAGGGTTTTCATATTTGTTGCCGGGGTTAAATAGGTTCCTAAAAAGCACCCTAGCAATGAACCTACAAAAATGATTGGAAACAGGTAGATTGCCGGAATATGTGCCAGCTCATACAATAAGGTTCCATCGATAAAATTATCCTTATTGTTATCCATTAAAAACTGAAGGGTCGCTATAATAAGTCCGGCGAGCATTCCCCAGAAATATCCCCAGCCATTAAAACGCCACCAAACCCACTTCAGGAAGTTTGCCGCAACATACCCACCATATAGTGCACTCGTGATCCATAAGGTTATTGAATTAATAGACTCTGCAAAAAAGCCCATAATAACCCCTAAGGTAACCACAAAGAACGATGCGAGGTGACTTGCCTTCACATAATGTCTGTCTGATGCTTCAGGCTTAAAATACTTTTTATAGATATCATTCACGATATAAGCAGGACCTGAATTCACAAAGGCTGAGAAGGTCGACATAAAAGCCGCCAATAACCCGGCTAACAACAACCCTTTAATTCCTACAGGCACATGAAAATTGATTACTTTAGGCAATACGATCTCCAGGTCGTTTGAAGTAACACTCCCCGAGGCAGCCATTTCAGGCGCTATATAAACCAATCCTATCACCACCACTCCTGCAATAAGGAGATAGCGTGGTATAAACAGCACAAGGTTTGTAAATCCGCTCATATAGGCTGCATCTTTTACCGTACGGGTCGAAAGAATACGTTGCATATCGTAAGATGGTGTAGGTCCGGCAACACTGGCAAAAAAGCCTTTTAAAAGTGTCATCCCGATAAAGGCACCGAACATTTTATATCCCTGGGTATCGATGAGATCATTGAAGGTTGCCAATTTCCCATCCCAAAATCCATTCAATTCATTTCCGAAGAAAACATTCTTCCATTCGGTAGGAATCAAAGCTGTTAATTCAGCATCCGAGATCGTAACAAAAGCATAAACCGCTACCAGGATCCCTGCCAATACCATGATCAGATATTGCAAGACCTCAGTCGCTACCACCGAATACATCCCTCCTTTAATCGTATAAATAGTCGTTAGAAAAATGATGATCAACGCATAACTTTGAGCAGCCGTTAACAAGACCGTATCACCTATAACAAGACTAACATCCCACGGAAGAATGACAGTCATGAACTTACCTACGCCCTCAAAAAAGTATGCAATAAAACCAACGGAGGCTACGATTGCAAAAATAGCTACTATCAGGTGGGAGGCTCTACCGGCTTTATCATCCCCGAAACGGGTAAGAATCCATTCTGAACCAGTCATGATATTTGATCGTCGAATCCACACCGCCAAAAACACCATTACGAATATCTGGTTCCAGATAGGCCACATCCACATAAACATAAAACTCTTAACTCCGTAAAGAAAAAGTATCCCTACCATCCAGGCGGTCCCGGAAACATCAAACATTCCCGACCCATTACTCAAGCCCAAATAGTACCACTTAATACTATTACCTCCTAAGAAGTATGAGTCAAGTCCTTTTGAAGCCTTTTTAGACACCCATACGCCAACAAATAACGTTAAAGCTATATAAAGCGCAATTATTACAACATCTATAATATCCATCTCTTGTATTATTTAGCTTTAACCCCCCAAGATTTATTGGGTTCCGATCCCATTACAAATTGAAGTTTACCTCCTTTTAATATCGCCTCATGCGAAATATTAGTTTGATTAAACGCTTCCCCATTGAGGGTTGCTGATTGTATATAAATATTTTTATCTGAAACATTTTCAGCAATAATTTCAAAAGACTTTCCTCCCGGAAGGTTTATGGTAGCTTTATCGAATAGCGGACTTCCGATTTCATATTCGGTTGAAGCAGGATTCATTGGATACAAACCGATTGAACTCATCACATACCAAGCGGACATCTGTCCACAATCTTCATTACCACTCAATCCATTCGGAGTCGTATTATATTGTGTATTCAGTATATGATTCACCCAATATTGTGTTCGCCAAGGTTTCCCGGCTCTGTTAAACAGATACGCAATGTGGTGACTTGGTTCATTTCCGTGTGCATACTGTCCTATGAGACCCGAAATATCTGCAGAAACATTATCTCCAGTAATCTCAGAATTCTCTGTAAACAACTGCTCCAGTCTTTCGGTAAAGATCTCTTCCCCTCCATGAAGCTCTATAAACTTTTCAACGTTGTGAGGAACGAACCAACTATGTTGCCATGCATTCCCCTCGGTATAATCTGTATGCTCTCTATGGTTAGAATGCTTCGGATCGAACGGCTCTCTCCATGACTTACCGTCTTCTGATTTCCCTCTCATAAATCCAGATTCAGCATCGAGCAAATACGTATAGGCTTCCGAACGATTTTTAAAATATTCATAATCCTCTTGTTTACCCAACGCCTTTGCCATTTGAGCAACACACCAGTCATTATAAGCATATTCTAATGTAATAGTCACAGACTCATCAATACTGGTATAAGGTATATAACCAAACTCCTTATAATATTTAAGTCCTCTTTCATCTTGCATCATGGTTTCTTTCATTGCGTTGAATGCCTTTTCGGCATCAAAGCCTTTAAACCCTTTTAAATACGCATCAGTAATAACCGGGATTGAATGATACCCTGTCATCGTATTCGTTTCATTTCCATAAAGCGTCCAAACCGGAAGTATGCCACGAGTATCGTAGTAAGCTAACATACTATTAATAATATCCGACACCTTCTCTGGTGCTATTATGGTAAGAAGTGGATTTTCAGCTCTAAAAGTATCCCATAAGGAAAGCGTTGAATAAGCTGTATAGTTTTCTGCCTTATCGATGGAATCATTTTCTTTTCTAAACTCTCCGTTTACATCACTAAAAGTTACCGGAGCCACCTGTGTATGATACAGAGCAGTATAGAAAATTGTTTTTAAAGAGTCTACAGGTGTTTCCACCTCAATATTAGTCAAGGCTTTTTCCCATACGTTTTCAGCTTTGGTTTTCACTTCCTCAAACGGGAAGCCTTCTTCATAGCCCTCCATATTGTCCTTCGCATTTTCAACACTTACCGATGAAAGCGAAACTTTAACTTTTAATTCAGTCCCCTTTGTTGCGTCGAAAAAGAACTGTGCGGCAGTTTTACTATCCGCTACCATCTTATCATCTATCGCAGCATAATCTTTATACAACTCATGAGCGGTAATAGGTTTTGAGAATTTCATCACAAAAAAGACCTTTTGGTTCTTTGCCCAACCGGTACTGTGTCTATATCCCGTCACTGTGTATTCATCTTCTATATTCAAAGAAGTAGCTAAAGGTCTATCCCAGTTAATTGCAAATCCAAGATCTACAATCACCGACTGATCATCACCTTCCTGAAAAGTATACTTATGGATGGCTGTTCTTTGTGCTGTAGTTAACTCAACATTCACATTATGATCTTCCAGATATAACTGATAATAGCCTGGGGAAGCAGTTTCATTTTTATGTGAATAAGACGACTTATAAGGAAGATCATCTCTACCTTTTATTTCTTTAGAGAAATCTATCTTTTTATTTATCGGCATTACCAGTATATCATTCAAATCGCCAATCCCGGTACCACTTAGCGCCAGATGACTAAAACCTACAACTATGGAATCTGAAAAATGGTATCCTGAACACCAATCCCACTTACTAATACCATTCACCGGGGTAACCTGCAACATCCCAAAAGGAACAGTAGCTCCGGGGTAGGTATGCCCATGTCCTCCGGTACCAATAAAAGGGTCTACATATGTTAAATTTTCATCAGACTGTAACGAATCAACTTTTTTATCGTCTTTATTACAGGCAACTAACATTCCCGTTAGAAATAATATCAGGGTATAATTTTTCAGCATATTGTAAAATTGTTAAGTTATCATTAACAGATAAGTGATAAATATTCATATTTTTAGCCTCGAAAGAAATAAATTTAGACCAGCAACATATTTGGAAAGCTAAACATCAAATAAAATCGTCTTGACAAATTGATGCGACTTATATGAAAACACTTGACAAATTTCTTAAGTTAAATGCTTCCAATGAATACCGGATAACAGTAAGGCATCACATTATTTTTTGGAGTATTTACTTTCTTTTTAACACCATTCGCTGGGGCAGTTACTACAATGACTATTGGTATTCGATCAAAGCTAATTTAGTAGGCTTTCCTATACATATGACCTTGTGCTATTTCAATATATATTTCTTAATGCCCAAGTTCATTTACAAAGGAAGATTTGTAAGTTACACCTTAGCTATATTACTCTCCATCCTTTTTATGGTAATGGTTAAATTCAACCTGACCTATTTTTTAATCAGCACCAATGTGTGGCCTGAAGGACCGGAGACTACCACTTTTACGTTTAATTATGCCTTGCAAATGATGCTTGGAGAATTCTATGTAGTATCGTTTGTAACTGCAATTAAAATTACTATTGATTGGTTTGGGGAAAGCAAAAGAGCTGCTAAGCTGGAGAAAGCTCAACTGGAATCTGAATTACGTTTTCTAAGAGCGCAAATATCACCTCACTTTTTCTTCAACACCTTAAACAATATTTATTCGCTATCCATAGAAAAATCAAACAAAGCTCCTGAAACCATCATGAAGCTTTCTCAATTGATGCGTTATATGCTATATGAAACAAAAGGAAGAAAACAAAGCCTGAAAAAGGAAATCCTGTGCATACAGGATTATCTCGATCTCGAAAGAATTCGTTATGGCGATTCTGTTAAAATAAACATGGATATTTCCGGGGATATTGAAGACAAAAAAATAGCTCCGATGTTATTGTTAACGTTTATCGAAAACTGCTTTAAACACGGAGCCGATAAAAGCATCCAAACTGTCATCATTAATATTGATTTTTCAATCGTTGGGGATTTATTATATTTCAGAGTAGAAAACACGTTGCCAGAAAGAGATAATATTGTAAAACTACCAAAAGATAAAAGCGGTGGAATTGGCATCAATAATGTAAAGAAACGTCTGGAATTAGGCTACACCAAAGACGAATACGATTTAAAAACATTTGAAGCAAACGATATGTTTGTCGTGGAATTAAAAATAAAATTGAAATGAAATTAAAATGCGTGATTATAGACGATGAGCCATTGGCGGTTAATGTGATTAAAAATTACGTATCTCAAATAAACTCTCTTGAGTTACTATGCACATTTAACAGTGCTATTGAAAGCATGGATTACCTTCAAAAAAATGAAGTTGATCTTGTTTTTCTGGACATCAATATGCCGCTTCTAAATGGCCTGGATTTTATTCAAAACCTGCAAAACGGGCCTTTAATAATAATCACCACAGCTCATGAAGAGTATGCGGTAAAAAGTTATGAACTGGAAGTGCTGGATTACCTTGTAAAACCGATTCCGTTTAACCGCTTTTTAAAGGCCGTTAACAAGGCCCAAAAAGAAAATGAATCTTCCTCAAAAGAACCGACAACCCCTGAAAAAGATTTCATTTTTGTAAAGATCGATAAAAAGAAGCTTAAGAAAGTTTACCTGGATGACATTCTTGCTATAGAAAGCCTTAAAGACTATATAAAAATAATCACTAAGACCAGTAAGTACATCGTTCATCAAACCCTTACGAGCTTTACTGAAGACCTTCCATCGGAAAGATTTATAAGAATTCACCGCTCTTACACCATTTCCATAGACAAAGTAGATGTCATTGAAGGAAACAGTGTGGAGATCGATGGAATTCGATACACTATAGGAAGAAGCTATTTAAATGACGTAAAAAGAATCCTTTTAGACGGGGCCTCGGATAACGATTAATTCGTCGTATCTTTTTTCTTCTTCCCAAATAAACTTTTGAAGGCGTTTTCTGCCGCCTTCTTAATATCGTCTTCCTTTTTACCTGCTACAGTATCTTTTTTAGAAGCCACAGAGTCCTTCTCCTTTTTGTTCCCTAACAAACTACCCAAGGCATTCTCTATTTCATCCTTGCCCTGATTTACCAACTTATCCTGTTGCTGCTTCACTAATTGTTGCGTCAGATTAGCCGTAGCCTGTTTAAGATCTGTAGAAACCGTTGGCTGGGTAAAAGTCCCCGCTATATTGGCCGTCACCGGAACCGTGATTTCTTCAGCATCACCATCGTTTAATTTCGCCAGCGCATTTTTAACATCATTCCCCAAATATTTGGCAGGAACATCAAAAGTCGCTTTATAACTCATGGTTTTATCAAAGCTATGAGAACCCGAAACATTGATAGCAACATCCTGATACTTTACCTGAAATGGCTTTACCTGCACCATTCCATCTTTAAAAGAAAGGGTAGTTTTCAAGCGATTTAAATCTATTTTATCAAGATCAATAAAATTAATTTTATCTCCCAATAACGATAATGCCTGAGAATTCTTTGGACTGATGGTACTTCCCAAAATCTCTGCTAATGCATCACCACTAACCGAAGCTAAATCTGGCGTGAAATCATTATTAAGATTCCCTCCTATGGTTATGTTGGAGTTCATTTTCCCTTGTAAAGCACCGGCAATTGGCGTTAGCGCTTTAAATAAATCTAACCCATTGAACGATTCGGCGATATCAAAGGCACTCATTCCTAAACTCATATTAAACTGCGGAGTTTCAGTTTTGGTTGAAACATCTCCGGATAAGGTAAGTTTTCCGCCAAAAAGGTCTGAAGAAACGTTTTCTAATATAGCTTTCTGATCCTTTATCCTAAGAACACCTGTTACATTTTTAAGCTTCAGATTATCGTAAACAACAGTATTTGCATTCGCCTTAACAGTAGCATCTAAAAAAGACGGAATCTTAATTTGTTCACCTGCCTGCTCATCTGATCTATTTTCTTCATTAGTCTCTTCCTGTTCGGCTGTTGCCTCACTAACCATAAAATCATTGAGCACAAAATTATTTGAATTTAAGGTGAAATCACCCTTCATATTTTCATTGTTAAACATAAACCCTAATAAATTAGCTATGGTTCCCTTCGCCTGAATATCAGTGCTTCCGGTTTTTGCTTCAAAAGCATTCAAGGCAACCGTTTTAGGGTTAAAGGTTACATCGGCAATAGCAATAGCCACCGGATGCTTCATCTCATCTGAGGTATATTCAAAATCCGACAACTTCAATCTGCCTTCATTCTTTGTATTCACATACTGCTCTCTCTCTATGGAGTTCATATCAAATTCAGTTTTGATATCAGCCTCAAGTATCCCTTTTAATGCCATTTCTAAATCAACAGGATAAGCTTTAGACAGGTTCGCTAAATTCAAACGCCCTTTAATACTGGCCTTCACCATTGGATTCTCTGTTAAATTGCTAATAAAAGATTGTGCGCTAAATCGATCTTCATCTATTCTAAACGACAACTGTTCTATAGCTACATAGGTATCCTTTACCAAACCTGATTTATTAGCTACAGTCGTTTTTAAATTTATGTCCTGAACCGACTTTGGAAGGTCTGGATATTTAAACGAAGCGTCGTTGGAAACTACCTGTATATTAAAGGCTGGAATATGAGTAGCATCGACGATTCCCTTAAAAAAACCATCAACCTCGAAATTACCTTTTGTTTCAACTTGCCCTATGTTTTTGGAATACACCTCAGGAATCACAGCCAGAAAGTTTTTAAAATCAGATGATGGGGTTTTAAAAGTAACATCCACCTCCTGATTATCATCATTCAACTTCACATATCCATCAAAAACTAAAGGCAACTGGTTAATGAGTGCCTTATTCTCCAGGAAAGTATATTTATTATTCTTTAAATCGACACCAATAAGGGCATCAAGTTTTAAACTGTTCTTATTTAAATACCGCACGCTATCCATCTCAAAAGACACCAATGCTTCGGTGTCGGTATCAAACTTAGCTTCCTCAGCGGACAGATCTCCACTTCCGGCATGGTTCAAACCATCAATCAATAACTGCATTTCAGAACCTTCATCAGTATAGCCAATTGTAGTTGAATTGATACTATAAGACTCCAAAGACAAGCTAAAGCCCTCCTGAGCATCATTAGGTGTTTCACTTTTTTCAGAAGCATCAGCTTTGGCAATATCATAATTTGCCTTCCCATCTTTATTGACCAACACATTAACTTTAGCTTCATCAATAACGAAACTATTGATCACCATTGGTTCTGATTTGTCTTTAAAAAGCTCTTTGACAGACATGGAAACCGATACGGTCTTAGCGACCAGAAGTGTATCCCCTTCAAATGGCTTAAAATTCACCAGGCTCATATCTTCTATAGTGACAGTAGCTTGCGGAAAGCTCTTAAAAAAACTGAGATCAACATCCGAAAAATCGAATTTTGCATTTAGATTTTTATTAACGGACTCTTTTACCAGGGTTTTTATTTTCCCTTCAAAAACAAAAGGAACTGCTATTAAAACACCTACTAAAACCAACAATAGTACAACTATAATCTTAAGAATTTTCTTTGCTTTCATATCGCTAAAATACCCAAATTACACTAATATCCGAGGCCTAACCACAGATTTAATAAAAGTTTAAAACATTAGCATTCTATATAAGCGGAACCGCTTAATACAACACTATCTCTTCACCGACTTTCAATTTAAAGCGGCGTCTAAAGATATATACGAATAAATACAGAAAAGGGGTGTCGATAGCGGCTACCATTATCTTAAAAACAAACCCACTAACCAACAACCCGTAAAACATACTCCAGGGAAGTACCTGAAATAAACACAGTAAAGAAACTACCGTAAAGGTATCTATAAATTGAGAACTAAAAGTTGAAAAGTTGTTTCTCAACCATAAGTGCCGACCGTTTGTATAATCTTTCCACAAATGATAAATACGAATATCTACAAATTGCGCAAGCAAATATGCCAACATTGAAGCCAATACAGCTATTGGAGAAAGCGCAAATACCTTCGAATACAAAATATCATTTACTGGAGAATTCTCTATGGCGGGCACTATATTACCTAACAACACTATCCCCATAGAAAAGAAGGAAGCAAATATTCCTGCAACCACTACCTGGTTTGCCTTTTTCCTGCCATAAATTTCAGAGATAAGGTCCGTAATCAAAAAGGTTATCGGATAAGGGAGTATCCCCACTGAAATCTCAAAAAGCGGAGCTCCAAAGATCTCCACTTCACCAAAAGGATTCCAATAGAAAAACTTCTGAAATATCAGATTCGAAACAACCAGGGCTGTTATAAACAATGCCCCTAAATAGAGATACACTTTAAAGGCAAGCTTTTTATCTTTTTGCGTCATCAACTACTGAATATACATTTCAAAAGGAATACGCGCCTGAATTCCTTTCTGTTGAAGCATCATTTTTAACTTCTTATACACCTGATAGGCCTCTGCCCCTATTTCTTCTTTAATTATATCTTCTTTGGATTGCGCCAGGCCAAATCGCGCAAATACTTTATCGAGGTTAATTTCATATTCCGGATAGTTGCGTACAGCATAATCACTAACCTCTACTAATTCAGCAGCATAGGCCACAGCATCATCCAGTCCTCCGATTTCATCCACCAATCCTATCTCCAGGGCCTCCGAACCACTCCATACTCTACCCTGGGCAATGCGATCAACTTCACTCACCTCCATATTTCTACCCTCGGCTACCCTTTCCAAAAAAGTCTGATATACCTGCTCTATACCTTCTGTGGTAACCTTTTTAAAATCTTCGGTCATTGGTTCAAAAAGACTGTACATTGTCGACTGCTTATTGGTATTTACCTGCTCTGCATTTATACCCCATCTTTCGGCGAGTTCATGGACATTTGGTACCACCCCAAATACGCCAATTGAACCTGTAATAGTAGAAGGTTCGGCGAATATCCGTTGCCCTCCAGCTGCAATATAATACCCCCCTGAAGCCGCTAAGTTCCCCATGGAAACCACCACCGGCTTAACCGCTTTTGTCAATTCTATTTCATTCCATATGATATCGGAAGCCAAGGCGCTTCCACCCGGAGAGTCTACGCGAAGTACGATAGCCTTTACTTTTTCATTCTCTCTCGCCTCTTTTAAAGCCTCGATCATGATACCCTGTCCAATAATATTGTCGTCGCCCTTTCCATAGCCTATTTCTCCTTGAGCATAGATCACAGCTATTTTATCTTTACCAAAAGACTTTTTCTTTTTAGACGCATGTTCTGCATATTCGGCTACTGAAACATATTCCACATCATCGAGCACATTACCTCCTATAGCTCTTTTCAACATCACCTCGTAATCACTATGATACATCAATGCATCCACAAAGCCATTATCAAGTGCCATTTGTGGAGTTCGGGCCGCCAATTCATCAGCAAATGCATCTAATTGCGCTACAGAAATCCCCCTGCTCGATGCAATATCAGACTTCACAGAAGACCATACAGAGCCTAGTAATTCTGATATCTGTTCTCTGTTTGCTTCGCTCATTTCGTCTGCCAGGAATGGCTCCACTGCACTCTTGTATTTCCCATGACGGATCACCTCCATCTTAACTCCCGATTTTTCCTGAATATCCTTAAAGAACAATACTTCAGAAGATAAGCCTCTGAAATCCATCTCACCAACAGGATTCAGGAATACCGAATCAGCCACCGAGGCTAAATAATAATCTTTCTGCGTATAGAAATCTCCGTAAGCATACACAAACTTTCCTGATTCTTTAAAATCAGCCAAGGCATCACGAATGGCTTTAGCCTGAGCGGTGCCTCCCATAAATACCTTACTATAGATACTAACCCCTTTAATCTTATCATCCTCTTTGGCAAAATGAATAGCATCAATAACATTATTCAAGCCGTCATAATTTTCAAATTTGTATTCAAAATCAACAAAATTGTATTTGCCACCATAATCTTTTAATGGCTGTGAAAGGCTGATTTGTAATACTGAATTATCCTTAACCGGAATAATGGCTTCCTGATTTCCTGCAAAAGCGATAAAAATTAAAAACACCATAAAAATAATCCCCAGTGCTACCAGAGTTCCCAGTATAGAGGCTAATAAATTTCGAAGAAATTTCATTGCAATCTTTTTTTTTAAAAACCCCTTAATTGAGGTTCATGCTATTCTACTTATTTAGTCTTAAAACCGAGGTGATTGTTACAGTTTCTACTGTAGATTTACAACCTACCCTCACCCGCTAAAACTTATCAACAATAAAAACAAAGATAAAACTTTGTTGATTTCTTTTGTTTACTTTGCCATTTGATTATGAAGAAATTTAAACGCGCATATTTATCCATAGGGAGCAATCAGGGCGAGAAGTATGAAAACCTGCAGAAAACGGTAGATCGTTTAAACCTGCAAGCGGGCCATGTTGTTGCCAGTTCAAAAATATACACCAGTCCGGCATGGGGATTTGAAAGCGATGATTTTCTAAATGCGTGCCTCGCTATTGACACCACCTTAAACCCTGAGGAGTTGTTAAAAGTAATGCTTAAAATCGAGGAAAGCCTCGGCAGAGTTCGTTCTGATCAAAAAGGTTATGCAGCCCGTACGATTGATATCGACATTATTTTTTACGAAGATGAAATAATCGACACCAGCATATTAAAAGTTCCGCACCCTTTCCTGGAGCTTCGGAAATTTGTATTGTTACCTTTAGCAGATATCGCTCCCGATAAAATCCACCCCAAATTAAACAAAAGCGTTACCGAACTACTTCAAAACTGTAAAGATGATAGCGCTTTAGTAACGTATCCAAAAACGTTGAGAGTAAAAAAAAACGACTTTTCTAAATTCAAACTCCTTGCTATAGAGGGTAATATTGGTGCCGGAAAAACAACCCTGGCCACTAAAATTGCAGATGATTTTAATGGAAAACTTATCCTGGAGCGATTTGCAGACAACCCCTTTTTACCAAAGTTCTATAATGACATGCAGCGCTATGCGTTTTCGTTGGAAATGTCGTTTTTAGCAGATCGCTATCAACAGTTCACTGACGACACCTCTCAGTTTGATTTGTTCAAGGACTTTATGGTAAGTGATTATGATATTTTCAAATCACTGGTTTTTGCCAAAGTAACCCTGCATGCAGATGAATTTACCTTATATCGCAAAATCTTCAACTTCATGTACAAAGAGGTTATAAAGCCTGATGTGTATGTATACCTCTATCAGAATACGGATCGCCTGTTAGAGAACATAAAAAAAAGAGGAAGAAACTACGAGCAAAAAATTGCACCTGAATACCTGGAGTCTATCAACAGGGCCTATCTCGATTATATAAAAACACACGAAACTTTAAATTCATTGGTCATTGATGTATCAGAAATGGACTTCGTAAAACGGGAAGATGACTACCACCTCATTGTCGACCAAATACATGATTTCTACAACGAGCGTTAATTTTTAAGAAAAATTCTTAACATTTTTTTTGCATTTTTGCGAAAGGTTTTATTATTTAGACCCCGAATTGAAGAGAAAACTAGCTAACTTTACTTAATATATTGACTGAGGAGGAGCCCAAAAGGCTCCTTTTCTTTATTTAGATAGCTTGCAAAATAAATCCCATATCACTACGCCGGCACTTACGGCTATATTCAGTGAATGCTTGGTTCCGTATTGTGGAATTTCAATAACGTTATCTGAGGCCGACACCACTTTTTGTGACACCCCTTTTACTTCATTACCAAAAACCACAGCATATTTTTGATCTGAATCGACCTTAAAATCATTTAACATGGTGGCATTTTCAGCCTGCTCCACAGAAAGCACTTTAACGCCATCCTCCTGTAAGCGTTTAACTAATTCTAATGTATCCTCTTCATATTCCCAAACAACACTCTCAGTGGCTCCAAGGGCAGTTTTCTGGATATCCTTATGGGGTGGACATGCCGTGATACCACACAAATAAATCTTTTCTATTAAAAAAGCATCAGAAGTACGAAACACCGAACCGATATTATTCAGACTTCTTATGTTATCTAAAATAACGATTAAAGGTGTCTTCTTCACTTCCTTAAACGCTTCAACATTCAATCGCTCTAACTCACTATTTCTAAGCTTTCGCATATAATCAATTTTAGGCAAAAATAAGATGCATTCCTTGATTAACCATATAATCCCAAAAGGAAATCAACAAAAGCTGTTTATAAGAGATGATAAGATTAGTGGCATTAAAATATGAAAACCTTTACCTTCGCTTTTAGAATAAAAACGAAGAACATTGGCAGCATCTAAGAGCAAGAAGGAAACACCGTTAATGAAGCAATACAACCAAATTAAGGCAAAGTACCCCGATGCCTTATTACTTTTCAGGGTTGGTGATTTTTATGAAACATTTGGAGATGATGCAGTACGTGCAGCTAAAATTCTGGGAATCGTTTTAACCCATCGTAACAATGGCGGTGATAAAACGGAACTTGCCGGTTTTCCTCATCACTCCCTGAACACCTATTTACCAAAATTGGTGAAATCGGGTTGCAGGGTAGCTATTTGTGATCAACTGGAAGACCCGAAACAAACCAAAACCATTGTAAAGAGAGGTGTTACCGAGTTAGTTACTCCGGGCGTAGCTCTTAATGATGATATTCTAACGGCAAAATCCAACAACTTCTTATGTGCGATCCACTTTACTAAAAAACAATTAGGGATTGCCTTTCTCGATGTTTCTACCGGCGAGTACCTGACTGCCCAGGGAAATGACGAGCACATAGATAAACTTTTACAGAATTTCAACCCTAGTGAGATTCTCGTTTCTAAAAAACACAAACAAGACTTTTATGCCCTGTTTGGTAATGAGCACCATACCTATTTTCAGGAAGATTGGATCTTTCAGGAGGATTACGCTCACGAGACCCTGAATAAGCATTTTAAAACCGCTTCTTTAAAGGGTTTTGGTATCGACCATTTACACGAAGGTATTATAGCCAGTGGAGCCGTTTTACACTATTTATCGGAAACGCAGCACCACCAATTACAACATATAACGGCCATTAACCGAATTGCCGCAGAAGAACACGTCTGGATGGATCGTTTTACGATCAGAAATCTGGAGCTTTACCAGTCGACTGCCAGCAACGCGGTTACGCTTATCGACATTATCGACAAGACTATTTCTCCGATGGGCGGACGTACGCTTAAACGATGGCTGGCATTACCCTTAAAAAACATCGATCGCATAAAACAGCGACATGAGGTAGTTGAGTATTTATTGCAACATGAGGATAAGCTTCAAAAAATACAAGCTTACATTAAACAGATCAGTGATATTGAAAGGCTCATCTCTAAAGTTGCTACCGGAAAGATCAATCCGCGTGAGGTAATATTCCTTAAAAACTCTTTAGAGGCTATCGTCCCAATCAAGGCACTTGCAGAACAGAGCGAGAACGACTCCTTAAAAGCGATGGGTGATGCGTTTCACCTATGCGAGCACTTGAGAGCCAAGATCAAGGAAATGCTTCATGAAGAGGCTCCTATTCACGTAAATAAAGGGGCTGTAATTGCAGAAGGATACTCTAAGGATCTGGACGAATTGCGTGGCCTCGCTTTTTCAGGCAAGGACTATCTCGATAAGATGCTGGCACGTGAAACCGAGCGTACCGGGATTCCTTCCCTTAAAATAGCTTCCAACAATGTATTTGGGTATTACATAGAAGTGCGCAATACGCACAAAGACAAAGTACCGGAGGAATGGATAAGAAAGCAAACCCTGGTAAATGCAGAGCGATATATCACAGAAGAACTCAAAGAATACGAAGCGAAGATATTAGGTGCTGAAGAAAAGATATTACAATTAGAGCAGCAATTATTCACCCAATTGGTTGTCTGGATGTATGAGTATATCGAACCGGTACAGCGCAATGCGGCTCTTATTGGGCAACTCGATTGTTTATGTGGGTTTTCACAACTCGCCAGGGATCATAAATATGTACGACCGGAAATTACTGAATCCTTCGACCTCCACATTAAAAATGGTCGCCATCCGGTTATAGAAAAACAACTACCTATTGGCGAACCTTATATTGCCAACGACGTTACCTTAAGCCGGGAGGAGCAGCAGATCATCATGATCACCGGACCGAATATGAGTGGTAAATCGGCTATCTTAAGACAAACAGCCCTGATTGTGCTATTGGCTCAAATGGGAAGTTACGTACCGGCTGATGCTGCTGAAATAGGACTTATTGACAAGATATTTACCCGTGTCGGAGCGAGCGATAATATTTCTATGGGTGAATCTACCTTTATGGTGGAGATGAACGAAACCGCCTCGATATTAAACAACATTTCAGATCGAAGCCTGGTACTGTTAGACGAAATCGGAAGAGGAACCAGCACCTATGATGGTATTTCCATTGCCTGGGCCATTTCTGAGTATTTACACGAGCACCCGGCCAAGGCTAAAACCCTTTTTGCTACACATTACCACGAGCTCAATGAAATGACCGAAACCTTTAAACGTATTAAAAATTACAATGTTTCGGTTAAAGAGCTAAAGGATAATGTGCTTTTTCTCAGAAAACTTGTAAAAGGCGGCAGTGAGCACAGTTTCGGGATCCATGTAGCCAAGATGGCCGGAATGCCACAACAGGTTATCCATCGCGCCAATAAGATCCTTAAAAAGCTTGAAAAGTCGCATAGCAGTGACGAGCTTACAGAAAACCTGAAAGAGGCTCAGGATGATGAAATGCAACTAAGCTTTTTTAACCTTGATGATCCGCTTTTAGAAGAGATCAAAGAAGAGATTATTCATACGGATATTGACACCCTGACTCCTGTTGAAGCCTTGATGAAACTTAATGAAATAAAAAGAATGCTCATTAAAAAGAAAAAGGCATAATTGAAAATCAATAGGTTATAAAATTAATTTCTTTTTTTATCGAAAATCCTTTGGAATTAGAAGAAATGTTTTAAATTTGCATCCGCAATAACGAATTGCACACGTTCATTAAGAAAGGCGAAAATAGCTCAGCTGGTAGAGCGCAACCTTGCCAAGGTTGAGGTCGCGGGTTCGAACCCCGTTTTTCGCTCGAATGCGCGCTGATTGAACAGCGCTTTTTTTATGCCAACAGCGGCTCGAGTGGTGGAATTGGTAGACACGTTGGACTTAAAATCCAATGAACAGTAATGTTCGTGCGGGTTCAAGTCCCGCCTCGAGTACAGATCAATAAAGGTCAGGACGAAAGTCTTGACCTTTTTTGTTTTAAGC
>NZ_FPAG01000001.1:213923-600677 GCF_900116365.1 Zhouia amylolytica | reverse complement strand
ATTTTTGCTATCGCAAAACCATGAATTCAATCCTAAATGGTCTCCAAGGCTTCGACCATTTTTAACGGATTAAATCCATATATACTGCCGACGGGAGTACTCTTCTATCAAAATTTCTAATCGGATATATATGAAGGTTTTCATGAAATAGCTGTGGCTCAAGTGGAAGTGCGTTAGCGATAGCTAACAATGCATGTAACGCTAGAGACAACAGCGGTTTTGCGATAGCAAAAATTTCCTATAAACCTTCTTGATTTTTTGGTTCGTTTTGCATCAAGGCAAAATGAACAAGGAATATAATATTATAAACGAATGGTTATGGCAATGACGTTGCCGAAAACAATTTCTTTCACCCTGCACCCTTAAAGGGGGAAATTGTTTTATGTACTTATTGTCATTCCGTACTTGTTACGGAATCTATTGATACTATGTTTGAATTAGTAGGGTTTTTAAATCATTCAATTTCTTGAATTCCGATTTCCTTTAAATATTCATACGTCTTGTCATAAAAAGCCTTAGGTCTTGTATGATCAAATTCACTGCTTTGCGGAACAAAAATCACCATGCCTTGTCTTGCTCTAGTAAGAAGTACTCGGTATGTGTTTTTTAGATATTCTTTGTCTAAATTCTTATGAATATTTTGCCACTTCGTTCCTTTAAAGCTTTGATATTTCCAATCTGTATTATTCATATAGAAATTACCTCCCCAAGCAACACAAGCCCAATCTATTTCTAGCCCTTGAATATCAAATTCCGTTGCCACTTCTTCTAAGAAATAAGAAGATCGGATGTCATGGCTATTATTTAAAAACCAGTTTGGTGCAGATATTTCATTTTTAACATCTATTCCTAATGGTCGAAGTCGCCTGGCCCCAGAGGAGCTTATTAATCCAATCCTTTCGGTTCCTTTAGCCTTATCACGAAGCCATTGTTTTGCCTTTTCAAGGTTACGAGTCAAAACAATAGGATATAAATTTTTAATTTCGGAATAAATTCGCTGCGAGTTTTGAATATTAGTATTAAGTAATTCGTGAATGAAATTCGATAATTGTTCTGATCTAAATGATCTTACAGAAACTGCAAGATGCAATTCGTTTTCACTTATTCCATTTCCAATCAGCCACTTTCTTGATTCTTCTGATTTTAAATAATTATCGCTTTCCAGAATTAAACTTGAATAATGAATTTTCCAGTCAGAGAAATGATTTTTCAGAGAACTAATCCATTCTTCCAATCCAGCTTCACCTGTATTTATTTCTTGTCCACCACCAATTAAACAAACAATTGTACACCATTGAGAATGTCTGTCCATAACATCAATAAGAAATTCGGGCTCCGATTTGTTAAAATCTTCAACCCCCTTTTTTCTTTTCATGAATGAACTAACTTGATCATTTGTCCAAGCCCTTTGAGCTTCATCAAAAACTACAACCTTCTCAATTGGGGCATTATCTGAAAGTAAATTATCATCTCGAAAATGATGGATGTTTTGAATAAAGGCATTGGCTTTAATAGCAGCCTGCTTTTTGCTTATTCTTTCTCCATTTTCTTTAGCTGTTAATACCTCATCCCTTGTAAGTGCTTCTCGTAGAACCTCAACTAATGGGCCGTTCCCAGATAAAAATACTGCGTGTTCATCTTCATCAGCTTTCATTCTTTCAACCGCTATATTTAAACCAGCTAAAGTTTTACCTGCACCAGGCACACCGGTCACAAAGCAAATTGATTTAATTCCTTTGACCTTTGACTTTTCAATTACTGAATTAATACATTCTGCAGTTTTAGAAAGATTAATGGTTCCGGAATCAGATCTGGTTATTTCTTTAACATTATGTCCCTTATAAAGAGCTTGAGCTGCTTCTACGATGGTAGGAGTTGGTTTGTAGATTGAATTTTCCCAACACTCAATATCAATGGATTCGCTGTTTTCGCTTAAATATTTTTTGAGTGTTTCAGCTAAATTGTATTGATTGCATTTAGCAGCTGTTTTATGAACGATAACCCGACTATACTCTTCAGAAACACTTAAAGCATTTGTGGCAACCAAAACTGGTATTAGACTAATATTATGGCTTCCTTCATGGAAGTTTTTCAAATCAATTGTGTAATCAATTACTTGTTCAATTGCGTGTTTTTCATATCCACCATCACCAACCTTAAATTCGATTATAAAAGCCACATTATTAGTGATTACTATATTATCAACTCGTTTACCCATTCTTGGAATTGCAAACTCAAAATAAATTTGACCTTGAAATCCAATAAGTTGATTTTTTAGGATGGTGATTTGTTTACGCCATGCATTTACTTGTAACTCTTCAAGTGTTCGGTTACTATGATTAGCAGTTAATTCACCTAAAATACTCGAATCATGTTCTGTTAAAAATTCTTCTATATTATTCGAGTAATAGGCTCTTTTCATAAATGATTGTCTTGTTTACAGGCTACCTTAATGTTTTAGCCCATTCGTTTTCTCATTTAATTTATAAATATAGCTGAAAAGATGCAATTATATAAGGGTATTACCTCTATCCTTCATAGTAAATAATTAACATGAAGCATAATTATAAAGACAAAGAAATGCGTGAAGAAACTGGCTGAAGGTTGATTTTTTAGAGCTCTTTAAAAAGGTTTGACCTTTTTGGCTAGATTATGTTACAGCCTAAAGAGATTGCCACGCCTTGGTATTGCAAGGCTCGCAATGACGTTGCCGAAAACAATTTCTTTCCCCCTGCACCCCTATGATCTAAATGTCATTCCGCACTTGTTGCGGAATCCATTTTCCATATAGCATTACTCCAACACTACGCCAACGTCTATCTTTTCCAATAAATAAGGGTTATGGTCTATTACTAAAAGATCATTGTTCTCACTTAGTTGTTGTAATACCTCGTACAACAAATCTATATCGGCATAATGCAATCCGATGCTTGGCTCATCTAATATTAATAGTTGATCTTTGGTTTTGTTTTGCAACCAATTGAGCAATAACAGTCTTTGCTTTTCTCCAGAGGACAGTGATTTTACCGTTTGGTCCAATTGTACATGAGAAAGTCCTATTTGGCTCAGCTCTTGTAATTGTTGTACGGCCTTGGTCGTACCTGCAAAAGGGGCTATCCAATCCAGTAATTCTGTAATATTCATTCCTAAAACTGCTGCAATATCTTTTCCTTCGATGGTATATGCTAAAATAGCTTCCTGATAGCGTTTCCCTTCACAGACATCACACGTTTCAATATGCATGGCTGCTACATCCAAACTAGTGGTTACTACACCGCTTCCCTGGCATTGAGAACACTGACTCGTTTTGGTTTTATATGAAAAGTCTTTGGCTTTACCTCCTGTTTCCTTTGCGAATACCTTGGTGATCACTTTTAAGATATCTAAATACGCTACTAATAAGGTGCTGTTGTAGGCTTGTAGTTTCTTTGGTTCAAAATAATGTACCCCCTGGTATTGCTTCGGAAAATCAATACGGTTGCAATATACGGGTTGATGCTGCTGTAAACTTGGCATCACCACTTCTTTTACCAAGGTAGTCTTTCCAATTCCCGACTTGCCTGTTATGGCCGTAATACCTCCTACAGGAATATCCAGTTGAGCTTTTTCCAGGCTGTGACGTTCTACCCCTTCTATATGAATATACTTTTTCCCTTGCTGAAAGCTTATCGCCCTACTTTCTGTTTTTACATACGGGTGACATACTTCTGAAGACTGGTAAGCGGCTGCGCTTCCCTGAAACGTAATTGCTCCACCCATGCTTCCTGCCTTCGGACCTATCTGCACTATCTGATCGGCCGCCAATATAATGTCTTTATGATGCTCAATCACAATAACCGTATTGCCTTTGGCTACAAGGGCTTTTAACAATGCAATGAGATCCGGTATATTGTTTTGCGATAAACCTGCTGAGGGTTCATCCAGTAAATAAGTTACTCCTTGTAACGGACTATTCAATTGTTTGATGAGCGAAACCCGTTGTTGTTCACCGCCACTCAAAGTACTCGACTTTCGGTTGAGGTGTAGATGGTCTATATGCAATTGACGCGCCCGTTCTAAGGTATTTTGTAAATGCCCTTTCAATTTTGCTATTAATTCAGCATCAATGGTTTCTTCTGGCCGCGTCTTCACCAACCATTCTTCAAATGCCTGTAGACTCATGGTCTTCAAATCTCGCATAGATTGGCCGTCGATGGTAACTGCTAAACGCTCAGGCTGCAATCCGCTGCCCTGGCAATTGCTACAACCCTGGGGAGCTAACAAAGCGCGTAAGTGTTGAATGTTTTTATTCTTACGGGTCAGAAAGTACTCGTCCATTAAATAGGTAAACAAGCCTTTCCACACCATCTTCACCTGCTGGGTTCCCGCTCGTGATTTGGTTTTGAAAGTCCACGTAGCTTCCCAGGTTTTCTCAGGAATTCCATGAAAAATAATCGTCCGCTGCTCCGGAGTCAACTCCTTAAAAGGCGTTTGCAAACTAAAACCATGCGCCTTCCCTATTTCTCCTACAATGGCCATGTATTGTCCGCCTGCCTGTCCGTAGTAATGCAATGCTTTATTATGCTCGAAGAGTCCGTCGGCAATGCTCAGGGCTGAGTCTAATACTATTTTGGAGAGATCAGGGAGTAATTCTTGTCCCACACCATCACAAACACCACATTTCCCCAAATCGTGAGCATTCGAAAAATGACTGGCAGACCATCCCTTGCCTTGGTATTGCGCTTTACGCGAAAAGGCAAATCGCAAACTTTTATCAATATCGGTTTGCTTGGCTACATCCGAACGCTCAGAAAACTGCTGATCTTTTCGGGTGATGCAAATGCTGGGGGTTAGTCCGGTGATATGATCTACCTCAAACTGATAATCAACGCCTACTCTGTTTTGTTGATAGCTTGAAAATTGTTTGCTCATTTCCTGTAATCCATATCCGTGCAGGGTATCGATCACCAATGAAGATTTTCCCGATCCTGAGATTCCCGTCACCACCGTGAGTTGTTGTTTCGGGAATGTAATATCAATGTCTTTCAGCGCATGTGTTCGTGCTCCTTTAATATGAATGGTATCGGTGGCTGATGGTTCGGGAATAGTTTCGCTTACTGCAGTAATAGGTTCCGTATTATCTACCCATACATCACAGTCGGACTGAAACAAAGCGTGATTCTCAAAACATACAATCCCCGAGGTTTCGTGTTTCAACTGATGCAAAGCCTTTAGCAGTTGTACTACATTCTGCTGGTGTAGTCCGATGCTGGGTTCTTCCAACAATAGGATGGTTTGTTTGTTAGGTTTCGCAAAATACTTGGTTAGCTTAATACGCTGTGCTTCGCCTCCACTTAGGGTGTTAGAGGGTTGCCCGAGTTTGATATATCCCAGGCCTAAGCGTATCATCAGCTTCAGGGTTTCAGATAATTTCTTTTCTTGCTGAAAGTAATCATAGGCTTCTGCAATGCTGAGTTGATAAATTTCGGCAATGTTTTTATGGTTCCAGTGTACTTGAAGCACTTCGGATTTAAAGCGTTTCCCGTTACACTCGGGGCAGGTTTGGTTGATGGTTCCCATCACACTCATGGAAAGGGTTATAACCCCTGCTCCTTCACACCGTGGACATCGTCCCGCTTTATTATTAAAAGAAAAGGCACTTTTCTTTAGTTGCAAGGTTTTGGCTTCCTCCGTTTTTGCCAGCAGATCCCGAATCTTATCGGCCATGCCTGTATATGTCGCCGGATTGCTGCGCGGTGTTTTCCCTATGGGTTGATCGGTTACTGTGAGTAATTGCAGTGCTTTTTCTTCACTATAGGCTTTAATGTTATCTAAAACGGCAGCTGTTTTTTTACTTACTACAGCCAAGTTCCTGGCTTTTGGATAAAAGTCCGCTACTGAAAGCTCTTGCCGCTCGCTATTCAAACATTGGGAAGGGGCACGAAATTCAGCTAGGGTAGGGCTCTCTATCTCTTCTGCCTGTAGAAAGTCCGTTCGCTTTCCGTTAAAGATCACCTCTCCGCCATGAATCCCGGCTTTCGGACCTAATTCCACAATCCAATCTGCTTTTTGAATCAAATTTAAATCATGCTCTACGACCATAACGGTATTTCCCCGGCTGATCAACCGTCTTAAAATACTATATAAGTGCTGCTGATAGGTTGGCGACAATCCGATAGAAGGTTCATCAAAAACATATAAGATACCTTGTAAACTGCTATTTACCTGTTTTATGAGTTTGATCCGTTGTCCATCGCCACTGGAAATACCCATGCTCGGTGTACTCAAACGATAATGATCCATTCCCAACCGAATCAAATCGTATAATGGGGTGCATAGTTTGTCTACCAATACCTGCTCACCTGCCTCGTATTTCCCTGCTTTCAGGGTGTCATACAATTGCTGTAAAGGCAACTCCATCCACTCCTGAAAGTTCAATCCTTTCCATCGATATTTCAGATGTTCAGCCTTGATCCGTGCGCCCTGGCAACTGGTGCAAAGTTTAGCGCTGGTAAACCGAAGAATGCTTGGGTTTCTATCGGTTCGAAGAATATTGCTCATAATAGGCAATACGCCTTTGTAATAACCAATCTCGCGTGGTTTCGCTTTAAACCCTTCCCAGCGCAAACGCGATTCCAGGCTATGCTTTCCGTAGTACACCTGTACCCGCTCACTACCATTCCATATCACCTCTTGTTGTTCGGGGGTTAGGTCTTTCCACGGGATGTCTACATTAAATCCATGTGCTTCACAAACCTTATTCAACTCCTCCACCGTTACTTGAGAATACACGATATAGCCGTTGGGTAAGGTGGTTACAATAGCGCCTTCGCGCAAAGTTTTGGTTTCATCACCCACCAATTTACTGGTATCAATATACTCGGCCTCCCCAATGCCGCGACATTCCTCACAAGCCCCTTTGGGATGATTGAACGAAAACAAGGACTTGCTCACAAAGTGAGCTTTATAAGGCTCTGACGCCTGGGTTGAAATGCTTTTGTTTGGATTTTCCGATGGGTGCCTTTTGGACTTACCAGGAGGTAGTTGACTCGTGCTTTCTTCTGCAGCATACCGCGCAAACAAAATCCGAAAGATGGGCGTTAGTTCGGATAGCGTACCAAAGGTAGCGTTGATGGATTGAAAACGCCTTGATTGATCTACCTTGATCACCGGTGGAAGCTCCGCTATATCATCGACGGAAGCTGTGGGTATTGCAGCTGCATTTTGTTGATTATACGCCGGCAAACTCTCCAAAAAATACCGATAGCCTTCATTCCCGATCACACCCATGGCCAGGGAAGACTTCCCCGAACCGGAAAGTCCGGTAACCACAATTAATTGGTTTTCCGGGATGGTTAGGGATATATTTTTAAGATTGTTTTGGTAGGCGTTGTGAATGCGCATGTAGAACTTTCTTTTAATAGTATTGCCAAAGGTAAGGTAGTTAGGGCTCGTTTAAAAACAATTTAATTGGCTTTAAAAATGATTTTTAATCTGTATTGGTGTTTGTAATAAACCTTCATCGCGAACTGAATGGGGTGCAACAATTTCTTACCCCTGCGCCCCTAAAGGGGGAAATTGTTTTCTTCCTTGCTGTCATTCTGTTTTTTTTGTCATTCCGCATTTATTGGGGAATCTATGGGTTATCCCTTTTCCCAGGGGGTTTGATTTTTGATTAATTCAAAAACTTAAGTCATGATCATTTTCATCGCAAATCAGTGTTATGTTCATTTTTGTATTCGAGAGCTTGTCTATTGTTTTTAAAGGTTCTCATGATATGCTACGCAGTTCTTGAAACAAAAACGAACCAAAAAATTCAAGCCTTAGCTGTTCGGCTACCCGCTAGTTTTTTGAACACTAAATTATCTGAACTCGGCACTTTGCCTCAAACAGCAGATAATTTCACGTGTTCTGCAAATAGCGGGGCCCAGCCTGCCACAGCCTAGGGCGGTTTTCTATGTATGGATTAACAGACCTTTGGTTCGTCTAGCTTTATAGATGGAGATTTTTTGGCGGTAGGTGAATCCTTATAAAGAGTTTGCCAAGCCCTGCTAGCGCAAGGCTCACAATGAGGTAATACAATTTCTTACCCCTACACCCCTAAAGGGGGAAATTGTTTTTTTACTTCCTGTCATTCCGCATTTATTGCGGAATCTATTGATTCTATGTTTGATCTTTTTTATTTAGTAAGGAATTGTCTTAATTAATTTAACGGGCATGTTTATTTTTATTCATTTCTTTTATTCACCAATTTGCTAATTGTTTTATAAGGAGTTCATGATATGCTGCGCAATTGATCGTCCAAAAGAAACGAACCAAAGAAAAGGACGCCCGTCGAGAGGTATTTTTGCTATCGCAAAACCATGAATTTTATCCTAAATGGTCTCCATGGCTTCGACCATTTTTAACGGATTAAATTCATATATACTGCCGACGGGGGTACGCTCCTATCAAAATTATTAACCAAATAAAGAATCTTAACCTCACCTGCCACAGCCTAGGGCGGATTTAAATATCTGGTTAATCCTAACAAACCGTCATCGCGAACGGAACGAAGTGGAGTGCGGTGATATTTTGAAGGCTGGTAACTATTATTGAAGAGATTGCCACGTCAGGCTAAAGCCTGCCTCGCAATGACGTTGCCGAAAACAATTTCTTACCCCTGCACCCCTAAAGGAGAAATTGTTTTTTCCTTACTGTCATTCTGTATTTATTGCGGAATCCATGGATCCAGAGTTGAATCTGTTCTCTTAATATGCAATTACACACCAAAATAAAATAGTTAGCATTAACCCCTCTTTATTCTAAAAAGTGTAAACGCATATATAATCGTAAAAATGCCAGAAGTAATAATAAACATATAATCATGCTTATTATAGGCTATTACCACATACAAATGCTGGGCTATAGGAAATAATAATATCAGGCCTCCAATGAAAAATAGGTAGAAGTTCTTTTTAAAATCATATAAACTCTACCTCAAACCCCAATTGGTCAATAGGGATTAAATCTACACCCTGGCAACCTACCTCTTCTATGGCATTTTTTAAGTCTTCGGAGACATAATATCCTCTAAAGGTATGATCTAATCGGAAAATATCAGTATTTATTTTCTCTAATTTTAATACTAGTCGGTTTGGATTGAAGTATTTACCTTCTTTCATCTTCTTTGCAGTAAAATCTTCAAAAGAATATTTCATTGGTTCACCTATGATTGTGCCTCCTACTGAGGTTTCTACAAAAGCAGATTGTTGCCAATCAATAATTTCATTTTCCTTAGCATCGTATATGTATAAAAAATTGTAATGGTATTTTTTATCTTTATATAGAGCATAAGCGTCAAATATTTGAGTTTCAATAGGAATGGTATGATTTAAGATAGTTTTAGTCAATTTATCGCTAATGATTAGGTGACTACTCCCTATAGGAACTGAAACAATGATGTCCATCATTTTAGCTCGTTTAAGAATTTCAATCGCATCAATATCAGGAGTAAACTCGAGTTTACCTCTGACATTTAATTTGTATACTGAGTTTTCAGTATTGTACATATAACCCTCAACCATTTTATTTGATGCAACATAGCCAACTACTTTATTTATTAATTTAGGACGAATTCTGTACAACATCATTGAAAAAGTTCGTTTATTTTTTTTGTGGGATTAGCGTCTATCATTTGTTGTAATTCATTTGAAAGCTTTTATAATTCCTGATAAGCTCTTTCAGGATTGTTAATATATCGACGCAACCCTTCAAGGCGACTTTCAACATAAAGATCATAAGTGTTACGCCACCAGCCATCATACCAAGCAGAAAAAATGTACCGAAAAACTCTCCAAGATATTCTGTATCGAACGTAATTAAGAGAAGAGAAATACTGTGACTATTTTTAATAGGTTTAGGGTCATTTTAGGGGCTTACAACTAGTTTAATTCTCCGTTCGGAATATTTTTTTCTTCACAATATTTTTCGAATTCAGCATCATTTTCGAAATAGTTATCACAAAATTCATCGAGCTCTTTTTCTGTTGATTTATAATAACGCTCTTGGGCAGTCATTAACCTATCAGTTTGTTCTATGAATTGCTCAAACTCCTTATTTATTTTACAAAGCTTATCAATAGTCTTAAAATCCAATTCTTTATATTTTGCAGGGTATAGAATCTTACTTTTAAATGGATTAGAATTTAATACAATAATCCCTATACCAAAGGATTGATTTAGTCTTTCCATTTCATCAGATAAACTATCCCTAAATTCAAAGGCCACCAAATACCCATAATTTGCCCAGCTAGAATTCGAAACAGCTTGAAAATAAGCTTTCTTTAACTCTGAATCTGAGTTAACTTCCTTTTTCAATTCATAAGAACTTAATTTAAAAGTGTCTACCCTATTAATAGACTTTAAAAAATTTTGACTAACCTTGTTTTGCAAATTCAAAAACTTAACTCCAACCATGTCTGGATGCGTCCATATTTGATTATTATCCTTACCATATTTAGATTGTTCATGAAAAATGGTCTTTGAATAAATCGATGTGTTTTTGAGATAGCTACTTAATAGGCGATGTAAATCACGTTCAGCATACCCTTTAGGCTTTTTGCCTTTAATCTTTACATTTGGCTTTTCGCCAGATATTATTTCTAAATCAATATTTTCTTCCTTTCTAGTCAAATAATATGAATAATTTCCATTTTCTTGTTTAATTCGCTTAACTCTAGTGTCACCATTTCGAATAAACTCACCAAGTTGGGCAGAAATCGTTCTTTCTGGTGTTTTAGCCACTTTAAATTCGTAATATCCTTTATCAATAATATGATTGTACACATCTAAATATGTTACTATCCCTTCTAAATCTGATAAACTTTTTAAAATGGCTTCTTTGATTGTCATATTATAAGTTTTGCTCTAATATTGTTTTTACAATATTTATTACTCCATATTTCCTAAAAAAACTCATTACAAATACCACATCGATTATGCTCACAAAATCTACGGCGTTTTGAATTGTTTTTTCTTAAATTAAATCTGAATATTAATAAGTAGAAAACACAAAATAAGTTCTTTTAAAATTCTTACTAAATTTAATAAATAATCGGATGACTTTATTGTTTGTTCCTATTTTTTAAAAATATTTCAGATCCCTATAATGAGTAAAAAAAGAAACCTCACAGAAAATAGAGAACTTCCCACTGATTGGGGGTCAAATATTTATTCCAGTTTAGGGCCCAAACCTTCATCCTTTACCAGAGAGCTTGGTGGTTATTCCTTATAAGAGGTTGAAGCCTTTACTAAGATTCCAAAAGAACTTATTTTAAAATATGAAAAGGGGGAAATTGACACCCCGGAGGAGCACTTGAGGCTGATTAAAGAATTCTATAATAATGTAATAGATCCAGAGCACTAAATAAGCATCTACACTAACGGATCATAATTGTACTTAATAGTTGGTTTTAGAATAGCACCAAGAAAGGCATGGTAGCCATAGGGTAACTATAAGGAGACAACGGAATTCAAACGGACTTTAACGGAGTTCTAAGGGACTTGAAGGGACTCTATTTGGTAAATTTTGTATAAATTTAAGCTATTGTAGCGTATTCTTTTTCTTATTCATTTACAGAATAAATGTACATAAAAACATCATAAAATCCATAAAATATGCCCCTTAATAATGAAAAAAAATCTAATCATCGACTGAGTCCGGAAAGTATAAAAAGCAGTAAAGAATTTACATACGCCTCGCAGGCGGCATCAATTCTTAAAAAGAAATTAGCACCTTTGGTATTTAACAGCGAGGGTAAAAAGCTTCATAAACTACTTCAGTCGGTTGTAATTGCAATTCTCACCACCGGTCCGGTTGCACTAAAAGGTAAGCGTCAACTTGGTCATGGTAATGTTGGATTACTTAAAGGGACAGAATTAAACCAGCACACGAAGTTCGATAGTCTGGCGCATTTTATGTTTACAAGGATTGAGATAGAACCTACAAACGGAAAGGTAGTCGTTAGAGTGCCTGCTATTGCATCCAGTGATATAAACTGGCCTGAAAAGGCCGTTCAGGTAGTGTTGCGTATTCGCTGTTTGCTTATAGACCCAGATAAAGAGGGGTTCGCTGCTACGGTATTTGAAACGGCTCCTTTAATCTCTTCGGTATACGGCACTCTGTCGAAAGCGAAGAAAGCCTTATTGAAGGTAGGTGATACTGAAGGAAAGGTCATATTAGTGGCAGCTGGTATATCGTTTATAAGAACTGATGGTAATGGCACTGAACCCTATGAAAGTTATAACCGTAAGCATTATGCCGCCAGAATCCTGGAAGCGGTTTTTATAAAGGATGGAAAGGTGGTGGTGTTTAAGGAACAGACGAAGGTAAAACAGGTTGAAGTCCCTTCGGATACCTCAATTCCTGAAAAGTCGCAATGGGAGGATGATGAGGAGTAATATAATTATTGTCATTCCGCACTTGTTTCGGAATCCATGAGTTCTATATTTGATTTATTTTTTTCTTGGAAATGAATTGTCTTTCTTGCAGCAACAGGCAGGTATCAATAAAATTTACTCTTAATATATGTTCACTTATATACATTCTGATTAAAGAGCTCAATGGATATGATTATTGAGGCTGAGTAAATCGTCAAGGGTTTTTAGTGGTCCCAAAAGAAAAGCACAGTTTGTTAATGTTCGGCGATTCTCCTATATTTATTCTCCCATTTAATAGAGAATAATGTCTAAATCCAAATTTGAGTTTTTACAATCCGATTATCCGGAGTTATTTACTATTGCCGAGCTTACGGAAAAGCTTATTCATGTAGACCCTAGTTCTTCTTTGGCAAAATCTCGTTTATTTTCTGAAAAGCTATCTCATATCGTTTGGGATTTTGAGAGCTTAGGGGTTTTTAATGGTAATCAGGTAGAGCGAATTAATCAACTTAAATACACTAATGCCATACCAGATGTGGTTGCTGATTTAATGCATACCATTCGTAAATCTGGAAACAAGGCATCACATAGTGGAAAAGGATCATATCCTGAGGCGTTATTTGTTTTGAAAAAATGCTTCCGATTATCACAATGGTTTTACGAAACTTATGAGAATGATTATTTGGAAAACGGTCATTATGACTTGCCTAAGACAGAACAGCAACCATCAGTTGAAGAATTAAATAAACAATTACAGCAGTTATCACAACAGGTAATAGACTATCAAGCCAAAATTTCGGCTTTAAATGCTTCGCCAAAAATTATTGAGGAACGTAAAGAGCGGTCTATTAAAAATGCAAGGAATATTGATAAATCGGAAGCAGAGACCAGAGAACTTATCGATGAACAGCTTCGCAGCGTTGGGTGGGTATGCGATACTGAAACAATAAATTATAAGAAGAATAAGTCTTTACCCGAGAAGGGAAAAAATAAAGCTATAGCTGAATGGCCATGTAATGGAAAATGGGCTGACTATGCACTTTTTATAGGGAAAGAGTTATATGGTATTGTTGAGGCAAAGAAATATGCAACAGATATCTCGACCGATTTACGCCAATCTAAGGTTTATGCTGAAAGAGTTAATGAAATAGATAAGACAAATGTACTAGGCGAATGGCATGGATATAAAGTCCCTTTTTTATTCTCAACAAACGGAAGATCATACCTAGAACAACTTAAAACTAAAAGCGGTATTTGGTTTTTAGATATTAGAAATAACAGAAATCGTCCCCAAGCATTACGAGGTTGGTATTCTCCTGATGGTTTGCTAGAATTGTTCAATCGTAATGTCGAGGTTGCAGATAATCGATTAGAAGAAAGTGGGTATGATTACTTGAAAAATAAAAATGGCCTCGGTCTTCGTTATTATCAGATTGAAGCAATTAAAGCCATCGAAAATAAAATACGTAAGCATCCTGAAGATGGGCGCTCTCTATTGGTGATGGCTACTGGAACTGGAAAAACCAGAACAGTGTTAGGGCTCGCTTATCGTTTAGTTAAATCGGATCGTTTTAAGCGAATTTTATTTTTAACAGATAGGCGCTTATTGGCTGGACAAGCCAGAGATAGCTTTTTAGATAATAGAATTGAAAACCTACAGACTTTTGCTGGCATCTACCAAATGGAGGATACTACCATCACTCAACCGGATTCTGATACTCGTTTACATTTTGCAACAGTGCAAAGTATGGTGAAACGATTGTTTTATTCTGAAGAACCACTTGCAATTGATACGTATGATTGCATCATTATTGATGAGGCACATCGTGGGTATAATTTAGACAAGGAAATAGATGAAGGGGATTTACATTTTAAAGATGAAAAGGATTATGTGAGTCAGTACAAACGTGTTATTGAGTATTTTGATGCTTATATTATTGGTCTTACGGCTACTCCTGCTTTGCATACTACAGAAATATTTGGTGCCCCGGTTCATAGCTATTCGTATCGAGAGGCTGTAATAGATGGTTACTTAACCGACCATGAACCTCCTTATCTGATTAAGACAAAACTTAGTGAAGAAGGTATAGTTTGGGAAAAAGGAGAAAAGCCTGTAGTGTACGATCCTGAATCAAATTCTTTGGTAGAGTTAGCAGAACTAGACGATGAGTTACACATAGAGATAGAACAATTCAATAAGCTTGTTATCACAGAACCTTTCAATCGTGAAGTAGTTAAACAATTGGTGCAAGAGCTTGACCCTGAAAGTGATGAAAAAACGCTCATTTTTGCCGTACGCGATAGCCATGCAGATATGATTGTGGAACTACTTCGAGAAGAATTTGAAAATATTGGATGTGATATAGAACAAGGTACAATTGAAAAGATTACGGGTAGCGCCTATGATCCAGCAGGATTAACCAAGCGTTTTAAAAATGAAAAATACCCAACCATTGCAGTTACAGTAGACTTGTTGACTACTGGAATAGATGTCCCTCAAATTACCAATTTAGTTTTTCTTAGAAGAGTACGCTCTAGAATTCTCTTTGAACAAATGTTGGGTAGAGCTACAAGAAAGTGCGATGACATAGGCAAGGAATATTTTAGAATTTATGATGCTGTCAGAGTGTATGAAGCTTTGGAGGATTATACACAAATGCAAACGGTTTCTAATCCTAGTATTTCTTTTCAGAAGTTGGTAGAAGAACTCGATCTTATAGAGACACCGGAACGTGCCGAGAAACAGTTACAACAAATTATTGCCAAGCTACAACGAAAAAAGAAGAATTTAGAAGAAGAACGTCAGGAAGAATTCATGTATTTAGCTAATGGCAATAGTCCAGAAGAATTTATAGAGCGTTTAAAAGAAGTATCAGGAAACGATGTGCATCGTATTATTGCTGATTATGGAAGTTTATGGAAATTCTTAGATAAAAAGGTTTATCGTCCTAAAAGGCAATTGATTTCTGATCATGAAGATAAGCTATTAGGTATTGAGCGTGGTTATGGCAAAGCTCAAAAACCTGAAGATTATATAGAAGGCTTTAAGAATTTTATTCAAGATAACCGAAATAAGATTACTGCTATTAACGTATTGTGTACCCGTCCTTCGGAACTAGACCGAGCTTCCTTAAAAGAGCTTAAATTGTTACTAGATCAGGAGGGGTATACTGATATCGGATTAAAAACAGCCTGGAAACAATGGAAAAATGAAGATGTTGCTGCCGATATTATTTCTTTTATCCGTACCATGGCCTTAGATACAGATTTGGTTAGTCATGAAGAGCGAATTCACAATGCTGTTGAAAAAATTCGCGAAATGAAAAATTGGAATAAGATTCAACTACGTTGGATCGATCGTTTTGAAAACCAGTTGTTAAAAGAAACTATTTTACAAATACCCGATTTGAATCAAGAGCCGTTTAACAAAGATGGGGGGTATAAAAGATTAAATAAAATTTTTGACGGTAAATTAGATGATATAATCACACTATTAAATGAAAATTTATATTCAGCTTAAATCCCATGTTTATTAAAAACTATACCGATTTAATTACAAATTTACCTTATCAAGAACAGGCATTTACAATTAAAAGGAGTAATTGGTCTAAATATATCTCGGCAATAGATAGTAACAGGTTTTTTAAGGAAAGTAATGAAATAACGCTTTCTAGAATGGATCTTTTTCATGGAGCAGAAGAAATGGAATCATTTATTGTAAAAACATTAATGTGGGGATATCCAACTGGAGGAAGAGGAGATAATATTCAAAAAGTACTAAAAAAAGATTCCTTATCTCTACTTGTCGATATTTTATGCGATTATAAAAACGGCAATATTTCGAATGAGCGATTTACAAAAGATTTAAGTAATATAGAAGGGGTTGGAATTTCAACATTATCAAAGTTTACTTACTTTTTACAAACTTCAATTGAAGGATACTCATCACTTATCTTAGATGAAAGGATTATGAGAGTGATCAATGAGGTTAAGTTTAATGAATTAAAAGACTTAGGGAAATATAACAGAGAAAATGCAGGAAAGAAATATTCTATGTATATAAAGTTAATGGATGAACTAGCTAAAGATATGTCGGTAAGAGCAGACCAAATAGAGTTATTTTTATTTATGTTTGGTCAGAATTTAAAAGAATAGAAAATAATAGACGATAACTATGAGTGCAGAAGAAATTGCAAATAGGCTGTGGAACTTATGTAATGTTTTACGAGACGATGGAGTAACCTATCACCAATACTTAAACGAATTAACTTATATACTTTTTTTAAAGCTATCGGAGGTTAAAGATTTTGAAGAACATATTCCAGAAGCATACCGTTGGCGTGGTTTCGTAGAAGAACACGACAATAATGAAGCCTTTGTGCGTTACCGCAAGTTCTTGGCAGAAATTAGTAACAAAACAAGTAGTGAAAGTATAAAAGAGATATATACCAATGCTTCTACGAGCCTTCGTAAACCTGTAAACTTTAACACCCTGTTACAGGCTATAGATAAAATTGACTGGTATGAGCAAGACGACCGTGATGTGATGGGTGATATTTATGAGAGTCTGCTCGAAAAGAATGCAGGTGAGAAAAAAAGTGGTGCGGGACAATACTTCACGCCACGTCCCTTAATTAATGTGATGGTAGATTTAATGGTGCCGAAGATAGGAGAACGATGGAATGACCCAGCAGCAGGCACTTTCGGTTTTATGATCGCTGCCGACCATTACTTACGTAGTAAAACAGACGATTATTATACCCTCGATGCTAAGGCAAGAAAGTTTCAGGAAGAAGAAGCCTTTAGCGGTGTAGAGCTGGTGAGTGACGCCCACCGGTTAGCCCTAATGAATGCCCGTTTGCATGGTATGGAAAGTAAAATATACTTAGGTGATACCTTAACCGAATTTGGTAAAAGCTTGAAAAACTTCGATGGTGTATTAGCTAACCCGCCTTTTGGCACAAAGAAAGGAGGAGAACGTCCATCACGTGATGATCTGACCTTTTTATCCAGTAACAAGCAGCTTAATTTTTTACAACATATTTACCGAAGCTTAAAAAAGAATGGCAAAGCACGAGCAGCTGTAGTATTGCCCGATAATGTGTTGTTTGAGGACGGTGATGGCCAGCGCATACGTAAAGATTTAATGGACAAATGTAACGTGCATACCATTTTGCGTTTACCTACAGGTATTTTTTATGCAGCTGGTGTAAAAACAAATGTTTTATTCTTTACACGCGGTAAAACAGAAACCAACAATACTAAGGGTGTTTGGTTTTACGATATGCGTACCAATGTGCCTAACTATGGAAAACGTACCCCGTTTACCGAAACCGCTTTTACCGACTTTATTAAAGCCTATACTGGTGGTATTACCGCTGAAAATGTAGAACAAGATTATGATGGTATAGTAGATCAGGATAAACGTTTAGCCATTAAAGATGAACGTTGGCAATATCTAACCCGAGAAGCCATTACTAAAAAGAACGATAGTTTAGATTTAGGTTTGATAGCCGATGACAGTGTTAGTAATGGAGATGATTTAGGCGAACCAATCGCTATAGCCAAAGAAGCCATGGAGGAATTACAAAGTATAACGGCACAATTGGAAGCCATGATAAAGGAATTACAATAGTATGGGGCTACCAAAGAATTGGGTTGAAACAGAATTACATGATGTAGTTTTATACAAAAAGGGGAAAAAACCAAAAATCCTTAAGGAAGAGGAATTTGAAAATTCTCTACCATATCTAGACATAAAAGCTTTCGAAGAAGGAGAAATTAGGAGATATGCAGATAAAGATTCTTCTAATTTTATAGATGAAGAAGACATTGGAATTGTATGGGATGGAGCAAGAAGCGGTTGGGTTTCTATTGGAAAATCTGGAGCTTTAGGTTCAACAATAGCTAAATTAACACCATTAAAAATTGAAAGTACTTACTTATATAGGTTCCTTCAATCTAAATTTGCATATATAAATTCTAATACAAGAGGTACAGGAATACCTCACGTAGACCCGCAAGTTTTATGGTCTATACAATTTCCATTCCCTCCACTACCAGAACAGGAGCGCATTGTCACCAAATTAGATGCTTTGTTTGGGCAGATAGACCAAATGAAACAAAGTCTAGAGCGCATTCCCCAACTTTTAGCCAATTTTAAACAACAAGTGCTTACCCAAGCGGTAACTGGTAAGTTGACAGAGGCTTGGAGAGAGGGAAAGGAATTGGAGAGTTACCTAAATCAGATTAAATTAAATAGAGAGAACGCCTATAAAGAAATACTAGAAATAGCTAAAAGAGAAGGTGAAAGAAAACCTAAAAAGTTAATCAATAATAAATATGAAAATCATGCTTTTAATGAAGATTTTCTTAAAGTTAAATATTGGAAAGTTGATAATCTTGTAAATATAGCAGACTTAATTACAGATGGAGAGCATTCAACTCCTCAAAGACAGGACGAAGGCTATTATTTATTATCTGCAAGAAATGTAAAAAATGGATACCTTGATTTAAGCAAAGTTGATTACGTAGGAGAAGAAGAATATAAAAAGCTTGTAAAAAGATGTAATCCTGAACCTAATGACGTACTTCTTTCTTGTTCAGGAACGGTAGGCAGAACAACAGTAGTTCCTAAAGGGATTGAATTTGTAATGGTAAGAAGCGCCGCTTTAATTAAGTTTCAATCCAATAAAGAAATTTCAAAGTATATTGAAATTTTCTTGATGTCAACACCTGGCCAAAATCAGATAAACGAATTAAAAAAATCTACTGCTCAGGCTAACATTTTTATAGGCCCTATTGGCAAAATATCTATAACAATCCCATCTTTAAAGGAGATTTCTGAAATCATCAATCGTGTAGAAAATTTATTTACTAAATCAGACGCTATAGAAGCCCAGTACAAAACCCTAAAAGCTAAAATAGATAGTTTACCTCAAGCCATTTTACATAAAGCCTTTAAAGGCGAGTTAGTCCCTCAATTACCTACAGATGGTAATGCTAAAGATTTGTTGAAGGAAATTGAGAAGTTAAAATTAGATAAAAAGCAAATAGGTAAAAGAACACGAAGAAATAAATCTCCTTTAACCAAAAAGAATCAGATTGAACAGTTAAAACAAGAGATTAAAAAAATCTTAAAAGAAAAAAAACAAGGTTTAGATTACGAGTCTTTAAGGAAGGAGCTTTTGACTAATAAAAATGATATCAACTTTAAAATGATATTAAAAGAATTAATGGATGACGGCATAGTAAGTCAATACTTTAATAAAAATGAGAAGCAAATGATGATAAAAATTAATTTATGAATTTACTAAGTGTTAATTTATTAAGTGAAGAATTTAAGTCTTTAAAAAAGTTTGAAGAACCTATCATTTTTGAAGAGTCTCCTTCAAATGTTTTCGACCCTATTTGTTTTGTTGGTTTAAATGGAAGCGGAAAATCTCACCTAATGGAATTTATCGCTGAAAGTTTCATGCATTGCGAATTTTATTTAAGAAACGAAAAGATAATATCTGAAAGTAAAAATCCATTATTTTTTGAACTCATTTATTCATTAAATGCTGGCTCAAAAAAGGAAGTAGTAAAAGTAAGAAGAGATAAAAAAACTAAAATCGATTTTTTAAGACTTAATGATAAAGAAGAATTTGAAAATGTAGATTTAAATTATAATTTAATTCCAAAAAGAATTGTTGGTTACTCATCCGGTTTAAACGAAACTTTAAGCGCACCTTTTTTAGAAATCAATGCAGATTTTTCTCAAAAGTTAAGTACAGCTGCTAATACTAAAGAGAACTACAATGACATTGTTGATCCTGTAAGGATGACCTATTTGGATTCAAGTACAAATTTAATATTAGTCATTATTAATCTAATTTACCAGCCGGATGAATCAAAATTAGCCAGCTACTGCCATCTTCAAAAATTAAAGCATTTCAGTATTGAAATTGATCGAAATATAAGAGTTAAGGTTAATACGAATGCTCAACTAGATGGTATTATTGATGATTTAGGAAAGTGTGCTTATAGTAAGAATATAAATGAAGATAATAGTTTTTATTCTTTTAATTTCAATGTAGATGAATCCCTTAAAACTGCAATTAATGAAGTTTTTGGAGGGCCAATGTTGTTTTTTGATAGTTTAATTTTATTAAATCATCTAAACTTTCTTGCAATTCCTCCAAAACAAATGACTTGGTTAAGAAATAAAAGAAAGGAAGGTAAAATAATTGGTTCTCCTGTTATTCCTGATTTTCAAAAGTTTTTTAAAATCTCAAATGTCATTTTTGAAAATGAAAATGGAATAGAAATGGGATATGAAGGGTTAAGTGATGGAGAACATCAATTGTTTCAAACTCTTGGAAGCTTAAATATAATTGATGAAACAGATACTTTGTTTTTATTTGACGAGCCTGATACACATTACAATCCTGAATGGCGAAGTCAACTTTTTTTAGAATATAGTAATGTAAGTAAAGCTAGAAATCAAGAAATAATAGTGTCTTCACATTCACCATTTATTATCTCTTCTGTTAGAAGTGAAATGGTTTACCATTTTGAAAAGAATAGAAAACCATTAATAGAAAAGCCAAGATTTGAAACTTATGGCTGTTCTATAGATACAATATTAAGAAGATTATTTAAAAAGACTACGATGGTTCCTCTATTGCCTTACAAAGAAATGGAAGAGCTAGCCGAAAAAGGATATGAGGAAATATTAAGTAAAATTGATAATTATGGTGAATCTCACCCCAAAGCTATGCTATATAAACGTCTTATAGAATTAAAGAAATAAATGCTTTATCCAATAAATCAAATACCTACTGAATTATCAAGAATAGAAGAAATTCCAGATACGTTTTTTGCAAATATTGCAGCTAACCAAGATTTTGGATATGATTTGCTTCCTGATTGGTTTAAGGATGAGTATGGCCCACTTAGAGCAAGAGGGTTATATAAAAAAGCAGAAGATTTCTTTAATGCAATAAAAGCTTCAGGTAGAGAAAATGACATAATTAATGGTTATAATTCTAATAAGAAAATTGAAAATCATTGTTTTAATGTTAGTTCAATTTTATTCTATTTAGAGAGCATCGATCATAATTTATCTAGAACAGGTAAATCTTTTTTCGATGGCTTATTTGATAATCTTGATAAAGATTGGTTTACAAACTATACAAACACCAATGTTCTTGAATATCTCAAAGATTTTAAAGAAAGTAATGAATTTTACTTATGCCCAGTGTGTGCTAATGAAACAATTAAATCCAATATATATGAAGCTAGAGGCGCTTTAGATCATTGGTTTTGCAAGGCTAAATATCCTTTAACTGCTGTATGTTGGTCAAATTTAACACCACTCGGTGAAGGTTGCAATAGATCTCCAGTAAAAGGTCAGAACGAAATTGTATATACAGATAATAATCGAACAGGTAGGCAAATATTTCAATATCCATTTACTTATTTAGGAGACGTTGAAATAAGCTTAAACTGTTTAAGAGAGCCTGGTAATGGTATTAATGATTTTGGTGAATGGGAATTTGAGTTTACTGGTGAAAATGCAAATCATCAATCATTACTTGACACATGGAATGCTTTCTTTAGAATTAGCAATCGATGGGTTGAAGAAACTTTAATTGAATTTATTCAAACTTGGGTAAAACTCTTTTCAAAGTTTATTGTTTCAGAAGGGGTTGAAGACGATTGGGAGAATAATTACGATGATTATCTAGAAACTTATAGGAATTCGAAAGTTGCTTTTAATTTAATTCCTGGAGAGCGGATTCATTGGTTTTTTTTAAACTTTATAATAAATAACGCTTCAGAAGCTCTATATAAAGGCTACAAAGAACAGGTTAAAAATATTGTCAATTCATATTGAATATGGAGTTTTTCACAAAAAAAGATTTAGATTACTATTCAAGCGTCATTGGGCCAAAATATGATAAGCGTTCAATCGAATGGGACACTATAAAGAATAAATTAATAAATAATGGTGTTTTTGATAAAACAGAACATTGGGCTAAATTGCTGCAGAGATTAGGTTATACTTTTAACTTTAGATATGACTGGCAGATTTCTGGAAAAATTAGACATTATACTTGGGCTAAAGTATATTTAAAAGGACAAGAAGATTCCCGAATTTTATTTACTGTTGGAGTTGGTAGCCGAGTAGCAACAGGTTTGAAAGTTCATGATTTACATTTTAAATTGGATTGTAGACGTGACAAATTATCAAAATATCAAGTAGAGCTATTCGATAATTATATTAAATCAAATAATGTTAATTACTTAGGCATTATTCGAAATGAAAATCTTAAAGATTATTCTTGGGAATCATTAATAAATGAAACCAGAGATTTGTTTCAATCTCTTGAATTTCATTATTTAAAATTAATAGATATTATTTGGCCAGAAGGGAGTCATATTAGTCCAAAGGTAGCACGCATATGTTGGAATGATTTAGGTTGGGAGAAACCTTCTGGTAAGAAAGGTAAGAGCACAAACTCTGATACTTTTGAAAGTAAAGGCTATGGTCACGAAGAATGGTTGTTTGATTTAGATAGGGTTATTGACGGTTATCACTATGGTTTTGTTCAAGCTTTTAACAAGGGCCAACATTATGGTAAAAAATTCGATTTACATCTTTATACTCTAAAATATGTTAATGCTAGTGCACAATATTTTTGGGCGGGAAGAATTAAGGAGACCGCCGTGTTAACAAAAGAAGAGCAGGAATCAATTTTAAAAATTTATAAAGGAAATGGTTGGTATTCAGAGATGATGCAAGAACTAAATGATGCAGGTGTTAAAGAAAGGGATTTGGAAATGGTTTCAGAAGCAGAGCTGTTTAATGTCAAATTTAAAATAGACTCTGATAACTTTATAAAATTTGATGAATTGAAGGAAATTACTAATCCTTCTGAAGAAATAGGTCTGGGGTATACTCGATATGGTATAAAAGGTTTGAATAAAACTACTCAAACAATAATAAATACAAGCAAAAACTACAAATTCAGACCAGGTCATAATCCAACAAAAACAGGAACATCAAAAACAAAGTTTGTAAAACGCACGATAAACCGAACTCTTAACCATAAAAAGATTCAAGAATCAATGTTTAATCAGTTGGTTTTAGTTCACGGTAAGGATAACGTAGGCACCGAAGTACCAACTGGTTTTGGAACTAATATAGATGTTGTGGTACTTCAACCTGATAAATCAGAATGGTTTTATGAAGTTAAAACCTATAATCAGCCTATCATTTGTATTAGAGAAGCATTAGGGCAAGTTTTAGAATATGCTATGTTCTCAAAAAATAACCGTGCTGATAAACTCATAGTTGTTGGAATCAATAAACCTAATAAATTAGAGCATGAATATTTAGATCATTTAAGAGAGGTCACGAAGTTAAAATTATTTTACCAAGTTTTTGATTTCTTTAAAAACCAATTAATAAATAAGCTTTACTAATTCGAGATAATGAAACCACAAACCATACAAATATTTTTACCTGACGGATCTCCTACCAGTATTCGAGAAGCTGAACTAACAAATAGGTTAGTGAAAGCTATTTTATTTCCTAGAAATAAAATACAAGAAGTCGCTAAACGCGATATGGTACATTATACTGGTGTATATTTTTTGTTTGGTAGCACAGAAGATGGTGCCAAGCCTTTGGTTTATATAGGAGAAGGTGAAGATTGTTTTAAACGTATTCAATCACATAACTGCAACAAAGATTTTTGGACGCACTGTGTCATTATTTCCACTAAAACAGATGAATACACCAAAACTGATGGTAAATACCTTGAATATCACAGTTTGGTTAAAGCTAAAGAAATTGGTAGGTACATTATTGAAAATGATGGTGGCTCTAATAAACCTTCCATATCCGAAAGTAGAGAATATGACTTGTTGGATAATTTTGAGACAGCTAAAATGCTTTTGGCGACTTTAGGTTATCCTGTTTTTGAGGAAAAACGAAAAAAAGATTCAAAAAAGGAATTATTTTATTGCAAAGGAAAAGATGCCTATGCCGAAGGTGAATATACTGAAGATGGTATGTTAGTATATAAGGGAGGAAAATGCACTTTAAAAGAAACTCCAACAGCAGGGCCATGGGGCATTAATAGAAGACAAACACTCATTCAAGATCATATTTTAGTTAAAGAAAATGGGATGTATGTTTTTCAAGAGGATTATATTTTTGACTCGGTTTCAGCAGCTGCTGCAACTGTATTAGCAAGGAGGGCAAATGGATGGAAAGAATGGAAGAATAAGGAAGGAAAAACATTAGATGAGTTAAAAAGGAAATAATATATAAATACTACTAATAAGATAACATTGTTATGAGTAAATTAAAAGCTCTCTCCCTATTAAGAACAGCAATTGATCAACCAACCGCATCCTTTAGAGAAGGACAATGGGAAGCTATTGAAAGATTAACTGTTTATAAAGAAAGATTATTAGTAATAGAACGTACTGGATGGGGAAAAAGTTCGGTTTATTTTATAAGTAGTAAAATCTTAAGAGATCAAGGTAAAGGGCCCACAATTATTATTTCTCCACTATTAGCTTTAATGCGTAACCAAATTGAAGCAGCAGAAAGATTAGGGATAACAGCTGTTTCGATTAATTCGTCTAATTTTAATGATTGGAAAGAAATCCAAAATAGAGTTTTAAGAAATGAAATCGATACTTTATTAATATCCCCTGAGCGATTAGCAAATGAAAGATTTATGGATGAGATATTATTTCCAATCTCTGACCGAATTGGATTATTTGTAGTAGACGAAGCACATTGTATATCAGATTGGGGACATGATTTTCGACCTGATTACAGACGCATAGTAGGAATATTAAAATCTATGCCTAATGGTATGCCTATTCTTGGAACAACTGCAACTGCAAACGATCGAGTAATAGAGGACATTAAAAATCAACTTGGAGGTTTTAAAATTATAAGAGGGGCTTTGACCCGAGATAGTTTAATACTTCAAAATATTAAATTAGCTGACCAAGCTTCGCGTTTAGCATGGCTTGCAGAAAATATACCATTAATGAAAGGTAATGGAATTGTTTATGTTTTAACTAAGAGAGATGCAAGAATTGTAACTGAATGGTTAAATAATTACGGCATTGAAGCAGAAGCGTACTATTCTGGGATAGAAAATGATCATTTTGAAGATTCAACGGCTTATAGAGAATTTTTGGAAGACTCTTTATACAACAATGATATAAAAGTATTAGTTGCATCCACCGCTTTAGGTATGGGATATGATAAACCTGATCTTAGTTTTGTAATCCATTATCAGGCACCAGGTTCAATTATAGGATACTACCAACAGGTCGGTAGAGCTGGTCGTGCCATTAATACCGCTCATGGCATTTTACTTTCAGGTAAGGAAGATGGTGACGTTCACCAATATTTTAGAGAAGGAGCTTTTCCTCCAGAATCAGTAGTTAACAAAATACTTGAAGCTTTAGAAGAACATGACGGATTATCTATTCCTAAACTTCAAGAAACTCTAAACATTAAATATGGTCAAATTCAACAAACTATCAAATACCTTAGTGTTGAATCTCCATCTCCTATTTTTAAAGACAGAACAAAATGGAAGCGCTCCGCTGTAAGTTTTTCTATGGACAAAGAAAAAATTCATCGTTTAACAAATCAACGACAGGAAGAATGGAATACAGTTCTAAGGTATATAGAAACTAAGGAATGTTTAATGAATTTTCTTCAGAAGGAATTGGATGATTCTAACATTAAAAATTGTGGTAGATGTGTTAATTGTTTAGGAAAAGAAATCTTTTCTAGTTCAGTAAGTGATAAAAATAATTTAAAAGCTTCTATTTACTTAAAACACTCTGAATTTGATATTTTACCAAGAAAGCAAATAGCTGGGGGCGCATTACCAGAATACAATTGGCGAGGTAATTTAAGACAAGATTTATTAGCAGAAACAGGTAAGGTTCTATCAAGATGGGGTGACGCTGGTTGGGGGCATATGGTTTCAGAAGACAAGCATTCTGGATATTTTAGAGATGAGTTAGTGGAAGCAATGTATGATATGATTGTTAATAGATGGCAACCAGATCCCTTTCCTCAATGGTTAACTTGTATTCCTTCATTAAGACACCCTGAACTTGTACCAAATTTTGCAAAAAGGTTAGCGCGTAGATTAGGCATACCTTTCTTACCGATTATTGATAAAGTAAAAGATACGCAACCTCAAAAAGAACAAGAAAATAGCTACCATCAATGCCATAATTTGGATGGAGTTTTTAAAATAAGTGGAAAAGTTGAAAATAAACCTGTATTTTTAGTAGATGATGCTGTAGACTCTAGATGGACATTTACAGTAGCAACAACGTTATTAAAAAAATCTGGATCAGGTCCAGTATACCCAATAGCATTAACTTCAACATCAGTAAGTGAATAAAATGATTACAGAAAGAACCAAAGCCATATTATTATTAACATCCTATTTTTCTAAAGAATTAGACTCTAAAAACAAGCCTTTATCTATTTTGGAATGGAATAGAATGGTTAAATGGCTTCAAGTTAAAAATTTAAAACCTGAAGATCTTTTAACTAAAGATTTAAAAATTATTTTTTCTGATTGGTTAGATAAGACTATTGATTATAATAGAATTATATCTTTATTGAATCGTAAAGTTGCTTTAGCTCTAAAATTAGAAAAATGGACTAAAGCCGGAATTTGGATAATTAACAGAAGTGACCCGGATTATCCAAATAATTTAAAATTAAAGTTAAAAGATCGTGTTCCTCCAATTCTTTTTGGAATAGGAAACAAAGAATTATTAAATAAAAGTTACATTGGGATTGTAGGTTCACGGAATATTACCGCTAATGATATTGATATTACTGAATCTATTGTTAAACAAATCATTGATCAAAATTATGGTATCATTTCTGGAGGGGCAAGAGGTGTTGATGAACAATCAATGGTTGGCGCACTAAACTCTAACGGTTACACAATGGGGGTTTTAGCTGATAGTCTTTTAAAAAAATCAGCTTCTAAAATTTACAGAGATAGCATTTTAAAAGACAAACTTATTTTAATAACTCCTTTCAATCCTGAGGCTGGCTTTAATGTTGGAAATGCCATGGGAAGAAATAAGTTAATATATGTTCTCTCTGACGCTACAATAGTTATAAAATCTGATACAAAAGGTGGCACTTGGGAAGGAGCTAAAGAAAACATTAAATACAAATGGGTTCCATTATGGGTTGTTAATAATAAAAACATTAAAGAAAATAAAGGAAACAAAGAAGTTGTAAAGCTTGGTGCAAAATGGCTTGCAGAAGATTTTAAGATTAACACCTCTATATTAAGTAAAGAAGTATATAAAGAACCTATTTCAGTTAAGCAAGGAGATTTATTCGACTTAACTAGTAAGAACGAAAATATTATAAAGGAGATTGAATCGGAGGAACCAGAACAAGAAAAAGCCGACTTAAACACAGAAAATACATCCTTTTTTGATTTTTTTATTAATCAATTATCATCAAAATTTAAAACTGAGGAAATTAAAAAAAACGAAATTGTTAATCACTTTAATCTTACAAATAAACAAGTTGATGAATGGTTAAAAATAGGTGTAGATAAAAAACTAATTATTAAGAAAACAAAACCCGTCAGATATCTTTTAAAAAATTAACTATATAATAAATAATATCCCTTAGTTGTACACAAGCTAAGACACCAGCCCCACGAACAGCACATTTGTTTTTTTGCCGACACAAAAGCCAACGTTTAAAAAACCAAAAGAGCTGTTTTTTGCCAACGCTCGAAAAAACTGAAATGAAAGAATGCTAAATAAGATTATAATTATAAATTCTGAACTATATGCAAAAGCAAGTATCCATATTGGAGAAAGTGCAAGTATTCAAATTACGGCTGAAAACAATGTCGGAAAAAGCTCTTTTATAAATGCTTTAAATTTCCTTTACATAACAGACAAAGACCAAATGAGATTTGAGGACGACAGAAAACTTTCTGACTCAATGAAACATTACTTTGACGGAACAAGTTTACACAGCTTTATAATTTTTGAAATTATTAAAAATGGCTACTACTCTATTCTTGTAAAAGCGACACCAGAAAATACAATTGAATACTATAAAATTACAGGAGAATATGATGAATCGTGTTTTGTAGAAATACAAAACAATAAATTTAAAGCAAGAAAATTTCGTGATATTCTTCAAAACCTAACATTAAAAAATCCTACTGATGTCCCTGTAAAGCTTACAAATGAAGAATTGTATAATTTGGTCTATAATTCAGATAAAAATAAAAACCCTGTAGTTTGGCTCAAAAAATCTATTAAACGAAACGGAAGAAAATCCTTCTCAAACAGTTTTACTGACATATATAGGCATTTGATTAGAACAAGTGACATTAACGAAAAATCTTTTAAAAATGCTCTTTTGGTTGCTGATGGACAGCAGCACTTTCCCTTGAATGTGCTTTCAAGTTCAAGTTTTGAGAAAATTGACGAGTTTGAAAAAAAGAAAACACATCTTCAATGTCTTATTTCAATAAAACCAGATTTTGAAAAGCTAAAACTACTTAATGACGAATTTATCAGCCACGAATCAATTTTAGGGAAATTAAAAAACACTTTCCTCAAGAAATTTGACAAAGTTGAACAGGAATTATCTAATAAAATAGATGAAAATAGTGAGCTTTCTATTTTGATTAAAAATCTACAAACTAAAATCAATATAAATCTAAAAAAAGAAAGAGACGATTTGATTAGTCTTAAAACAACTAAAAAAAATAATTTAGGAACTCTTCAAAATGAAAATAACAAACTGTACACAGAATTAGAAGAACTTAAGGACTATGAGCCAAATGCTGAAAATTTGCTTTTTCAAGGCTTAAAAAATAATTTAGTTGAGGAAGATAAAAGACTCACAGAATTAGTTTCTAAATTAAGCCAACTAGAAAGAAGTCAGTTTACCGAAAAAGAGATATTGTTTTCAATCGAAACTCTTAAAAACGATATAACGAAAAAGCAAAATGCCATTAAACGATTTGATAATTTACTTTATCAAAATATCTCAAAAGATGAAAATACAATTAAAAAGGTCTATAGTTTTTTAAATCGAGATGTTGCGGAACTTGATAAATCAAAAATCAAAAAGGAGATTTCAAAATCTGATTTCCCATTACAATTTTTTGATGGATTAATTGATGTTTCAGATATTAACATTGAGACAGAACTTCCTACTATTAAAAATCTTCAGGAAGAACTTTTATCAAAACAAAAAGAACTAAAAGAAAAAAACTCTCAATTACAGATAATCCAAAATAGAAAGAGTGTTGAAAAAGAAGTACAGAAATTAAAATCTACAATTAAGACTAATTCTGAATTTATTCAAAGAATTGAAAAAAAACCTGAACATCAAACTAAACTTGAAGAAAATAAAAAAGCATTAAAATACCTTGAAAAAGAGCTGAATGATATTGACAAGAAAATTGACGATAAAGACTTAGAAATTGATAACGCTAAAGCCGATTTATCGAAAAAAATTACAGAAAAAAACAAGTACAAAGAAGATTTAATAGGTTTTAAAAAACAATACAAAGAAATTTTAGAGACTTATGACATCTATGAAATTGAAGAAATTTTAGATACATCTTTTGAGAACATTCACGAAGAATTTCATTCAAAGTACAAAAAATTTCTTCGTATAAAAGATAATAGAAACACTATTAAAAATGAATTAAACAACATTTTAAACCTGGATATTCAAGATATTAAAATGTTCATTCGTGAGATCGATGAAGAAATCACAAACATTCCTAGTACTCAAAAGGTAATAAATGGTTTACTAGACACACTCTCTCACGAAATAGGAAGCCCTACACACTCTTTTTTAACACAGTTCAATGATTTTAAAACTTTTGTGTCGAGAAGCTATAACCAAAAGTTAGCAGAATATCCCATTTCAAATATTCAAAGTGTTAAAGTAAAGATTGATGACAATACAGATTTAATTTCTGATTTGGACAAAATCTCTAAATTAAAGTTTTCGGATGGTTTAGACTTTGATAATTCCTACGCAGAATCAAGAGAAGCTTTAGAAAGACAATTATCAAATAATAATGGAAAGACTATTAATATTGTCGATTTATTTAAAATCAATGTAGAAATAACAAAGGTTACAGGGAAAACAGAAACTATTGACCTTTCAAAGCAAGTTCAATCGAGAGGAACTAATATTGTGCTTAAACTATATCTATTTCTCAATATTCTTAAAGAATTGGTTCATAACAATTCTGAAAATCGAGTTATAATTTATGTGGACGAACTTGACGCAATAGGTCAAAAAAATGTAAAGCACTTAATTCAATTCTGTAAAGTTAATCACTTCGTACCAATTTTTGCAGCACCGAGGAAAGTTGAGGGAATCGAAAAATATTATTTAATCAAAGAACCACAAAAAGATTCCAAAAACCAAAGAAGAAAAATTTCATTTGGAGAACTACAATCATTCCCAGTAATTTATAGAGATGCAGAATAAAACGTTTTTTAACTTTCTACTTAAGATGCTAGAAGAGGAAAAAATAAATTCCTCTTCTATAAGCGTATCAGTTAAACAAAGTGGAGACTTTAAAACATTACTAAATGGTAAGTTCATTAAGTATTCACAAGCTGTATCAGGTGGTGGAAGTTACCTCTTGAACGATAGAGATAATTTAGAACGTTATTTCAAAAGCAAGTTTCCTAAAGAACTTCAAGATAGTTATTCTGCGATTGGCAATATTGGAACTTTTAGAAATACTAAAGTAGGTAAGAGAACTAGCCAAAACGTAATATTAGTAAGAGGATTTAAAAATGTACTCATAAATTCAAAATTTGTAGAATTAGAGCACTTTACAAGTCAGTTCGGAACTTTTTCAGTACAAGTTAATGAGTTAGAAACTGATAGAATTTGCATTGTTGAGAATCTCGATTCATTTTTATTGGCAGAAAAAGTAATTGGAAAAGATTTTGTTTTTATTCATACTTATGGAGGTTTAGGAAAATCCGTTTTAAATAAATTCAAAACAAAAAACGTATTGATTTTTCCTGATTATGATTTTAAAGGTTTACAAAATTACTTAATGGTTAAAAAAGTATTTTCTAATACAAAGCTGTTCATTCCATCAAACTATGAGGAGCTATTTAAAATGTACTCTAGAACTACTAGAACAAAACAAGGAAGAGAACAAAACCCAACTAAAGAAGTAAAAGAATCCGTTGATGAAAATGTTATAAAAATTAGAACAGATATTTATAAAACCAAGCGCTTTTTGGAGCAACAAGCACTATTCGTAAAATTTCAGAATGATTAAATTATCAGGAAAATACATACTTAAATTTTTGCAAAATCATTACGAATTTGTACAGGATGCATTTAATTATAGCAAACCTGACTTTATTATCGATATTGATATTTTAGAAAAGTTAATTGAAGAATACAACATTAGTAATGAACCCAAAATATCTTTATCTAAGTTAATAGATGTCAAGTTTTGCAGACAGTTACCCACTAAAGATTTTAAAATAAATAGAAGTTACGTAGATTTCTTGCAGTTTCTCTTTGATGACTTTACGCTTGATTTACCACAAACTTTAAAGGAAAGGTATAAAACCATTTTTGAATTATTTTCAGCTTTAAAAACAGAGACTAAAACAAGCAAAACAACTATTTTAATTCAAAACATTATAAACGTAATTGATGTTTTCTTAAATGATATTCATAGACAAACTCAAAGACTTTTAAGTGATACAGAATCTTTAAAAGTAAATGCAGATGAATATTCAGATTTATCAAAACGGTTAGAAAAAGCAGTTTTTTGGATTGACGAGTATATTGAGCCGTTAAATAAAATTCTAGAAAAAGGGCATCCAGAATCCTTTTATTCTGCTTTAGTCGAAATTCAAAAATACACAAGTGAAAAACAGTACATAGCAAACAGTTTTAAACTTAAAAGAGAATATAAAAAACTATATGGTGCCGTTGTTTACGCTCGTGCTGAATTAGACCAGAACTTACAAAAACTAACAAGAGAATTAAGACCATTGCTAGATAGAGTCAAAAGTGATTCAATTATTTTAAGTGGATTTTATCATTTTGTAGAAAATATAGATTACCCTGAAAACTATGCTGTTCCTATTCCTAGTCCAATTAAAAAGACTAAAGGAAGTGCCATTTTCAAAGAGTTTCATAGCGAAGCAGAATTTTTTGTTGACCAATTTAATTACAAAACTTCTGATGTATATTATGAAGAACAAATTGAAGAGTTAGAATGGCTTCCTGATTCTACATATTTTAAAGAACAGCTACTCAATGAAAATAAAGTTGATGATTTTTATTTATGGTGCTTTAATACTTTAAAAAAGCATACTGATGAAATCACATTATCAAAATTTTTCTCTCTAACTAATCTTTTGTTAGAAGATGATTTAGTGGCAGAATACAAAACTGACGAGAGAAAAATAATTGATTTAAAAGATGCCTCAATTAAGATACCTAAAGTGAAAGTATATGAGAGAATACCCAAGTGAGCATAATAAAATAGTAAGTGAATTATTAGACGGCAAGTTCATTATTTCACCAAGTCCTTTGTTTTATAAAATTCAAGAACTAGAAGATGACTATTTCGAATTTTTTACGAAATCATTTAATTATAATCTGAATATTGAAGCAGAATTTGCCTATTTATCGTCAGATGAAGTAAACGAGAAAAGGACTAGAGACTTTACTTTGTTTCTAGCTATATTGTCAAGAGAGCTTGATTATTCAGGAAAAAACTTTAGAGATAAAATTGAATTAGGTTCATTTGACATAAACGAAACCGAACAATTATTAAGGCAATCAAGTAAATGGGAAATATTGGAAAAAACTACAGTTTCCGAATTTGAAAAGTTTTTAAAAACTTGGCGTGGTAAAAATTTAATTGTTTTGGATGGTAACAAATTTAAGTTTACCAAAGCCGTAAAGCTATTTTTCACTTTTGCTATAGAAATCGCAGAAGAGAAATTAAAAGAAAAAACAAATGAGGAAAATACCAACGCTTAATCGAAACAAAATGAATAAATTAGAAGTCAGATATAAGCCGAAAAGTTAGCACATAAAATCCGCTACTTTTTATATACAAGACCGTCAACAAAAAAACAGCATGTTAAATATGAATGTAGTTTGTGCAATAATATACAGAGACGATAAAGTTTTTATTGCTCGACGGAAACAAGGTAAATCGATGGCTAGTAAATGGGAGTTTCCTGGTGGTAAAATTGAAGAAAACGAATCTGAAGTAGAAGCTTTAAAAAGAGAGCTAATAGAAGAACTCGGAATGTCTGTTGATATCCATAAAAAATTAGGCTCTAACATTCACAACTATGATGATTTTACAATTAATCTTATTGCTTACAGTTGTGAATTTAAGTCTGCCACTTTTACACTAACAGATCATGATCAATACATTTGGGTGGAACCAAAAAACTTAAGTAAATATGATTTAGCAGAAGCCGATATACCAATAGCAAATCTTATTCCAGATTAAATTTACCTTCTAATACGTTAAATAAGGTTTAATTTAACGTATTAAAAACCGATACTAGTTATTTATCGGTAGTATACCAAATAAGTCAAGAACATACCTCAAAGCATCAGCATCTGAAAAATCAGGGACGCGTTCTTTTTTTGACTTGCCTTTGTTTAATGGAAAATTCGGTTAAAGTGAACCACTCTTGCCGGATGAAAGTGAGCAGTGTAAATGAAGTACCAAAAAATCGTTTCATTTGAGTGTTAAAATTAGTGATTCTTTTTTAATTTTTTTCTCATGGATTCTCCTTTAAAGTTAATGCGATGTGCTGAATGTACCAATCGATCTAAAATGGCATCAGCAATGGTCTTTTTCCCAAGAATACGCTCTTTGATAAACTGGGATTTCAAATAATTTTTGGGAACTATCAAACAGTCCTAATGTTGTTTTTCTATAAAAACCCATTTTTGAGTTTTGTTGTTTTAATGAATATCAAGGTTTGTGTATACGCATTTTTTATTTATAGATATTTAGCTATAAAAATATAAAAGAAAACCTCTCCAATCTCCCAAGGGCATTTTCCCCATTTCCTCAAAGAAACTAAACCAAAACCAACTTACGGTTTCCCGTATGAGTATATAAAAAACAACATCCTATTTACCCGTTCCGATCACACGAATGCTTCTTAGTTATTATAAGCAGTTTTTATTCTTTTATAGGGTTCTTAAATTCAGTTTCAATTTCAGTTGGCGAATCTATAAACTCAATTGCGTTTAAGTCCGTTTTTAAACTCCAAAGTGTTTCCACCATAAACTTATCTAAATCTGATGGGATTTCCATTTTACTATCTTCAAACTGTTTAATTAACACACTTAAATATTCCGAAATTGTTTTTTGTCCATGAAATAGAATTGTCCATAGTGATTACATTAAAATTTGTATAAATATAAAATTAAAACTCTTCATAGGGGTTTTTCACTTTTACCAAAGCAAAACACCATAATGAAATATCCTTTACGGAAAACCATAATTTATAATGAAAGGGGTTAGGGTTCTTGGTGGGTTTGGTTACCGCCTGGTGAGATTACCATGCTTTTTTATTACAAGGCTCGTAATGACGTTACTGTATATTATTTATAAAAATATATTTATCATTCATTTTCTTTGCTCATCCAAAGAAAACGAATCAAAAGAAAGGATGCCCGTCGAGAGGTATTTTTGCTATCGCAAAACCATGAATTCAATCCTAAATGGTCTCCAAGGCTTCGACCATTTTAACGGATTAAATCCATATATACTGCCGACGGGAGTACTCTTCTATCAACATTTTTAACCCATTAAAGAACCTTAACCTCGCCTGCCAAACCCTAGGGCTGGTTTTTTTGTATACGTTGACAATCTCACAGCCTGTTCGGTTCTTATAATTAATGTGGGAACAGCTATTGAAGGTAGGTGACTCATTTTGGTGAGATTGCCATGCCTTATTAACACAAGGCTCGCAATGACGATTCTATATATTATTTATAAAAATATATGTATCATTCATTTTCTTTGCTCATCCAAAGAAAACGAATCAAAAGAAAGGATGCCCGTCGAGAGGTATTTTTGCTAACGCAAAACCATGAATTCAATCCTAAATGGTCTCCAAGGCTTCGACCATTTTTAACGGATTAAATCCATATATACTGCCGACGGGGTACGCTCCTATCAAAATTTCTAATCGGACACGTTTGAAGGTTTTCATGAAATAGCTGTGGCTCAAGTGGAAGTGCGTTAGCGATAGCTAACAAAGCATGTAACGCTAGAGACAACAGCGGTTTTGCGATAGCAAAAATTTCCTATAAACCTTCTTGATTTTTTGGTTCGTTTTGCATCAAGGCAAAATGAACAAGAGATTAAAATATTGAAAACAAAAAATCCAACCTAAATGAATAGATTGGATTTCTTTACCTGTGGTCCCACCTGGGCTCGAACCAGGGACCCCCTGATTATGAGTCAGGTGCTCTAACCAGCTGAGCTATAGGACCGGCTAAAATTGGAGTGCAATATTACTACTATTTTTAAAATCGTGCAAGCCTTTTTTAATAATTACTCACCTGGTGAGAATTAATACCCTCCAACACTTGCGCTTATGATCTATTTTTTGGTTTTTCCGTTGTCATATCCGGCAAGGTTACTCCCGTCCTGTTTACTTAATTTCTTCACACAGCTCCACCAGTACGCCATTGGTGGATTTAGGGTGCAGAAAAACAACTTTCTTATTATCGGCTCCCTTTTTCGGGGTATCATTCAATACGACAAAGCCTTCTTTCTTTAATCTTTCTACCTCTGCTTCTATATTATCCACATCAAATGCAATGTGGTGAATGCCTTCTCCTTTCTTTTCGATAAACTTAGCGATCGGACTCTCCGCATTGGTCGCTTCGAGCAGTTCGATCTTACTTTCGCCGGTTCTGAAAAACATGGTCTTTACTCCTTCTGAGGCTACTTCTTCGGTTTTGTAGGCTTCCGTGTTTAACAGCTTCTCAAATAAGGGTCCTGAAACGCCTAAGTCTTTTACGGCGATGCCTAAATGTTCTATTTTCTTCACGTGTGTGTTTTTGTGTGTTTGAAATACATTGAATATAACTACTGAGAATCCTTACCTGGATGCTTTGTGAGCCTTCTCAAATAAATTTATCTTCACTTCTTTTCAAAACTCAAAGTTAATACTTTTATACTGTAATCTTTATTGTTGTATTTTTGTGCCATGGAATCTAACAGACAGAAAAAAATAGCAGGGGTAATTCAGAAAGATCTAGCCGATATATTACAACGTGCTTTGAAAGATAGTGGCTTAATGGGAACGTTGATTTCAGTCACCAAAGTAAAAGTTACTGTAGACCTTTCTATCGCCAAGGTATATCTTAGTATCTTTCCGAATAAGAATGACAAAGAGATCTTAGAAGATATTCGTACCATTCAGCCTAAAATAAAACACGAATTATCGCAACGTACCAAGCATCAATTAAGGAGAATTCCTGAACTTGAATTTTTTATTGATGATTCATTAGAATATATCGACCAGATTGATCGTTCTTTAAAAGGTGGGGAGAATCCTTTGGAGAATCCTGACCTATTAGGCAAAAGAAAGAAATCATAATTATTGTTTTTCCCTTTTTACATAGCGAAACGGTACCTTGTTTCTAAAAGCAGTCAGAATGCTGTGAACATCATCAATATGGTTACCTTTCTGGTGATCGTTATCGGTGCTGCTTCTCTTTTTATTGTACTTTCTGCTTTTGCCGGACTCAAAACCTTTAGCTTATCTTTTGCCAATGCCTTCGATCCGGATCTGAAGATCGTTCCCGTGAATGGCAAGGTCATTTCCTTCGATTCGGAAACCAACAAAAAGCTTGAGGATATCGATGGGATCGCTTCGTATTCCAGGGAACTGGAGGAGCGCGTTTTTTTGATGCACGATCAGAAAAATCACGTTGCTTACATTAAAGGGGTGGATGAGAACTACAATTTGGTGACCAAAACGGATAGTACGCTTTATGTGGGGGAATGGCTGAATGTCTATCCCGACCAGGTGGTTACAGGGTTTGGTATTGCTAATATTTTAGGGCTCGCGGTCAACGACCGGCTTAACTCCCTGGTTATTATGGCGCCTAAACCTGGTACGGGTCCGATCAGGACTTCTCAGAAGAAACCTTATAATACTTCTTATGCTTCCGTAAGCGGGGTTTATGCGGTGAATGAGGATCTGGATAAAAAATATGTTTTTGCGCATTTAAGCACCGTTCAGGGACTTTTAGAACGTGGACCTAGTGATATTAGCGGAATCAATATTAAACTCAAAGAAGGGGCCGATACGGCTGTTGTAAGCGAGAAGATCGCTGCGGCCTTCGATGGGCAGGTGGACGTTAAAACGCGTGCCGAACTGAATGCTACCTTGTACAAAATGCTCAATACGGAAAACCTGGCTATATACCTGATCTTTACCCTGGTTCTTATCATTGCGCTCTTCAATCTTGTTGGGGCGATTATAATGATGGTACTGGATAAAAAGTCGAACTTGAAAACCTTATACAGCCTGGGTATTACGATAAAAGGCCTTAGGCAAATCTATTTCTACCAGGGTCTCATCGTTTCTGCCGTAGGGGGTATCATCGGTATTTTGATCGGGTTTGTGTTGACGTGGACTCAGAAAACCTTCGGGTGGTTTATGATCACACCATCACTACCTTATCCGATGGATCTGACAGTTATGAATTTTGTGGTGGTATTATTCACCATTCTTATCCTTGGGTATCTGGCCGCTAAAATAGCTTCCCTGCGAATCAGTAAGAAGCTGATCGATTAAGATCAGGCTATACCATAAACTCTACATCCGTAAACTTCTCGATTACCTCATCTAGCACAGCAAATATATCTGCTGCATCGTCTGTGGTTACCAATTGCTGACGGTACGGTTTAAAGTTCGGGATGCCTTTGAAGTAGTTGGCATAGTGTCTGCGCATTTCCAATACTCCTAATTTTTCACCTTTCCAGTCGATAGACATTTCCAAATGGCGACGTGCCACTCGTACGCGTTCTTCCATCGATGGTGGTGCTAAATATTCGCCGGTTTTAAAATAGTGTTTTACTTCGTTAAAAAACCAAGGGTATCCGATACTGGCTCTTCCGATCATCGCTCCGTCGAGACCATATTCATCACGCATTTCTACTGCTTTCTCCGGACAGTTTACATCGCCATTTCCGAAAACGGGAATGTGCATACGCGGATTGTTCTTTACGGCAGCTATGGGTTTCCAGTCGGCATTTCCTTTGTACATCTGTACGCGGGTTCTTCCGTGGATGGAAATTCCCTGAATTCCGACATCCTGCAATTGCTCTGCAACTTCTACAATTTTGATGGAATCGCTGTCCCAACCTAAACGCGTTTTCACGGTAACAGGGAGGTTGGTGCGTTTTACCATGGCTTCGGTAAGTTTTACCATTAGCGGGATATCTTTAAGGATTCCGGCTCCGGCATTTTTACAGACTACCTTTTTTACCGGGCATCCGAAGTTGATATCAATAATATCAGGTTTGGATTGTTCCACGATATCGATAGCTTCGAGCATAGAATCCATTTCGGCTCCGAAAATCTGGATCCCTACCGGACGTTCCTTTTCGTAGATATCGAGTTTCTGCACACTCTTGGCTGCATCGCGTATTAATCCTTCCGAAGAAATAAATTCCGTATACACCACATCGGCACCATTCTCTTTACACAATGCACGGAATGGTGGATCACTCACGTCTTCCATCGGTGCTAACAACAAAGGAAAATCCCCTAATTCTATGTTACCTATCTTAGCCACAGTCTTTTACATTCAAAATTCGAGGTGCAAAGATAAACAAATATCACAACTTGCTAAAAAAGGGCTCCTTCTTAAATATTTATCTTTTCCTTAATCTGCTCATAAGCGCTTCTGGCACTGATTAGTTTTAAGGGTTCTTTGCCGTCCAGGTGAATGACAAACCGTCTGTTAAAATATTTTTGAACTTCTGTTACGTGATCAAAATTCACCATTAAAGACCGGTGTATTCTGATAAAACTATCCGGCAAGCTTTTAGAAATCTGTATTAAGGATTGTTCGGTGAGGTGTTTATTTCCTTTGTTATCGTAGATGTATGCATACTTCTCGGAGGCTTCAAAATAAAGAATATCGGCAATCTTAAGCAATACCATGCGGTCACCTTTTTTAATCGTAAAAGAGGTTGCTTTCTTTTCCTGCGGTTGCTGCTGTAAATCTTTTAATACGTCCAGCAGTTCTTTTTTAGAAATGGTGCTTGTGCTTACTTGTTCTAATTTCGCTACGGTTTGCGTTAGGCGATTTAGCTGTAAGGGTTTTAATAAATAGTCTATACCATTGGCCTCGAAAGCTTTAAGGGCATACTCATCGTAGGCGGTACAAAAGATTACCAGTGGAGCTGCGGTCATTCTTTCCAGGAGTTCAAAACCTGACAGCCCCGGCATTTGAATATCCAAAAAGATCAGGTCGGGCTGCAGATTTTCTATCATCTCCAGTCCTATGGTACCGTTAGGGGCTTCGCCTATAATTTCAAAGGTATCGGGAAAGTGCTTTGTTAACCTTATGATCCTGTCACGAGCAGATTTCTCATCATCAATTACGAGGGTTGTATATCGATCTACCATTTTTTACAAGTGTTTTTGTATCACGATTTCTATCATTTTTTCCGGTCTATTCTGCCATGATAATGTTGCCTGATCTCCATAGGTTAAGCTCAAAACATCCTGTATCATTTGCAATCCGTAACCACTAACCAATCCCTCGGGAAATGACGGTCCGTTATCATAAACGGTAATATGAAGGTCGTGCTGTTGTTTCTCAATCTTTAGTTTTATAATCCCTTTTTCTTCTGTTTTTGAAATACCGTGTTTTACGGCGTTTTCGATTAAAGGCTGAATCAGGAACATGGGTATTTCTACATTTTCAAGGTCATGCTCTACCTCGATGTTATAATCAAGTTGGTCTCCGAATCTAATCTTTTCAATTTCGAGATAATTCTTCACCATTTCGACTTCCTCCTTCAGGGTACTACTTTTTTTACTGCTTCTATTGATGGAATACCTGAAAAGATCTGAGAGTGACAAGGCCATTTGTTCGGTTTTATCCCGATCTGTATGGACTAATTCTGCAATCGAATTCAGGGAATTATATAGGAAATGCGGATTGATATGTGCTTGTAAGGACTTTAGTGCGGTTTGGGTTTGCAATTCTTTTAGTTGACTTAATTCCAGATCTTTCTCTTTGATGATGTTATCTGAAAAGCGTTTTAAATATATCAACACTCCTCTTCCCAAAGCCAGGATAAATGCCAGGGCATTGACCGCACTAAAATTACCGCTCGATATGACTCCGTCCGGTGTATTCCATTCTATTATTAAATAATAGATATTGATTGGAATTATGATCGACAGGTATAATAAACCTGCTTTAAGAAGTAGTTTATATATAAAACTATACCGTTCCTTAATTAAGTATTTCTCCGAGATCCACAACAGAAATGAAATGATCAAGGCACTTAGCACAGCCAAGATCAGATATGCAAATCCTCCCTGCCAACCACTAAAAATAATTTGATTAGGGTATAACAGATGGCTATGAAGATTATTAAAACCAAAAACCGTCATTAAAATAACAAAAGCGGTAAAACAATAATTAAGGTATTGGTTTTGAAATTTAGTCCCTAGAATGAATGGCCCTCCCAAGGCTACCACACCTAAAAAAAGTATAGCTAAAATGGTAAATACTATAGAAGTAATGGCAATTGGATTGGTAAAATTTAAGGTGTATCCAAATCCATAATAATCATGTAAATATGATTTAAACTGATCGATAAAATCAGGGGCATACAGTTTTTGCAGTAAAAACTTGTCTTGAGATGTGAATTCATATTGATCGGGGGTGTAAGCAGCTGATTCATAAACCGAATACTTCGTCTTTTTGTTCACATGATGTCCTTTTCTGATGTCACAAAGACTTCGTAACATTTCATATCTTATGTATGATTGTCTTTGCTGCCTTGAAATTGATTCTGAAAATGAAAAACAAACGGTGTTCGAACTAAAATATCGTGTATAGCCTACTTCTTTATAAGTTCTTAGGATCTGGTTCCCATCTTTTAAAGGAGATTGTGAATGACGTTCATTTATTCTATCGAGTGCATAACAATTGAATTTCAATTTAATGGCCGCCGTAGCTAAATCCAGGTAATTGTAGTCATCTTTCTCTTGATCATATTTTCCAACTGCTCTAATTTCGGCAGAAGACATACCCATGTAATCATCAAAAAAGCCCACTTTTTTATTGGGTAGAAGCCCTTGAATTTCCTTAATGACCTTGGAAACGGCCAGGCTATCTTCCTTTGTAGCCCTAAACATTTCAAATAAAATGGGTGTATGGTATTTGTTGACATAAAAATGATCTCCTGCAAACAACCTTTCTTTTACATATTCCCAATTAGGGTCAGTGTTATTTTCCTTTTTAGACACATTTGGAGAACGGTGACTATCAAGTCCGGGAAAGAATAAAATCAGTATTAAAAATAAAACAAGGGTAATGGCTCTTTTCATTGGATACAATTATAATATTTATATCACAAATGAAGGGTCTTCACGATTTAAAAAAAACAGATTTCTGACGAACGGTCTAATGGAAGCATCAGGTGCATTACATCACCGGTTTCTCTTCCAATCGCTCCTGCTCTTCGGATTTGGTTTCCCTGTTGTTATCGGCCAGTCTGAAGTTTCCAAACTTGTATTTAAATCCAAGGGTGATGTTTCTGTTTTCGGCCATCGATTTATAGGCGTTATCCTGGTTTAAGTACTGCGAGCGAATCCACACCTGGTTCGTATTGAAGATATCCGCGATGTTTAAACTGACAGTAGCCCTCTTATTCCACAGCGATTTTGTGAGTCCGAGGTCTACGTAGAACTGATTCTTAAAATGGTACGACCCCTGGATAAAGTTCGATAGGTAATACAGGGTCATATTCGCATTCAGCGTTCCGTCTTTTGCCAGGCTGAACTGGTTATATGCTTGTCCGAGGTAGCCCATAGTATGGTTCTGTTCCCTGACACCTCCACTTTCTAAGGCCACAAATTCATTTTCCAAATAGAATCCGGACATATAGGTATATAAATACCACCATGAATTTACATACCCGTAATAGGTAAAGTCGAGGCTGTATTGAAATTCATGATCGATATTATAGTAGGATTCGTATAGGATCTGATTCTCATTCTCCTGGAATACGAGCTTGGAAAGGTTGTTATTCACATGCTGGTAATAGAGTGAAAAAATGAACTGCCCTTTGTAGGTATAGTCCAAGGCTATTTTGTTCTCAATGGCCCTGGTTAAGCTTGGGTTTCCTCCGATGTACTGATCTTCGTTATAGTAATAGCGATACGGATTTAGACTCCCGTATTTCGGGCGCTCCAGGCTTCGTTTGTACGACATGCTATACTGATGATTCTCTGAAGGCACATACGTAATGATGGACGTTGGAAACAGTTCGAAATACTTTTGGGTATTGATGTCGCCCAAAGCGATCGAATTCGCTTCCACATCGGTGTACTCCCCTCTCAGTCCGGTGGACAATGACCATTTTTCCCATTCTTTGTTGAATTGAGCATAACCGGCATATACATTCTCGGTATACTTAAACTGGTCGTCGACCGTGTTTAAGGGTACCACATCGCCGGAATAATTTACCAAACTATTGCTTTTGATAGCACTGTACTTAACTCCTGTTTCAAAAGAAGAGGCATCTGAAGGGATCGAGAAGTCTAATCCCTGCGTATAGATATCATTCTTTTGCTCGGCATAAAAATCGAAACTATCGGTTCCGGTGGACGTATTATCGACCGCGTAATAGTTGGTTTCCAGAAACTGATTTTGAGCGTCTTTGTAATAGATATAGTCCGATACCAGATTCATGGTCGCTCCTTTCTCACCTATTTTCAATTCATAATCCATCGTAACGGATACGTTGGAACGGTCGTTATCCAAATCGCTGTCGGTATCGAAATAAGAAGCTAACTGCTCGTTAGCATCGTATACATTGGTTCTGATATCGTTGGCTAATTTCTTATTTGGTGAGTGGAGGATATTTGAACTGAGGCTGATATCACTTTTTTCCCCCAGGGTAAAATCTAAAATGGTACTCAGCTGATGCGCATACGAACGGGTTACTTTTCTAAAGTCCGATTCCCATTGTCCGTTCGGGGTGTTCCCATCGAACCAGTTGACATAACTGTTATCGTGTTTATATTGCTTTTTAGGGTTGTAGCTATAATTCAGAAAGGCGTTTACAAAATCGTTTTTGTAGTAATGACTGGTTCCAAGCGAATATTTTGGAAAAACAGCTTGAGTCCATCTCCCTTCTACACTTCCTTTATAACCAATAGATATACTTTTTGCAGTGGTGATATTAATGATCGTACTTGCTTCGGCATCGTATTTCGCGGAAGGGTTGGTGATGACCTCCACCGATTTTATGTTAGAACCCGAATAGTTGGTGAGTAAACTATTGAGCTCCGACCCTGTTAGATACACAGGTCGGTCGTTGATATATACTTCTGCGGAAGAGTTTTTTACCAGGATGGAACTATTGGTAACGATGACCCCCGGGGTTTGTTTCAGAATGTCATAGGAAGATAATTCTGAAAGGGAGGTGTTTTCTACATTAAAGACCAGGCGATCGGACTTGCGTTCTATGGTCGGTTGGTTGACAACAACGCCTTCTAACTCTTGCACATTTTTGGTTAATACCAATTGAATATCTTGAATGGAATTAGCAATTACCAAAGGTTGGGCATAATCGGTATAACCTACGTAACTCGATTTAAGAATGTAAGTGCCGGGTTCGATATGGGTAAACTCAAACGCCCCATGTTCGTTGGAAGAAACGGCTTTCACCAAAGTCGAATCTGAATTCTTTAGTAAAAAAACGTTGGCGTAGATTAAAGCTTTTTGCTCGTCGGAAATCACTTTTCCCTGAACTGAATATTTCTGGGCATTCCCTGAATAAGCAATAAAAACAAATACCAAGCCAAGTAATTTGGTTAGTTTAGTTAGCATGTTTTTAGTTGAGGCGTGTTAATTTGAGGTTAAATTTAAGAATATCTGCAAATGCCGCAAATTTTATATAGAGTATTTTCTGTAAATCTGTTATTTTAAATCCTTTCCAAAGTTCGATTTCAACTATTTTACCTCTTGAAAATAATGTATATTTGCAGATTCAACGATTGCTGAATCTTTTTAGGCCTAAAGCGCTCTAATTGATGAAATTGAAAACGACGGGATTGTTTGTATAAACCAAACACTGGAAAGAAGCGGCAACTAAATTGTACAAATGAAAAATATCAGGAATTTTTGCATTATTGCGCATATAGACCACGGTAAAAGTACTTTAGCAGATCGCTTGCTGGACTTTACAGGTTCAGTTACTGATCGTGAAAAGCAGGATCAATTACTCGATAATATGGATCTTGAACGCGAGCGCGGGATCACCATTAAGAGTCACGCCATTCAGATGGAGTACACTTACAAGGGGGAGCAATACATATTGAACCTTATCGATACTCCCGGACACGTCGACTTCTCTTATGAGGTTTCTCGTTCGATCGCGGCATGTGAAGGAGCTCTGTTAATTGTTGATGCTGCACAAAGTATACAGGCGCAAACTATTTCTAACTTGTACCTGGCACTTGAAAACGATTTAGAAATTATTCCTGTTCTTAATAAAATTGATCTTCCGAGTGCGAATCCTGAAGAGGTGACCGATGATATCGTAGACTTATTGGGTTGTGACCCTGAGGATGTAATTCCTGCCAGTGCTAAAACAGGACTCGGAATCGAAGAGATTTTAGAGGCGATTATCGAGCGCGTTCCTGCTCCAAAAGGCGAGCCGGATGCTCCTTTACAGGCCTTGATCTTCGATTCGGTTTACAATCCGTTCAGAGGGGTTGAAACTTACTTCAGAGTACTTAACGGTGAAATCAAAAAGGGCCAGAAGATTAAGTTTATGGCTACTGATAAGTCTTATTTCGCTGATGAGATCGGAACGCTTAAACTAAAGCAGCAACCGAAAAATATTATAAAGACTGGTGATGTAGGATACCTGATTACGGGTATTAAAGATGCCCGCGAGGTAAAAGTGGGTGATACGGTAACCAGTACTGAAAATCCATGTGTTAAGCCTATTGAAGGTTTTGAAAACGTAAAGCCTATGGTATTTGCGGGGATCTACCCTGTTGATACGGAAGATTATGAAGAGCTTCGCGGGGCTATGGAAAAGCTACAGCTGAATGATGCTTCTCTTGTTTTTGCTCCTGAAAGTTCGGCAGCATTAGGGTTTGGTTTTCGATGTGGATTCTTAGGGATGTTACACCTGGAGATCATCCAGGAACGTTTAGAGCGTGAGTTTGACATGACTGTGATCACTACCGTTCCTAACGTTAGTTACCACGCTTACACTAAAAAAAATCCGGACGAGATCATTATTGTTAATAACCCTTCAGACCTTCCTGATCCTTCTAAATTAGAAAGGGTTGAAGAGCCTTTTATCAAAGCAACGATCATTACCAAAGCTGATTTTATCGGTCCGGTTATGTCATTGTGTATTGAAAAGAGAGGGGTTATCACGAATCAGACGTACCTGACTCCGGAGCGTGTTGAATTGAGTTTCGACATGCCATTGGCAGAAATCGTATTTGATTTCTACGATCGTTTAAAAACGGTTTCAAAAGGGTATGCTTCATTTGATTATTCTCCTATCGGGATGCGTCCTTCGAAATTGGTGAAGGTTGATATCCTTATCAATGCGAACTCTGTAGATGCATTATCTGCCCTGGTACATATGGATAACGCTCATACCATCGGTAAAAAGATGTGTGAGAAGTTAAGAGAGCTTATCCCGCGCCAGCAGTTCGATATTCCGATCCAGGCGGCTATTGGGGCTAAGATTATTTCAAGAGAAACGATTAAAGCCTTGCGTAAGGATGTAACGGCTAAATGTTATGGTGGTGATATCTCTCGTAAGCGTAAGCTTCTTGAAAAGCAGAAAAAAGGTAAAAAACGTATGCGTCAGGTGGGTAATGTAGAGATCCCTCAACAGGCATTTATGGCAGTGCTCAAGCTGAACGATTAATACGGCCGATATATTATAATGAAAGCCTTCCTGAAGTACCATTCGGGAAGGCTTTTTTAATGCTATATTCTTTCTTTTGTAGGAGATTTTCTTGTAAAAACCTTAAGTTTTTATATCTTTAAGTAATTCACAACAAACAATTTACCTTACTTATGGCGGATTCAAAACCTATAAAAATGAAGTTCCTAAGGCTATTCGGAATCATTATATTCATGTTCGGAATGATCGCCTCTACCCTGTATCATTCCGCTACTGCGGATATTAATTGGATCGATTTTGTATTAGGCGCGATCACCGGTGCCGGATTAGGCCTCGCTCTTGGCCTCCTCAGACGGGGCTGATACTTTCTTTTTGGTTTCTTTTACCACCGGTTTTCCCATATAGACGAGTTTAGATCCTTTTTCGATTTCAAAATCTTCGTCAAGGGAACAAATGATATGCAACTCTCCGGTAAGGTCTTTTACAAATAAAGGAACTGCTTTTTGTTCTTTATTCAATTCATCTATTTGCTCTAAATATTGTTGCGTAGACTCTAATTCCAATTCATTAATGGTCGGGTAATCTCTGGCTACCTCACTTAGGTTGATGTAATCGTCTTTCTTAGAAAAAAGGTCTTCCAATGGTAATTGATTTGGGTTCCTTAATTCTTCTGAAGTAATCAGTCGGAACGCTCCGTTCTCACCCAGGTATTTCTTGAACCTGGACAGGGCATGTTTGTTTACATCATCACTACCGGTTAAAGCCAATAGATACCCAATATCACTCAACTCGACATCGGTTGATATATCTTCGGAATAAATATTTGATTCCATGGCGTCGAGGTTAATGGCTTTAGCCTTGGCTACATTGTCGCTGTTACTATCGATCAGTACCACGTGACGATCGTTATTTTTCAGGTATTTAGCAATCAATCGCGAAGCTTTGGAAGCTCCAACGATTAAAATACCGTTTGATTCTTTTAAGAATACCCCGATCAGTTTGGCAAACATCCTTGCGGTTGTTCCGTTCAGGAGTACGGTCACCAACACCAAGGTAACTACCAAGGGGGTTATATATTCTGCATTCGGCACTTCGTTCAGGGTTAGTTTAGTACCCAATAAAGAAGCGATACCTACCGCTACGATACCTCGTGGGCCTACCCAGCTAATAAAGAGTTTTTCGTTTGTTTTCAGGCTTGAGTTATAGGTACTGAAAAACACCGACAACGGTCTTAAGATAAATACAATTACTGCCATTAAGGCTGCGGTTTGCCAGTTATAAACCAACAACAGGTCGCTGATATTGATGTTAGCGGCCAGGAGTATAAATAGTATTGAAATCAACAATACACTCAATGATTCTTTAAAGTACAATAGTTCTTTGAGGTTAGGAAGGTTACTGTTTCCTAATACCATTCCCATAACCACCACTGATAATAAGCCTGATTCGTGTGCAAAGACATCCGATTCTACAAAGACTAGTAACACTACTGATAAGGCTGTTACATTCAGTAAGTAATGCGGAATTAACTTCTTCTTCATGGCGAAGTACAGCGCATAAGCTGCTGATACCCCGAAAGAGAAGCCGACGATGGCTATTTTTCCAAATTCCATAAAGGCTTGCTTGGTGAAGCCTGCGGATCCGCCTACGTTAATAAACTCGAATACCAATACGGCTACTAGTGCTCCCAAAGGGTCGATCAGAATTCCCTCCCATTTTAAAACGGCGGAAACGTCTTTCTTCAGCGGGATGTTTCGTAGGATTGGTGAAATTACCGTAGGTCCGGTAACGATGATCAAAGCGGCAAAAAGAAAAGAGATCTGCCAGGTTAGATCGAATATATAATGCGTGGCCACGGCAGCACCGATGAAGGTGATGACTGCTCCGATACTGATCAGTTTAAGGATCACCGGTCCTACCTTTGAGATTTCATTCTTCTTCAGGGTAAGACCTCCTTCAAATAAAATAACCCCCATTGCCAGGGATACGAAGTAATACAAGCTGTCTTCCGGGAACAATCCGTGGGTACCATTCCACACGGGTTCTATCCATTTGCTGCCATCTTCGGTAAACAAGGTTGACACCGGTCCAACGAATAACCCTATGAGTATCAATGGTAGTATCGCAGGAATTTTCAATCTCCATGCCACCCATTGAGCCAAAATACCAAGTATAACAATTCCTGCAAGCTCTAACATAAGCGTCGAATATTACATTATTTGAGTTCCTAAATATAGGAAAATGTTAAAAAACGCCTAATAAAATAAGGTAATAATGACTTTTCAGCAATGCTTTTATTAATTTGCAAGACTAATTTCTGAATATAGAAAATTGATTTTATGACACTTTACCCCATTGAATCCGGAAATTTTAAGCTTGATGGCGGCGCTATGTTTGGTGTAGTACCAAAGTCTATCTGGCAAAGAACCAATCCGGCAGATGCAAATAATATGATAGATATGGCTGCCCGATGCCTGCTTATTGAAGATGGTAATCGACTTACACTAATCGATACCGGAATGGGCAATAAGCAATCGGATAAGTTCTTTGGTTATTATTATTTATGGGGCAATCACGATCTTGACACTTCTTTGAAAAAGGCAGGTTTTCATCGGGATGATATAACGGATGTGTTTATGACTCATTTGCATTTCGATCATTGCGGAGGGAGTGTTCAATGGAACAAGGACAGAACCGGCTATGAGCCGGCATTTAAAAATGCGAAGTTCTGGACCAATAAAGATCATTGGGATTGGGCCGTAAAGCCGAATGCTCGTGAAAAAGCTTCTTTTCTTCCTGAAAACATAAAGCCCATGGAAGAAAGCGGGCAATTAAATTTTATCGATAATAATGGGGATTCATACGAAAGGTCTGTTGAAATGGGCTTTGACATTTTATATGTCGACGGTCATACCGACAAACAGATGATCCCTCATATTACATACCAAGGCAAAACACTTGTGTTTGCTGCCGACCTTTTACCAACCACCGGGCATATTCCTTTGCCTTATGTAATGGGCTACGACACCAGACCGTTACTCACTTTAGACGAAAAAGAGACTTTTCTTGAAACCGCTGTTGATCAGGAGTACTACATCATGTTGGAGCACGACGCCCATCATGAGATCTGTACCTTGCAGCATACTGAAAAAGGCGTTCGTTTAAAAGACACCTTCACCTTTGATGAAGTTTTTAAATAAGCTTTCAAAAAAATGAATCACTAAAAATTGAACTATAATTGATATTGAAAATGAGAATTGTTAAACCTATTTTAAGTACGGCCTCTATGGCTCTTATTTTGGCTGCATGTGGATCGCCAAAATTAGTTTCTACCCCAATAGAAAACATAGATAATACTCCTTTAAAAGTAACTGAACTTACAGATACTGAAATGAAGCACTGGGGTCATCTTGACCTGGTTCAGGATACCATCCCGGGAATGTCTGTTGAAAAAGCCTATAACGAAATCTTAAATGCTCGTAAGGGACAACCTGTGATCGTTGGGGTTATTGATTCGGGTGTGGATATTAACCACGAAGACCTGAAAGATGTGATCTGGATCAATAAGGATGAGGTTCCAAATAATGGAATCGATGACGATAAGAATGGTTATATCGATGATGTTTACGGGTGGAATTTCTTAGGGGAGGCTGTTGATGAAAACCTCGAATTGACCAGAATCGTAAAAAAAGGTGATGATGGTTCGGCAGCTTATCAAAAGGCAAAAGCTGAATTTGATAAGAAGAAGCAGGAGGCCTCTCAGAATGCACAGCGTTATGAACAAATATACCAGGTGGTTTTAGATGCGGATGAAGCCATCGCTAAACACCTGGGTAAAAAGGAATATACTAAAGAGGATGTCGATGCTATTGAAACTGACGATCAGGCTCTTTTACAAGCAAAAGGGATGATGTCTCAGTTTCTAAGCAGAACTGATGGTGTTGCGGATTTAAAAGAACAAATTAAAGGTGGGGTTGATTATTATACGGATCAACTTAAATACAATCTAAACCTTGATTTTGACGGAAGAGCTGTTGTTGGTGACGACCCTTATGATATCAATGATACTGATTACGGTAATGGTGATGTGATTACGGATAGCGAGCTTGCAAAGCACGGTACACACGTTGCAGGAATTATTGCTGCTACCAGAAATAACAATATCGGAATGGACGGTGTTGCTCAGAACGTAGAAATTATGGCGGTTAGAGCGGTACCTAACGGTGATGAGTACGATAAGGATATTGCTTTGGCTATTCGTTATGCGGTTGATAATGGTGCTAAGGTGATTAACACCAGTTTTGGTAAGTATTACTCTCCTAACCCGGAGTGGGTATGGGATGCGATTAAGTATGCTGCTGAAAAAGATGTGTTGATCGTTAATGCTGCCGGAAACGAAGGTGAGGATCTTGATAAAACGAATGTATATCCTAACGACGCAAAGGATAACAGTCCGGAGATCGCTGACAACTTTTTAACGGTTGGTGCTTTACACTACAAATACGGTCCTGAAATGATCGCTACGTTCTCTAACTACGGAGAGGTTAATGTGGATGTTTTTGCTCCGGGTACCAAGATATGGGCTACCACTCCTGAAAATACTTATGAATACCTACAAGGTACTTCTATGGCTGCACCTGCGGTTGCCGGGGTAGCGGCTACAATCAGATCTTACTATCCTAAGCTAAGTGCTGCACAGGTGAAGCAGGTTATTATGAACTCTGGTCTTGCGGCTAAATCTAATGTGATCTTAGGTGGTAATCCTGCGGATAAGGAGTCGTTTGCAACGATTTCTAAATCAGGGAAAATGGTAAACTTATACAATGCCATCATCCTTGCTGATAAGGTTTCGAGAGGAGAAATCAATTTATAAATATTATTCAAGAGGTTGTCTAAAAAGTGGTGAAAATTTATGTCACACTGAGCTTGTCGAAGTGTAATCTGTTGGAGATCAAATTGTCTTCGACAGGCTCAGACTGACAATTTTTATAAAAAGAAGCTTTTTAGACATGCTCTTTTTTTCTAAACTAACTTATTATGAAACGAACGCAATTATACATGAACTTATCTGTTGTCCTGATGTTGTTTGGTATTGCTTTAGCTACTGCTCAAAACAACACTTCGTATTGGCAACAGCATGTCGATTATAAGATGGATATCGATATGGATGTTGAAAATTATCGGTATGAGGGGCGTCAGGTGTTAACTTATACCAATAATTCTCCAGATACGCTAAACAGCGTTTATTATCATTTATATTTTAATGCTTTCCAGCCGGGAAGTGAAATGGATAGCCGTTTACAAAATATTCCTGACCCTGATGGTCGTATGGTTAATAACCTGGGGACTAAGGAAAATCCTAAATACGAAAGTCGTATTGCGAAGTTATCGCCTTCTGAGATTGGTTATATTAAGGTAAAAAGTCTTGAGCAAAACGGAAAGGCTGTAACTTATAATGTTGAGGGAACGGTACTGGAAGTTAGTCTTAATAAGGGTATCCTTCCTGGTGAGTCTGCTACTTTTACTATGGAGTTTGACGGGCAGGTGCCTGTTCAGATCCGAAGAAGTGGTAGAAATAGTAAGGATGGGGTTGCATTATCGATGACGCAATGGTATCCTAAAATGGCTGAATATGATTTCCAGGGGTGGCATACCAGTCCGTATATCGCTCGTGAGTTTCAAGGTGTTTGGGGTGATTTTGACGTGAAACTGACTATCGACAAGGATTATGTAGTTGGTGGTACGGGTTACCTGCAAAACCCTAATGAGATTGGTTACAACTACGAAAAAGAGGGTACGCAAGTTAAGCGTCCGCGCGGGAAAAAATTAACCTGGCATTTTAAAGCGCCGATGGTACACGATTTTACCTGGGCTGCTGATCCGGAATACATTCACGACAAACTGGAGACTGAAAGTGGTGTTACCTTACACTTCCTTTATAAAAATGATCCTGAGATCGTAGATAACTGGAAAAAGGTTCAAGGGCCTACTGCTGAGCTTTTAGCTTACTTTAATGAGCACATCGGACCTTACCCATGGAAGCAGTACTCTGTGATTCAAGGTGGTGACGGTGGTATGGAGTACGCTATGTGTACGCTTATTGCGGGAGGTAAAAGATATGGTAGTCTTTTCGGTACTACGGCACACGAAATGGCTCATGCCTGGTTCCAGCATTTATTGGCTACCAACGAGTCTAAGTACGAGTGGATGGATGAAGGGTTTACTTCTTATATCTCTACTCTGGCGGAAAATCACGTTGAAAACAAAAACCCTGTGAACCCGAGTATTGGTTCTTACAAGGGCTACTATTATATCGTTAAATCGGGAGTAGAGCAACCGCAAACTACGCATGCTGACAGGTATAACTATAATGCTGCATACAGTATTGCTGCTTATAGTAAAGGGGCTGTATTCTTATCTCAGTTGGGGTATGTAATCGGACAGGATAATTTAAAAGAAACGATTAAGCGTTATTACAACGATTTTAAGTTTAAACATCCGACGCCTAACGACTTTAAGCGTGTTGCTGAAAAGGTTTCGGGAATTCATTTAGACTGGTATTTAACGGATTGGACTCAAACTACCAATACTATTGACTATGGTATTAAAGGGGTTACTGCTGAGGGGAATAAAACCAAAGTAACTATGGAGCGTATCGGTTTAATGCCAATGCCTATAGATGTTATCGTTACCTATAACGATGGTTCTCAGGAGTATTTCTATGCCCCGCTACGAATGATGCGTGGTGAGAAGCCTACGAACCCGTATACAAATACAAAACGCACTGTATTGCCTGACTGGGCATGGGCGTATCCTACTTACGATTTTACCATTAATAAATCGAAGTCTGAAATAAAAAGTATCGTTATAGACCCTAACGGCTTTATGGCTGATATTAATAAGGATAACAATACTTATTCGGAATAATATTTTAAGTGTTATATTGTTTCTGATAAAAATGCCGACCTTAATTATTGAGGTCGGCATTTTTTATGTGGTTAATTATAAACTCTTTTTTTCGAACTATTACCGATTTAAAACAGGATACACACCGGAGAAGGAGCCGCTACTTCGCTTACATATGTTAGCAGTCCGGTTGTCTGATCTCTTTTAAATGCAATAATATTGTTGCTGTTTTGGTTGGCAACCAATAAAAAGTCTTGATCGGGCGATAATGTAAAGTTTCTGGGCCAGTCGCCTCTTACGGAATCAAAACCTATATTCATTAGCTCTCCATTCTCTTCCACTTTAAAAATGGCTATGGAATTATGTCCGCGGTTAGAGCCATATACATATTGACCATCTGAGGATATGTGGATATCTGCGCAATAGCTGTCGCCTTTAAAATCGGCTGGCAGGGTACTAATGGTTGATTGTTTTTCCCACTTGTCTTCAGCGTTTTTCTTCAGGGTTACAATGCTGCTGCTTAATTCATTAATAACATAGGCATAGGTGCCATTTGGGTGAAAGGTCATGTGCCGCGGACCGTCACCCGGATTCATATCGAGGGTTGCCGGTGCTTTGGCTATGAGGCTGTCATTTTTAATTTCAGAGAACCACAGTTGATTGGTGCCGAGGTCGACTTCCACCAAAGAACGATCGGGTTGTACCCATACGGAATGTGCATGCGGACCGGTTTGTCTTGCGTTTAAGGTATCGCCATGGTGCTGATGTATATCGAGCAAGTCTGATAGTTTTCCATTGGCATCCAGTTTTAAGAGTCCGGTATTTCCTCCTGTATAATTTGCTGTTAGCACATAATTATCTGGTGTGGTGGTAACAAAACAGGGATGTGCACCCCCGGAGGAACTTCTGTTTATAAACACCAGGCTGTCAGGGGTTATTTGGTAGGATTCTACCGTGCCTGTTTCATTTTCATTAACCGCCAATAAATAGGCTTTGTCTGCGGTATACGACAGAAAAGATGGATTTTCGGTAGCAGCCAGCAGTTTTTGTTTTTCGAGGGATCCGTCTTCAGAGAGTGCGTAGCGATAAATTCCGCGACTTTCTTTATCAGTATAGGTTCCGACGTAGAAATAGGTAACGTTTTCTTTTTTTTCCTCGGCGGTATCTTGTTTTTCTTTTTCCTTTTTACAACTTACAATAAGCATAAGCGTAAGGCTGGTAATAAGTAATTTCTTCACACTATTTTTGTCATGGTTATTAACTTCTGAAAGATACAATATCTATTCATAAAACAAGAGCCGGTGGTTTTTGAGACTTATGTGAATAGGTTTTTCTATTTTTACACAGAATGATATTTTGCTGCATGGATTACACATTTCCTAAAAAAGAGAAATTAAAAAGTAAGAAACTGATAGAACGCATGTTTACTGAGGGTTCGTCGGTTTCTAAATACCCTTTAAGGGTTGTTTATATTAAAAATGATGATTGGTTTGAAGCGTTTACGATTCAGGCGGGTTTTTCGGTTCCTAAACGCAAGTTTAAAAAAGCTGTAGACCGGAATAAGGTAAAAAGGTTGATGCGTGAAGCCTACCGTCTGAACAAAGAGCTCATTTTTAACAATCTGGAAACAAGTCATGCCTTTATGTTTTTGTACCTTGGAAAGGAAATTCCGGATTTTCAGGAATTAAATACCGCCATGCAAAAACTTTTAAATAAATTCATAAGTAAGATTCAGCAAGAATCGAACTCATAAAATACGATTGTTATGAAGAAGCTATTAAGAAAAAGAGTGCTAATCCCTGTTTTAGCGGTCTTCGTTTTAATTTCGGCAAGTTCGTTTAAAAACGATTTCTTTGAAATTGCCAAGCAGATAGAGATATTCACCACGATGTTCAAGGAGTTGAACATGAATTATGTGGATGAAACCAATCCTGCAGAACTGATGGATACTGCCATTAAGAATATGCTCGATGATCTCGATCCGTATACGCAGTTTATGAATGAACAGGATGTGGAAGAATTCAGGATTCGTAAAAATGGTGAATACTCGGGTATTGGTGCTGTGGTGCGCAACTATCCTGACAAAATTCTTATTGTAGAACCTTATAAAGATTCGCCTGCAGATAAGGCCGGATTAAAGGCAGGAGACGAAATTATTAAAATAGATGACGTCGATGTATCAGAATACAATGAAGATGCCTCAGAACTCCTAAAAGGAGCCAATAACAGTCAAATTAAGCTTACTTACAAGCGACAGGGAGCCACTGAGACGGCCACTATAGAGCGTGAAGAAATTGAAATTGATGCGGTACCGTTTTATGGAAAGATCGACGATAAAACCGGGTATGTTGTTTTATCGCGATTTAACAGAAAGGCTTCCAAACAAACCCAGGAGGCTATTGAGGCTTTAAAAGCCCAGGGTATAGAGCGTTTGGTTCTTGATCTGAGAGGGAATCCGGGTGGACTTTTAAGTGAGGCGATTGAGGTTTGCAATTTGTTTGTTCCTAAAGGCGAACTTATTGTGAGCACTAAATCGAAAGTTAAAAAGTTCAATCAGGCGTATTATACGAAACGTAAGCCTTTGGATGAAAACATTCCTTTGGTGGTATTGATTAATGGAAGAAGTGCCTCGGCGAGTGAAATTGTTAGTGGAGCGCTTCAGGATCTGGACAGAGCGGTGATTATAGGATCACAGAGCTTTGGAAAAGGACTGGTGCAGCGTCCGCTTAAACTGGTGTATGGAACACAGTTAAAAGTAACGATCTCGCGTTATTACACGCCAAGTGGAAGGTGTATTCAGTCGTTGGACTATTGGCATAGAGATGAACAGGGAAATGCGGTTAAAAACACGCAATTCAACGAGTTTAAAACCAAGAATGGCCGTAAGGTATACGACGGTGGAGGGGTTATTCCGGATCTTAAAATTGAAGCGCTTCAAAACAATGCTATCACGCGTGCATTGATTCAAAATAATGTGGTTTTTGATTACGCTACCAACTATTATTACAATCATCCGATTTCGGATATGTCTAACTTCGAATTAACGGAGTCTGACTACAGTGACTTTAAGTCTTTTGTGGCAGCGGCAGGTTTTGAATATGAAACCAAAACAGAAAGGGAACTCAAGGATTTAATGAGCTCAGGGGAGACCAAAGATTTTGGCGCCGAGGTACAAGCTGATTATGAAAAGCTATTAAAGGATATTCAGCAAAGTAAAATAAGCTCGATAGATACGTTTAAGAAGAATATTATTAAAGAGTTAGAAGATGAGCTTATTAAGCGTTATTTCTATCAGGAAGGACTTTATAATTACTATTTGAAAAATGATGAAGCGATAGTAACCTCATCTAAACTATTAGCTGATTCAGCAAAATTTAACAGCATATTACAATAAACACCCCAATGAACACAAACGATCATAATCCATTACCCTTATATGTACCGAATGCGAACCGTTATGAAACCATTCCTTACCGAAGGTGTGGGCAAAGCGGGATATTACTGCCTTTAATTTCACTTGGGCTCTGGCATAATTTTGGACACTCAAACGATTTTAAAAATGCGCGATCAATGGTAAGAACTGCTTTTGATCATGGTATTACTCATTTCGATCTCGCGAATAATTATGGTCCGCCATATGGTTCTGCTGAAGAAACCTTTGGCCGCATCCTTCAAAAAGATCTTGGTACTTACCGCGACGAACTCATTATTTCAACCAAGGCCGGATGGGATATGTGGCCGGGTCCTTATGGTAATCTTGGTTCGAGAAAATATCTTATTGCCAGTCTCGACCAGAGTTTAAAGCGTATGGGCTTAGACTATGTCGATATCTTTTATCATCACCGTCCGGATCCTGATACGCCGCTGGAAGAGACCATGGGTGCTTTGGATCACATTGTAAGACAGGGAAAAGCTTTGTATGTAGGTATTTCACAATACAATGCCGAAGACACAGCCAAGGCGGCTAAAATCTTAAAAGACCTGGGAACTCCATGCCTGATTCACCAGCCGCGATACAATATGTTCGACCGCTGGGTAGAAAACGGCTTATTGGATGTACTGGGAAATGAAGGGATCGGGGCTATTGCCTTTTCTCCACTGGAGCAGGGTATATTGACCGATAAGTATATTAACGGCATTCCTGAAGATTCCAGGGCGATTAAAGACGGTCGTTACCTACAGCGTGATAAGATTACCCCTGAAATTATTGAAAAGGTTAAGAAACTCAACGAAATTGCTCAACAACGCGGTCAATCGCTGGCACAAATGGCTATTTCGTGGTTATTGAAAGATAAAAGAATTACTACCGTATTGGTAGGGGTGAGTAAAACCGAGCAATTGAAAAACAATATTGAGGCTGCTCAAAACCTGAACTTCAGTAAGGAGGAATTGGATGCCATTGAAAAAGTTTTAAACGCTTAGTATCTATTTCAATGAATCATATTCCTGCGTTAAGTTCCATCCTTTGCCCGGAACATCTGGCAACCTGGGCGGAGACGAAATATGGCCTGTCAACTTGTGCACAAACGGGTATTTTAAAAACGGGTATCAACCATAATTACAGCATTCAAACTACGAATGGTAACTATGTGCTCAGGGTTTATTTTAAAGACTGGAAAACAGAAGAGGAGATAGCAGAAGAATTAAAACTGCTCCATTATTTAAATGAAAATAATGTTGGTGTTTCTTATCCGATAAAAGACCTGGAACAGCAATATATTCAACAAATTGAAGCTCCTGAAGGGCTAAGATTTGCTGTGCTGTTTTCTTATGCGGAGGGAGAAAACATTAAGAATCCATCAGAAAAGGTGTGTAGATTGTTGGGTAAGTCTATGGCTGAAATGCATCGGCTGACAGCGCATAAATCGATCGGTCGAAAATCCTATACTTCCGATACTTTAGTTGCCTGGGCTTATGACACCGCTCTGAGCTTTTTTCCGGAATCTAATCCTGAAATGCATTATTTTAAGCGTGCTAAAGAATTGATTCACGAAAGGTTCACCAGTGCTGATGCTACTAAATTGCGATCGGGGATCGTTCATCTGGACCTCTGGTATGATAATATGGCGGTTCAAAATGAGGATCGAATAACGTTCTTTGATTTTGATAATACCGGCAATGGTTGGTTGTTTTTAGACATCGGGTATAGCCTGATGCTGATTTTTAAAAATGAACCTGATAAGGAGCTGTTTAAAAGGAAAATGGCTGCTTTCTACGAGGGGTATGAATCTATAACCGGTATTTCAGAAGAAGAAAAAGAGCTGGTGCCTTTTGGCGGATTAGCCATTTGGCTTCATTATACCGGTATTCATGTGCAAAGATTTAACGATTTTACGAATCATTTTCTCAGTAATGATTTTTTGAAGTTCTGGATACATACCGTCAATGAATGGATGAAATATAACAGGATTAGTATTTAATTTAAACACTAAGAAGGGAATCATGAATGTTATTTATGCAAACGAGGCGCAATTAGGCATTGTACGTGCTTTGGCGTTAGAGACATGGCCTGCTACCTTTAAAGATATTCTATCGCCTGAACAAATTGATTATATGCTGGATTGGATGTATAGTACTGCATCGCTAAAGGATCAATTTAAAAGTGGAATAAAATTTATACTCGCAGAAGAAAACGACGACTATTTCGGCTTTGCGGCTTACGAGTTTAATTATAAGAACGAAGCTAAAACCAAGATTCATAAAATCTATATTCACCCTAAAAGTCAGGGTAAGGGTGTCGGCAGGATTTTAATAAACTTTATAGCTGAGGAGGCTAAGAAACACCATAATAATACCTTAACCCTGAATGTAAACCGTTACAATAAAGCAACTGGGTTTTATGAAAAACTGGGTTTTAATACCATGTATTCGGAAGATATTGATATCGGAAACGGGTATTTAATGGAAGATTTCGTGATGGATAAAGGGCTATAACGATCGGATAGTAGTATTGCTGGTGATGGGTGCAACAAAAGGCACTAATATAAAATCGGGCTCGGAAGGTATTTGTGGTAACGGGACCTCATTTTACCCGGCAAGAAACTGACCGCCTCTTATAAAATAATCAGGCCATTGTATCATACAATGGCCTGAATTAATCAACCAAATTAATCTATTTCTATGTGTAGATAATAGATTTTTTTTACTCCCAACCAGGATTTTGCTCCAGTTTAGGATTTAATGTAATTTCATTTAAAGGCACAGGAAGTAAATAATCTCTGTTCACATTAAATTGATTTCCTGATGCGATTTGATTTTGATGCGGATCTACATATCCGTCAGCATCTACCAAAACATCTACCCCAGGGGTAAGGTTAGGAAAATCTTCCTGTACAAAATAAACTCCTTTGAATCTTTTATTTACAATTAACTCATCTGCAGCTTGCCAACGCATGATATCATCAAATCGATATCCTTCAGCAGCGAACTCTACATGGCGTTCTCTTCGCACTTCATTAATAATTGGAGATAGCTCAGGGAAATTCCAATTCGGATCTGCAGGGATGCTGTTTAAGGTTAAATGAGGCATTCCTACACGATCTCTCAGCGCATTAATGGTCATATCGATATCCGTTTGGGTAATAGTTCCTAATTCGGCTTTTGCTTCTGCGTAGTTTAAAAGCACTTCAGCAAATCTAAAGATCGGTGATGACGTTGTACCTACACCTCCTGAAGAATATTGCGCAGGATCGGGATTTGCACCTTTAAACACCATATATCCTGAAGGGCAACCGGCAGATCCGCTCTGACCTAACGGAGCTTGTTCGAAAGCGGTAATTATTTCACCATTTACTTCCTCCATAGGATCTCCTGGTAAATATACTGTTTGGGCGAAACGTGGATCTCTGTTTGCTGACACGTTTTCCAATCCCTGATCGCCCTGGTATTGACCAGAGAGTGAAATTGGTAGGCCGTCGGCACATAGGTACTGATCTACAAGGTCTTTGGTTAATCCTACATCTCCTCCGATTCTCGGTAAATAACGTTGTCCGTTGTGGGCAATTCCCAAATCGCGATCGAAAGCTCTCCAGAGCATTACCTCAGGATGTCCTGAAAAATCGGTTTGATTGAATAATACCCAATAGTCGTTATCTGTGGCTCCGGTATTATAAACACCATAACCTGCAGGGTTATCTATTAATTGTTTAGCTGTATTGGCAGCAATTTGTAAAAATTGTGTTCCGTCAGATCCACTAACTCCGAAAGGGGTTCCTGAATGATACTTTTCCCAGGTACCTTCATACAATGCTACTCTTGATTTAAACAATAAAGCAATCTCTTTGTTTAATCTGTTCCCATTGCTTACTTCTCCGGAAGGCATATATTCTATAGCCTTATCAAGATCTGCGAGGATATTGTTTATTACTTCATTTCTAGGAGTTCTTTCACTGTATAATTCTTCTGAATCCGGGCTTAAAGGATCTGTGATCCATGGCACATCTCCGTAGCTTCTTACAAGATTAAAATAGTAATAAGCTCTGAAAAAATACCCTTCACCAACATATTGTGACATCTCATCAAATGGTGCATCTATTTCCTGGTATTTTGATAACATGGTATTTACAGAACGGATGTTACTATAGTTCCAGTTGCCATTACCTGAGTTGATGGTATTTCTTCCGGATAGCCTGTTATTGACATTGGTTCTAAGCATATTGTCACTACTGGCGTCATACCAGTAAATTCCTCCACTCCACTCTCCCGGACTCCATCCCGGAAATGAGGTGTAAAACTGAATGACAAATAAGTTTAAGTCATTCGGGGTTTGCCAATAATTATCGGTGGTTATATTATCCAGATCCGGGCGATCTAAAAAATCTTCATTGCATCCTACCAGTAGCATGATAGATGCTATAAATGATACTATTCTTATTGATTTCATAGTTATTTTTTTTTGTTTATAGACCTAGGTTTACTCCAAAAGACAATACACGTTGTAATGGATATATCTTACCATTACCCCAGGCACCTCCCAGCGCTTCCGGGTCAAAGTTCTCGTGTAAATCAGTAATGGTAAACAGGTTCTCACCACTGAAGTAAACTTGTGCTCTTGTTAAACCAATTTCATTAATTAAGCTGGTAGGTAATGAATAGCTTAATTGTACGTTCTTCAATCTTATATACGATGCGTCTTGTAAATATTTAGTTTGCGAACGCGTGTTCTTAACATGTTGACCTCCCATATAAGGTTTCGGGTAATATGCATCGGTATTTTCCGGTGTCCAGTAATCAAGAGATGTTTTGGTAATTGAGTTCTGCCACTGGTTTCCTCTGAATCCCCAGAAAAGGTTAGCTCCTGTTCCGAACATATAGTCTCTTTTTCCAACTCCCTGGAATAATACAGACAGGTCAAAACCTTTCCATGTAAGTCCGGCATTGATACCGTAGTTATAACGAGGTGTGCTGTTACCTATAATTTTTCTGTCGCCAGGATTATCGGTGGTATTATCACCAATATTAATTACTCCGTCACCGTTTAGATCGGCATACTGAATATCACCAGGTCCCCAGGTAGAAAAATAGTAAGATTGGTCTGCTGCATTTGCTACGTCTTCATCTGATTGGAAATAACCCACTGTTTCATGACCCCAGATCTCCCCTAACATTTGTCCTTCTCTATAAGTAGAAAAGATATTGGTAGGGTTATTAAACGAAACAACTTTGGTTTTGTTATCTCCAATGTTCACTCCTATACGGTATGATACTTGTCCGATTTGATCTCTCCACTTCAGGCTTAATTCCCATCCTTCCGTTCTTAATTCAGCATTGTTTTCCTGCGGTGCAGAAGCTCCTAATAAAGAAGGTAATGCTTCTACCGGTCCGATCATATCGCTGGTAGTTCTGCTAAACCAGTCGAAGGTCATGTTCAATTTATTGTTAAATAAAGCTGCATCTAAACCAAAATCGATACTGGTAACGGTTTCCCAGGTAAGGTTTGGGCTTACCAAAGAACCTAAATACACCACATTTGGTCTGGCTCCGTTTAACAAATAAGAACCGTTTCCAACATTTAAGAACTCTTGGAATCTGTTAGCTAAAGCCGGATCGTGATTTCCTAATTGACCCCATGATCCTCTGAACTTTAAGGTATTAACGGTATTTTTTATGCTTGACCAAAAATCTTCCTGAGATATCACATAACCGGCAGAAACCGATGGGAATACTCCACGACGCTTTCCTTCTCTAAAGAATGAACTTTCATCAATTCTTGTTTTACCTGAAAGTAAAAACTTGTCTTTATAGTTATAAGAAAGGCTGTAGAAGAAACCTCTTGTTGAATACTGACTTAAAGCATCGTCCGCAATGTCATCACCCACTGCCGTACTGATCGTTGGTACATTTTCAGTTACCAATTCAGATTTACGTCCGGTTAAGCCGGTATACTTTACTTCGCGTTGTTCATAACCTAATAAAAGGTCTATGTTATGATTCCCTATAGACTTTTTATAGTTGGTGGTGATGTTGAATAACTTATTGGTGTTTTCACTGAAACTACGAATAATTTCATCCGGATTGTACCCTACATTGTTAGAGGTTCCGTCTGGTAGAGGAATATAATTTCTCAACTCGATTCGTTCGGAATTGGCATTCGTAAGATGATAGTTATAACTCATTCTGGTTACCCAGTCGGTGATAGGCTCTAATTCTACCGCACCTTGAAGAATGGTGTTGTTGGTATAATTATTTGTATTCCCTGAATCCTGGATTCTTTTTACATCACTATTTACAATAGTTCCGTCAGGAGCGTACAATGGATTAACCGGCCACATTCTTGAAATCTGGTGATAGATGATGTTTTTGTCATAATTTCCAAATCCACCACTAGGCAATAAGGTATGTTCACGAGTATACTTAGAGGAAATATCAAATCGCAACCAATCGGTAGCTTCTGTGTTGAGGTTTAACGTAAAGTTATAACGATCGTACTCGTCGTCGGCGTATTCTAAATTACCTAATTGATTGTAATAGTTTCCGGATAGATAGAACGTTGTTTTTTCTGTTCCTCCATTTACCCCTAGTTTATGCTGCTGTCTCGGAGCATAATCTTTGTACATTATATCATACCAATCATTATTGGCATATCCATCAGTATAATACATCCAGTTGGTTCCTGAAACATTTGGTTGTGTTTCATCGGTAATATTTCCGGCAAGATAGTCCTGAATACGTTGTATTTCTTCGTCATCAAATAACGGGGTAGCCCCTCCGTTTGTTGCTGCATCATTATAGGCTCTTGCAAAGTCTAAACTGTTACTTGATTCAGGAAGGCTGGTAGGGGATGCAAATGCAATATTACCTGAATACTCAACAGAAATTCTACCCGCTTTACCTCTTTTTGTGGTAATTAATATAACTCCGTATGCACCACGTGAACCATAAATAGAAGCTGAAGCTGCATCTTTAAGAACGGAAACAGATTCTACATCATATGGGTTGATACTATTCATTTGACCCACGGTAATTGGCACACCGTCTAATAATATGTATGGGGTACCTCCGTTACCGGTTAAAGTTCCTGCACCACGAATATTTAAATTGGTTGTAGATCCGGGTTCACCACCACTACTATTTGTAGAAACATTAAAGTTGGCAATGGCTCCCTGAAGCATTTGATTTACTGATGCTACAGGTCGTTCCCCGATTTCCTTATCCATATTTACATCGGCAACCGCATCTGTTAAGTTGATTTTTTTCTTGGTACCATACCCTACGACTACCACCTCATCTAATTCTGAAGTATTTTCTACCAGGCTAATATTAATTTCCGTCTGGTTATTAACAGCAACCTCTTGCGTAGCAAATCCGACATATGAAAAGACCAATACAGGGTTTGATGCAGAAGTATTAATAGCAAATTTACCATTAAAATCTGTTGAGGTTCCGTTGGTGGTTCCCTTTACCATAATGGTAACTCCGGCCAAAGGTAATCCTTCGCTATCCGTTACCACACCTGTTATAGACTGTTGCATACGCGCCACAATCTGATCGTTTATTTTTTGTGGAGCCAGGCTTGATAATTCAGAATATCGCGATGTTAATAAATCAGTGAATTTTTGCTTGAGTTCAGGTTTACCCTTTGGAAACAGAATAATCTGATTTCTAACAAAACTATAGTCGATAGGACTTTTTGTAAAAAGAAGATTCATTACTTCTTCTAACTCCGTATTCTCTACAGAAATTGAAATTCGCTTTTTCACATCTATAATACTACTATTATAGAAAAAACTGTAACCACTCTTTTCTTCAATAGAAGAAAGAACAGTTTTTAATTCTTCGTTGTTGACACTTAATGATATGCTCTGTGCAAAGGCTTCAGATGCAAAAATTTTAGAAAGCGTAACACAAAGTAAAATGGCATAAATTTTCATAATCCGAAGCATGTGGATTTTTGAAAAAAGAAGTCTTCTTTTTTTCATAACTTTGGTCGGGTTTTAATTGTTTGTTTTACTTATTGTCTGTAACTAAATAATTAGCCTGAAAAGGTAAGTGCTGCAACACTTGCCTTTTATTTTTTCATTAATACTTCTATTTCTGTTTTATCATTGATTTTAAAGGTTATAGGCGACGATAATTCAAATAATTCTAATATTTGATTCAATGAAAGATTATCGAAAATGCCATTGTATTTATGTTCTAAAATTTTACTTGATTGTACTTTGAATACAACGTCGTAGGTTCTTTCCAGATCTTTTAAAACCTGGTCCATTGGAGTTTCGTTATAAATAAGTTTTCCTTTTCTCCAGGAGGTATAATGATGAGGGTCTACATCTTCAATAATGATTTGATCTTTTGTCTTTATATAGGTTGCCTTTTGAGAAGGATTTAATTCAACTGTTTTAAAAGTAGAATCTTCTATAATCTTAACCTTCCCTTCCACTAAGGTGGTTTCTATATATTGATCTTCCCTATATGATTTTATATTAAAGCTAGTACCTAAAACCTTTATTTTCATTCCGCTGGTGGTATAAACAATAAAAGGTTTTTCTTTATTCTCTGTTACATCAAAAAAGGCTTCTCCTTCTAGAATTACCTTGCGTTTAGAGCCTTCAAAATGTTTTTGATAGGTTAGGGAACTATTGCTGTTGAGAATAACTTTGGTGCTATCGGATAAATAGAATTCTTTCTTTTCACCTTTCTCTGCAATTATCTGAATTTTTGCATTCGAATTTTCAATTGGCAGTATGTCAGATTTATAGTTCCAATAAACCACAGAGGAGGTTATAATAGCTAATAAAACAATGGCATACTTATAAACATTCTTAGTGAAAGATTTTCTTTTGGGAGATGAAGTACCTGGGTCAGTACTTAAGGATTGAGCAATATGCTTTGCTTTTAACAATTCATATTGTCTTTGCCTTTTTGGGTTTTTAAACAACCATGCAATAACTTCCTTTTCCTTTTTTTCAGGAAGTTCATTTTTAATAAGTTTTAAAATTGTTTTTTTATTCATTCAAGAAACCCTTTACTATTATATACGAGAAAAGAGTTTACTACCCCCCAAATAAAAATCTGTTTTTATTAATTAAAGTACTCTGACAGGGTAGTTCTTAAATGCTTCAATACCTTGGTAATGTGGTTTTCTACGGTCTTTGGAGCAATTTGCAGTTCTTCTGAAATTTCTTTGTGTTTCTTTCCTTCGAACCTGCTTTTAATAAAGACAGTTTTACATTTATCAGGAAGTTGTTCCAGACTTTTTTCCACTTGTTTTTGAAGTTCTCTTTCTATAATACCAGATGCGGTATCGTTCGATAATGCATGATAGTTTAAAAGGTGTATTTGTTGCAGTGTATTAGATTCAACAGATAGTCTATTCTTTTTTGCTCTTAAATAATCAAGACAAGTATTACGGGTTATTCTGTATAAGTACCCTGTTACATTATTAGTAAAGTCTAGTGAATTTTTATTTTTCCAAACCTTTAAAAAAACGTCTTGTAAAAGTTCTTCGGCGTCCTCTTTAGAAACCACATACTGTCTTATAATTTCAAACAGCTTTGATGCGTGAAGTTCATATAAGGTATCAAACAAGGTATCTCCTTTTATTGGATCTGTTTTAACCGCATTCTTTGTTTCATCAAGAGATCGCATATCTGGAAGATTAATTCATAGTTTACTAATATAAAAAAAACATGTATCTATTTTTACAAATAAACAATTTTATTATTAATTAAATCTTAATTTAATGTAAGAAAAAGTAATATATTGAAAAATTATTAACCAATGAAATATTTTGAAGTCTTACGAATTCAGTTTTTTAATAAATAAATGAAAGTAAAGTTATGTTAATCTGTTTCTGGCAAGAACATATGCTCAAAAAGTCCTGAAAGGACTTTAATTCATGGGGGTGAAGGGTAATGAAAATAAGCTATAAAAATTGAAGTTATTCACGGATCATGGCAACATGAGGAATACCATCTTCCAGGTATTCTTCACCAACAGGTTCAAAACCATGCATTTGATAGAATTTAATCAAATAGGTTTGCGCTGATATTTTAATTCTGGATTGTTGATAGTGTTTTTTTATCGCTTCTATGGAAGCTTTAATTATATCATGGCCATAGCCGAATTGACGCTCAGTTTCTTTAACAACTACACGTCCGATACTAGGAAATTCAAAATAATCTCCAGCATTAAAAAGGCGGGTATATGCTACGATCTTTCCATCTTTTATACCCAATACATGAAGTGCTTTTTGATCTTTACCATCAATATCCTGATAAACGCAATCCTGTTCTACCACAAAAACTTCACTTCTTAACTGAAGTAGTTCATACAGTTCATTAGTAGTTAATTCATTATAGGTTTTAACAGTGATATCGATCATTCGGTTTAACTTTTAATCTTGAACAATAAAATCTTTTGGATCGTCTTTTTTAAACTCCGGTTGAATATTGACGTGGTTAATTCCGAAGTCTGTTTTAAGAAGTTCTTCTATTTGGTGTAGTATATGATTAAATTCATATAGATCTATGTTCTCTTTAAAATCAAGATGAGCTTCCAGGTGCATTTCATCATCATTTAAACACCAGATATGAATATGATGTAATTTATTAACTTTTGGTATTTGATGAACAGCTCGTGCCACCGCTTTTACATCTACACTATCAGGCGTAAAAAGCATTAACATTTTTGTAGATTCTTTTAAAAGGTCAAAACCCACATAAACCAGGTACACAGCAATTATAAAGGTGAGAAGACTATCTACCCAATATACCTGATAATACTTCATTAATAATCCGCCAATGAATACAGCAACACTTGCTAACATATCTGTTAATAAGTGTAAATATGCCGAACGCATATTGATGTTTTTATCAGCGTCTTTCTTGAGAATAAAAACACTTAAGCCATTCGCTATAATCCCCAAAAGGGATAACCAAATAACTAATTCTGAAGCAATTTCGTGGGGTTCTAAAAACCTTTTTACAGATTCTATAATAAGTAAAATGGCGATTACCACTAAGGTAACGCCATTTATAAACGCAGCTATTATTTCTGCTCTCTTATATCCAAAAGTACGATGGGTAGATGCCTTTTGTTTTGAAAGTCGATTCGCTATATAACTAATGACCAGCGAAACAACATCGGTAAAATTATGTAAGGCATCTGAAAGTAATGCTAAACTACCGGAGATAAAACCACCAATAACCTGAGAAAGGGTAATTACTATATTTAATATGATAGATATTAAAAGGTTTTTACCACTTATTGCGTTATGTTGATGCGATTGATGATTTACCTTCCCCATTTAATTTAGCAACCCATAGGTATCTTATTAATTCGGTTTTGATGTCTTCCACCTTCAAATTCAGTATTTAAAAAGGTTTCAACAATTTCAATAGCTTGTGGAATCGCCGTAAATCTTGCAGGAATACATAAGATATTAGCATTATTGTGAGCTCTGGTTAACTCCGCTATTTCCTTATTCCAGGAAAGACCAGCTCTGATTCCCTGATGTTTATTAGCAGTCATCGCTACCCCATTAGCACTTCCACATACTAAAATACCAAAATCAGCTTTGTTATTCTCTACATCATTAGCTACGGGATGAACAAAGTCAGGATAATCAACACTAGAAGTCTCATCAGTTCCATAGTTGGTTACTTCTATCCCTTTAGATTTTAAATACTCAACGATGGCAAATTTATAATCTGTACCAGCGTGATCGTTTCCTATTGCAATTTTCATTTGTTATAATTGTGTTGTTTAAACTGGTACAAAGGTAGTAAATAGCCTAGTTTAGAATCGTTAAGATGAAAATAAAATTATTTTCCTTCCTATTTTTAAACCTAAACAATATAATTATAAGGTGGATTACCTAATAATCGAGGTATTCAACACGATAATGTATTGTATTTAAAGGGTTTATATCGTAATTAAACAGTTATTAACAATGGTGTTTATTCAAAAGGTAAAAGCCTTATAAATAAAGAGGTTCTTTATTAACACAATCGTTAATAACTAATGCTTAAAAAAGGAATTAAAAATTTGGTGAATACAATTATAATCGAATAATGATTTTTTAATTGAATTGTGCAACTAAAGTTTTTTGGATTTGTTTCTTTTTTATCAATACCGAATTCAACAGTTATCAACATAAATTAACAGTCGATTTATTAAAATTTAAATCCAGTTAACAATTATCAACGGTTGTTAATTAAATATAAAAACTGTCTTATTTACAATTATTTAACGCCAAATAGAATTGTTAATTACTGTTTATAACGCTCCATAACTTCAACAAAAAAGAAAATCAACGAAAAGTTTTTCTACATATTCACAAGCAATAATAACAATCATAATAGATTTAAAATTTTTAAAAAAAGAAAAAGTATATAATGTATAATGTTTAAAATGTGAATAAGGTTAAACTAGTTTTAGATGTGAGTTAGGTTGATTTAAATCGTTTATGATTTCCTTTACGAAATCTACGTATGCCTTGTGTACTTTTAATTTAATGCCTCCGAGGGCGAATGAATAGAAGGGAGATACGGAAACAATGGTTTCATTCTCAAAAAAAAAGGGTACTTCCTCTTCGGTTAATACAGATTTTAAAACGATGTATTCGTGAGGATAGGTAAATGTAGCTACGGTAATGAAATTTTTCATAAGCACCTGTTTTTTGGGCTTATAATAAAGATACCAAGAACTTTTTAATATTAATTTGATATTCAGGAAAATTATTTGATTCGCTTGAATTCAAGTACTTTATGGATTGTACGATGTTTAAGATCGAATATTAAATTTAGAACAATTAATGGTTGTTAAATAGCGATTTTCCGGATAGGAAACCAGGAAGCTTACAGAAAATTAATACTTGTAAATGGTTCTGATATGATCTTTTTGCTTAGTTTTGCTACTGTCTACTGCATGTAAGACCTCCTTTTTCTCTAAAGAGTAGTTGATGTATACTGTAAAAGAGATTAAACCCATTATAAAAATGGAGGCAAAAAATATGATTATTTTATAAACTCGTTTCACAGATTCTAAGACTTTGTACTTTATAGACGAAGATAAATCCATAATGTTACAGTTTTTTTAATAAAATTTTAACTTTTTTTAAAGCCTGTAGATTCAAATCTTTTATTTGTATTTTACAGCAATTATTAAATTATATATGACGAAAAGAAAGAAAAGAGCTGAAAAGCAGCGGAAGGTAGAAATAACTAAAGGAATTTTTTCCGTACTTGAAAAGAACAAAAATCAACCACTAAACTATAAACAAATAGCTTCTAAACTGGGTATTAAAGATACCAGCGGAAGAAATTTATTGATTAAACGTTTAGGTCAGTTAAAAGCTAAAAATAAGATTGAAGAGGTTGAAAGAGGAAAATATAAAGTTATTCCTTCTCAAAATTATTATACCGGAATTGTAGATATTACCGGCAGAGGAAATGCTTATGTAATTTGCGACGACCTGGAAAAGGACGTTTTTATTCCATCATCCCTTTTAAGTAAAGCACTTCATGGCGATGAAGTGGAAGTATATGTTTTTCCACGAAGAAGAGGATCCAAGCGTTTGGAAGGTGAGATCACCAAAGTTATCAACAGAAAGCGAACGACCTTTGTTGGGATTGTACAAATGCAGAAGAATTTTGCCTTTGTCGTACCTGGAGATTTTAGAATGTATACAGATATTTTTGTTGCTAAAAACAAAATTAACGAAGCAGAAGATGGCGATAAGGTGTTGGTAGAAATTACCGATTGGCCGGATAAGGCTGAATCGCCATATGGTAAAATCATTAAAGTTCTTGGAAAGCCAGGAGAGCATCAGACTGAAATGCATGCGATTCTAGCCGAATATGGTCTTCCATATGAATTTCCAGGGGATGTAGAACATTTTGCCAATAAACTCGATACTTCTATTCAGGAGAGTGAAATTAAGAAAAGGCGCGATATGCGTGGGGTTACCACATTTACCATCGATCCTAAGGATGCAAAGGATTTTGATGATGCCTTGTCTTTTCAGGTACTTGATAATGGTAATTATGAAATAGGAATTCATATTGCAGATGTATCGCATTATGTTCAACCTGGTTCTATACTGGATGATGAAGCTTACAATCGTGCAACTTCGGTTTATTTGGTTGACAGGGTGGTACCGATGTTACCTGAGGTATTATCGAATAATGCTTGTTCCCTAAGACCAAATGAAGAAAAGTATACCTTTTCGGCGGTCTTTGAAATCGATCAAAACGCAGGGATTAAAAATCAATGGTTTGGAAGAACCGTGACCTATTCTGATCAGCGTTTTGCTTATGAAGAAGCACAACACATTATTGAGAATTATGAACTTGAGGATGGTGTTGATAACCCTAAAATTCTTCACAAGGAAACCGGAAAAGCTGATGCTGTGTCTATTCCTCAGGAATTATCGTTAAGTGAAAAAGAATACGAGGTTAGCGATACCATTGCAGAAGCAATTTTGGTTTTGGATAAACTGGCAAAAGTTATGCGTCACAGAAGAATGGATGCCGGGGCTATTTCATTTGATAAAGTGGAGGTTAAATTTCGATTGAATGAAGAAAACGATCCGATGGGAGTTTACTTTAAGGAAGCTAAGGATGCCAATAAACTTATTGAAGAGTTTATGTTATTAGCCAATCGCCGGGTAGCTGAATTTATTGGTAAACAAAAAAAGACTTTTGTTTACAGGGTGCATGATGAACCTGATGACGAAAAATTAATACAGTTAAATGGCGTTATATCTCGTTTTGGATATAGTGTTAACCTTAAGAGTAGAAAAACCATTACAAGCTCTTTAAATCAGTTATTGGATGAAGTGCAGGGTAAAAAGGAACAAAACCTTGTGGATACCCTTGCTATCCGAAGTATGAGTAAGGCTGAGTATACCACTGAGAATATTGGTCATTACGGATTGGCGTTTGATTATTATACCCACTTTACATCTCCGATAAGAAGGTATCCTGACGTTATGGTACATCGTTTATTGCAGCATTATCTGGATGGTGGTGAATCTGCAAAGGAAGAAGAGTATCAGGAAAAATGCAGACATTCTTCTCAAATGGAAGGTCTTGCTGCCAGTGCGGAACGTGACTCTGTGAAATACATGCAGATCAAATTTATGGAAGATCATAAGGATCAGGATTTTATTGGTGTTATTTCGGGAGTTACCGAATGGGGAATTTACGTAGAAATCATTGAAAATAAATGTGAGGGCATGGTGCGCATCAGGGACATAAAGGACGATTATTATGTTTTTGATGAACAACAATACGCGCTTGTTGGAGAGGTTACCAAAAATATGTATCAGTTAGGTGATGAAGTCATGGTGACTGTTAAGAATACAGATTTGATTAAACGTCATCTCGATTTTGAATTGTTAGGAAAGAAAGAAGAAGTATTGAGCTGATTATTTTTAGATTTTAGGATCACAAAGGCACAATAATTGTTGGAAGGATCGTTAACAATTAAATCTAAAATGTATTTACGTATGAAGAAAGTATTTTCAATACTCATGTTTGTATCAAGCTTTACGCTCTTGGCGCAAGATAAAGTTGTTAAGGAGTTAGGTGAGTTTTCAGAAATAAAAGCCTTTGATGGGATCTCTGTTAACCTGGTTAAATCTGATGAAAATAAGGCTATTGTTACCGGAGATGATGTTCATAAAGTAGTATTTGTTAACAATGGTGGAAAGTTAAAGATCAGGATGGAGATCGATAAAGTATTCAGTGGTTTTGAAACTTTTGTAGAGGTACATTACAAAGGAAGAATAGAAACTGTAGATGTTAATGAGAATGCCTTTGTAACTTCTAAAGATCTTATTAAACAGGAAACTTTAGAGCTAAAAGCACAGGAAGGTGGAGAAATTGATTTGAAACTCGAAGTACTCCGACTGAATGTAAAATCTATTACCGGTGGTATTATTGAAACCAGTGGTACTGCCAAGAATCAGGTGGTTCGTATCAATACCGGCGGACAGTACGAGGGTGACCGCTTGCAAACCGAACAAACCGATGTAGATGTCAATGCAGGAGGTACCGCTTATGTAAAGGCTTCTGAATTGGTTGAAGCTAAAGTTAGGGCCGGAGGTACGATTCGAATATTTGGTAAACCTAAGGTAATTGATCAGCAAAAACTTATCGGAGGTAAGATTATAGAACAATAAATATTGTTAAAATATATCTTTAAAAAATCAGCATATTCCATATTATATGCTGATTTTTTTGTTTTATCTCACTATTTTTGAAAATGTAAACCTTAATTATTACATTTTTTAACCGTTTCTAAATGACTCAAGACATTCTTTCTGCCATTCCGTGGGGTATATTATTAGCATTTACCATAGGACCGGTATTTTTTGTTTTGTTAGAAACCAGTGCATTAAAGGGATTCAGAGCTGGTTTGGCTTTAGATGTTGGTGTGGTATTAGGGGATATATTCTTTATTCTGATTGCTTATTTCAGTACCAATAAAATTTTAGAACGACTTAAGGATGAACCGGCATTGTTTATATTCGGTGGACTTATTCTATTGGTTTATGGAGTTATCTCTTTTATAAGAAACAGACGTAATTATCGAAGAGTTAAGGATGATGAACTTGAAGATTTCTTACCCAAAAAGAATTACCTGAATCTGGCGTTAAAAGGTTTTGTGCTCAATTTTATTAATATTGGTGTACTTGGGTTTTGGTTGGGAGTTATTATTGTTTTCGGACCAAAATTGGATATGAATCCAAATAGGATTTTTGTTTTTATAGCAACCATCCTTGTGACCTATTTATTGGTTGACTGTATTAAAATTTTACTTGCTAAGCAATTAAAAAGTAAGCTTACTCCTTACCGGATATTTAAGATTAAACGGGTGATTAGTATTGTCTTGATGTTTTTTGGATTTGCTTTAATCATTCAGGGTTTCTTTCCGAATGAAAAGGAAAAACTCAAGGATGCTATAGAAGACATACGAAACCGATGATTAACTACCATAATAAAATTTTTAAAACTGTTCGTAATTCCGATAACGGCGAAACCTCTTCTGAAACTGAATTTCGTTATCAGCAAGAGGGCAATATTTTAACTTCTGTTTATAAAGGAGGTCGTATTGTTTATGGACATTTATTGGGAATTGTACATGAGGATAGTAGTATCACCATGAAGTATCATCAGATAAATAAACAGGGTGAATTACTGACTGGTCAATGCCATTCAATACCTGAAATAATGCCTAATGGAAAAATAAGGCTTCATGAGACCTGGCAGTGGACTTCGGGCGATTTATCTGAAGGGACTTCGGTTATTGAAGAGGTTTAGCGAATAACAAAACCTTTTAAACCTTCTGCTAATTTTCGATCGTTAGATAACCTTTGAATTTTATTTTGTCCTCCGAGTTTACCTATTGATTTCATATACGAGGTAAAACCGCCATTTTCGATTTTACTTATTTTTAAGGTTTGCAATATCTTACCTTGAATTAGATCGTAATAATAACTATTTTGTTGTTGTAATGACGCATCTATTGTTTGAGCAAAGGATGCGAGATCCTGAGGTTCTTCTTCAAATTCGATAAACCATTCATGGTAGGGTAATTCATCACCTTCCGGATTGATTTGAGGTGCCACCGTAAATTCATTTATTGAGGCATTAGAAGCTTTTATCGCTTCATTTAAGGCCTCTTCTACTTCCTTGGCGATAACATGTTCACCGAAGGCAGAAATAAAGTGTTTAATACGTCCGCTAACGATAATGCGATATGGGTCTGTCGAAGTGAATTGAATAGTATCTCCGAGATTGTATGCCCAGAGTCCGGCATTTGTAGAGATGATCATTACATAATTAACACCAACCTCAACATCTTTAATGGTAAGACGTTTTGGATTCTCATCAAAGAATTCATCGGCTTTTACAAATTCATAAAAAATACCGGCATCCAAAAGTAGCAGCATACCGTTTTCTTTTTGTGAATCCTGATATGCAAAAAATCCTTCACTTGCCGGAAATAATTCAATACTATCTACTTTTCTGCCAATAAGATTTTCAAATTTAGATCTGTAGGGTTCGTAATTAACACCGCCGTAAATAAACAACTGAAAGTTTTTAAAAATATCACCTACTTTTTTATTGGTTTTATCATGTAAGCGTTCAAAATACATTTGTACCCATGAAGGTATACCGCTAATCACAGTCATATCTTCCTTTATGGTTTCTTCTACAATGGCATCTACTTTTGTTTCCCAATCCTCAATACAATTGGTTTCCCAAGTGGGCATTCTGTTTTTTTGGAGATACTTCGGAATATAATGTGCCACGATTCCTGAAAGGCGACCGAGTTTTATACCATGCTTTTCATTAAGAACCGGACTTCCTTGTAAAAAGATCATTTTACCATCGACAAAAGCTGCATTTTTAGTTTCATGAATGTAACATAGAATAGCATTTCTGGCTGCTTCTATATGATATGGCATGGATGCTTTTGTAATTGGAATGTATTTAGCTCCGGAGGTGGTTCCTGAGGTTTTGGCAAAATAGAGGGGTTTACCAGGCCAAAGAATATCTTCTTTCCCTTCTACAACTTTATCAACATACGATCTTAAAGCTTCGTAGTCTCTTACAGGAACGCGCTGAAGAAAGTCTTCATGATTGTTAATACTTATAAAGTCATGATCTTTACCAAAAGCTGTCCCTGCAGCACTGGCTATTAATTCCTGAAATACCTTTTCCTGAGCTTCAACGGGATGTTGAGCCCATTTTTGTATTTTTTTATAAACGTTTCTGGCAAATATTCTCGCAGCAAATGCTTTTATCGACATAGGTATTTATTCAAAATCAATATACTCTTCTGGGTTTACCGGGTTACCCTCACTCCACAATTCAAAATGTAAATGCGGACCGGTAGTGAGTTCTCCGGTATTGCCAACATTGGCAATGACTTCACCTGATTTAACTAAATCTCCTTGCTTTTTAGTTAATGAAGCGTTGTGTTTATAGACAGATATAAGGCCATAACCATGTTCAATGATTATGACATGTCCTGTTTCTGCAGTCCATTCAGAAAATATTACCGTACCATCTGCAACCGATTTAACAGGACTTCCCTCGGGGGCAACAATATCTACAGCAAAATGCTTTTCTTTTGCGTTGTAGGTATTGGTAATGGTTCCTTTTATAGGGGGAAACAACACAAAATCCATGCTGGATGATGCTGTTTCAAAGACATTGTATTTGTCTTCATGTGCTACTTCGGCACGTAGTAAAGAATCTTGTTTATTAGGAAGTAGATTTAACTGGGCAGTATCCTTCTTAAATTCGTCAAAGAGGGAATCTTTATCCATCTTTTCCATTTTGATATCACCTCTTAAAACCTGTTGAATTCTATCAAAATACAATTCATTAGTTGCTAATTTAGTTTCCAGTGAATCTACTTCATAGGCTAGTCTGGTGGCTTTCTGCTTAAGTGCGGTAGAGGCATATCCCGGGATGTATTCCCTCAATGGAGTAAAAGCAATAAGTACCGTAGTAATAGCAATGAGGAAAATAGCGAATAGGGTGCCTATTACAAATACATTGAGCCTGTTGAGTTTAAGAGAAAAGCGTTCTTCGAACGTATCTTCATTTAAAACTACTAACCTGTATTTATGCAGTAACTTTTTCTTTAATTGCTTTCTTTTACTTTTCTTTTTCTCCATGGAAAAACAAATATAGTTTTTTAAACTTTTTATTTATCCTAAAATATTCTGAAATCCCTATAAATTGAAGTTATGTTTGTAGTGTAGTTTCTTTTATATAAGTGAATTTCATCACACTTTTAATTGGAATATTTATAATATAAACTTATGAAATAACGTGGGTATTAAAGTTTTCTTATTACCTTTGTTTCAATAAAATTAAGAATCAAATGTTTGGATTACATATTTTTCTAGGAATGATTGGCCCATGGCAAATTGCAATTATCGTTGTTCTAGTGCTATTATTATTTGGTGGAAAGAAAATACCAGAATTAATGAGAGGCCTTGGTAGTGGTATAAAAGAATTTAAAGATGCCACTAAAAATGAAGATGAAGATAACCAGATTGAAGAAAAGAAATAAGTTATCAATAAAAAAAAACCTCGCTATTAGCGAGGTTTTTTTTGTTTATATAGTATTCTTCTTTTCTATTTTAAGTGTTTTCAGTATGGATTCTAACTGAAACATATAATCGCGTTTATCGGTTGAAGGGGCAAAGGTAAATCCTTCAAGAACCAATGTACGGTCGTTAATAGGATCCTTAACGATATAATTTATAAACGGACCTGCCATAAAGAAGTTTTTAACCTCCCACATACCTTTTGTTTCAATGGCTTCGTATCCATTAATATTGGAATCAAAGATATAAGGCGCATAGGCTTTCTCAGTTACCATCCACATCGTTTCCGGATTTCTTCCAGGAACATATTTTTTACCGATAGAATCTCTCATTTTAATAATTTGATCTACACGGGTACTATCTGTGGGATAATAATCTTTAGGCATTTCATAAACGATAATGTTCATGGTTCCTTTCGGAATTTGTCTTTCGATCCAAAAGAAATTATGATCTTCTTTTACGATCTTATAAACAGAAGGCATCGTTAATGAAACTCCTAACTTATTCTTTAATTCATTCTCCTTATTCAGGGACAGTTTAAACCTGTTTTGAGTTTCTTTAATGTCGTGTTTTTTGAAGGTACTTATAATTTCATCAGAATTGGCCTTGATAGCTTCTATCAGGCTTTCTGCTGTACTTCCTTTAATAAAGGCTACCTTTTGTGGTCTTGCGTATACATCGTCTTTAATAGCTGCTACATTAGAAGAATCTTGAGCTACATAAAGAATGTTACGACTATTACGAGCAAAATCGGTAAAGACTTCAGGAGGCATCTGATGAATGGTAAAAAGTGGCTCTTCCCAAGGTAATCCATCTACCGGTGCAGCAAAATGATCTCTGATCTCATCCCCTACCTTACCATTCCAAAGGTTATTGTCGATAACCACAGATAGTGTATTTATAGCACCTACTGAATTAGGTAAAACTCTTTTCGAATCCTTCTCTTGACAAGAGAAAATAAGCACACCAAGGGTTATTAAAACAAGAATTTTTTTCATTTTATTTTTGATTTAGCTGTGTTTCTAACATTTGCATAATTTAATTTTCATGCCAGGTTTTAAACTTCTACCGCTAATATCGTTCCATTCTTGTAAGTTTTTAACAGAAATTCCAGGAAATTTATTTGCAATACCCCATAGTGTGTCACCACTTCGAACCACGTATTCTTTTAAACCCTTAGTGTTTACAGTACTTGAGCTGCCAGATGACTTCTTAACTGCTACAGGTTTTTTAGGATAAATTTTTAAACGTTGACCAATTCGTATGGTATTACCTCTAAGGCCATTCCATCTTTTTATATCACTAACCCGTACGCCGTAACGTTCGGCTATTTTACCTAATACATCTCCACTTCTTACTCTGTGAGTAACCTGAGAATCCATTTTAAAGAGTTGAGGAAGCGGTTTCTCTTTTTTGGCTAGTTCTTCATCAATATGTTTATAGATAGCAGCTTCATTGGCTACAAATCTGCCAATATCCTTATTAGGCAGTCTTAAGATATGTACCTCGTCTTCGATATAAGGAATAACATCTATTTTATATGAGGGATTGAAGAATTGAACTTCTTCAACATCTATGTTTATCAGTTCTGAAATCTGATCAAAGGTGATCATTTTTTTAACCTGAATCGTATCGGTTTCAAAGTAGGCTACCTCTCCTCTTGGATCTGTTTTAAAGCCATGTTCTTCAGCATATTCAAAAATATACATCATAGTTAAAAATGCAGGAACATATCCGGCGGTCTCTCTTGGTAAAAATGGTCGTAGATTCCAATAATTTTCGTAACCACCACTTCGTCTTATCGCCTTGGATACATTACCCGGACCTGAATTATATGCTGCCAGTGCCAGGTCCCAGTCACCAAAGATATCATACAGTTTTGACAGATATTTAGAAGCTGCCTGGGTCGATTGAATAGGATCTCTTCTTTCATCTACATAGCTATTAACTTCTAAGCCATACATTCTACCCGTTTGAAACATAAATTGCCATAGACCTGTTGCACCAACCCTGGATCTGGCTTTAGGATTCAATGCTGATTCTATAACTGCCAGATATTTCATTTCTAACGGAATATCATTACGATCTAATTCTTCTTCGAACATTGGAAAGTAGAAACTACTTTTATTGATCATTCGTTGAACGAAGCCCCTCCTGTTTTTCAGGAACATTTTAATAACACTTTCTAATGATGGATTATACGCAACATTAAATGGTGTTTTTTGATTTAATTTCTCTAATCGCTTTTTAAGGGTATCGGTAGGAAGCTCCTGATATTCTACCTCTTCATAATCTAAACTTGTTATGTCGTTATAAAGGGTGTCAAAAAGTTCAGACTCATAGAGTTCCTGTAACCACAAACTATCATATTTAGCTGCCATCTCATTATCTTTGAGATTGTATCGACCTTCTGCTTTTAATAGTTTTTTGAGATCGTTAGAAATAGAATCTTTTGAAGTTTCGATGGTAATTTCTTGCTGATTCTTTATGATTGAATCGTTCGATTGTTCTGGTTTTGCAGGTTGCTGAGCAGCCGTTAAAAACGGAACAATGAAGGTTATCAGTATCAAAATCCTTTTCATCATCAAATTAATTTATTTAGAAAATAACACGAATTCGCCAAAAATCGTATTTTTTTGGTTATTTAACCGTTTAGAAATGTTAAAATACACGTAAAGTAGCCTTTATAGTGGCTTTAATAAAAAAGCGATATCAGATTTGATATCGCTTTTTTTATACGAATTTGTGGTATCCTTAATCTAGAATAGCCGCTATACCAGGTAATTTTTTACCTTCTAAACTTTCAAGCATGGCCCCACCACCGGTAGATACATAACTTACTTTATCTTCAAAACCAAATTGTTTAACTGCAGCAACTGAATCTCCTCCACCAACTAATGAAAAAGCTCCATTCTTTGTGGCTTCGTCTATAAAATTACCAATGGCGATTGTCCCTTTAGAAAAGTTTTCCATCTCAAATACTCCTACAGGACCATTCCAAAGAATAGTTTTCGATTGATAGATAACCTTTTTAAAGTTTTCCAGGGTAAGTGGACCGGCATCTAGTCCTTGCCATCCATCCGGGATTTTATCTACGTCTACCGTTTGAGTGTTGGCGGTATTACTAAAGTCATCTGCAGCAATTACATCGACAGGAATATGTACTTCTACCCCTTTCTTTTTTGCTTCAGCTAATATGTTTAAGGCAAGTTCTTGTTTATCATCTTCACAAATAGAATCACCGATTTTACCTCCCTGAGCTTTCACGAAAGTATAGGTCATACCACCGCCGATTATTAAATGATCTACCTTATCTAAAATGTTTTCTATAATGGTAATTTTCGAAGATACTTTTGCACCTCCAAGAATAGCTGTAATTGGTTTCTCACCACTTTGTAATACCTTGTCGATAGCTTCTATTTCCTTAGCCATTAGATATCCAAAGCATTTATTATCATCAAAAAACTGAGCTATAATAGCAGTAGATGCGTGTGCTCTGTGTGCTGTTCCGAAGGCATCGTTAATATAAATATCACCTAGTTTCGAAAGTTGAGCGGCAAATTCTTTATCGCCTTTTTCTTCTTCAGCATGAAAACGCAGGTTTTCCAACAATAGGATTTCACCTGATTTTAGATTAGCAAGTGCTTCTTCAGCTTTTTGCCCAACACAATCTTCAACAAATTTTACTTTTACACCCAGAATTTCAGAAACAGTGTTAACGATATGGGTCATAGACATATCCGGGTTTACCTGTCCTTTCGGACGTCCTAAATGACTCATTAAAACAGCGCTTCCGCCATCTTCTAAAACCTTTATGATTGTAGGTTTAGCTGCTTCTATTCTAGTGGTATCCGTTACATTAAAATCAGCATTTAAAGGAACATTAAAATCTACTCTTATAAGAGCCTTTTTACCTGAAAAGTTAAAATTGTCAATTGTCTTCATACACATAATGTTATTGAAGCCCAAAGGTAGTTATTTATTGTTTGTAGAGAAATTAGAATTCTTTATAAATCGTTAAATATTGGGGTTATTTGTTGTAATAAACAACTGGTTAATACATTTTATGGACCGAAATCGTTTTCAAAAAGTTTTATAGCATTATTCTATTCTTATAAAATTCTTCATCTTTGCTGTATTCTAGTTTATCAATATTACATGTTATTTTCTGAAATATTAGGACAGTCTCATATTAAAAAGCATTTAGTGTTCAGTGCTGATAATGGTCGTATTCCTCACGCCCAATTGTTTATAGGTCCGGAAGGTTCCGGAACCTTACCCTTGGCAATTGCCTATGCTCAATATATTTTATGCGGTAATAAGGATGGAGAAAATGACAGTGGAAATGCTGCGTGTAATGCTAAGTTTAATGCGTTAACCCATCCTGATCTACATTTTGCGTTTCCGGTGGCAACCACCAGCAAGATAAAGCAACATCCGGTAAGTAGTCATTTTCTGGAGGAGTGGCGATCTTTTGTAAAAGAACAGCCCTATGGTAATTTATTTGATTGGTATCAGGTGTTGGGAATTGAAAATAAGCAAGGTCAAATAGGTGTTGATGAAGCGCAGGATATTGTAAAATCACTTTCTCTCAAGTCATTTGAAGGAGGTTATAAGGTGATGATTATCTGGATGGCGGATAAGTTGAATACATCTGCTTCTAATAAGCTATTAAAACTTATTGAAGAACCACCTAATAAAACGGTTTTTTTACTGATTGCTGAGGATGAGGAGCAGATTATACAAACCATTAAATCTCGTTGCCAAATATTGCATTTTCCACCATTGGCAGAGAAGGATATTGTTGAAGCACTGGAACGTAGGAATATGAATAGTAATGAGGCCGTTAAAATTGCACACCGCGCCAACGGTAACTTTAACAAGGCTATTGATCTAATGAACAGGGATTCTGAAGATTTAGTCTTTGAACGTTGGTTTGTAGCCTGGGTAAGGAGTGCATTTCGTGCTAAGGGAAATAAGAAGGTAATTCACGATCTTATAAACTGGAGTGAGGAGGTTGCCAAAACGGGTCGGGAAACCCAAAAGAAATTTCTGGGTTATTGCCTCGATGTATTCAGACAAGCCTTGTTATTGAACTATAAGGCCGATTCATTGGTGTATATGGAAATGGAAACTGAAGGCTTTAAACTGGAGAAGTTTGCCCCTTTTGTAAATGGAAGTAACATCGTTGAGATTTCGAAGGAAATACAAGATGCGGCCTATCATATTGAGAGGAATGGTAATGCCAAGATTATTTTTACGGATCTTAGTATTAAACTAACCCGATTATTACATAAGAAATAAACCTTTAACACAATTATTTATGCATAACCTAACTACTAATATTACCGAGATTTTATTGTTATTATTTTTAATTATCACTTTCGGACAAAGTGGTTATGATAAAATTGCAGATTGGAAAGGAAACGTGAGTTGGTTGAAAGAACATTTTGCAAATACGATGTTTAAAAACCTCGTTCCTTTATCTGTTTTTGCTATTCTGGTAATAGAATTAATTGCAGCAGTATTATGTATTTGGGGTATTGTTGAACTTATTAGCAATAATGATCCGGATTATGCCTTATGGGGCGCTGTGATTTCTTGTATTGCATTGTTGGCCTTGTTATTTGGGCAGCGGGTAGCCAAAGACTATGACGGAGCGCGGACCATAGCGATTTACTTTATGGTAGCGATTTTTACAGTATATATGTTATCAAAATAAAAAAAGCGGCTTTAAAGCCGCTTTTTTATGTTTACACCTGATTATTTAGTGTAACTATCATTTAAAGCGTTTAATACCTCTTCAGTAATATCCTTAGATTCTGCGCCATAAAGTACGCTACCAGCTTCGTTAGCACCTAAGATAAAGGTATAACCGTTTTTCTTTCCATAGTCCTTTACAAACGTTCTAACTTTCTTTATTAAGCTATCTATTTCTTTTTGGCTCTCTTGAGATAGTTGTTGTTCTTCCATTTGCAACTGCTGCCCCATTGCTTGTCTTTTCTGTAAAAGAGCATTGTATTTTTCCTGTGCAGCTTGCTGAGATAGTTTTTTAGCTTCAGCCTCAAAAGCTTGTGCTTCTCCCTGGAATGCTCTTCCTAAACTGTCTGCTTTTTTATCGAAAATTTCGATCTTACCTTTAAACTTGGTTTCGATATCAATTTTCTCTTGATAGTCATTTATTACTTTTGTGTTGTCTACAAAAGCAATTTTATCTTGTTGACAAGAAACGAAACTCGTCGCTGCAATAATTCCTAAAATAATTTTTTTCATTTGATTCTAATTTTTCGGTCTTCTTTTTTTCTTTCAGTTGAACAGCAAAAATAGAAAAGTTGTGGTCATATCAATAAAAAATTTATCTATTTGTATTTGTTATCAATATTAAACAAACTATAAGATTTACTTATAATAACCAGGCCTTTTATTTTGCGTGTATAACATTATTAAATTTTATAAAGGTCTTTGTATGGGTTCTGTAATGAAAACAGCTCTAAAGGGCTAATATTGCTTAATGGGCTTTTTTTATCACATAAATGAGTGATGAGTATTCACCTGTCTGTTTTGCTTTAAGATTTGAAATAGTTCCACGTGTAAATGCTTTAATAAATCTCATTTTAGATCCTTTGTACTTTTCTGATAGCAGACTAACATAAAAGGAATCAAAAACCATAGGTAGGATTTTTACTACACGCATATTTCGCTCCATAAAAAGCTTTGAAATGGATTTTTTTGAAAAGTGCCAAAGGTGTCTGGGAACATCATATGCGGCCCAATGTTCTTCATAGTATTTTGCGTCATATGATTTGTAGTTTGGTACTGCTATAAAGATGGTTCCGTCATCTGATAATAGTGCTGATAGTTGTTGTATTTGTTCTTTCAAGCTTGGAACATGTTCCAATACATGCCACATGGTAATGACATCGTATTTTGTTTTTTCAATGGTGAGTTCTTCGGCTATGCTTATGCCTTTTTCTTTTGCAAGTATGCGTGCCTTTTTATTGGGTTCAATACCTTGCACCTCCCAGCCTTGTTTTTGAGCATAGAGTAAAAAGTCACCAGTGCCCGCTCCTATATCAAGTAGCAACCCTTTCTTTGGATTGGTGGTTTTAATGTGTTGAACTTTTTTATTGAGGTTTATTTTTTTAACGCGTTGGTAAAGCTTATCCAAGATCGTTTTGGAAGCATCGGTATGTGAAATATATTCATCGCTCTGATAATACGCAGGTAATTTTTCTGGGTCTGGTTGAGGATGCGTAATCAACATGTCGTAATCCTCATCATATACCAAATCAAAATTTTCACCGGTAACGGTATAATCCTTACATGATAAATATTTTGTTTTAGTCATAGGTGATATTTTTTTTAAACCTTCGAAGGTACTATTTATTTTTTTATGGTATAAAAAAAGCAGGTCAATGACCTGCTTTTACAAAATGTTCCACGTGGAACATGTCGTGTTTATCTTCCCATATAAACCAACATTACACTAATATCACTTGGTGAAACTCCGCTTATTCTAGATGCTTGTGATAGCGTTGTAGGTTTTATGTTTTTCAATTTTTCTCTTGCTTCATACGATAAAGATTTAAGTTTATCGTAATCAAAATTATTTGGAATGCGAATGTCTTCTAACCGGTTTAGTTTGTCCGCATTGTTTTTTTCTTTTTGAATATATCCCGCGTATTTAACTTTTATTTCCGCTTGTTCCAGTACTTCGTTATCTAGATTTTGATCGATAATAAAATCATTCACTCCTGGTAATTGACGCATGTGGTCCAAGGTGATTTTTGGTCGCGAAAACAACTTATACATTTTATCAGGTTGTTTCATGGTTGACGAATGGATATCTTCTAATATAGGATTTGCGTCTTTTGGTTTAACGCTTGTTTCTTTAAAGAATTTAACCAGTGTTTCGGTTTTGTTCAATTTCTCTTCTACCCTACGCATGCGATCTTCTTTTGCTAATCCAATTTCATAGGCTTTATGCGTTAGTCTAATATCTGCATTATCCTGTCTTAAAAGTGTACGGTATTCAGCTCTGGAAGTAAACATTCTGTAAGGTTCTTCAGTTCCTTTTGTTATTAGATCATCAATTAATACACCAATGTATGCCTCATTGCGTTTTAGTATGAATGCCTCTTTTTCCTGAACTTTTAAGCTTGCATTTAGTCCTGCCATTAATCCTTGACTTGCCGCTTCTTCATATCCTGTGGTACCATTAATTTGTCCGGCGAAATAAAGTCCATCAACAAGTTTTGTTTCCAAAGTGTGCTTTAATTGTGTAGGCGGGAAATAATCATATTCTATAGCATAACCGGGTCTAAAGAATTTTACATTTTCAAATCCTTCTACTGCACGTAATGCTTTGAACTGAACATCTTCGGGTAATGAAGTTGAAAATCCGTTTACATACACTTCAACAGTATTCCATCCTTCAGGTTCTACAAATAGTTGATGACGGTTTTTGTCGGCAAATCGATTGATTTTATCTTCTATTGATGGGCAATATCTAGGACCAATACTTTTAATTCTTCCATTAAACATTGGTGATCTTTCAAATCCTTCTTTAAGTAAATCATGCACATGTTCGCTAGTGTAGGTCATGTGACAATCGCGTTGATGCGTTAGAGGTTTTGTAATGTTTGAATACGAGAATTTTTCTGGGTGTTCATCACCTGGTTGAGGAGTCATTTTAGAATAATCTAAAGATCTTCCATCTACTCTTGGCGGGGTACCTGTTTTCATTCTGCCGGCCTCAAACCCAATTTCAACTAAATCTGCAGTGATTCCCGTAGCTGCTTTTTCTCCTGCTCTACCTCCGCCGAATTGTTTATCACCGATATGTATTAATCCATTTAAAAATGTTCCATTGGTGAGTACAACAGTTTTGGCGTAGATGTGTAAACCGAGGCTTGTTTTCACCCCTTTTATTTTGTTGTTTTCTATGATGAGACCAGAAACCATTTCCTGATAGAAATCGAGATTTTGTGTTTGTTCTAACATGTTTCTCCACTCTTCAGCAAATCGCATACGGTCACTTTGTGCTCTTGGAGACCACATTGCGGGCCCTTTAGATTTGTTAAGCATTTTAAACTGAATAGCAGTTTTATCGGTAACAATACCGCTATAACCCCCAAGTGCATCTATTTCACGAACAATTTGTCCTTTAGCTATTCCTCCCATTGCCGGGTTGCAAGACATTTGTGCAATGTTCTGTAGGTTCATGGTGATCAATAAAGTTTTAGATCCCATATTGGCAGCTGCAGCAGCAGCTTCAGAACCTGCATGGCCTGCTCCAACAACAATTACATCATATTCATTATAAAACATAAGTCTGTTTTTTTCTTGTTTTTTATTAAGAGTGTTTCACGTGGAACATTGAGATTTTTTCATTCTCTTTTTGTCTCATTAATGCTTTTTCTTCTGATGTTTTATCCTTGTAACCGCAATAATGTAAAACCCCATGAATCATAACTCTTTTTAATTCTTCTTCGAAATCTATATTTAAATCTGCCGCATTGTCTTTGACTCTTTCGATCGATATAAATACATCTCCTCCTATGGTTTGTCCTTCCGTGTAATCAAAACTGATGATATCAGTTAAAGTATCATGGTTTAGATATTCAACGTTTATTTTATGGAGATAATCATCGTCGCAAAAAATATAATTCAATTCTCCGATTAAAAGGTTTTCAGAATCAACACAGCGTTTGATCCAGTCATTATATGCTGCTGTTGCTTCTAGTTGAAATTCTGTTTCGTAATGAAAATTAATCATCTGTCTTAAAATACTGTTGAACCTTACGTTTGTAAATTTGCCGCAAAGGTAAGCTTTGTCTATTTAAAATTTCAACTTGATTGAAATATTGTTGTATATCAGGTGTTTGATTTTGAAGGTTATTGGTGTAATTTTTAGTGTTTGTTTCACTTTTTCGCTCTTTATTTTCGCCTTGCTGAAATGTAGCGTCGTCTAGTTTTAAAAGTTGATGCTTTAATCGAATCATACGTTGCAAGGTTTCATTATTAAAACCCTTTTCCAAAAGATCATTTTCAATACGTTCCATTTGTCTTAGTAATTGCTCCTCGTTACCAGACTTTCCTTCACCTTTTTTATTGTTTAATTGCTTTTCTAAAGCTTGTCGTAATTCCTGTTGTTGCTGGAATAAATTATAAAGCTCTTCACTCATTTGCTCATCAAGCGTGTTTCCGTTTTGTTGTTCGGACCCTCCTTTTTCCTGCTCTCCTTCTTTGCCTTGCTCTCCTTCTTTTTGTTGTTGCATACCCTCTTGCATTTGTTGATTTAATTGTTCCTGAGATTGGATGATGTCGGGAAGTTGCATTTCCTGACCAGATCCCTGGCCTCCACCTTGAGACATAGATTGCTGTAAATTGTCTAGGATATCACTTAAAAAATCAGATAGTTCATTGGTGGCTGTAATAGCATATTGTTGATTGGATACACCAATATAATAATTGGTTTCCGCAAAGGCTTCAAGACTTTTGTCGATGTTATAATAAACATCAGTAATGTTTTTATTAATTACCTCAGACATTTTTGGTTGTCTTAGTGAAAGAGAAAACAAACTATCATCTACATGTTTAAAGAGCGCCCGTAGGTCATTTTGTCTTTTTAGGTAATTAGCAATATTAGGATTGTCATCTTCAATATTGTAAAATCGATCCATTAAACTTTCTTGATCTAAAGAAAACTGAAGTAGATTATCGAGAATCTGTCTGAGCATTTCAACATCTTCATTAAGAGATTCTGTACTACTTCCCTGCATAGACATCGATAATTGTTTTGCCATTTTTTTCATTTTCTGGGAAGCATTTTGCTGAGATTTCTTTGCGTTTTCGTTGTTTTGTTTTTGTATTTCGTCTCCGGCATTTTTTAAGTCATCCGAAGTTTGCTGCTCCAGGTTTTTGTCTCGCTCCAATTCAAATGGCTTTTTTAAAGCACCGTTCTCTTTTTCAAGTTCATCTAATTGTTTTTTGATATTATCATATTTTTCTTCTATATCTTGCTGTTTATTCTTAGATAAAGAATCAATTTTTTCTTTAGAAAGTTCCTCTTGTTTTTTAGCCAATTCATTAAGATCCTTACTTATTTTTTCCGTTTTAGAGGAAACATAATATCGTTTTGTCAATTCTAAAAGTTGTTCCAGATTTCTTTTGTTATTGGTATTGTTCTTAGAAAGCTCCTCTAATTTTTTGGTAAGCTCTTCCTTGTTTATTTTTTCGGAAAGCTTTTCTATCTCTTCCATTAACTTTTCGTTTTTTTCTAGTTCCTTTTGTTGACGTTCTAAGCGCTCTTGTAACAATTCATTCATTTCATTTTTATCCGCTTCTTTTTCAAAATCGTTCAAGTTCTCCTCCAGGTTTTTGGAAAACTTTTTCATGAGTTGGTCTTGTTGTTTTTGACGCTGGATAAAATTTTCTAATTTCTTTTTATCGGAGTAGTTCAGGTTGTTCTTTTCTTTATTCAACCGAAGCATTTTGTTTAACTCTTCCTTTTGTGCCTCAGTCGATTTAATAGTTTTGTCAAGATTATTGATACTATTGCGTTGTTGATCTAATTGTTGTTGTTCTCTTTCGCTTTGCAATAGGCGATTATAACTGAAAATTTTACTCTTCGTTTTCTTTCCTCCCCTGAATGGATCATTGTCGGTAATACTAAAATAATAGCTATAAGAAACACCATCGTCCAGGGCGAGGCCGCTCGGAAATGTATAGTAGAATTGATCGAAATTGGCTTTTTTTACTGGTAATATCAATGCCTTTTTAGCTTCTTCCTGATTGGTTGGATAGTAGACAATTTCCAGTTTTTTTAATCCATAATCATCCGAAACCTGACCCAGATAATAAATTGTCTCCGTATTGGTTGAATCAACCACCTCTTTTAGGTTTATTTTGGGATACTGATCTGCTTCAGATTTTACAGAAAAACCCAGTTCTTCATAGTTTTTTAGGGACTCGTTGTTGGTGCTTAGTTTGTAATCGAAATTTGAAAATACCGTTTTATTATAAGTGAACAACTTCTCTTTTGCAGCGAAGGAGACCACTGTATCTTTTGTTATGAACTGAATGCTTTTTGTATTCGCTGCATTAATTTCCCAGGAAATTCGGCTGCCTTCAGGAACCGTAATATTTCCGGTACTTTCCAGAGTTTCATCAGTTTTGTTAGTATAAGCCGGATAATCGATGTTTAATTTAAAATTTAAAATTTTTGGAGCTTTTATTACTTTCAGTCTGTAGGGTGTTGATACGACATCAGAAGACTGAATTTTAAAAGTCAGGTCTTCTTTGGGTTGATTGAAAGTGTATTGAAAAGTAAGATCTGCTTTTTTTTGAAGGTAGTAGGATTCATCATTAATGACTATCGATGCGTCTTCAGGAACCACCTCCCCAACGGTTTGAATCCGAAGATTAAAGGCTTCATTCTCTATAGCGGTGAGTTCGTCATTTAGAATTACAAACTGAAAAGGTGCTGGAGGCACATAGGCAGTTTGATAATGAATTACGCGGTTGTAACTATCTGAAAACCATGTTATTTTTCCACTTGCCCAGAACAACAAGATGATTCCGATTGGAATAAAAACATATTTAATGTATTTGAGATTAGCTTTGAAATTAACGGCCAGATGAAAAGGTATAGGATTGATTTCCAACGATTTTTGTTCGATGCTTGCAAGAAGTAAATCAGACTTTTGTTCATTTTTAGCCAATTGCAGGAGATTGGTAAGCTTATCGCCTACTTCAGGAAAATAAGCGCCAATAATACTGGAGGCCTCTTTTTCATCGAGACCCTTTTTAAATTTAAATAGCTTAAAAAGAGGGATTCCTATAAATCGTATAAGCAACAAAAAGGAGATACTGACAAACAGCCAAAATAAAATACTGCGCCCCAGTTCATTAAGCCATAAGAAATATTCCAACAGTAAAGTAATTATACCGTATAATAAGAATATCGTTGCAAAAAGGATGGCACCTTTTATCAACTCATTGGTGTGATATCGCTTTATAAACTGTCCTAGTTTCTGTTGTATGTGCTTGTAATCGTTCATTTACAATGGTTATAACTAATAAATTTACAATTAATTCGGAATTATAAAGAAAGATTAAAGCGAATAGATTGTTAAAACTGATTGCCTTATTCCTGTGTAATAATTCATACTTTTGCATAAAATTTAAAAAAATGACGAAGAAAGTACGTGTTCGATTTGCTCCCAGCCCTACCGGGCCATTACACATAGGTGGTGTTCGTACAGCCCTTTTTAATTATTTATTTGCAAAAAAACATGATGGTGATTTTGTACTTCGTATTGAAGATACGGATCAGAATCGTTATGTAGAAGGCGCAGAACAATATATAATAGATGCTTTAAATTGGTGCGGTATTCCATTTGATGAAGGTCCGGGTAATGAAGGAAGCTTTGGTCCGTACAGACAGAGTGAGCGTAAAGCACTTTATAAGGAATATGCCGATCAGTTAATTGAAAGTGGTTGGGCCTATTATGCATTTGATACCTCTGAGGAACTTGATGCGCACCGTAAAGACCATGAAGCTAATGGCAAAACGTTTATTTACAACTGGCACAATCGTTTAAAGCTCAAGAACTCACTTGCTTTAACTGCAGAAGAAGTAAAGGCTAAAATAGATGCGGGTGAAGATTATGTGGTTCGATTTAAGTCGCCTCAGGATGAAACACTTCATCTAAAGGATATAATTCGTGGCGACATTAAAATAGACACCAATTTACTGGATGACAAGGTATTATTTAAGAGTGATGGCATGCCAACCTATCATTTAGCCAATATTGTTGATGACCATTTAATGGAAATAAGCCATGTTATTCGTGGTGAAGAATGGTTGCCGTCCCTGGCATTGCATGTTTTATTATACCGTGCTTTTGGATGGGATTCACCGGAATTTGCTCACTTGCCTTTAATCTTAAAGCCAGTAGGAAAAGGAAAATTAAGTAAGCGAGATGGTGATAAATTAGGTTTTCCGGTTTTCCCAATGATGTGGACAGATCCAAAAACCAATGATGTTTCACGTGGATACAAAGAAGATGGTTACTTCCCTGATGCCTTGATGAACTTTCTGGCGTTTTTGGGCTGGAACCCAGGAACCGAGCAGGAATTATTTAACCTTACTGAACTTATCGAAGCTTTTGATCTTAAAAGAGTCAATAAATCTGGTGCCCGCTTTGATCCCGAAAAGATAAAATGGTATAACCAGCAGTACTTGCAACAAAAAGATAATGCCGAGCTGGCAGAGCTTTTCATAAATTATATCGCAGCTGATCCGGTCATTGCGAATTCAATAGAGAAATCAGATACTTCTCTATCCATTACCTATGTTACTGAAGTTGTTCGTTTGATTAAAGAACGGGCTGCATTCGTTGCTGATTTCTGGAGTTTAGGTGGATACTTTTTCAAGGCTCCTGAAAATTTTGAGGCCAAAGCCGCCAAAAAGCAATGGAAGGAACAAACTCCTGAAATTCTAACTGAGTTGATTGGAGTTGTTGAAAATATTGAAGATTTTTCTTCTTCAAACGTCGAGACGATAGTTAAGGCGTGGATTGCGGAAAAGGAATTAGGCTTCGGACAAGTAATGCCGCCGTTTAGATTATCGCTGGTTGGCGAAATGAAAGGCCCGCATGTATTTGATATAGCTGCATTGTTAGGAAAACAAGAAACACTAAGCCGTATAAAATACGCTATAGAAACACTTTAATAGATTTCGAATGATTATAAAGCCGCTATGAGCGGCTTTTTTTATGCCTTTATTTTCGATTTTATCTAAGTAAGATTATTCTTTTTTGTAAATTCACTCTTACAAATTCTTAAACCTATTTTTCCATGATGGATTTTTTAATGTATCCCATTATTTTTGTGGGATTGGTCATTCTATTTAGCTCGTTTTTTATTGTAAAACAGCAAACGGCTGTTGTTATTGAACGTTTTGGTCGTTTTCAAAGTATCCGAAATTCCGGACTGCAAATGAAGATTCCTATTGTCGATCGTAAATCAGGACGTCTGAGCTTAAAGATTCAGCAATTAGATGTTATTGTTGAAACAAAAACCAAAGATGATGTTTTTGTAAAGCTTAAAGTGTCAGTGCAATATGTGGTTATTAGAGATAAAGTTTATGAAGCGTTTTATAAACTGGAATATCCACACGATCAGATAACCTCCTATGTTTTTGATGTGGTTCGTGCTGAAGTACCTAAAATGAAATTAGATGATGTATTCGTTAAAAAGGATGATATTGCTATTGCAGTGAAACGTGAATTGCAGGAAGCAATGCTGGATTACGGGTATGATATCATTAAAACCCTGGTCACTGATATTGATCCGGATGCTCAGGTTAAAGCTGCAATGAATCGAATTAATGCCTCAGAACGAGAAAAGATAGCAGCCCAGTTTGAAGGAGATGCACAACGAATTTTAATTGTAGAAAAAGCCAAAGCCGAAGCAGAGAGTAAAAGATTGCAAGGTCAAGGGATCGCTGATCAACGACGTGAAATTGCAAGAGGACTGGAAGAATCGGTAGAAGTATTGAACCGGGTCGGAATTAATTCGCAAGAAGCCTCTGCCCTAATTGTTGTTACCCAGCATTACGATACACTTCAGGCGGTTGGTGAGGAAACAAATAGTAATTTAATATTATTACCGAATTCGCCTCAGGCAGGAAGTAATATGCTAAATGATATGGTGGCCAGCTTCGTTGCAAGTAATCAGATTGGTGAAGCCATGAAAAAGCAACAAGACAAAAAAGATGACGATTCTAAGTAGCAAAAACCCATTTTAAGCACTTTTAAGAGCTCTTTATAATAAGGGCCTGGTATAACGACATAGATCGACCGTTTTGTGGGTTAAAAGACAGTTAACAAAGCCACTTTTAATAGATTTGATTAATTATTTCAGTATTACATATAGTTTTCTTCAATAATAGATTTAGACTATTAAAACATGAGTAGCCATAAAAAAACCCGAGATATTGGTCTCGGGTTTTTTTATTTAAATATGTCGAACCGCAACAGGTGAATTCCTGTTTTAGTGCTTTATTTTTTATCCTGAAGTTTTGCCCAGGTATCTCTTAAACCAACAGTTTTGTTAAAGATGATTCCATCTTTTGAAGATTCTGTATCTACACAAAAATATCCCAAACGTTGAAATTGATATTGTTCGCCTGGTTTACTTTCCTTTAAACTTGGTTCAGCGTATCCTTTTACCACAGTGAGGGATTCAGGATTGATAAATTCCATAAAATCTTTATTCTCATGTCCGTCAGGCTCCGCATCATTGAATAATCGGTCATAAACACGAACCTCTACTTCTTCCGCATGCGCTACCGAAACCCAATGCAGGGTTCCTTTCACTTTTCTCATGCTGGCTTCAGTACCACTTCCACTTCTACTTTCTTCATCATAGGTACAATGAATTTCAGTTATGTTCCCCTCATCATCTTTTACAACACTTTCAGCTTTAATGATGTAAGCGTTCTTTAATCGAACTTCCTTACCAAGTTTTAAGCGGAAAAATTTACGGTTGGCTTCTTCCCTGAAATCTTCCCTTTCAATATAGATTTCACGAGAAAACGGAACCTTTCTATAGGTCATCTCTTCCTCTTCAGGATTATTCTCTGCTTCGAGCCACTCTTCCTGACCTTCCGGATAATTAGTAATAACTACTTTTACCGGATCTAGCACAGCCATAACACGGTTGGCCTTTTTATTTAAATCTTCACGAATACAAAATTCAAGCAACGAAACATCAATAAGATTTTCTCTTTTAGCAATACCAATAGTATCTGCGAATTTTCTTATAGATTCAGCAGTATATCCACGCCTTCTTAATCCTGATATGGTAGGCATTCGAGGATCATCCCAACCTGTAACAACACCCTCCTCAACCAATCGCAATAGCTTACGTTTACTTACAACCGTGTGACTTAAATTTCTTCTCGCAAATTCTCGCTGTTTCGATCTTACATTTTGTTCCTCATAAACCTGGTCTAAAAACCAGTCATACAGTTCTCTATGCGGTAAAAACTCGAGCGTACATAGGGAATGTGAAACCTGTTCTATGTAATCACTTTCGCCATGCGCCCAGTCGTACATAGGATAAATATGCCAGTCATTACCAGTTCTGTGATGTGACTTGTTCAGGATACGATACATTACCGGATCGCGCATTAACATGTTGGTTGAGCTCATATCAATTTTGGCTCTTAATACATGCGCACCCTCTTTAAAGTCACCATTTTTCATGCCCTCAAAAAGTTCGAGGTTCTCCTCTATTGATCTATCCCTGTATGGGCTTGGAGTACCAGGTTTTGTAGGGGTACCCTTTTGTTCAGCAATTGTTTCGGAATCCTGACTGTCAACATAGGCCTTTCCCTTTTTTATCAAGTTAATCGCCCAGTCGTATAATTGTTGAAAGTAATCAGACGCATAACATTCTTTTTCCCACTCAAATCCCAGCCATTCTACATCGCGTTTGATAGCATCAACATAAGCTTGTTCTTCCTTGGCAGGATTCGTGTCGTCAAAACGCAAATTAACAGGAGCATCATATCGCTCGCCTAATCCAAAATTAAGACAAATAGAACTCGCATGTCCAATATGCAAATAACCGTTTGGCTCCGGTGGAAAACGAAAACGGAGTTTATTCTTTTGAAACCCCGCTTTTAAATCGTCTTCAATAATATGTTCAATAAAGTTTAATGATCTCTCTTCTGACATTTTACAGCTTATTTAAGATTGCAAAATTAGTGAAATCCACGAGGTAATCAATGGCTATTTTTTAAAAAGCTAATTTGTTTCAAACCTTTGGAAACGGATTTTTTTATCGAAAATTGTAAGCATTTTATTAATAATTAAATAAAAAGTCTTATTTTAGTTTTGTTAAAAGGACTGTTACGCCTAATATAAGTCACCCCAAACACTTTGTTAAGTACTACAAGTTCCTTGATTAACTAATTGAACCTAACCGAATTATGGATAGAAAGTTTTACCCCAACGCTATTCATGCTATTATGCTTTTGGTGCTTTTCTTTAGCGCGCAGATCGCTAGTGCCCAAACATTAAGTCAGCCGGTTTTAGGTTTTTCAAATCCCTGCCCTTCAGAAGGTTTTAATTCTTTTACAGTAGATTTTGCATGGCAAATCCCATTAGTTAATGAGGATAACAAATTTATTCTTGAATTATCTGATGCAAATGGCAGTTTTGATAATGCTACTACTCTTAGTACGGTTACCGATAAAAATACAGTGCTAACTTTTTCTTTCAAGTTTGCATTTCCGGAAGCGACTTATGGTGAAAAATATCGAATCAGGGTTAGAAGCACAAGTCCTGCAAAAACCAGTTCGGCATCAGGAAGCTTTCCTGCATATTACAGAACAGTCAATGAAAGCCTGGTATTGAATAACTTTCAGGATGCCACACTATGTAGTGACCCTATTTTACTTGAAGTTAATAATTACCCAGGCGAGGCCTATTATAACTGGTATAAAGATTTTAATCTGATACCAGGCGAAAAAAACGCTTACCTCGAAGTTACAGAACCCGGCCTATATTTTGTAGAAGTGGACTATGGTTTTTACTGCTCGAGTGAAACCTCGTCGAACCTGGTAAGCGTTACCCAAAACGATCAGTTAAGTGTTACTATTTCGGGAGATGCGAATGTGGAGCTTTGCCCAAACGGCTCATACACACTAACAGCGTCAACCGATATTACACCTGATGAAAACTTTACCTATCATTGGTATAGAGGTGAAACATTACTGTCTTCAACAGCTTCTAATTCATACACCGTTACAGACCGTAACGGTGATGCTGCTGGAGAGTATTTTGTGGAAGTAGATCCCGGTTCAGGTTGTCCTGCACTGTCATCTTCTGTAGTATTATCCATCAATGATTTTGAGGTAACAACCAATCTGGCAACAGACATTGTTTTAATGCCTTCCCAATCAAAAACGATTCAAGCTACCACCACCGCTTCAAATCCGGTGTATCAATGGTATAAGGACGATGTAGCGATCGCAGATGCAACCACAGCAACCCTGTCAATCAATGGTCCTGGCTCTTATTATGTTGAAGTAAAAGAAAGTGCCGGATGTGGGATCGCTAAAAAATCAACACCAATAACCGTTTCGTATCCTTCAGATTTTGAAATTAAAATTGCTGTAGGGGATTATACTGCATGTACTTCCTCTCAAGCTGCCTTAAGTTTAAGTGAACTTAAAGCACTAACCAATGACGGTACTGTGATTGCTGTAGATGAATCCATCGTCGAGCAATTCAGCTTCCAATGGTACCTGAATGGTACTGCTGTTTCGGGAGCAACAACCCGACAAATTACTGTGAACAACACCGCAGCGAATGGTAACTATACGCTTAAAGGTACTTTGGAATCGTTTAATTCAACCTCGAATGCTATAGCCATTAAAATTGGTATTGGTACTCCTGCAATTACGGCTGACCTCATGAAGATTTGCGAGGATGTAGATCAGGTAACAATTTCATCCTCAATTACAGCAACTTCATATACCTATTCTTGGTATAGAGACAACATACTTTTAGATGAAACCAGCGCAACACTTAAAACCTTAAAGTCAGGGACGTATCAGCTTAAAGTAAAAAATAATGATTGTGAAGTAGCTTCCAATACTGTTACGATTGAACCATATACCGACGACCAGATAACATTGAATAAAGAAGGGGTGATATACCTTCAAAAGGGTCAAGCACAAGAAGTTATAGCCAGTGGTGCCGATACCTATGTATGGTATGATAATGCCCAGCAAGTAGTAGGCACAACTGCAAGTTTATTAATCAGCACAGAAGGAGTGTATACACTGGTTGCTTCCATCGGAGGATGCGAGTTTGTTAAAGTTATTGAAGCAGTGTTACAAGAAAGTACCATTATTCCAAATGTTATTAGTCCGAATGGAGATGGAATAAATGATACCTGGGCAATTCCGGTTACCTATCTGAACAATCCTGAAATACAAATAAATATATATACATCGAGCGGAGAACTAGTGTTTTCCGGCGCGAATTATCAGAACAATTGGCCTGAGAGTACTATCAATTACTCTGGCAGAAATCCTGTGTATTATTACAGGATTATAAAGAATGGTGCAACCATAAAAAAAGGAACAATAACCATAATTAAATAAACTATGCGACGATCCCCCCTCCTTCTCGGCATTGTAATGATGTTTCTCGGTCTGCATTTTGTAAATGCACAGGAAGAAGATCCGTATATCTCTATTGATATACCGTCGCAAAACATGTTAAAGTTTAATAGATTTTTAATCAACCCAACTTTTTCAACTGTGAAAGAGACCAAGTCATATTTTAACCTATACCATCGTAATGAATGGGATAATAGTAATAAAACCTACTTAGGGAGTTATTCAGGGAGAATTAACGACCGAATGGGACTTGGGTTGAGTGTATATCATCAAAAATTCGGAGTGATATCTAATTTCGGATTGATGGGGAATTACACCTATGGGGTTCGTCTAAGCGAAACTGTAAACATGCACATGGGGGTTAACTTATCATATTATAATAGTGGCTTTGATCAAAGTGAAGCCCAAACTGTAGATGTAGATCCTATTATTCAAGAACTGAGTGGTAACTCATTAATTTCAGTACAACCCGGAATCAATATATCAATTGGTAATTTAGATTTTGGTGTTTATGCAGAAAACCTGGTTGATTTCAATTTGGATACAGGTGATGCACTTACCGAATTTGGAGAAAAAACCTTCTCCGGACATTTAATGTATACCAGAAATATTGCTAACGGAACCGGTTTGATGAAAAATGGCCGTTACAGTGTTCTTACACGCGCACGAAAAAGAGGCGACGAAAATATTTCACCATCTGCAAGTTTTATTCTAGATCTTCCAGCGGGTTGGTTTCAAACAGGTTACGACGATTACTATGGAGGAAGTGTCGGAGTTGGGTTTAATATTTCAAACCGAATCTCGATTGGATACGTATATGAAAAAGGTTTGAAGAATCCGATTTCTAACTTTGGATCTACTCACGAAATTAATTTTGCCTATTCTTTCCAACCACACTTAACGGATGACATGGTTCAAAATGAGGAAGATGAAGATGCAGAATTAGAGGAAAAACTTGCCGCATTAACTGAAAGTCAGGAACTGGAAGAAGGTGATACGGTGGTAGTTGAAAATGATACAATCATTGTTTATAAAAACGATGAAATGGCTATTGCATCATTAATTGAAAAAGAACAGGATGCTATTATGCGAAGTAGAGATACTACCCTGGAAAAGAAAATAATGGCAAGCGAAGACAGGAAACGTCAGTATGTAGAAAAATATATGGGTGAGTTAGCTGAAAAAGCACAACAAAACCCACAGACACAACAACAGGTTGCTCAGTTGAAAGATGAAATGGGCATCGAAGATCAGCCGGAAACAGCTATTGCTGTCGCGAATGACACGAAACCTGTGGTGACTATGAAAGAAGATAATAATATAGCTGGAACTAATAATGCCGCGAGCAAAGCTCCTGTAAGAAAAAGTTATAACAAGAACAACAAGAACAGTAGATATTTGGTAATCGCAAATGTTTTTAAAGAACAGAAAAACCTGGATGGTTTTATGAATGAAATGCGTTCGCAGGGAATTAATGCGAAAACTTTTTCTAAAAATGGATTACACTATGTGTACCTCGATGAATATAGAAATTGGGGTGAAGCAGCAGTGGCTTCTAATAATGGCTTGAACGGACAATACAATAATGATACGTGGGTGATGAGAGAACGAGTAAATGGGTATGAATCCGGTAAATATGGTGGGGCAAGAGATGGATGGACCAATGCCGGGCTTCTGGAATGTACAAAAGAAGATATCGAACGTTTAAATGCAACCAGTTTTTCCGGATTCAGAGGAAATGCGGGTATGCAAAAAATGTTAGATGATAAAATGCAGAAAGGGTATTACCTGATCGCAAATGTGTTTTCAGATCAAAATAATGCATCAAAGTTTATTGATCAGTTGAAATCGATGGGTATTGACGCCCGATATTTTATTAACCCTAATAACAATTATAGCTATGTGTACCTGAATGCGGATACAACATGGCAAAGTGCAAAAGCTTTATACAACCAAAATAAGAATAAAGAACATGCTTTTGATTTGTGGATCATGCATGTAAAAACATAACAAACTCAAAAGACTCAAAAAACTCAATTAGCCCCAGCAATCATGAAAAAAAACTACTCTAATATTCTAATAACGCTCCTTTTTTCCGGGTTCTTCATATATATGTACTCGGGAAATTCAGCCGAAAAGGTGCTTTATGAGAATGTTGAAAAATTATTCACTTTTATTGAAGAGACCAAAGCGTCCGTTGTGGAAGAAGTGTTTGAATCCAAAGCTTCGTCGGATAAGGGACTTTTTGAAACTGCTTCATTTGCGAACGAAATTGAATTAGTTAAACTAATTGAAGATACCAGTGGTAATACATTAAATACGAATGTAAATCCAGGGCAACAGCTTGTATATTCCCTGAATTACCACAATTCATCTGCAGCAACGATCTCTAATTATATAATTACTGACGTTCTGCCAGACAACCTGACTTATGTTAGTAATGACGCTCCGGGAATTACCTCTTACGATGCCAATACCAGAACAGTTACCATAAATGTGGGTAACCTGGCAGCTGATGAAGTTGGTGAGGTTAATATTACCGTTCAGGTTGCAAGTGATATAGAACTTTACAGAGATGCTTGTACAACAGCATTCAGTAATCAGGCGATTTCAAATTATAATGGACTGCAAGAAGGTAGTTACCCAAGTGTTGGGGCTACTACCCCTGCTCCATCCGTTTTTACGCTGAATCCTACAGCGGTTTCAACAGAAAGAACAGAGATATTATGTGGTGATACCTCTATTTCTGCCGGTGATGGATTTGATACCTATCAGTGGACACAAAACGGATCTTTTGTAGGGAATACCCAAACGATTACAGTAAACAATATTGGAACCTATGAAGTGGTGAAAACAAAAGATTGTAATGGTACTACCGTGAGTTATAAAGAAACGGTTCATATGCGATCTTTTAACAGTCTTACGAACCCTATCCTTGCTTATGCAGATGCTGTATCGGAATGTGTGAATGATGGTTCCGATATGCCGAACATTTTACTTTGCGGAGGAACTACTAGTAAAACCATTCAAACTGAATTTCAAGATATACAGAGCATTCATTGGCAAACCCTCAGTGGAAGTTGCTCTGCAGGCTCATTCAATTGCCCGAATACCAATAGTTCTTGCTGGACAACGGTTTCTACATCAAATGATTTTACAGTTGCTGCAGCTGGTGAATACCGCTTGGTACTTACCACCGATGGAGGATGTTTTAAAACCTATTATTTCAAAGCCTATACAGGATTAAATAACGTTCAGACGAGTTCTACAGATTATAACTCTCAATCTCTGGGTACTATTAGTATAACAGGAGCCGGAGACGGACCAATTTATACCTATAACTTAACCGATGGAAACGGCCTTACTACAACTTATGGGCCGACAACTGATAATAACTATACTTTTACCGGACTTAATACAGGAACCTATAACCTTGAAATTACAACCGATTCAGGTTGTTCTTATACCGAGAGTATAACTATTTCCGATAATAACCCACTTTATTTCGAGGCTAGAAAAGTATACGAAACGAAGGATTGTAACCGTGCTAAAGTACAGGTACACAGAGGTGGAGGTGATTCTCCTTATCGATTTGCAATCTGGAGTATCAATGGGGAAGCACTATATGATGATTTTAGTGAAATACCTGATTCAGAGTTTTCGAATGAAGAAAGTGATGGTACCGGAGGTTCTCAAGCACGTGTATTTGAAGTGCCTGTGCAGGAACAAGGGTACTATGTCTTTGTAATGAAAGATGATTCAGGAAACTATGCTTTATCAAATTCAGCATTAGTTGAGCTTGACCCTGCTTACCAGTTCAGCCTTTCTACCGAAAACGTTTCTTGTTACGGTGGGAATGATGGTTCGGTTTCCGTAGATTTCGTTCACGAAGATGATATTAAAGATTCGAGTATAGCGCTGTATATAGAAAATGAAGATGGCACTTATACCCTTCTTGGAGAAAATGTTGATGGAACCTATCCTAACCTTATTGCTGGTGACTACTTATTGGATGTTACCATTACCCTGCAACAAGGGAATGCAACCTGTACGTTCAGAAGGAACTTTACGATCACACAACCGGATGCCGCTCTAGTGGCTTTTGCCGGGGTGTCATCTGATGTTTCCTGTAATCCTGAAGATAACGTATCTGAAGTGCGTATTACCAATGCCAGTGGAGGGACTCCTCCTTATCAGTACAGTTTTGATGGAGGTAATACCTGGAGCGGTAATAACGTAGGTACCATGGCGAGCGATGGCTATGTGTACATCAGAGATGCGAACGATTGTTTACATGAAATGTTTGTAGACGTTAATGACGCTACCGAAATACCAGCTTTAGATTACGATACGGTATACGATTGTAGCGGAACAGGAACGGTAACCATCAACCCTTCAGTAACCGATCCGGACCTGGTTTATGAATATCAGTACAGTCTGAATGGTGGTATACCACAGGACAGTAATGTCTTTGATAATTTAGCTCCCGGACAACATACCGTTACGGTATATTACGAAAATGTAACCCCTGATATGCCAACACCGGGAATCCTGTTGGCAGAAGACTTTGGCGTTGGTGGAAATACTACTAACGATAATGTAAACCAAGACTATATTTATGAATCCCAAATGGGACAGGAAAATGATAATGTCGATGGAGATTCAGATAATATGTTGGATGATGGAGAATATGTTGTTACCTCAGATTTACAAGTGCTTGGAGGTCAGCAATGGTACAGCCCAACAGATGCTCAAGGAGTAACCGACGGCCGTTATTTAGCAGTAAATATCGGTGGAACCGCAGGTGAAGGAGGAGCTATCTATGAAAAGGAAATTTTTGATATTATTCCAGGTCTCGATGTTGAGGTAGATATTAGTCTTTACAATATCCTTTATTCTTCATCTAATCAGGCAGATCCAAATATTAGAGTAGAATTGGTGGATGCATCAGGTAATGTAGTGAGTTATGACGATACTGGCTCTATCAATAATGACGAACAATGGCATCATCTAAAACTTACGTTACCTTCAGTAGACGCTACCAACCTTACCTTTAGAATACGTAGTTACTCTACGGTATTCTCTGGAAACGATATCGCTATTGACGGATTAAAAGTATACCAGACTCCAATTATTTGTACCCAGTTTGGTGAGATTGTCATTGACGTTGAAGAAGCACAAGGGATTCAGGCTCAACTTATCGGAACTGATGACGTTTCTTGTTTTGGTGGAAATGATGGTAGTGCAACCTTCGAAGTAACCAATTTTGATGCTTCAACAGGTTTCGTATATAGCACGGATGGTGGAACGACCTGGTCTGCTCCGCAATTTTCTTCTCCTATAGTTATCGAAAACTTGCCTGCGGGTGATGTGGAAGTTATTGTGAGAGATTTACGTGATGAGGCTTGTGTAACTGAGCCAATTACGGCTACCATTACCGAGCCGACAATGCTTACCGTTACTGCTGATGTTACGAAAGATATAACTTGTGATACGACCCCTGGTGCAACAATCGTTGCAACCGCAGATGGGGGTACACCGGCGTATGAATATGCTCTTGACGACGGTGCCGGAACACCACTGGTTTGGCAGTCAAATAATGTTTTTGAAAACATTACTGCTGGGACTTATACCATTTATGTAAGAGATGCCAACGGATGTCAGGCGAATGCTTTAAATACGATTACCCTCGAAGATCCAAACCCTGTTGAATTTACTGCGGTTCCAACCGTATGTTATGATGGAACTAACGGGGAGATCGTGGTAACCGTAACCAATGGAAATGGAGACTACCAGTTTAGTATCGATGGAGGTACCACCTGGTTCAATGCAGATGCCACTACCCCTAACACATATACCTTTACCAATTTAACACCTGGTACTTATACGGTTAATGTTAAAGATGCTTCGAGTTGTCAGGGTACACCTATAGATGTTACCATAAATGAAACGCTGACGCTTTCTGCAACTTCACAAAGTAATGTAGACTGTTTTGGATCGAATAATGGGTCGGCAGTAATAACCGTGAATGATTTTATTCCACCATACAGTTACAGTGTGAACGGTACACCAACCGCAAGTGGTCAAACAAGCGGAACAATCAATTTGGATAATCTGGCTCCGGGAACTTATAATGTTGAAGTAACTGATGGAAATGGCTGTACTGCTGATGCTTCAGTAACGATTGAAGGGCCGCCTGCAACCTTAACAATGAGCCTGGATGTTACCCCGATGAGTTGTTCGGCAACTCCTTCCGGTAGTGTGACAGTTACAGCGGCCGATGGATGGGGTGGTTATGAATATACCCTAACGTATCCTGACGGAACTACAGCCGGACCTCAATCAACAAATGTGTTTACCGGTCTAACCCAAACAGGAACTTATACAGTGGCAGTAACAGATGCCGGAGGATGTACAATTACAGATACCTTTAGCCTGGAACCTGCTACCCCACCAACATTAACACTTAGCGATAGTGGTTGTTACGATGGTTCTTCCAATGTAACCATTACAGCAAATGCAAGTAATGGAACCGCTCCATACGAATACAGCCTTAATGGAGGTGCATTTGATAGTTCAAATACATTTAGTGTTGCACCGGGAACTTATACAGTAACCGTGAGAGATGCGCTTAATTGTACGGATCAGGAGCAAATTACTATTGATGAAGAATTAACAGTTACTGCTACCGCAGGAATATTACCAGCGTGTGGAGCTACAGCAAGTACTGATATAATAATTACGGCTGCTGGTGGCGATGGAAATTATGTGTATAGTATCGACGGCACGAATTTCCAATCCGGAAATACATTTGCAGTATCAACCCCAGGTACCTATACTGTTTATGTAAGAGATAATAACGGAAATCCAGTATACTGTGAGGCAACCACCCAGGTTACCATTACACAAGACAATGCCGTTGATTTTACTGAAAATCATACCGATGTTACCTGTTTTGATGGTACGAATGGAACCATTACGTTAACAGGCAGTGGAGGAACAGCACCATATACCTATCAGATTGAAAATACAGCTGATGGCATCGACATTACTAATACTACAGGTCAATTCGTTAACCTGCCGGCAGGTGATTATAATGTTACGGTTACTGATAACAATGGATGTACCGATGTCGGAACCATTACGATCACGGAACCAGCTGAAATTAATGCAACTATAGATGCTACTCCTTATACTTGTGTTAACGATGCCGCAATAACAGTTAATGCAACAGGCGGTAGCGGAAGCTTTGAATATAGCTTAAACGGAAGTGCGTGGGATAGCAATAATGTTTTTGCAGGTTTACAGGATGGTACTCATACCATAAGAGTAAGAGACGCTGCTGCAACAGATTGTTTTATTACATTAACACATACGATAGATCCATTACCGCCAGTACCAAGTTTAACGGCAACAGTTGATTATAGCTGTGATGGTACTGGGACAATTACGGTATTACCAAACGATCCGACCTATACCTATCAATTAGGTGCCGGAACACCTCAGGCTTCCAATTTATTTACAGATGTAGCTGCCGGAAGTTATGTGATTACAGTTGATTATGGTAGTGAATGTACAACTACAGTGCCGGTTAGTGTTCAACCTGGAGAGGCTTTAGCAGCCGATATCACTGCAGTTTCACATGTAACTTGTAATGGTGGTGTTGATGGAAGTATCACCTTCAATGTAGATAACTTTGATCCTGCTGCAGGATATGATTACCAGGTAATTGAAACTACCGGAGGATCTACAGTAGCCAGTGGAACGACAGAAACAAATCCTTCTGTTACTATTAACGGATTGGCTGCCGGAGACTATGAAATTATCATTACAGATCCAAGCGATAGCGCTTGTTCGATTACCCTGACACAGACTATTTCAGAATCAGCTGCACTTACGGTAGCTGCTGAGGTAACTACTGAAATGACTTGTAATAATGGGAATACGGCTGTGATTACAGCAACCGCAACCGGAGGTTCTGGAAATTATGAGTTCAGTATAGATGGAACTACTTTCCTATCTGACAATACATTTACTGTGACTACAGCGGGTAATTATACGATTACTGTACGGGATGTGGATAATCCTGGATGTACTGCTTCAACGCCTGCTCCAATCGCAGTAGACGAACCAGAGTTGGTTGATTTTACTTTCGATCCAACGTTATGCTATAGTGGTAATAATGACGGTACCATCGATATCGAAATTACTAGCGGAAATGGAAATTATTCAGTAAGCTTGAATGGAGGTCCATTTGTGCCTACTAATGTTGATGATACCCACCATCAGTATACAGGTTTAACCCCTGGAACTTATAATATTACCGTTAGAGATGGTTTTGGTTGTGATGTAACCAAATCAGTGACCATCGAAAGTCAGTTATCAGCGAATGCGATTTTAACTAAAGGACTAGACTGTAGTGTGAATGCTGATGGAGAAATCACTGTGAACATTAGTGGGGGAAATCCTGACTATGTTTATGATGTAAACATTAATGGTTCAGGTTATTCAGGAACAACCACAGCGGTTGGAGCAGGGAACACCTCTTTTGTTTATACATTCCCGAATCCGGCGGTAACTACTACATATCAATTTCAAATTACGGATAGTCAAGGTTGTACCGCTGAAACAGGTGTAATTACCATAGAACCTATTTCTGCACCACAAGCAACACACAATGTTACCCCTATTAGCTGTAGTGGAAATGATGATGGTGTTGTTAATATTAACATTAATAACAGTTTTGGAACCCCTCCATATCAGGTTAATTTTAATGGGTTAGGGTTCTCAAATCAAACAACATATTCTGGGTTAGCAGCTGGCACTTACAGTTACATAGTACAGGATGCAAATGGTTGTACCTATACCGATGATGTAACAATAGACCCTGTAGATCCTATTGAGGCAACATTAACCAAAACAGATGTGACTTGTAATGGGACAGGTGTAGACCCCGGAAGCGTTACGGCAACCATTACTTCTGGTGGGGTTGCTGACTTTACTTATACCTTATTTGATAGCAGCCATACACAGATCGACCAGGTGACAACTTCTTCTAAAAGTTATACTTTTAGTAATATCGATTATGGATTTTATTATGTTCAAATTGTAGATGCAAATGGTTGCGCCGGTGAAGAAGGTTCCATAAATGTAATTGCAGATCCTTTCTTAACACTAGAAGCGAATGTAACAGCTCCTGATTGTGTAACAGGTGGTTCCGTTACACTATTGGCCTCAACAGGTTCGGGAGATTATGATTTTGAAATTTATGGTTCATCACCTCTTGTTACTCCAGATAGTGAATATGCAGGATCTACGGTAGATGAAGAATATGCTGTATTTAATGGCTTAATTCCTGGATTGACCTATATATTTAAGGCAACAGATAATGTAAATGGTTGTATAAGTTACGTTGAGGTTGACATACCTTCAATTTCAAGCATGACCTTAACACTTTCTACTACTGATGTATTGTGTACTGCTGCAGATGATGGAACTGTGACCTTTTCGGTTGATCAGTACGATGCAACAACAACAGAATTAAAATATACAATTCTTAACAGTGTTACCAACACCTCCTTAGGTGCGGCGTATGAAGGTAATATCCCATCAATACCGCAACCAGGTCCAACGAGTGATGTTACCGTTGGAAATCTTCCTCCGGGCGATTATGTGTTGTTAATTGAGGAAGTTGATGGATTGCAATGTACGGTAACAGAAACATTTAGAATTACGGAACCAACTCCGGTTGATATAAGTTTAATTGATCAAACAAATGCCAACTGTAATGATGGTGCTTTTGTAACCGTTAGAGGATCTGGCGGAACCGGTCCTTATGAATATGCTTTTGTTGAAAATGGGGTAGCACCAACGGTTACAGACTATATCACAAATGCTACATCAGAATTAGATCCGGCCGTAAATACCGAATGGGATGTTTGGGTTAAAGATAGTAACGGATGTACTGATGTATTAGATGTTACGATAATTTTAGATCCTTCACCAATTATTTCTGCGATTGTAGTCGATGACTGTGTGAACGAAGGAAGTTTTGCCGTTGATGTTAATTTAACAACAGCTGGCATACCTCCATATAGTATAAGTCTTAATGGAGGGGTTTTCCAAAGTGCATCATTTGCATCAGGAACCTATCAATTAACAGGATTAAATTCAGGATTAAATCAGAGTGTAACTGTTAGAGATTCGAATGGATGTTTAACTACCGCTAACTTTGACATCTATCCTCCACTGGAGCTTAATGCTCAATTAATGGAAGGACTCGATTGTCAGGTTGGTGATGAAGATGCTGAAATCCAAATCGAAGTTAATGGAGGTTCTTCAGCAACCCCTTCTAATATTACTTATAGTATTGACGGTCCTGCTGGGTTTATAGATGTTAGTGGTGTTACTTTAACAGCGAACCCACTTACCATAACCAATGCTAATGTAGAAGGAATTTATACTATCACCATCAATGATACGGTGACAGGATGTTCCGTGATGACCACAGTTACAGTACCACCATTGGTAGAACCTGACCCGTATATTGACTCATATACCGATGCTACTTGCTTCGGTGTGGCTGACGGATCAATTACCGTGGGTGTAAACGACAATGGCTACGGGCCTTATACCTTTGAAATTACAAGTGCTTCTGACGGATCAGTTGTTACACCAATTCCAGCAGATAACACGACTCCGGGATACAGTGCCACTTTTAGCAATTTAGCCGGAGGATTTGCGCCGGATATTGAATATACAATTACAGTGACCTCAACGGTTAATGATTGTTCTGCAGTGGTATCTCAAATTATTACCCAACCTACAGAAATCACCGGCTTAGCCGCTACGGTAACTGACTTTGCCTGTACTGCAGGAAACACCGTAAACACGGCAAGAATTGTCGTTACGGGTGTAACCGGAGGTACTGGAAGTTATATCTACGAGTTCATTAATGATGCTACTAGTACGGTTGTTCAAAAAGGACCAAGCAATGAATTGGTATGGTCTGATCCTGCAGGTGGTAATTTCACTATCAATGTGTATGATCAAAACAATTGTCCTGCTAATACCAATGCGACCATAGCACCATTTATAGAATTAGATTCGATTACAGCAACGCCAACTGATCCAACTTGTACGACTGATGGACAGATCGTTGTAGATGTTACATTGAATCCATCTACCGGCACTGCCAATCTTACTTATGAGTTGTTTAATGCAACGGATATGAGTGTAGCTACGGCGGCTGTGAATCCTATTGTTTCAACGAATGATCAGGAAACATTTACAGGCGTGGGTGTAGGTAATTATGTGATCAGAGTAACTAATGACGACACAGGTTGCTTTATAGAAACCACCACCCAGTTAAGAGATCCGGATACTTTCGATCTTGATATTGATATCGTAAGCGATGTAGATTGCTTTAATACGACTACAGGTGTTGTAGACATTACAATTGTCGATACCGATACATCTAATGGAGATCAAGCTGGACAATTTACCTACACCATAACCGGCATTACGGATCCAGGCTTCACTGCTTCAGGAACCAGTTCCGGAATCAATGCTCAGGTTAATAGTTTGCCTGAGGGTGAATACACAGTAACGGCTACTTTAACGGGAGTTCCTGAGTGTTCAGTAACTGATACATTTAATATCCTCGGACCTGAGGCGGAATTAACGGCTACCGCTATCGTAACTGATATTACCTGTTTAGGTAATGATGGCGTTATCGAAATCACTGCCACTGGTGGTTGGGGAGACTATAGCTATTACGTATCCACTACCAACATTGCAGATCCAACAGATGCAACTTTATATACTGCAGGTCAGGCACGATGGGAAGGATTAACACCAGGTACTTACTACATCTATGTAATGGATGCCAATGGTTGTTATGTTGATCTTGGTACAGAAGTATTGGAAGACCCACAACCTATTACGGCCGATATTATTGCCAGCAATGCAAATTGTGATGGTAACAACGGTGAGATCACGGTTAATAATATTCTTGGCGGACAAGGAAGTAATTATACCATTCAACTTATAAAAGACGGGGTGCCTTACGGAGCTCCGCAAACCGGAATGAGTGCTGTATTTACAGGACTTGGTGCCGGAGAATATACTGCTGAGATCAATGATCAGTGGAGTTGTCAAACAACGCTGACCGCACCGGTAACATTATATGATGCCTTTACGCTAAGCTATAACATAGATAAACAAATATCTTGTGAGGCTCCGGTGGGAGGTCAGATAACGATTACCCCGGCTGGTGGCTCAGGAAACTTTAATTACAGTGTTGAGCTACCTGATGCAACTACAGTCGATAATGGAAATAACAATGTGTTTAGCGGATTAGACCAGGCAGGCACTTATACCTTTACGGTAGAAGATCTTGATACCGGATGTATCGAAACGATCGAAGTGATTCTTAATGATCCTGTGATCCCAATTATTGACACCATTGAAACTACCAATGTAACTTGCGTGGGTAGCGATGGTACAATAACAGTAAACCTCGATCCTGCAACTGAAACTGATCCTCCATATACCTATGAGTTGAGTCAGGGAGGTGCTGTCGTTCAAACGAACACTGATGGAATCTTTACAGGATTGGATGCAGGCACCTATGATGTGACGGTTACCTCTGCCTTAGGCTGTGAGGTTACGGGTACCGCTACTATCGGAACCGATCCTACACCGCAGATCTCACTATCGGTTACCGATAATTGTGATCCTGCAGGTGGATACGATATTACCGTTACATTAGATCAGGCGGGTATTGCTCCTTATAATCTAAGTGTAAACGGGGCGATCAGAAATATAACTTTCGACACCAACAATCAATATGTAATTACCGGATTAACAGCTGGCAGTTACGACATACAAATATTAGATGCTAATAATTGTGGTGATACAGCCAATAACAATATTGAAATCATTCCACTTGATTTCAATGCTCAGGTAACTGAACTATTAGATTGTGAAACTCCGGATCCTGCAGGTAATGCTGAAATCACTATCAGCGATATATCAGGTTCGGGATCTTATGAATATGAAATTACAGGTCCTTCAGGACTTACAAGAACAAGTCTTGATCCTGCGGGAGCTACCTGGAATGGTGCTGATGTAGCAGGTGATTATATCGTTACTGTATACGACTTGAACGGTAACTGTTCAGTGAGTAAAACGGTAACTGTTCCGGAACGATTAGAGCCGGAAATGGAGATTACCTATGTAGATGACGTAACCTGTGCGGGAGGTAGTGATGGAACCATCCACGTTCGAGCGATCGACACTGGTATCGGACCATTCATCTTCGAAATCACCGCGGTTGATGGAAGTGCAGCAACCATAGCTCCTACTTCTTCAACAGGCTATACCGCAATATTTGATGGATTAACCGGAACAACTACCGGAACGATCTATACCATAACGGCAACTGCAGCGAATAGCTGTGTGGTTAGTGAAGATCAGGTAATCACCGAACCGGATCCTGTTGATATCACAGATGTAAATGTATCTCAATTCTTGTGTACAGTGGGGAACATTACCGAGTATGCATTGATTGAAGTTGATACGGCTCAGATTACCGGAGGTAGTGGTACCTATACGCGATTTGAATTTATTCAAAATGGTACCGTACTTCAAGATGGAAGCAATCCGCAGTTGATCTATACAGACCTTAACGGAGGTACTATAACTGTTAATGTATATGACAGCAATGGATGTATGGATAGTATTGATGCTGTTATAGATCCGTTTACAGGTATTTCTGATCCTGTGGTAACGGTAGAAACAGCAGTAACTTGTGATACCGGAGAAAGTATCCGTGTCGATGTTACCGTTACGCCAGCTACAGCTACGCCTAACTTGCAATACATCATAGAAGACTCCAGTGGAAATGTAGTACATGACTCAGGAATTCAGAATACGACTTCTTATACCTTCTTTGATCTGGTTAAAGGCGGATATTATATAACCGTATTAAACACAGATACTGGATGTGAGGTGAATACTGTTCATAATGTGTTAGAACCAAACACTTTCGCATTAACAGCCAGACAAGAAAGCAGAGTAGCTTGTTATGATACCCCTTCAGGAAGTGTAGAACTTACGGTTGTTGATACATATTTGGCGGATGGAGATCAGTCAGGTAGCTTTAGCTATAGCATTGTGAACATAAATGATGCTTCTATAAGCTTCAGTGGTACCAGCACGGGCAATTCAATTGTAGTGAATGGTCTTCCGGCAGGTACGTATACAGCTTCAGCGATTCTAACCGATAATAACCAGAATTGTTTGATGAACCCGACATCGTTCAATATTTCACAATCTTTAGCTCCGCTTTCAGTCGTATCTGAAGAGGTGGCTAATGTGACATGTACAAATGACAAGGGTGAGATTTATGTGAATCCTGATGGCGGATATGCACCATATGATATAACCATCGTAAATAATCTGACCGGATATACTGAAACAGCAACAGATGTTAATGGATTTGTTTTTATCGGTCTCGGTGAAGGAACCTATGATATCTCAGTAATTGATGATGGTGGTTGTGAAATTACCGATCAGGTAACGTTGGTAAGACCGGAATTTATTCAGGCTGAGATTGAGAAAACAGATGTACTTTGTTTTGATACAAATACAGGGGAAGTTAGAGCAGTAAATGTTACAGGAGGTACGGGTCCTGAAGGTTGGTTCTTTGTATTAAAGAATCACGATACAGGAGAATTATCAGAGCCTCAGGATAACGGAACATTTAGTGATCTTCCAGTTGGAACCTATAGTATCATCATCGACGATTCCTGGAGTTGTTATTTCGAAACAGAGCCAATCACCGTTGGACAACCTAATCTTGTTGAGATTGTTGAGGTTGACAAACCAGCCCTGATCTGTTATGGTGAGAGTAATGGTTACTACCAGGCCCATGTAAGTGGTGGAATTGCACCGTACACAGCGATCTTAACGAATGTAGATACAGGAGATGTAGTAGAAACGCAAACCAACGTCCCTGATGACTCAGATATACTATTCAGTTCATTGAGTGGTGATGTGAATTACCAGATTACTGTTGTGGATAGCAATGGTTGTGAGCAAGTATTACCATTCATGATTCCTGAAGGTCCGGATTTAACCGCACAAGTAGAGGTGATCGAAGAATGTGTAGATAATTCAGCGACCAATAGAATTCGCGTAACGCTTGTTACCACAGAGATTACGGTGAATGATGTATTATATGCATTGAACTCAACGGATATCAATGACGCGACTATGTTCGATTATGTAGATGGAGATGCAGGTATTGTAGAGAATCTGGCACCGGGAGCAGATCAGTTTATTACGATCTTCTACGAAGGTTGTCAACAAATGATTCCGGACGATCAACGCTTTACCATCAATGAAATTGATCCGGTAACAGTGGTAGATACTTCAGATCCAAATACAATGAACTTGATTGAAGTAAATGCATCGGGCGGAGTACCACCGTATTCATATTACTTTAATGATAAGTATCAGGGCAGTGATAACACCTACTATTTAAGTAGTTCGGATCCTGGTTACACAGACGCTTCGGGTGCAGAAATCAAGCAGATTACCGTAGTAGTAACCGATGCCCTAGGATGTAGTCATGAAATTGTAGTAGAAAAAGAATTTATCGATATTGATATACCAGATTATTTCACTCCGGATGGAGATAGCTATAATGATACCTGGGGGCCAGACAATGATGAAGGATTCCCTGAAATACGAACAAGAATTTACGATCGTTATGGTAGAATGGTAGCTGAGATACGTGTAGGTGAAAAATGGGATGGTCGTTATAAAGGCCAGGAGTTACCTACAGGAGATTACTGGTATGTAATAAAATTAGAAGGAAACGATGAACGCGAGTTCATGGGTCACTTCACCCTAATGAGATAACCCCAATTAAACAAAGGGCTGGTAAAGCCCTTTGTTTTAACCATAACTTAAGTGTTGAATAGAAAAATTAAAAGCTAGTGAAACAAGTTGTAACCTATTTATGCGGTATTATATGTGTTTTAATGTCAGTGTGGCAAACTAATGCACAGGAATTAACCTTACCGCCATACACACAATATTTAGCAGATAACCCCTTTATCTTATCGCCGACATTCGCTGGTATTGGAGATCATATTCGAACCCGGCTAAATGGAGTCACCCAGTGGGTAGGTGTTAAAGATGCTCCGGATACTCAGTCGTTGGCGATAGATATGAGGGTAGGTAATCGCTCTGGTCTTGGAGCTATCCTTTTCAATGACCGAAACGGGTATACCCATACACGAGGGGCACGAGTATCTTTTGCTCATCACCTTACCTTCGATGCTTTTGATAATCATTATATGTCCTTCGGACTTTCCTATAATTACAATCAGTTTCGTATAGATACGGAAAGCTTTGATCCGAATGACCCAAGTGTAAATGACAGAAGAACGAACAACCACAACTTCGACGTGGGCTTTTTATACCGTTTACAGGACTTTTATTTTAGTTTGAATGCCTCGAACCTTTTAAACAAAGATCTTGACTTATTCGCCATTAATGAGCCTAATTCACTAAGAAACTATTATATCTATACAGGATATAAGTGGAGAGCTACCAGAACAAGTAATTTTGAGATCGAGCCATCAGTATTTTTTCAACTTTATGAAAGTGACCAACGTTCGAATACCGACATGAATGTGCGCTTTAGACAATACGATCTTGAAAACAGCTATTGGGCTGCCATTTCATACCGTTTTTTGAATGATCAGTTCTTCGATCCTTTGAATATTACCCCTATGGTAGGCTTTAATATTAAAAACTTCTTTTTTGCCTACGGATATCAGGTTACCTTAAATGAGTTGATAGGATACAATTCAGGGACACATATGATAACTATTGGCTTCGATTTCTTCCAGGGAATGAGTGAATGTCCATGTACCCAGAAGAAAAGTAGTGCACCAAAGATTTTTTAAACAAGCACTCAATACAAAACATAACATAGCCTGATAACTTCTCCTGAGCCTTGCGCTTTGGAGAAGTTATTTTTTTATGCCTATAGGAGTTAAATAGGCATTCTCTTATCAGGTATCATTTATATCCCTACCAGGAAAATTGGATTCCGCAACAAGTGCGGAATGACAAAAAAACACGGAATGACAAAAGGAAGAAAACAATTTCCCCCTTTAGGGGTGCAGGGGTAAGAAATTGTTTCGTGCAATCCCCATGTGAGGAGGATAATTAATTGTTTTCGGCAACGTCATTGCGAGCCTTGCGACAGTAAGGCGTGGCAATCCCATCACTGTTTTCTAAAAGACAATTCTTTGTTCATAATCATTCAGAACTCCATCTAAGAAAACAGATTATATCTTAGATTAAAGACTTCTTATAGAGATTCCGCAACAAGTACGTAATGACAAAAGGAAGAATACAATTTCCCCCTTTAGGGGTGCAGGGGTAAGAAATTGTTTTGGACTACCCCAAGGCGCGGCAATCTCATCAATAAGAGTCACCTACCTCCAAAAAATCTCCATCTATAAAGCTAGACGAACCAAAGGTCTGTTAATCCATGCATAGAAAACCGCCCTAGGCTGTGGCACGCGAGGTTAAGTTTCCTTAATTGGTTAAGAATGTTGATGGGAGTGTATTCCCGTCGGCAGTATATATGAATTGAATCCGTTAAAAATGGTCGAAGCCTTGGAGACCATTTAGGATTGAATTCATGGTTTTGCGATAGCAAAAATACCTCTCGACGGGCACCCTTTCTTTTGATTCGTTTTCTTTAGGTGAATAATTGCGTAGCACATCATGAACTCCTTATAAAACAATAAGCAAATTGGTGAATAAAGAAAATGAATAAATAATAAACATGCCTTATTAATTCAGTTCGACAATTCCTAATCAGGAAAAAACAGATCAAACAGTGGAATAACAGATTCCGCAACAAGTGCGGAATGACAAAAAAATACGGAATGACAAAGTAGTGCAGAAGGATATATTCAGGTAACTTAAAACCCTCTAGGCCCGGTGCTAAAGCATAGATAAGCCATAGATAAGGCATGTATAAGGTATGGATAGCCCATAGTTAAGGTGTACCAAACTAAAGGAAGTAGATATTTAAATGGCAGATAAAATCATAATATACGATTAAAAAGAAACCAATAAAAAGGCTAATTTTGCTTAAAAATTAAGCGTGGGAATAATTAGAGTAACAAACATTCAGGTATATGCCTATCATGGATGCCTTGTAGAAGAAGGAAAAATTGGTAGTGATTACAGAGTTGATGTAGAGGTAAAAGCTAACCTTCAACCCTCAGCAGTTAGTGATGCCCTGGAAGACACGGTAGATTATGTTCATGTAAACCGCATTGTCAAGGAAGAGATGGCTATACGTTCGAAGCTCCTTGAACATGTGGCTAAAAGAATCATTGACAGGATCTTTGATGAAATAGCAATTGCGAATGAAACCACAGTTCAGGTATCCAAGATCAATCCGCCTATCGGTGGTAATGTAGAAATGGTTACCATTGAAATGACATTGAAGCGATAATTTTTGTAAATAAATAAAATAAACTCTTATATTTGTCGCCCAAAATAACGGCATCGTGGCCGAGTGGCTAGGCAGAGGTCTGCAAAACCTTGTACAGCGGTTCGAATCCGCTCGATGCCTCTACAAAAAAGCACCTTTTTAAGGTGCTTTTTTTATGCGTTTACTTCAGCTTAGATCGTATTACTTAAAAGTTAAGCCTTTGTAATTTAGACCCTGGTACGATATTTTTATTTAAATTTATAGGTATCAATAGATTATAAACCATAAAACACAACATTATGAAAATTCGTTTAGTAATGCTGTTACTCTTCGTAGGGATCCTTGGAGTAAATGCACAAAGTAACTCCTGGATTAAATTGGCTGAAAAGACCGTAGCTTTTAAAAGTGAAACAGACAAAGTAACCTTGGTAGGAAAAGAGCAACGCGTAGATAGGATTAAAATAAAATGCACGCAGGGAACTCTGCAACTAAAGAAAGTGACCATTGTGATGAGTAATGGCACCAAAAAGGAATACGATGCCAAAGCTGGTGGTGTTCTTACCAAAGGAATGTCATCTCGAAGCTTTGACGTGCCTGGAAAAGATGAAAAAATCAAGCATATAGAGCTGGAGTATGACTCGAAAGGAAATGTAGTCTTAACAAAAAAAGCAAAAGTTGAAATATTAGGAAAACAAGGCAAGGACGATTAAACACCTATCAAACAGACTTTTAATTGCAGATTAATACATAGAAACCCCCGATTCTATGTATAAAATAACTATGTTTAGAAAAAGTTCTCGTACTTTTGTTTAGTAAAAATCTTTATGAATACAATTAAAGGAAGAACCAGGGCGCAGGAATCTACTAACGCCATCGAACGGATGTATATAACTATGAGACATCTGTTTAACAGGGGATTTTACAAACCTACCGGAGTCTCCGGAGATACTTTAAGAGAAGCATTACTGGAGTTAAGACCAGAAATATACGGATCTGTAGCTGAGGATAAAGCAGAGCTTAACGGATTGATGTATGTGCTGGATCGATTGCCTATAGGAATAGAAGAATGTCGTTATATTAATCTTATTTCTGATGAAGGGTATAAAGAGTCTCATTTTAAGGTGATCGTCCCTCCTAAAAGACGTAGAAATTGCTACCGGGTAGATGATGAACAGATGAATATTGAAATCACCCGAGGACGGTCAGATATCTATGATATCTTAACGCATCTTACCTTTTTGTTCATCGAATCGCATAAAATCAGTAAAAATGTTCTGGTCAATAAGTCAGGTGAGGTAACCAGAGACTGGACCAAGATTGAAAATATCGTAGGTAAAAAGAAATTAACCCTGGCAGAACGGGAAAATGCCTTAATTCATTTATCGAATATCTTGGGAAGGACATTCGATGAACTGCTTCAAGCCCATAAAACTTTTGCTACCAAAGAGAATCCTGAACGCTTTCTATCCATTATGTACTGGTTAGGAAAATTAGGCATCGAAGAGGTCGTTAATGAAAATAAAAGAAGCATCACCTTTAGTCCGATTCTCCGCGAACGTCTGGGACACCATATTCACGGGGAAATTTGGGCAAACACTATTAAGAAAACACTTAAAAAGGAAGAACTGTTAGGTCGGCCTATTCATATTATAAGTGCCAATATGCACAGTGTTATGAATTCTATTTATGCACCAATAGTAATCAACAAGGAAATTAAATCTAAAGGAGAATACAAGGTGTATGAGATGCTAAGCGACCCTAATAATGAGGAGCTGAGGGAAAAAGTCAAACAATATGCTGAAAAGAACGGGATGATCAGTATTCCGGATACATCTGGTACTAACATAGATGTTCAGATATTCGACACTTCCAAAATAGATTATGCCAAAGCAGATCTTAAATTAAAAGAGCATCTGAACAACCAAGAAAAGCCGGTGTTATTTGTCATGGATTACGCCTTTGGAGAACAGGCTTACGAAACCATTGATGAATTGCTTAAACCTTATAAAGAAGGGAAGCATAAAGAAGAATACTTAAATGTAGTATCAGTATCCATCATGGGTAAAGCTGGAATTTTAGAAGGAGGTAAAGGTGATTTAATGATTCCAACCTCTCACATCTTCGAAGGAACTGCAGACAACTACCCTTTCCATAATGAACTCAAAGTTTCCGATTTTGAAGAAAGTGAACTAAAAGTATTCGAAGGTGCCATGGTTACTGTGTTGGGTACTTCTTTACAGAACAGAGATCTTTTAAAGTTCTTCCATGACAGTACCTGGAATGTGATTGGTTTGGAAATGGAAGGAGCACACTATCAAAAGGCTGTTCAGTCTGCTTCAAAAATACGAAGGAGTATCCGGGAGGATGTTAAAGTCCGTTATGCCTACTATGCATCGGATAATCCATTAGAAACCGGAAGTACACTGGCTTCGGGGGGTTTGGGTATTACGGGAGTCAAACCCACTTACCTGATCACTAAAAAAATTCTGGAACAAATATTCGAGGGCTAAGCCTAAAATGCTGGTATTTAAAACTATTCATAGAAAATAAAAGCCCTTAGTCAGCTTTGTTTGTGGAGAAACATAAATATAGTACTTTTATCAGCCGTAAACTTTAAAGCAAATCAAGCATTATACTTAAGGGATGAAATAAGCGTTTTTAAATTTAATCAGATATCAATTGAAGGGTTGAATAGACTAAATTTAATTGGTAAATCTCTGAATATAACTTAGGGTTTAGCGCTTTATTTCGTTAATAGAATTGATAAATTATAAAACAGATGAAAATAAAAAACATTTGTTGTATTGGAGCCGGATATGTTGGAGGACCCACCATGGCGGTGATCGCACAAAAATGTCCACACATAAATGTAACCGTAGTTGATATCAATGCCGACCGTATAGCTGCATGGAACGATGAAGACGTAAGCAAGTTGCCGGTATATGAACCGGGATTAGATGCTGTAGTAGCTGAAGCACGAGGGCGAAACCTCTTCTTCTCTACCGATGTCGATAAAGCGATCGACGAGGCAGAAATGATCTTTATGTCGGTAAACACCCCAACCAAAACCTATGGTAAAGGAAAAGGGATGGCGGCCGATCTTAAATATATTGAATTGTGTGCCCGTCAAATAGCACGCGTGGCTAAAGATGATAAGATCGTTGTTGAGAAATCTACTTTACCGGTGCGTACTGCATCGGCCATTAAAAATATTCTGGATAATACCGGAAACGGAAACGGAATTAAATTTCAGATCTTATCAAATCCGGAATTCTTAGCTGAAGGTACAGCCATAGCTGATTTAATGAACCCAGACAGAGTATTGATCGGTGGCGATACCACCCAGGAAGGACAGGAGGCCATTCAGGCACTGGTTGATGTGTATGCTAACTGGGTGCCCCAAGCACAGATTCTAACGACTAATGTATGGTCTTCCGAGCTATCAAAATTAACGGCGAATGCCTTTTTAGCTCAGCGTGTATCCTCGATCAACGCCATGTCTGAGCTATGTGAAAAGACTGGTGCAGATGTTAATGAAGTGGCTAAAGCCATCGGAATGGATAGTCGTATCGGACCTAAGTTCCTGAAAGCCTCTGTAGGTTTTGGAGGTTCTTGTTTTCAAAAAGACATCTTAAACCTGGTATATATCGCTAAGACGTATGGGTTGGATGAGGTAGCTGATTACTGGGAACAGGTAATTATAATGAACGACCACCAGAAAAGACGTTTTGCGGATAATATCGTAAGTACTCTTTATAATACGGTTTCAGGAAAAAAGATAGCCTTTTTAGGATGGGCATTTAAGAAAGATACCAACGATACCCGAGAGTCTGCTGCAATTTATGTAGCTGACGACCTGTTGAACGAACAAGCCAAAGTGAGTGTATACGACCCGAAGGTACTGGCAGAACGTATGTATGCGGATCTGGATTACCTAAATACTCGTACAGCAGAAGAAAACAGAGAAGGTTTAGAGGTGTGCAAAGATCCATATCAGGCCTGTGAAGGCGCACATGCCATTGCAGTGCTTACGGAGTGGGATGAGTTTAAGAACTACGACTGGAAAAAGATCTATGATCAAATGCAAAAACCTGCTTTTGTTTTTGATGGTCGGGGGATTCTGGATAAGGAGCAATTAAAAGAAATAGGATTTGTATATTACAAAATCGGAGAAGGAGAATAAACCAGAATGGTTTATATTGTAGAATGTGCTGATGGTTCTTTTTACACAGGAATTACATCTGATATTGAAAGACGAATAAGTGAGCACAATACAGGTATAGATAATTTGGCATATACATTTAAAAGAAGACCTGTAGTTTTAAAGTGGTATGAGCGTTTTACAGCCCCCAGAGAAACTATTAAAGTTGAAAAACAATTAAAAGGCTGGAGTAAAAGGAAGAAAAAAGCTTTAATAAAAGAAAATTTGGATAAGTTAGTTCAGTTTTCTGAAAATTATACTCAGCATGGGTCTTCGACAAGCTCAGATTGATAAAAACAGGTTATATTAATAGAACGACAAAATTTAAACATTTGAAAAGAGTATTGATAACCGGTGCAGCCGGATTTTTAGGATCGCATCTGTGTGATAGATTTATCAAAGAAGGGTGTTATGTAATCGGAATGGATAATTTAATTACAGGAGATTTAAAAAATATTGAGCATCTTTTCAAATTAGAGAATTTTGAGTTTTACCATCACGATGTGACTAAGTTTGTGCATGTACCCGGACAACTTGATTACATTTTACATTTCGCATCTCCTGCAAGTCCTATAGATTATTTAAAAATTCCAATACAAACCTTGAAAGTGGGAGCATTAGGAACCCATAACCTTTTGGGTTTGGCGAAAGAGAAGAATGCCAGAATTTTAATTGCATCCACCTCTGAAGTCTACGGGGACCCTCTAGTGCATCCGCAATCAGAAGATTACTATGGCAATGTAAGTACGATTGGTCCAAGAGGTGTATATGATGAAGCCAAAAGATTTATGGAGTCGATTACCATGGCCTACCATCGTTTTCATGGATTAGACACCCGTATTGTTCGTATTTTTAATACTTATGGCCCTCGAATGCGATTGAACGACGGTCGGGTAATTCCTGCCTTTATAGGACAAGCGCTCCGAGGAGAGAATTTGACGATATTCGGTGATGGAATGCAAACGAGATCCTTTTGTTATGTAGACGATCAGATCGAAGGAATCTATAGGTTGTTAATGAGTGATTACCACTTGCCGGTTAATATTGGGAACCCCGATGAAATAACCATAAAGGATTTTGCAGAAGAAATCATTAATTTAACCAATACCGACCAGAAGGTAGTATATAAACCATTGCCTCAAGATGATCCGCTTCAGCGACAGCCCGATATTTCGAAGGCCAAGGAAATATTAGATTGGGAACCTCAGGTGAGTCGCCAGGAAGGAATGCGTGTCACCTATCAATATTTTAAATCCTTACCTTCAGAGGAATTGTATAAAAAGGCACATAAAGACTTTTCTAATCATAACAAAAAATAAGGTTTCCGTCAATTCGACTAAATTAAATTGCACTATCAGCGCATAAAGCCTTAATTTTGCCGAATCATTTTCATTTTTTAAATAGTAAGAAAATCATGAATATCCTTATTCTAGGTTCTGGAGGAAGAGAACACACGTTTACTTGGAAAATAGCTCAAAGCCCTAAAGTGGGTAATTTATTTGTAGCTCCTGGTAATGCTGGTACCGCTAAAATTGCAACCAATGTAAATATTGGCGTTACAGATTTTGAGGCAATAAAAGAGTTTGTTGTAGCGGAAGACGTAAATATGGTGATCGTAGGACCCGAAGATCCATTAGTTCAGGGAGTGGCTGATTTCTTTTTAGAAGATGATGCATTGAAACATATTCCGGTAATTGGACCACAAAAGGCAGGTGCAGCCTTAGAAGGCAGTAAGGAGGTAGCCAAAGAATTTATGTCACGTCATAAAGTGCCTACTGCGGCCTATAAAAGCTTCACAGCTGATAATCTGGAAGAGGGGTACGAGTTTTTAGCATCTTTGAACCCTCCTTATGTTTTAAAAGCAGATGGATTGGCTGCTGGTAAAGGTGTATTGATTATCGATAACCTGGAAGAGGCTAAGACGGAGCTTAAAAACATGTTGGTGGATGCTAAGTTTGGCGCTGCCAGCACTAAAGTGGTTATTGAAGAGTTCCTGAAGGGAATAGAATTAAGTGTTTTTGTGCTTACCGATGGTAAAGATTATGTGATTCTTCCAAATGCAAAAGACTATAAACGTATTGGCGAGGGAGATACAGGGTTGAATACTGGAGGAATGGGGGCTATTTCGCCGGTTCCTTTTGCAAACGATGAGTTTATGCAGAAAGTTGAAGATCGTATTGTAAAACCTACCGTAGACGGTTTTCATAAAGACGGAATACCTTATAAGGGCTTTGTGTTTATCGGGTTAATGAAAGTGGATAATGATCCTTTCGTTATTGAATATAACGTCCGAATGGGAGATCCTGAAACTGAGGTAGTACTTCCAAGAGTTAAAAATGACTTCGTTGACCTGTTCCAGGCTGTTGCTGATCAGAAATTAGGTGAAGTTGAGCTCGATATAGATGAGCGTACTGCTACTACGGTAATGGTGGTTTCGGGTGGATATCCGGAAGCGTATGAAAAAGGAAAAGAGATTACTGGAATTGAGGCGATTGAAGATTCTGTCGTTTTTCACGCAGGAACCAAACTGGATGATGGTAAAGTAGTAACCTCAGGAGGTCGCGTGATTGCTATTACTTCTTATGGTTCTGATTTTAAGGAAGCCCTTGACAAATCATATGTGAATGTCAAAAAATTAAACTTTGATAAAATGTATTACAGAACAGACTTAGGGTTTGACTTGTAGTATCATTAAATAATAAAAAAAGCCTGCATTTAGCAGGCTTTTTTTATTTCTATACCCATTATTCCACGCTAATAGTGGAAGTTTTCCGTAAAACTCATGTTTATGAGACACAAAAAAATACCCTTTCAATTTTGAAAGGGTATCAAATATATTTTAGCTGAAGTAACAACCTTCAGTTAATAGACGCTGTAAGTAATCGGATTAAATGTATGAATGTGCTGAAACATCCTTACGTTCCTCGTTATTATCGTTAAATTTCTTTAACTGAAGTACCCAGTATACCAAGGCTACGATACCGATAATAATAAAGATCCAGTTAATCGCGTTAGATCCCCACCAGCTATGCATAAAGCGTAAACTGTTTAAAGGAACAAATAAAATATCTTCAAATAAATATTGAATACCTTCAAAAAAATCTTTCATCAGTAAAAAGTTATATTAATTTTACGCTACAAAAGTATAAAAACACATCATGATTTCAAGCATTTTTGGTAAAACAAAACCCATAAATTTCATTTTTATTGGATTTTTTTTGTTTCTGTACTTTTGGAGTGTACAGTTTTTTGTGTTTGACAGTGCTTTTAAAGGTACTGAATGGCTTGAAAAATTCGGATTGTGTTTATTGCTTATTTTAAGTGCTCTTTTGGTGGATTTTATCAGCAAAAAGAACGATCTATCGCAAAGTAACTCCTATCCTATCCTCCTGTTTGTTTTACTTATGTGCATGTACCCGCCGATTTTAAAATCGAGTAAATTTATTATTGCTAATTTCTTTGTTCTTCTCGCAGTCAGGAGGCTGATGAGCTTACGGACGAACATGGCGATCAAACAGAAGCTTTTTGATGCTTCACTTTTGATTGGTTTTTCATTTTTATGGTATCAGTGGAGTTTACTTTTCGTATTGCTGGTATATACCGGAGTTCTGTTTTACGATGCAAAAGATTACCGAAATTGGCTGGTTCCTGTTATTGGAATTGGTGCGGTGTTATTCTTTGTGGTTACGTATTATTATATAACCGATAACATTTCCGGGTTGATTGAGGTTTTTACCTTTCATGTTGAATTTAATATTCAAAAGTATAAATATTTAAGCTTCTCCATTCCAATCGTAACTACCCTGATTATTGGAGTCTTTGCGTTGCTGGCATATCTGGTGAATATTAAAATACGCTCTGCAAAAGCCCAAAAAGCTATGGCATTGGTTGTGGCAAGTTTGTTTATTGGTTTGGGCATCTCAACCTTTTCGGAAGATGTAAACGTTGCAGAACTTATCTTTATCGCATTTCCTTTGGCGATGATTATCGCTAATTACCTTCAGATAACCAAGGTTAAATGGGTTAAAGAAACCGTATTATGGATATTTGTCTTGTTGCCCTTCCTGGCGCTAGTGTTGTAATTTAGCTCCATAAGAAAGGTCTCCCGCATCGCCCAAACCCGGTACGATATAGTCTTTTTCGTTTAGCTTTTCATCAATGTCGGCTATCCATAATTTAGTATCAGGGCGCAAGGTGCCTTCCAAATGCTTAATCCCTTCCGGAGTCCCTACCACTGCTGCTACATGGATATTCTTAGGAGCTCCAACACTTTCAATAGCTTTGTAGGCAGCTTCAAAAGATCGCCCGGTTGCAAGCATGGGGTCGACAAGAATCAACGTTTTATTTTCCAGAGATGGGCATGCTAAGTATTCGATTTCAATGTCAAAGGCATTACTATGATCGCGATGCTTTCGGTACGCAGAAATAAAAGCATTATCTGCCTGGTCGAAATAATTTAAGAATCCCTGGTGTAATGCCAGTCCCGCTCTGAAAATACCACAAATCACTAATTCCTCATTGATTTGATGTGTGTCTTTTATGCCTAAAGGTGTTTGAACCTCCAGGGTTTTATATACAAAGGTTTTACTCATCTCATACGCAAGCAACTCACCTATGCGTTCCATGTTCTTTCGAAACCGCATCCGATCTTGTTGAATATTAATATCTCTAAGGTCAGAAAGAAAGTGTTTTAATACCGAATTGTTTTTAGCAAGATGATGCGTTTCCATAAACCGTTTGTTTTAGAATGAGAAGAATCTCCCTCAAAAATAAGTAATAAAAGGTATATTTGCATTCAAAGTATCAGGAATGATACAATACACTAAAAAAGATTCTAATGCATAAAGATATCCACATATTTTGCATGAAGTGGGGTACCCTCTACGATGCTACTTATGTAAACCGATTGTACAGCATGGTAAAACGCAATTTAAACTTGCCTTTTACTATGGTATGTTTTACCGATGATGAAAAGGGAATAGACGATCATATTAAATGTTTTCCAATTCCTGAAATTGATATTCCCGGCAACCTGCCAGAGCGCATGTGGAAAAAACTAACCACATTAAAATCAGATCTCTATGGTTTAGAAGGGACGGCTTTGTTTTTAGATCTGGATGTGGTAATTGTCGACAATATCGATTGCTTCTTCGAAGATGATAATCCGTTCATGATCATCAAAGATTATCGAAAGCAATGGCGTATTACGGGAAACTCTTCTGTTTACAGATTCGAAATCGGGAAACACGGCTATGTATTTGACTATTTTGTAGCGAACTTTGATACCATCAGAAAGCAACATAGAAATGAGCAGGAATATTTAACCTGGGCGGTTCACGAGAAAGGAATGCTGAACTATTGGCCAAAACCTTGGTGTCCTAGCTATAAATATGATTGTATTTCTAAATTTCCATTAGCGGTTTGGAAAAAACCTACCATTCCGGAAGGAGCCAAAATTATTATTTTTCACGGAGAGATCAATCCGCCTAAAGCTATTAAAGGCGGAAGAGGCAAATGGTATCGCTATGTGCGACCAGCCAAATGGATTGCTAATTATTGGAAATAGAACTGTAATAATAACATACATAAAAAAAGGGCTCTGAGAAGAGCCCTTTTTATTGTTATATATCATCGTAGTCTACTACAATAGTATCGGTAAGAGGGTGCGATTGGCAGGTTAATATTAACCCTTCCTCCAATTCGCTATCGGTTAAGATCTGGTTTTTCACCATTTCAACTTTCCCTTCTTTCAATTTAGCCATACAGCTACTGCAAATACCTCCCTGACAGGAATATGGCGCATCAATATCTTCTTTTAAGGCTGCATCCAAAACACGTTCTTTATGATCCATAACGAATTCAAATTCTTCATCGTCAACAATCACTTTTACCTTGGTCTTTCCTTCGGGTATTGAAGAAAGATCTTCTTCTCCTTCATCAGAGGTGGTGAATAATTCGAACTTAATTTTCTCTTTGGCTACTCCCTTTTCAGTTAAAGTCTCAGAAACCGTATGAATCATAGCTTCCGGTCCACATAAATAAAAAGCATCGAAGTCGATCTCCTTATGCTTATTATTAAGCACAAAATTAACGGTTGAGCGCTCTATCCTCCCGAACATGCTATCACCATCTTGCTCCTGGCTGTAAATAAAGTATACACTTAAACGATCAGGATATTTGGCTACAAGGTCTAAAATCTCCTTGTGAAACATGGTTTCAGCAACGCTTTTATTACCAAAGACCAACACAAAATTACTATTGGTTTCTTCCAGTACGGTTTTCATGATACTCATTATAGGAGTAATACCACTACCGGCTGCAAAAGCGGCTATATTTTTATTGTTGCCTTCTGCAGGGTCAAAAGTGAAGTGACCTAAAGGGGGGTAAATCTCTAAAACATCACCAGCCTTTAATTCGTTGTTCGCATAGCGAGAAAACAAACCCGATGCTACCTTTTTAATCCCTATAGTTAGTTCGCCATTATTAGGCGAAGAACAAATCGAATAAGAACGACGAAGTTCTTGTCCGTTTAATTCCTTTTTTATATTAATGTATTGACCAGGTGTAAACTTAAACTCGCTTTCAAGGTCATTCGGGATCTCAAATGCTACCGTTACTGAATTTGGGGTAATGCGTTCTATATGTTTAACCCTTAGTGGGTGAAAATGACTCATAACTTTAAATTTTTGGTAAAAATAATAAATCCCATTGAACTTAATTCAATAAGTAAACCGCATATAATTATTAATATTATTTGATTACTAATTTCAAATTAGACTTTAAAAGAAAATAAAACCCCTACTTTTATGTAACAGATTACGAATTAGACCTACTAATACATACAAAACAACTAACCAAATAACAATGCTTAAACAATTTATTTCACTTCAGTGGAAGTCCTTTTTTCGGTCTGCTTCCCTAAGTTCTAATCTTTTTTTTAAGATATTAACCATATTCTTTGCCTTGTACCTCATTGCAATGTTTACTTTGCTTGGAGGGGGTATTTATTTTATACTTGAAGAAAAGGTACAGAAGGACCCTTTGTTGATTATTAATCAGTTCCTGATCTTTTATTTATTTATAGACCTGGTCTTTAAATACATGATGCAAAAAATGCCAGTAGTAAATATTAAACCCTTGTTGTATTTACCATTCAGCAAATCGAAGATCGTACATTTTAGTTTGTGGAAAACCATATTATCCTTCTTTAACTTTATACACTATTTCTTTTTTATTCCGTTTGCGGTTGTACTCATTATAGAAGGCTACCCCCCGGGACATGTTATCGGATGGACGATGGGAGCTCTTGCATTGATATATTGCAATAACTTCATTAATGTTTTTTTAAACGATGTGGACGCTGTTTTCTATTCATTTCTAGGAGCCTTGGTTATTTTATTCGGGTTGCATTACTATCAAATATTTGATGTAACCGTGTATACCGCTCCCATTTTTGATGCGCTATTCAATCAACCGTATTTGGTGATCATTCCGATTTTATTAATGATTTCAATGTATATCCTTGCTTTTAGATATTTCAAAAACATCTTGTATTTAGATGGAGGATTACAACAGAAGCAGCAAGAAGCTAAAACAGAAAGTTTTGATTGGTTAAATCGATTTGGAGGTATTTCCGTGTTTTTAAAAAATGATCTAAAACTTATTAAGCGTAATAAACGTTCGAGAACTGCAGTGATCATGAGCCTGGTCTTTATTTTTTATGGGATGTTGTTTTTTACCGGGGCTGTAGAAGCCTATGAAGGACCAGTTTGGAGAATTTTTGCTGGTTTATTTGTCACAGGAGGGTTTTTATTCACCTTCGGACAGTATGTGCCTAGTTGGGATAGCTCGTATTACCAGCTAATGATGAGTCAGAATATAATGTATCGGGATTATTTGAATGCCAAATGGTGGTTGATTGTAATAGCCACCATTCTCACTACCTTAGTGGCATCTTTTTATGCCTACTTCGGCCTTGAAGTATATCTGGCTATTTTGGTCGCAGCGATTTACAATGTTGGCGTGAATAGTCATATGGTTTTATGGGGGGGTGCCTATGTAAAAACACCTATTGACCTAACCTCCAATAAAAAAGCCTTTGGCGATAAACAGGCTTTTAATGTTAAAACCCTATTGCTGACCATTCCAAAACTTTTGTTGCCTATGGCTTTATATGCCGTCGGACATTACACTATTGGACCGATGCTTGGGTATGCCTTGGTGACGTTGGCAGGTTTGCTTGGGTTTGCGTTTAAAGAAAAGGTGTTTGACATTATTGAAAAGGTCTATAAAACAGAGAAATACAAAACGATAGCAGCATACAAACAAAAGAATTAAAATTTTTAGCAGTCATGATAACAGTCAATAACCTAACAAAAAAATACTCGGGCACAACGGTGTTAAATATCGATTCGCTTGAAATCCCTAAAGGTCAAAGTTTTGGATTGGTCGGAAATAACGGTGCGGGGAAAACTACCTTTTTCAGCTTGTTACTCGATTTAATCAGGCCAACAACTGGGGCTATTGAAAACAACCAGATTAAGGTTAGTGAGAGTGAAGCCTGGAAACCTTATACCGCAGCATTCATAGATGAAAGCTTTTTGATAGGCTACCTGACACCAGAGGAATACTTTTATTTTATCGGCGAATTAAGAGGTCAGAATAAAGCTGATGTCGATAGCTTTTTAGCTCCCTTTGAAGATTTCTTTAATGGGGAAATTTTAGGAGGAAAAAAGTATTTGAGGGACTTATCTAAAGGTAATCAGAAGAAAGCTGGTATCGTAGCTTCATTTATAGGCAATCCTGAGGTGATTATTTTAGATGAACCATTCGCTAATTTGGATCCCACCACTCAGATAAGACTTAAAAGACTTATTAAAGAGTTAGCTGATGGTAATGATGTTACTATTCTAATTTCGAGTCATGACCTGATGCACGTAACAGAGGTATGTGAGCGTGTTGTTGTTTTGGATAAGGGAGAAATGGTAAAAGACATCCAGACCTCGACAGAAACATTGCAAGAACTCGAAACCTATTTTACCCGATAATCGAACTTTAAATTTTGCAACTCATGCATCTGAATATTTTGTTTTTAGGTGTTAGCCTCATCTGGATTGGGATGAGTTCAGTATAGAAATCAACCAAGTTTTTAAATATCTATTTCTAATCAGAGCCCGTTTTACGGGCTTTTTTTATTTATATAAAAAAGAAATGTATTTTTACATGCCTAACAATATTTGGTTTAATAATAAGTTAATCAACTAAACCACCTACGCTTGAAGTACAAATACATCATATATCCCTTATCGCTCCTGCTTTTATGTACATTCGGATGTTCGACAAAAAAAGACGCTTTTGTAAACCGAAACTGGCATGCGTTAAATGCAGAATTTAACACGATTTATAACGGACAGTTAGCGTTAGATAAAGGAGTAGAATTACTCAAGGAGAATTATCGCGATAATTACTGGGAAATATTGCCTGTAGAGCGTATGGAGATAATTGAGGAGGTGAGATTATCCGGTTCGCCAATTAATCCAAATTTTGAAAGAGCAGAAGAGAAAGCTGTAAAAGCGATTCAGAAGCACGGAATGTACATCGATGGACAAGAAAAGAACACCCAGTCTGATGAAGCATATCTTTTACTTGGAAAAGCCAGATATTACGATCAGCGTTTTGTACCGGCCCTGGAAGCCTTTAATTATATCCTGTCTAAATACACCCGAAGCGACATCATAAACCAGGCCAAGATATGGAGAGAAAAGACCAATATCAGAATGGAGTATGAAGAGTTAGCGTTAAAAAACTTTAAACGACTACTCAGAAGTGTTAACATAAAAGATCAGGATTACGCCGATATCTATGCCATCATGGGGCAGGCTTATATTAATTTAGAACAGAAGGATAGCGCTGTTCAAAAATTAAAATTGGCGTCTAATTATACACGAAGTAATGAAGAAAGAGGACGGTATAATTTTATTATTGGTCAGTTGTATAATGCCATGGGGTATAAAGATAGTGCAAACCTGGCTTTTGATAAGGTAATCGACTTAAATAGAAGAACTTCCCGTGACTATTATATCAATGCATTTATAGAAAAAATTAAGAATATCGAAGTGACTCCCGAAAACGAAGAGGCGGTTTTAGAGTTGCTGAAAGATTTGGAGAAAAACAGGGAGAACAGGCCGTATTTAGACAAAATTTATCATCAATTAGCGATGTATTACCTCGATCGGGAGGCTCCGGAAGTAGCGGAGTATTATTTTAATAAATCTCTACGCACTGATAGTCCTGACAAAATTTTAAACGCCATTAATTATGAAACGCTGGCTGAAATAAATTTTGATAATCATGAATTTGCCGAGGCAGGAGCCTATTATGACAGTACACTTACGAATATTGAAGCAACCAGTAAAAAATTTAGGATACTATCTAAAAAGCGCGAAAATCTCGATGATGTTATCAAGTATGAAGGGATTTTAGCTAGAAATGACAGTATTCTGTATGTGGTTAATTTACCCCAGGAAGAACGTGATGCCTACTACCAAAAACATATCGATTCTTTAAAGGCTATTGAAATTGAGAAAGAGGAGCAAGAAAGAATTGCAGCCTTAAGAGAAGCCCAAAACAAAGCCATGGGGCTCGCAGGGCGCACCTTTAAAAGTTCTGATGCCAATACCTTTTATTTCTATAACGATCTTACTGTAAGTTATGGTAGAAATGAATTCAGAAAAAGGTGGGGAGCAAGAGGACTTGAGGATAATTGGCGTTTAAGTGACAGAGCTATAGCCACGAATGAAGTAGTGGTCAATACTCAAAATCGAAGTTCTGACTCTTTGGATATATATTCAATTGCATATTATACAGATCGTTTACCTAAGGAAGATAACGAACTCGATAGCATCCATTCAGAACAAAATTTTGCATATTACCAATTAGGTTTGATCTATAAAGAAAAGTTCAGGGAATATGGATTAGCGGTTAATCGTCTTGAATCCTTGTTGGGAAATAACCCTGAAGATAAATTAGTCTTGCCTGCAAAGTATAATCTTTATAAAATCTATGAAATAAACGATTCACCATTGGCTCAGCGCCTAAAAAACGATATAATTCTTAACTATCCTGAATCCAGGTACGCCCGTATATTGGAGAATCCGAAGGCTGTCTTAAAAGAAGGCCCAAACAGTCCGAAGGCTATTTATGCTAAGTTGTATAGCGCATTTGAAAAAGAACGGTATGATGAGGTTTTAGCAGGTACTGATAAGTATATAACGGAGTTTAATGGTGACGAAATAGTTCCTAAACTAGCCATGTTAAAGGCTACCACAGAGGCACGTTTAATTGGAGTTGATGCTTATGAACAAGCCTTGAATGCCATAGCGCTTAACTATCCGAACAATAGTGAAGGTAAAAAGGCTAAAGAGCTTTTGGAGACATTAGTACCAAGATTGAAAAAAGACACCTTAGTGAACGACCTGGATACAGCCACCAAATGGAAACTGGTTTATCCTTTTGCCTCAAGAGATACCAGTGGAATAAATGAGCTGTATAAGGTTATTTCAAAGTCGCTGATAGACCTGGAGTATGATGAATTAAAACTTTCTACAGACCTTTATGATAGTAATCAAACTTTTGTAGTAGTTCACGGACTAATTTCGAAACTTAGAGCAGAAGGATTTGCCGAGTTGCTAAAAATCAACAAATTATATTTAATACAAAACGAAAATTTTGTAATTTCCGCCTCCAATTATAAAAGCATACAAATTCATAAGAGTTTAGAAAAGTATTTAACCCAAATCTATAATAATAATCAAACCCCATATTAGCCATGTTTGCAGAATCTAAAAAAGGAAGAACCGAACAACCAACAGGACTTACAAATAGAATTTTACCTAATACTAAATTAAAAGGAGATATTATTTCAGAATCTGATATCCGTATTGATGGTGAGTTAGAAGGAAGTGTGAATACTAAAGGAAAATTAGTAATAGGTAAAACCGGATATATTTCTGGTAAGGCAGAGAGTGCAAATGCAGACATCGAGGGTAAGTTTAACGGAACCCTGAAGGTTGATGAGGTTTTAAGTCTAAAGGCTACTGCTTTTATAGAAGGTGAGGTAGTAATTGGTAAACTTGCTGTAGAGCCCGGTGCTGCATTCAATGCAACCTGTACCATGAAGGGACATGCTGTGAAATCATTAAAGAATGAATCAGGAAAAGCGGAAAAATCAGCTTAATAACTGGATAAAGTTTTCAAATATAGGCCTTCAAATGGCTATTATTATCGGAGCCGGAACCTATTTTGGGGTCTGGCTCGATGAAAAATATCCAAATAATTTTTCGGCTTTTACTATAATATTCTCTCTGCTAAGTGTTTTTGCTGCATTATATAACGTTATAAGGCAGGTAAAAAACATTAGTGAAAATGAAGATGATACTCCCAATAAAAATTAAATCCTTATCCAAACATACGCACATTAATGAAGCAAAAACTACTCAACTTTTTAAAGATTCTTATTCCGTTTGCCTTGGTGTTATTTGTATTGCATCATTTTGCCATTGGAGCACTGTCTGATCAGTATACTTTTTATTATAGCACCTGGAGTATCTACCTTTTTCATTTTACAATTACCTTCTTTATCTATTTGGCTGTTTTAGCGGTTAGTAATAATCTGCCTGATAAAACAGGTTTTGCTTTTTTGGCCTGCAGTGGTTTAAAAATGTTCGCTGCCGTTGTTTTTTTAATTCCTGTTATCCAGGGAAAAGCCCCGGAGCCTATTGCCGATGTAGCAGCTTTCTTTATACCGTATTTTTTATTTTTATTTTTCGAAACAGTCTTTGCAGTTAAGTTGTTGAAATAGATCAACTAACTATTTAGCTATCAGTAATTCAGGATATTTTTGTTAATGATTAAAAAAATATAGTTGTTAACTTCAAAATGTGAATAAAAAATGTACCTTTGCACCAAATTTTTGGAGACCATTTATTTTTATCAAGAAAAGGTATGATGATAGCACAGAAATCTATCAAGAGTTTGTCACTTTTAGCATTAATGTTTGTTTCGCTAGCGGGTTTTGCTCAGCATGAAAATGAAACACATGAGGAAAAAGCTCAGGAAGAAGAAGCGTTTGACGCGACAGAGCTAATTAACCATCACACAAAAGATTCGCATGAATTTCATATTGCCGACTGGAATGGACATGCTATTTCAATGCCGCTTCCGGTTATTTTATGGACAGATAATGGTTTAGTAACCTTTATGTCAAGTGCGTTTCATCATGATGAAGAAGGAAAAGTTGTTGTAGAGCGTAATGGACAACAATTTGTTCGTGTGCATGATGAAATATATTATGCGAATGCAGAAGGAGGGGTTACTTATGATGCTGAACATCACCCTACCAATAGCAGACCTTTAAACTTTTCAATTACTAAAAACGTGTTTACATTATTTCTAACATCAGCAATTATGTTGTTGATCTTTATTCCTGTAGCACGTTCTTACAAGAAGAATGATAAAGCACCAAAAGGATTAGCTGGTTTTATGGAGCCACTTGTTGTTTTCGTGCGTGATGATATTGCAAGACCAAATATCGGTGAGAAAAAATATGAGAAGTTTATGCCTTATTTATTAACGGTATTCTTCTTGATTTGGATTGGTAACCTTTTTGGTTTGATTCCTTTCTTCCCTTTTCAGGGAACTTTAACGAATGATATTCTTTTTACTGGAGTGTTAGCAACTATTACATTCCTTATTACAATATTTAATGGTAATAAACATTACTGGGGTCACATTTTCGCAACTCCGGGAGTTCCAAAATGGTTATTGCCAATTATGATACCAGTTGAGGTGTTAGGGATGTTTACAAAGCCTTTCGCGTTAATGATTCGTTTATTCGCAAACATAACTGCAGGTCACATCATCATCCTGAGTTTAGTATCATTGATATTTATTTTTGAATCAGCAGCGGTTTCGCCAATATCAATAGGGTTCTCATTATTTATGTACGGACTTGAATTGTTAGTAGCTGCTTTACAAGCGTATGTGTTCACGTTATTATCTGCTCTTTTTATAGGACAGGCAGTAGAAGATCACCATTAGAATTGAGTTTTATTTAATAACTATTATAAATTCTATTATTATGATTTTAGCTGGAATAGGAGCTGGATTAGCTGCAATCGGTGCAGGATTAGGTATCGGTAAAATTGGTGGTTCTGCAATGGATGCAATTGCACGTCAACCAGAAGCAGCTTCAAAAATTCAAACTGCTATGATTATTGCTGCTGCACTTATCGAGGGTGTTGCACTTTTCGCAGTAGTAGTTGCGTTGATCGCAAAATAATTTTTGAAAAAAGAAAGATCACGCTGTAACGGTTGGTTATAGCGTGATTTTAAAGTAGAAAGTAAAGAAACGTTATTTAATATCTATTATAATGAATATTACACATCCTGAAAGTTTGATCTTCTGGTCGCTTATCGTTTTTGTGATTCTTTTTGTGTTATTGCGTAAATATGCCTGGAAACCAATTTTAGGCGCAGTAAAAGGCAGAGAAGAATCTATTAACAGTGCATTGGCTTCAGCTGAAGAGGCTAAGAAAGAAATGCAGAATTTAAAAGCTGATAACGAAAAGCTTTTAAAAGAAGCGCGTGCTGAGAGAGAAGTGATCCTTAAAGAAGCTCGTGAAGTTAAAGAGAAGATGATAGCAGATGCTAAGGAGCAAGCTCAGGTGGAAGCTGACAAAATGATCAAGCAGGCACAGGCAGCAATCGAAAGCGAAAAGCAAACTGCACTTGCTGAATTAAAAGATCAGGTGGCTTCTTTATCTGTTGAGATCGCAGAGAAGGTTGTAAGGACTGAATTGTCTGATAAAGATAAGCAGTTGACATTAGTAGAAAACATGTTAGGAGAGGTAACTACCTTAAATAATTAAGAAACAGATGGCAGGATCTAGAGCAGCAATACGTTACGCAAAAGCAATTTTAGGATTGGCGACTGATCAGAATGCAGCAGCAGCTGTAAACGAAGATATGGGGCTAATCAAAAATACCATTGCCGGAAGTAGTGATCTTAAAGCGTTACTAGAAAATCCTATTGTAAAATCTAATGTAAAGGTTACAGCTTTAAAAGAGATCTTTAAAGGAATCAACACTATTAGTGAAGGCTTATTCGATTTATTAGCCGATTATAAAAGAGTTGATATTTTGGGAGATATCGCAGAAAAGTATATTATCCTTTACGATGAACAAAAGGGAAAACAAGTAGCAGTAGTTACTACGGCCGTTCCTTTAACCGCAGAACTTGAGCAGAAAGTTTTAGCAAAGGTTAAAGAATTAAGCGGAAAAGAAATTACACTTGAGAATAAAATAGATGAAAGCATTATCGGTGGATTCATTTTACGTCTTGGCGATGTTCAGTACAATGCCAGTGTAGCCAATAAATTGAATTCTTTGAGAAGATCGTTTTCAAACAGTTTATAATAACATTATAAAAAAATATAGGCGAATTAAGTAAAACGCCTTTAATCTAAATACTTAATTAAGATGGCAGAAGTTAAAGCTGCTGAAGTATCAGCAATATTAAAAAAGCAACTATCAAATTTTGATGCTACCGCTAAATTAGATGAGGTAGGAACTGTTTTGCAGGTAGGGGATGGTGTTGCCCGTGTTTTCGGTCTTTCTAATGCACAGTATGGTGAATTAGTGGAATTCGAAACCGGAATGCAGGGAATCGTTCTTAACCTGGAAGAGGATAACGTAGGTATCGTATTACTAGGGCCTTCTAAAGAAATTAGAGAAGGTGATACAGTAAAACGTACTGAGCGTATTGCTTCTATCAAAACAGGTGAAGGAATCGTAGGGCGTGTAGTTGATACTTTAGGAAACCCGATTGATGGTAAAGGACCAATTGAAGGTGAATTGTATGAGATGCCATTAGAGCGTAAAGCTCCTGGGGTTATTTTCCGTCAGCCGGTGAACGAACCATTACAGACAGGTGTAAAAGCAATCGATGCGATGATTCCTGTAGGTAGAGGGCAACGTGAGTTGGTGATTGGAGACCGTCAGACTGGTAAAACAACAGTTTGTATTGACACCATCTTAAATCAGAAAGAATTTTACGATGCAGGTGAGCCTGTATATTGTATATATGTTGCAGTAGGGCAGAAAGCTTCAACAGTAGCAGCTATTGCTAAGACCTTAGAAGAAAAAGGTGCTTTGGCTTACACTACTATAGTTGCAGCAAACGCTTCTGATCCTGCTCCAATGCAGGTGTATGCTCCTTTTGCAGGTGCTGCTATCGGAGAGTATTTCCGTGACACAGGTCGTCCGGCATTAATCATATATGATGATTTGTCAAAGCAAGCTGTGGCATACCGTGAATTATCATTGTTATTACGTCGTCCTCCAGGTCGTGAAGCATATCCTGGGGATGTATTCTTCCTTCACTCTCGTTTATTAGAGCGTGCTGCTAAAGTAATTGCAGATGATGATATCGCTAAAAACATGAATGACTTACCAGATTCTTTAAAGTCTGTTGTAAAGGGAGGTGGATCATTAACGGCACTTCCAATTATCGAAACACAGGCTGGTGACGTTTCTGCTTATATCCCGACTAACGTAATTTCAATTACTGATGGACAGATATTCTTAGAGTCGGATTTATTTAACTCTGGTGTTCGTCCGGCAATTAACGTTGGTATTTCTGTATCACGTGTAGGGGGGTCAGCTCAGATTAAATCAATGAAGAAAGTTGCTGGTACATTGAAGTTAGACCAAGCACAGTATCGCGAATTAGAGGCCTTTGCTAAATTCGGATCTGACCTTGATGCTGCTACAATGAACGTGATTGAGAAAGGTAAGCGTAACGTTGAGATCTTAAAACAAGCTCAAAACGATCCTTACACTGTTGAAGATCAGGTGGCAATCATCTACGCTGGTTCTAAGAACTTGTTAAAAGATGTACCTGTTGAAAAGGTAAAAGAATTCGAAAGAGATTATATCGAGTACTTGAATGCTAAGCACAGAGATATCTTAGATACGCTTAAAGCAGGGAAACTAACAGACGAAGTTACAGATACATTAGCGTCTGTGGCGAAGGAATTGTCTGAGAAATATAAAGGATAAATTAGATTTTAGTATTGAGTAGTGGGTGTTTTTCTCACTACTGAATACTCAATACTAAATACTATCATATAAATGGCAAACTTAAAAGAAATACGCGGTAGAATATCTTCGGTTTCATCAACCATGCAAATTACCAGTGCTATGAAAATGGTATCTGCTGCTAAGTTGAAGAAAGCCCAGGATGCGATTACTGCTATGCGTCCATATGCAGATAAACTTACCGAACTTCTTCAAAGCTTAGGTGCTACACTAGAAGGGGATTCTGGAAGTGTATTTGCTGAAAAGCGCGATGTGAATAAAGTGTTGGTTGTTGCTATTACATCTAACAGAGGGCTTTGTGGTGGTTTTAACTCAAACATCATTAAAGGTGCGGTTAAATTAGCTACAGAAGATTATGCTGGTAAGGAAGTGGAATTGGTTACCATTGGTAAAAAAGGAAACGATATACTAAGCAAGCGTTATAAGATTATAGAAAACAATAATGCTATATTCGACGACCTTACTTTTGAAAATGTTTCAGCTGTAGCTGAGCAATTAATGGGTCTTTATGCTGAAGGTGCTTATGATAAGATAGTTTTATTGTATAACCACTTTAAGAATGCTGCAACTCAAATTGTAACTGCCGAAGACTTCTTGCCAATTGTTCCTGCAGAATTTGATGAAGATGTTGCATTAGATTATATCTATGAGCCAAATAAAGCTGAGATTGTGGAAACTTTAATTCCTAAATCGCTTAAAACTCAGCTTTACAAAGCAATTAGAGACTCTTTCGCTTCAGAACATGGTGCGCGAATGACTGCAATGCACAAAGCAACAGATAATGCTGGAGAGCTGAAATCTGAGCTTACGCTAACCTATAACAAAGCACGTCAGGCTGCAATTACTGCCGAGATTCTGGAAATTGTTGGAGGTGCAGAAGCATTGAATAGTTAAGAATAGATTATTACATTATAATAAAAAAGGTTGTCTGAAAAGACAACCTTTTTTTATTGGGGTTATTCAAAGTCTGAAGGTAAATAGTAAGAATCTGGTGTTACCGGGAATAGCCCAGCTTCAAAAAAGTTGTTCATAACTCTGGTAGTTACCGGACTAATTCCTGTATTACTCCCGTCAATTTCATGCGGGTATGTCATGTTGGAAGAATGATTATAACCTATGGTGTGTCCTATTTCATGTGCCGTAATGAAACCAGTCTCTTTTTTGATATAGTCTCTGAGTATGTGTTCTGCAAAACCCAGGGTGGCACCCCCGCCCAATCCTGACACATTAACTACTTTACCACAGTTATAACGAGTTTTGTTTATGATTGCATTATATGCAGCCTCTTTTTCATTCGTGGTTAAAACTGTAATGCCGTCGTTTCCAATAATTGTTTCTTTCATAAACTCATCCTTGAAGGTGTCTGAGGCAAATACGATTCCTAGGTTAATCATTAACCCGGAAAAACGTCGAATATCTTTTGCGCTAATATCTTCGGCCCAATTGTTGCCAGTGTCATTATTAGGATCAAAATCATGATATTTAATGACCCATTTAAGAGAGCTCAGTTTTTTCAATTGTTGTATGATATCTGTTTCTCCAGTGTAATCAAATGTGATATTTTCAGGAGCTATCCCGGATTCTTTATATTCCGTGAGGTCTATTTCTTTATGATTAACCGTTAAATATTGGGTCGTGCCTTCTATAAAGGGATAATTAATGGTTTGTGCCGCATGTGCCCTGATCCTGGAAATTTCGAAAAGTTTAATCGGTGTTTGATAACCTTCAATTGTAGCTGTGATGGTTACATCTTCTAAGGCAATTGGTGCGAAATTAGCAACTTCTATCGTTTTATGGTCAACAGCCTTCACCCTGATAACTTTACTTATTTCGTAGGCTCTCCATTCTGAAGTCATGATTTCTGAATTCTCTCCATCCTGATACATAAGGGTAGAGTTAACTTCTGAATCAAATGCATAAGCTTTAAGTGCTACATCGGGAATTGATTCTTTCTCGCTGCATGATACAATTAGTAAAATGCATACGAAAAGTTTGTAAAATAATTTCATTTATTGTAAGATTTGGATTAATGAAACAAATATAAATCCAAATCAACTTATACCCTATAACATCGTAACAGTTATTTTTATCGTAACAAATTCAACCCCATAAATTAAATGGCATTAATTTTGAAACTGATATCTTTAGCATCTAATAGATTAGCATATGAAACAGTTGTATAAATATATATTAGGAGGTATTACAATCCTGAGTTTTGCGCAATGTGGCAGTTCACAGAAATTTGTTAGTCAGGAGGAAGTCCCTTTTCAATTTGGAGAAGTGCTGGTAGAAAATTGGACCATAGAAAATAGCAGCGATACTGGGGTTAATGTGTTTTTTCCTGTTGAAAATAAGGTAGATACAGCTATCGATAGTGTTCATTTTAGGGGTCAGGTGGTCAAGCCTGAAAGGATAAAGCGAGGCACATATTTGGTATATATTGCCCGATTTAGAAATAAAAAGTCTCCGGGAGATATTATTATGCATGCTGATCCAAGTAAAGAAGCAGCGAATGCGCCACCTATTATAATAAAACAAAGTCCTTTTGAGTTAGATACAGATGAAGTTGTTATTAGTTATGTTCAGGAAGGAGAAACAAAGTATTATAGGATTTCGGGTATTAAAGAAACAACTCCCGTTGTTTACCCCCACAAATCAAAAAATTAAAACTTTGTAGCTCGTTGTTAAAACATTACTTTTAACCCAAATAAATATTTACTAGTTGAGCGCACTTAAAAAGCTTTTTAAACATACTTTCATCTATGGTATTGCAACCGTGCTGCCTCGTATCCTGGGTTTGATATTAACCCCTCTTTATATTTCTTTTTTACCAAAAGCGGACTATGGAATTTATGTCAGCTTAATGGTGTATTTAATTCTGGGAAATGTATTGCTCTCTTATGGGATGGAAACAGCTTTTTTTCGTTTTATAAATAAAGAGAAGAAACCTGAAGAAGTGCAATCTACAGCATTGATTTCTATTTTGATTTCAACTATTTTAGTTTTGGCGGTTTCATTGCTTTTAAGAAACCAAATAGCTGATTGGTTAGAATATAAGATCGAATTTATTGTTTATGCTATTTTTATTTTGTGCCTGGATGCACTTGTGGTTATACCTTTCGCATGGTATAGGAATATGCAAATGCCTAAAAAATACTCTGCAATTAAAATATTCAATGTAATTGTAAACCTTTCTTTAAACTTATTTTTCTTTTTGATTTTACCTAAAATAGGTAAAAGTAATGAGTTGGTTCAGGCATTAACCTTTGATGATAAGGTACATTATATATTCATTTCAAACTTAATTGCCAGTCTTATTACGTTAGTAATTGTATTACCCCTTTATATTAAGATTGGAATTAAGTTCAACAGGTCTATCTGGATGCGAATGATTCAATACGGTTTTCCCGTATTAATTGCAGGTTTGGCATTCTCAATTAATGAAGGTTTTGACAAGCTATTACTTAGATATTTACTTCCTTCTAATACTTCAGATGCTGTAGTTGGAGTTTACGGGGCTTGTTATAAGCTAGGCGTTTTTATGACGCTCTTTGTAACGGCTTTTAAATTGGGTGTTGAACCTTTCTTTTTTCAAAATGCTAGTAAGAAAGATGCACAAAGAATATATGCTAGCATCACCCTTTATTTTACCATTTTTGGTGCTTTTATTTTTTTATTTGTGGTGGCTTATACAGATGTTTTAAAGTATCTTTTAATCCCTCAAAGTGAGTATTGGGAAGCGTTATGGATTGTACCGTTGATTTTGTTGGCTAATTTTTGTTTGGGTATTTATCATAACTTGTCGGTGTGGTATAAAATAACAGACCGCACAAAATACGGGGCCTATATATCGGTCGCGGGAGCAGTAATAACTTTAGGGTTAAACTTTTTGCTCATACCAATAATCAGTTATAAAGGATCGGCAATCGCCACCTTAGCTGCATACGGTACTATGATGCTGTTGTCGTACTACTATGGTAAAAAGCATTATCCAATTCCATACAACCTTAAAAAAATAGGATCGTATTTATTAGTTTCTATAGTGTTATCTGTCTTGTCATTCTATGTGTTTGACCGAAACCTTTATGTAGGAACCCTATTTGTTTTGTTATTTTTGCTGATGATATTCATTTTAGAAAAAAACGAACTTAAAAAAATACTGAAAAGAGCATGACAATAAAGATTATTAACAAATCGCAACACGACTTACCGAATTATGAAACGGAGGCTTCAGCCGGAATGGATTTAAGAGCTAATCTCGAAGAACCTATAACGCTAAAGCCACTTGAAAGAACCATTGTAAAAACCGGTTTATTCATAGAGTTGCCTGTTGGCTATGAAGCTCAGGTTAGACCTAGAAGTGGGCTCGCGGCTAAAAAAGGAATTACCGTGTTAAACGCTCCGGGAACAGTTGATGCAGATTATAGGGGAGAAATCGGTGTAATATTGGTGAATCTTTCAAACGAACCTTTTGTTGTTGAAAATGGGGAACGCGTTGCTCAGTTGGTTATAGCTAAACATGAACGAGCCGTATGGGAAGAGGTGCAAGTCTTGAATGAAACTTCCAGAGGAGCTGGTGGTTTTGGAAGTACAGGAGTTAAATAATTAAATTCCTGCTCATGCAGGAATCTATTTAAAATATGCTTGAATAGCGTTTATTAAGAATGACTAATAGTGAAATATCGCTTAGCATATTGGAGTGAAAAATAAAAAACTAAACTAATTAATACCACCTTGTAATGAAAATTATTGTACCGATGGCGGGAAGAGGTTCTCGACTACGTCCCCATACCTTAACTGTTCCTAAACCTTTAATACCTATCGCCGGAAAACCAATAGTGCAACGGTTAGTAGAGGATATTGCAAAAGTTTTAAACCAAGACTTGGATGAAGTAGCATTTATTATCCATCGTAGTTTTGGTAAAGAAGTAGAACAAGATCTCTTGGAAATCGCCAAAAGGCTTAATGCTAAAGGAACTATCTATTACCAGGATGAACCATTAGGGACAGGACATGCAATTATGTGTGCGAAAGATTCCTTATCGGGTCCTTGCGTAATAGCCTATGCAGACACCCTGTTTAAGGCAGATTTTAATTTAGATCAGTCAGCGGATAGTGTTATTTGGGTAAAACAGGTTGCAAACCCTGAGGCATATGGGGTGGTTAGTCTGAATGACGATAACAATATCATGGGGCTGGTTGAAAAGCCTAAAGAGTTTGTTTCTGATTTGGCTGTAATAGGAATCTACTATTTTAAAGATGCGGAAGTTTTAAAGAACGAATTGCAAAAAGTATTAGATCAAAATATAATCCATGGGGGAGAATATCAAATTAATGATGGTATTAAGGCAATGATGGAAAAAGGCATGAAGTTTGTTCCGGGTAAGGTAGATGAATGGATGGATTGTGGAAACAAAGATGTTACCGTAGAAACCAATGGAAAGGTACTTGGTTTTATTTATAAGGATGGTGAAGATTTAATTGCAAACGATATCACTTTAGAAAACGCCAATATTATTGAGCCTTGTTATATAGGGAGTAATGTAAAGCTTATAAATGCTACTGTTGGTCCAAATGTGTCGCTGGGCGATGGTTGTACTGTAGAAAATTCAACTATAAAAAACAGTCTTATACAAACCAATGCTAGTATAAAAAATGCTAACTTAGATAATGCTATGATTGGTAATCATGCGAAGTTTAACGGAGAGTTCACCGATGTTAGTATTGGTGATTATTCGGTTTTGGAATAGTGTATAGATGAAGCAATGCCTGAAAATATTATTAATTTTTACCGGATTAATTATTTGTCCGCAGGCTAGTATTGCTCAAGAAGAGGTGAATGCAGATACCACAAATGAGATTGTTCAGGATGCTTTTCAAGAACATTTTTATGAAGCCTTAAAACAGCGAGGCATTGAAAATTATGATAGAGCGGTACAACACCTGTTAAAATGTAAAGAAATATCGCCCGAAATTCGCGTAGTGGATTTTGAATTAGCTAAAAACTATACTGATTTAAAAGAATACCAAAAAGCGGTTTCTTATTTACAACCAATAGTTAAAAAAGATCCCGGCAATGTATGGTATTTAGAGGCGCTTCTCAATGTGTATGAAAGGCAACACGATACGGATCGAGCAATCGAATTAGCAGAGAAGCTCTCTGATAAACGCCCTTATTTTAAGCAAAATTTAGTTTTGTTGTACGCTCGGGTAGGCAGGTATGAGGAGGCTCTGAAGCTTATAGAGGAACTTGAGCTATTGTATGGGGAGAGTTATCTTTTAGACAGCCTTAGAGGTCATTTAAACGCCGTTTTAAAAAGTCAGGAATTGGCCGAGGTTGAGCCAGATGATGAAATGGTATCAGCACCCGACGATATAGATCAGGCCTTGTTAGAAATGCGTGGTTTAATTAAAGTCAATGCTTATCCGGAACTTCTTTCAATGTCAACTCAAACCTTAGAGAACTATCCTTCACATCCCGAGGTGTATTATTGTAAGGGCGTTGCGCTAAACGGGTTGAAAAAGTATAAGGATGCGGCTGAATTTTTAGAAATGGGCTTGAATTATATTATTGATGATAGAAAGCTTCAAGACAATATTTACAGGCAATTAGTGTTAGCATATAAAGGTATGGGAAATACGAAGAAAGAAAGTGAATATCAAAATAAGCTAAAAGGATAAAGCTATAGAAATGAAAATGAACCTAAAAACATATATCGTTTTTGTGATTTTGCCCATGTTGATGATATTGCAATCATGTGGTAGTAAAAGAGCGGTGGCCTCTAAAGATGCTATTGAAGGGCTGTCTGCAAAAACCATTATAAAAAACCATTATAAAAACGAACTTGATTTTAATACCCTTAGAGGTAGGATAAAAATTGGCTTCGAGAATGAAGAAACGTCCATGTCAAATTCTGTTTCTTTACGAATGGAGAAGGATAAAGCCATATGGTTGAGTGCTACTCTTGGTGTTGTAAAAGTGTTAATTACTCCAGATCGGGTAAGCTTCTATAATAAATTGGATAATACCTACTTCGATGGTGATTTCTCCTATTTAAGTGAGTTGTTGGGAACGACATTAGATTTTCAAAAGGTACAGAACATGTTATTAGGTCAGGCCTTGTTTGATTTAAAGAATGACAAATATGATGCAACCGTTGTGCAGAATAAATATCAGTTAAAGCCAAAACAGGATATAGCCTTGTTTGAAAAATTATTTTTAATAGACCCATTAAACTTTAAAATGGCCGGACAGCGTTTAAACCAACCTGGACAAAATCGTGTGTTGATGATTACCTATGATAAATATTATCAAATAAGTGGTAAGTTATTTCCGGAACAGATTGCTATATTAGCCACAGAGGGTAGTAACCAGACTAAAATAGACCTTGAATATAAAAATATAGAGTTTAACCAAAGTGTTTCATTCCCTTATAAGATCCCAAAGGGATTTAAACAGATTACCGTTAAATAATATGCCTACTAAATATCGCGCAAACTTTTTTTTAACGCTTTTAACAGTGTTTTTTGTTGTTTTAGGGGGGCAAGCCCAAAACCAGAAGCAAAAAGAGCTGGAGGCTCAAAAAAAACGCCTTGAACAACAGATAAAACAAATCAATTCGTTGCTTTCTCAACAAAAGAAGGAAAGAGCAAATGTCTTGGAGGAGGTTGAGGGACTTGACCAAAAGATTAAGGTTAGAGAACAATTAATCCGCGTTACGAATAGTCAGGCGAATCTTTTAAATCAGCAAATAAATACCAATCTTAACAATATTACGAGATTAAGGGATGAATTGACTTCATTAAAAGAGGATTATGCAGCGATGATTCAAAAGTCTTACAAAAGTAAGTCTCAGGAAAGCAGATTGATGTTCTTGTTATCATCAGATAACTTTCTTCAGGGATATAAGCGATTGATGTATATGAAGCAATATACAGATTACCGTAAAGAACAGGGTGAGCAAATTCAGGCTAAAACAGAAGAGCTTCAAAAGCTGAATAAAGAACTGGTTGTACAGCGCAAGCAAAAGGAACAATTGGTGGCAGCAAATAGAGAAGAACAAAAGAAATTAAAACAGGAAAAAGAGAATCAGCAAGCGTTAATCGCAAGCATTAAAAAGAAAGAAAGTCAATATGCCGCACAAATACGCAAGAAGCAACGAGAGGCGGATGCGATAGATGCTCAAATTGATAAAATAATTCGAGAGGCTATAGCCCGATCAAAAGCTAAAGCAGCAAAAAGTAGTACTTCAAAATCGGAAGGAAAGCCTGCCACCGCCAGATCTACAAATTTCACACTAACTGCAGAAGCCAAGCTTGTTGGGAATAATTTTCAGGCTAATAAAGGAAGATTACCATGGCCAGTTGAAAAAGGCGTTGTAATAATGGGATTCGGTAAGCAGCGTCACCCGGTGGTTAAGTCTGTAATGATACAGAGTAATGGGGTGCGTATTGCAACGGATAAAGATGCTACAGCAAGAACAGTTTTTGATGGAAAGGTGCTAAAAGTAATGGTGATCCGAGGAGGGAATAAAGCTGTGCTTATACAACACGGAAACTACATTTCTGTATATAATAACCTGGATAAAGTATATGTAAAAGAAGGTCAGACAGTAAAAACAAAGCAGGAAATAGGTCAGGTGTTTACAGGAAATGATAATAAAAGTATTCTGAAGTTTATGATCTACGAAAACTCCAAGATCCAGAATCCATCCAGTTGGGTGTATAAAATGTAAAAAGAGGCGATTGCCTCTTTTTTTATTTGTCTGTGAATAATGCCTTTAATTCAGTAGCATCATTAGGTTTCATTTTACCTGCCAAAACTAAACTTAGCTGTTTTCTCCTCAAAGCAGCTTCGAAACGCTCTTGCTCGAGTTCAGTTTCCGGGTTTAAAGGAGGTACTGCAACGGGCCTTCCGGTTTCGTCGACAGCAACGAAAGTATAGATAGCTTCATTCGCCTTCGTTCTTTTTCCACTTTCCCTATCTTCAATCCATACATCAAGATAAATTTCCATAGAACTTTTAAATGCTCGGGAAACGGCAGCCTCTACAGTTACAACACTACCTAAAGGGATTGCCCTGTTAAAAGCAACGTGATTTACAGAAGCTGTAACGGTAATTCTTCGGCTGTGTCTTCGGGCGGCAATACTTGCGGCTCGATCCATTCTTGCTAATAATTCACCACCAAAAAGGTTATTAAGAGGATTGGTTTCACTAGGTAAAACCAAATCTGTCATGGTTGTTCTCGATTCACTTGGCGTCTTTGCGTCCATTTTTATATGTTTTGAGCAAAGATACGTGCTGTTTGTTAAAGCAAAAAGCATTTTAAGGTTAACCCATTAAAAATGAATAATTCTTAATGTTCGAATTTTTACCTTTAAAAGGATATAGGTGTTTGCAGAAAAATAGTGTTAAGTCATTAAACTTTTCTGTAAAAAACAATGGGAAATAAAAAATCCTTCGCTTAAATAAGGAAGGATTTCAACCAAATTGATATTGTTTAGAGTTATTCAGAGACTAAAAGCCATGCCTCTGAAGATTCTTTTGTTTTGATTTCTCTTAAAAACTGCAATGCCTCATTAACCTCGGCAAAACTAGCATAAGAAACTTGGTGTAATCCATATTTGTTAACCCCAATTTTATCAGCACTTTTATAGCCCTTAGCTTGCAATTGTTTGATTCTTTTATCTGCATTGGTCTCTACTCTAAATGCACCGGCAACAATATGATATTTCAAAGGCTCCTTTGCAAGGTCAAGCGTTATAGAAGGCATTTCAATAGGGGTGGTGTCAAAAAAAGTAGCTTCCTGTATATTCTTTTGAACTTCTTCTTGGGCTTCTTGTTCTACAACCTGATAATTTTTAACTTGTTGCTTGTTAAGCATCTGGTATCCAACTGCTCCAGATGATATAGCTAATAGAAAAATGGCTGCGTATTTCAGATATGATCTTCGAGCTCTTTTCTCCGGCGTAAATAAGATTGGAGTGTTTTCTTCTAAAGCTTCAACTTCTTGCTTTAAAACTTCTCTTGTTATGGTAGGTGTTACCATGGAAGACAATCCAAATGAAGAAGTAAGATAGTTGATATTATCAACAGGATCAAAAATAAATTTACTGTCTTCAGATAAGGTAAGATCTCCTATGTTTTTTAAATTGATTTTTTCTTTATTGTTAAGAGATTTTTTCCATCGCAGAACAACCTCCTCTATTTGGTGAGCTGCAATCTCATATGAAATGTCCTCAGCTTCAGAGACATATTTTGTTAATAACCCATCATTAGATTTGAGCTGTGCATTAAACGAAAGTAACTTCGTTGGCGGATAGAAGGTATTTGTATGGGTGTCTACTGCGGCTGACTGATTTTGGGTTAGAAAAGAGCCAAAGCCTGGTACCGTTACACACTGATACCTGTAAAGTAAATCGCTGATATATTTTTCTAATCTCATAGAACAAAGATTGTAAAAAAAGTGCCAAGACCGGGATAGTTATTAAACATTTTATTAACAGTTTTTGGAGGTCGTCTTTTTTGTGTTTGTACTCCAACAAGTTAACAAAAAAATATTTTTAAATAGATTTTAATTTATACAATTCGATGTATTCCCTAATCAATACTAGTTAAATATTTTTACTTATTTTTAATGAAGAAAATTCTTATAAAATGAATGAAGATGTATTGCTTTATGTATTGGCTTTGCAACACTGTCCTGGAATAGGTGATATTTCAGCCAAGAAGTTGATTAAAAAATTTGGATGCGCTGAGGCTTTATTCAAAGAAAAGGAACATCACTTATTAATGCTTGAAGGAGTTAGAAAAAATGCTTTAAAAGAGTTGAGAGATTCAAAACATTTAATTGCTGCTGAAAAAGAGTTGGATTTTATAAAAGAAGAACGCATAAATTATCATTATTTTACGGAAGAATCCTATCCTCATAGATTAAAAAACTGCATAGATGCTCCAATACTCCTATTCTCTTCCGGGAGTATAGACCTCAGGCAACATCGAGTTATAAGCATTGTTGGAACGCGACAGATAACCGCATATGGTAGGACATTCTGTGAGGAACTGGTAGCGGAGTTAGCCCCTTTAAACCCGGTGATTGTAAGTGGTTTTGCCTATGGCGTCGATATATGTGCTCAAAGGGCAGCACTTGAGTGTAATTTACAAACAATAGGTTGTTTGGCACATGGTTTAAATCAAGTCTACCCCAAGGCTCATAAAAAATATGTCTCACAGATCGAACAGCATGGCGGTTTTTTCACTGATTTTTGGAGTACTGACATGCCAGAACGAAAAAATTTTTTAAAACGAAACCGTATTATAGCCGGCCTTTCAGAAGCTACAGTGGTTATAGAGTCTGCAGAAAAGGGTGGTAGTCTGGTTACCGCAGATATTGCAAATTCATACAACAGAGAAGTTTTTGCAGTTCCAGGAAGAGCTATGGATAAATACAGTGTCGGTTGTAATAACCTTATCAAACAGCATAAAGCCCACGCATTAACTTCGGTTGCAGACTTGGTGTATAGCTTAGGATGGGAGGTAAATACGAAGCCTCCCCAATTAGTTCAGAAGCAGCTTTTTGTAGAGTTGTCTGAGGTGGAAAGAATTATTTATGATTATCTCGAATTAAATGGAAAACAACTTTTAGATGTAATCGCTTTAGAATGTAAGCTTCCTATCCCTACTTTATCTTCAACTTTATTTGGAATGGAAATGAAGGGCCTTGTGCGCCCATTACCAGGTAAAATGTTTGAAGCGGTATAGGTCAATCCGGTTTTTCATTAGTTCATGTACCATTATCCTTATTCCATTGTTTTACCGTTTCAAAAGATCCTGAACCATTTTAATATTGTATCAGGTAATTATTTAAATCTCGATAAAATGGAAAACACAAAACGCGAATTGAATTTTTTAAGAATATGGACCCTTTGTTCAATGACGATATTCGTCTTAATTACGATTTATGGATTCAATAAATCAGGTAATCCCACATTCAATACCATAGACGTTCAAAGAATTAATATTGTTGAGCCTGATGGTACAGTAAAAATGATTATTACCAACGTAGACCAGTTTCCTAATGGTATGGATACCATTAATGGAAGATCGACCAATGTGAATAGAAAGAAACGATCAGGAATGTTGTTCTTTAATGAAGATGGAATTGAATGTGGTGGGTTTATTTATGATGGTAGTAAAAATGAAAATGGTCATAGTTCGGGACTTTCCTTAACGTATGATCAATATGATGGAGATCAGGTAATGCAATTACTTACCACTGATACTAAAAAGGGCGATAAAAGAACTGTGTCAAGCACCTTAATGTTTCAGGATAGGGCAGTAAATGAAAGTCAAGAAGGGATGCGAGAGATTATGAATGAGTTAAACAGCATAACTGATCCAAAATTGAGAAGAGCGCGGTATAAGGAATATGAACAAAAGCAGTTTATCGGATCGAAGCCCAGAATTATGCTGGGAAAAAGTAAAAGTAATAATAACGGACTTTTCCTCTTTGATCAGGATGGTAAAGCCAAGGCTATGTTTTATGTTGATGGAAACAATAATGCCAAACTGGAATTTTATGATGACAATGGAGAAATAACAGCTTCCTTTCCTAAATAATTTAACTGAAAGCATCCTTAAAACGTAGATAAGTTTTAAGGATGTTTTGTATTTTTCCGGTCATGAAAAAACTATTAAACTATCTGCAAATCTCTCCGGGTTTTATATTTTTTATTTTTTTGATGAGTTATTTGCTTGTCGTTGAATCACGAGTCAGAGCTGATGATAAATTGGCTGAAGTGTTTTTACCCGATGCCCCTATTGCACAGTTTCTTGCAGCTTTGTTTATTATATTTATAATACGAATATCAATAAATTATTTGGAGAGAAACCATGACGCTCCTCGTTTAAATTTTAAGTCATATTTAAAATATTTTGGTGTTTCCTTTCTTGTTTATTTGGCAATCTCAAACTTTCTTACTTTTATTGTAGCCTTACTATTTGAAACGGTTTCCAGAAATTTTAATAACTATACTATTACGGTTAATAATATTTCAAGAGGGGTGCAGTTTATCATGTTTGGTAGTATCTATTTGGCGACCTTATATTCCAGAGAAAACACCGAGTATAAACTCAAAATTGATAAGTATAGCCAAGCTCTGGATCATAATAGAATTAAAAATTTAAAGGCACAGTTAAACCCTCACTTCTTGTTCAATAGTTTAAACACCTTAGATCAGCTTATAGAAGAAGACAAAGAAGAAGCGAGTAACTTTTTAAACAGGTTTGCCGATCTTTACCGATATTCATTAGAAACGTTAGAAAAGGACTTGATTCATCTCGAGGAGGAGTTGAACTTTGTGAAAGACTATTTCGAAATCTTAAATATGAAGTATGTTAACTGTTATAAAATGAATATTATTACAAATAACAACCTGGAAAATAGTTTAATTCCTCCATTCGCGTTACAGCTTTTGGTAGAAAATGCAATACAGCATAATCTTGGAACGGATACAGATCCTGTGAAAATTATAATTCGAATTTCAGATAAGATAAGTGTTCTTAATACCAGGGTGATGAAACTAAATAATAAATCAACAAACGGGAGGGCATTGAAAAATTTATCGGCTCAATTTAAGTTATTAAGTGGAAATGATATTCAAATTAAGGAAACCAGTGATAGTTATGAAGTAATTCTTCCCCTGATAAATCTAGAAACAAATGCATAAAATATTAATTGTTGAAGATGAGGTACCAGCAAAAAAGAAACTAATTAGATTTATTGATGAAATTTGTTCTGATTATCAAATTGTCGGGGAGATTCCAACCGTAAAGGATGCTATGTTCTTTTTCAGTTCTCCAAGAGAAATTGATGTTATTTTCTCAGATATTGAATTAAGAGACGGAAATATTTTTGGTGTGTACAAAGAGCTTAGTGTTCCTTGTCCGATAATTTTCGTTACTGCCTATAATAAATTTTTGATGGAGGCTTTTGAAACAAATGGAATAGCTTATCTATTAAAACCATACTCTAAAGATCGATTTTCTAAAGCTTGGGAAAAATTTTTAAAACTGAAAGATCAATCTCAAAAAAATTATCAAGATGTAATAAATACGCTAAATGAATTACTTCTTAAAAGGCAGGCAGGTTTTACCGGATATAAGGAAATGTTTCCAATTAGATCCGCAAGAGGAATTTACTTCTTGAAGGTGGCGGAAATTGTTTATTTTAAAGCAGAGGATGGTTTGGTTTTTGCTTTCGATCACATAAATAAAAAGCATAAAATGTCGCATCGTACATTAAAAGAAGTTATAGAATTGCTGGATCCAGATTTGTTTTTTAGCATTAACAGAGGAGAATTAATACATCGTAAATATATAGAGCGAATTGAAAGGTATGATAAAAACACACTTTTAGTAAATTTAAATAAAGGGATGTTTAAATTAAAAACAAGTCAGCAAAAGACGGCTACTTTTAATCAATGGATAGGGTTGTAAAAGGTTGTATTTCAGTTGTTGTACTGTCTCTTCACGCAACCTTTTAACCTAAAAGGGATCTTATAGAAAACTTTAAAAATGAATAAATTAATCACCACAATTATTATTGGCCTTATTGTATGCGCGTGTTCTTCAGATAACTCAGATTGTTGCACGGTGATCGATATAGGAATGGATATAAAGTATGTTAATCAGGCAGGAGAAAATCTATTTGATATAGAAAATGGATTGGATATTGAAGAAATAAAAGTGTATTATAAAATTGATAATGAATGGGAACTTCATTACAGCTATAATTTAGATTCACCTAAAGGAATTAGTTTGATTCAACGCGGAGAAGAAACTTACCTACGATTAACCCCAAGCATTGATATTGTTACCGATGGTTATTCAGAAACTAAAATTGAGCTTTCTTCAGAAGAATCGGATGTCATAAGAACAATGATAGACAAGAGCCAGCCAAATGTTATTGTAACCAAAGTTTGGTACAATAATGATTTGAAATGGGAAGCATATGAAGATGAGCGTATGTTCGAGGTGGTGAAATAATTAGCTGATGTTTATTGTATTCTTTTGGTTATCTTGCACTTGATACGACTTCCATAAGTGTATCTCATCAATCATTAAACAATCAATCATATGTTAGCTAAAAAATGTTTTTTTAGACTGCTGATACTGTGTGTTATTCCTGTTATCAGTTCAACTGCACAAAATAATCAAAACGAAATCAAAGGTGTAGTCTTAAGCGCTAAAGATTCTATCCCACTTATTGGAGTTTCTGTTTATTTCGATGGAACAAGTATAGGAGTATCTACTGATCAGAAAGGAAGGTTTGAATTAAATTTTGAGGCGGGTATTAATTCTCCCATGGTAATAAGTTATGTCGGCTATGAACCTGTTATAGTAGATAATTATGCTACCTATAAAGGATTGGTTCCTGTAATTTATTTGCATGAAAAACCGGAAGAATTAGAGGCCGTTTATTTGGAGGATGACCCGTGGACAAGGAAAAAGAAATTAGCGGTATTTCGAAGGGAATTTTTGGGGAAAACTGAAGCCACAATTCACTGTAAGATAAAAAATGAAGAGGTGTTGAAACTGAGATACTTCCCATCTTCTCAAACCCTCATAGCTTATGCCGATAGTCCTTTGATCATAGAAAATAAATATTTGGGGTATAAGGTATATTATACGCTTCAGGAATTTGAAGCAGAATTCATAACAAACCTTCAAGGTCTTAGGTTAACAAATAGAGTTTATTATGAAGGGGTATGTTTTTTTAATGAATTACGAAAAAAAGCCTCGAAGAAGATTATAAAGAACCGAAACATTAGTTATTTAGGTTCAAGTTTGCATTTTATGAGATCTTTAGCAGCGCATAATCTTGAAGAGAATGGTTTCAAAATTTTTTATAATAGTTGGCAAGTTCCTGCTTATAAATATTTTGAAATGAAAAAGACCACTGATTTTACCAAAGTAACCCTTTTGGTAGACCAGGTGAGTGTCTTGTACCAAGATTTTGAGCAATCGGAATTCATGACTAAAGACTCTTTTTTTATAGACACTTTTGGTAATCACAGTCCGCCTAATGTAATAATATTTGGAGGGCATATTTCCATGAGTGGTGTTTCGGAGCTATTACCATTAGATTATGGAATCCACTAGGATGCATGCGTATAGTTTTTGAAATTACTTATAAATACAGGAATTGTTTGCTTTGAAAGTTTTTAAAGGAGCATTCTGGTGGGAGTGTATAAAAACCATTAAATTGCCCCATTCTAATTTTTTTACCAAAAAACCATAAAATCCATGAAGCATTCTTCTTTATTTCTGTTTCTCTGTGTAATAGTGTTGTTTAATGCACAAAGTCAGAATCAGTCCCAACTTACAATAGATCAGGTTATGAAAGGTGAAGATTTTGTGGGATACTTACCGACAAGAATAGAATGGAAAGATGATAGTGAACGTATATATTTCAGTTGGAATCCTGATAATGATACAATTCGATCAACCTATGGCGTTGATCTTCGATCAAAAAAAATTGAGAAACTGACGTTTGATGAGCTTAAATTAAAATCAAATTCCGGTCATTATTCAAGCGATTTTAAATGGAAAGTTTATGAAAAAGGAGGAGATCTTTTTTTAAAAAATTTGGATAATTATACCGTTAAACGTATAACCAATACGCTGTCATGGGAATCAAACCCTCAGTTTTCGGGGGATCAAAAATTCATTGTGTTCTATAAGGATAATAACATTTTCGCGTGGAGCATTAAAAATGGTACTACCAGACAGTTAACTGATTTTAAAAAAGGGAATGATAAAAAAGAACCCGAACTAAGTGAGCAGGATCAGTGGTTGGAAAACGATCAGTTAGCTCATTTTGATATTCTTAAAAAAAGGAAAAATGAAAGCGATGCTGGGGAATACAGGCGCGATCAAACCAAATTCGACCGACCGGAGTCTATTTATTTTGGTAGTAAACGATTAAGGATAGGAGGTATTTCCCCAGATCTGAACTATGTTGTCTATCATTTATACACATCGCCAAACGATAAAAAGACCATTGTTCCAAATTTTGTAACACAAAATGGTTATACTACAGATTTACACTCAAGAAGTAAGGTGGGAAGTCCACAAGCTACTTCAGAGACTTGGATTTATAATTTGAAATCCGGAAAATACTATCAAATTAAAACGGATGAAATTGAAGGAATTTTTGATAAGCCATTTTATTTAAAAGAGTATGCTGAGGATGCTCAAAACTATAAGGAAGTGTTTGATGCTCCCCGAAAAGTATCTATAAGTTCCCCGGTTTTTTCAGATGATGGAAAAGCCGTTGTTAATATTACCTCTGCAGATTATAAAGATCGTTGGATCATGCTTTTAGATCTTTCAGATGGAAAGTTAAAGCTTATTGATCGACAACATGATGATGCCTGGATAGGAGGTCCTGGCGTAGGATGGTTTTCAAGACCGGAATTAGGTTGGATTGATAATTCCAATATATGGTTCCAATCAGAAAAAACAGGGTATTCTCATTTATATAAAGCGAATGTAAATACGGGTGAAATAATTGCGTTAACAAAGGGTGAATTTGAGATACTCGATGTAAGCATATCCAGGAATAAGAAAACATTCTACATAACGAGTAATAGGGTAAGTCCTCATGAGCATCATTTTTATCATTTGCCTGTAAAAGGGGGAGAAATGGTTAAGATTACCTCTAGAAAAGGCGGACATGAGGTTACTTTGTCGCCGGATGAAAAGCAGTTGGCAATTCGCTATTCATATACCAATAAACCTTGGGAGCTATATGTGATGCCTAATAAACCAGGTGCGAAGATGGTACAATTAACAAAATCTACCACTGAGGATTTTGAAGCCTACGATTGGATGGATTCAGAAATCATTTATTTTACAGCCAGAGATGGTGTTAAAGTACCGGCCACGCTATATAAACCTGCAGCTCATAAAAAGAATGGAGCCGCCGTTATCTTTGTTCACGGTGCGGGTTATACCCAAAACGTACATTATTGGTGGCCATCTTATTACCGTGAATATATGTTTCATAATTTTCTTGCCGATAATGGGTATACAGTTTTAGCAATAGATTATAGGGCCAGTGAAGGATATGGTCGTGATTGGCGTACCGCAATTTATCGTCACATGGGAGGTAAAGATCTCGAAGATCAATTAGATGGAGCAAAATACCTGATAGAAAAGCAGAGTATCGATAAAGATCGATTAGGAATTTATGGAGGTTCTTATGGAGGCTTTATGACTTTAATGGCTATGTTTAAAGCCCCTGACGCCTTTAAAAGTGGTGCAGCGTTGCGTTCAGTTACTGACTGGGCTCATTATAATCATGGATATACAGCCAATATATTAAATACCCCTGTAGAAGACCCTGTGGCGTATAAACGAAGTTCTCCTATTTATTTTGCCGATGGATTGAAAGGTGAATTGTTGATGCTTCACGGAATGGTTGATCGGAATGTTCAGTTTCAGGATGTAGTAAGATTGTCTCAACGTTTAATTGAATTGAAAAAAGAAAATTGGGACCTTGCTGTTTTTCCTATGGAAGATCATGGTTTTATAGAAGCTTCAAGTTGGTCGGATGAATATCGTCGAATATATAACTTGTTTGAAAACACTCTTAATAGATAAGTACATGTTCATCGACCTACTATTTCTATTGAAGTGTGCCCATTTTTATATGAGTTGAACGTATAATTGATTTACGTCAAACTCAATTTCAACTGGTCGGTTTAGACGAGGAGTTGGTGCTATTTATGTTATATTGCCCCTTTAAATCAATAGAAAAAGAAAGTATGAGAGTTTTGATTGCTTTTGTTAGCTGTGTTTTACTAGTGTTTGTCTCATGTGTTAAGAATGAGAAAAAAGAGAATAAAAGACCTAATATAATATTAATTTATGCTGATGATCTCGGAATCGGTTTGTTGGGTCATGAGGGTCAGGAGATAATAAAAACTCCAAATATAGACCGATTAGCCTCAGAAGGAATCCGATTTACCAATGCTTATTCTAATATGTTGTGTGCTCCGGCACGTGCTTCATTGATTACGGGTTTACATGATTGTCATAAAAATGGGTTTCAAGTTACTGGCGGTGGAGCCTATAAGTATGTTCATACAGAAAAGGCTAGTTTAGAGGAGGTCGATAAACGACTGAATGAAGCGTTGGATCCTATTCCGGAAAATCAGGTCTTTTTGGGGCAGGTAGCGAAAGAATCAGGATATAAAACTGCTCAATTTGGTAAGCTTGAATGGGGATTTTCTGCCACTGACCACCAGATGAAGCGACATGGTTGGGATTATTATTTAGGGTATTTAGATCATGTAAGAGCTCATGGGTTTTATCCGCCATTTTTATTTGAAAATGGAGCCATTAAAATGTATGAAGGGAATACTTTAATTAATGCAGGTAAAACGGGAGAGCCCGAAACAGAGGCTATCTACAAGGAGCGTTGGAATATGGAAGGTAAGGAGGTATATTCCCAAGATATTTTTATGGAAGGGATTCTCAGTTTTCTCGAATCGAATAGCGATCAGCCTTTCTTCTTGTACTTTCCGACACAATTGCCGCATGGTCCGGTAGCGATTCCCGAAGTCCATGCTGATTTTATAAATGACGACCGTTTAACGCCTATAGAAAAAGAGTATGCCTCTATGGTTAAATTGTTGGACGATAATGTTGGGCAAATAATGGATAAGCTTGTGGATTTAGGTATTGATGATAACACCTTGATAATTTTTACGGCCGATAACGGCCATGAAATCTATTATGCCCAGGAAGGAAGAGTTACTAAACCTTATTCAAATATTAAAACAGGAGAACGTTTCGATGATCTTGGAAGAAAATATTACAGTGATTTAGCGGGAGATATTTTTGATGGAAATGGTGGTAGAGCAGGAATGAAAAGAAGTAATTTACAGGGAGGGATTAATGTCCCCTTAATCATGAGATGGCCGGATAAAATTAATGAAAATATAACTAGCGATAGGTTAATTGCAAGTTATGACCTTTTACCAACAATAGCTGAAATAGTGGGGTATAATAAACCAATAGAGGTAGATGGGGTGTCGTATTTTAAGGAGATATTTGGGGATGACAATGTTGAAGAACATGAATATGTGGTTTATTCTTCGTTTACAGGACCGACCCTTATCACCAAAGATGGTTGGAAAATTAGGACACATTTAAGGAAGAACGCTTTCGAATTATTTTACCTTCCGGAAGATTTTAAGGAAGAAAAAGACCTTTCTGAACAATATCCCGAAAAGTTTAAAGCACTTAAAGAAATGATGCTCTTGGCATGCGACGGGGATTTTAAAAATGGTTTATATGGGGGGTAAAATTCACTAAATTTGTATATAACAAAGGTTAGTGAAATGAAATTTGAACTCCTTAAGGGGGATATTACAACACTCGAGGTTGATATTATTGTTAATGCAGCTAATAGTTCACTTTTAGGTGGAGGAGGAGTTGATGGTGCTATTCACAGGGCAGGTGGGCCATCCATCTTAAAAGAGTGTAAGGAAATAGTCGACGAACAAGGGAATTGCCCCACGGGAGAGGCTGTTATTACCAATGCTGGAAATCTTAAAGCTCTAAAAGTCATTCACACGGTTGGGCCAGTTTGGAAAGGAGGTCAATTTAAAGAAGCACAAGCTTTGGCTAATTGTTATTACAACAGCTTGAAGCTTGCTGAAATAGCTGAGGTGTCATCTATTGCCTTTCCTAATATAAGTACAGGGGTTTACGGATATCCTAAACAGCAGGCTGCCGAGGTTGCTGTAAAAACAGTGTATGGCTTTGTTTTTAACCATGTTAAAAAAGTTGTATTCGTGTGCTATGACGACCAGAACTATAACATTTATTCATCTTTGCTATTCCAATAGTTGTACATTCTGTCATTGGATGAGTAAACTTTTTCCTATTTTTACCATTAATACTCGAAAGTGAATTTTTAACCCCAAAATCATGAAACTAATTTAGGGTGTCATTATTTCAAATTACTTCAAGGAAATAATTGATGCTTTTGTTAGTTCCTGAATGTGTTCAAATGTTTTGGACCATCAGGAGATTAAAAAATTTAAAAAAATGAAAAAAATCTTAACATTACTCGTGTGCGTTTTATTAATTTCTGCCTGTTCCTCAGATGATGATGGCGAATCCTGGGCAATAGAGAATGTCGATATTGCCTTTAATATTATCTCATCTGATAACAGCCGGGTCTCTGATATTTCATGTGCAATCGAAGGTAAAGGTATTATCGTAGGTGATCAATCCTATAGTAATGAACATTTACCATATTCAAAGGCTTTTACCGACCAGAATGTGGCTTCTGAAACCGTAATGGAATTGAGTTTTAAAGATGATACTAGTGCCGACGGTACTATTTTTGAACCTTATGGTATAACGATGTATATTACTTTAGATGGAGAAACAGTTGCCAGGAAAGAGGTAACGATCAGTGAAGAGGGAATGCTTGAACAATTGAATTATGTTATAAATTTTTAGCGTATAACAAAGTATAAATAATACAAAAACTGTCTCAAATGATTAAACTAGAAGCTTAGCAAAAAATCAATTGAGACAGTCTTCGTTTATATTGCATCGCATTTTACATCGATGCGTTGGCACTTAATTTAGTTTGTAGTTCATTCATATATTAAAAATCATCAGGATTATAAAGATGATTATATATGACATAGAGTTTTAGTATCCCAAAGTTTCTCTAACTCTGTTAAGGGTGGCATTCGCTACGCCTGCAGCTTTTTTAGCACCTATAGCCAGAGCCTCATCAATTTCTTGAAGATTCTCCATATAATAGTTGAACTTTTCACGAGTCTCGCCAAAACGATCCAGAATTAATTCATATAAGGCTTGCTTGGCATGTCCATATCCATAATTGCCACCTAAATAATTAGCCCTCATTTGCTCAACCTGTGCTGTAGTTCCTAAAATTTTGTATAAGGCAAATACATTACAGGTGTCAGGGTCCTTGGGCTCTTCAAGAGGAGTGCTATCCGTTGCTATTCCCATAATTTGTTTACGTAACTTCTTGTCCGGAAGAAAAATATTAATAATGTTTCCTCTTGACTTACTCATCTTTCCGCCATCGGTTCCAGGGACATACATTGACTCTTCTCGAACTTTGCCTTCAGGCAATACAAATATCTCCTTTTCCATTTTACTATGAATACGCGAAGCAACATCCCTGGTGATTTCCAGGTGTTGTAACTGATCCTTTCCTACAGGTACAATCTCGGCATCATATAATAAGATATCCGCAGCCATAAGCATTGGGTAAGTGAACAGGCCTGCGTTAACATCCTCAAGACGATCTGCTTTATCTTTAAAAGAGTGTGCAAGTGTCAGGCGCTGAAATGGAAAAAAGCAACTTAAGTACCAGGTGAGTTCAGCTGTTTGGGGTACATCACTTTGACGGTAAAAAACTACTCTATTAATATCTAACCCACATGCTAACCAAGTCGCCGCTACGGCATAGGTATTGTTTCTGAGTGTTTCCGCATCTTTGATTTGGGTAAGTGAGTGCATATTGGCAATAAAAAGAAAAGAGTCATTTTCTTTTTGTTGAGCCATCTCAATAGCTGGTAAAATTGCTCCTAAAATATTTCCTAAATGTGGAGTACCGGTACTTTGAATTCCTGTTAATATTCTCGCCATCTTATATATTTTCAACGAAGCACAAAGGTAAAAGGTTTGTGTTAAACTACCTGACAAATTATGTATTTTTGGGACCATGATCGTACTACTTAAGAAATTTTTGATTTTAGTGTGGCGCATATGGTTCTATGTGCTTGTAGCAGTACCAATTATTATAATGTTTCCTGTACTATTGGTGCTGTCCTCTTCAGACAGATTATACCCGCAGTTTTTTTGGGTAGCAAGAAATGTATGGGCAAATATTATCCTGTATGGTATGGGGTTTATTCCGCGAATCGATCGTCAGCAGAAAATGGAAAAAGGTAAGAGTTATATGTTAATTGCTAATCATACCAGCATGACAGATATAATGCTTATGTTGAAAGCGTCTCCTAATCCATTTGTTTTTGTGGGAAAAAAAGAATTGGTGAAGATTCCTGTGTTTGGCTTTTTCTATAAAAGGGTCTGTATAATGGTTGACAGGAATAGTGCAGGGAGTCGAACAGCGGTGTATAAAAGAGCCCAAAAAAGGTTACATCAAGGATTGAGTGTTTGTATTTTTCCGGAAGGTGGAGTTCCTGATGAGGATATCTTATTGGATAAGTTTAAAGATGGAGCTTTTCGTCTAGCAATTCAGCATCGGATTCCAATTGTACCTATGGTCTTTTATGATAATAAAAGACGCTTTCCATATGATTTTTTTGAAGGAAGTTTAGGGCTGATGCGGGTTAAGAAGTTACGATTTATAGAAACAAATGGACATGCTACTATCGATAAAAATCATATCAGAGAGAAGTGCTGGAGTGTAATTCATGATGAATTATCCAGATAAAGATTCGTTTTTTATATCTTTATTCATTAAGCATCTAATTATGAGGAGTAGCTTTATTATATTATGGGTCTTTTTGGTCTTATGTGCTTGCACTGAAACGAAACAGATTAGTTCTGTCAATTCGGAGAGTTGGAAGCAGCGTAGTGTATCTTTAGAAGGAAAAGATAGTCTTTTATATGGAAAAACATATTTACCTGTATATTCAGAAATATATAGTTTTTCCGAATCACAAACTACCTTTTTAACGGTAACTGTTAGTTTGAGGAATATTGATATGGATAGTCCTGTTTATATAACTTCAGCGGACTATTACGATACTCATGGAGATCTGATAAGGAATTATTTTAAAGAACCAATTGCTTTAAATCCTATAGAAACAGTTGAAATCATTGTAGATGAAGAAGATGATTTGGGAGGTGTCGGAGGTAATTTTATATTTGAATGGGCAATAGACGATGATGCCGTAAATGAGCCATTATTTGAAGCGGTCATGATATCAATGAAGGGGCAACAAGGCTTGTCTTTTACAACCCAGGGAAGAAAATTAAAAAAGTAATTGCAGTAGCATAGTAAAATGAGCTTCATTTTTCATGATAACGATATTTAATACTTTTCCGACCAATAAAATGAAGCTTAGCTTGTCACATAAAATAAAAAACGCCCCAACCACGAGGCGTTTTTTGAGGCATATTATTGCTTTTGAGCAATAAATAAAACCTAACCAACTAAAACCTAAAACTAAAACCTGTATAAACACCTAGTGTATATGGCTTAAAGCCATTGTTTCCACTAGAAAATGTATTCAATTGATATTTAAACATGGGTTCCATGTTAATGAGGAACCTGTCTGAAAAATTATAATCAAAACCTATGCCAAAATTGGTGCTGAAATTAGTGCTGTTAAGATTTGTGGCTTCTCCCATTCTAGTTTTCAGACCATCAATGGTCTCTAAGGTGATGTTGTTGTGCGTTAGGAATAATGAGCTCATACCACCTATAAGGTTGATGCCGAATTTATCATCTAAAATTCGATACTTCAATTCTAATGGAACCTCTATATACCCTAGCTGTTGATTCATGGCTCCATCATATATAATGTTACTTTCCGCAGGTGTTTCTGCGATAGTAGCTAAGGTTCCTTTATTTAGGTCGTTACTCACCATGAGCCTTGATGATTCGTTTGAGAATGCTACATTTGTAATCACTTCCGCATTAAAACTGGAAGGAGAAAATTCAACATTATTAGTATTATAGCCCATGGCGACCTTATTGACTCCAGAACGCACGCTAAGTTTATCATTAATTTGATAAGCTAAATTAAGGCCATAGCTCATATTTATGTTGCCCGATTTGTTGTTGCCGTCAAATTGAGAATGTATCGGGGAACCGCCGGATAAAGTACTGTAATAAACGGGAGCTACCGTAGGGTTTAAACTCCATTTATTTGGTTTCTTGTTTACGGCTAATTCTTTTTCTTTTTCAATAGCATCAAAAATTGATATTTTCCCATCACGAGAATTCTTTGCGGCAACAACCTCTTCTTCTTTTAATGAATTTAGTAGTGTACTACGGTTGGTGAGGGAGTTGTCTTGCTGTACTCCTATTTTACTGTTTTTATCAAGTGGATTATTTGATTCGTTTTGCGCAATTGATAAACCGCCTTTTTTGTTGTTAGCTAAAGATTCATAATTCTTTTGCTTGCTGCTTTCTGAGTATGCTTTACTGTTAATTTGGGTGGCTGTATCTGTATTTCTTTGCTTTGAACTTACAGTGCTGGCACTAGTTATGGTGGCGCTTTTGTCTTTTTTAGGGTTGGAGGATGTGTTTATTTGGTTTTTATTGGGGTTTGCTTCTACAACAGCCTCATCCTTGTTTTCAGGGTTACTGAATGACGGGTTGGAATTTTCTTTTATGCTGTTAGTTACCTCAATGGAGTTTGTTGAAGTATCATTGTCAATTAGGTTGTAACCAATCGAAAATAATATAGCGAGTCCTGCGGCAATACCTCCAAACTTCCACCAGAAAGGAATCACCTTTCGATCTTTCTTTTTAGTCTCGAGTTGGGCTTCAATAGTATTCCATAAGTCTTTTGAAGGCGAGGCCTCAAAATCTTTGAACTTTTCTTGAAACAATCGATCTATATTTCTTTTATCGCTCATTCTTTATATTCAATTCACCTTTTTTTTTAAATGATCCAGTTCTATTCTTTCCTTAAGAGATGCCCGGGCCCTGGCTAAATTTGATTTAGATGTGCCCTCGGTTATTTTTAGCATACTGGAAATCTCTTTATGAGAATACCCATCTAGTACATACAAACTAAAAGTAATTCGATAACGGTCCGGGAGTTCTTGAATTATTGATAATAAGTAATCCAGACTGATGTCGTTATCTTCCACCTCAATACTTTCATTCTCGTCGGGTACTTCATTTATAATATCAAAAACACCGTCACTTCTGTATTTTTGAAGTGAAGTGTTGATAGTTATTCGTTTTAACCAGCCTTCAAAGGAACCTTTATAGCTATATTGGTCTATTTTGTTAAAAATAGTCACAAAACTATCTTGAAGATTATCCTGCGCCTGAGCTTCATTACGTGAGTATTTTAGACATAATGAATATAGCTTATTACAAAATAATCTGTATAGCTGTTCTTGTGCCTTCCGGTCACGACGTTTGCATTGGTCTATGAGTTCTTCTAAACTCAAATATCGAGGTGTTATATATTTTGTTAATAAAGATTTACTGTTTCATTAAGGCTTTATTGCTGTTGTTTGCTCTTCCTCAACAGGAATTTCTACTATAATATACTCATCTTGTTGAGTTTCTTCGTTAATTCCTGTCCAAAATCTAAAAGTATAGGTGCCCTTAAACCTCACCTCAAATGGCAGAATCTTTGTTTCAAACGTAATACCTTCAGTACAGGCTCTATCGTCATAAACAGAAGCAACTGCAGTTACTGTTCTTTCTAAGTTTCCACTATGAACATAATCGAAACCTTGAAATACATAGCATGATGACGGCTTTTCATAAGTTATGTTGAAATCATAAGTTTCACCATACACAAAGCTTTCAGGTAAATCTACCTCAGTAATCGACATGGCTTCGAAATGAAAGTTAGATTCATCATCATCTAAGGAACATGAAGTTAAAACCAACGCAGTAAAGGTAAAAACCAAAAACTTAATCTTTTTCATCTTTTGTAAACAACTAGTTTAAATTAATCTTTTATTTATAGATGATAGTTGTTTGAAAAGGTTGCGTTTTGAGCAAAAAAAAATCCCGAGGTAATCGGGATTTTAATTTTGAAGAGTTTTTAAGGCTTCTCGTATTTTTTGTTCCAGTTCTTCCATTAGTTCAGGATTATCCTGTAGTAAAGATTTAACAGCATCTCTTCCCTGGCCTAATTTGGTGTCACCATAGCTGAACCATGAACCACTTTTCTTTACGATTTCGTATTCTACTCCCATATCGAGAATCTCACCTACTCTAGAGATCCCTTCACCGAACATGATGTCGAATTCCGCTGATCTAAATGGAGGAGCAACTTTATTTTTAACTACTTTCACTCGGGTTTTATGTCCTGATGCGTCTCCATCATTTCCTTTTATTTGAGTCGAACGTCTTATATCTAATCGAACAGAAGCGTAGAATTTAAGAGCATTACCTCCAGTAGTGGTCTCTGGATTACCAAACATTACACCAATCTTCTCCCGTAACTGGTTAATGAATATAACCGTACATTTCGTTTTACTGATGGTAGAAGTTAGTTTTCTTAAAGCCTGAGACATTAATCGGGCATGGAGTCCCATTTTAGAATCTCCCATTTCTCCTTCAATTTCGCTTTTAGGAGTAAGAGCAGCAACTGAGTCGATAATAACAATATCAATAGCTCCGGAACGAATTAAATTGTCGGCTATTTCTAGAGCTTGCTCTCCATGGTCAGGCTGAGATATAATAAGGTTGTCAATGTCTACACCTAGTTTTTCTGCATAAAACCTGTCAAAAGCATGCTCTGCATCAATGAAAGCAGCAATACCTCCCGCTTTTTGAGCTTCGGCAATTGCATGGAGTGTTAATGTTGTTTTACCAGAAGATTCTGGTCCAAATATCTCAATAACTCTTCCTCGCGGATAACCACCAACACCTAAGGCAATGTCAAGGGCAAGGGATCCTGTTTGTATAGCTTCAACTTCTTCAACTGCACTATCTCCCATCTTCATAACAGCACCTTTCCCGTATGCTTTATCTAGCTTGTCTAGGGTTAGTTTCAGTGCTTTTAATTTCGCTTCTTTATCTGAACTCATGATTGTGTTTTTCTGTGAATTAATGAATCGTGCTAAAATACTATTTTCTTTTTATACCTATAAATATTTAACTTGAATTATCGGTAAAGAGTATTCAAGTTGAATAAATTTAGAATGTAGCCTGTAAGTGCTTAGCTTTCAGTTTTAAATTAACGATTAATATTACGCAGTTTGTAAAAACATTAACATGTTTTGCCATTCTTTTAACCTTTGTTTTTCTTATCTTTATAATAGGCTGAGTGAGTTAAGATTAAATCAGTTAAAATTATAAAAAACAGGTGTTAGGTGGTGTTGTTTTCTACGACTAAGTCTTTGTAAAATATTAACCGGTCAGGTTGCTTTTAAGGCTAAGATGTTTGATGGTTAGGTAAGATGGTTTTATTGTAACAGGCCGGTTGTGAAAAGCGCTTCATGTATATGAGGCGCTTTTTGTTTCTAAATGATTATCTTTGCCGCGCAAAATGATAGTAAGATTTTAATAATCAACAAAATGACTGATTCTGGAAGGATTGAGCTAATGGCGCCTGCGGGGAACTTTGAATCGTTACAAGCCGCGATTGTAAACGGTGCTGATTCTGTTTATTTTGGAGTGGAGCAGTTGAATATGAGGGCGAGAGCCAGTATCAACTTTACACTTGATGATTTGCCTGAAATTGCACGACGTTGTAAGGAATATAGGGTTAGAACATATCTCACCTTAAACACGATTGTGTATGACCACGACCTTTCTATTATAAAAACTGTGTTAGATGCGGCTAAGCAGGCAGAGATTACTGCTGTAATAGCTATGGATCAGGCTGTTATTGCCTATGCCCGACAGATTAATCTGGAGGTGCACATATCTACACAAATAAACATAACCAACATCGAGACAGTTCGATTCTATGCTATGTTTGCTGATACAATGGTAATGAGTCGTGAGTTAAGTCTTCGACAGGTGAAAAAAATCACCGAACAAATAGAAAAAGAGCAAATCAAAGGGCCATCAGGAAATTTAGTGGAAATTGAGATTTTTGGTCATGGAGCTTTGTGTATGGCAGTTTCCGGTAAATGTTATTTGAGTTTGCATTCACATAATTCATCAGCTAATAGAGGGGCGTGTAAACAAAACTGTAGAAAGAAGTATACCGTAATTGATCAGGAAAGTGGTTTTGAGGTGGAGATTGATAATGAGTATATGATGTCTCCTAAAGACCTTTGTACTGTCGACTTTTTAGATCACGTAATCGATGCCGGAGCTAAAGTCCTGAAAATTGAAGGAAGAGGAAGAGCTCCAGAGTATGTGGCAACGGTTATTCGGACTTATAGGGAGGCTATTGACGCATATTACGAAGGTAATTACAGCAAAGAAAAAGTGTCGGATTGGATGGAGTCTTTACAGAAAGTATATAATCGTGGTTTTTGGAGTGGCTATTATTTAGGTCAGAAATTAGGCGAGTGGAGCGAAGGGCCAGGTTCACAGGCTACACAGAAGAAAGTGTATGTGGGTAAAGGAATGCATTATTTTCCTAAAGCCAATGTAGCTGAATTTAAGATTGAAGCCTATGATATTAAAGTTGGTGATAAACTCTTAATAACGGGGCCGACCACTGGAGTTGAAGAGTTTGAGTTGACCGAGATGATGGTTAATGATGAGAAATTGAACACTGCTAAAAAGGGTGATTCCTGTACGATACCTACAGGTTTCAGAGTTCGTTTATCAGACAAGTTATATAAAATAGTACAGGCTTAATGGTAGTAATTACATTGCAACGTGCAAAATGTATTGGGTGCAATTATTGTGTTGAAATGGCGCCGGGACAATTTCAAATGTCGAAAAAAGATGGAAAATCTGTATTGCTTCATGCTACAGAAAAAAAAGGGTTTTTCACATTAAAATCACATGATGATACCATTTTTGAAGAGTGCTCTGAAGCTCAAAAGGCCTGTCCGGTAAAGATTATCACTACCAAAAAAATATAGTGGGTGATTATCTTGAAAATTACCTCATAAAGTAATGGGGGATTTTTTAATTTTGAATTAGAAATTATAAAATAAATTAAGCTCACCTGGTGAGTAATTATTCTTTAACCTTAAAAATAGTATAGCATGCAACTGTACAATAATTTAAGTGCTGAAGAAAGAGCTGCTTTAATTGAAGAAGCAGGAAAAGATCGTTTAACAATCTCTTTCTACAAGTACGCCAAGATTGGAAATCCTGAAATTCTTAGAAATCATTTGTTTGTTACCTGGAATGAATTAGATGTTTTGGGTAGAATATATGTGGCAAACGAAGGTATTAATGCCCAATTGTCGGTTCCGGCAGATCACTTTCAAGCTTTTAAAAGCCATCTTGATACGATTTCATTTCTTGAAAATGTTAGACTTAATATAGCTGTCGAACAAGATAATTTTTCCTTTTTAAAATTGAAAGTGAAGGTGCGTGAAAAGATTGTTGCTGATGGTTTGAATGATCATACTTTCGATGTTACTGATATTGGTGTCCATGTCGATGCTGAAAAATTTAATGAACTAATAGAGGACCCTAACACTGTGTTGGTTGATATGAGAAACCACTATGAGAGTGAGATAGGGCATTTTAAAAATGCAGTTACTCCAGATGTGGATACATTTAGAGATTCTCTGCCAATTATTGAAGACGATCTCAGTGAGCATAAGGAAAATAAAAAACTCGTTATGTATTGTACCGGAGGAATTCGATGTGAAAAGGCAAGTGCTTATTTTAAACACAAAGGTTTCAAAGATGTTTACCAATTAGAAGGGGGAATCATTAATTATGTAAGACAGGTCGATGAGAAAGGTCTTGACAATAAATTTATAGGCAAAAATTTTGTTTTTGATGAGCGAAGGTCAGAGCGTATTTCGGAAGATGTTATTGCGCAGTGTCATCAATGTGGGAAACCATGCGACACTCATGTAAATTGCGCTAATGAGGCTTGTCATTTATTGTTTATACAGTGCGAGGAATGTGCTGTAAAAATGAATAATTGTTGTTCAGATAACTGTAAAGAAATAGCTGCTTTGCCCTATGAAGAGCAAAAAAGACTTAGAAGAGGACAATATAAAAGCAATGCTATCTTTAAAAAAGGACGTTCAGAAGTCTTAAAATTTAAGAAAAATGTTCCTGAAAGCTAGTTTTTGCTTCAGTTATAATTAATTGTATCTTTACAACATTGAGTAATTAATTATGAACCTTCCCTGTTAGCACTCATTTACTGAAAGTTAACAGGTCAACGATATAAAATTATGGGATGTAGCAGTTGTGCCACCGGTAAGGATGGGCTGCCACGCGGATGTAAGAACAATGGAACCTGCGGTACTGATGGTTGTAATAAACTTACCGTTTTTGACTGGTTGTCTAATATGGCGTTACCTGCAGGTGAAGAGCGATTCGATTGCGTAGAAGTTCGATTTAAAAATAGTAGAAAAGAATACTTTAGAAATCCAGATAATTTAACACTCTCTATTGGTGATGTTGTAGCTACAGAAGCTGCTCCAGGACATGATGTAGGTATTGTTACTCTTACCGGAGAATTGGTAAAGGTACAAATGAAGAAGAGAAAGGTTGATTGGAATGAGGAAACACTTCCTAAAGTATACCGTAAAGCTTCACAGAAAGATATAAATATCTGGCATGATTCGCGTGATAAAGAACCTGCCGTTCAAAAGAAATCCAGAGAGCTGGCATTAGCATTAGGACTTCAAATGAAACTTTCAGATGTAGAGTTTCAAGGCGATGGATCTAAAGCGACATTTTATTATACCGCCGAAGAACGTGTTGATTTTCGTCAGCTTATTAAGGATATGGCACGGGAGTTTGGAATTCGTATTGAGATGCGACAAATCGGGTATCGTCAGGAGGCGGCCAGATTGGGAGGAATTGGATCTTGCGGACGTGAATTGTGCTGTTCAACTTGGTTAACCGATTTCAGGTCGGTAAATACCGCTTCTGCCAGATATCAGCAATTATCACTTAATCCCCAAAAGCTTGCAGGGCAATGTGGTAAGTTAAAGTGTTGCCTGAACTATGAACTTGATGCATATCTTGATGCTTTAAAGGAGTTTCCGGAACAGGATGTTAAACTTAAAACGCAAAAAGGACTTGCCGCTTGTCAGAAAATAGACATATTCAAAGGGTTAATGTGGTTTTGTTATCTGGATGAACCTTCGGCCTGGCATAAGCTAACTGTTCAGCAGGTTAATGAAATTATTGATTTGAGTAAGAAGCGAAAACCAGTGGCTAGTTTAGAAGAATATGCAGCCGAACTTTTGGAAGACGATCAGAAGGACGCTACCTACGAAAATGTAGTAGGGCAAGATAGTCTTACACGTTTTGATAAGCCAAAAAAGGGACGCGGGAAAAAAAGGAAGAAACGACCAAGAAATAACAACAGAAAAAAATCGAAGAATGGCTAAGTTTTCTGCGTATTGTCTGGTGTTGTTTATTATGTTTTCTTGCGACTCAAAAAGCATTTACTCAGAGTATAAGTCAATAAGCAATAGTTGGGGAAAAGACGAAAAAATCACCTTTCAGTTCAAGGCGCCCGATTCAGTTCAACCATATAATATTTTTGTGAACCTCAGAAATAATGAGGAATATAAGTACAGTAACTTGTTTTTAATTGTAAATCTTGATTTTCCAGACAATGAAACAATTACAGATACGTTAGAATATATGATGGCTGAGCCCAATGGTGAATGGCTGGGAAAAGGTTTTAGTTCTTTAAAGGAAAGTAAACTTTGGTACAAAGAGAATGTGGTTTTTCCTCGAAATGGAGAATATAAGATTACCGTAGAACAGGCAATGAGAAAGGTTGGATCTGTCGAAGGGATTCAGGAATTAGATGGAATTACGGATATTGGGATTAAAATAGAAAAAGCAAATAAAGAATAACATGGCAAAGAAGTCTGTTGCTAAAAAGAAAAAGGGGAATACAGGTTTCCTTAAATTTATTAAGTGGTTTTGGTTGTTGTTTGCAAGCGGTGTTGCAGCAGGAGTACTAGTGTTTTTGTTAGCATCTTGGGGAGTTTTTGGAAAACTTCCAACATTTGAAGTCTTAGAAAATCCGCAAACAGATCTTGCCTCTGAAATTGTCTCATCTGATGGTGAGACCTTGGGAAAATTTTATATTGATGCCAATAGAACACCTGTAAGTTTTAGTGAATTGCCAGACCATCTGGTGAAAGCTTTGATAGCAACAGAAGATGAACGTTATTACGACCATTCCGGGATAGATGCAAGAGGTACCTTAAGAGCTGTTGCATATATGGGGAGTAAGGGTGGTGCCAGTACCATTACACAGCAATTGGCTAAACTTTTATTTACAGAAAGGGCCTCAAGTAATATTGTAGCTAGGGTTATTCAAAAGGTTAAAGAATGGGTGATTGCAGTGCGTCTGGAAAAGCAATATACCAAAGAGGAGATTATAGCCATGTATCTCAATCAGTATGATTTCGGTTATAATGGAGACGGGATTCGCTCCGCTGCAAGAATTTATTTCGGGAAAGAACCTCAAAACCTGAGCATTCAAGAATCTGCTATGTTGGTAGGTATGCTAAAGAATTCTTCTCTTTATAATCCTTTTCGAAGAGAAAAACTGACCTTGGACAGACGAAATACAGTGTTAAGTCAAATGGAGAAAAACGATTTTCTTTCAGAAGAGTTAAAAGATTCTCTCCAGCAGCTACCATTGGAAATAGACTTCCATCCGGAATCCCATAGAGAAGGGATCGCCACTTATTTTAGAGAGTACTTAAGAGATTGGTTGAAAAAATGGGCTGAAGACCCTAAAAACTTTAAACCGGATGGGGAAAAGTATAATATATATTTAGATGGACTTAAAATATACACCACCATCGATTCTAGAATGCAGGCATATGCAGAAGAAGCTGTAAATGAGCACATGCCGCGTTTGCAAGCTGAATTTTTTCATCAAAATACCCCTGATAGAAATCCAACAGCACCATTTTTAGGACTTACAAATGATGAAATTGATAACCTTTTGGAGCGCTCAATAAAGCAATCTGAACGTTGGAGACATATGAAATATGACCTGAAAAAAAATGATAAAGAAATCAGGGACTCTTTTGATAAGGAAATTGAGATGACGGTTTTTAGTTGGGAAGGTGAAATAGACACCTTAATGACACCTCTAGACTCAATTCGTTATTATAAGAAATTCCTGCGTACAGGAATGATGTCTATGGAGCCTCAGACCGGTCATGTTAAAGCATGGGTTGGAGGAATCGATTACAGGCATTTCCAGTACGATCAGGTAAAGCAAGGTTCGCGCCAGGTAGGATCCACGTTTAAACCCTTTGTTTATGCTGCAGCTATAGATCAATTACATGTGTCGCCTTGCGATTCATTACCGGATGTTCAGTTTTGTATAGAGAAAGATAAATATGGAAATCCTGAGCCGTGGTGTCCGAAAAATGCTGATGGTAAGTTTACGGGAGAAATGATGTCGTTAAAAGATGGCTTGGCAAACTCAGTAAACTCTTTAACCGCAAGATTAATGGATAAGGTTGGGCCTCAGCCTGTGGTTAATATGGTAAAAAAGCTAGGCGTTGAAGCAGAGATTTTACCAGTACCGTCTATAGGGTTAGGAACCCCGGATATTTCAGTGTATGAAATGGTAGGCGCCTATGGAACTTTTGCCAATCAGGGGGTATACGTAAAACCGGTGATGGTAACTCGTATTGAAGATAAGAACGGTACGGTGTTATACGAGTATGTGCCGGAAACTCGGGATGTAGTTAGTGATGAAGTTGCTTATACCACTGTAAAACTTATGGAAGGGGTAACTCAAGGTGGGTCAGGAACCCGTCTTAGACATAAATGGGCTAGTACAGCTGTTTATAAAGAGATCATAACGGGTTATCCATATGAATTCAACAATCCGATTGCTGGTAAAACCGGAACAACTGATAATCAAAGTGATGGTTGGTTTATGGGGATGGTGCCTAATCTTGTAACAGGTGTATGGGTAGGTGCTGAAGATCGTGCAGCTCACTTTGCTAGTATTACCTATGGTCAGGGAGCGAGTATGGCACTTCCTATTTGGGCACTATACATGAGGAAGTGTTACAATAATGAGGATCTAGGAGTTTCTAAAGAGGCTTTTCAGGAACCTGAGGAGCTTACCATTAGAGTAGATTGTGATAAACCTGTGGAGGAAGAAGATAAGCCTGTTGAAGCGGAAGAGGTTGAAATAGACTTTTAATTAAGGGTAGCACTATGAAGGCGTTGTTAATAGTCGATGTTCAAAACGATTTTTGCACTGGAGGTGTTTTAGAGGCCAAAGGAGGTGAAGAAATAACAGATGTTATTAATAATATTGCTCATAGATTTGATTTGGTCATTGCTTCTAAAGATTGGCATCCGGACCAAACGGATCATTTTTTAAAATGGCCTAAACATTGCGTTCAATTCTCTAAAGGAGCCGAGTTTCATCCATCGTTAAACACCAATAATATACAGCAGGTATTCTTAAAAGGGACAGGAATTCTTGATGATGGATATTCTGCTTTTGATGCTAGTAATGTTGATCTGGCTGCATATCTCAGGAAACAGGGAGTAGATGAACTTTATGTAGTAGGTCTGGCAACGGATTATTGTGTTAAATCTACTGCCTTGGATGCTGTGGATAACGGATTTAAAACATTTGTTTTAACAGATGCGGTCAAAGCTGTTAATGTAAATCCTGATGATGGTGAAATCGCGTTAAAAGCTATGGCGAATGCAGGTTGTATATTGTTGGATTCTTCTGTAATTTAAAGTATTGAGACCTTAGTTTACTTCATTTATTTTGTTGATAACATATTCGTGATTTTAAGAGATTAATTCTGCAATTCGTTGAAATATTCGTAATTTTCAGCTAAAATTTTACGAATGATCAAAAAGAAAGTCAGTACGGTGTCTGAAGCACTTCTAGGGGTCGATAACGGCATGACCTTTATGCTCGGAGGGTTCGGTTTATGTGGTATTCCTGAAAATACTATATCGGAGCTTGTAAAACTGGGCGTAAAAGATCTTACGTGTATCTCAAATAATGCCGGGGTCGATGACTTTGGTCTTGGTTTGCTTTTACAGAATCATCAGATAAATAAAATGATTTCTTCATATGTTGGAGAAAATGATGAATTTGAACGGCAGATGCTTAGTGGTGAACTTGATGTTGAATTAATCCCTCAGGGAACATTAGCAGAGCGTTGTAGGGCAGCTCAAGTTGGCTTACCTGCAATTTATACCCCTGCTGGTTTTGGAACTGAAGTTGCTGAAGGGAAGGAAACCAGAGAGTTCGATGGTAAGATGTATGTTTTAGAGCATGCCTTCAAAGCTGACTTTGCTTTTGTAAAGGCATGGAAGGGAGATGAAGCCGGTAATTTGATTTTCAAAGGAACTGCTAGAAATTTTAACCCGGTTATGTGTGGGGCGGCTAAAATAACGGTTGCCGAAGTCGAAGAACTTCTGCCTGTAGGGTCATTAGATCCAAATCAAATTCATATACCAGGAATATTTGTACAACGTATTTTTAAAGGTGAAAAATTCGAAAAGCGAATCGAACAGCGTACCGTTAGAAAAAGAGATTAATTATGAGTTTATCAAAAGAACAGATTGCCCAGCGAATCGCTAAAGAGGTTAAAGATGGCTACTATGTTAATCTCGGAATTGGAATTCCCACACTTGTCGCTAATTATGTTAGAGATGATATTTCGGTAGAGTTTCAAAGTGAAAATGGAGTTTTAGGAATGGGGCCCTTCCCTTTTGAAGGTGAGGAGGATGCCGATATAATTAATGCTGGTAAGCAAACGATTACAACCTTGCCAGGAGCAAGCTTTTTTGATTCTTCATTAAGTTTTGGGATGATCCGGGGGAAGCATGTTGATCTTACTATTTTAGGAGCCATGGAGGTGTCTGAGAATGGGGATATTGCCAACTGGAAAATCCCTGGCAAAATGGTTAAAGGAATGGGAGGTGCTATGGATTTGGTGGCCTCGGCTGAGAACATCATCGTCGCTATGATGCATACCAATAAGAGAGGAGATTCTAAATTGCTAAAAAGATGTAGTTTGCCTTTAACCGGAGTACAGTGCGTAAAGAAGATTGTCACTAATTTAGCAGTGATAGAGGTGACAAATAAAGGGTTTAAATTGTTAGAACGGGCACCAGGTGTTAGTGTTGATAGTATAAAGGACGCTACTGATGGTACCTTGATCATTGACGGGGATGTGCCTGAGATGAATCTGTGAACATTAAAAAATTAAATGTATAATTTGCGGAAGCTAAAAAACGTCGATGCTAAATTCCTTTTGGAATGGCATCGATTAGTTTTTTAGTGTATGAAGATGTCGGGTTTGAGTATATTAAATCTGCGTCTCCTAATTCTTCTATTTTACCATTGTTCATGACTAATAATTGGTCCGCCATGAATTTAACCACCGCCAAATCATGAGAAATGAAGATATAGGTAAAACCAAAAGTTTCTTTTAGTTCATTCAACAAGTTCAATACCTGAGCCTGTACTGAGATATCTAATGCAGATACCGATTCGTCGCAAACGATGAGTTTTGGGTTCAGAGCAATTGTTCTTGCAATTCCTACACGTTGTCGCTGACCTCCACTAAATTCATGAGGATATCGGCTATAATGTTCTTCAGAGAGCCCGACCCGTTCTAGAATATCAATTGTTTTTTTCTTACGGTCCTTTTCGGAGGTATAAATCTTGTGCACCTTCATGGGTTCTGAAATTGCTTTTCCAATGGGGATTCTCGGATTTAATGAGGAATAGGGGTCCTGAAAAATTATCTGAACCTCTTTTCTTAGTTCTCTGAGCGCTTTTTTATTAAGCAGGGTTATGTCCTCTCCCTTATAGAGAATGGTTCCCGCAGTGGCTTTATCTAGTTGAAGAATGGTGTTTCCTAATGTTGATTTACCACAACCACTTTCTCCTACCAGGCCTAGGGTTTCACCTTCATAGAGTTTAAAGCTTACGTTGTTAACGGCTTTTAAAGCATCCTTTTTAAATAATCCTGCCTTTGAAAAATAAGTCTTTTCAATATTTATAACCTCAAGTATCGGAGGTTGCTCATAGATTTTTGCCTGTATTTCTTTTCGTTTATCTTCTGATATTATTTTTGGTTCAAAACTTCCATCCAAAAAATCTTTTATGGTAGCTAGTTTTTCAAGTCTTTTGTTTAGTGGTGGACGCGCATTAAGTAGTGCTTTCGTATAGGTGTGTTGGGGATTGGAAAAGATTTTATTGGTTGCTCCTTTCTCCACAATTTCTCCTTTATACATAACTACAATACTGTCGGCTATTTCAGAGACCAGTGATAGGTCATGAGAGATGAAAATGATACTCATGCCAGTTTCTTTCTGAAGATCTCTTAAAAGAGCTATAATTTCCTTTTGAACGGTAACATCAAGGGCAGTGGTCGGTTCATCTGCAATTAAAATTTTTGGTTTGCATGCAATGGCCATGGCAATCATAACCCGCTGTTTCTGTCCTCCACTTATTTGGTGAGGATAACTGTCAAAAATAGAGGCTGGTCTCGGAAGTTTGACTTTTTTAAAAAGAGCCAGAGTTTCTTCTTTTGCCTCTTTTGAAGTCATTGAGGAATGTTGAAAAAGTATTTCCATAACTTGAGTTCCGCATTTCAAAGAAGGGTTTAAGGAACTCATGGGCTCTTGAAATATCATGCTTATTTCTTTTCCTCTGATTTTTCGAAAGTCTTTATGGGCTATGGAAGTTAATTCTTTGTCTTCAAATCGGATGTATCCTGATTCCAATTTTGAAATTTTCTTGGGTAAAAGCCCCATTATGGCAAGTGAACTTACAGACTTTCCACTTCCGGATTCTCCAACGATTCCTAAAATTTCATTCGTTTTGAGGCTGTAGGAAATATTTCTAACAACGGTCTGGTGTCTTTTTTCTGTGGAAAAAGCAATGGAGAGCTGGTCTATTTCTAATAAGTTGTTTTGCATTGTCTAAAAATAAAAAATCCCGAACAATTTATGTTCGGGATCGTATAAAGACTTTAAAAAATATTAATTACTTCGTAGAAGCTTTTAGATATTCTCTGTTCATTCTTGCAATATTCTCTAAAGAAATACCTTTAGGGCATTCTATTTCACAGGCTCCTGTATTCGTACAGTTTCCAAATCCTTCAAGATCCATTTGACGAACCATGTTCATTACGCGATCCGTAGCTTCAACTTGTCCTTGTGGTAATAAGGCAAATTGAGAAACTTTTGCAGATGTAAATAACATGGCACTGGCATTTTTACAGGCTGCTACGCAAGCACCACACCCAATACAGGTTGCTGCGTCAAATGACTTATCAGCATCGTGTTTGTTTACCGGAATTGAGTTTGCATCTATGGTGTTACCTGAGGTGTTTACCGAAATAAACCCACCAGCTTGTTGAATACGGTCAAAAGAACTTCGATCTACAATTAAATCTTTAATTACAGGAAAGGCGTTCGCTCTGAAGGGTTCTATAAAAATAGTGTCACCATCCTTGAACATACGCATGTGTAATTGACAAGTCGTAACTCCGCGATCCGGACCATGTGGCTCACCATTTATCTGTAATGAACAAGTTCCGCATATACCCTCTCTACAGTCATGATCAAACTCAACGGGCTCTTCCCCTTTTGAGATTAATTGTTCATTTAAAACGTCTAACATTTCAAGAAAAGACATATCCGGAGATACCTCGCTGATAGGATAATCAACGATCTTTCCTTGAGTGTTTGCGTCTTTTTGACGCCATATTTTTAATGTAAGATTCATAATATTTAGATTTTAGTATTGAGTATTGAGTTTTGAGCAGTTAGTCTAACATCCCATGTCTCAATACTGATATCTATTTATAACTTCTTGTTTTTAATTCGATGTTCTTATACTCTAAGTCCTCCTTGTGAAGTACTGCATCACTTGGTTCGCCTTTATACTCCCATGCGGCTACATACTTAAAGTTCTCATCGTCACGTAAGGCTTCACCTTCTTCCGTTTGATATTCTTCACGGAAGTGTCCACCGCATGATTCATTTCGGTGTAGGGCATCCTTGGCGAATAATTCACCTAATTCCAGAAAGTCAGCAACACGCATTGCTTTTTCTAACTCAGCATTTTTACTGTCAGCACTTCCTGTAACGCGAACATTTTTGTAAAAATCTTCACGTAGTTCTTTGATTTCTTTAATAGCTTCCTTAAGTCCTTGTTCGTTCCTTGCCATTCCACATTTATTCCACATGATTTTACCAAGTTTTTTGTGGTAATGATCAACAGAATTGGAGCCATTATTGTTTATTAGAGCGTCAATTTGACCTTGAACATTCTTTTCAGCTTCCTCAAATTCAGGAGTCTCAGTAGATATTTTACCTGTCCTGATATCTTGCGATAAATAATCTCCTATAGTATAGGGAAGTACAAAATAACCATCGGCTAATCCTTGCATTAGCGCTGAAGCTCCTAGACGGTTAGCTCCGTGGTCAGAGAAATTGGCCTCACCAATGGCGTAACATCCCTCGATAGAAGTCATTAAATTATAATCAACCCAAATACCACCCATTGTATAGTGAACGGCAGGGTAAATTTTCATTGGCGTTTTATATGGATTCTCATCAACGATCTTCTCATACATCTGGAAAAGGTTTCCGTATTTATTTTCAACAACCTCTTCCCCAAGTTTACGAACCTCTGCATCGCTTGGATTGTGATTACCGTGAATAGCGGCTTGTTCTCTACCGTAGCGCATAATAGCAGATTCAAAATCTAAAAATACGGCCTCACCGGTAGCATTAACACCAAACCCGGCATCACATCTTTCTTTTGCTGCTCTTGAAGCAACATCTCGAGGTACCAGGTTACCGAATGAAGGATATCTTCTTTCCAGGTAATAATCTCTGTCTTCTTCCGCCAATTCAGTAGGTTTTAGTCTTCCTTCACGAATTGCAATCGCATCTTCCTTTTTCTTTGGCACCCATATACGGCCATCGTTACGAAGTGATTCAGACATCAATGTTAGTTTTGATTGATGATCACCTGAAACTGGAATACAAGTCGGGTGGATTTGCGTGAAGCATGGATTGGCAAAATACGCACCTTTCTTATGGATTTTCCATGAAGCTGTCACGTTACTTCCCATTGCGTTTGTTGAAAGAAAGAATACGTTCCCATATCCTCCTGAAGCAATGACAACCGCATGCGCAGCGTGTCTTTCAATTTCACCTGTAACCATATTTCTTGCAATGATTCCACGTGCTTTACCATCTACAACTACGATGTCGAGCATCTCATGACGGTTAAAAGACTCAATTTTACCTCGGTTGATTTGACGGTTCATAGCCGCATAAGCACCCAATAAAAGCTGTTGTCCTGTTTGACCCTTAGCATAGAACGTTCGCGATACTAAAACACCACCGAAAGAGCGATTATCCAATAACCCACCATATTCACGAGCAAAAGGAACTCCTTGCGCCACACATTGGTCGATAATGTTTGCAGAAACCTCTGCTAATCGATAAACATTCGCCTCGCGAGCGCGGTAATCACCACCTTTAACGGTGTCGTAAAACAAACGATAGGTGGAATCACCATCGCCTTGATAATTTTTAGCAGCGTTGATACCTCCCTGGGCTGCAATCGAGTGTGCACGACGAGGTGAGTCTTGATAGCAGAAAGTCTTTACATTATATCCAAGTTCTGCTAATGTAGCTGCAGCCGATCCTCCGGCAAGACCAGTACCAACTACGATAACATCTATGTTTCGTTTGTTGGCTGGATTTACCAGGTTTATATTGTTCTTGTGATTTGTCCACTTATCGCCTATTGGCCCCTGTGGTATTTTTGATTCTAATGTTGCCATTTGAATTGATCTTTAATGGTTAAAATGATGGAAAAGAGCAATGAAAATAAACCCAAGAGGGATCAAGATTGCGAAGTATTTCCCGAAAGCCTTTAATGCCGGTGTGTATTTGCCATTACATCCTACAGATTGAAAAGATGACTGAAATCCATGCAAAAGGTGTAGAGATAACAAGGCAAAAGACACAACATAAGCGCCAACTCTTAATGGGCTTTCAAACTTATGAACTAGCTCACCATAATAACGGGTTGGGTCTTCAGGGTTGAACTGAATGTACTTATAGTTCATTTCAGGAATCCAGAAGTCAATGAAGTGTAACACAAGAAAAGCTAAGATCACAAGGCCGCTGTATATCATATTCCTTGACATCCATGACGAATTTGCGCCACCATTATAGCTAACATACTTGATTTTACGAGCACTTTTATTTTTAGCTTCTAAAATAAAGCCCATTACAAAGTGAAAAACAACGGCAAAAATCAGTACAGGTTGCATGACAGCCTGAATTAGAATATTTGTGCCCATAAAATGAGAAAGCTCATTAAATAGATTTTCACTGATAACAGATGTGAAATTTATTAAAAAGTGTTGTAAAAGGAAGATTAATAAGAATATAGCAGAAAGAGCCATTGCGACTTTTCTCGCTATTGATGAATTTAAAATTCCGCTCATTAGTAGATGATTTTTATTGATGAACAAAAATACTGTACAGGCAATTCATTAACAAACTTTAGATTCTAATTTGAGCGCAATTTAGAATGAGTTTAAAATAAATTGAAATTTAACAAAGAATGGCAGCTAAAACGATTGAAATTTAACAATAAACGGGAGGAATACTATTAACAATGGGGAAATAACCCCTGTTTTAAAATGTATTGAGTGGTTATATTTGAGATAACCAATTAAAACCCTACATAGATATTTGTAAGTTAATTTAAGTTAGTTTTAAAAAAGCGTTGGTTTTCAGTATTTAGGTGGCTTGATCAAGCCACCTAAATTTTTAATTACTTTACAGTGAATTGTTTTTCTTTGGTTCCTGCAATTATTTTATATGTCCCTTTAGGTAGGTAGTATTTGCCATTCGCTGCCTTTTTCAGGTTGGCGTTTTTATTCTTTTTGGCATATGCCTTTCTCCCATTATCCGAAAAAGTGAGATCAAATTTCTTATAATTTAACCCTTGGTCTGCATCCAGAGCTAACGAGTTTACAACGATGCCGTTTGTGGTTACTACATTGGCTTTTAATTGTTTAGAGCTAGACACATAAAAAGGAATGGTAATGTGTGGCTCATAGGTTTCAGACCACTGGCTCCACTTGTTACCCCAACGAGTAGAATGTCTAATATCATTAATATCAAAAAGAATAACCTCTTGTGTCATGGAATTTTCCGTTAATTGCTGTAATTGAGCAATGTCAGCAATGTAGATACTCCTTCCATGAGTCCCAACAACGAGGTCCTTAGCTTCGGGCTGAATGACAAGGTCGTGCACTGCTACCATAGGAAGGTTTTTACCGAATGCCTCCCACGAATTACCGCTGTTTAATGAAACAAACAAACCATTATCGGTTCCAAGGTATAACAGATCTTGATTCGTTGGGTCTTCTCTAATCACATTCACTGGAGAAATTGGAAGATTCGAACTGATGTCTTTCCAGTTTTTTCCATAGTCGTCACTCATGTAAACATAAGTATTAAAATCGTCCCAGCGATAACCGTTTAAAGTGACATAAACTCTTTCTTTCTTGTGAGAGGAGGCAATAACCCTTGATACCCATAAATCCTTTGGCAGGTTTGAGGAGATAACTTCCCAGCTGGCACCGGCGTTCTTGGTTACATGTATCATTCCATCGTCACTTCCTGTGTAAATCAGACCAAATTCAAAAGGAGATTCTGAAATGGTTGTGAGTGTTCCATAGGCTACATTACCTGGTTTTCCCCCATTTGTTAAATCTTCTGATATCGCAGTCCAATCATTGCCCTGATTCATGGAGCGCATTAGCTTATTACCTCCTAAATACAAAATGTCCTGATTGTGCGGAGAGAGCAGTATTGGGGTTTGCCAGTTGAATCGATAAGGGCTTTCGCCAAGTTCATGTTTTGGTTGTATATAAACTCTCTTGTTTTTTTCTTGATCTATTCTGTAGTAATTTCCAAACTGATAACCCGTATAAATAATGTTATGATTTCTGTTGTCAATCTGTACTTGCATTCCGTCACCGCCCATTAATTCCTTCCAGGGGTAGCTACCATACTGTTTCCAGCTTTGATCTTGTCGAGCGTTATGAGGTGCGGTCCATACCCCATTGTCCTGTAATCCTCCGTATATATTGTAAGGCTTTTGATGGTCGATATTAACTGCATAAAACTGACCTACTGCAGGAGTGTTATTTTTAATCCAGTGTTCGCCGTCATCATAGGAAATGTTAACGCCACCATCATTTCCATTGATTAAGTGTCCTGACTTATTCGGGTTGATCCATAATGCCTGATGATCAGCATGTACGTTTTCCTTGCTGATGATTTTCCAGTTTTTACCACCATCATCGGATTTAACGAGTGGAACTCCGCCTATATAAAGTTTATTGGCATTGCTTGGGTCGACCCTGATTTCTCCAAAATAATAACCATAGCTATAGAATAATCCATCGATGTACTCTTCATGTGTTTTATGCCAGGATTTTCCACCATCAGTGCTTTTATATACCTCAGCGCCTTTTACTGGTGTGTCAAAAAGTAAAGCGTTGGCGTCTTCTAGATACTTGGCCAAATCATTTGGTTTTACAGTTCCGGTGCTAACTAGTTGTTTTACATTTTGAGCGCGGTATTTTTCGTGAAACCCATTCGTTTTTAAGAACTCATTTAGCTTTTTATTGTCAAGCTTCATAAACTCATCCATCGGCATTGATTTAAAGTCGTCTTTGGTGAGTTTATCTGAACTGTCGGAAGTATCGTCTTTTTTCTCTCTGTGAAATTGACTGTCGTGGACAGCAAATAAGGTATTGTCGTCATATACGGCCAATCCGATTCTTCCAACACCCTCTCCTGTAGGAAATCCACTGTTTTTAGAAGTAATTAATGACCAGCTATCTCCACCATCGGTACTTTTGTAGATTCCGGAATTGTCACCACTACCTGTAAAATTCCATGCTTTACGGTCTCTTTCCCATGCAGCAGCATACATGACATTAAAATTATCAGGAGAATGTACTAAGTCTATTATACCTGTTTCGTCATTAATATAGAGCGTTTTCTTCCAGGTTAATCCTCCATCCGAAGTTTTATAAACACCTCTTTCGCTGTTTTTTGAATATAAATGTCCTGTAACCCCGATTATAACCTCATTAGGATTTGTTGGATTTATGATAATTCTCCCGATATGATGGGAGTCATTGAGTCCCACATTTTTCCATGTTTTTCCCTGGTCAGTCGTTTTTAAAACTCCAATACCCGCATATGAAGAGCGAGAGGAATTGTTTTCTCCGGTTCCTACCCAAATGGTGCCATTTTTCCAGTCAACTGCTATGTCACCGATATTTTGAGTTGGAGCTTGGTCCATTATGGAAGTGAAGCTTGTCCCGTTATTATTAGTGTGCCATACACCGCCGGAAGCGTAGCCAACATAAAACTCCGAAGGGTCATTGGGGTTAACATCCAAATCCACTACCCGTCCACTCATAATAGTGGGTCCGATACTGGTGAAAGGAAGGTTTTTGACTATTGATTTTTCACGCATGTTTTCATGGTCTGAAACGCTTTTCTCAACAAGATCTGGAGCGGTGGGGGGTTGTTGTGCCTGAATAAGGTTGAAGGCTGATATAATACCAGCTAGGAGTATATGTTTTTTCATATTAATGATTGTTTTACTAGCGGATGAAAATAGAGATTGTTAAAATAACCTCAAAAAGATTAAAAGAAGTTTAACGGTTTTATCAATACGTTTTAGCCATATCCTTGTCAACAACTATAATGTAGTGAGCCGAATTCATATGTTCTGCTTCTGGTTTCCTGAGTGCTTTTTGTTCTACAATGTTAATGGTTTTTATGTTTAATTCTGAACGTTGTCGTTTTAAATACCAACCAATTCCTTCAAAATTATTAGAATGATAAGACCCGTTGTAATGGATGAAGAGGTGGTTGGTTTTTAAATGTTTTAATATAAAGAAGGCCATTGTAGCATCCTTAATTGCTTGCGCCTTGGGCAGGTTTGCTCCTCCATGTCCCGGCATCATTTCTAGCATAGCCTTATATGAGGGGAGGTTCGGGTCATAAGCAATTGGAAGTTTAGCTATATAATTTTTTTCTTGATCAGTAAGGGGGTCAAGGGCCTCGAATCCTTTTTTGAATACCAGATTGGCGTATTTTCGGGGTACATTGGTAGCAATAAAACTTAGCTTGTTTCTTTTTGCTAAATCCACCAATGGTTTATAGTCCGTGTTATAGTTAGGCCAGGGACTGATGATTGAATCCATGGTTTTTGCATTTATGAACCCCATGAGGTAATCATTGAGAGTGTTTTGGTCATCTGCTTCAAACATCTCTGCCCCAAGAATTAAAGAATCGGATTTCAATAAATCAGAAGTGACTTCATATTCAAGCCAATGGGCTATAGGGTTGTTGTGCAGTTCGCCAAAAAGTATGACTTCCGATCTGGAGAGATCTTTAAGCATTTTTTTATAAGACACTTGCTTGCCTTTCTGGTTAAAAATGCGATATGGATCTTTGATTTGAGCGGTGGCGCTGAGCGTGATGAATCCTATAAAGAGTAACAGGTAGTTAGTTATATTTTGCATCCGATTAATATGTAATTCATTATCAAATGTATAAATTTGTTTTTAAATATATTGATATGAAATACCTTCCGATAGACAAAAATCTTTTTGTAAAAAATAGGACAAAGTTCATGGCTGCTATGAAGCCAAAAAGTATCGCAATTTTTAATTCAAATGACATCTATCCAATTGGAGCTGACTCAACTATTCCGTTTCAGCAGGCAAGAGATCTCTTTTATTTAACCGGAGCCGATCAGGAAGAGACCGTATTGTTGTTATTTCCTGATGCTCATGAGGAGAAGCATAGAGAGGTTTTATTTGTTAGAGAGACTAATGAGCATATAGCGATTTGGGAAGGCGAAAAACTAAGTAAAGAAAAGGCATTCGAAATAAGTGGGGTCAGAACTGTTTATTGGTTGTCTGAGTTTGAAAAGATCTTCTTCGAATTAATGACTGAAGCAGATACTGTTTATTTCAACACTAATGAACATTACCGTGGAGGATTGGCGGTTGAAACTGAAACCAGGGAAGATCGATTTATAAAATGGTGTAAAGAGAAATTCCCAGCCCATAAATGGGAAAAAAGTAATCCGGTAATGCATCAGTTAAGAGGAGTGAAGGAGATAGAAGAAACAGCTATTTTAAAGCATGCCTGTGAAATTACTGAAAAAGGATTTAAACGGGTTCTGAATTTTGTAAAGCCCGGAGTAATGGAGTATGAGATAGAAGCTGAATATATGCATGAATTTTTGCGTAATAGATCGCGAGGATTCGCTTACACCCCAATAATCGCCTCGGGTTTTAACGCTTGTGTATTGCATTATATTGAAAACAACCAGGAATGTAAGGATGGTGACATGCTTTTGATGGATGTGGGAGCCGAATATGCTAATTACAGTAGTGACATGACAAGAACAATTCCTGTGAATGGTCGTTTTACGCAAAGGCAAAAGGATGTGTATAATGCAGTTTTGAGGGTTAAGAAGGAGGCGACAAAAATGTTGGTTCCAGGCACAATTTTGAAGGAATACCATAAAGAAGTCGGTAAATTCATGACTTTTGAGTTGTTAGAGTTGGGGTTGTTAGATAAAGCCGATGTGCAAAATGAGAACCCCGAATGGCCGGCATATAAAAAATATTTTATGCATGGAACAAGTCACCATTTAGGCTTAGATACTCATGATTATGGCGAACTTAAAACCCCAATTAAATCTAATATGATATTTACGGTAGAACCTGGGATTTATATTCCAGATGAAAACTTGGGAATTCGACTAGAAGATGATGTGGTGGTTCAGGAATCTGGTGAACCAATTAATTTAATGAAGAATATACCAATTGAAGTAGGTGAAATCGAAGAATATATGAACAACAAGAAATAGTTTTCATATTCAATAATATTTCTCTTCATTCGTTATTGCACTAATTCAAAAATCAAGTGCAAGATGAAAAGAACGAAAATAACCGTTGGGCATCAGCAAATGATGCCCTTTTTAATGCTAAAGGACATCGATATGTTTATTGATTTCACTCGAAAAATATTTAATGCTGAAGAAAGAGTGAGGAGATTGGATAGGCACAAACGGGTAGAGTATTCGGAATTAAGAGTGGGGGATACCACGGTGATGATTACTCAGGCCGTTAAGGGTGATGTTTCTTCAAAATCAGCATTTTATATTTATGTCAATGACGCAGATGCTATCTTTTACAAGGCGCTGGATAATGGTGCAGTTCCTCTAATGTTTCCGATGAATGAAGATGATGAAACAAGAAGTGCCGGGTTCGAAGACCCAATGGGATGTGTTTGGTGGATAACCACCTTGAATTAAAAAGGAAAAGAAATGAATTAGCTTGTCGATTTAAGCTTGTCAGAATATTTTAAAAAAATGTTTGTTGCTATTAAAGCAATAAGGGCAGGTGCGGTCCAACCCAATTGGTGTTCCGAAAATGGTATAAATTGATGCCATGATGAGAAATCCTGATGAAGTCCCAGGGTTTGTATAAAATCTGGAATGCTGAATAAAATGGTGGTGATTACTACCATTTTGAAAACAACAGAAGAAGTATATTTCGCAGGAATTGCATTGAGTATGATCAGTACGATGGTGATTGGGTAAATAAATGCCAGCGCAGGAATTGCTATGTCAATAATGTAACCAACATTAAGTTGCCCCACCAGTATGCCCAGACTGCAACCCAGGATAGCTGTAATGAGGAAGGCAGTTTTGGAATTGTTGAAGATTTGTTTTGCGTAGTCTGAAGTTCCTGTAACTATACCTACTGCAGTCGTGAAACACGCAAGCGTAACCAGGATACTTAGAAACTGACGACCAATGCTGCCTAAAGTTTTGGCAGCTATTCCGTTTAGGAGATTAGTTCTCGAAACATTATCTGAAAATTCAGGGCCATACAAAGCACCGGTAAAGATAAGTCCGGTGTAAATTATAAATAGTCCCAGGCCAGCCAGAATACCTGCTCTGCTGATTAGCTTTCTTTTTGCTATATAGGTCTCATTACTTCTTATGTTAATGGAAATTATGATAACGGCGCCTACAACAACAGCTCCTATGGCGTCAAAAGTTTGATATCCTTCTAAAATTCCCGAAGAAAAGGGTTTTGGATAAGGTGAATTTGCGGCTGGGCTGTTATTCGAAAAGATAGATACACCCATGATGCTTATTAATATGAATAGAATTAATGGTGTTATAAATTTACCGATAAGCTCGATGAGTTTAGAGCGATTAATGACGATTATAAAAACCAATATAAAATAAACTGTACTTGTGATTAACGGTGAAACATTAAAATAAGGACTAATGGCCATTTCGTGGGTAACAGAGGCTGTTCTCGGGGATGGTAGACCTATGGCTATCAGGTATACTAATGAGCAGTATACAAAACTAAAAACAGGAGACACTTTTTTTGCGAAGTCGATCATAGTCCCTTGTATCTTTGCGTGTGCATAGATACCGAGTATTGGTATTAGGACCGCTGAAATTGAAAACCCAATCGATGTTAAAAACCATTGATCGCCACTATTGTATCCCAAAAATGGTGGGAGTATAAGATTTCCGGCACCAAAGAATAAAGAAAACAAGGCAAAAGCGGTTAGCAGAGTTTCTTTCGTTTTGTTCATGTAGTTAATATCTTTGACGCGTTTTTAATAGAAGTCTAAATTAAGAATTTTAAACAAAGAAGGTGATGGAGATTTTGCATAAAGGAACTTCAGTTTATTTCGAAGATGAAGGCAAAGGGACTGCTGTAGTTTTTCTGCATGGATTTTTAGAAAATAGTACTATTTGGAAAGAGGTGAAGTCATATTTTGTTTCTAAATACAGGGTGATTAGCATTGATCTTCCCGGGCATGGTAAAACTGGATGTTTTGGTTATGTACATACCATGGAGATGATGGCTGAAGTAGTGGAGGCTGTTTTGAATTATCTTAAAATACGCAAATCTGTATTCGTTGGGCATTCAATGGGAGGATATGTAGCTTTGGCATTCGCTGAGAAAAATCCTGACAATGTGAAGGGGTTGGTTTTGCTGAATTCTACTTCGAGAGCTGATTCCGAAGAAAAGAAGAAGAATAGGGATCGTGCTATTGAAGCTGTAAAATATAACCACAAAAGCTTTATTAGAATGGCGATCACAAATTTATTTAGACCTAAGAACAGGAAAATCTTTGCTGAAGAGATTAAGGAGTTAAAAAAACAGGCACTTCAGACTCCTTTGCAAGGAATTGTGGCCGCTTTAGAGGGGATGAAAATAAGAGATGACAGAGAAGTGTTGTTGCATTTTTCTCCTTATCGGAAAATGATAATTATTGGAAAAAAGGATCCAGTATTAAACTATAATGACTTATTAGAGCAAACCAGAAACAACAATGTAGAGGCTGTTGAACTGGAGGATGGGCACATGTCTTATATAGAAAATCAGGAAGAATTTGTGAAAAACTTGCTTATTTTTTTAAAAAGTATTTGATAAAAGGCTAGATTTTAATAAATTAGACCACCCAAATCAAAAAATACGTATGTCAAAATCTAAGCAAACCCCCGGATTTTCTTTGGCTAATTGCTTATGCAGCATTTTTGGTCATCGATACAAAGTCTCAAAAAAAGTGACCCCACATGTTACAGAATTTCAATGCTCTGTTTGCAAATGTGAAAAAACTACCGATGATAGAGGTCATATAGTGAGCTTGACCCCCGAAAGAAAAGAAATCAATAACACATTGGCTCATTTCTACCGTAAAAGGCATAGGCAAGCCTTAGAATACTAATCTTTTTCCGTCTCATTGTTGTTTTCACTATATGAATTCCAACCCATAGATGTGATTGGGATTTTTGTGTTTGCTCGTGTAATGAGATGAATGCCTTCACCCTCTGCTGTCATATGGCCTATGACGGTAAGGTGTGGATTTGCCTTAATTTTAGGGTAATCATCCTGAGAAATAGTGAATAATAATTCATAGTCTTCGCCGCCGCTCAGTGCAACTGTAGTGCTATTGAGATCAAATTCCTCACATGTGGAAATTACCTGAGGGTCCAAAGGTATTTTATCCTCAAACAAATTGCATCCTACTTTAGAGTTCTTGCAGATATGAATGATTTCTGAAGAAAGTCCGTCGCTAATGTCAATCATCGAAGTAGGTTTTACCTCAAGATCTTTCAAAAGTTGTGGTATGTCTTTGCGAGCCTCTGGCTTTAATTGTCTTTCGATAATATATGAATATGGAGAAAGATCAGGTTGGTTGTTAGGGTTTACTTTGAAAACTTCTTTTTCACGTTCCAGTATTTGTAAGCCCATATATGCCCCGCCAATATCTCCACTGGTAACAAGGAGGTCGTTGGGTTGTGCCCCACTTCTATAGGTGATTTCATTGTCTGTAGCCTTACCTATTGCAGTGATAGAGATTAAAAGCCCTTTGTTGGATGAGGTCGTATCGCCTCCTATCAGGTCCACCTTATAGTTTTTACAAGCTAATTGAATACCTGCATAGAGTTCTTCAAGAGCCTCAAGAGGGAATCTGTTAGAGGCAGCAATGGATACCGTTATTTGGGTAGCAAGTGCATTCATTGCATAGATGTCAGATAAGTTAACCATTACAGCCTTGTAGCCTAAATGTTTTAAAGGCGTGTAGCTGAGGTCGAAGTGAACCCCTTCAACCAGAAGGTCTGTTGAGATTACCGTTTTATGACCCTTAAAATCTAAGACAGCCGCGTCGTCTCCGACGCCTTTGATGGTAGATTCATGGATGGGATCAAAATATTTCGTAAGATGATCGATCAGGCCGAATTCGCCAAGATCTGATACTGTTGTGCGCTTTGGATTCTTATCTTCTAACATGTTGCAAAGGTAATATAAAGTTGGAAGTTAAAAATTAAAAGTAGGTTGTCTTTGTGTGGCGCTTAAGTTGACACTTCATTATAAAATGAAATATTCAAGATTCGGTTGATATAGTTTTGCTGAAACCAAGAAAGATTATGAGTGCAACAGAATTGTTAATATTAAACTTCTCCGAAACAAGACGGCGAAGTGCTAAATTATGGAGAGGAATTCCTGTAGAATATTTAAATTGGAGGCCTGATAAAAATGCGTTTTCCTTAATAGAAATAATTCGCCATGTACTAGAAGGGGAGCATTTATATCATAAAATTATAGAAGGTGAAGGAGTTTTAGGTGTTTATAAATCTCCTTGGGAAAGTCTTAGTTATGGAAATGTGGAAAAGGAACTTGACTTTGCCCAAAAATACAGGGAAAGTTTTATTGGAATGATCAAAAAACTTTCTGATACTGATCTTGATAGCATAAGAATTGTGAGGAAAGAATTAGGGCAGAACAAAAAATTAGGGGATTATTTAAATCGGATGGTGTATCATGAAGCTGTTCATGCAGGACAAGTATTGAGCTATTTAAGAACACTTGGAGTCGATCGTCCGCTTGTTTGGGATTAATAATTAATAATGGAAGAAATAGAAGATCAATTTAGTCGAATAGCAGTATTGATAGGTGATAAAAGTCGCGCTATAATGCTTTGGAATTTGCTTGATGGAAGATCCTATACGGCTTCTGAGCTAGCAGTATGCGCTGATGTTTCTCCACAGTCAGCCAGCAATCATTTGACTAAATTGGTAGCTTCCGAAATCCTTGCTGTTACAAAGCAAGGTAGGCATAGGTATTACACCTTTCAAAATGCTTCAGTTGCTCAGGCTATTGAGTCTATGGCTAGCTTGATACCAAACCATGAAGGGTATAATAGGGTTAAAAGGCCCCATCCTAAGGGGCTTACTGAGGCCAGAACATGTTATGATCATCTCGCTGGAGCCCTGGGGGTGAAACTTACAGAAGCTTTAATTGATAACGGTATATTAAAATTCTTAAATAAGGATTATGTAGTTACTTCCTATGGAGAAAAATGGTTTTTGTCTTTTGGGATCGATGTACGTCAGTTGAAGAGTGAAAGGAGATCTTTGGCGTATCAATGCCTGGATTGGAGCGAAAGAAGGCATCATATTGCCGGAGCGCTTGGTGCAAAAATATTTGAAAATATGCTTCAAAAAGGATGGGTTAAAAAAGTAAAAAATTCCAGACAAATCATATTGCTTCCTGAGGGGAAGAAAATGTTGAAAGAGCTGTTAAACCTAGATGTGTAAAGACTTCTCAACTTATGTTCGTTTCATAAAGAATAGTTATAATATAAATCTATAGAACGATTTGTTATAATAATGTTGTAACTTATGGTAAATCGGCTTTAAAATACTATTTTTGCCTACTATTTAGAACTAATCTGTTTAAAGATGATAAAGGTTTCTGAAACAGCGAAAAATAAGTTAGTAGAACTCATGTCAGATGATGGGTTCAACGCCGCACAGGATTACGTTAGAGTAGGTGTGAAGAGTGGCGGTTGCAGCGGTTTGTCTTACGATTTAAATTTTGATAAGAGTAAAACCGACGACGATAAACTTTTTGAAGACAACGATATAAAGCTTGTAGTAGACAAAAAGAGTTTTTTGTATCTCGTAGGCACCACTTTAGAATATTCTGGCGGACTAAACGGAAAAGGTTTTGTGTTTAACAATCCAAACGCACAGCGTACCTGTGGGTGTGGTGAAAGCTTTTCGTTATAAGAATCGACTAATAAATTGGTTGACTAATTTTGAAATTGACAAAGATGGCGTATACTGAAGAAGAATTAAAAAAAGAACTCGAAACTAAAGAATACGAATACGGGTTTTATACAGATATTGAAGCTGAAACGTTTCCAAATGGTCTGAACGAAGACATCGTGCGTGCTATTTCTAAAAAGAAGGAGGAGCCGGAATGGATGACCGAATGGAGACTTGAGGCTTTTAGAGCTTGGGAAAAAATGGAAGAGCCTGAATGGGCGAACGTAACGTATAAAAAGCCGAGTTTTCAAGATATATCATATTATTCTGCTCCGAAAAAGAAACCGGAATATGAAAGCCTTGATGAGGTAGATCCTGAATTGCTGGAAACTTTCAAGAAATTAGGGATTTCTATTGAAGAACAGAAAAAATTGGCTGGTGTAGCTGTTGATGTTGTAATGGATTCAGTGTCTGTTGCTACAACTTTTAAAAAGACATTAGCTGAAAAAGGAATCATTTTTTGCTCGATATCAGAAGCGATCAAGGAACATCCTGAGTTGGTTAAAAAGTACATAGGTACCGTGGTTCCGCAAAGAGATAATTTTTATGCGGCCTTAAATTCAGCGGTCTTCTCTGACGGTTCATTTTGCTATATACCGAAAGGTGTAAGATGTCCGATGGAGCTGTCGACCTATTTCCGTATCAATCAGGCGGGAACCGGACAGTTTGAAAGAACTCTCGTGGTTGCTGACGAAGGTAGTTACGTGAGTTATCTCGAGGGCTGTACAGCTCCTCAGCGAGATGAAAATCAATTACATGCTGCTGTAGTAGAGCTTATTGCTTTAGATGATGCAGAGATAAAGTATTCGACTGTTCAAAATTGGTTTCCGGGAGATAAAGAAGGAAAAGGTGGAGTTTTTAACTTCGTTACCAAAAGAGGGCTGTGTGAAAAGAATGCTAAGATTAGCTGGACCCAGGTAGAAACTGGTTCGGCAGTTACCTGGAAATATCCTTCATGTATTCTTAAGGGAGATAATTCGATTGGTGAATTTTACTCGATAGCTGTAACAAACAACTACCAACAGGCTGATACCGGTACTAAGATGATTCATATTGGTAAGAATACCAGGAGTACCATCATCTCAAAAGGTATTTCTGCCGGAAAGTCACAAAATAGTTACCGTGGATTAGTGCAGGTTAACAGAGGTGCTGAAAATGCAAGGAACTTCTCGCAATGTGATTCGTTGTTGATGGGTAATTTATGTGGAGCACATACATTTCCTTACATAGAGGCAAAAAATAAAACGGCGCAGATAGAACATGAGGCCACTACCAGTAAAATTGGTGAAGATCAAATATTCTATTGTAATCAGAGAGGGATCGATACTGAAAAAGCAATTGCGTTAATTGTTAATGGGTTTAGCAAAGAAGTGTTGAATAAACTTCCGATGGAGTTCGCAGTAGAAGCTCAAAAATTATTGGAAATTTCCCTGGAAGGATCAGTAGGATAGGATTAAAATTTAGAAGATTAAGGGGCAACCCTAAAAATAAAGATATAAATTCAAATAGATAAGATGTTAACGATTAAGAATTTACATGCCGGTATAGAAGAGAAAGATATTTTGAAAGGTATCAACCTTCAGGTAAACCCAGGTGAAGTACATGCTATTATGGGACCAAATGGTTCTGGTAAAAGTACTTTGTCGTCTGTGATAGCAGGTAAAGAGGAGTATGAAGTAACAGAGGGAGATATCGTTTTCGAAGGAGAGAATATTAACGAATTTGCACCTGAAGAACGTGCGCATAACGGAATATTTCTTTCGTTTCAATATCCGGTAGAAATTCCTGGAGTAACGGTTACCAATTTTATAAAAACAGCTATTAACGAAACGCGTAAGGCAAGAGGTTTAGAAGAAATGCCTGCAAATGAGATGTTAAAGCTTATCCGAGAAAAATCTGAGTTATTAGAAATCGATAGAAAATTCCTTTCGCGTTCCTTGAATGAGGGATTCTCAGGAGGTGAGAAAAAGAGAAATGAAATTTTCCAGATGGCAATGCTAGAGCCAAAACTTGCCATTCTTGATGAAACAGATTCAGGATTGGATATTGATGCCTTGAGAATTGTTTCTAATGGAGTTAATAAACTTAGAAGTAAAGATAATGCGGTAGTAGTAATTACACACTACCAGCGATTACTTGAATATATCGTTCCGGATTTTGTTCACGTATTATTAGACGGTAAGATTGTTAAATCTGGAGGAAAAGAACTTGCTTTAGAACTAGAGGAGAAAGGTTACGATTGGTTGAAGCAAGAGCTATCGGTATAATTTTCTTGAGGAAAGATAAGTTCTCAGGATTTAAAAAAATTTTGAATGAAGTTTCTGTGTGAACAGAAATTACAAAAAGTATAAAATGGATTTGAAAGAAAAATTGGTTTCATCTTTCATGGCTTTTGAAGGTCAGATTGATGTAGATGCACCGGTTCATGAAATAAGATCTGAGGCCATTAAGGTTTTTGAACAAAAAGGCTTTCCTACAAAGAAGGAAGAGTCTTGGAAGTATACATCCTTAAATGCGCTTTTGAAAAACGACTATACTGTTTTTCCTAAAGAGGAATCAGCACTTCAATTTCAGGATGTTAAGAAATATTTTTTACATGAAATCGATTCGTATAAGATCGTTTTTGTTGATGGAATATACAGTTCTTACCTTTCTGAGACTTCACATGAAGGACTTGATGTGTGTTTGATGAGTGCTGCACTTTCAAAACCAAAGTATCGATTAATTATTGATAATTATTTTAATAAAATAGCCCCTAAAGATGATGGTTTAACAGCTTTGAATACGGCATTTAGCCGCGAGGGTGCATTTATTAATATACCTAAAGGAAAGGTGGTTGAAAAACCAATTCAAATATTGCACTTTTCTACTGGAAAGGAATCGGCCTTAATGTTGCAGCCAAGAAATTTAGTGGTTGTCGGAGAAAATGCCCATGTACAAATTATTGAACGTCATCAAAGTTTGACAGAGAATCCTGTGTTGACCAATTCGGTAACCGAAATACATGCCAATAGAAATTCAATAGTTGATTACTATAAAATTCAGAATGACGCCCAAACGGCATCTTTAATAGATAATACTTATATCGCTCAGAAGAAACACAGCCATGCTTCTGTGCATACTTTTTCTTTAGGTGGAAATATCACTCGTAATAATCTTAATTTTTATCATTTAGACGAGCGAATTGATTCTACATTAAAAGGAATTACGATTATTGGAGATAAACAGCATGTAGATCACAGTACGTTGGTTCATCACGCTCAGCCTAATTGTGAAAGTCATCAAGACTACAAAGGGATCTATGCAGATAAGAGTACAGGTGTGTTTAACGGAAAGGTTTTAGTTGATAAAATTGCTCAGAAGACGAACGCATTTCAGCAGAATAATAATATTCTGATCGATGACAGAGCAGTAATTAACACTAAGCCACAGTTAGAGATTTTTGCGGATGATGTAAAATGTTCTCATGGATGTACTATAGGTCAACTGGATGAAGAAGCTTTGTTCTATCTACAGTCAAGAGGGATTCCTTCAAAAGAAGCAAGAGCATTGTTAATGTATGGTTTCGCAAACAATGTATTAGCTAGTGTTAAGATTGATGAAGTAAAAAAGAGAATTAAGAAGCTAATAGCGATGAAGCTTAATGTGAATATTGGTTTCGAATTATAATATTTTATGAGTACAGTAATTCAGAATATGCCCTTTGATGTAGATGAAATCAGAAAAGATTTTCCTATCCTTAAACGTGAGGTAAACGGATATCCTTTGGTGTATTTTGACAATGCTGCTACATCGCAAACCCCTCAGCAGGTAATCGATGTTATTGTAGACTATTACAGTAACTACAATGCAAATATCCACAGAGGAGTGCATACCTTGTCTCAGGAAGCTACGGATGCATATGAGCAGGCACGTGTAAAAATTCAAAAGCATTTTAATGCTGATAAGTCTCATGAAATCATTTTTACCTCAGGTACCACTCACGGTATTAACCTGGTTGCTAATGGTTTTACTGCCATCTTACAAGAGGGGGATGAAATCATAGTATCTGCCTTAGAGCATCACTCTAATATTGTGCCTTGGCAGATGTTATGTGAGCGAACTGGTGCCATTCTCAAGGTAATACCTATGAATGAAGAAGGCGCGCTTATAATGAGCGCATATGGTGCCTTGTTATCTGAAAAGACCAAATTGGTTTTTTGTAATCATATATCTAATGCTTTAGGAACTATAAACCCTATTGAAGAGATTATTACAAAAGCACATATGGTTGGAGCTGCTGTTTTGATTGATGGTGCTCAGGCATGTCCGCATGTTAAACCAAATGTAAACGAGCTTGATGTTGATTTCTATGTAGCTTCTGCTCATAAAATGTGTGGTCCTACGGGTGTGGGTGTTTTATATGGTAAGGAGGAGTGGCTTCAAAAATTACCGCCATATCAAGGAGGTGGGGAAATGATTGCAGAAGTAACCTTTGAAAAAACCACCTATGCGGGTTTGCCTCATAAATTTGAGGCTGGGACACCTAATATCTGTGGTGGAATTGCATTTGGAGCTGCTTTAGATTACATCAACAAGATTGGTTTCCAGGCTATTCAGGATTACGAGCATAAATTGCTGGCCTATGCTACAGAAAAATTGCTGCAAATAGATGGGCTCAAAATTTATGGAACTTCTGCCAATAAGACCTCTGTAATTTCTTTTAATATTGATGGGATACATCCTTACGATATAGGGACCATTATAGATAAATTGGGTATTGCTGTCCGTACCGGGCACCACTGTGCTCAACCTATAATGGATTATTTTAATATCCCAGGTACGATCCGTGCCAGCTTTGCTTTCTATAATACTACAGAAGAAATAGATCGTTTCGTTGAGGCCGTGGTAAAGGCTAAAAATATGCTGTTATAACCCATTCTTTTATTTATCGATAATTGCTCGTCTGGTACCATGTATTAAGACCAATTTCTCTTTTTATTTTTTGAAGTTTATATGCTCGTGAATTAGCGCTGTTTCTTACAGATATGTGTATTTCATCGAAAAATTGTTAAAAATCCTTAACGGACTACTAATGATTTGTTAAAAAAATATATATATTCGCTTCGCTAATTTATAACTAAAACTAATTTTTTATGAAAAGAGTATTGTTAAGTATGGCTGCTATAGCTATACTGATGACTTCGTGTGAGAATACCTCGTCGGAGGTTAAAGATGAGGGGGTTACCCTCGGTGAAGATCAAGAATTTGCATTATCAGATGATCAGTGTGGAACAATGGGTGTCCTGGATGAGCTCTTAGCCAAGGATCCTTCGATAGCAACCAACATGGCCGCTATTGAAATGCATACCGCTAATGCTATTAAAAGTGGTTTAGCTCAGCGAATTGCTGCCGATGGTGTTCTTGAAATTCCAGTGATTTTTCATGTGATTTACAGAACGCAGAGTGAGAACATTCCTTTGTCTCAACTGGAAGATCAGATTGATGCTTTAAATGAAGATTTTAATCTTAACAACCCAGGGCGAAATACAATTCCTGCAGAATTTTCTGCGGTGGAGTCTAATGTTGGTATTCGCTTTGTATTAGAAGATGTAATCAGAGTGCAGTCTAATAAGCGTCAGTGGAGACCTGATGATTCTATGAAATTTACTTCAAGCGGAGGGTCTGATGTTGTAAACCCTCAACAAAATCTGAATATCTGGGTGGTAAACAATATGCCATATAGAGGTGGTAATATATTGGGTTATGCTCAATTCCCTGGAGGTAGTTGGTCTACTGATGGTGTGGTATTAGATCATCGTTTTACCGGAACAACGCAGTATTCAACGGGTAGAACGGCTACTCATGAAGTTGGACACTGGTTAAATCTACGTCACATCTGGGGAGATGGTGGTTGTGGCGCTTCGGATTTTGTTGCTGATACACCTGATTCTGATGGACCAAGTAGAGGATGTCCAACATATCCACAGGTTAACTGTGGTACGAATGACATGACTATGAACTTCATGGATTATTCAGACGACCCTTGTTTAAATATGTTTACCGAAGGTCAGAAAAACAGAATGATGAGTGTATTTGCTTCTGGCGGATTTAGAGAAGCTATGGCTCAGTAAGATTTAAAATTTGAGTTAGTATGAAGGCATCCAGTAGCGGATGCCTTTTTTTATGTTGTATTTCGTCGAAAAACTACTTAAAAAATTTAACAAAACTGATTATTATTGTTAAAATAATATATCTTAGTGCAGCTAATTATTAATTTTTAAACTAATTTTTTATGAAAAAAGTATTGTTTACTGTGGCTGCACTCAGTCTGTTAACCCTTTCGTGTGAAAATGAAAAGGTAACTGATACGAGTACAGAAGCAGTGGTTGCTCAGGAAATAGACATGAGTGACTTTTATGTGTATCCGGAAGAAGATGATTTGGCCTCAAAGTCAGCCAATGAAGGAAAAAATTGTTATTCCATGCAGGTGTTAAAAAGACAGTTGGATCAGGATCCAAATCTTTATAATCGTATGTATAACATTGAGAAAAATCTTAGAACGTTTATTGCTGCTAAAAAGCCTGACGGTGTAGGTAATGGAAATGGCAATGGAGGAAATGATGGAGGAGGAGACCCGCCGGTTGATGATGGGTTAGGAACGATTAACATTCCGGTTGTGGTTCATGTGCTGTACAATACGGATCAGGAGAATATAAGTGATGCTCAGATTAATTCTCAAATCCAAATATTAAATGAAGATTTCACAGCTTCCAATAATGACTTAAATCAAGTGCCTGGAGAGTTTGAACCAGTAGTTGCAGATGTTAATGTTACCTTTACTTTAGATCAGGTAATTCGCAAGTTTTCAACGAAGACTTCCTGGGGAACCAGAGATGCAATGAAAGATGCTTCGCAAGGAGGTTCTGACGCTGTAGATCCATCTAACTATTTGAATATTTGGGTTTGTAATATTGGTGGAGGCATATTGGGATATGCTCAATTCCCTGGAGGTAATGCATCTACTGATGGTGTGGTTATTTCTCCTCAATATTTTGGAGATCAGGGGTATGTGTCTGCTCCATTTGATAAAGGAAGGACTGCCACGCATGAGGTTGGGCATTGGATGAATTTACGTCACATTTGGGGTGATGGAAGATGTAGACAGGATGATTTTGTTGCCGATACACCTGCTTCTGACGGACCAAATTATGGTTGTCCATCGTATCCAACCGTTAATTGTAAATCGAATGACATGACCATGAATTATATGGATTATGTTGATGATGCCTGTATGTATATGTTCTCTGAAGGTCAAAAAGCAAGAATGAGAGCGATTTTTGCGGCAGGCGGAGCTCGTGAAAGTTTCTTGAACTAATTCAAAATACGCAATGAGAATTGTTAAAGGCGCCTTCGGGTGCCTTTTTTTGTACCTTTATAAAAAACACAGGATGAAAATAGCAGCAATACTATTTGTGATTATAACCTCAATTTCAATGACATGTGATTCGTTAAAAACTAATCAGGAATCGGTAACCGGCTTTCAGTATGAAACCTACACCAGGGGTTCCCAGTATAAAATTATAATAACCTCAAACAGAACACTCGTAAGACAAACGGGCTTAAATTCCTTTCAGCAGGAACTTAATACTCCGGAGAGTAAATGGAATGAATTGATGCAATTGGTGAAGAAGGTTTCGTTGAATGATCTGAGTACCTATAAACCTCAAAGTAGTGGTAGGTCATTAGATGCAGCACCACATGCCACTCTGGAGGTGTTAACGGCCGATAAAAACTATAAATCGAGTACATTCGATCATGGAAATCCTCCCGCAGAAATTGAGTCATTGGTTAAAGCTATCCTAACATTGGCAGAAACTGTTGAAAAGCAGTAATTCTTATTGTATTTTTGTTTCAAAATAAATAGAAATGACTATTCAGGAGATACAGGACAATATAGTGGATGAGTTTTCGATGTTCGATGATTGGATGCAGCGTTATGAGTATATGATTGAGCTTGGAAAATCGTTACCTATTATAGATGACCAATACAAAATAGATGAAAACCTGATTAAAGGTTGTCAGAGTAAGGTATGGGTACATGCAGAGCTTGAAGATGATAAATTAGTGTTTACTGCCGATAGTGATGCTATTATCACCAAAGGGATTATTGCCATTTTGGTACGTGCCTTTTCAAATCAAAAGCCACAAGATATTATAAATGCAGAAACAGACTTTATTGATGAAATTGGGTTGAAGGAACATTTATCACCTACGCGGGCTAATGGCTTGGTGAGCATGATCAAGCAGCTTAAATTGTATGCAGTGGCCTATCAAACTCAACTGAATTAAAATTATAAAAATTAAACGATGAGCGATCAACAAACTATAGATACAGCACAGTTAGGAGAAAAAATAGTAACGGTTTTAAAAACCATCTATGATCCGGAAATTCCAGTAGATATATATGAACTTGGATTGATATATGATGTTTTTGTCAATGAGGATAGTGAAGTAAAAATATTAATGACGTTAACGACGCCTAACTGCCCGGTTGCAGAGACTTTACCTGTTGAGGTGGAAGAGAAAGTTAAAACAGTTGATATGGTGAAAGACTGTGTGGTTGAGATTACCTTCGATCCACCATGGAGTCAGGATTTAATGAGTGAAGAAGCCAAACTGGAGCTCGGTCTTTTATAAGGTCGGCTTATCAAAAATTGTTTAAATGGCTGATGAAATTGTAAATAGGGTAGCCCAAAGTAAACTGGTTACCATTAATCTTGAAGACTTTTATCCGGAAGGAGCGCGAATTCAAATTGATGTTTCTGATTGGTTAGAACAAGGCTTCTTACTTCGTGAAAAAGATTTTCGTACCAAGGCCCAGGAGCACGAATGGGAGCAATATGCCAATAAATATGTAGCATTATATTGCTCAACCGACGCTATAATTCCTGCATGGGCCTATATGTTACTAACAACCTATTTGTCCTCATATGCCAGAAAGGTAGTCGTTGGGGACTTGGAAATGCTGGAGTCTGTCTTATATCAGGAACAGATTGCAGCTTTAGATGTTTCAGCATATCGGGATCTTCCGGTTATTATTAAAGGGTGTTCTGATAAACCAGTTCCAAAAAATGCGTATCTTTTCCTTATTCAAAAGCTCCAGCCAATTGTGAAGAGTATGATGTATGGCGAAGCTTGTTCCTCCGTGCCGCTTTATAAAAGAAAAAAGTAAGATCTAGTTACTGGCTTAAACAAAAGTAACCTTATATACTATCAAACATCAAAGAATCTATTATGAAGAAAGTTTTATTCACCTTATTCATTTTAACAGGAGTTTCTTTTAGTTATGCGCAAGAAGCTGCTGAAGAAAAACAAAAAGAAGGTTGGACAAAGAAAGGAACCTTTACTTTTTTACTCAATCAGTCGGCATTTAAGAACTGGGTAGCAGGAGGGCAAAACAATGTTTCTGGAACTGTTGGAGTTAATTATGATTTTAATTATTTAAAAGGAGATTGGTCTTGGGACAACAAGGTAATAGCCTCGTATGGTCTCACGAATACCAAAGATCTGGGTACGCGCAAAACGGATGATCGTTTTGAATTGAATTCATTGGTAGGTAGAAAAGCCTTCGATAATTGGAATTATTCATTCTTTCTCAACTTTAAAACTCAGTTTACAGACGGGTATGATTATGATAATGATGAGGATTCTGATTTTCCTACTTCTGGCTTGTTCAATCCGGCATACTTAACCTTTGGACCAGGTATGGAGTGGAAGAAAAGTGATAATCTTAAGTTTAATTTATCACCGGCTACCTCAAAAATGACTTTTATTAAAGATGATTTGTATATATACGATTCTGATTTAGGAAGCTTTGTGCAGCACAGTGGGATTGATAATGTAAATGCATTACAAGCCTATGGAATTGATCCTGGTGATACATTTCGTTATGAATTAGGTTTTTATGCCTCTGGTTATTACAAGTTTAATATCATGGAAAATGTGAGTATGGAGAATATTTTGAGTTTGTATTCAAATTACCTTGAAGATCCGCAAAATGTCGATTTGGACTATACCATGAATATTGTAATGAAGATCAATAAATACCTTTCAACCAACCTTACAGTGCAAACAGTTTATGATGACAATGCTGTAAGTGCATTACAGCTGAGAGAAGTTTTTGGTTTAGGAGTGAATTTAGGTTTTTAATAAAGAAAATATAATAGTATAAAAAAGCGCCTGACAAGGCGCTTTTTTATTATAAGTCTTTTTCCATTTCGTCGTATTCGGGATATAAAAAATGATTATACGGGAAGCGGGTAATATGTATTTTTCGAACTTCCTGATAAACCCTTTTTCTAAACTCTTCCATATTCTCTTTGTTCAGGGCAGAGATAAAGAGGGCGTAATCGCCTATTTTCCCCATCCAGGTGTTCTTCCATTCTTTAAGCGTAAAGTGCTTTGCTGTTTTTTCGGTCACCAAATCATCTTCATCAATGCTTTCATGTTCGTAAGCATCAATCTTGTTAAACACCATGATGGTTGGTTTGTCTGCACTTTCTATCTCATCTAAGACTTTATTTACAGAGGCTACATGCTCTTCAAAATTAGGATGAGAGATGTCTACCACATGTAGCAATAAATCAGCTTCCCTAACTTCGTCCAGGGTACTTTTAAAGCTTTCTACCAACTGTGTAGGTAATTTTCTTATAAAACCTACCGTGTCGCTTAATAAAAAAGGAAGGTTGCCAATAACAACTTTTCTAACGGTTGTATCCAGGGTGGCAAACAATTTATTTTCGGCAAAAACTTCACTTTTACTAAGTACGTTCATTAAAGTAGACTTCCCGACATTCGTATAACCTACAAGGGCCACTCGAACTAAAGAACCTCTGTTCCCTCTTTGAGTAGCCATTTGCTTATCTATTTTCTCCAGCTTCTTTTTTAATAAAGCGATTCGGTCACGTACAATACGACGGTCAGTTTCAATTTCTGTTTCCCCCGGACCTCTCATTCCGATACCCCCTCGCTGTCTTTCAAGGTGAGTCCATAACCCGGCTAATCGAGGTAACAAATATTGGTATTGAGCTAATTCAACCTGTGTTCGTGCGTAACTGGTTTGAGCACGCTGCGCGAAAATATCGAGAATTAAACTGGTACGATCCAGGATTTTACAGCGAAGAATTTTTTCAATATTCTTTTGTTGCGCCGGACTTAATTCATCATCAAAAATAACGGTTCCAATGTCGTGAGTTTTTACAAAAGCACGAACATCTTCCATTTTTCCGGTTCCGATAAATGTTTTGGGATTTGGCGTGTCTATTTTCTGCCAAAACCGCTCAATAACCTCACCGCCAGCTGTATAGGCCAGAAATTCCAGTTCGTCTAAATATTCTTTACATTTTTCCTCATCTTGTTCTTGGTTTACAACACCGATAAGAACAACCTTTTCATAGTCTAATGTTTTCTTTTCAAGCATATATTTGATTAAAGTACAAAGGTAAGTATTTGATTTACTATTTTTAAATAATGAAAGATATTAAACATACACCGCCATTTTCTGAAAAATCTGCTAGTAATTTATATACAGTTGCATTTTACAATCTTGAAAATTTATTTGACACCAGAAATAATCCAAATACGCTCGATGATGATTTTACCCCGGGAGGGGAAAAACGTTGGGATGACAAGCGTTATCAAAATAAAATTTACAAATTAGGAAAGGCTATATCGGAAATTGGTTATCAGGCTGCAAAAACAGCTCCTTCAATAGTGGGGCTTGCAGAGGTTGAAAATCAATATGTGCTGCAAGATCTGATAGATTCTGAAAATTTGAACGGATATGATATGGGTTATGTACATTTCAATTCTCCCGATGAAAGAGGAATTGACACTGCTCTTTTGTACCGTAAGAGGGATTTTGAAGTAATTAACTCTGAAGCCATTCCTTTATTGATTGATAATGTAGATGGTGCCCGCGATTATACGAGAGATATATTGTATGTAAAAGGAGTTTTAAACCATCAGGAAGTACATGTATTGGTAAATCATTGGCCTTCCAGGAGAGATGGGGCTGCTCAAACTGATTACAAGCGCATTGAGGCCGCTAAAACAATTCATAGCGTAATGGATGGTATTAAAGAAGAAGAAGCTGACCCTAACGTTATTATAATGGGAGATTTTAATGATGATCCGATGTCTACGAGTATAAAAGATCATTTAATGCTCCCCGATTTGTATAATCCGATGTCCAAACTAATGGATCCATTTAATAAAGGGAGCTTGAGTTATCGCTCAAGATGGAATTTGTTTGATCAGATTATATTTACCAATAATTTTTTTGAAGATACTCCAGGAACTCATTCATTTGCCCATGCGGATGTATTTGATAAAAGATTTTTGAGGGCGTGGAATGGTCGGTTTAAAGGTAATCCGTTTAGAACATTTGCCGGAAGAAAATATCTTGGAGGTTATAGTGATCATTTTCCTGTCTATGTGTTATTAAGGAAAAATGAATAAAAAAGGCCATCTAAAAGATGGCCTTTCATTTATCAGTTAGTCGATGATTTCAACGTTTACTGCGTTAAGGCCTTTTTTTCCTCTTTCGGTCTCAAATTGTACTTTGTCATTATCACTGATATTGTCAATTAATCCGCTTTCATGAACGAAGATATCTTCGTTAGAGTCAGTTGTTGTGATAAATCCAAATCCCTTGGTTCTGTTAAAGAACTTTACTGTTCCTTGTTTCATTGTATATTAAATTTAAAATGTTCAAATTATATTGATGTATTCATACAAATTGCCTTAAGAAGTAGTATAAACCCTCTTGCGAACAATTGACGATAACATCAATAGTTACCCAGCAAAGAATCAAAAATTAGGAATAAATTATTGTGTGAAGAATAAAAAATTGCTAGCCCTTGTGCTCTATGTTGCTAAAGCTGTGCAAAGTAACGTCATTAAATCGGATAAAACTATTTAATTATTACTTTTTTATTTTCTAAGTGAGTCCCGATGGGAATAGGCCCCTCAATACCAGTCTGTCTGAATTGTTCCAAACGCGCACTTCAAAGGGCTTAAGTCGTTTTTTCTTTTTCGTGTTTACTGTCTCAGATGATTACATGATAGTCAGATTTTGAAATATATAAAAGACGCTATATATACGCTATATACATGTTATAAATACGATGTATATATACTATAAATATATTCTATGTATATTTATATATTGACTGAACCAAACTTTATTGGCATGGCAAAGCAAAAAGGCATTATTAAATTAACAGGCACTATTGGCGATATTAATTTTTATTATCGAAAAGGTGTTCCGGTAGCTCGAAAAGCCGGTGGAGGCTTTAACTCGGAGGCTATAAAGAAATCTCCAAAAATGAAAAGAGTACGGGAAAACAGCAGTGAGTTTGGTCTCTGCTCACGTGCCAAAAAAGTTTTTAAAAACAGTCTGCATCCTTTTTTAATACATTATAAGGATCCTACTTTACATGGTAGAATGATGAGATTATTTCAAGAAATAAAGGTTTGTGATGTTTTGTCGGAACGTGGTAAACGAACAGTAGGCAATGGGTTAAAATCTGATGCCGGATGCAAGTTGTTACTGGATTTTAGAATTACTCCTAAAAGGGATGTTGCCACCAGTCTTATGGGTAAGATTACCTTTGATAAGGATAATTATATCTGTCGTATATCAGAGTTTAATATTGAACAGTTTAAATTTTATGGAAATGCCTCACATTTTGAATTGCGATTTGGGATTGTTCGGATGGACTTTGATACGTTGAGCGCTACAACCTATATGGCAAAGTCCAGAGTGATAGGAAAGGATTTTGATAGTAGTACAATTGCGTTAAGATCTAAAGACATCCCCACAGAGGGAGGTATAAAGTTTGCTTTTTTGGGTATTTGTTTCTACCAGGAGGTGTCTGGACAACTAGAGGTATTAAAAGCTGAAAGTGCTACAGGGCTACAACTTCTCAAGATTTTTTAAATTGCTTGTTACGGCGTATAAATTTAAGGAGCTCTAAATTGGAAGGGTCTTTGATTGTGAGGTGTTTAGTTATTGTGAATTGGTTTGGCTTCACTGAAGCTCGGGGCTAAAGTTTAATCATTCTGAAGTTCAAACTTTTTAAAATAGAACGTATAGCCAAGTAAGAACCCTAACGAGTTGTATGAGGCTTTCGTAATGGTTCTTGAACCTTGTAAAAGGTCTCCTTCAGCCGGATTGTTTAAGCTTCCTTTTTGCTCGTAATTGTTGGTAACGCCAGTACTGTAAAGCAATCCGAGACTTAATTGACTTTTTTGTTTCTTTAGGGTGATACCGGAAGCAAAGTGATATAGATTCCAGTCACTTATGGTGGCTTTAATTCCATTCGATTCATTCAATCTTTTATCAAAATATGTTAAATCACTACGTCCGCTTAAATAGAGGGATAAATCATTTTTCAGCATGTACTCATATCCAACGGCCATATTAAATACATCTTTGGCCGCTGCCTGTGCCCTCATAAAATCATCGCTTGTTAATTCTGGTGCAAGTGAGGCTGGTCGTACGAATGTATTTGGGGCAACATCCATGATATCGTAGACATCGATACTGGCGTAATATTGAAAAGCAATTCCAATTTTAGATTTATCTTTATTGTAATTAACGCCACCGGAAATCGAAAATGGCGATTTGTAAGTGGTTTTCAATTCTGCCTGTCTATCCGTGGCAACACCACTAATTCTTTCATCATCGATAAGTTTAAGGTTTCTTGCTGCGATATTCGAAGCTACGGTTCCTATTCCCATAAAATTTATCGAAGGGGTCGTAATGGTTAGCCCTGTTTTCCAGTTTCCTTTTTGATAAGATAAACCCAATTTTGCCGCATACCTAACATTATAGTAATCGATATTTTGAGAAAGATTACCTCCTACCAGGGTGCTATTGGCGTCGTTCATAAAAACATATGCCGAATAGTTGCGATTAAATGTATGTGATCTGACAGTTATGAGATTACTTACCCCAAATGACCAGTTGTCATTAAATCGGTGAGCTACCCCAAAGGCAACTAGAATTTCAGATAGTTTGTTGGTAATGCTGGATTCGCCAACAAGTTCTTCTAATCCCGGACTTTCATCATTGGCAATAATGTCAAAATTTCCATCACGCCTGGCGATTGCTTTAAAATCAAAGTTAACGGGGGCCATGAAACCATAAGCGATTTTCCAGTCTTCATTTTTGGTGTCAATCATTCCTCCTGCTAATAATGGAACAGAGCCTAATTGCTTACTGTTAAAACTGGCTTTTTCTCCCAAAGCATTTGCGATACTAATATTTTCAATCCTGTAGGCGTTCGCATTTACAGAAATGGAGGTGTTGTCCAGAAATCCTAATGCACCTGGGTTGTAAAAGAGCATGGTATTATCGTTTGCACCGCCTATAACAGCTCCTGACATTAAGGCCGATTCTGTTCCGAACTGCTGACTCCAATAATGCGTATCCTGACTGTACACAATCAGGTTACTGAAAAAAACAAGAATTGTTATGAGTTTACTGCAGCTTTTCATTTACGATCCTTTTAATGGAGTTCAATTATAATTCCCAACCAAAAGTGGTTTGTAAAATGTAGTCATCATATGCCGATCCCTGTACGGGTTGATTGTCATAGTTATACGTTATGCCTAATTTGATGAAAAACTCTAAAGGCAAATCGTATTTTAAGTCCACCTTAAAATCAGTTCTCCACCTTCCGCTTTCAGTTAAACTGGGATATACAGTGAGATTAGAAAGTAGACTGATGTTTTCGAAGTCGAACATGTTAACCTCAACCATCCCGAAAAGTTCAGCACTTTTCCGGTCATCGGCATCATTGAAGTAATTTTCATTGTTGTAAGCAATTCCACCCCCAGTTCCCAAATACATTTGATTGGTGTGTACGAAGTATTTACCAAAACCTAATTTGTGAGTAAGACGGAGGTCCAATTGTTGTTCTGTATTAGCCAGGAACTCCGACGAAAATAATATAAAACGATCCTTTTTTAAAAAGTAGTTAAAGGCAACATAAGCATCTGTACGATGAATTTCATCAGAATCATCCTGATTACTTCTTACCGAGTTATATGAGCCTTCCACACTCCAAAAGTTTGCCGTATAACCCAGGGTACTTCTAACGGTTAGCTGTTTGAGGTTTTTTGATTTTGTGAAGTTAAACCCAAAAGAAAGGGAGGCATCCAGTCGAGAGATGAAATCTTTTTTTACAGATCGTATAAAAACGATGTCTTCCACATTAATGGTGGTAATGTTATTATCTTCTTCTTTTAATATAATCTCATCAGAACTGTCTTTATGGCTTATCTGAGAAGCTTTTATTCGGCGTCCGTCCTTGAGAGTGACAAGAAAATCCTGAGTACTTATAATTTGTTGTATCTCTACCCATGTAACTTTAAAGTCATCATCACTATAATCAGTTTCAATAGTAAGGACTCCTTTAGACATTTGTTTGATTTCACCAATAAGTCGATCCTGATTCTTCAGTGTAATGGTGTCGTTTTGCCCATGGGCTTTGAAGAAAAAAAGACACAAAAAAACATATATAAGTTTGAATGCGCCTTTGTTTGGTTGATAAAACTTCATGTTTATTTTGTATCTTTTTGTACAGTTAATAGTGTTTATTTTATTGATTTCAGTACGCCATCCTTAACGAGTTCTTTAATTATAGCACTGGTATACCCTTCAACAAAATTATCCAAATCAGACGGGTTGTAAGTTTTGGACTGAGCGGACCATAAAAGTTCTTCCGTATTAGCATCATATAGGTTACTCTCTAAGTAATAAACCTTATCTGTGGTATAATAACCAGGGTCGTAGGCATAGGGGTAAATGTTATTATAATATCCCCAGAAACTGCCATAATAACCATAATACCCTAGTGGAGCGTAGCCCATAGCATAGTTTGTAGTTCCCGGAACGTAACGAGTTTCGCTTTGTTGATCCTTAAGAACAACCGTAAAAATAGTTTCGGAGTTGGTGCCTCTTATAACTGAAAGCAACTCTTCCTTTGAAGGCTTACTTTCCTTAGTAAAGGTCGTACGAAAGGTATTGTGCGATTTAATTGCCTTGATACCGGCCTGTTGAGCTTCATAACCGAGCTGATCTTCTAAAAGGGTTTTGGCAGCTGTATTTGAGGACAGCACGGCGATGAAAACACTGCTGAATGATTTGTTTTCTAGTTTTTCTTTGTTGGTCCATGCCCCGGTGATTTTGGTATTACTCCCACAGGCAACCATTACCAAACCAATGACTAGTAGTAATTTTGATTTCATAGATTAATTAAGTTTTTGAATTTCAGTTATGAAGACACGCAGTTTTGCGTTACTCTTTATAAAAATACATAAAAATATTTTGTCCTAAAGAAAGAATGATAATTGTTTTTTGAAAGATATAACCTACTATATATTACAATGTCGTCTATTCATCTTAGCGCTTTAAAGTGTAAGAAGCCAAATGAGTTTAGCGGTTACATATAATCCAAGACCATATATTAAATGGGTGAGTAAACTTTTTAATCTGACTAAATTAGGTTGAGGAAGTTTTGAGCCTGCTACACCAAAGCCAAATGCGGGTTGCATTATAAAGAAAGGGGCAATGATTGTTGTAAGACCAATAATAATAGCTGGCAGAATAGTGGGGTCGCTTAACCATGCTTCGCCATAAGTCTGTCTTAAAATAAAAGCGAAACCTATACCGATGCTGTAGTGGGCGATCCAACCAAGAGCAAGCTCCTTATTAATGGGGGTAGCGGTAATTATATTCAGATGATAAAACTTACCCTTGGGGATATGGCCAAGCCATCTACCTAGTAAGGCGTAGTTCAATGAAGGGATTTTAAAAAGATTTCGAAGTGTTAAGGCGTATAGGTCCATAAAGATGGTAGCGCCAATTCCAACCAAGGTTGTTTTGAGAATGAGTTCCATTTGCGTAGTTTTATTTTAATGGGATTTTAGGATTTCAAAGATAATAATATATTTGCTATTGCAACATAGTCGCGTTAATTATGAGTAGAAGAAATACGAAATCGCAACAGGAAGTTTTAGATATTTTAAAACAATCGGGGCTGGCCTTAAATCATGAAATGATACAGGAACAAATGAGCCTAAATACGGATAGAGCGACAATTTATCGCATTTTAAATAGGTTTAGTCAGGATGGTATCGTTCATAAAGTTGTTGGTGATGATGGAAAGCAATACTTTGCCTTTTGCAGTAATTGTACTAAAGATGGGCATCAGCATAATCATTTTCACTTTAGATGTATTGAGTGTCAGAATGTAATTTGTATAAAGAATGAGCTTAGAGTTCAATTGCCAGAGGGCTATGAACCCATTAATTTCAACGGTGTAATTTCCGGGTATTGCTCAAAATGTTGTAAGCAACGAAATGGAGTTTAGATAAGAGGGTTTTATTACTTGAGTCTCTAATTTTTATCGTAGGGAGTTTCCTGTAGCTCTTCCTTGTTACCAGCTGAACTATCTTTCATAGTGTATTTCATTTTAAACTGGGTTACAGCTCCTATATTTTCCGGTTTTTTTTGATCAGCTTTCTGAACTTTAATGATGGTTTCCGGCTGTTTTGTTTTCAGGTAATTTTTTACATTCAATATTAAAGCATCTGAATATTGTTGGGCTATAGAGTCTAGTTGTGGAGAGAGATTTGATTTTTCTAAACCAATTTCCACACTTAAACTATCTCTTGAAAGGCTGTCAGCTGGAAGATTAGTTTTAATATTTTCGTAAATGGTGTCCTCAGATGCATTTGTTAAGGAGTCCAAGCCATTCGCTTTGGCTATTTCTTCTCTAAGCAGATCATTATCCGCAATATAATTCATCTCAATTTGCAATCCGGGTTTAATTTTTTCCAATCGTAGTAAGAGATCTAATTTTCGTTGTTGCTCGGTGTTGATAATTGTATCGGGATATTTAAAGGTAATTTGCTCCAGATCTTTAGGTTTTGCATCTACCAATTGGGCTAAATGTTTTACTGGGTTTTTGGTGGTATTAAAGATGAGCTTTTTTAAGGTAGCCCAAACAATTTTCCAGACATCTATTTCAGGTTTGTTTAAATCACCTCTAACTGGTACTGTAAGCTCAATGTCTCCATTCTTGTCTTTTAACAATAAAACAGCAAATTTCAACGGTAAAGAATAAAGTCCACCTTTAATATTTTCAACAGAAACATTTTTTATTAATAAGTTGTTGTTGCTTTCTATAATGCCATTGGTAATTTTAGAATCAGTAAAATAAAACATATCACCACGCAGTACAGAGTGTCCGGCATAATAGTTCGCATAAATGTTGAGGTCTGAGAGTAAAAAGTCTTTAATGGCAATATCGAGATGCATGTTCTTTAAATTGGCAGGATTAAAACCAACCTCAGCTTTAAGGGTCCCCCTATTATTTAGAAGCATGTCGGAAGTGAACTCAACCCATTCACTTTCACTATTAATACTGTCAGTGTCTATCAGAATTTCGCTAAGATGGTAATCAAATGGCTTTCCGGTGAGATTATCGGTATAATCTAAGACTCCATTTTTAACCTCTACATTATTTATAGCGTAATAAATTTTCTTTTCACCAGACAAATTTTCTGAATTTTTTTCATCACTCTCCTTAAGATCTTCAAAGGGATTAAAAATGCGAGAAAGATTATTGGAAACAGTATCAAGCTCGAATTTAATGTAAGGTTCTTCAACATTCAGGGATTCTATGATATATGAAGCTTTGGCTGGGTCGATTTTCTTTAATTTACAAGTAACTTTCTCCCCTCCCAGAATTTTTTGATTGTTTTGGTCGGTTAGCATTAATTTTAGGGTTTCTACTTCACCTGATAAAACAGTTTCATTAGGGTTTTTACTATTTCCATTAAAATTAAAAGTGGCGTTCACAGTACCTTCCAATGTATTAATACGGGCATACTGCGCCGCATATTTATAAAAGGAATTGAGCTGTAATTCGTTGATTCGTATGGCTCCATTAAATTCGCCGGTTTGTGGAAACATATTAAAATCAGATTCAATGTAGCCATTATTATCCAAATTGAATTTTAGATTGGCATTACTTTCCTGTTCCTGATCCCAACTAATTCTCGGGATGAAAAAGGAAAAGTTGTCAATACGTGTTTCATCATCAACATTAGCGTTGTAAAATAGAAACGAGGCGTTTTTTAATTCGAGGTTTTCCAATAAGTATTTAACAGATTCCTTTTCTGAGGGTTTTGCCTGAATTGAATCTGAGACTGAATGGTATGCGATGAGATCATCATAATTAAATACGCTGTCTTTTTTGGAGATATTTACCCTTAAGCCTTCCAGGTAAAATTGCTCCAAGGCCTTAACATTGCTGAAATATTTTAATGGTGCTGCATTAATTAATAAAGTATCAAAGGAAGTGAAGACATCTTTATCATTGGCTTCGTACATTTTAAAATTATAAACTTTCAGTGTGCTGGTAAAGTAATTGATACTTAATTTTTCCATATCAATCTGTCTTCCCACTAGTTCTTTGCTGTTTTTGATCAAATAGTTTTTAGCAAAGGAAGGAAGTGCTAGCATTATTATAATGATAACTAAGAATAATAGGGATAGCCCATTCCTTATATGTCGCTTCCTGATTTTCACTAAGTGGGTTCATTTATTAAATTTCAAACAATAAACTACGGTTGTTGAAATACAGTTTTACCTTCTTTGATGCTTTCTAAAACCTGTATATCCTTTATATTCAAAGGATCTATCTTTAATGGGTTTTTATCTAAGATTACTAAGTCTGCCAGTTTTCCTTCCGTAATGGTTCCTTTGTGATCTTCCTCAAAATATTGGTAAGCAGCCCATTCGGTTAATGTTTTCAATCCTTCATACGGACTAATGCGTTGTTCAGGTCCTAAAACGACACCACTCCTTGTAACCCGGTTCACCGTAGCATCCAGCACTCTCAAGGAGTTAGGGAAGGTAACGGGGGCATCGTGATGGGAGGTGATTTTAAGGCCTGCATCAATAACATCCCGACATGGTGAAATGTAGTCAGCCCGAGGATGTCCTAAAACGGATTCAACATGCCAATCCCCCCAATAAAAGGTATGCATTGGAAACAACGAGGGCATAATTTCCAATTCTACCAGCGCTGGTATTTGATCTTTACGTAAAGTTTGCCCATGAATCATTACGGTTCTATGGTCGTCATATCCATAAGCTTCTTCGGCAGCTTTTACAGCCATGAGGTACTGATCAATAGCAGCATCACCGTTAGTATGACATAATATTTGCCATTTGTTTTGAAACGCTTCTTTCACATATTTAATCGCCATGGAGTCTGGCATGACCGGGTAGCCCTTATAATCTTTATCCTGACCTTGAGGCGGAACGTGGTAATGTTGGGTTAACCAGGCAGTTTTACCTTGTGGGGAACCATCTAAGGTTAATTTAACCCCTCCTATTCTATAATTGTTTTTATATTGGTGATCTGCACTATAGTAATCTTCAGTTACGTTTTCAGGTCCTAAGGTAATATCAGGGTAAGATACCACATCAATATAAAAAAGCCCTTTTTCTGCTCCCTTAATAAAAGCAGCCATTTGTGCGGTCGAGCTTCTGCCATCTTGAGCTGTGAGATATCCTTTTTTGGCGTATTCTTCTTGTCCTTTTTTGATACATTTCGTATCAAAGTTTTCATCGGCTTTGCCCAGAATGGGAAATAAAACATTAAACATGGCATTTTCTTCAAGAACACCATTCGGATTACCATTTTTATCTTTTCTCAGGGAGCCTCCGGTGGGGTTAGGGGTAGTTTTAGTTATTCCTAAGATTTCCTTCGCCTTCGAATTAATAACTCCAAGGTGTCCGGACTGATGCAAGATGATAATAGGGATATCAGTACTTACTTTATCCAGATCTATGCTTTTGGGGTGATCCTTTTCTTCTAGTTGAGAGTCATCATAGCCGTTTCCAATAATCCAGCCGAATTTATCGATGAAATATTTACCATCTTCGCTTTCTTTCCATTGATTCAAGGCATCTACGATCGACTCATAATTATGGCCTGGTCCATCCGGAGGAGGTAATAGGTTGGCTACAATTGAAGCAAAACCGACATTGTAAAAATGACCATGTCCGTCTAAAAATGCAGGTAAAAGTGTTTTACCATTCAGGTCTTTTTGGATCGTTGAATCACCAACCATGCTCATTAGTTCTTCCTGAGTCCCGACACGAGCAATTCTTCCATCCTTAATACCAATAGCCTCCACATAGCCAGGTTGATCTCCTTCCATAGTGATTATATCACCATTGAAGTATATACTGTCTAATTGGACAGTCTCTTTTTTACTTTCTGAGCATGATATTATGCAAAAAGCAATTAATAAATAAATGATCCTCATAATCTGATAAGTTAATTTAATAGTATACCATATTTGCTATTTAGGAAATAAAAGTGTTAACCCTCCTCTTATACCCCAGTCTGCAGCATTGCCATTACCATAGTGAATTCGGGGTCCGACAAAAACTTGAGCTAATTGTGATCCTAACGATACAACTTTAGATCCTACCAAATGAAAACTACCGGATGAGGTGTCTGCTTCCCAGTTTTGGGTAAATTCTGTATTAAATGCTAATGCGTAACCTCCAGAAAAGTTATGGGCAATAAAAGGTTGTAAAAAGGTGGCATTTACATCTGCTCTGTCCTGATTACCTGCTACTGACCATATATGATTAACTAAAGCACCAATGGTATTACTTCCAATTTGTTTTAAAATGACTCCTGTCGGACCCAAACCGAACTTCTTGGTGCCCAGAAGATCATCAGTTGCGGTTGGAACCAGCATTACTGGACCTGCTCCCCAGATAATCCCTCCTTTGGTCGGTTCTTTTGGTGAGAAGAAACCGCTTATCACAGCATCACCAAGTCCGGTTTGATTGCCGCTATTCCCAAAAACATCCGATTGAGAAATAACTGGTAAAATAGCACGCCCTATTAAGTTCCAGTTTTCACTGATACTAATGGGAATTACCGGTTGAATATTCATTGTGAATCGGGTTCCATCATCTGGGCCAACGCCAAAATCCATATTTCCCTGAAAGGGAACGCTGATCAGACTGGCAACGGGATTTTGTAATTTTTTTGCTAATTCGTCGGCCGATGGGCCGTCTTCTTGTCCGTAAATAAGCGAAAAGCCAAAAAGGATGGTGAACAAGAATAGATGACTTTTTATTCTTTTTTGCATTTTTCGTAGTTTCAATTCGAGTTAAGTTTATTTGATTAAAGGGCTTATAACACAATAAGCCCTTTAAGTAAATCTGTTGAGTTTTATTGACGAGTATCTGATTTTAAGATTGCATCAATGGCGTTGTTAATATCTAACGAAGCTGCAGCCTGACGTGGGGGGAATTCCTTAAATGTCGATAAGTGCTCACTCAATAATCCGATGGCGGGTTGCATGACCCAGGATTTATTCATGATTAAATGAAACCCGGTAATATCGTCGTATTTTTCAAATGGGTCTTTTCTCAGATTGAATAATTGTGGCATGGTATGCGCTACCATATCATCGAAATATCGCTCTTTGGTAGCAAAGTGCATCTTCCATGGGCCTACACGCATCGCTGTTAATCCTGATTCATAGTAATAAAAAAAATAATTTCTTGCTGATTTATCAGCCTTTCCAGTCCAGTAGTCCAGGTTGTTAAATCCATCGATATAAACCTTATAGGTCATATCGCCAATCGTTTTACCTTTCTTTAATTCGTCTTTAATACGGTCATTACCAACAGCAGCCATAACGGTAGGTAGAACATCTTCATGAGCAGAAATGCCATTTTTTATAGTTCCTGCAGGAATTTCATCAGGCCAGCGTACCATAAACGGGGCTCTAACTCCACCTTCATAAGTGGTCATTTTCTCTCCTCTGAACATGGTAACTCCGGCATGAGGCCATGTGCTTTGCTCGGGGCCATTATCGGTTGTATAGATAACAATGGTGTTTTCATCCATCCCTAATTCATCTAAATAATCCAATATTTCTCCTACATGACCATCGTGTTCCATTAAACCGGAACCAAATAAGTCCATATCGGTGCTAATGGGTGTTGCCAGATTCCTGGATTCTTCTTTTAAATGGGTATATACGTGCATACGGCTGGTAGCATGCCAGATAAAAAATGGCTTTTTAGCATCTTTAGCGCGCTTCATAAAATCTTTGGTTTTAGCAACTAATTCCTCGTCAAAGGTCTCCATGCGTTTAGAGGTTAACTTACCTATATCTTTTACCCTTTGCTTGCCGATTACCCCAAATCGAGGATCCTCAGTGCTGTCGTATGTGTCGGTTGCATAAGACTCAATAATCCCACGAGGTCCGTATTTTTTATAAAATTCTTCGCTCTTTGGGTAATCCGCTTGTTCTTCTTCTTCTGATACGTTTAAGTGATAAAGATTTCCGAAGAACTCGTCAAATCCATGAACCGTTGGTAAATGTTCGTTCCGGTCTCCTAAATGGTTTTTTCCAAATTGTCCGGTCATATAACCTAGTGGCTTTAAAAGTTCGGCCAATGTAGGGTCTTCTTTCTTTAGGCCTAATGGATTACCTGGTTGTCCCACGGTAGTAAGGCCTGTTCTTACAGGTTTTTGGCCGGTAATAAAAGCAGCTCTCCCTGCGGTACAGCTTGGTTGTGAATAATGGTCCGTAAATAGAACCCCTTCCTTTGCAATACGATCGATATTAGGTGTAGGGTATTGTAAACCTAAGCTGTAACAGCTAAGGGAGTTAGGAGCAACGTCATCGACCATGATCACCAGAATGTTTGGTCGATCTTGTGCATGTATTCCCTGTGTTAACATCCCCGCAAGAAGGATTAAAATACTGATTGCTAAACAATTGTTTTTCATGAGGTTAATGATTTTATAATTGAACATGAGTTGTTGAATATTCAGATGTATATGATAGGGTCGGTAAATTTTATATTAGTCCTGTTACATATCCGGGAGTTATAAATTTACTTTTATTACAAGCTGTACAATAGCATTCTATGCTAATAATTCTATATTTTAATGTAAGTTAAAGATTAAATTGGGGGAGTGATAAATCTTTACTTTTTACTACATTATGAATGAACTTCTTTTACCTTTTGTTTTTAATGAAGTTCAAATTTACAAGGGGGGTATTAAAGATATAAAAAAAATGATTAAAAATATCGGGGGTTTTTCGGATTATTGTTTTCGTCTTAACAGGCGGTAATTCAGTTGTTTAGTGTGTGTTTTTGAGTTTTGGGGATTGGATTGAGTTTAAAAGACAAAATATCCTGATCTCATTCTGTTTTATCAAAGTACTATGGGTGAATTATAGAAACTGTTTGGATTAAAAACACTTAGGTTTCAATTTTATGTAACTTTCCCGGTTTAATGCAAAATATTAAATTATGATGTTTAAGCGTTACGTTTACTTTATGTTGGTACTTCCAATATTTGTTGCTCTTTTATCCTGCAATGGAAAAACAGGGGATCAAAATAAGAGGAAACAACTCCCTAATATTATTTACATTAATGTTGATGATTTAGGATGGAAGGATACAGAGGTATTCGGTAGTACATTTTATGAAACTCCCAATATAAATAAATTGGCGCAAGAAGGAATGACCTTTACCCGTGGCTATGCCAGTGCTGCAAATTGTGCCCCTAGCAGGGCTTGTTTAATGAGTGGTCAAAATACACCGCGCCATGGAATTTATACAGTGGCAAATTCAGACCGGGGTGATAGCAGAACAAGAAAAATTATTCCCATTCAGAATACAACCGTTTTAAAAGACTCTGTAATCACCATAGCTGAAATGTTAAAGGCTGTTGGTTATAACACAGGGACTTTTGGTAAGTGGCATTTGGGAGAAGATCCGCGAACACAGGGATTCAATGTTAACATTGGAGGTGGCGAGCAGGGGAACCCTGGTGCTAAAGGGTATTTTGCGCCCTATAATGTGCCGTCAATTGGCCAGGGACTTAATGGAGAAAACCTTACTGAACGTCTTACCACTGAGGCTATAAGCTTTATGGAAGAAGCAAAGGAAACCCCATTTTTTGTTTACCTGCCATATTATGCAGTACATACCCCTTTGCAGACCCTTAAAAAACTTGAAGAGAAATACACGGAAAAAGGAGGAGATGAATTTCAGCATAATGCCAAATATGCCGGGATGGTAGAAACTGTTGATACAAATATTGGACGAATATTGTCGTTTCTTAAAGAAAAAGGATTAGAAGAAAATACCTTGGTTATTTTTACATCCGATAATGGCGGTATAAGAGATGTCAGCTTTCAGGATCCACTACGAGCTGGGAAGGGGTCTTATTATGAAGGAGGCATCAGAGTGCCATACATTTTTAAATGGAAAAATGTTATTGCGGCTAACACGAAATCAATTGAACCCATAACAAACCTGGATATATATCCAACCTTAAAGGAAATCTCAGGTTCAAAGGTTTCTAATACTATTCTGGATGGAATTTCACTTTTACCTGCTTTAAAAGGAGGTGAATTACCTGATCGTGAACTTTATTTTCATTTTCCAATTTACCTCCAGGCCTATAAGCCCAAAACTGACCAGGGAAGAGATCCTTTATTCAGAACGCGTCCAGGTTCGGTAATTATTGATGGAGACTGGAAACTACATCATTTCTTTGAAGATGACGAATATGAACTCTATAACCTTAATGAAGATCTTGGAGAACAAAATAACCTTGCTTCTAAGGATCCGGAAAAAACAGAACAACTTTCAAGAAAATTAGAGCGTTGGAGAAAGGAAGTGGGAGCCCCCATACCTGTAGATCCAAATCCTGATTATGACCACGAGTTTGAAGCAGAAAAAATAGCTAAATTAAAAATTAACCTGAGATGAAATCAATTCTAAGTATTCCTGTTAGATTAATCGTATTGATGACTTTAATAGCAGGAGTTTCCTGTAACACAAATTCAAAAGAAACAGCTGATCAGTCAGCATCTAAACCCAATATTGTTTTTATTATAGCAGATGATATGGGGATAGGAGATCTGGGGAGTTACGGGCAAAAACATATAAAAACACCCAATCTCGATCAATTGGCTCAAGGAGGTATGCGGTTTACTCAATTTTATGCAGGAAGTACCGTATGTGCGCCTTCCAGGGCAAGTCTAATGACCGGACAACATACTGGGGTCACCCATATTAGAGGGAACGGGGAATTTCCATTAAGAGAGCAGGATACCATAATTCCTCAATTACTAAAAAAACAAGGGTACCGAACCGCTATGTATGGAAAATGGGGGTTAGGAGTACAAGGAACCCCTGGATCTCCGGAGAAAAAGGGTTGGGATGAGTTTACAGGTCATCTCCATCATGTTGATGCTCATTTTCAGAGACCTGATTCTGTCTGGACTTTAAATGAAGGAAAGCCGGAAAAGTTAGCCACTCCTAAAGACAGTTATGGTAATAATATTTTTACCGAAAAAGCTTTAAGTTTTATAAAGGAACAATCAGAGGAAACACCTTTCTTTTTGTATCTCTCTTTTACAGTTCCACATGCCGAATTGGTGGTGCCTGAACAGTATATGAAACAATATTTAGATGAAGAAGGCAATAGTGTATTCTCTCCCGAGAAAGCATGGCCCGATGGAAGGCACTATGGAGGGCAGCCGTTTCCGAAAGCTGCGTATGCTGCAATGGTTAGTAGCATAGACGATTATGTAGGTGAAGTTGTTTCCGCTTTAAAACAGAAAGGGCTTGATAAAAATACGTTGGTTGTGTTTACAAGCGACAATGGAACCCATATTGAAGGTGGCCGTCAAAGGAGCGATGTCGATTTTTTTAAAAGCAGTGGAGTCCACAAAGGGGTTAAAAGAGACCTTTATGAGGGAGGAATACGAGAACCTTTTATAGCTTATTGGCCCGGAACCATAAAAGCAAATCAGGTAAGTGATCATGTTGGAGCTTTTTGGGACATCCTGCCTACCTTCTATGAACTCTCCGGTGGAAACCCTGAGGGCCTCAACACCACAGGTATTTCATTTCTTAATGAATTGTATGGGAAATCAAAACAGGAAAAACATGATCATCTTTATTGGGAGTTCTATGAAGGCGGTGGAAAACAAGCAGTCTTAAAGGATGAATGGAAGGCGATTCGTTTAAAGGTGAAAAAAGACCGTAATGCTCCTATAGAATTATATAATTTGGCGAATGATCCTTCGGAAGAAAAGAACGTAGCTGATGATTATCCGGATGTAGTAAAAATGATGGATTCGATTATGACAGCATCTCATACGGAAAACCCATTATTTTCATTTGATAAATAAGATATTCCTATTTATAATAATAAGTTCCTGAAATGAATAAAAGCTGGCTTTAATTATTAAAGCCAGCTTTTTTATGGATGATTATTTACGTTAATTACTACCTATTGATTTAATTTTTTCTTCAATGGCACTTAGGTTAAAAGACCCTGGAGTTTGACTGGGAGGATAGTCTTGCATGGTCTTTAAGAAATTAGCGGCCAACCCCTGAATGGGAACTATGACGAAGGCGCGATCGAGTAACCAGTCGAAATAAGTGTTTGAATTGTGTTGAGATTTTTCGAACGGGTCCCTTCTTAAGTTGAAAACAAGAGGTACACGTAACTCTGTAAAAGGTTCCATCCAAACTCCGAATTGTTTTCCTCTGTTCTCGTAAAATACAATTTTCCAATCGTCATATCGGGCGGCAACAACCTGGCCGTCATCATTAACATACCAAAATTCATGACGTGGAGATTCCTTTGTAGACCCCATGAGATATGAGGTCAAATCATAGCCGTCAATGTAATTTCTATAGTTTCTTCCATTAAGCGATACACCGTTACGTAGCTTTTCCTTAATACTATCCGCTCCTGCAATGGCGGCAAAGGTAGGTAACCAATCCTCATGAGAAACAATTCCGTTTAAAGTTACACCTGCCGGAAATTTTTCCGGCCATTTTATAAAGGCTGGTACTCTATAGGCCCCCTCCCAGTTTGAGTTCTTTTCACCGCGGAAAGGAGTAGTTCCTGCATCCGGCCATGTGTTGTAATGAGGACCATTATCGGTTGAATACATAACGACAGTATTATCTGCAATTCCAAGTTCATCCAATAGTTTTAAGAGTTCTCCGACATGCATGTCGTGTTCAACCATACCGTCAGAGTATTCATCCTGCCCACTAATTCCTTTATGTTCGGCTTTAACATGAGTCCTGAAGTGCATCCGCGTTCCATTCCACCACACAAAAAAGGGTGTTCCTGCGTCATTAGCCTCTTTGATGAATTTTTTGGCTGCTGCCACTGTTTCGTCATCAATGGTTTCCATACGTTTTTTAGTAAGAGGCCCCGTATCTTCTATGCGTTGCCCACCATTGCCATCTGCCCATGTATGGAGAACTCCCCTTGGTCCGTATTGCTCTCTGAAGGTTTTTCCGTTCTGTAACTTCTTATCTCCAGGATAATCAAAGTTTTCAGGTTCTTCTTCAGCATTCAAGTGGTATAGATTTCCCATGAATTCGTCAAAACCATGCATCGTTGGAAGATGTTCATCCCTATCTCCCTGGTGGTTTTTACCAAATTGCCCTGTAGTGTACCCCTGACTTTTAAGTACAGTGGCCATAGTAACATCTGTCATTTGCCATCCTTGAGCAGCTCCGGGTAATCCAACTTTTGTCATACCGGTCCTAACAGGGACATTACCTCCTATAAAAGCCGCTCTACCAGCCGTACAGCTTTGTTGTGCATAATAATCGGTAAATGCAATCCCTTCCTTAGCGATTCTATCAATATTTGGTGTTTTGTAGCCCATCATCCCTCGATTATTATGACTGATGTTCCAGGTTCCTATATCATCACCCCAAATAACAAGAATATTTGGTTTGTCTTGGGCCAATGATTCGAGACACATAAAGACTGATATAGCCAATACCATTAATACATTGAGCTTTTGTAGTTTCATAATTATTTTATTTTAGTTAATTAATATTTATTGAGAGTTTATACGCTTTTGATATGCCATATGATTCCCCTCAAACAATTTGATTAAGAAGAAAAAATAAAAGGGGGAGTGGGTTAAATATGAGCCGGAATGGATTAAAATGAGGTGATAAAACTATTTTGTGGTTTAATGGTTAAGGTTATTTAATTAATAATAATCAACCACAAATGCAGGTTGACTATATAGCGCAATAATTACTTAAAACATAGAAAGAAAATCTCCTTATGCATTAATAATAAAATTTAAGAAAATACGACATTGAATTCGTCGTTAGCGCTATTAATCAACTGAATACGACCTTTAAATTACAAATAATTTTGTGATTCATGACGATATCATTGTAATATTTGTGTTAAAGAAGGTGAGGTGATTATCCAATATTAGTAATTTGCTAATTATTGAGGTTGAGATTGTTGAGTAGTATTGTTAATCTTATCCCAAATAATGTTAAGGAAGAATTGATTCTTTAAAAGATTACTTATGTTTGAATTCTCATATACAAGATTTAGAGGAACAGGCGTTTCATTTTTTGCGGGTGGAGCGCCTGCTTATTTGTATATACTTCGTATTGCTCAGTTTCCAGGATAAGACAAAAGTTTTTCGATAGGAGTAAATTATCATCCGTACACTAAATATTCATGTGTTAAGCTTATCAGTCATTTTAAAAGGCAAGGGTGAATCTATAGGTGTTTCATGCAAAAAACTATTTTCATGATTTCTCAGACCGTTACGATTTAGGTTGTGAATGACGAGTTTAAATAAATTCAAAATAAAATAGTGCATTTGTACTAATTTTGTATATTGCTACTTGTAATTTTAATAAATAAGGTCTAAAGCCTCAGATTATATGCAAAAAGCGTCAGCCATAGACATCGTTGTTATTATTCTATATTTGGCCCTCATCCTATTTGTAGGTTTATGGTATAGCCGTAGAAGTAAAAACACAAGTGAAGGCTATTTTCTGGCAGGAAAATCATTAACCTGGAGCGTTATTGGAGCCTCACTGTTTGCTTCAAACATTTCTACAGTTCATTTGGTTGGTTTGGCTGAATCAGGTTTCGTTGATGGAATTGTATGGGGCAATTTTGAATGGTTTTCAGCTTTTGAACTTATTATTCTGGCATTCATATTCGTGCCTTTCTATTTAAGAACCAAAATAACCACCCTGCCTGAATTTCTTGAAAAAAGATATGACAGTCGATCAAGAGTTCTATTAGCTATTTTTAGTATTACAGCAGCACTATTCATGCATATTGGCGTTAGTTTTTATGCCGGGGCAGTTGTTTTTGAAAAAATGTTTGGAATACATATTATTATTTCCATTGTAATAATAGCAATTGCAACAGGTATATATACCGTTATTGGAGGTTTGGTTTCAGTGGTGGTGACGGAAACCGTTCAAACCATTATACTCATTATAGGTTCGCTTACCATAACCATTCTGGCAATCTATCAATTGCCCGAAGTTGGAATTCATTCCTATGAGGCATTGAAAGAAGCCGTAGACCCAGATAGGTTTAAAGCTGTAAGTTTTGATGAGGTTAAAAAGGGCTTTTCATTTTTAGATATTCTTTTTGGACATCTAATATTAGGTATTTGGTATTGGTGTACCGACCAAACGATAGTTCAGCGCGTTCTGGGTGCACGATCTGAAAAACAGGCGAAATTAGGTGCTTTGTTTGCAGGTTTTCTAAAAATCCTCCCTGTATTTATAATGGTTATTCCGGGTATTCTGGCATTCGCACTCTTTAAAGAAGATGTCGGGGCCAATACAAAGAGTGTACTTCCGGTAATGATATTAAAATTAATGCCGATCGGATTAAAAGGACTTATGGTAGCTGCCTTATTGGCGGCTGTTATGAGCAGTGTTGCGGCCGCCCTTAATAGTTGCTCGACCCTGATTGTATATGATGTATTCAATAAGCTGAAGCCCAATCTTTCTGATGCTCGAAAAATTCAAATTGGAAAAATAACCAGTATTGCTGTATTGATTCTTGCGGTAGCCTGGTCACCTTTCCTGGGAGATTTGGGAGCCATATTCGAACTCATTAACCAAATGTTTAGCATTTTTGCGCCGTCTATAGTTGCTGTGTTTTTATGGGGGATTTTGTCAAAAAAAGGAACGGCAAATGCTGCTTTCTGGACCCTCTTGGGGGGCAGTCTTATCGCAGCAGTTATATTTTTAATCGAAAAATATGCTACCATTGGAGGGATTAAAAATTATATATCAAATCCGGAAGGTTTAGGAATAAATTGGCTAAGACAGACCTATGTATACTTTATTATTTCTTCTTCTATTTATGTACTAATTTCATTTTTTGATAAATCAGAACAGCATATACCGGATACTTTTTATCTGAAAGCAACCCGATCTTCTAAAATTGTAAATTATTTAAGCATATGCCTGGTAGTTATAATGCTAATCATTTATGCTATTTTCTATTAATTTAAAGTTTTGATAGCTAAATGTAGTTCTGAGGGAAGTTGAAAAATAAGGATAGGATGTACTATTTTAAAAATTACTAATTATGAAGTTTAAAACATTGAAGCGTTTTGTTTTTTGCGCAGGAATCTTTGTGGGATTGATGTCTTGTAATTCTGAAACTAAAGGTACCGAGCAGTCTCCTAATATTGTAATTATTTTAGCAGACGATCTGGGATATGGCGATCCCCAGATATATAATGTCGATTCTAAAATTCCGACTCCAAATATAGATAAGTTGGCACGAGGCGGTATGCGTTTTACCGATGCCCATACCCCTAGCAGTGTATGTACTCCAACGCGTTATGGCTTGTTAACCGGACGATACGCCTGGCGAACTCCTTTAAAAAGAAGTGTTCTTTGGGCATGGGATAAACCTTTAATTGAAAAAAACAGATTAACCTTACCTAAACTCTTAAAGTCTAAACAATACCACACTGCCTGTATAGGAAAGTGGCATTTAGGCTGGCGATGGCCATCGAATACTGATAATGGCTTTGTTAACGACACCATTAAAATAGGTGATTATGGACTCAAGGGAAGAAATGATCTTTGGAAAAAAATGGATTTTTCTAAGGCTTTGGCAGGTGGTCCGCTTGAGGCTGGTTTCGATTACTATTTTGGAGATGATGTGCCAAATTTTGCGCCATATACCTTCTTTGAAAATAATAAGCTGATCCAAATTCCCGATCGCCTAAAGCCAGCAGATATGTTTGGAACGCCGGGACCTATGGCTGAAGGATGGGAATTAGACAAGGTGATGCCAACAATTACAGAAAAAGCTGTTGATTATATAAAAGAACAATCAAAAACAGAGAATCCGTTCTTCCTTTATTTTGCACTAACCGCCCCGCATACGCCAATTGCCCCGGCTTCAGAATTTAAAGGAGCAACCGAAGCTGGTTCCTATGGTGATTTCGTTTACCAGGTTGATTATACCGTTGGTCAGGTGGTTGAAGCTTTAAAAGCATCTGGTCAGCTCGAAAATACTTTGGTTATTTTTACTTCTGATAATGGGTCGCCACAAAGAGATGGCACCAATATGGCTGGAGTTGCTGGGTCGGTAAAAAAGTATGGGCACGACCCAAGTAAGCCATGGAAGGGAATGAAGGCTGATATTTTAGAAGGTGGGCATCGTGTGCCTTTTGTGGCTTCATGGCCTAAAAAAATAAAAGAGAATTCTATAAACAATCAGGTTGTTTGTTTGACAGATATAATAGCAACAGTGGCTTCACTTGTAGAAATACCATATGACGAAAAGAATGCCATGGAAGATAGTTATGATATTTCATCCTTATTTATGGGGTCCGATGCTCCGGTTCGAACTGATATCGTACATCACGCTATCAATGGTACTTTTGCTATTAGAAAAGGAGCTTGGAAACTTATTTTAGGTAAGGGTCCTGGTGGTTTTAGCCGAAGTTTAAATCTTCCGGAGTTTCCGGTAAAAACGGAGGGGCAATTATACAACCTTTCGAATGACCCTTCTGAAACAGATAATGTATATGCTGAATACCCTGAAAAGGTGAGAGAATTGACGGAGTTACTCAATCAGTATAAAATTAACGGTTCCAGCAATCAAATAGAAATCTAAGAATATTCCTTATGGATTTACCAATTGCATTAAAATTGCCTCAACCATCTCTGCCAATTGTAATTATTGGAGCGGGGGGTATCGTTAAAGATGCGCACTTACCAGCCTATGCTAAGGCAGGGTTTAAAATACAAGGAATTTACGATATAGATATCCGGAAAGCCCAGGTGCTAAAAGAAAAATTTCCCGAAATTCAAAAGGTCTATGCTTCTTTCGAAGAGATGATTTCAGAAACTAAAAATAAACAAGTCGTATACGATCTTGCGGTACCCGCTAACTTACATTCCGAAATACTGGAAAAGTTACCCAATGGGGCGAATGTTTTATTACAGAAACCCATGGGTGAAAATTTAGAAGAGGCTAATGCTATTTTGGATATATGTAATAGAAAGAAGTTAACAGGAGCTGTTAATTTTCAACTTCGATATGCACCTTATTGCCTTGCAGCGAAGAAAATGATCGAAGAAGGAATGATAGGTGAAGTTTATGATATGGAGGTGAAAGTATGTGTTTACACACCATGGCATTTATGGGATTTTCTTTTCTCCTTGCCACGGGTGGAAGTGTTGTACCATAGTATACATTATTTGGATTTAACAAGGAGCTTTTTAGGAACCCCCAATAAAGTATATGCGAGTACCTTAAAACATCCTAAGATGAAAGATCTGGCCTCTACCCGATCGACCATAATACTGGATTACGACGATTATACACAAGCTCGTATTATAACCAATCATGGTCATGATTTCGGTCTGAAGCATCAAGAGTCTTATTTGAAAATTGAAGGAACTGAAGGGGCTATAAAAATAAGAATTGGATTGTCATTAGATTACCCAAAGGGAATGCCGCCAAAATTTGAGTATAACTTGTCGAATGATGGAAAAGGTTGGCAAGAACTACCCTTAGATGGCGCATGGTTTCCGGATGCTTTTATGGGTCCAATGGCAGCCTTGCAAATGCATGTTATAGATAACAAACGAGATATAGGAGTAAGCTTGGAAGATGCTTATGAAACTATGCGATTGGTAGAAACAGTATATGAGTCAAACGAAAACGGAGGAGTTTCTTTTTAAAGTGCATACTAATAGCTTGTAAAGCATCTTATAATTCAATGTTAAACATAATATTACAAATGGAATTTAAAATTAGAATACTATTAGCTGCCGTTTTGGTTTACTTCAGTAATAATGTAATTTATTCTCAAGAAGTGGAGCTGTCAAAAGCTAGTATAGACCAATTAGAAAGGGGGTATGGAATGTTTATTCATTTTGGTCTGAATACCTTTAACGAAATTGAATGGTCTAAAGGTGACCTCCCTCCATCGAGCTATAACCCTACCGAGCTGGATTGTGACCAATGGGTGAGAACGGCCAAAGAGGCTGGATTCAGGTATGTTATTTTAATTACTAAGCATCACGATGGATTTTGCCTGTGGGATAGTAAATATACCGATTATGATGTTGCTTCTTCACCTGTTAAAACTGATGTTGTAAGCGAAGTGGCAAAAGCCTGTAAAAAATATGGTATAAAATTAGGCCTGTATTATTCGCTCTGGGATCGCCATGAACCATCGTATAAAGACACTAAAAAATACCTCAAATACATGAAGAATCAATTAACAGAGTTAATGACTAATTATGGTGAAATCTGTGAACTTTGGTTTGATGGTGGATGGGGTAAAAAAGACGAAGAATGGAATTTACCCGAAGTCTACAAATATGTGAAAAAAATGCAGCCGAACTGTTTAATAACCGTAAACCATACTATTGGCTGGCATGAAAATAGAAGTAAGGTTAAAAATCCAACAGACTTTGAAAAAGGCGACCCCATTCGCTATTTTCCGGTAGACTTCCGTATTAAGGATCCTAACCTGGCAAAATGGGATGATCCTAAGTATTATGAATATGACGACGAACTTCATTATTTGCCGTTCGAACATACCATTTGTATATCAGATAGATGGAATTGGTTTCAGAAGAAAAACGTATTGGCAGCACGTCCTTTAGATGAATTGGAAAGTTTGTTCTATTGGTGTACAGCAAATAATAATGTTATGATTATTAATATACCTCCGGATAATACAGGGAAAATCAGAACTAACGAAAGGCTTCGAATATTAGCCCTTGCTGATCGATTGGGAATCCGAGGCGGAGAAACAGAATTACCTTCCGGTCCGATAAATAAAACATTCAACCAAAAAATTACCGCTAGCAGTGCTAAAGAAAAACATCCTGCCAAGTATGCCAATGATACTAGTTTAGAGACTTATTGGGTGGCCAATGATACCTTAGCTGATTTGGAGATTGAGTTTGATTCACCTACTGTTTTTGATAGGGTCGGTCTTTTTGAAAAAGGTGATTTGAAATCATTGGGAGATGGGTTTTCTAAAATTCGAACCTTTAAAATAAAAGCCTATGAGTTACACTATATGTATAAGGGTGTCTGGGATGTCTTATATATAGGTGATTCCATTGGTGCTTGCAAAATTATTAACCTCCCGGAAGCAATTACCGCCGAAAAAATTAAACTGAAAATTACACAGGCAGATAAGAATTTAGCTATTAGTCATGTTGAGGTTTCTTTAAAGGCCTCAGGAGTTAAGAGAACATTAAAAAACATTGTTTTAAAAAATGAGTAAACACCAGTTCATAGGAAAGTAGAAGCAAAGTAAAAAAGAAAGAATTTTTATCCCAACCCTTAATAAATAAAATCACAATAGTAAGATGTCTCTTTTAAAGCAATGTTTTCTTGGTTCATTTTTCGTGATCTTAACGATCGGATGCTCTAAAACCGAAAATAAACAGAAGAAAATTATATTCGAACCAACTGTTGCTTCATTACAACAGTATAGAACTCCTGACTGGTATGCTGATGCTAAATTTGGAATTTACTGTCACTGGAATGCCCAATCAGCATCTAAAAGTAAATATAGCGGATGGTACGCCAGGCACATGTATGAACAAGGCAGTCCTGCCTACAATGATCATTTAAAGAATTGGGGACATCCTTCAGAAGTGGGCTATAAGGATATTATTGAAGCTTGGAATCCCGATAAATTTGATGCTGACCGTTGGGTAAAACTATTTAAAGAGGCTGGAGCTAAATATGTACTAACCATGGCGGTTCATCACGATAATTTCGATTTCTGGGACTCGAAATATCAACCGCGTTGGAATTCGTTAAACTATGGACCCAAAGTGGATGTATGTAAAGAAATGCGGGAAGCGTGCTTAAGAGAGGGGATCCGATGGGGTGCCAGAACTCATTTGGGACGATCTTACAGTTGGTTTCAAACGAATAAAGGTTCGGATACCACAGGAGTTAAAAAAGGAATCCCCTATGATGGTAATAACCCTGATTATGAAGATTTATACATTGAAAAGGCAACTCATGAACAAATAGGAACCAACTATAGTCAAATCAGACATCCTCTTAATCCTTCTGAAAAATGGATGGAGCATTGGAAAAATAGAATGTTCGACCTAATAGATAATTACCATCCGGACCATTTGTACTTCGATGGCGCTAGCCCTTTTATGAATGATGAAGGTCAGGCAGGCCTTGACGTAATTGCTCATTATTATAATCATAATGCTTCAAGACATAATGGAGAGAATCAAGGTGTAATGGTCATAAAGGATATTAAAAATCACGGATATTTTTATGATAAAATCTCTACAGTGGTTTTAGAGCGAACCCGGGAAAATAATATTGTTGAAGAACCCCGGGAAACAGAAAATTCAACCGGCCCTTGGTTTTATACAGGAGATGAAACAGGTTATCGTAGCTCTGAAAGCTTATTACATGAAATGATTGATGTTGTTTCGAAGAATTGCAATTTTGTGTTAAACATTCCTCCCCGACCCGATGGTAGTTTCGATGATCAATCCTTAAAAATTCTTAAAGATTTCGGTATGTGGTTTAAAAGAAATGGAGAAGCCATCTATGGTACCCGCGCATGGCATACATTTTCAGAAGACGAATTCCGATTTACTGCAAAAGCAAAAAGCTTGTTTGCAATAGCTTTAAAGCAACCTGGTGAAAAAGTGTTGATACGTTCTTTAAATTCATGGAAACCAGAAGACATTATGTCTGTAGAATATGGATTTAAAGAAAAGTTGAATTGGGAATTAACTACTGAAGGTTTAGAAATTAAAATACCTGAAGAATTCTTAGGTGAAGAACTTGCTTATGTATTTAGAATTTCATGCTCCAGAGAGGTTAAGAATTTGCCCTACAGAAAAGTGGCTATTCAATCTGTAAAAGAAGATAACGAGGAAAATAGCAAAAAGTTCGGTGCCGATGGTAATGGAGGAGAAACCCTTCCAACGCGTAAAAAGTAATCAGGAAGCAATAGTACTTCATCTAAGACTATCATAATAGAAAAATTAAAGATAAAATGAATAAACCCGTGTACATAAAAAAGGTAGAAGCAGTCGATACGCAATTTAATCTTAAAGATGGGGCAGGTTCCGATGCTATACATACTACGCCAATATATGCTTATGCAGTTTGTAAAATACATACCGATAAAAAAATTGAAGGAACAGGATTAGCATTTACGCTAGGAACGGGGAACGCCCTTGTTTGTCAAGCAATCAATTATTTAGCAAAACATATAGAAGGAAAAGAAATTAATGAATTAATGTCTGATTTTGGCAGCACTTATAAAGCCATGGCAGACGATCCGAATTTTCGTTGGCTTGGCCCTCATAAAGGAGTCGTTCATTTGGCACTGGCATCAATCGTAAATGCATGTTTTGATCTCTGGGCAAAATCAAAAGGGGTTCCCTTGTGGAAACTCTTGGTTGATCTATCTCCCGAAGCGATTGTGAGAACACTTGATTTTTCATACTATGAAGATGTATTAACTCCGCAGGAGGCTATAGATTTAATCAATCAAAATAATCTGGGGATCAGTGAGCGAATTCCTATATTAGGTGAAGGCTATCCGGGTTATGACACTTCTGTTGGATGGTTTAATTATTCTGATGAGCAGGTTGCAGCCAATGTCAAAAAAGCAATGGATAATGGCTTTACAGCGATGAAACTAAAGGTAGGAAGTGCAGATAGCGCCAGAGATATCAGACGTGCTGAAATGTTGAGAGCTCTCGCAGGAGATGAAGCAACCATTATGTTTGATGCCAATCAACAATGGAATTTACCTCAGGCGATTGCTATTTGTAGAGAGTTGGAAAAATTGAATCCTTTATGGGTAGAAGAACCTACTCACCCTGACGATGTGAATGCTCATGTTAAATTAGCAACGGAAGTTCCAGTAAACTTAGCCTTAGGGGAACATGTTCCAAACAAAGTAATCTTTAAGAATTTTTTACAGTCAGGATGTATGTCTTTTAATCAGGTTGATGCCGTAAGAGTTGGAGGGGTTTCAGAATTCATATTAATAAGCTTGCTGTCCAGAAAATATAATATTCCCGTGGTACCACATGTTGGCGACATGGGGCAAATACATCAGCATTTAGTACTTTTTAATCATATTACACTAAATCATCCTGTTGTGTTTTTAGAACATATACCACATTTACAAGATTATTTTAAACATCCTGTACGGATCGAAGGAGGTAAATACATTACCCCTATGGAGCCCGGTCTGAGCAGTGATTTAAAATTATAACTCTTTATTAAGGGTCTGCGAATATTGGGTTGTTATTGGGTCTTAAAAAAATGTATCCCTGTAGAAAATTTCGGGATGCAGCTTTTTATATACATTTAAGTTTGACTTAACGCTCCGCTCAGTTAGCGGAGTGTTTTTATTTGTTGCGATGGTACTGGTTCCAAAAGTTCAATGATAAATCAAATTTTGTATACTTTTATAACCAGAGAAGGATTAGTGTATTTAAAATAATACAATAGAATAAAATCATGTCGGTAGGTTCCAAAGGAAAAAATAAAAAATTAAAGACCAAACAAAGGATAATTAATCAGGCAATCGCGCTGTTTAATAAAGACGGAGTTCGAAATGTGACCATTAGGAATATAGCATCTGAAATGGCTATTGCACATGGAAACTTAACTTATCATTATAAAAATAAAGAGGATCTGTTATTGGCAATTTATGGGCAGATGAGAATTGAAATGTCTCAATCCTATATTTTAAGTAAAGATTCCGCTACCTCTTTTGAACATTTCCACCGTTTACTATTGCATCTGGAGCATTTTCAATTGAAGTATCGTTTTTTTAACCTGGATGTGTTAGAGATATCCCGAACGTTTTCAAAGATTAACGAGGTACTTCAGGATACCCTCTTACTCCGACGTGACCAAATGGTTAAATTGTTTCAAGGGTTTTTAGATGAGGATTTAATAGACGGCACCTCCGTTGATGACTATACCAGATTAAGACATACCATTAGAATTCTAATTACTTTTTGGCTATCACAAATGGAAGTGTTTCCGGAATCAGGCACCAAAGAGGAAGGGGAAATGGTCGCACATATTTGGAATCTCATTAAGCCTCATATGACTGAAAATGGAAAAAAGGAGTTCACAAGGGTTTCAGAGCAATTTTTGCGTTATGAGGAAGAGGTCTGAAAACCTCCTGGATTGGAACAGACTGATGGGTCGTGATGTAGCGTTTAAAATCGTTGAAACCTGTAATTTAAGTTGAGCAAGAATTGACTTCTTTTGCCGAACACTCCCATCTCGGATCTTTATTCCCTAAATGTTTGATAATGCAAGTCCTCTATCAAAACCGAATTCTACTTTTCCTGAATTTAGTTTATCTCCAAACAACAATGATATAAGTATTTGTCCGTAGCTTAATTGTAAGCCGAACATCGCAAAGACAGTAAAAAAGAAAATCCGTTTTGACATATTACCAAAGAGGTTGAAGTTTTAGTCGTTATAATTCAAAGGGATAAACAACTTTCCAATCACTTTTCATATCGACAAGAGTCCATCCTTTTTCCTGTGCTTCATCCAGTCCTTTATCGAAAGTACCTATATGAGACTTTCGGTCATAGGCCCATTCTCGGATAGAGTCTGTATGGTGAATGTATAATTGAAAACTTTTATGCTCATTGGCATCAGTCCACCGTAACATTTGCAGATCACCATCTGAATTACCCGCAGCAAAAACGGGTTTTTTGCCTATAAACCGATTAATGCCAATCGGCTTTCCTTCTTTGTCATCAATGAAGTTTATTTTAGCCAGACGTTTAATTACAGGATTTCCATTATTGTAATCGTACTCCGTTTGAATACTGCTGCCTACTACTTGATCTTTTGGAATACCGTATACCTGTTCCGTCCAAGGTCTCATAAATTCAATACCACCTCCTGAAACGATAAAGGTTTTAAATTCATTGGCTCTTAAATATTCAAGCAATTCCAGCATGGGTTGGAATACCATCTCGGTGAACTTCCTTTTCTTAACAGGGTGTTCTGCAGTAGCAATCCAGTTTTTAACAATAGCCTCAAATTCATCCGTAGTCATTCCTGCATGGGTTGTCATTATTATTTCAATCAGTCCTTTCATCCCTTGCTTTTTGAGGTCTTCCATATTGTTCTCTAAAACAGCCTTGAAAGGCTGTTCATTTTTCCATTCCGGATGGTCTGCTGCTAAAGACTTTACTCGGTCTATAGCAAAAAAGAATTGAAAATACACTGGTTGTTCGCTCCAAAGGGTGCCGTCATTATCGAAAGTAGCAATGCGGTCATTTACATCGATAAAGTTCGGACTATTAATATTTGTTACATCTTGAACATAAGAAATGATAGCTTCTTTGGTAGCACCATTATTCCATGATGGTAGCGGGTCCATTGCATTTTCTGAAGATTCGGTTATTTCAATAACTGATTCGTCAGTTTTTGGGTCTGTGTTCGACTTACAGCCTGTAAAGATTAGGGAGATAAAAAGTAATGGGAGGATGAAGAAATGGTTTTTATGTGTTTTCATGATGGTTATAATTTTTGATTGATTAATACTTCGTAGGTTTAACCGGATATTTCTTCATTAGTTTTCCAATCTTTTTTGGTATCGCTTTCTCCCGCTTACTTGGGTTTTCTTGTACAACCGCTGTTATGATGCCTTGCCATATCAGTCTTTTTGTTTCCCTGTCGTACATGTCTACAACAAAAGTACCCTCGTTATAATCATTTTCACTTATGGTAGTAGTTGCGGAAACACTGCCGGCGCCCATTCCATAACGCCAACCCCATCGGGCTCCATAGCCATAATAATTATTAAAGTCAGTGTAGGCCGTTTTACTGGTTTTGGCGTTTACCACAACAAATAAGGTAATAGCAGCATCTCCACCTGAATTAACCAATTGCATACCGCGTAGTGAGAATTCATTTTGAAGCGCATCAGTGATCCGCTTTTTATCAAAATCGTTCAGGATTTTATCACTATTCTTTTCCCATCCTTCAAATGAATAGGTTCTGTATTTAGAAAAGTCAGCTTCTTTATCGTAATCACTTCTAATTTGGGCATTTCCAAAAGAAATTACAAAGAACAAGATCAGGATCGGACCAAACGGTTTTAGCATTGTTTTCATCTTTTAAAATTTTGAGTTAAAATCTAATCAATAAGTCATTTACTAGTGCAATCTATTGTGTTTTACAGGATCACTATAAGGGGGTATCATGATTTTTGATATTGCTCAACAATTATAAACTAATCATCAAACTTTTAATATCAAGTATGTTCTGGGGTCAGGGATCAACTAATTATTTGGAGGGGGAATACTAAAATTACTAAAAAAAAGAATTAATCAATAAGGAAATCCCGTGTTTAACAAGTGATTTCAACTTATATTTTCAGTTTTGCTACACTTTGGCTTATCAGAATTCACAATATTTATCATTAATAAAGACGCCATCTATTACAAGAATTAAGAGGATTAACGCCAGGTTGAGATGTAGTGATGTAATTATTTTTTTATATGCGAAGGGAGCTCACCATCTCTTCCGAAAGTATTGAGTGCTTTCATAGCATTTTGCATAGGGATGGAAATAAATTCACAATTCTCTTTATTCAAATAACGTATTTCTCCCGCATCCATTTTGGGGGCATCCGGGATATAGAGACTTAAAAATCCATTTTCAGTTTCATTGGTGATAAAGGCCAAAATATAGCTTTGGTCTTCTTTTAGAAGTATAGCCTTCCAATGGTCTTTTGTTAGGTCTTGCTCTTCATCAAGTAATCGGTATTTAAGCATTTGCAGGCTAGGAAAAATAGTAAAGAGTCGCTCTTCCATTTTTTGACTCCATTGATGTACCACCCCCATTTCAAGGAGTAAGCCACTAATGTAACATAAACCCAAAAGCAATAAAACAGAAACAATGGTAAGGGTTGCAGCACCAAAAATGGTATGAATATTTAAAAGGTCTATAAGTTTCCTTCCTATTGGAAGAAGTAGGTGAATGGCATTGTTGATTAAAAAAATAAAAATGATCAGGGGGATAACGAAGAATAAGCCTCCTAATATCAAAGCTCTCGATGGTCGTTTATATACAGACATTTTTATGCATTTTATATTCCGGTTAAAATTTCCAGGCTACACCGACACCTAAGGTGAATGAATCATAGGCTTTCCATCTGAAGTCATATGAGAATTCAGCAATAAACTCCCAGTTGGAGGCTAATGGTGTTCCGTATTCTAGTGAGGCCCTATTCAGGAAATAATTCTCATCCTTAGAAAACTCTCCTCCTGCTCCAAATAAAATGGACCAATGTTCACCAGGTTTATAGGCGCCCATAAGAGCAGGGGCAACAGGTCTTGAACGTTCTATTTCTTCACCGTTTTCTCCTTCTGCTACAAATTGTTCCAGGATAATGTCGGTGTGAAGGCCGATCGCCCATTTTTCATCCACTTCATAATTATAATTGATTCCCCATGCTGCCAGTTTTAACCATTCTTTACCACCATCAGAATCCCGACCTTCAAGGACGTTAGCATGACTTAAAACGATAGAAATAGAATGGCGAGTTTCGGACTCTTCTATTTGCTCTTCCTGACTGTAAGATTGAACACCCCAAAATAATATACAGAAAAGTATAAAGTACAAATTCTTCATATTGCAATGTGTTGGTGGTTAATAAATCTTGGGGGAATAGGTACAAGTTACTTAAAGTTTTTTAAAGAAAACTTCAGACATGTAAAATTTCTTCAGGACTAAGAATATCATCGCCTTGAAATTTTAAAAGTACCTGGGCAACGGCTACCGTATCTTTTTCACAGTAGATGATTATTTTATCGAGATCATTTTGCTCATAAAAAACAGCTCTAACCATGCTTCCGTCAATATCGTCTTTTGGCGATGGGATGTTTAAAATATTGGTTAATAGTTTTAGTGATGTGAAATGTTTGTAATCTCCAAATCGCCATAGTTCCATAGTGTCAATATGAGGGATTTCCCATGGCTTTTTCCCCATTAAGTTTAATTTATTGGGTAATGCAATTCCATTGATGATCATTCTTCTGGCGATATACGGAAAATCAAACTCTTTGCCATTGTGTGCACATAACAAATGTTGCGGTTTATTAAAATGTGTCTCAAGCATGTTCTTAAAGTCCAAAAGGAGTTGATGCTCATCACCGTAAAATGATGTTACCCTAAAATTCCTGATGGTACCTTTAAATGTAAAGTACCCCACTGAAATACATACGATTTTGCCAAATTCAGCCCATATTCCGGCACGATCATAAAATTCTTCCGGAGTAAAATCTTCTTTTCGCTGATATTTGGTTTTTTGAGCCCACAACTCTTTTTTCTCCTCAGTGAGGTTTTCGAAATTTTCATTTTCAGGAACTGTTTCGATATCTAAAAAAAGAATGTTCTCAATTTGAAGTTTGCGTTGCATTATTTGAGCATTTTGTAGGTTTCATCAATATAACCATAGATGTCATCCCGAAATGGGTCATCGGGTTTTTTTTCAGCTCTTTCATGGCCCAGTCTAACTATAATCAGATTATCATTGGGTTCTACAATTACGTATTGACCGAGGTGACCTCTTAGCATAAAGAAGTTTTTTCCTTTATAAGGAAGTAGCCAAAACCCATATCCATACATCCAATCATTTTCAAATCGTGGAGTTATTGATTTTACCACAAAAGAAGAATCGAGTATTTGCTGACCGTTCCATTTACCAAAATCTTTATAAAGTTTTCCAAAGCGGGCAAAATCTCTGGCATTGCTGGCAATACAGCAATAGGCTTTCTCCAGTCCGTCTTCTTCACTATCGAGTTGCCAGTAAGCCTCGTTTTCTGCTCCTATTGGTTTCCAAAACTTTTCAGACAGGTAATCTGCCAAAGTTTGTCCGGTCGCTTTTTCAAGGATCATTCCCAGTAGTTGAGTGTTTCCACTTAGATATTTAAAATATTGTCCTGGTTCTTCAACTACCTTAAGGTTAAGGATCACATCTCGTAAATTTTCATCGAAATAGGCTCTGGTTGTTATTGAAAAGGGAGAATAGTATGCCTCATCCCAGTTTAACCCACTGGACATTGAAGAAAGATCTCCGACGGTCATTTTACTAGCGAGACCCATAGAAAATTCGGGATAAAAATCACCGACAGGCTGTTCAAGGCTCTTTATTTTGCCATCCATAATAGCCCGACCTAGCATCGCGGAAACCATGCTCTTGGCCATAGAAAAGGAGTTGCTCTTGGAGTCCTTATCATAACCATCAAAATAAGTCTCATGCCACAAGCTATCATCCTTGATAACAAGAAACGCTACCGACGAATATTTTTCGTGAAGCTTATTTAAACTGTCCGTTGCAGGAGTAGTGTTGTATGCTATATGCTTTGGCCATGGCTGTGGCTTGGCTGATGCTATTGTTCGATTGTCAAAAACCTTGTAGTCATCTAAATAAGCAGTGGTTTGTCCATTTAAATAAATCGTCCTTACCGCTTTTATTAAATAATCGTAATCAAAGAGGTATAGTAACATTATGATAAGCCCAAATGGAATCAGAATCCATTTAAGAAATAATCTGAATACTTTCATGAATTTTAAGTTGCAGGTTCCGACTAAAGATAAGTTTTTTCTTTAAAAAAGGGATTGCTGGGAAGGTGGATTTTCATGATCTAAAAGCCACTTTTTTCTCCATAGACCACCGGCATAACCTGTTAAAGAACCATCAGTTCCAATAACCCGATGACAGGGTACGACAATCCACAGAGGGTTTTTTCCATTTGCCGAAGCAACAGCACGTATGGCTTTAACGTCTCCAAGCCTTTTTGAAAGGTCTAAGTAGGAGATGGTGTTTCCATAAGGAATTTCTTGAAGGGATTGCCATACTTTTTTTTGAAAGGAAGTACCTGAGGGATTAAGTTTTAAGTTGAACTCCGTTCGTTCACCTTTGAAATATTCTTGAAGCTGTATCGAACAATCCATTAATGTAGCAGGTATGTCATGAGTGTTTGTGTTGCCGTTAGAAACGTCATCATCTAATACCCTAATAGTACTAATTCCTGCTTCATCACCTTCAATGATAGTATTTCCAAGGGGTGTTTTAATGCAGATCTTCTTCATGTTTATTACCCGGGTCTTTGGTTTTAGGATCTAGATTCGAAAAATCTTCCTTATTCAGGATCCCCAGACGTTCAGCTCTGGTTTGCCAATTTCTGCGAGCCAACTGTTGAAGGTCTTCAACATTATCGCTCTCATCAACGATCTCAAGACCGAGAAGGGTCTCAATGATGTCTTCCATAGTCACAAGGCCGCCAATGGTTCCATATTCATCAACGACAAGGGCAATATGTCTTTTCTCACTGATAAGCTCCTCGAAAAGTGTAGGGATCGGCATATCTCTGCGGACGATCATGATTTCTCTTTTGATTGATGATAGTGGACTTTCCCCATGGCCGTTGATCATTTCTTCCATGACCTGGTCTTTCAGAACGAAACCTGAGATATTATCGTTATTATCCTTAAAAAGAGGAATACGTGAAAAACGTAGTTTAGGATTCTTAGTTAAAAACTCTTTTATCGTAGTATCTTCCGAAGCAATTTTCATAACAGTACGCGGCGTCATGATATCTTTAGCCTTTACCTCATCAAACTTAAGAAGGTTCTTGATTACCTTGCTTTCTGATTCTTCCATAACACCTTCTTGATGTGCTATGTCAGCCATTGAACTAAATTCTTCACGACTAAAAACAGATCCATGGGCACTTTTACCACCAATTACTTTAGTAGTTAACTGAAGTATCCAGAGTATGCCGGTATACTTCAATACGTTTACCATAATTTGCAGGGTAGAAGCGGCAAAGCCCGAAAGTTGTTTCCAGTAGGTTGCACCAATCGTTTTCGGGATGATTTCAGACAATACCAAAATTAGAAAGGTCATTATCGCCGAAACAATTCCAACAGAATTATTTCCACTTCCAAAAGTCTTTTCTGCCTGTACACCAACAAGAATAGCACCAACAGTATGCGCAACGGTGTTGATTGTAAGAATGGCAATTAAAGGTTTGTCGATGTCCTGTTTTAGTTCTTCCAATGTTTGAGCATAACCTTTCTCTTCTTGCTTCTTAAGGTTAATATAGGTAGGTGTAATACTTAATAACACTGCTTCCAGAATCGAACACAAGAATGAAAAGAAAATAGAAATTACAGCGTAAACTATTAATAGGGTCATGGTTTTTGGTCGTTGTTATGCTAATTTAATAAAATTTATAGGTTTTAACTTACTAACGGAGCAATGAAATGTTTTGGTGCTCCTCTTATAAGTTTTTTTAAAAATTTAACAGATACGTTTTGTAAGCTAAACTTACCATCCCACATATCTTGGAGGTTTAATATTGTTCAGGTTCAGGTAAACAATAAGCTGTCCACGATGGTGGGTTACGTGATCTTGCAGAAGGTTTAAAATTTGCAATTTGGTCTTAGGTCCTGCAAAGAACTCTACGGTTTCTTCTAATTCTTTTGCAGGCGTATTTTTTACAGCTTTTGCCACTAAATCAAAAGCCGTTTGTAAACTTTCTAAGGTAGCTTTTTTATCAGTATTGTGATTAGGCACCTCCCTTTTTTCAGCATGGAAATAGGCATTACTTAACCAGGCCATATTATCCTGAATGTGCTTGAGTTGTTTGGCAAAGGTCATTTCTCTTTCTGTAGGTTTATATGCATAAGCATTTTCGGGCATGGCCTCAGCAATTTCCAAAAGATAGTTTTTAGAGTTCTCCCATTTTTCAAGGAAGGCAGAGATAGGTTCACTTTGGGCTTTTCCCTGGGTTGCAACGAGAAAAAATATAAATAATATCAGTAGGTGTTTCATGGTATTTTTTTAAATTTTCACACATAAAAAATCCCGTTAATACGGGATTTAAATGTACAAAATGATTTGGTATAATTCCTTAATGGAATTATAATGTTTAACTGATTCGTTATACCACTGCTATATCGAATCAAAACAAGGCGTTTTGCTCACGCCAATGCTCAAATTCTATGGTGTCACCATGATGATTCGTTGTAATCTTTATACGAATTCCATTACGTCCCCATCCTCAGGAATCAAAATCTTGTCATTCAGCTGTTGTGCTGTCATCAAGGCGTTGAGTTCCTTTCTTGTTAGCGGACAATGATTGATCGCTTCCATATGATTGGCAATTACCTTCCCAGAGGTGTTTTTTACAAATCGGGTAAGGTCATTTATATCCATTATCAGATGTCGGAAAAGATCAAATTGGGCAGCACCGCAGGCCAATATATTAATATCTGGTTGATAGTTTCGCAGAACGGTATCTACCGAATCCGTATAGATGGTATCCGAACTAAGGTAGACAGATGGTTGAGTGTCTGATTTGATATAATAACCGATAACATTCCCCATAAGTTTTGAAACAAAGCCATAGCCATGCTTTGCAGGGATTCCCTCAATGGTACCTCTAAAAAATGTTTGTTTTTCCCAATATTTTAATGCTGAAACCACCCGTAAACCACGCTTCTCAAGTGCTCTCTTATCCTTTATACTGCAGGTAACAGGTATGTTCCGTTCGATTAAAAATGCCACTCCTTTACTGTCCAGGTGGTCTGGATGTTGGTGGGTTAGCAGGCAATGTGTTACTTTGTTTAGGATGCTGGTGCTGTTGGGCGGAAGAGGTACTGTAGGATTCTTTCTGGCTTTATGTCTGAAGAGGGTAAAACTGGGCATGAATCCCTGGTCGCCTAACATCGGATCAATTAAAATAACCTGATCTTGCATTTCAAGTACCATGGTCGCGTTTCTGATATGATGAACTTTTAGCATATACTTTGAATTTAAATGAAATACAAAAATGTAGGAAAATGAAATGGTGTGAATTGATTGAAATCAAGAAATACGTTTTCGAATTCGGCTAAGGGTTTCAGGGGTAATGTTCAGGTAAGAAGCAATATGGTACTGTGGAATATACCGAATCCATTCTGGTTTTTTCACCAGCAGTTCCTGGTAGCGCGTTTCCGGATTTTTGGTAAGATGGTTATATTCAAAAGATTCCTTCTGTGTCAATAATTTTTGAAAGGAGGATGTTACAAGCGACTTCCCACATTCATACTTTTCTAACAGTTCAAAAAAGATGTGTCTGTCGATAGATAAGACCTCAACAGCTGATAAGCACTCTTGATATTTACGGGTTGAAGTATTTTGATTAAATGCAAGCAGATCTGATATAAACTGTGGCTTTACATAAAAATTAATGTTGCGCTCTATATCCTGGTTATAATAATATTCCCGAACAATACCATTATTTAGAAAACGAAGTTTTTTCTCTTTTGTTTCCGCTTGCAGCAGCATACTATTGGCTGGATAATGGGTTAACCTAAAATGAGAAAATAATTCTTCAAGCCCATGCTCATTGAGGGGGAATTCAGTTTTAAAAAAGTCAGAGATGGCTGAAAACATATTTTCGTAGCTAAAAGGGAATAAATGGGATTCATTATCAAAAAAAATCAGATGCATTAAGTTATCTCAATGTTTTAATATTCCGTATTGTCGAGATAACTTAATACACCTAACCGGTGCTAACCAATAAGCTTTACTACGTCCTTAGCGAAATAACTCGCAATGATATCGGCGCCAGCCCTTTTTATAGCATAGGTCTGTTCAAGCACTACGGCATCGTGATCAAGCCATCCTTTTTCAGAAGCAGCTTTTATCATAGCATATTCCCCACTTACCTGATAAACAGCAACTGGAACATCATATTCATTTTTAATATCTCTTACAATATCCAAATAGCAAAGTCCGGGTTTTACCATTACAATATCTGCCCCTTCATCAATATCCATTTCTGTTTCACGTAGTGCTTCTATGCGATTGGCATAATCCATTTGATACGTTTTCTTGTCTTTAGGAACCTCGGCCAAATCAACCGGAGCAGAATCTAATGCATCCCTGAACGGCCCATAGAAAGCTGAGGCATACTTGGCGCTATAGCTCATGATACCGGTGTTAATAAATCCTTCCTCTTCCAGGATCTCGCGCATTTCAAGTATGCGTCCATCCATCATATCACTGGGTGCAACAAAGTTTGCTCCTGCCTGCGCATGACTTAATGCCATTTCTGACAAAATTGATGATGATTCATCGTTTAAAATCATGCCATTTTCAACCACTCCGTCATGCCCATATGACGAATATGGATCTAATGCTACATCCGTCATAACTAACATATCCGGCACTGTATTCTTAACGGTTTTGATAGCACGTTGCATTAATCCATTCGGATTTAAAGCTTCAGTCCCCTTGTTATCTTTAAGGTGGTCCGGAACTTTAACAAAAAGTAAAACCGATTTCAGGCCTAAATTCCATAACTCCTTAACTTCTTTTTCTAATTCATCCAGGCTGAAACGAAAGTAGTTTGGCATAGAAGGGATTTCATCCTTTACGCCTTTTCCTTCGGTAACAAATAGTGGCACTAAAAAATCATTTGGGGTAACAATGGTTTCGCGAACCAATCCTCTGATAGCTTCGCTCTGTCTTAGTCTTCTATTGCGTCTTAATGGGAACATATGAATATTATTTTTTATCGATATTAAGTTTTTTATTAATCTTATCAGCAGTTTTCGTGAAAGTTCTTGGAGCCTTAAAACGGTAACCGATATGAATATTGAGGTAATTCATGGTGTCTCTGAACTGCATGTATCGGGTACTGTTACTTTTTAAAAATAATACATTAGATTGTATTCCTCCAAAAAAACGATCGTAATTAAAACTTAAAACCCCCTGTAGTGATAGTTCATATAAAGAGGTGAGTACATAATCATTTCCAAAATCGTTGTAATTGAGTCCAAACCCGGCAGAGGCTCCACTAGAAAACATAAAATGTTCGTTCAATACAAAATTATAAAAATACGAAGGAGCAAGTGCGATGTCTACGGAACTGCTGTTGTGGTTAAAGCCACTGGACTGTAATACAAAATTAGTGTAATAGTAATATAGCTTGGGAATGAAACTACCCGCACTTTTCAATTGCCATTCGCGCTGACTCCTTGTAGCACGGTAAGAGAATTTTTTGTTGAAGGAATATGCTGTGGCTCCTCCGATCTTATTGGTTTCCATCAATGGAGATATTTCATCTCCGGAACCCCTGTTGATGGTAAAACCTCTCTGGTGATAAAAACTCACATCCTGTATCCAGTTTTTATAAAAACCCTTTAGGGCAAGGTTAATGATATTAGCATCATCAGCATGGCTATTTCCAGGAAGGAAACCCGAAGAAATACCCACGCCAACTTCTAACGACCTGAATTGTGCAGTGATAGACAGGCGTTCTTTTTTGTTTGGAGATATTTCATATTTTGTATTGGCATCTTTGTCATTATATCCAAAACTATTCGAGTTGTGGATAAATGCCAGTTTTAGGGCGACTTCATCCGGAAAGCTTTTTATATATCCATCCTCGTGGATGCTATCAGTTCCCTGCGCGGTTATGAAAAAGCAGTGGCTTATGAAAAGTAAGATCAAGGCTTTTTTTAAACCCATGCTTTAGGATTTTTTAAAACTGTGATTAATTTCTCTTCTTCACTTCCTTTTTCAGGATGATGATCATAAACCCACTGCACATGGGGCGGGAGACTCATCAGAATACTTTCTATTCTGCCGTTTGTCTTCAGTCCGAACAAGGTGCCTTTGTCATGTACCAGGTTAAACTCTACATAGCGTCCTCTTCTTATCTCTTGCCAGTCTCTGTTCTTTTGAGTGTAGGGTAAATCCTTGCGTTTTTCAACGATGGGTACATAAGCAGATAAAAAACTATCGCCAACTTCGGTCACAAAATCGTACCAGGCACTCATATCCATCGTTTCATTGGCTTTGCAATAATCAAAAAATAATCCTCCGATGCCTCTTGCTTCATCACGATGTGCATTCCAGAAATACGTGTCACATTTCTTTTTAAAGTCAGGATAAAAAGATGGGTTATGTTGATCACAAGCCGTTTTGCAAACTTCATGAAAATGCCTGGCGTCTTCTTCAAACAAATAGTAAGGAGTTAGGTCTTGGCCACCACCAAACCAGCTATCGACAATATTACCCGCTTTGTCATACATCTCAAAATAACGCCAGTTTGCATGAACGGTAGGGACAAAAGGATTCTTAGGGTGTAGTACCAGGCTAAGGCCGCAGGCAAAGAAATCGACATCATCAACTTTAAAATACGATTGCATAGCTTTCGGAAGCGGTCCGTGAACGGCAGATATGTTTACACCCCCTTTTTCAAATACGCGACCGTTTTCAATAACTCTCGTACGACCGCCACCTCCTTCAGGACGTTGCCATAGGTCCTCCTGAAACGTTGCTTCTCCATCGATAACTTCAAGTTTTGAGGTTATGGTATCTTGTAATTGTTGTATGTATTGATAAAATTTTTCTTTCATGTTAATTGCGCACTAATGGGTTTAAATTTTTTAGAAACTAATAAAATAGCTTCGATTATGGCGGTAATGCTATAATAGGAAAAACCGAGGCAAATAGCGGTATATGGTTTTTCCAGGAAAAGTCCGCCTTGTGTTCTGATAAGGTGATACCCGGATTGATCTAAAAACTGATCGTTTAATCCTAAACTGGGTATATATGGTGAACCAAATCCTATAATAAAAATAAGAATAAAGTAGGTGAAGCCAGCAGAAACGGCCATTACTTTTGTTCGCTTTTTAAGCTCGGGACTCGGGTTGCTGAAGGCAAATCTCATACGGTTTAAAATAGTAATTAAATAAACCATTATAATGAGATTGTTGGTCACCAGGGTATTAAAAAAGTAAGCGAATAACCCATAGAATGGGAAAAAAATAAAGAGGGTGTATTTCTTTGGGAATACGGCCATGAATATTCCGGTGTGCAACATGATAAACTCGGCGGCTATGAGAATGGCCAAATTCATAATTTGTGCGGCTTGATCTGGTTTCGGATCAATCCATAACATTAAGAATTGTAGGGCTATAATGATATTCATCATGATGCCGGTGTACTCAAACTGCTTATCGTATTTTTCCAGAATACTACTAATCATTTACTATTGGTTAATCACTAATTTTTTTAGTAATAATGGTGCTGTACTTTTTAAATTTATGATGGGTTTCGATTATAATTTTAGCGGCATTTTTCACCTTAAATTCCAAGTTGATCACCGCTGGTAAACCAGTTCTTTTTTTGTCGTTAAATATGGTGATTAATTCGTCCGGGGTATATTTATCATCAAGCTTCACATCTTGATTGTAGAGGAAATTATAAGTGGCATCCAGCTGTTTATTATCGGCATCATAAAACCGGATGGCTTTGTAGATGTTGTATAGGAGCGTGTTATAGTTTTTTCTGGGTATTGATAATACTACTGCGCTCTCGTCAAAATGAGCTGTAATGCCTTTATTTTTGGTGTTATTTTTGGTCAGACTCAAATTTCTGCTTTCTGTTGGAATATATAATGACAAGTTAATTTCGATAGTATCACCTTCTGGTAAGGGTTCGTAGATGTCTTTATAATATTCTCCTAGATACCCCACAGAAAATGAGTCGTAGTCCTCTTGTCCCGGAATTAACTTTAAAACCTCTCTGCCCTTAGGAGTGTGGAGGTAAAAGTTATTAACTTCAATATAGGAGCCGGTCGGGTATAAAGTGTCCATTTTGGTATTGTAAACGGATATGCTTTGATAGTTGCTATTGTTAGATAGTATTTCTAAAGATTCACTATAGGCCTCAATTTGTGAGTTAGAAAAATTATTCTGAAATGGATAAAATTCGAGTGCTGCTTTATCGATATATTTGTCGGCTGAATACCAGTTGTTATAGACTTTTTTAAACGCCAAATCCTGATAGTCAATGATGAGGGGTGGATAATCATAGCCTTGTAATTTGGTGAGCATATACATGTTTCCGCGATCCCCAAAATTCAGCATTAATTTCGTAAGCTTCTGAATACCTGTTTTTCGATCGTAGATGGAAGTCCCTCCCATATGCACTTGGTTCTTTTTTACCTTAAAAATGCCTCGACTTTCAACAATAACCTCTTCTTTATTCACCTCGATAATAGTATGTTCAACAAGAACCGCTAGCTTTTTGTTTTTTTGAAATGAAAAGGAATCAAGTTCCGACCAGTTGTAGCCTGTCTTTAACTGGATATCTTTAAGGGGATTAATCTTTTTGTTGCCAAATTTATCCGTTAATTGATTAAGGATACCCTCCACTTCGGCATCGTTTATATCCAAATGATATGTTTTTGAAACAATTCCATTGCTATCAACTTCAAAGGTAAGAGGCTTGTTGATGATGTGCTTAGCTAATTTTTGAACCCGTTTGTTTTCCTTAGCGATGTTTTTAGTATGGAAATAAGCACGGTTATTGTAACCCTGGCTCATAGAACCTTTTATATCGTGAAGAACAATTTCAAAATCGAGGTCTTTATTGGTATATGTTAAGCCAAAATCAAAATTGATCATAAAAGCAATATCGTCATCTTCCTCTAAAATTAATTCTGTCTCATATTCATATACCTGATCAATTACAGGTCTTAATTTCAACTGTTGCGAATACCCGGTAAGGGAAAAAACAATGAAAGTGGTGACAAGTATAATTCGGTCTATTCTCATAGATGCTGTTTAAAAATCATATCAAATGAACCAGTTGATTTTTAAGGGTACTGAGCTCGTTAAGATTCGATACCTTTTTACTGGTTGTAACAAACTGTAATAATTCCTTGGCTAATTTTTCACTGTCAGTCTCAATAATATTGTTGCGTTTGAACATTTTGTGAACAAAGGTACGACCATATGCATTGTTGTGCAGGTCCATAGCACGCTCCAAAGGTTTGTTTGGAGAAAATTCTTCGTGCCAGTCAGTGATTGTTTTAGCCCATTGAAGCGCCTCGTCAAAATCTTTGTTCCACTGATAAGCTTCCTTGGTTAATAAAATATTCCATAAGGCATGTCTAAACGCATTCGAACTGTTATTTAGATGATGCAGGTTTGGAAAATAATGATCAGAAATATGGATACAGTTTTTTGTTGCTTTAATGGTTGGGATGACCATAAGCGGCCGCCTGAAAAATAACCCCGAAAGGCTTATGAGTTTCTTATAATTTAAACTTGTTAAAAGCGTTCGGGGTATCATTTTATTTATATTCTTTAACCGCTTCTATAAAGGCTTTGGCATGATCAACCGGGATATTAGGTAAAATACCATGTCCTAAATTAACCACATACTTATCTTTCCCAAATGCATCGATCATCTCATGAACCATTTTTTTAATGGTTGGGATCGGGGATAACAAGCGCGAAGGATCAAAGTTTCCTTGCAAAGTGATATTTCCTCCCGTTAAATACCTTGCATTTTGAGGCGAGCAGGTCCAATCTACACCTAGTGCTGAGGCTTTACTTTGTGCCATGTCGTTTAGGGCAAACCAACAACCTTTTCCAAACACAATAACTTCAGTTAAAGGAGCTAACGCTTCGATAATTTGGTTGATGTATTTCCATGAAAACTCCTGGTAATCTACCGGAGAAAGCATGCCGCCCCAACTATCGAAAATTTGAACTGCATTGACCCCGTTTTTTACCTTTTCTTTTAAATAAAGAATTGTGGTGTCAGTTATTTTCTGAAGCAATGCATGGGCTGCTTCGGGTTGAGAGAAACAAAAACCTTTTGCAGTATCAAAACTCTTAGATCCTTTTCCTTCTACAGCATAACAAAGAATAGTCCAGGGAGAACCTGCAAAACCGATTAAAGGAACCTCGTCATTAAGCATTTCCTTTGTGAGCTTAATAGCATCCATTACATAGCCTAATTCTTCATTAATTTCAGGGATAACAACTTGTTCAACATCTTTAGCGGAACGAACCGGATTAGGTAGCCACGGACCAACTCCGGGCTTCATTTCCACTTCAATGTTCATCGCCTGTGGAATTACCAGAATGTCGGAAAACAAAATAGCAGCGTCCGGCTTAACGATACGAATAGGTTGTACGGTTATTTCAGCAGCTAATTCGGGAGTTCGACAACGAGTAAAGAAATCATATTTTTCTTTTAATGCCATAAACTCAGGTAAATATCTTCCAGCCTGTCTCATCATCCATACAGGTGGACGTTCAACAGTTTCTCCCTTAAGTGCTTTTAAAAATAAATCGTTTTTTATCATGTGTTCTATGGTCTTTCTTTATGAGTTAAAATGTTTAATCACTTGTACAATCACGTTTTCTATGGTCGGTTTATTTGCCGTGATAATATTGTTGGTGTGTTTTTTTACTTCAGCCTCTGTTGTTTTTCCAAGAGAAAAAACAACAGCTTCTTCAATATGATTTTTAAGCGTGAAACTTTGTACGGCACTCGGACTGAAAAACATGATTCCGTCAAACTCTTCAAACAATTGTTTAGAGTCGGCCTCTGTCTTATATACTTCAATCTCTTTAAAAGCAACTCCATGCTCGCTTAACAGTGCAGGAAGCTCTTCTCTTCGACGGTCACCGCAGAAAAAGATAAATTCTTTTTCTTTATGATTGTTTATGATCTTAGTGGCCAGCCCTTTTGCCTGGTACGCTTTTTCCGTTACAGGATAGCCTTTAGCGATTAAAAAAGCTTCTGTTTTATCACCGACACAGTACGAGTTTTTAATCGCAATATCACGATTGGATATTTGTTTTACAGAGTTCTTGCTGGTAAATATGGCGTTTTCAATTTCCTTGGGACAACTAAAGTCAATCCCTTTTACCTTTATGAAATCAGCTTCAAAAACCGTAATATTAGCTTCTTCCAGCATATTTCGTTGTTGTTCTGTAAGCTCCTTGGTGCTTAATATTTTAGGTTTCGTGTTCATATTCTAATAATTTTATTCAGCTAAATCGACTCCAAAAGCCGTTATATCATTATTGTTACCAAATACAATTAAAATATCATTCTCTTGCAGTTTTGTCTCGTTATTAGGGATGCCAATAACTTCTTTTTTCTGCATTTTGTTTCCTAATAGATTGGTCTTTTCACAGTCTCTTAATATGGTTACGACATTGAGATTATAATGCTGTCTGAAGCTTAATTCCTGCAGTGTTTTTCCAGCCATTCTTGCATTTATCTTTATTTCCGATATCGAATAGTTCTTATCGATATTAAAGCTGTCGATAACGTTTTTTAAGTTAATCTTAGAGGTCAGCTTTTCTGCTGCTTCCTGTTCCGGATGAACAATGCGATTGATGCCCATAGCTTTCAGAACCGTATCATGAATAGGAGAAAGTGACCTGCTTATAATATCCGCTTTTGTTATTTTCTTTAAAATGGCAGTCGTTATGATTGCAGCTCCTTCGTTTTCTCCAATGGCGACCACTGCAATATTAGTGTCTTTAAGTGGAATAGCATCATAGGCAAGTTCATTTGTTGCATCCATACATATGGTATGAGCAATTTTATCTTTAACAAGATTGATCTTTTCCATTTTATGATCGATACCTATAACCTCATTACCCGTTTCAGTAAGCTTCAAGGCTAGAGAGGTTCCAAAATTTCCTAATCCAAATATTATAATTTTCACAATGCTAATTTAATTAATTCAAATACCTCATGTTGCTCATAAACAATATGATTAGCTGACTCTAATTTATTAAAATGTTTTCTTTTGGGTACTGATACATTTTCGAATTTATTCTTCTCAATAGCCCAATTAAAATATTAAGCATTCCAATTCTACCGATAAACATAACCAATATTAACACCAGTCTGCTGGCATTAGAGAGATCAGGTGTTAGGTTAAGGCTTAACCCCACGGTGCTATAGGCAGAAAAGCATTCAAAAGCAATATGCAATAAATCCTTGCCTGGTTCAAAAATTAACAATAACAATATCGCGACTCCTATCGTAATCAATGAAATGCATAAAATGGCAAAAGCTCTTTTAATGGTATCGTTGTGGATGCTCCTTGTGCCGATTTCTATCTCAGGCTTATTTTTAGCAGTAGAGAGTATGTTAAGTGTAGCTAATGCAAAGGTTGTCGTCTTAATACCTCCTGCAGTAGACGCTGGTGACCCTCCAATCCACATCAATAGCATAACAAAGAGTATCGATGGTAAGGCTAGGCTTCCATAATCAATTGTGTTAAATCCTGCAGTTCTTGGGGTCACTGACTGAAAGGCAGCAGTTGTAAATTTTCCCAGCCAACTGTCATGTACTGCAATCGTGTTGTTAAACTCACTGATACCAAAAAATGCAAACCCGGCAATAAGTAATATTACAGTGGTTACTAGTACGATTTTAGAATTTAAAGTAATGAGTCTTACGATAGGTTTTTTGTGCTCTCGGTATATTAGGTTATTTATTAAAACTTTGAAGTAGCTATAAAAATTGAAAACTATGTTGTAGCCAAGCCCTCCTAAGATAATTAGTATCATAATAATCCATTGGAACGAATAATCGAATTGTAAGTCAGTATTAAAAAGTCCATTGGATATATTCGAAAATCCCGCATTACAAAACGCCGATATGGAGTGAAACACACTAAAGAAAACAGGATTTTGAATATCAGATGCATGGTCTAAAGAAAAGTAGATCAGGATAGAGCCAAGTGCTTCAATACCCAAAGTAAAGGTGACGATTTGCATAGCAAAACGCAAGGTGTCTTTTAAATTTTCTGAAGAGACAAAATCTTTTAAATAAAGACCTTCCTTAAATGACGATCCGCTTCTGAAGAAAAAGGCAAAGAACGAGGTGAAAGTTAAGATCCCTAAGCCTCCTAATTGAATTAGAAAGAGTATAATTGACTGTCCAAAGGTTGTGAAATCTTTTGAGGTGTCTAAAACCGCTAATCCCGTTACACAAACAGCACTGGTTGCGGTGAACAGGGCATCGATAAAATGAATATTACCCTGGGTGGTGGCCTTCGGTAACATAAGTAAAAAGGCTCCGAGAAGATCAATGATAAAAAAACTCCCAACAAAAATAATAGCAGGATTAAAATAAATGCTATAAAGATACCTGATAAGAATACTGAGTCGAATAATCAGATATAGCAATAAGGAACCCTCAAGGTAAGGTTTCATATGTAAAAGAAAATCCGCTAGTGCGCGCTCAGGAGAAAAAAGAAAAATAATAAAACTGCTTACCAAAACAATCGAAAATAGTATGGTATAGGTAAGACTAAGTGTTTTTTTTATGGATTTTTTCTGGTGATAATACCTAAAGATGTTTACAGCAAGTAAAATAGGTATTAAGCAAGAAATTAGTATGAGTTTATGAGTTTTAAATTTCTCATATACGATAAAACCAAAGTCGAAAACAAGAAAGCTAATTACGATAAAATCGACAATTAGAAGTGTCAATCGTGCATACTGTAATTTTTTCAATCGACAAGGTTTTGGTTCCTGTTTTAGTTAATTGTTTTTCGAATTTCTTCCATGATCGACTTGCCTCCTTCATTAAACACTTGTTGTCCAAAACTAATTCCTTTATTCAGATGATCTTTTAAAGGAAAGGAAGTGTTAACCGCTGCTTTCTGACTTCCGTCCAGAGAAAAAACAGCAGCGTTAAAATGAATGGTATTGTTATCAATAGTTGCAAGCGCACCGATTGGTGCGGAACATCCACCCTCTAAGGTGCGCAAAAAATCACGCTCTATTTTGGTGCAGATTTCTGTTTCAATATGATTGAGCTGAGCAACCGCTTCCTGAACATATGGGTTGTTTTCCATGACGGCAATCGTAATGGCGCCCTGTGCAGGTGCCGGTATCATCCAGTCCAGAACCGTATTGTTTTCAGGCTTAAGGGCAATACGCTCAAGTCCGGCTTTAGCGAAAATAGCCCCGTTCCAGTTATTGTCATGCAGTTTTTGCATGCGAGAATTTACATTGCCACGGAGTCCAACCACGGTATGTGAAGGATATTTGTGTAGCCATTGCGCTTTCCTGCGTAAACTTCCTGTAGCAATAACGCCGTGCTCTTCAGATAGAAAATCAGTGTTTCCTTTGTGTATAAGAAGATCTTCTACATTGGCGCGTTCTAAAACCGCACCTTGAATAATGCCTTTGGGTAGCATGGTGGGAACATCTTTCATGCTATGAACGGCAATGTCAATAGTGCCATTAATCATCGCGATGTCAAGAGTTTTTGTAAATACCCCCGTAATACCCAATTCATATAAGGGTTTGTCTAAAATCAGATCACCTGTGGATTTAACAGGAGTTAACTCAGTTTTATACCCTAAGTCCTCTAATTTCTTTTTAACAGTATTAGCCTGCCATAACGCCAATTCGCTATCGCGGGTTCCGATTCGAATAACTTTATTCATTTACGCTTTGGTTTCCAGTTGAAACACCTTCTGAATTAAGTCAATACTTTCGTCTGAAGTGTTTGAGTTGTCTTTTAGGTGATTAGCAAAGTGAGTAGTGATCTTTTGAATGATACGCTCACTGATAATCGTAGCCTGTTCTTCATTAAAGTCTTCAATTTTTCTTCTCTGAAAATCAATTTCAGCATCTTTAAGAGACTTTAATTTTTTCTTGAGAGCTTTAATGGTTGGGGCAAACTTCCGCGTTTGCAACCATTGAATGAACTCTGTTTTTACCTCTTCGTTTATTTGTTCGGCTTTTGGAATGTGTGCTTTTCTTCGCTCTAAGGTCTGATCGGTCATTTGTGATAAATGATCCAAATGAACAAGAGTAACATTGTCCAGTTCGCTCACGTCATTTGCCACATTTTTAGGGATCGACAGATCCAATATCAAAAGAGGCTTGGTGCGATGAATCAGGTCTTTGGATACAGTAGGGTGCTGAGCTCCGGTCGATACAATTAAAATATCGGTATTTAAGATCTCTGTTTGTAATTCACAGTAGTCTTTTACGATGAGGTTAAATTTACCCGCAATCTTTTCAGCCTTATCTTTAGTGCGGTTAATAAGCGTGATATGTTCATTCTTGGTGTGTTTTACCAAATTCTCACATGTATTACGCCCAATTTTACCAGTACCAAATAATAGAATGTTTTTGTCTGAAATGTTTTCAACCTCGTTCATGATGTATTGAACTGAAGCAAATGAAACCGAGGTAGCCCCCGAACTAATGTCCGTTTCATTTTTTATACGCTTACTTGCCTGAATAACAGAGTTGCATAAGCGCTCTAAAAAGTGATCAGTTAATTCCAATTTCTTGGAGGCAGCAAAACTCTGCTTTAGCTGACTTATAATTTCAAAATCACCCAAAATTTGACTATCAAGACCAGTGCCAACCCTGAATACATGTGCAATTGCATCGTTGTTTTTGCATACATAGCCAACTTGTTGGAACTCCTCTACCGTTCCATTGGAATTGTCACAAATTAATTTGATAAGTTGAAAAGGGTGCTGAGCAAAACCATACACCTCTGTACGGTTACATGTAGAAATAACCAATAAACTTTCTAAGCCTTCATCTTTAGCTTGAACAAGTAATCTTTCTTTTCCAACGGTATCCAGACTAAAACGTCCACGTGTCTCTGCATCTGCTTTTTTATAGCTTATCCCTACGGCATAAAAAGATTTACCTCTTGCTATGTTGTATGCTTCCATGTAATAAATCTGATAATCGGTAGCAAAAATAGAAGTACAATTGGTAAAAAAATAACGCTAGAAGAACTATTTGTGTCGCTTTAAGATTTTTTGGCCTTGAATTGGGTTGAAAACGCTAAAATACCTTACATTTGGATATAATCAAGCCTTTTTAGAAATTTTTGTTTAGAACGAATCTAAATAAAAAGGAATTTAAAAAGCAGGAGAATCATTAAAAAAATAACGCTGCAGGAACTATGGAAGAAATTCAGATATCAGACGGATTTTATTTGTTAAAAACACAGAATGACGGTAACGATCCTCAACAGTATGAGCGTCATGCAGATAGTAGCTATATTCAAATGCATTTTTGCTTGAAGGGGAGTTCTAAGTTTAATTTTAATAAAGGGCGATATGCGCTTGAGGTCAACGAAGAGAAAGCGCTGTTGTTATACAATCCACAACAGGATTTACCTATCAATTTAGAATTGGAACCGAAATCATGGCTTATTTCAGTTTTGATTTCTATCAAAAAGTTTCATTCGCTATTTTCCCAGGAAGCCGATTATATTCATTTCTTGAGTGAAGATAACAAAGATAAGAAGTATTATACCAATGCGCCTATTACGCCTGCTATGGCAGTAGCTTTAAGTCAGATAATGAATTACCATGTGCATTCTTCTATTAAGACACTTTATCTAAAGGGTAAGATATATGAACTTATTAGTTTGTATTTCAATAAACCCGAGGATGCAGATGTCGAACAATGCCCTTTTTTAATAGATGAAGACAACATCCGAAGAATACGTAAGGCAAAAGATATCGTCATAGCACGAATGGCAGAACCACCATCCCTTTCTGAACTTTCTGAAGAAATAGGGTTGAATTTGAAAAAGTTGAAAGAAGGATTCAAACAAGTTTATGGCGATTCGGTTTATAGTTTTTTGTTTGATTATAAAATGGAGTATGCCCGAAAGGTGCTGGAAAGTGGTGAGCATAATGTAAATGAAGTAGCCTTAAAGGTCGGGTATAGTACATCAAGTCATTTTATTGCTGCTTTTAAGAAGAAATTCGGAACCACACCAAAAAAATATTTAATGTCCTTAACCAACTCATAACAATGAGAAAAAAGCTTTTACTATCTATTATTGCAGGATTGTTATTCCAATGGGGGTACAATCAAAATCCTGTTGATTCCTCACAAAATGAAAATATACTTTTGTTTACTAAAACTGCAGGCTTTCGACATAGCTCGATAGAGACAGGGGTCAAGCTTGTTAAAATGCTGGGAGAACAAAATGGATTTAATGTTACACATACAGAAGATGCATCCGTTTTTAACGATTCGTTCCTGAAAAATATAGACCTTATTGTTTTCTTGTCAACTACCGGAGATATTTTAAACCCTAAGCAAGAACTGGCGTTTAAAAATTTCATCCAAAGCAAGAAGGGTTTTTTAGGGATCCACGCAGCCACAGACACTGAATTTGAATGGGAGTGGTATGGGAAACTGGTTGGCGGCTATTTTTCTGATCATCCAAGAGTTCAAGAGGCAAGGTTGGAAGTATTGGATAAAGATCATCCGTCGTGTAAGCATCTGCCTGATACCTGGATTCGGAAGGATGAGTGGTATAACTTTAAGAACCTGAATTCAGATGTGAGGGTTTTGATTAACCTTGATGAATCTAGTTATGAAGGAGGGAAAAACGGGGAAAATCATCCTATTGCCTGGAGTCATGTTTATGAAGGAAGCCGAATATTTTATACTGGTGGAGGACATACGCATGAATCTTATGATGAACCGCTCTTTGTAAAACATATTTTAGGGGGCATTCTTTGGTGTCTTAACAGAGAAAATGCTATTGAATAAATCTATACAGTTATTAATATTCTTAACGGATGGTTTAGAAATAAGCTTTGAGGAAAAGTGTATTTTTGCCATGAATAAATTAAAGACATGAAAGGAGTTTTACTTATAAACCTGGGTTCGCCGGATAGCACAAATCCTAAAGACGTTAAAAGATATTTAGACGAATTTTTGATGGATGAAAGGGTGATTGATAAACCTTACCTGTTGAGAGCTTTTATAGTAAAGGGAATTATCCTAAATACAAGACCAAAAAAATCAGCTGCTGCTTATAAAAAGATTTGGTGGGATGAAGGTTCGCCTTTAATAGTACTCTCTGAAAGACTTAAGAGAAAGGTAGACGATTTAACCCAGGTTCCGGTTGCTCTTGGAATGCGTTATGGGAATCCTTCAATTAAAGCCGGGTTACAGGAATTAGCAGACCAGGGTGTCGACGAGGTGTTAATAGTTCCACTTTATCCCCAGTTTGCCATGTCTACTACTGAAACCGTACTGGTGAAAGCTGAAGAGGAAAGGAAAAAACATTTCCCTGAAATGAAGTTCACGAATATTCCTGCTTTTTATAATCACCCGGATTATGTAAGAGTACTTGCCGCTTCTATTAAAGATGAATTGGAGGGGAAAGAATGGGATCACCTGTTGTTTTCATACCATGGGGTGCCGGAGCGACATATCAGAAAATCGGATATAACCAATTCACATTGTAAAATAGATGGTGTATGTTGTCAAACAAATTCACCAGCCCATCAATATTGCTACAGACACCAGTGCTTTGAAACCACTAAACAGGTCGTTGAATTACTGGGTATAGACAATTCAAAGTATTCAACCTCCTTCCAGTCCAGATTGGGAAGAGATCCATGGATACAGCCATATACTGATGCCACCATCGAAAGTCTGGCTGAAAAAGGAATTAAAAATCTCGCAGTAGTTACACCTGCGTTTGTCTCTGATTGTTTAGAGACCCTGGAGGAAATTGCTATGGAAGGTAAAGAGGACTTTATTGCAGCAGGTGGAGAGCAATTCTACGCAGTTCCATGCCTGAATGATAATGATGAATGGGTGAAAGTATTGTCAAGATGGGTTGATGAGTGGGCAATAACTGAAACAGCCAACGCTTAATGGCAAAGGTTAGTGCTACCGACTTAGGTTCAGAGCCAATTGGTAAACTCTTGGTAAAGCAGGCTATACCCGCTTCTGTAGGGATTCTGGTAATGTCTCTGAATGTCCTGATCGATAGTATTTTTGTGGGTAAATGGGTAGGTTCGATTGCCATCGCTGCAATCAATGTAGTATTACCCGTATCATTTTTTATTGCCGCTCTAGGAATGGCAATTGGAATTGGAGGTTCGTCCATCATTTCCAGAGCTTTGGGAGCCGAAAATCCCGAGAAAGCCCTGACTACTTTTGGAAACCAGATCACTTTAACGATCCTTATTACCGTCGGCATGGTAATTCCAGGCCTTATTTTTGTCGATGATATCATCCCGAGTTTTGGGGGTAAGGGGGCCATTTTTGATCCCGCTAAAATATATTACACGGTGGTGCTCTATGGTGTGCCTTTCCTGGCCTTATGCATGATGGGTAATAATGTAATACGGGCAGAAGGAAAGCCACGGTATTCTATGATAGCCATGATCATACCAACCATCGGAAATTTGTTTCTGGATTACCTGTTGATTCATGTGTTCGACATGGGCATGAATGGAGCCGCCTGGGCTACTACCTTGTCTTATTTGATGTGCTTTGCCTATATATTATGGTTCTTTCTTAGTAGAAACTCAGAGCTTAAAATCAATATAACTCATTTAATTCCTAAAAGAGAAATTGTTTCTGAAATTGGCTCTCTTGGGTTTGTAACCCTGGCACGACAGGCTGTGGTTAGTATTATTTATTTGATTATGAATAATATCTTGTTCAACCTTGGAGGGGAGGCATTAGTCTCTGTATATGCCATAGTGGGTAGAATGCTGATGTTTGTCCTGTTTCCTGTTTTGGGAATTACTCAAGGTTTTCTGCCGATAGCCGGTTTTAATTATGGGGCTAAAAAATATGCCCGGGTGCGAGAATCGATCAATAAATCAATAATTACAGCATGTTTTGTAGGTTTGCTGGTTTTCCTGATCATATTCTTTATCCCTGATGCCTTTACAAAACTATTCCTCAAGAGTAATGGTACACTCTCTCCGGAAGAATTAAAAACCAATGCTACCATTTTAGCCAAAGCTCCTGATGCACTTAGGATGGTTTTCGCGGCAACGCCTATTATAGCTATTCAGTTAATTGGAGCAGCCTATTTTCAAGCTATCGGGAAAGCAATCCCCGCTTTACTCCTGACCCTGAGCAGACAAGGGTTTTTCTTTATTCCTCTGATACTTATATTGCCTGGAATCTATGGTGAAACAGGTGTATGGATCTCCTTCCCTATAGCAGATTTCTTAGCTACCATTGTTACTGCATATTTTTTGAATAGGGAAATTAGGCGTACGACAAAGTTGGAAAATGCTGTTTGATATTTTTCAAAAAGACTACCTTTTTTTTAAGAAAAATCTTATATATTAGCATTGTTGTATTGAATAAGATTCATCTTGAAATTTTGTGTCTAAATGAAAAACCTTAAAAGCCTATTCAAGAATCCTGTATATGTATTACTTGGAATTTTAATATTGGTAGTATTGTACTTTAATATAGCTGAACTAATGCACCAATTGGGGGAGGTAGCAGGACGCAGGGTGTCAAAACAGTGATCAGGCTTTTTTAAAAATTCAAGACAGAATTGATGACTGTGGGGCAATTGCCAGATTGGTTTAAAGGGCCGTACAATATCATATTTTATTCCTACCTTTAAGTGCAAACCAATGCACTACTTTAAAAATGATAAAAAGACTACTATTTCTCAGTATGTTAATCATACTGGGCATTTCAACTTCCTGGGGACAAACAAAGAAATCTAAGAAATCAAAAACAACCGAAACAGAACAAAGCCTGTATAGTGGTTTGGAATACCGGTTAATAGGGCCTTTTAGAGGAGGGCGTTCGGCAGCTGCAACCGGAGTTCCGGGAAAACCGAATCTGTACTATTTTGGTTCTACCGGCGGAGGTGTATGGAAAACTGAAGATGGAGGGAGAACCTGGGAGAATATTTCAGATGGGTTTTTTGGAGGAAGTATAGGTGCCGTTTCAGTGGCGCCAAGCGATCATAATGTAATCTACGTCGGAGGAGGAGAAAAAACAGTGCGCGGAAATGTCTCTTCAGGTTATGGCATCTGGAAAACAGTTGATGCAGGTAAGACCTGGAAGCAAATGGGACTGGAAAAATCGCGTCATATTCCCAGAATCAGGGTACACCCCGATAACCCTGATATCGTATACGCCGGAGTTTTGGGTAATATCTATAAACCTACCGAAGAACGTGGTGTTTACAAGAGCACGGACGGCGGTGAAACCTGGAGAAAAACGCTATTTGTAAATGATATGGCCGGAGCTGTAGATTTGATGATCGATCCTAATAATCCAAGAATATTGTATGCCTCAACATGGCGTGTGCAACGTACTCCTTATAGTTTGAGTAGTGGAGGTGAAGGTTCTGCACTATGGAAAAGTACTGATAGTGGAGAAACCTGGACCGAAATATCAACAAAACAAGGATTTCCAAAAGGAACCTTGGGGATTATAGGCGTAACGGTTTCACCAAAAAATTCGGATCGGGTATGGGCTATTGTTGAAAACAAAGATCAAGGTGGTGTATATCGTAGTGATGATGCCGGAGCGACCTGGAGACAGGTCAATAGTGATAGAAGTTTACGACAAAGAGCCTGGTATTATACCAGGATTTATGCCGATACCGACGATGAAGAAGTGGTTTATGTGGTGAATGTACAATATCATAAATCAAAGGACGGCGGAAAAACATTTTCTTCTTCAAGCGCACCACACGGAGATCATCACGACCTATGGATAGCTCCGGAAAATCCGGATAGGATGATAATTGCTGATGATGGCGGAGCCCAGATCAGTTATGATGGAGGAGCCACCTGGAGCACCTACCATAATCAGCCTACATCTCAATTTTACAGGGTTACAACCGATAATCATTTCCCGTACCGTATTTATGCGGCACAACAGGATAATTCTACCGTTAGAATAAATCATAGAAGCGACGGTTATTCCATAGGGGAAGATGATTGGGAGTCTACAGCAGGAGGAGAATCAGCACATATTGCAGTCGATCCGGAAAATGACGATATTGTTTATGGTGGTAGCTATGGAGGTTTTCTAACAAGAGTCAACCATAAAACAGGTACCGTAAGAGCTATTAATGTATGGCCAGATAACCCAATGGGATATGGAGCAGAGGGGATGAAGTATCGGTTCCAGTGGAACTTCCCTATTATGTTTAGTAAGCACGATCCAAATAAATTGTATACGTTTTCCAATCATGTGCACTTAAGTACAGATGAAGGTCAAAGCTGGACCTTATTAAGCGATGACCTTACCACAAATGACCCGGAAAAATTAAAATCTTCCGGAGGGCCAATCACACAAGACAATACCGGAGTAGAATACTACTGTACTATATTTGCCGCAGATGAAAGCCCTTTAAAAGAAGGACTCCTTTGGGTTGGTAGCGATGACGGCCTTATTCACCTTACCCGGAATGGAGGGGAGACCTGGGAAAATGTGACACCTAAAGGACTTCCGGAATGGAGTATGATTAATAGCATCGAGTCAAGTGCCTTCGAAGAAGGGACTTGTTATGTAGCGGCTACGCGCTATAAATTAGGTGATTTTCAACCTTACCTGTATAAGACTACGAACTATGGTAAATCATGGACGCAGATAACCAATGGGATTAATGAAGAGCATTTTACCAGGGTGCTTAGAGCCGATCCGAAGCAAAAAGGGTTGTTGTATGCAGGTACCGAAACGGGAATGTACATCTCTTTTGATGATGGTAAGAACTGGGAGTCTTTTCAGTTAAACCTGCCGGTGGTTCCCGTTACCGATCTTGCTCTGAAAGATGACAACCTGATTGTCGCTACTCAAGGCCGTAGTTTATGGATAATAGACGACCTTACCGTTTTACATCAATTAAAAGATGTTCAAAACAAAAAGCAGGTTCTTTTTGCTCCTAAAGATGCCTATAGGATGAAAGGTGGAGGAGGTAGCGCTTCTAAAACAGCAGGAGCTAATCACCCTAATGGGGTCATTACCTATTTCTACTTAGAGGATCTAAAAGAAAAAGATAGCGTGTCCCTCACCTATTTTGATAAAGCCGGGGATACCATAAAAAGTTATAGCAATTTTGATAGTAAGAATAAATTACAACTTCAGAAAGGAGCGAATAAATTCGTATGGAATACGCGCTATGATGGAGCTGAAAGGCTTCCGGGAATGATCCTTTGGTGGGCAAGTTTGAGCGGTGCGAAAGCCGTGCCGGGCAACTATAGTGTTGAACTCGATGTAAATGGTCAAAAAGAAACAGAAATATTTAATATTTTACCGGACCCCAGAGCTGAGGTAAGCGTTGCAGAGATGCAAAAACAGTTCGATTTTGTGGAGTCTGTAAATAAAACGGTCGATAAGGCTCACAAATCAATCGCTAAGATCAGAGCGATTAAAAAGCAATTGGATGCTTTTGAAAAGCAATATAAAAATGATCAGGCAGTGAGTGAATTGGTCGAAAGAGCCGATACGCTAAGTAAGCAGTTTACAGCGATTGAGGAAGCCTTATACCAGACCAAAAATCGCAGTGGCCAGGATCCTCTTAATTTCCCGATTAAGCTTACAAATAAGCTGGCGCATTTAAATAGTCTGGTTACGATAGATGATTTCCCGCCAACAGATCAAGACATTGCAGTTAAGAACCAACTCACGGCTAAAATTGAGGAAGAATTGGTTAAATTCGATGCATTGGTTTCGGAGGAAATAAAGGCTTTTAATAAAGAATTTAATGCCTTAAACTTGCAGTATCTATTTGTAGAATAAAAAGGTATGTATAATTATATAAAAGCACTCCATTTAATATTTGTAATCACCTGGTTTGCAGGCTTGTTTTATATTCCGCGACTATTTGTGTATCAAATAGAGGCCTATCATAAAGCTTCCCCGGAGAAAGAGATTTTAGGGAAACAATTAAGTTTAATGGCGAAAAGGCTGTGGTATATCATTACCTGGCCTTCTGCAATATTGGCTACGGTTTTTGCCGTCTGGTTACTGATTTTGATTCCCGGTTGGTTGACACAGGGATGGATGCATGTGAAACTAGGCTTTGTAGTGTTACTTTTTGCCTACCATTTAAAAACACATCAGATTTTTAAACAATTACAGCGCAATGAGGTAAAATATACCTCAAGCTTTATGCGTATCTGGAATGAAGGATCAACCATTATCTTGTTCTCTGTGGTTTTCCTGGTAATTTTAAAAAGCGCGATTGATTGGGTGTTTGGGGTGGTTGGTATTTTTGTACTGGCACTTTTACTTATGTTGGGCATTAAATGGTATAAAAAAATACGAGATAAAAATCCGGAAGCCTGATTGGCAAGGATGTTGTAATGAAATCACAAAACTGAAAACGTGAAAAAAAGAATATCTCTTCGATACCGGATTTTCTTCACCATGATTTTATTGGTACTGATAGCTTTTTTGCTAATCGCTGCAGTGACCATATATCAATATAAAGAACAGTCCATAGACTATCATCGCGAAAGACTTGAACGTAAGGAAAGTCAGGTGATTGCCCAAATTGATTATGAACTGCGGGAAACTACTTTTGAAGTTAAATCAGACAACCTTCAATACATCTTTAGAAACAGGATTTATGAAATAGCAGACATTCAAAACCTGAACTTTAATATTTATGGCCTGGATGGGGAATTGATCCTTAGCAGTAAACCAAAGCGTGAAGAGAATGGAACTGTGATTGATGCAGCAACCCTGAGAGAACTTTCGTTAAATCCTGATCATAGAATTGTTGTAAAAAGAGACATAGCCGGCTATGACTTTCAGTCGTCATATGTTTACATCAACGACCTGAAATTTAAGCCTATTGGCATTTTAAATGTCCCCTATTACGAAGACGATAGTTTTAACGATTATGAACTTCGGGAGTTTTTAATTCGACTGGGAGCGGTATATTTCTTTTTATTGCTTTTAGCCATTTTGTTAGCTTACTTTATTTCAAAATATATCACCCGATCCCTCAAAGCCGTTAGTGAAAAAATAGAAGAAACGAGGTTGACCAAAACCAACGAAAAAATAATCTTGGAAAGACCAAGCGAAGAAATCGGAACCCTTGTCGACGCCTATAATAGTATGATAGATGAACTTCAGGAAAGTGCTGCCAAACTAGCAAAAAGTGAACGGGAGCAGGCATGGAGAGAAATGGCAAAACAGGTGGCTCACGAAATTAAAAATCCGCTTACCCCCATGAGACTGAGTGTGCAAAGCTTTGAACGCCGCTTTGATCCTAACGATCCTGATGCCTCGAAAAAGCTTCAGGAGTTTTCAAAGACACTTATTCAGCAAATCGATACCATGAGTAATATTGCCTCTGCCTTTTCTAGTTTTGCTGAAATGCCGAGGCAGAGGAAAGAGTTGTTGAATGTAGTGGATGTGGTGAAGCTATCCCTGGATATCTTTAATGAAGACTATATAGAATTTCGTTCAGAGGAGAAAGAGGTGATGGCTAAATTAGATCGAACCCAGCTGGTAAGAGTGGTAACAAATCTGGTAAAGAACGCCATTCAGGCAATGCCTGACCATGTCGATCCTAAGATAATGGTAGAGGTGTCCTCCATTGAGGATCAGGTTAAGATAGCTGTTTCAGACAACGGAAAAGGGATTCCTGAAGAAAATCACGAAAAGGTATTTGAACCCAAATTTACCACCAAGTCCAGTGGCATGGGACTCGGTTTAGGAATGGTGAAAAATATTGTTGAAACTTACAACGGAACTATTAGCTTTTCATCAGAAAAAAATAAAGGAACCGTCTTTACGGTTTTATTTCCAAAGGAAAAATCATAATTTCGAAGGACGGACACAAAAACAACATAACATGAGCTACGAAAACATTCTAATTGAAAAAGAAGAAGGGATAGCTATTATTACTATAAACAGACCAGCAAAGTTAAATGCACTGAATATAGCAACCATAGATGAACTTCATAGAGCATTAAAAGAACTAAAAGACGATAAAGACACCCGCGTGCTTATAATTACAGGAAGCGGCGAAAAGGCATTCGTTGCGGGTGCAGATATTTCCGAATTTGCCGATTTCTCTGTTAAACAAGGTAAACGTTTGTCTGAGAAAGGACAGGACAGTTTATTCGATTATATCGAAAACTATAATAAGCCTGTAATTGCAGCAATCAATGGGTTCGCTCTTGGCGGTGGCCTAGAATTGGCGATGGCTTGCCATTTCAGATTGGCCAATGATCATGCTCGAATGGGATTGCCGGAAGTTTCCTTGGGGGTTATTCCTGGCTACGGAGGTACACAACGTTTGCCCCAGTTAATTGGTAAAGGTAGAGCCATGGAAATGATTATGACAGGAGGAATGATTGGAACAGAACAAGCCTTATCCTATGGACTTATAAATCATATGGTGGCTCAGGAACAATTAATTCCAACGTGTAAGGAGATTGCACATAAAATCATGAAAAACTCTCCTGTAGCGGTTGCTACGGCCATCAAAGCAGTTAATGTCGGGTATAGTAAAAAAGGCTTCGATACTGAAATAGATCTGTTCGGAGAAAGTTTCGGAACAGAAGATTTTAAAGAAGGAACCGCCGCATTTTTAGAAAAACGAAAGGCGAAATTCCCCGGGAAGTAAATAAAAAAGCGCTCATTTGAGCGCTTTTTTATTTATCAAGGGCGAGATATTGTTATGTAAGTTCCCATCCTTTTCTGTAGTTTCCTTTAACCCACTCATTGGCCTTGTCATAGTTGGTGATCAACATATTTTCACCATCCCACTTCAGCTTCTTTCTTCCAGGGTAGTTATATGGAGCCCAGTCAGTTGGTTTTTTACCATCCTTTAAAACTTTATACTGAAATGCCTTAATAGCGAGATTACCCATAAGAACTGACTCTGTTAGCGGTCCGGCGTATGAGAAAGGCGATGAGGTTTCTGTACCCTTTAAACACCCGTCAACAAAATTGTCAGCATGGGTGCCCTTCACTCTTTTTAAGGTTTCCGGCGGATATGAAATACTGCTTGGAGTATAGTTTTTTAAGAACCTCGGATTACGTGAATACGTATCGGTTACTAAGATTCCTTTTTCACCATAGAATATAGATCCGCCATCTACATTTCCAATGGTTTCCCCCTCTAGGATATTATCCGGCATGTCAGGCATGATACCACCGTCATACCAATTTAATGCGACATCACCGTGTTGATCATTTTTGAATTTAAGTCTTACAACAGAAGAAGGCGGACATGCTTTATTGTAATCGGCTTCAACAAAATCTCCCGACCATACCGTGGTACAACTCGCTTCAGCTTCATATGGATATCCTAAACTAAGGGTTTTAAAAGGAGTTTCCATAATATGACATCCCATATCACCCAAAGCTCCTGTTCCAAAATCCCAGAATCCACGCCATTTAAATGGTAAATATGCCGAATTATATGGACGCATCGCAGCAGGACCTAACCAAAGATCCCAATCCAGTCCTTCCGGAATAGGTTCTCCCTCATTAATGGTTCGCATCCCCTGTGGCCAAACCGGCCTGTTAGTCCAGCAATCTACACGATAAACTTTCCCTAAAATACCGGCATCTAACCACTCTTTGGTTTTTCTAACATCATCTGTACTACTTCCCTGGTTCCCCATTTGGGTTACGATTCCATTTTCTTTGGCAACTTTAGCCATAAGCCGTGCTTCATGTATATTGTGCGTTAATGGTTTTTCAACGTAAGCATGCTTTTTAGCTCTCATGAATGGCAGCGCTATAGTGGCATGGGTGTGATCTGGTGTAGCAACCACTACCGCATCTATATGCTTTAACTGCTCCTCATATACTTTTCTGAAATCTTTGTATTGTTTAGCTTTGGGGAACTTTTTATAAGTACCCCCGGCGCGACGATCATCAACATCACATAAGGCTACAAATTTTACTTTTTTGGTAGCATTAAGCTCGCTGATTACACCTGCCCCTCTTCCTCCGGCTCCTATGGCAGCAACATATAGCGTGTCACTTGGCGCCGTATGAGTGCCTCCCAAAACATGGCTGGGGACTATATAAAAAGCGCTGCCCGCCGCAGCAACATTCTTTACAAAATCTCTTCGTTTCATTTATTTTAAAGTTTTTGTTGATTAATGATCCTTTAATGAAGGCATAAGTTACAAAAAAATGATTATGAATAATTTTAAACTTATGGGGGTGCTGGGATATGATATTGTTGGCTTAAAATGAAGAGCGTCATAATTTTAATTTCTTTATGAGAATGGAGATACTCAGAATTGTTGTGCTCTGGGGTGTTAATGTTTATAAACAATAAAGGGCCCTGTGTGATAATAGCCTTGAAATCAATAAATTTATAGTCTTGTTTGATGTGGATGAAAGATAAAACGATCATAAAAGGCCGTGGAGCACAGATGAATGTACAAAACAAGTTTTTGGAACATTCCGAAGAGGTGCGTGATGACTATTTAGAATATTGTCGGTTAGAAGGGGAAGAAGCGGATCCTAACAAAACAACCTACATAGAAGTAACATCAAAATCTATTGTGAATAAAGTGAACAGTCCGGATGTCGGAATGTCTTATTCCATGAATCCATATCAGGGTTGTGAACACGGTTGTATCTATTGCTATGCAAGAAACTCTCATGAATATTGGGGGTACAGTGCTGGTTTAGACTTCGAGAGAAAGATTCTGATAAAGAAAGATGCCCCTGAATTATTGGAAAAAAAGCTACAATCTAAAAGTTGGAAAGCTCAAACCATTGTGCTCTCCGGGAATACAGATTGTTATCAACCTGCTGAACAACGTTATGAAATTACCCGAAGATGTCTGGAGGTATTTTTAAAGTATAAGCACCCTGTAGGTATTATTACAAAAAATGCCTTGATATTAAGAGACCTCGATATACTGAAGAAATTGGCAAAAGATAACCTGGTAAGTGTCAGCATATCGATAACATCCTTGTCAGAAACCACCAGGCGAGCGTTAGAGCCCAGAACCGCCACCATTAAAAGAAGGTTCAAGACGGTAAGGGAGTTAACCGATAACGGAATCCCGGTCAATGTTATGATGGCTCCCGTAATTCCCGGTGTCAATAGTCATGAAATATTGCCATTGGCTAAAGTAGCCGCTGAAAATGGGGCCCTCTCTCTCGGTTTTATTGTCGTAAGACTTAACGGTGCCATCGGACAAATATTTACCGATTGGATTCGGAAAACCATGCCCGATAAAGCTGACAAAGTATTGCATCAGATTGAAGCATGTCATGGGGGTGCCTTAAACGATTCAGAATTTGGAACCAGGATGAAAGGCAAAGGTAAAATAGCAGAGCAATTGCATAGCATGATGCGTATTGCAAAGCAGAAATATTTCTCAGATAAGGAATTTCCAAATACAAATCATACCCTATATGAAGCCCAAAAACAACTTCTCAAACAACCAAAAAATGGACAAATGAGATTGTTTTGAGCGTTATCCCTTAATAAAGCTTTTTATTTTCCTTTTCTTAACGAGAACAGCCATGGCCAGGAGTATCATAAAACTGGCAACATAATAAACAAAACTCGGTATAGGTAATGGATCTCCTGCAGCGTAACTGTGAAGTCCCGACAAATAGTAATTAACACCAAAAGAGGTCATGATGATCGACCAGAAACCGAACATGGCAGCAATGTGAAGGGTAATAGGCCCTTTCAATCCCGGGATTAATCGCAGGTGTAGGATAACTGCATAGACCATCATACTAATTAATGCCCATGTTTCCTTTGGGTCCCAGGCCCAGTATCTTCCCCACGATTCATTCGCCCAAATGCCCCCAAGAAAGGTGCCGATGGATAGTAAAAACAATCCAATGGTCATAGCCATTTCACTCACATAGGTGAGCTCTTTAATTTTGATGTTCAGAACTTTATTTCTTCGTTCGTTACCAAATAAAAATAAGAGTAATGCCATGATGCCTATTAAAGCCGCCAGGGCTAATGGCGCATAACTGCTTACAATGGTCGCTACATGAACTTTTAACCAATATGATTTAAGCACCGGCATTAAATTGGTTATTTCCGGATTCAACCAATCCAGGTAACTGACAAACAAGAGCGCTCCACTAAATAAAGAAGCGAGTGGAAGTGTAAAGTCAGATTTTTTATAAGTGATCATACCGCATAACAAAACACACCAGGCAACAAAGATTAACATTTCGTACCCGTTACTCCAGGGAGCATGCTGTGCTACATACCATCTCAATACAATATTTCCGGCAAATACAATAAACCCAATAAGGGTGGCAATTATCATGCTGTTCCATGCAAAATTTAACCAGCTCCTTTTTACGAATACCTTTGTGATGGCCAATAGGAGCATGATCAGTCCAACCGTAAAAAAGTATTGAAACAGCCAAAAGTTTAAATTCAGTCTATTGTACCATATTTCTGCTTCTATTCGTTGAGGTGAAGGGATGATGTCTTTCCCCAGCTCTTTTTGATAGGTGCTGATATAAGTAAGTTTTTCATCAGCATCCTCCCATCGTTGATTCAGAATATCACTGAAATATGCCTGGGTAATGGTTTTGGCGAACTGACCGTCCTCTTGCGGAAAATCGTTAAAGTGATGGTTGTAACTAAACCAGGTTTCGTTGGTATCAAGCTTATTAGGAAATACTTTAAAGTAGTTTCCTGAAAATACATTGTAAAGGATATTAAAGCGCTCATCAACCTTTAAAACTTCTTTGTCAAATTCATTACGCTCCGCAGGTTTTTTTTGGTTTGCCTGCTCTACAGCATCCGTTAAGATATACGCATTATCACCTTCATTCAACAAGTCCTTAAAAGCAACCAACTTTTCATCATTTGGTTGTAGATCTTTAAATAAGTCGCCTCCTTTCTTCTTGTCAATTTTAATTATAGGGATGTTTTGCCAAATTGCCGGTGCAGTATGCATGGCTAAAAAAGTCTGGTTGGCATCCATTTTAATAATGTTCCCGTTGGGTTGATGTAGTTTAAAGTAATATTTACCGGATATCTTCCTTAAAAACTCCGATGCCAGCGAGTTCATAGGCTTGATCCTTCCATCCAAATCCTGTACGAGCAACCTGCCGAATTGATCAGAATGAGTCTTGTCAATGATTTGCTGAGAGCTCATCCCTTGGCTGTTTGGATTTTCCTGAGCGAAAATAAAGTTGTTAGTACCTAATAAAAGGAAGGCAACCCAAATAGCTTGAATGCTTTTAAGCTTCTTTAGTTTTTTATTAACCAATCGGAATCTCGTCCCGTTGCCGAAAAGAGTGAAGAACATACCAATACTCATGAGAAAATATCCCAAATACGTTACATAGGTTCCCGGGCGATCATGGTTTACAGAGAGTACAGTTCCTAATTCATCGGTGTCATAACTGGCCTGAAAAAAGCGATAACCCTTATAGTCAAGAACATTATTCATGAAAATGCGATGCGGGATCGTTTCATTTCCATCCATAACGGTTACCTCACTGGCATAAGAAGATGGACTGGTAGAACCGGGGTAACGCTCCAGTTGAAAATCGTTTAACTGAATGGAGAAAGGAGTGGTTAACTTTTTAGCGCCGTACGATATACTTCCATTTAGACCCGCTATCGAAACAGGATGCTCTGTAGGTAAAAACCCTTCCCGGTATAATAGGGGAATCGTCTTCTCTTCCTCCCCTGAACTCACAGTAATTAATACGGCGTCATCTAGATTTTTATCATTCTCTTTGGGATTTTCGGCGCCACTTTTCAATGAGACCTTTCCTTTAGGGTAAAAGGCCATCGGTACAAATGAAAAATCGCCAACACGATACAGGGTTCTCAGATGCACTGCCTGTAAACTGTCCTTTTTTAGCTTGCCGGCTTCCTGAGTGGCCATTATAAAATAATCGATATGTTGGGTTGGTGAAATAACGAGTGTGCCATGGTCTTCTTTAATATTAATACTATGCTCGGCATCAGTTTCAAAGCCTATTTGATGACGATGACTTCCTATGGCTTGTACTTCCCCTTTTTTGAGAAAGATGGTTTCCTTTCCATTATCACCAGCTACCGTTAATTCAAGCATCGGCACGCCTTCTTCACTGTTAGGAACAATTTCAGGTAAGGCATCCGGAATATAAGCTTCGAAAGCAATAGAGATGGGGGTTTCGTTGAATTGGGTGTTAATCGTGAACTCATTATCTTTTACAGCTGAGAAGTTTTTCTTGGCCTTTATAGATTTTACTTCTTTGCCATTGCTCAGGCTCAGGTTAAGGTAGTTTTCATCAGAAATGATTGTATTGGAAGAAGCACCTTCACGAATGCGCATAATTCCACCGTAGGAAGTGAATCGGGTAATTCCTGCGCCTATGATAATCACAATAAACCCAATATGAAATAGTAATACAGGCCATTTTTCTTTTCTGTATAACTTGTATTTGTAAATGTTTATGATGAAGTTGATGGTGAGTAAAACCATTAATAGCTCAAACCACCAGGCATTGTAAATTAAAGCCCATGCTGCAGCAGTTCCATAATCGTTTTCTATAAAGGTGGCTATGGCCATGGCACTTGCAAATGCTAATAGAACCAGTAAGGCAATCCGGGTGGAAGAGATGAGTTTATACAAATATTTCATAAGGGGTAGTATATTTTAAAAGGTGTAAAGAAAGAAACACCTCTTTACACCTTTGGAAGACAGTTTAATAATACTTATTTATTGATTTGCGGCGTCATTTTGGCTTCGCGTTCTTTCGCTTTTTCCAGCCATTTCGGTACAACGGTTTCTAAAAACACCTCTTTATCGCTATTTAACTTTTCCATATCCAGTCCGATATAAGCCTGTGCTTTTTCCTTAGAGGTAATATCAGGCATATCTACAGGAGCATTGTGTCCCAGGTCTGCGAGTAAACGAGCCAGTTTTATTCTTCCTTTCTGAACAATTTCAAGGCCACTTCCTAAAACCCGTGCCGTCTCAACAGGAGAGTGAAAAGAAGCGCCATGGGCGGCTGCTGCATAATCCCAACGCCATTGCGCATGACGAATATCCTGAAGGATTTCTTTCATCTGATCTTCTGTGGCTCCAAGATCCCAGGCTTTTTTAGCTTCAATATGTGCTTTTACCAAAAAGCCTTCTAGCTTTAAACGATTCTCATTGGCCTTACGTTGGCGTTCGTATACGTTTTCCGCTAATTTATTAGCTTCCTCCCTATGACAAACCTGGCAGGCATTGGCTATGTTGTTTAAAGGTGATTGTATATGATGATCGGTAAATTTTTGTCCGCCTTCACTTTTATAAGGCATATGGCAATCAGCACATGAAACACCTCTGTCTGCATGCACACCGGTTAAATAGGTTTCATAACCTGGGTGTTGCGCCTTTAACATTGGTGCTTTACTCAGTTGGTGAGTCCAGTCTGAGAACTCAATCTCGTCATAATATTTTTCCATATCCTCGACAGACATCCCATTTTTCCATGGAAAAACAAGATATGGGGTGCCCTCTTTGCCAGGTAAGTTTTTATTGAAGTAATACTCCACATGACATTGGGCACAAACTAAAGAACGCATTTCCTGATGCGTAGCCTGGGTGATGTCTTTTCCCATAGACTCGAAGGCTTCGATCAATGCAGGTCTGGTTATTGTTAACTTCATGGTTTTTGAATCATGGCAGTCGGCACAACCGATCGGATTCACAACCTCTTCACCTTTGTCTGCCCATTTACCTTGATAAAATTCCGCTATGCCGTGTTCGTTCATGAGTCTCGGAACATCCGGACTTTTACAAGTCCAGCAAGTTGCTGGCATTGGCCCGTCACCAGGGCCTTTAGGAGCTCCGGTTCTTAGAGTATTGTGAATATCCTCTACCGCATAATAATGTCCACGTCCCTGATTGTAGTCTTTTGAGAAACCATATCCGGCCCATAAGATGACTAAATTCGGATCTTCCTCTAAAACATCTCTCATCTTAGACCCTCCTTGATAGGAAGCAAATGAAGTATCAGCTGTTTGAATATAAGATTGATATTCTTTTGGGAAATTCTCACCCCAAACCGCATTTCTTGGTTCATGTTCACTAATGTTCACTTGAGGAACATACTTGTACTTAGCTTCATTTTTTCTGTTGATAATACTTGAAGCAAGTAACCCCAATAAAAAAACTACTATGACCGTAACGAGAAATAAAACTTTATTCTTCATGAGGAGATTGTTTGTCTTGATTAATTTTTTGTTCTAACCATTCCGGAATAACCGTTTGTTCGGTATCCGTTGGAATGGGAGCGATATTATGCTTTATAGTTGATATTCCATGAATTCTTCCGTGTGGTACCTCGCGATGACATTCCCAACATTGACGATCAGTTCGGTTGGCACCGTGAGTTTCAATCCATCCATCATATTTAGTTTGGGTAACCTGTTGGACATGACACCGTATACAATTGTCTTGTACCACTTCCTGAGATGCTTCACGCATAAACATAACCTCTGGTTCAGCTCTTAAAGTAAATACCGAGGCATGAAACAATCCGTCTTTGGCCTTGAAGTAATATGTGTTTACAATATTGTCATGAGGTACATGACAATCATTACAAGAAGCCCATTCTCTATGAGAACTATGCATCCAACTGTTATAAACAGGGGTCATTACATGACAATTTACACAAGCCTTTGGGTCGTCTGACATATAAGAAACAATTTCAGCTTCTTTTGCCATAAACAGGCCCAGGCCCATCATGATAGCAATCAGAAATACGGCTGTTGCCCGCCAGTTGGAATGCTTTTGTGGTAATATGTTTTTAAGCATATGTAAAATATTGCATTTATAAACACATTGTGCATCCGGTATGTACCGGATCTTCGGTTTGGTTATATGTTGAACCCCTTTATTAAGTTATAACTTAATAAAGAAATTGATTTCGTATGACAATATTCTTGAACAAGTCTTGAAAAAAACATGACTTATGTCATCAAGTTATAAAAAAGTTCTGAATGTTTATGTAAGTTGTTGGTTAATATTTGATTAATCAAAAAATCAAGGCAGGTTTACTAGAGCTTTTTTTCGAAAATAACTTCTAAATTCCCATTTCGATCTTCATCAGTGTCTACAATATCAAATCCGTTTTTAAGATTGAGTATCATCATAGGCCGAAAACGGTTCATAGATTTCGTTCTTAGCCTGGTATATCCTTTAGATCGAACCCAATTTTCCTGAACGGAGGCAAGTGCTTTAGCTACACCCCTTTGACGATAGTCCTGTATAACTCCGCCAGACCAACTATAATAAACCGTTCCTTTTAGTGCATATCCTATTTTAAATCCTACAGGTTTACCATCAATAGAAGCAAGTAATAGTAACAAGTCTTTTTTGTTTTCTAATTTCTTTAAGAATGAATCTTTATTCGTATTGTCAAACACTTTTTCGTACAATGTGTAGATCTTCTTAAGCTCATCAGATGATGGCGCTACGGTAATTTTCTGTATGTTGAGTTTCCTTGATATCATTGAGTATAACTCTTATATGATGCACTTACTTTTTGGGTTTCGATAACCATTCTATGCTTATTATAAATCTAGTGAATGCAGTTGGTTCTACCATCATTTTTTTCTTATTAATTAGGTAGTCTATTTTCCCACAATAAAGATTCAAAACATACCTTAAGGCAGGATGCATTAACCCTTCCGGAAACATATCACTTGATGCTATGGGATTTTAGCTCCCGGAAAATGAGGTGTGGTACTTTTACTTTGAATATTGCTTAAAATAGAAGGTCAGGAGGGTGTTGTGAAAAGATAATGGTGTTGTTTCCTTTGATTGAGGGAGTATCTACTTCTTTCCATCCCATTCATCGTAGAATTGTGATAAGAAACGCTCCATAAATTGATGTCGCTCCTGGGCAATTTTTTTTCCTGATGTTGTCTTCATGCGATCTTTTAACAACAGAAGTTTCTCATAAAAATGATTAATTGTCGGAGCCTTGGACTTTTTATATTCCTCTTTACTCATATTGAGTTTAGGAGCAATATCTGGATTGTAAAGTTCCCTGTTTTTAAAACCTCCGTAATTAAAAGCCCTGGCAATTCCGATGGCGCCAATGGCATCCAGTCGGTCGGCGTCTTGAACAATATTTAATTCTAAAGAGGAGAAGGAACGTTGGTCAAAATCATTTTTAAACGAAATGTTCTCTATGATGTGCACTACATGATTAATGACAGGTTCTTTTACGGCTAGAGATTCAAGGAATTCACGAGCTATTCTTGGTCCGACACTTTCATCACCATCATAAAATTTTGGATCCGCAATATCGTGCAAAAGGGCTCCCAGACTCACAATGAGTGGATCGGCTTCCATTTCATCTTTTGCAATGGCGATGGCGTTGTTGAAAACCCTCTGAATGTGAAACCAATCATGACCACCTTCTGCACCTTTTAATGTTTCTTTGACAAAGGCAATGGTCTCTTCTACGATTTCAGTGTTAGTCATTAGAAATGTCTTTTACAATGGTTTGCTCTATCTGCTGGGTGAGTTTAGAGATATCTTGCCCCGCTATTTTTATCGGATCATGAACCTTAAATTTAATATGATTCCCAATACCTAAAGGGAAGTTTCCATATCGGAAGAGCTTCCATGAGTTGTTAATGGTAATCGGAACCACCACCGCTTCAGGAATCTGTTGAAACATTAACTTTAAACCACTAATCTGAAATCGTTTCGGCTTACCGTTTTTACTGCGGGTGCCTTCAGGGAATATAACGGCAGCATAATTGTTTTTTCTGATGTATTGAGAAAAGTCTTTAATCGCTTGAAGTGCCTGTTCAGAGTTTTTTCGATCAATTAAAACCGATCCGCCATGACGTAAATTATACGATACACTCGGAATCCCTCTGCCTAACTCGATCTTACTGATAAACTTTGGGTGATACTTACGCATATGCCAGATAATTGGAGGAATATCATGTAGGCTCTGATGGTTAGCAACAATTATAACAGGGGTGTCATCCGGAATATTTTTGTTCATTTCAAAAGTATAACGGTTTCCAAGCAGATTAACACAACGCATTAAAAACCAATTCAAAAGGCTAACACTTTTTTTATGTGCTTCATACCCGAATAAATTGAGGCATATCCATTGGGTAATATGAAAAATAACCAACGTTAGTCCGAAACAGAGGTAGTAGATGACAGATAAGGGGTATGCGAGTATTTTGGCCATGAATTTGTTAAAATTATGGGTGAATTTAATGCTTTTTCAATTATACAACAATCGTTAAAAAGGTTTTCTGTGTATTCGGTTCGTTTTTATCCATAAAAAAACCACTCTTACTTTTAAAGAGTGGTTTATAATATGCGTTTAAGCTTTATTAACAAAAATCGTTGTAAGCTTCCATAAGGTTTTCAGCGATCATTTCAGCTGGTCTTCCTTCAATATGATGACGTTCTAACATATGAACTAATTCACCATCCTTAAATAATGCCATACTTGGTGAAGATGGAGGGAAAGGAAGCATATAGCCCCTTGCTTTGTCTGTAGCCTCACGATCAACACCAGCAAATACAGTATATAAGTTATCTGGTTTCTTAGCGTTTTGTAAACTTATTTTTGCTCCCGGACGCGCATTCGCAGCCGCACAACCACAAACTGAATTAACCACGATTAAAGTGGTTCCTTTTTGGGCGATAGCTACATCTACATCTTCAACGGTTACAAGTTCTTGAAAACCCGCTGAAGTTAAATCTTCCTTCATTGGTTTTACTAGCTCTGCTGGATACATATGATTTAAGAATTTAATTCAACAATAGTATCTGCAAAGATAATGAAAAAGAATTGGGTTTTAGGGTAATTAATTCATGCTTAAAGTTTATTGCAGGATCAATTTTGTTTATTGATTCGATAAATTTTTAAAATTGTTTAAAACCCTATCTTTGCCTGCAAATTAAATAGAATGATATGGTAAAGTGGTTAGCCGCTTTTTTAGGATACATGATTTTTAGACTACCTGGAGCAGTAATGGGGTTTTTACTTGGTAGTTTTTACGATATGATGAAAGATGATAAAGGAAACAGATCTTTTAATCAAAGAAGCAGCCGGACGGTGACCCCTGCCGATTTCGAAATGCATCTGATTTCCTTGTGTGCCATTGTTATAAAAGCAGATGGCTCCGTCAATCAAACCGAATTAAATTACGTACGCCAATACTTTGTTTCAACCTACGGGAAAGAAAGAGCCAATAATATTTTCAGAACATTTAACACCGTAATTAAGGATCGTGAAATTTCAGCTCAACGAGTGGCCTCTTATCTGAAACAACGATTGAGGTATGAGGTGCGTTTGCAATTACTTCATTTTTTATTTGCCATTGCTAAAGCAGATGGTGCAGTTTCGAAAGCTGAAATCGAAAAGATCAAGGAAATTGCAGGGTATTTGCAAGTTAATTATCGCGATTTTGAGAGTATCATGGCGATGTTTGTAAAATCTGCTGATAATGCATATAAAATTTTAGAGGTAGAGCAATCAGCCTCAAACGATGAGGTGAAAAAAGCCTATCGAACCATGGTTAAGAAATATCATCCTGATAAGGTCATTACTGAAGATGAAGCTATTAAAAAAGGAGCTGAAGAGAAATTTAAAGAGGTGCAGAGAGCATACGAAGACATTCAAAAGGAACGAGGGTTTTAAATAAAAAAGGGCATTATGCCCTTTTCTTTTTTTTCGTTTTATTCAACCAGATAAGCGTACCGGTAATGGGCAAGCTAGTTCCTATTAAACATGCCAGGAAATAGAGTATTTTAGAAAAAACACCATATATTTCCCCGGTATGTATAGGTTTTATTAAACTCGCAATTTGCACGTTTAAAGGTTTTTCAGCAAAGAGCTCTTTTTTTAATACATTTCCGTAGATATCAATCAGTACCTGATCCGAAGTTACGGGCGACCAGTTATCTTCATTGTACTTACGAATACTGTAATAAGCATTGTTAGTATTAGGAAAATTAATAGCGGTTTTGCCTTGGTATGGGAGCGATTGATCGGCTACAGCCATAGCCTCTTCATAAGAAATCGTTGGGAGGCTCTCGTGGGTTACTGTGTTTACCGGGTTGCCGCCTCTGTTTCCAAATACCTTGGTCCCCATTACGACGCTTAATCCATTACGATACCCTTCGAAAGACCAGCATAATCCTGTAAGTCCCATGATTAGAATTAAAATGCACGAGTAAAAGCCCAGTGTATTGTGCAGATCGTGATTAACACGTTTCCAATTGGCCTTGGTTTTTATTTTAAATCCTGCCTTAAAGTTTTTCCATTTCAATTTCTTTGGGAACCACAGAACAATTCCGGAAATACTTAAAATGAGAAAAAGGATGGTTGCAATTCCGACGATAGGTCTTCCAATCTTACTGTCTACTAACAACCACCTGTGGAGTTTAAACATGGAGAACATAAAATCGTCAGCACTGGTTTTTTTGGGCACAAGCGATGCTCCTGTATAAGGATCTACAAAGTAGGTGGTCCCTCGTCTTTCCTTGGGAGATTGTTTTACCCGAAACTCATAAGGAGCGGTTGATTTTTCAGGAAGGGTAACACTGGATATAATAGCTTCTTTCCCGAGCTCTTTTGACAAGTTTTCTTTTAGTTCGGTTAATGAAATCTTTTTTCCGCTTGGGGTTATTTCTAAAGATTCGGAAAAAAGAGCTTTTATTTCATGCTCAAAGGTCAATATGGTTCCTGTCAGACATACGATAAATACAATAATCCCGCTGATAAGCCCAATCCATAAGTGGATGTCGTTGATCAGCTTTCTGAAACCATATTTTTTCTTTTTCTTCATGTGGCTTAAAATTTAAAAGCAGGCATAATACATTATGCCTGCGGTAACAACAAATAATTTCATTAAAACCTGTAGGTTAATACACCTCCAAAAGTTCTCGGGTCCGTCTGATTGATATATCGTGTTCTGTATGCGTTATATCCGATTTCGTTAAATAGGTTATTAGCTAATAATCGAACATTCCAATGCTGATCTATTTGATAAGCGATCTGGGCATTTACTAACGTATAAGAAGCGACATTAAATGGCTTCTGTCCCGGCACAATTCCTTCATGAGTAACAGCACCTGCACTCCAGTCATTAATAGGGCGCTCGCCGGTATAATAAGCTCCGGCTCCAATACTTAAGCCTTCCAACGAACCTTTGAAGAGGTAGTTGGCATAGGCATTAAAAGTATGCTTTGGAGTATTTAAAGGCGCTGAGCCATAAACAAATGAAGTATGCTCTTTATATTGGGCATCGATATAGGAATATCCGGTGATTAATTCAAGGTTATCTAAGATTCTACCGGTAAGTTCTACCTCAATTCCCTTTCGCTCGTCATTACCTCCTTTTTGATAAAAGCCGGTAGCTACCCAGTTTTCATCATATACCGGAAGGTTGATGTCTCTGTTGTTGATCTTGAAAAAAGTAAGGTTGAAACGTAATTTATTGTCCAGCCAGTTTGTTTTAATTCCGGCTTCCAATTGATCAAATCTTTCATTACCCAATGGATTTCCGTTCACATCTAAGCGATTCCCACTTCGTGGATAAGAACTGTTGGTATAAGAAGCAAAAACATTAACATGTTTATAAGGTGAAAATACGATACCTACTAATGGATTTAATGCATCACTTGAAGTGGTTTCCTGATCAGCAATTGTTTCTGTAGTGCTATATCTTAATCCTAAAAATGCTTTAACCCATGAATTGAAGGTAATAACATCCTGCGCAACCACACCGATCGAGTTTGAAGATGCTTTAGCTTCCGACGGACTGCCGAAAGGAATAGCATCAGGTAGTCTGTTTGAGGTATTGGTGAAAATATCAATGGTGTCAATTACACTGCTTCGCTCGCTGAAAGTATTATAAGAGGTGGTTCTGTAATCAAACCCAACCTGAAAACTGTGTTTGATGCTTCCTGTTTCCAGTTCGTCGCCGATAAGGTCGAATTGTAAGACACTATTCTTGTCGTTTCGCTCTGAAATAGAATATCCTCTTTGCCTTTGGTTGTAGATAGGTTCTGAGTTCTCGTCAGAAATGTAATTACCAAGACTTGCGGCTTTATCATTCAAGGCCAGATCGGAGGTGTAATAAGCGCCCTTTAATTGTAATTTATCGGTTAACTGATGATCTAAACGCAATGCAAAAGTCGTATTCTTGGTAACCGCTCTGTCGTTTTCAAACCCGAGAAATTGATCGTGAGGAAGATCGTAAATGGCGTTGGTATCATTTTCTCCAAGGTTTACAGTTCCCATGTCTGGAGTTCGGCTGTCGTCTAAATAATCCATTTCAGCAGTGAACGTCGTATTCGGGCTTATACGCCATTGAATCGAAGGGTTAATGTAAAATCTTTCAGACGATATGCCATTACGATAGCTGTCAGCCCTTTCTAATGAACCGTTAAGTCTGAATGCTAGATTCTTCTTATCGTTCATAGGACCGTAAATATCGAAAGCAGGACGTACCAGGCCAAAGCTTCCTGCACGCATAGAAGCACTTCCACCAAATTGATATTTAGGGGTCTTGGTAACAATATTAATAACACCACCCGGACTTCCTAAATCCGTTGCTACTCCCTGGGTAATCGAAGCAGCGCCTTTTAAAACCTGAATGTTGTCAACACCTTGCATATCGGTAAGAATACCAACCCCTCGGAAATCAGAATGAATACGTACCCCGTTTTTCAAAATCGGGATTCCTCTGAATCCCCTCGAAGACATACTTTCTCTACGATTACCATAGGTGGCAAAAGTGTATACGCCCGGTACATTTTTGGTGGCCTCGGAAATGGTTAAATTTCCTTGCTGTTCAATAAGTTTGTCCGAAATAATCGAAATACTTTGAATTTGCTCGTAAGGTGCCAGGGGTAAGCGGGTTAAAGCTTCAATTTTATCGGGATGTTTGAACCTGTTGCCAAAAACCTCTACCTTTTCTAATTGCATGTCTTCTTCAAGGGTGAAAGCGAAGCTTTTAGATTCGTTTGGTCCAATGATAACAGGTTCTATAACGGTTTTATAGCCTACCGCACTTATCACGATTTGATGATTCCCTTCAGGGATGTTGGAAAGATTGAAATTTCCATTTTCATCCGCGTAAATTCCTATGTTGGTTCCCTGTATCTGTATGGTGGCGTAAGCTATGGGAGACTCATGACCATTGATTATATGACCTTTTATTTCGGTGTTTTGTGCCTGTGCAAATGAAACACATAAGAGTATAAAGAGTAATTTTTTAAACATGTTTATTTAGATTTATTAAAAATAACAAGGCAAATATAGGCCACCCAACATTCTTGCAAAACATTATTTAGAATAATTTTAAATAAAGAAATAAATGTATCTGATAGTCAGATCATTGGTAAGTGTTAAAGTTTTTTAGAGTGTTTTATTGGTCTCTAAATTTGATGGAGTGAATATTAATAATGATCTATTCAATCCTGTCTAACCTTTGTTTCCTTGCCTTTTTAGATTCGATTTTTTTCGTTGGTAATTAAATTAATCGTATGTTTGGGAGGAACAATAAATCACGTATTTTACTTAAATTACCTAACTTACTATGGATCAATTTTGGTTCTATTTTAAACTAGGGCTTACCCACGTCCTGGACCTGTCTGCATACGATCATATTTTATTTTTAGTGGCATTAACGGTGCCTTTCACATTTAAAGACTGGAAAAGAGTATTGTGGCTGGTAACTGTTTTTACCATTGGTCATACCGTTGCTTTAGTATTATCCTCTTATAATGTTGTGAGTATAAGAGTAGATCTGGTAGAATTTTTGATCCCTGTTACCATCCTTGCAACAGCTTTGTTTAACCTATTCACAGCAGGTAAAGGAGCCCGTAAAGAGAAGTTGGGTGTTACCTTTTTTGTCACTTTGTTTTTTGGGGTCATTCACGGTTTAGGCTTCTCGAACTATTTTAAAGAAATTATAGCAGGACAGGAAAGTAAATTATGGCCACTAATTGAGTTTGGTCTTGGGGTAGAAGCTGCTCAGGTAATAATAGTCTTATTGGTGCTTATCTTTAGCTTTATAGCGCAATCCATATTCAGGTTTAATAAAAGAGATTGGATCTTGATAATTTCTTCGATCGTAATAGGTTTTGTTATACCAATGCTGAGAGAAACATACCCTTACTAAGTAGAAGGCGTACATCTAATTAATATTAGGTAAAAATTAACGCCTATCTGGTTGGTTGTAAGGGCTAAACCTTATATCTTCGTTAAAAATAACTTTACAGCAACCTTGGTGTTGCTTTTTTTGATCTCTATCAGTATTTATGACTGACAAAAAGCAATTACGTTACGACAAAGCATATTTAAGAATGGCCGTTGAGTGGGGCAAATTATCTCACTGTACCAGAAAACAAGTTGGAGCCATTATTGTGAAAGGAAGAATGATCATTTCCGACGGATACAATGGAACCCCTACAGGTTTTGAAAACCCTTGTGAAGATGAAGAAGGGTATACAAAATGGTATGTGTTACATGCTGAAGCAAATGCCATTTTAAAAGTTGCCTCCTCTACCCATGCTTGTAACGGGGCTACCTTATACCTGACCTTGTCTCCATGTAAGGAATGTAGTAAGCTTATTCATCAGGCCGGAATTACCCGCGTAGTGTTTATAAGCCAATACAAAGACGACTCTGGAATACAATTTCTTGCTAAAGCGGGCGTTGAAGTAGAGCAATTATCAGATATCGAAGGAGAATAATGTTGAAAGGAAAAAATTATATATGGCCGGTAATTATTTTGGGGGCGCTAGCACTCGGGGTTTTTATTGGTGGTAAATTACACTTTAATGACACCCCTGAAAAGTTATTTACTACAAATTCAAAAAAAGATAAATTAAATCGTCTGATCGATTATATTGATTTTGAGTATGTAGATGAGGTGAATACCGACAGCATTGTGGATGTTACGGTTAATAATATACTAGATAAATTAGACCCTCATTCTGTATATATCCCAAAAGAACAGGCTAAAAGAGCTGCCGAAAGCATGAAAGGTGATTTTGTGGGGGTGGGTGTTAGTTTTTATATGTATAAGGATTCCTTGACGGTTATTCGTCCAATTAAAGGTGGACCCTCATACAAAGCAGGGGTTAAACCCGGAGATCGTATTCTCTTTGCCAACGGTGATACCCTGTTCGGGAAAAAATTGGCAAGCGAAGAAATTATAAATAAACTTCAGGGAGCTAGAAATACACCGGTCAACCTTAAAATATTCAGAAAGGGAGAAGAGGGACTTTTAGATGTTAAAATCAAACGTGCAGAGGTGCCGCTTCCAAGTGTGGATGCCTATTACATGCTTTCAGATTCCCTCGGATATATCAAGATTAATCGATTTGCAGAAAGCACCTATCAGGAATTTAAAATTGGCCTTAACGCCCTTTTGGAAGAAGGGATGACTGCTTTAACCCTTGACCTGAGAGATAATCCGGGTGGGTATATGGGTATTGCGGAAGAAATAATAGATGAATTTCTTGAGTCCAGAAAACTAATCGTATTTACAAAAAATAAAAGCGGAGCTATTCAAAAAAGTTATGCGACTAAAAAAGGCGACTTTGAGGATGGACATGTATATGTGTTAATTAATGAAAAGTCGGCTTCTGCCAGTGAGATTGTTGCAGGGGCATTACAAGATAATGATAAGGGAACCATCGTCGGTAGAAGAAGTTTTGGAAAAGGATTGGTACAAAGAGAAATGGGGCTGGGAGACGGGTCTTCAGTGCGTTTAACTGTTTCTCGATACTATACCCCTACCGGTCGTTCTATTCAACGTTCATATGAAAATGGAACTAAAGATTATTATGATAATTTCTATGAACGTTACCGCAATGGTGAATTAAAAAACCAGGATAGTATCAAAGTTGCTGACTCCTTAATCTTTAAAACCCCTAAAGGAAAAATTGTTTACGGTGGTGGAGGGATTATCCCGGATGTTTTCGTTCCTATAAACGGCACCTATAAAGATGAGTCACTTGATGTGCTTTTGAAATCGGACTTCACTTCTTTTTTTGCATTTGAATTATTGGATAAAGATCGCAATGCATACAGTGATTACGATGCTGATAGTTTTATTGATGAAGTGGTAATTACTGATCAGACTGTAGAAGACTTTATTAATTATTCTCGTAACGATCGAGGTTTGAATATTGATTTGAACCCTTACAAAAAAGCGATGAAAAAATATATTAAAGCGGCTATTGCAGAACAATTATACGGTCCGAATATTAAGGAACAGATTCTCAATCAAGATGATCATATGCTAAAGAAAGTTATTGAGCTTTCAAACAGCGATTCGGAAGATGTAAATCAAGAAGAGTAGGGAAGGTGCTTAGACAAGCTTATCGTGCACGTGAGCATGTTTTCCGTTATTCCACAAGGTCAGGATGTCCGTAGCCACTTGTGCCCCACTTCCCGCAGCTATAGCAAATTGACTTCGCCACCCCGCTAACGTTCCGGCTACATAAATTCCTTCGGCTACAAGATGATTGGTGTTTTTTAATTGTACGCGCTCTTTTTCCCGATTTGATAACTCGTGAGGTTCGAGATACTGATTTAATCCCTCAATATTGAAAAAATTTGTATAACCAAGAGCTACTATGATCAATTTGGATGTATACCGGTTTTTATTGGTAAATATTGTAAAGTGATTGAGGTCCTTTTCTACTTTTAGAACTTTTTCATTTTCGATTTGAAGGACATGAGGATAAAGGTCAGCCAGATGTTTCTTGCTCGCATTTAGAAGGTCTAATCCGCTGGTTCCCGGTGCTATTCCAATAGCATTATTCAGCTCAGCAGACTGTAAATGCGATGCTTTTTGGTGTGCTATAATCCCAATTTTTTTGTCTTTCGCAAATTCTTTGCTCTTGGCAGAGCCTAATATCAAAGCACATTGCATTCCGGCTACTCCGCCACCGATCACTAATACGTCTAACATTAATGATTGTCTTTAATTTTATCTTGGATTTTCTTAGATAATGTGAATATCGTCAATAAAAGTATAGCACATATGGAAGCAACAACACCTATAATAGCCACTACGCTGTCTCCTTTAAACGGTTCACTAAAGTCAATCAGGGTTACATTGTAAGCTATAAGGGCTACAGCTAAAAGAATTAATATGGAAATAAGTATTTTCATTATCGATTGTAATTACATCACAAAGGTATTGAATTAAGGTATGTATGACAAAAAACACTGCCGAATACCAGTTCTTTTCAGAATAGTTTAACAACAAATGTTAAAATAATCCTGTCACATTAGCAGAAAACAGCTTAACTGCAATTGCTAAAAGAATGACACCGAATACCTTACGGATTACAGCTAATCCTGATTGTCCTAGAATACGACTTAACTTTTTAGAGGATTTAAGAACGATGTACACAAATATGATATTGATAATAATTCCAGCGGCAATATTTTCAACATGATATTCAGCTCTTAAAGATAAAATTGAAGTTAAGGTACCTGCTCCCGCAATCAAAGGGAAAGCTAAAGGTACAATGGATGCTGTTTCAGGGGCATCATCTTTATACAAGGTAATCCCCAGAATCATTTCAATAGCTAAAAAGAATAGTATAAATGAACCGGCAACGGCAAACGAATTTACATCAATACCAATAAGGTTTAAGATTTCTTCCCCGATAAACAGAAAAGCTACCATTATTAAGGCTGCAACAACAGAGGCTTTCTCAGATTGAATGTGACCTACCTTATTGCGTAGATCGATAATGATAGGTATGCTTCCGACAATATCGATTACCGCAAAAAGAATCATGCTAGACGTAAATATTTCTTTCACATTAAAATTCATGACAATAACTTGTAAGCGTTTAAAAATGAGCGTGCAAAGCTAATATTAACTTTCGTATTTCAATTACAAAAAAACTAAATTTTTAATAAAATTTTATTGATGAGCCACTTCTTAAAAAGTATCTTTGCCGCATGTTTCAATTAGGAAAGACTATAGTATCGGAGGAGATCATTGAAAATGATTTTGTTTGTAACATTTCAGCTTGTAAGGGAGCTTGTTGTGTTGAAGGAGAAGCAGGTGCACCACTTGAAGATGAAGAGACAGGTATTCTGAAGGATATTTATGATAAGGTAAAGCCTTATCTCAGACCCGAGAGTATAGCTGTGATAGAAGAACAGGGCACCTTTGTTAAAGGACTTGATGGCGAATGGGAAACTCCGTTGGTGAATGGAGCAGAGTGCGTTTATGTTACTTTCGATGAAAAGGGTGTAGCAATGTGCGGTATTGAACAGGCACATAGAGATGGAGTGGTAGATTGGAAAAAACCCGTTTCATGTGAATTGTATCCCGTACGTGTAAAACAATACTCGGAATTTGCTGCAGTTAACTATCATAAATGGCATATTTGTGACGACGCATGTAGCTTGGGTAAAGAACTACAGGTTCCGGTTTATAAATTTGTAAAAGACGCCTTGATTAGAAAGTTTGGAGCTGATTGGTACAAGGAGTTGGAGTCGGTTGTCAAGCAATTAGAGGAATAACAGATCACATATTTTAAAGTTAAAGAATTAAATGATATATTAGGGAGGCATATCCCTTACATCTTTATTATCATGGCTTTCATGTTGGCATACTTATGCGTGTTTTGTCTAATACGTAAAATAATTCAAGTATGAGTATTTCTAAGATGGATTTAAAGTTTTTTAAGCCAATCTTGTTGGTTTTTGTGTTACTTGTAATTTCCTGTAAAAACGATAAAAAATCCGAAAGCAATACAGCTCGGGAGGTGGTTGAGGTAAAAGTAGATTCCGTTATGGAGTTAGGTATGGTTGATATCCTTACCACGGCCATGGAGTTTCAAATGCCGGATACACTGCCAGCGGGATGGTTGCATTTACGATATAAGAATGCCTCCGCCGAACCTCATTTTTTTATTCTTGAGAAATATCCCGAAGGGGTTGGAATTGAGGAGGCAAAAAAAGAAATAGTTCCGGTCTTTCAGGATGCCATGGATTCAATTATGGTTGATAGGTTTGAGGCGGGGATGAAGCGTTTTGACAGCCTTCCTGCATGGTATCAGGAGGTGGTGTTTCACGGTGGATCTGGATTGATATCTCCGGGGAAAGTATCAAATTCTTATGTGAATTTACAGCCTGGTACATACCTTATTGAATGCTATGTCAAGATGCCTAATGGAAAGTTTCATTCCTCTATGGGAATGTTAAAACAATTTGAGGTTGTTGATAAGTGGAGCTCCATGTCACAACCAAAAGCTACTGTCGACCTCACTGTATCATCTGATCAGGGCATTACTTTCGATGGTGATGTTTCGTCCGGAGACCATGTTTTTTCAGTGTTTTTTAAGGATGCTAAGATCTACGGAAATTTTGTTAATCACGATGTCCATCTCGTTAAATTGGAGGATGAAGACGCTGTTGATAACTTAAATTCCTGGATGAATTGGCTCGAAAAAGATGGGTTTATTTCACCAGGCCCACAGGGAGTTATATTTTTAGGGGGGTCACAGGAAATGCCGATGGGAAGTACTACCTTCTTTAGGGCAACCCTTACTCCAGGCCTCTATGGGTTAATTGCTGAAGTCCCGGATTCTAAGGCTAAAGGATTGTTCAAAACCTTTACCGTGAGTGAATAAGGTTTTTATTTAAAAATAAATGAGCTCTCAATGGTCTTAACTCATTGAGAGCTTGCTGTTAACGAGGTTTTGTCCATCGTTAGCACCTTAATTCGTGAGAATTTTCCCGATTTAAACATTTGGTTAACAATTACTTAACAAAGTCAATAGCAATCAGCGGTTTGCGATTTGTCAACAATTTCTGTTAAAAACTTTTAAAGTTAAGTTTTGATTTCTGCTTTCAATTTTGGGTTCGTTTTGCAATCTTTGTTAGTCCCGAATCACTTCAAATTCCATTTTTTAAAACATTAAAAACGAGATAGATGTCAGCATCAGTAGAACCAATTTTACAAGAAAACAAAGACAGATTTGTTCTTTTCCCGATAAAACATGAGGATATTTGGCAATGGTATAAGAAACAGGAGGCTTGTTTTTGGACCGCTGAAGAAATTGATTTACACCAAGACCTAACAGATTGGAATAATAAGTTAAATGACGATGAGCGTTATTTCGTAAAACACATCTTAGCCTTTTTTGCGGCTTCAGATGGTATTGTGAATGAAAACCTGGCCGAGAATTTCGTAAATGAAGTACAGTTTACAGAGGCTAAATTCTTTTATGGTTTCCAGATTATGATGGAAAATATTCATTCAGAAACCTATTCATTGCTTATTGATACCTATGTAAAGGATGAAAAAGAAAAAGATGTTCTTTTTAAAGCAATAGAGAACTTTGAGGCTATCAAGAAAAAAGCAGACTGGGCTTTAAAATGGATTGAGTCTCCTAGTTTTGCAGAAAGACTAATAGCATTTGCTGCTGTAGAAGGAATTTTCTTTTCTGGGGCATTCTGCTCGATCTTCTGGTTAAAGAAAAGAGGTCTTATGCCGGGGCTTACTTTTTCTAATGAATTAATTTCAAGAGATGAAGGGATGCACTGTGACTTCGCAGTTCATCTACATAATAACCACTTGATTAATAAAGTCCCTAAAGATAGAATTAAAGAAATTATCATTGACGCACTTGATATCGAGCGTGAGTTTATTACCGAATCGTTGCCGGTAAGTTTGATTGGGATGAATGCTAAATTAATGACCCAATACCTCGAATTTGTTACAGATAGATTGTTAGTTGAGTTGGGATGCGAAAAGGTATACAATGCTACTAATCCTTTTGATTTTATGGATATGATATCTCTTCAGGGGAAAACCAATTTCTTTGAGAAAAGAGTTTCAGAATATCAAAAGGCAGGAGTGCTTAATAAAGATGAAGATTCTCAAAAAATTAGTTTCGACGCCGATTTTTAATAACTAAAGTTTTAACCACCGGGGTTTAATATAAACCTCTTGAAAAATATAATATAAGCTGAAGAAGTGCATTCTTTGGCCTGGACAAATAGTCTTTAACCTTAAATAGTGTAGCGTATGTTTGTAGTCAAAAGAGACGGAAGAAAAGAGCCGATTATGTTCGATAAAATAACGGCCCGAGTTCGAAAATTATGTTATGGTCTGAATCCACTGGTAGACCCTGTAAAAGTAGCCATGAGAGTTATAGAAGGCTTATATGACGGGGTGACTACTTCGGAATTAGATAACCTTGCGGCAGAAATCGCTGCAACATTAACCACTACACACCCTGATTATGCTAAATTGGCGGCTAGAATATCAGTGTCCAACCTGCATAAAAATACAAAGAAGTCATTTTCGGAAACAATGACCGATTTGTATGAGTATGTGAATCCTCGTACAGGTAAAAAAGCTCCCCTGATTGCAGATGATGTTTATAAGGTCATTGTCGACAATGCCGATAAGCTAGATTCGACCATTATATATAATCGCGATTTTGGGTATGACTATTTTGGTTTTAAAACATTAGAACGTTCGTACCTTCTTAAAATAAACGGAAAAGTAGCCGAACGTCCTCAACATATGCTAATGAGAGTCTCTGTAGGGATTCACCTGAACGATATCGATAGTGCAATTGAAACGTATGAGTTGATGTCGAAAAAATACTTTACGCACGCTACACCAACATTATTCAACTCAGGTACACCTAAGCCTCAAATGTCTTCATGTTTCTTGCTAACCATGAAGGATGATAGTATTGATGGTATATACGATACTTTAAAGCAAACAGCTAAGATTTCTCAATCTGCCGGAGGAATCGGACTTTCTATCCATAATGTACGTGCCACAGGTAGTTATATTGCAGGCACAAATGGTACATCTAATGGTATTGTACCAATGCTAAGAGTCTTCAATGATACTGCGCGCTATGTAGACCAGGGTGGAGGTAAAAGAAAAGGGTCTTTTGCGATCTATGTTGAACCGTGGCATGCGGATATTAACGACTTCTTAGACCTTAAAAAGAATCATGGTAAGGAGGAAATGCGTGCACGTGATTTATTCTATGCAATGTGGATTCCTGATTTGTTCATGAAGCGTGTAGAAGAAAATGCTGAATGGACCCTTATGTGTCCTAATGAATGTCCCGACTTATGTGACACCTATGGAGAGGAGTTTGAAAAATTATATACCAAATACGAAAGCGAAAGTAAAGGACGTAAAACCGTGAAAGCGAGAGATCTTTGGGAAAAGATACTAGAGTCTCAAATCGAAACCGGTACCCCTTATATGTTGTATAAAGATTCTGTTAACAGAAAATCAAATCAAAAGAATCTTGGAGTAATACGCTCGTCAAACTTGTGTACGGAAATTATGGAGTACACATCTCCTGATGAAGTAGCGGTTTGTAATTTGGCATCAATAGCGCTGCCAATGTTTGTTAAGAACGGTGATTTTGATCATAAAGAGTTGTTTAAGGTTACAAAAAGAGTTACAAAGAACCTGAACAAGGTGATTGACCGTAATTACTATCCCGTTAAAGAGGCAGAAAACTCTAATATGCGTCACCGACCTGTAGGGCTTGGGGTGCAGGGACTGGCAGATGCCTTTATTATGTTAAGACTCCCTTTCACCAGCGATGAGGCTAAAAAGTTGAATCAGGAGATATTCGAAACCATGTACTTTGCAGCAGTTACCGCTTCAATGGAAATGGCGAAAGAAGAAGGAGCCTATTCTACCTATGAAGGCTCTCCGATTTCCCAGGGAGAATTCCAACATAATATGTGGGGTGTAAAAGATGAAGAACTTAGCGGAAGATGGGATTGGAATAAACTACGTAAAGATGTTAAAAAGCACGGAGTGAGAAATTCATTATTAGTGGCTCCGATGCCGACAGCATCTACCTCTCAGATCCTTGGAAATAATGAATGCTTTGAACCGTATACATCAAACATATATACGCGTCGTGTACTTTCCGGAGAGTTTATAGTTGTAAATAAACACCTCTTAGAAGATTTAGTTAAACTAGGTTTGTGGAATGAACAACTCAAGCAGGAGTTGATGAGAGCAAATGGCTCAATTCAGCATATTGATATTATACCACAGGAAATAAAAGAACTTTACAAGACGGTATGGGAAATGAGTATGAAAGATATCATAGACATGGCCAGACAAAGAAGTTACTTTATAGACCAGTCTCAGTCTCTTAATTTATTTATGGAAGGTGCAACCTTTGCTAAATTAACCTCGATGCATTTCTACGCTTGGAAAAGTGGTTTAAAAACCGGAATGTATTACCTGAGAACTAAGTCTGCTGTTGATGCAATTAAATTTACTTTAGATAATACAAAGAAATCAGAACCTGTTGTTGCAGCTGCTACTGTAGCACAGAATGAAGTTGATCCTCAGGCTGTTGAAATAGAGCCTATGGATCCGGAAGAATTAAGAGCTATGTTAGCGCAATCACGCGATAATGAAGATGATGATTGCCTGATGTGTGGTTCTTAAAGATTAGATATCCATTAGACTTAACCTTAATTTTGAAGAGCCCCTCCAGAGGGGCTTTTTTATACATCTGTTTTTATGAGTGAGCAATTTAAGGTAACAGAAGATCTCTATACAAGCAGGGGTAATCGTCTCCTCAATTATATAATCGACCAAATCGCGTTCTGTCTATTGTTTTGGGGGTTGTTCTGGCCTTGATAGGTGGCGAACCAGGTGTCTTAGCGAATAGGTTGGCAAATATTAACCCTTATTTGGATATGCTTATTACAAGTGTGTTGTTTGCTTTGCTCTACTTTCTTAGTGAGGTGATTTTTAAAGGACGCAGTATTGGTAAGTTTATTACGAAGACTAAAGTAGTGGACCCGTATGGAAATACCCCATCTCTTATGGGAACTTTTACGAGATCAGCCTCGAGGTTAATTCCTTTTAATGGACTCTCATTCCCTATGGGGGCCAGAGGGTGGTATGATGCCCTGTCCAAAACCTATGTCGTGGATGTCTATGAGTTTGAAAAGAAAAAAAGACTGTTTGGAGAGTTCAACCAGATAGGGGCTGGTATTGGAAGGTGAATTGTAAAAAAAAAAGCCCCATTTTGGGGCTTTTCTATTGATCTATTGGTCTTCTTCTGGTATTTCTTCTAAGCTAGGTGCCGGAACAGAACTGTCGTATTCTTTATAATAAAGTTCGAGTAAGTCCATTACAGCATTGATTAAATCTTTGGTCTCCATGAGTAGTCCAAAATACAAGGTAGTGTTCTTAGGGCTCGATTCCTCTGTACGAGTTCTTGATACCTGTTTCTGTATTTTATCAGATACATTTTCTAGTAGTGACTTTTCATTATCAAGAATTTGTTCAATGTTCTCAAATGATCGGTCATCGAAAGTCATTTCGATCTTCTTGAAAAGATCACCCATGTGTTTTTGAATTTCTAAAAGATCTTTGATCTGATTGAATTTCAGTTTTTTATGGTTGTTGTTGACGTGCTTGTAATTGGTCTTCCCAATGTATTCAAGCGATTGCGTCATGTCTTGTAAATAACCAACTGCATTGATGTAAAAATTACTTGCTCCAACGCTAGATTCGTCAAGGTTTTTAATGAAATAAAATATATTGTCTCTTAATTCATCAACCTCTGAGGAAAGTTTAGCAATACCCTTTTTACATTTTTTCAATTCCTTAAGGTCTTCTTTTGAAAGTCCGGTAATGGCAGAGCTAAAGATTTTGTTACTTCTTTTTGCAACAGCTGCTATGTTGTCTGCACTCTCTTCAATAACACCTTGAATAGAACTGCTTTCAGACTTCTTAAGGCTGTCTTCAGCTTTGAGCTCTTTGGATGTTTTCTTGTAATTGATGTAGTTTCTAACCAATAACACTATGGCAAAGAATAGTAATATAGCAATAGCTGCAGGTCCCCCAATGTAAATAATGTATGCCATGGTAGCAGCAGCTACAAAGGCTGAAATAGCTGTGAAGAACCATCCACCGATTACATTAAATACCCCCGCTACACGATATACAGCGCTTTCTCTACCCCATGCACGATCCGCTAATGAAGTACCCATAGCTACCATAAAGGTTACATAAGTGGTAGATAAAGGTAGCTTAAGTGAAGTTGCTATTGAAATAAGAACCCCAGCAATCATTAGGTTTACTGATGCACGAATAAGGTCAAACGCCGGTAATTCGTAGTTCTTGTCTTTTCTTACATTAATGACAGGCTTTTCGAATTGTTTTTCAACTTTCTTTCTTGTTTTCTCTGGTAATAAATGTGAAAGTGCTTTACTGGCTTTGGTAGCACCTCTTACAATTGTTCTTGAAAGTAAATTCGGTTGAAATTTTTCTTGTCCTTCATCTTGTCTTGACAATCCAATCTCAGTCTCGGTAACACGTTTAGCCTTCTTAGAAAACCATAAAGTCAGTACCATAACACCTCCCGCTAAAAATAATAGTAGAGGCTCTGTAGGAACCTTTTTTGAAAGAGCACCCATAGAATAGGCGGTAGCATCCATTCCAGATGCCGACCAGGCTTCATACGAGTGGTAGGCTGCCATTGGAACTCCAATAAAGTTTACCAGGTCATTCCCTGAAAAAGCTAATGCCAATCCAAAAGTACCGATGATAATAACAAGCACCAGGATATTCTTTTTGATGATGTTCATATAAATAAAGGAGAACAAAGACCATACGACAAGACTTCCCGCGATGATTATTAATTCATTCCCTTCCAGGATGCCTTTTAAGTCAGAATAATAAGGAGTTCCTTTAAGACCTTTCATGAAGATGAAATAAGTAATAGCAGTTAATGCAGCACCTCCGAAAAGGAATCCGAATTTCTTCATCTTTTCATTATAGTGAAATGAAAAGATAAGACGAGATATATATTGTACAAGAGCACCAATGGTAAAAGCAATGACTACTGAGAGCAAAATTCCCGAGATGATCATTAAGGCTTTATCTGAATTGATGTACTTCGAAATATCTGCTAAAGTTTCCGTTTCTGAAGTTGAGACCTTGATAAGAGCCATAACAACCGCAGCCCCTAACAATTCAAATACAATAGAAACAGTAGTAGATGTAGGCATCCCAAGTGTGTTGAAAAAATCAAGTAAGAGAATGTCCGTGATCATTACCGCCATAAAAATGATCATGATCTCATTAAACATGAAATGTTCAGGTACAAAAATCCCTTTTCGGGCAACTTCCATCATCCCGCTCGAGAAAACGGCACCTACAAAAATCCCGATGCTGGCCACAATCATAATGGTTTTGAAAGATATGGCTTTCGAACCGATTGCAGAGTTTAAAAAGTTAACAGCATCATTACTAACCCCAACAATTAAATCGGCTACTGCGAGCACAGCCAGGGCAACGATCATTAACAAATAAATGTTTTCCATAATTACTAATAAATGTGCTCAAGTTAGTTTAAATTCTCTGAACACGAATTGTTTTTAATTTAAAAATGTACGTCCAATTGTAATCGCCACATCAACTGATCGTTAACGTTTGCGATGTCCATATAACTAATATCTGTTTGAACCTTTAACTTGTGTCCTACAATATACTTGGAAAGTCCAATTGTATATTGGTTTTGCTCTTCTTTTCCTGTTACCGCCTGATCCAATTCAACATTTGAATATCTCGTTGAAACCTCCCAGTTGTTTTTAAATAAATAGCCCCCTTGAAGGTTAAAACCATTTCCGATTTGAACAACATCTCCGGTGAGTGAACCATCTGAATTTCTTGCAAAAGGATCGTCAGCATTCCTGTCAGCATATTCAGCCATTACTGAAAAACCCTTGTATTTAAACATTAAATCTGCAAAGAAAGTGGTGATATTTGTTTCGTAAAGACCGTTGTCTGTCTCCATATAAGATCCTTGGTTACTTCGTGTTTTTACAGCATTATTGTTGTAATCGTAAGAAGCTGCGATCATTAACTTAGGGGTCTTCTCTCTGCTCAAATCACCTCCGGTATAATCTCCTTTATTCTCGAACAATCCAAAAGGTAATAATTCAAGCCTTCCTGTATATTGATAACCTCCAATATTACCTGTTACCACATTCCTGCCTTCACCTTGTGCAACAGAGACAATCTCTCTCATGATGAAATTCTCACCGAGGTTGGTATGATGTCTTAGCTGTATCCCCATATCACGATCAATATTGAAGGTGGAGTTTAAGATAGATCGATCCACCATTTGTAGGTTGGCCGACGAAATTACACGTTCAACATTACCCGGTAATTTGGTTTGTCCTGCCCATAGTGTAAAGTTTTCGTAAAAATTCCATTTTACAACGGCATCTAAAATATATCGGGGTGTGTTTCTTGTGTAAATCGAAGCACCTGCAATGTCTCTGTTAGATAAACCTAACTCAATTTTGTACTTAAATTTTGGAGAAAAAGCAAATCCGTCCATTTTAATACGTGCACGTCTGATTAGAATGTTCGATTGCGGATTAACAAGATGACCATCTTCGTTTGACCAGTCATATATAGATAACATTTGAATCCTTGCGCCTAATCTCATACTCCAACTATTGTCTTCCCCTGTAAGATTTAGAATTCCTTTGCCAAACTTAGGAGCTTTTACCTCTTGCGCATACACCGCTGAAAACAGTGAAAAGCATAGCACGAATGCTAAAGTCTTTAATTTCATTATTTCTTAGTTTTTGTCGCCGCAAAGAACAGATTGCAATGTTAATTTAATGTTACCTGGATATTAATCTTTAGTCAATATAAGTTTAATTTATAGATTATTAATGAGTTACTGTAAGAAAAGGGCTGCCAAATGCAATTGGCAGCCCTGATGATTTCATAAATCAAGTCGACAAAAACTAATGATTAAATGAAATGCCTTAAAAAGACAATGCCAAAAATCGCTTTCATTTTTGAGATGCACGTAACCATAATATTATCTAATTATTAACTCTAACCGATAATGTTAATATAAAATTAAGAGCCCTTCTGATGATATTTGTGAATTGGCGTATATTGCCATCATTATTTAATATTTGCAATGAACTGGGAAGATTTATTATCATTAAAACGCTATGGAGACCATCATAAACGATTAAGGAAAGAACAAGATGAAACGAGATTAGGATTTGAAGTAGATTACGATCGTATTATATTTTCTTCGGCATTTCGAAGTTTACAAGATAAAACTCAGGTAATTCCATTATCTAAAACAGACTTTGTTCATACGAGGTTAACCCATAGCCTGGAAGTGTCAGTAGTAGGTAGAAGTTTAGGAAGAGCCGTTGGAAAAGCAATATTAGAAAAGCATCCTTATTTGAGTGAAGTTCATGGTTACCGATTTAATGATTTCGGAGCTATAGTTGCAGCAGCTGCTTTGGCTCATGATATTGGAAACCCTCCATTTGGACATAGCGGAGAAAAAGCTATTGGTGAATTTTTTAAGAACGGCTCAGGACAAAACTATAAACCGCAATTAACACCCAAAGAATATCAGGATTTAATAGATTTCGAAGGAAATGCGAATGGATTTAAAATATTAACTGAGAGCAGAAAAGGAATTGCAGGAGGCTTGCGATTGAGCTATGCTACCCTGGGTGCATTCACAAAATATCCGAAGGAATCATTACCCAAAAAACCTACCAGGCACATCGCAGATAAGAAGTTTGGATTTTTTCAGGCTGAAAAAGAATCGTTTAGTGAAGTTGCGAATGATCTGGGGTTAATCAAAACCTCTGGTGGAGAAGAGCTGTCTTTTGCTCGTCATCCCCTTGCATTCTTAGTGGAAGCCGCTGATGATATATGTTATACCATTATAGACTTTGAGGATGGTATTAATTTGGGGTTAATTCAGGAAGAATATGCGCTGGAATATCTTATTAACCTGGTGAGAGATTCCATCAATACAAAGAAATATCATTCACTTACCACCAAGGAAGACCGACTAAGTTACTTAAGAGCACTTTCTATTAATACCTTGATAAGTGATGCAACTCGCATATTTCTGGAGAATGAAGAAAGTATATTAGATGGAACTTTTGATTGTGCTTTGCTGGATAAATCAAAATATACCGCTCAAATAAATGATATTATACAATTAAGTATTAATAATATCTATAGGAGTACAGAGGTAGTACATAAGGAAATCGCAGGATATAAAATATTAAATACATTATTAGGGGCGTTTTCAGATGCCTTAATTCGTACCAATAACGGTACAGCCTCTAATTATGATAAGTTAGTGTTGGAATTACTTCCGGAAAAATACACCAAATCAGGTTCGGTCTATACCATGTTGCTGTCTGTGTGTCAGTTTGTAGCTGGTTTAACCGATGGTAACGCTGTTTTGTTGTTTAATAAATTAACGGGAAGTTCATTAAAATAAAAGGCTGCAAATTCATGCAGCCTTTGTCTTTTCTTAAAAGGTATATGTTTTTGCCTTGCTGAAGTTATCGTCAAAGGCTATTTGGGCATGTCCGCTTGGAGCATCATATGGAGCATCCGGTAGAATAGAAGGGTTGGAAGGATAGGATCCGTCCTTGTAAATTAATTCTTTTAAAGCTCCTTCGTTTCTTATGAGTAATACGGCCCAATCCTTATCTTCTCGCTTTTCAATAAATAAGGGAGGTGTCATAACCGTAAAGGAAGTGATAACGCTCAAGTCAGAATTTAGTAAAAGCATTGTACAACCTCCCGAGCCACAAAAATAAGAGCCGTTAAGCAAAACGAATATTTCTTTGTTTTGGTCCCCGTTTAAGTCAGTAGTATAAAATTGAAAACGACGATCAGTAGCATTTAAAAAGTCAATATCCTTTTTTACGATACTATCTGTTATGTATCCGCCAATCCGCTTGGCAAGGACATCGTCATAACTGTTTTTAATATACTGTTCAGCCTCCTTATTGGTTTCTTGAGAAGTTTCAATTTTTGTGGTGTCTTGAACTTCAGGGATATCGTGTCCTTCCTTCTTGTCATTCTTACAGGATGAAAGGATTAATAAAATAAATACAATCTTTAACAGGTTCATAGTCTTAATTAATTTTGATTTATACCAACTCTGTAATACGTGCCGCTTTGAGCAGTTTCAAATGCTTCGTCAAGTTCGTTTAGTGAAAATTCCTGCCCTACTAATTCCTTAAAAGGATACTTTTCATGGCAGGAGTTAAGAAAATCTATAGCAAAGGCAAGATCATCCGGAGTGTAATTGTGTAATCCTTTAACCGTCAAAATTTTTCTCACTACTGTTTCTGCATTAATTTGTGTTTTAGGTGCACTATATACGGCACCCACCCAAACGGCGATACCTCCTAAAGTTAATAAATTAATGCCAGATTCCATTGCTTTAGGATTCCCTGTGGTGTCAATTACCACATCAATCTTTTCAGATTTTAACTGATCTTGGATTTCTTCATCGCTTAAAGAGGCAGGAAATGATGCCGTAGCTCCGAAAGAAGTGGCTGATTTTAAGCGTTCTTTATCCAGGTCGATCGCATATACGTTTTTAGCTCCTTTTTCTTTACTCATTGCACAGGCAGAAAGACCTAACATACCGGCACCGAAAACCAATACATTTTTGCCTTCTAAGGTGCCGGCTAACCTTAAAGCCCCGGCAATGGTCGCATGAGTGCAATTTAAAGGGGCTGCTTCACAAGCCTCTAATGCTTCCGAAAGTTTAAATACCGAAGTGCCTTTTCTCAAAATACAATGAGAGGCAAACCCCCCACTTAACGGAGAGTCGTTTAATATAGTTTGATGCCCGTACTTGAATAAGTCGGGAGATTTTTGTGGTATACCTATTTGATCCATTGGATTTCCTGAACTAAAGGCATAAACAGACCAGGTTATCATATCCCCCTCATTAAGTGTATTACCATTATAGTCTTTATGGACGTTAGCTCCAAGCTTAACTATTTTACCTATAATTTCATGGCCTAAAATACTCGGGCTTGGAGATTTCCTTCTGCCGTAATAAGTATGTAAGTCACTTGTACAAATAGTGGTATAGGTTATTTTTACAACTATTTCATTAGCTGAAGGAATTGGAATTTCAACTTCAAAATCACTAAACGGTTCATTAGGTCTGTTAAATATTTTTGCAGAAGCCATCATAGTGCTCATAATTCTTAAATGGTGGTTATAAAGTAAACGACTAGCAAAACAGATTCAGTGTCTAGATTGTTTAAAGGGACATGGGGTTGTCTGCCATCAAAATAAAGAGAATCTCCTTCTTTTAAATTAAAGGTTTTGTCTCCTAGTTTATAGGTAATGTCACCTTTGATAATATAGATGTACTCAAACCCTTCTGTGCTAACACGCTCTCTTGTCGCATTTTGATCTAGGGTTAAAATCGATATTTCAAGTGAAACATTACTTATGGAATGTGTGAGTACTGTTTCATACTTAAAACCTATAGAAGCTTCTTTAGATGTTTCTTTGCAATCCTCTCTTTTTACTAAAATATGCCCGGGAAATTTGGGGCCCTGATTTACATCTTCAAAAAATTCATTAAGATCAACCTCTAAGGTTTTTAAGATTTGCAGAAGGGTTGGGAAAGTCGGGAATACTCTACCGTTCTCAATTTTTGAGATCATCGGAATGCTTACTTCAGAATAATGAGCCAGATCACCCAGTTTCCAATTTTTAGCAATCCGCAACTCTCTGATTTTCTTTCCAATCCATATTGTTATATGTTTGTTTTCGGTCATAATTCGTAATTTAAAAAAACAAAGATAGTTTCTTGATAAGAAAATTTATTTATTAATAAGAAAATTTAACTGTTACTTTACATTCCCTTAATTTATGGTGAAGCCATGAAGTTTACATTTGCGATAAACTCAAAATCTGCTGGTAATGAAGGAACTTAAAAATAAAATGATGACATCAAGTTGGTTGAGCTCGGCTTGGATTATGATCGCTGCATTTTTATGCTATACAGGAATGTATGCGGTACGTAAATCATTTTTAGCAGGTCAGTACCTCGATTTAGGACTTAGTTTTGATGTTGATGCAAAGACAGTGTTGGTGATTAGCCAGGTGTTAGGCTATATGCTGTCAAAATTTGCAGGCATTAAAATTATCTCAGAAATGGCTCCCCACAAGAGGGTGAAGTGGTTAATTGGTCTCGTAGTTTTTGGTTTGGCCATGCTCGGAGTCTTTGCTGTGGTTCCGCCACAATTGAAGGTGTTGGCTATTTTTCTAAACGGACTTCCCCTGGGGATGGTTTTTGGCGTGGTCCTCTCCTATATTGAAGGGAGGAGAAATACCGAATTACTTGCAGCAGCCTTAAGTACCACGTTTATTTTTTCAACAGGCTTGGTTAAGACTGTAGGAGTGGTGTTAATGCAAGATTATGGTGTGGCTGAATACATCATGCCTTTTATAACTGGTTTGCTCTTTCTTCCCTTGTTCTTATTGGCAGTTTGGATGCTTAAGCATTCTAAAAAAGCAGATGATCGCGATGTGAAGGAAAGAACCGAAAGGGTGCCAATGGATCGCGCTAAAAGAAAAGAATTTATAAGAAAGCATGGGATAGGATTCGCAGGACTGGTGATCATATATGTGTTATTAACTATTGTTCGGGATTTTAGAGACAACTTTGTAGTGGAATTTTGGGCCGAATTGGGATATGGACAAAAACCGGAACTAATTACCTTAACGGAAATTCCTGTGGCTGTCATTGTACTGGTACTTACTGCCATGGGTATCATCATCAGAAAAAATAAACTGGCTTTTAATATAGGAATGTGGCTCACCGTTTTAGGATCCTTAATGGTCCTGTTGGCTACCCTGCTATTTGAAAACTCATTGATTTCTCCCGTTGCCTGGATGATTAGTACCGGGGTGGGTATATATTTACCTTACATCCTTTTCCATTGCCTTATATTCGAGCGTTTAATTGCATTTTTGAGATACAAAGGGAACATTGGCTTTTTATTCTATACGGCAGATGCCTTTGGGTATATGGGAAGTGTCATGGTATTGCTCCTGAAAGAAGTATTTGAATATAACCAGACTTGGGTAGAGTTTTTTGTGAATCTTAATATAAAATCTGCTATAGGTATGCTGGTATTGGTATCCCTAACCATGCTGTATTTTAATATTGCCAAAAGTCCTGAAAAAGTGTTTGGTGAGCTGCCAAGGGAACTGTAACAATTAATTTCTTATAGCTTTATTTATTACTTTTTCTTTACTTTGTGTTTTTAATATTTGTAAAGTTATTTTAGTTATGGTAAAAAATATACGTTGGATTTTAGTGCTTTTGCTAGCTGTTACAATAAGTTGTAATAGTACTCAATCGGTGTCAAAACAGGATAAGAAGCCCGTGGCAAAACGTGTCATCATTCTCGGACTGGATGGAATCAGTGTAGCGGGTTATAAAACAGCTAAACATCCAAATCTGGATAAACTTTTTAGTAATGGTATGATATCTTTTACTACCAGAACCGTAATGCCATCCGTAACCTTGCCTAACTGGACCAGCCATTTAACTTCAGGAGGGCCAGAACAACACGGTGTAGATGGTAATGGGTGGACTATTGAAAAAAATAATATCCCTCCGATCGAACAAGATGAAGATGGCTATTACCCTTCTATTTTTAAAGTGCTGAAGGAACAGGTGCCTGAGATTAAAACGGCTTATTATTATAATTGGGGCAATCTAATTAACCCTATCAATCAACGATACCTGGATGAGGTTAATTTCCTGGAGGATGATGCCTATCACGAAAATTATGAATATGCTGTCCGGTTTGCAGAGAAACATAAAAACGATCCTACTTTAATATTTTTGTATTCAGTACATACCGATCATGCCGGACATAAACATAAATGGATGTCTCCTGAATATATAAAGGCAATCGAAGAAGCCGATGTTGCCATTGGACAACTAATGAACCAAATGAAAGAAAAGGATCTCTTTGATGACACACATTTTATATTAATTACAGACCATGGTGGTAAAGGTAATGGCCACGGTGGCGTGAGTGAAGTGGAGATGACTGTACCATGGGCTATTGTTGGACCCCAAATTAACAGCTCAGCAACCTTTCAGTCGCCAAATAATAATACGAATACGGCCGCTGTAATTGCAGAATTATTTAATTGTGATAACACCCCAAAATCATGGGTAGGACAAGTTCCGTCAGGAGTAATTAAGGAATAATAGATCAGAGATTTGAAACAGTTAAGTTATATATTCCTGTGTTTGTTATTCGGTAGCCTAAATCCAATAGAAGCCGACGCCCAGGTAAAAGAGGAGTTTATATGGACCAAAATTAAGCCAACCGAAGTAAACGGTCGATTGGCTGACAAAGACATTGATAGGTTCAATAGACTGCCTTTGGCTTTGAAATCTGAGGTAAGAGAACCGGTTTGGAGATTGTCTCAACACTCAGCAGGCTTGTATCTTCAGTTTACTACGGATGCCGAAAAAATACGTGTGGAATACCAGGTCAAAGGGAATAAAAGTATGCCTCATATGCCTGCTACAGGAGTAAGTGGAGTAGATTTATATGCCCTTGACGGACCCAGTGAATGGTGTTGGATTCGGGGGAATTATAGATTTCAGGATACCATTTCTTATAATTATTCCGGGATATCTAAAAGGTCTTCAGAAAGGGTTTATTACCTGTATTTACCATTATACACCAAGGTTGAATGGCTGAAAATAGGGGTTCCGAAAAATAATAACCTTGAAATCAAGAGAGAGAATAAGACAAAACAGAAGCCTTTAGTTGTCTATGGAACGTCGATAGCTCAGGGAGCATGCGCTTCAAGACCGGGAATGGCATGGACGAATATTTTGTCGCGTAACCTAGCTCGGCCTATAGTGAATTTAGGTTTCTCAGGAAATGGATTGCTCGAAGAACCAATATTGGATTACTTTACTAAATATGATGCTGAGGCCATTATATTAGATTGCATGCCAAACTTTACCAGGGATAATATGGGGCCCGAACAAGCCCGAAAAAGACTTAGGGAAGCCATAACATTAATAAGGTCAAAACATAAAAAAACTCCAATGCTACTAGTACAACATGGAGGATATTCCGATGGTGCCCTGCAACAGGATCGAAAGCAGCTATATACCTCACTTAATAAAGTCGTAACTGATGTTTATCACGAAATGATTGAAAATGGAGTTCAGCATATCTATATGCTGACGAAGGAAGAAATTGGATTGGGGGTTGATGCTTTTGTCGACGGAACACATCCGAATGACCATGGGATGATACAATATGCCAGGGCGTATGAAAAGTTTTTAAAAGAGCAGCAGTTAATAGAATAATTAGAGGTGTCTGGGTGTATTGTTATGTAAAAGATCGAATTTGTTAAATACGTTTTCTAAATTTTGAATATCTTGTCTGCAAATTAGACAGATGAAAGACTATATAATTGGTATTGGTAAACGAATAAAAGAAATTCGAAAGGATAATAAAAAGACCATTAGTGAAATCGCATCTAGAGCAGACGTTAGTAATGGGCTGATTTCCAGAATTGAAAACGGAAGAACCATTCCTTCATTACCAGTCCTATTTAATATAATAAAAGCACTTGAAGTTGAGGTTACAGATTTCTTTCTGGGTATGCCAAATTCAAACGGATCTTCTTATATCCTTACTAAATCCTCTGAATTCTCTGTAATTGAAAAAGAAGATGAGGCCGAAGGCTTTTTGTATAAATTCATATTCAATAAACAACTCTCATCTATTGGTTTCGAAGCTGTATTGTTAGAGGTTTCTCCTAATTCAAAGCGGGATAAAGTAATTACCGAGGCTTTTGAATTTAAGTATATGTTAAGCGGAAGCTGTAATTATATAATTGGAGATGACGAGGTTACCGTAAATGAAGGTGATGCCTTGTTCTTTGATGGCCGAATACCACACGTGCCGGTTAATAAATCAGATCAGAAAGCAAAAATGCTGGTGATGTATTTCTACTTGTAAAAAAAGGACTTTAATTGCTTAAAGCCCTTTAATCGTAAAAGTAAATCAAATTAAAAAAAAACAAATGAATGTTTGATATTATAGAATTGACTCTAATTCTTTAAGGGAGTCAATGATGTATTCAGGGTTGGCTGTTAGAAGTTGTTCTCTGGTATGTGCACCCGTTGTTACACCTATTGAGTATATACAGTGAGCATTTTTCCCTTCTTCTATGTCGATGATAGAATCACCAACCTTTACCACATGATGGGCATCAGAGACCTGAAGTTTATCCATGATCAGTGTGATCATATCAGCATTCGGACGACCGTTTTCTACGTCAGAAGCAGTAATCAATAGGTCGATATCCCTACCTGTTTCCCAACCTAACTTATCTATGAGTAAATTGGCGGTTTTAGCATCGTATCCCGTGTTAAGAGCAACTTTTATGCCTCGGCTTCTTAATGAATCGAACAACTCTTTGGTGCCTTCATAAGTTGATACATTCAAAGTGTCATAAGCTTCTTTTAAAAGTCCTTTGAAGTCTTCAAATGCACTTTCCGCCAAAGCTGTATCATGTACATTGGCTTCGGCAAGAATATCTATAATCGCCTGCTTTTTTTCTTTCCCGGCACCATGTTCAAGGACGAATTCAAGAGAGAAATCAAAGCCGGTCTTATTAATGGCTTTTCTTAAGGTTTTGTATACTACATTGTCTTCATCTACAGTTGTTCCTGCCATGTCAAAAACAACAAGTTCAATTTTTTGGTCCTTCATTCTAATTATATATTAATTCAATATTTTGTTCTGAAAACCCGGCGCTACCAGTCATCCCTTTACCGCCGATTCCTGTCACAATGTGAATGTGGTCATCCACATCATGTATAAAAATGTCTGTGTTCTTACATTGTGAATATTTCCCATACCAACGTTGGGCTATTTCATAATTCGGAAGATCGATTATTTTTTTGGCCTCATTAACCATAAAATCATCCAATTCCATATTTAAGTCAAAGCCGAGTGTGTCAGCGTTTTTAGCATCGGCATATTCATGCGAATCGCCAATGATAACCGAACCGTCAGTGGCTTGTTTAAAAAGGATATGGACACCCCACTGCTTTTGATAACTATCAATGGCCTCCTTAGCCTTAATCTCTTTGTAGGACGCACACTCTCTGAAACTTTCATACCTTCTGATGGTCCACCCGGTGAGTATAGACCCGGGAATTACATGATTTTTTTGAGGCTTTGTTTGCATCATTTGAAGCTTACAAACCTCTAGATCACTTTGATTAAAAATTTCAGGATATAAGGTTTTAAATTCATTGCCATTACAAACAATAACCTTAGAGGCATAAATGATTCCGTCCTGAGCAGTGGTAATTTCAACTTTTCCATTTAAAGTTTCACAATTCACTACGTTCATCTGGTAATGCAGAGTTAGCCCCAATTCAGAAACCATATATTGCTGTAATCTCGAAATCATAACCCGTGATTCTACGGTAATTTCTTCCGGAAAGAATAAACCGGCCTTCACATAGTCGCTTCTTAACCCTTTATATTTCTTAAGACATTCCTCCTTGGTTAAAATTTGGGAGGCATACTTGTTATTTTGATTGATTTGATATAATTCTTCAATAAGTTGAACCTCCTCTTCATTAGAAGCCAGGTATACCGTTCCGTTTTGTCTGGCTGAAATATCAAATTTTGATTGAATACTTTTGTAAATGTCCAGGCTTCGTCTTCCATAAGTTTGCCACTTGCTGTCCATTCCGGATGGAACCACCTGTCCGAAGTTGCGGACTGTAGCTCCCATCGGTTGTAGGTCCTTCTCTAAAATAGCAACTGATAGGCCCTTTTTTAGAGCATGGTAGGCGTGAAATGTACCTAAAATCCCACCCCCAATAACTACTAAATCGTACTGTTTATTCATGATTTTAAATGGTTGCCCCATTAATGTTTATCTAATGTAAAAAATATTTACAAATATTAAAAATATATAATTATTTAACAACAGGAAATCCCCTTTGAAAACCTGTTTAGTGTTAAGATTATATTAAATGTGATCGTCTTGATTAAACTTATTTATTTTTAAAGAAATAGATGTTTCCTGCGAAATCACATATAAAGAATCCTTCCTTGGTTACTGCTGCTGAAGTTAATATTGGTGCACCAAGATTTGTTTTCCATATTAACTTACCGGTAATAGCATCCAGTTTGTACAACCATCCATCCATTGCACCAAATAGAAGTTGGTCGCCTACCAATACGGGTGTTGTCTCAATGCTCCTTTGATGGTCTGAATAATATTGAGGGGTATAAAACAATGCAGGTTCAACTTCAAATAACCATTTTAGATTTCCGGTAGTTCTTTCATAAGATGCGATTCCGGGATCAGATCCGGCGATATAAATTGAATGAGGAGTTACTATCGGCGTAGTGGTACTCTTGTTTTCAATATGAGTTTCTATCGTTTTTATTGATTCACCTGTTTTGGGTTCCAATACGTGCAATGTTCCCTTTGCTCCGTCATTTTCTGCGATCCAAAGTTTGTCCTCTTTGAATAAAATGTTGCCATCCCGAAATCTTAAACCATTATCGTTTCTTTTCCATAAGAGTTCGCCGGTATTTTTATCATGCGCATATAACGCACCCCAATTGGCAGAGGTTATTAATATTTCAGGGGTAAGTGTCATGGTAGTTGTACTTCCATAACCGCCGGTCCAGTCCGAATTGATCCATGTTGTTTTACCGGTCTCGACCTCAATGGCCGATAGGGTTTCCCCAAATCCCGTAAATACCATTGTTCCATCTGTAACCAGACCAGATATAAATCCTGGGAGTCGGTTATATTTTAAATCTTTTTCCCAAACAAGATGCCCTGAAGTGGTATTAAGGGCATAGGTGTAACCTTGCATATCGGTGGCAATAAGTATATCTCTGGCAATCACCATTTGATTCTTTATACCGTTCCGGGTTTGATATCTCCAAACTTCCTGACCCGATTGTGTGTCAAAGCATACAATGTGATTTTTCTCCGCATTTCCATCATCAAAACTGGCTGTGAATACATGATTTTCATGTAAAATTGGCGAACTCATGTATATGTTGCTCCCAATATTTTTAACCCATTCCAGTACATAGTCCTTTGTGTGATTAAAATTAACAACGGCATCATGCGCACTATTGCCGGCAAGGTTGTGCCATTTATTATCGAAAGCTTTATTTCCCCCCGGTTTAATGGTGAACTTTTGTTTGTCATACAATACTTTCCCGTTTTTTAAATAAGCTTCAATGGCTAATTCATAATTATTGTTTGGAATCTCTGGTTTAAATGTGGCTTCCCAGTTCCAATCTGATCGTTGGGTCATATGATGCATCTCGGAGCCTTTTACATAAGTTTTCCAGGTTAAACCTTTTTCATCGTATACTTTGTATTTTACACTGTCAATCGGACTGTTCGAACTATATACGTTCGAAGATAAATGTACGTGTTCTTTGCCGTGTTGGTGTAATTCATCGTGATGTGGAGAAACAATTTGCAACTGGTCGTTAACAAAAGTCCATACCAGATCAGAGGAACTGCTGCCGGCATCGTCAATTTTAATAACACGGAATGAAGAAGGTGAATGGTCAATTCCCCCTTTTGCAGCGGTAGCTGTTGAGTAGGATTTTATATTCGTAATACCGTGAAGCTTGGTAATATTTGCATGGCGGTGTCCATAGATCCATGCTTTGATGTTGTAATTGTTTAAAAGAATCTCCTTGTTATCATTTATTTTAAATACAAATTCATCACCATTGGTAAGATAATCGTGGTTGAAAAAATATTTAGGCATTTCCTTGGGATAAGAGTCCAGCAAGTTCTGTAACCAATTCCCAATTTCTTCTCGTGTATATCCTGGTTTAAAATCACCTCCCATCATAGGGGTTATAACAAATAAGGCTTTCCCTTCCTCAAAAGCATACCATCCAGGACCAAATTTGTTTTCAAAATATTCTTCTCCGTAATTGCCTTTAACCAGATCGTGATTTCCAATACAATAGTAGACCGGAGCATTCATAGTTTTAGTGGTCATATTGTCCGCATGCCAGGTCATACCGGATTCATAGCAGATATCACCAGTGTGGATTATAAAATCCGGATCTATAGAATTACTATATGATTTTAAATTGTTTAACCAATCTTTATATTCGAAAGTTTCTGTGTCAGATACCTGAATAAAAGAAACTTCTTTTTTGATTTCTTTTTTTTGAATTGCGAAGTTGTAGGTTTTAATGCTCTTATCTACTTTAATATATCGAGTCTTTACAGCTTGACTTGCGCCGGGGTAAATAGTTATAAAACGAGCCTTTTCCCAAATAGGTAAAGTAAATACACCATTTTTATCCGTTTTTACAACTTCAAGACCATTAGATACAATAGCGCCTTCAATTCCTTTTTCTCTCTTGTCCTTTAACCCATTTCCATTTTCATCCCAAAATACCGATCCCTTAATTTGAGAGGTTACCTCATGGGAAATGAAAATGATGAATAAGAAAATAATCTGATTAACTGTTTTGTTCATGTTATTCGTTTAGGTAATTCATGCCTCCATATAATTTTAACAACATCAAGAAATCAAAGGATGTTCATTTGAGTTTAATGTGTTTAGGAGTCTTGTTTATTACAATTTGTAAAATTAACAGCAATTAAAAGATGTTATTTTTAATATAAGTAAACAAATATAGTGACTAATATTCGGAATTTATGTATGGTGAGATAAAACTATAGTTAAGGAAATATTAGAAGAATTGACTGTTGGAATATTTTATTCATAGAAAAAGTCAGCCGGAATCTTCCCGACTGACTTTTTTATAGGTTGAATAAAATGAATGCTAAATGTGTGTTAATTGATGAAATTTACAAACTCCACTTAATTCCTGCCTGTCCTCTCAGACCATGAAATTCTACTTGTCTCGGTCTGCTGGAATCCCCGTAATAATATTCTAATGGTTCATTAAGAATATTGTTGATTTCAGCGAAAATGGTAAAATGATCACTGATTCTGAAGGAAGCATTCGCATCCAGGGCAGAATAATCGCCATAGTAAATATCGTCACGCTTAGGGCCACTGCCATGGTCGGTTATATACGCTCCTTTAAAATTGTATGCTCCTCTGATATTAAAGCGCCCTTTCTCATAGTATAGTTGCGCATTGATTAAATGATCTCCCTGTCTTGGAAGTCTGGTTGTTCCCTCCCTGCCTGGAATGGTGAATTCAGACTTGGTAAAGGTGTAGTTTGCCTGCATCCCAAATCCATTGAGGAAACCCGGTAAAAAGTCAAACTTTTTATTGGCGCTTATCTCTGCACCCATTAACCAGGCATTGTCTCCGTTTCTTGGTCTTGATATTTCAACACCACTAATCCCGTTTATAGTTCCCTGTTGTGTGTCATTAAAAATAGGATCCGAAATAGATTTGTAGAAAACTCCTGCAGTGATCACATCTAACTTACCTAAGTAAAATTCCCCCATAAGGTCGAAATTCAATGAGTAGGTTGGATTTAGATCCGGATTACCACCCTTAAATTCATTGTCCGCTGCTATATAAGTACCTCCTGGAGCCATATAAGCAAATTCAGGTCGGGCAAATGTTCTGGTAACCGCAAACCTCAAATTTGTTTTCTCATTAGGAACGTATTTTAAATGTAACATAGGTAGTAACGATAGATAGCTTTTGGTTTGTGAGACCTTTCTTAAAATTCCATCAGGATTCTCAGGTGTTACATCAAATTGATACCCGTCTATGATCGATCTGGTATTGGTTGCTCTTAGTCCTCCTAATAAGGTTAGCTTATCAGAAAAGCTATAGGTGGCCATACCATATACCGAAGCATGTTGTTCATTGATGTTGAAATTCCTTCCAAGACCACCACCGTTTCGTAATAATTCAGAATCGTCTTCAAGCAAAGAAAGGTTGCCATTGAAGAAGTTATCCTTGTAAAATTGAATCATGCCTTCCGTAGAAAGAACCTGGTTGAAGGATTCTCCCGAAGTATTTAATTCATTTAAATAATCCAGCCTTCCGGGTTGTTCAATGTTAAATTCACGATAATCAGCAAGTGTAGGTGAAGCATTATTACCAGACCAACCGTAAAATTCGTCTGCAAATACGGCCTTTCTGTCCTTATCTCTAAACTTCGCGCCAAATTTTAGCTTCAATTGATCATTTGCGGTTAATTCGTAATTGGCACTGGCAATTACATTATCACGTTCCATAACACCCACTTTATACAACTCCAGGTCAGCAAATACCATTTTAGTAGGATCCATCTGGAAGTTCGGGTCCGAATACACGTCAAACATATTGCTGAAATAGTTCATAGCACCACCATCAGAATCCCAGTAAGCTCTTGGACCAACTCCTCTGTCTTCAATAAGGTCCGCGTTAAAGCCTACGTCATTTTGATTAAACTTAACAACATAGTAACTGTTATTATTCCTGTCGGGAATGTTTCCGTAGCTAAATTCATTTCTGTAGGTAGCCAGGCTCCAGTCAAAAACCCCATGGTTGCCAAGGTGTTTACCCCCAAGTTCAGCACCGATAAATTCGAATATGAGGTCGTTGTAAATGTTTTGTAATTCCACACGTCCGGTTTCCGTGGTCTCATTGAATTTGTCAAAACGTACCCGGTGCTTATAATGAATTTCAGTATCTAATAATTTTCCATAGTTTATTTTAGTGTAAATTTTATCCCTTTTACTTGGGTTAAATTCAAAGGCACCATTGACACCGGTAGTTTTTCGTTCACCCACATAATCTCTTAGCTCCAGGCGATATACTCCATAATCACCACTTCTTCGGGCTTCAAAGTTGTCTGATGCCCAGTTTCTGTTCCATTGAGAAACACTTAAAATAAAACCGGTTTTTCCTGAATCCGACTTGTTCCCAATGGTAACATTTCCACTGTATATACCTTTTCCTGATTTTTCATTATATCCCGTACCTAAAGTGGCATCAACCGTAAATTTAGATGGAGCTGTCTTGGTGATGAAATTGACACTTCCACCAATGCCATCAGCGTCCATATCCGGAGTTAAGGCTTTAGATACTTCTACATATCCGATCATTTCCGTTGGAAAAAAATCAAAAGCCGTAGCCCTGCTTCCACCTTCATCAGCTCCGGTAGGAATACGGTTGCCGTTCATGGTGGTAGCGTTCCATTCAGAAGGGAGTCCTCTGACAGCTACATACCGCCCCTCACCCTGATCTCTTTCAATAGAAACTCCGGGTACACGCTGTACCGCTTCAGCAGCATTACGATCCGGAAGTTTTCCTATACCGTCAGAGGCAATTACACTTTTTATGCTCAATGCATTTTTTTGAAGGTTAAGGGCCTTGGCTTCACTTAATCTTCTGGAGGCAGTTCCCTGTACAACAACCTCCTCTAATTGGGAAGCTTCAGGAGTTAAGGTGATGTTCCCAAGGTCCAATACCTTTTGGCTGCCAAAATTCAAAGTAGTGGATTGCTTTTGATATCCAATGTAGCTTACAACCAACGCTTGGTCGTCCTGATTTATTCCGGTGAGTGTAAAATAACCGTCAAAATCTGTTGTAGTTCCTTTCTGTGTGCCCTGGATATGCACCGTGGCCCCGGGAAGTGGAAAATTGCCGTCCATTACGCGTCCCTTCACACTACCGTTCTGGGAAAAACTTACTGACGATACGATCAGTAATACAAATAGATTAATTAGTTTGATTGTTTTCATTTTTGAATTAAAAGGTTAGTAAAGTTTAAAATTCGGCACAAAAATGACTTATAATTTTACTATTTGTAAATTTATCAGGTTAACAAATATTCAACATAGTTTTACTAATATGTAAAAGAAATGTTAATATCCTGGTGAGTATAAAATGTTTTAATATGAAAGAATTTATGGGCAAAAAAAAGCCAGCCGGTATGAGCCGACTGACCTTTGGTGCAGTCTTATTATATAGAGCAGTGGTTGTAAAAAGAGTGTGAGTGACGTGATTTACATGCCCTAAATAATACTGCTTCATTTTAATATCTGTGAAGCGTATTCTAAATATTTAGTGATACCTCTTTATGTAGGATCTTCTAAATTAGAAACGACTAATACTGCTATTAGTGTATGAACCACAAAAATGAAATAATTATTTAATATTTGTAAATTTTAGTTTTTATCAAATCCTTACTTTACTGTTATCCTTATGTGTCTTAAAAGTTAAGATTGTTAAGGGGTTTTAAATTTTTTAAGTTTGAATAAACTGAGACAGCTGATAGACAGGGGTGTATTCATTTTTCGTAAAGGGTGTAGTGTATGTCTAAGACTGTCATATTCCTGGTTTAAGGTGTCTAGGCCCGGTGCAAAGGCATAGATACCTTAGGGATAATCCATAGATAAGGCATGGGTATTCTATACTTATTAAAGGATATTTGTTCAATGTGAAAGTGAAACTTCAGTTATAACGGGAGTTATTAATATTCGGTGCCAAGACAAAAACATGTATAAATAAAAAAGCCTGATGAAGTGTCATCAGGCTTTTAAAGTACCTCGGGTGGGAATCGAACCCACACTCCAAAGGAACACGAGTTTGAGTCGTGCGCGTCTACCAGTTCCGCCACCGAGGCAATTTCGGAGTGCAAATCTATAAAATATTTTCTTTTCTAAAACAAAAATATCTACAATTATACTTTTGCTCTAAGAATAAATTTCTAAATTTGCACCTCATTAAACGCAACACATCAATTAAGTAACTACTAAACAATACGTTAGAATGCCATATACAGTGCCAGATCCTAAAATTTTTGCTTGTACTCAAAGTACAGAATTGGCGGAAAAAATAGCAAAGTCGTACGGAACAGAATTAGGTAAGATATCTTATACCAGATTTAGTGATGGCGAATTTCAACCGTCGTTTGAAGAATCGGTTCGTGGAGCCAGAGTCTTTATTGTAGGATCAACTCATCCAAGTAGTGAGAATCTAATGGAGATGTTATTAACATTAGATGCTGCCAAAAGAGCTTCAGCAAGACATATTACTGCTGTAATGCCATATTTCGGATGGGCAAGACAAGATAGAAAAGATAAGCCTCGCGTGCCGATAGGTGCAAAACTTGTGGCTAAACTATTAGAATCTGCCGGAGCAACCAGAATTATAACGATGGATTTGCATGCTGATCAGATTCAGGGATTCTTCGAGAAGCCTGTCGATCACTTGTACGGATCTACATTCTTTTTGCCTTACTTAAGAAGTTTGGAGCTTGATAACCTAACAATTGCTTCACCAGATATGGGAGGTTCTAAAAGAGCGTATGCATATTCTAAGTTCTTGGAAAGTGATGTGGTTATCTGTTATAAGCAACGTAAAAAGGCAAACATAATAGAGCACATGGAGCTAATCGGGGAGGTTAAAGGTAAAAATGTAGTACTGATCGATGATATGGTTGATACTGCAGGAACACTTACCAAGGCAGCTGATATGATGATAGAAAGAGGAGCCTTAAGTGTGAGAGCGATTACGACACATGCCTTGCTTTCTGGAAATGCATATGAAAGAATTGAGAACTCTAAATTAACTGAATTAATAGTTTCTGATTCGATTCCGTTAAGACAACAGAGTCCTAAAGTAAAAGTATTAAGCTGTGCTGATCTCTTTGCAGATGTAATGCATAGAGTACACCATAATACTTCTATCAGTTCAAAATTTATCATGTAAATTATTTAATTTTTATATAATGAAGTCAATTACAATCAAAGGATCTCAAAGAGAAAGCGTGGGCAAAGTATCTACTAAAGCCTTACGTAATGCTGGAAAGGTACCTTGCGTAGTATACGGAGGGGATAAGCCATTGCACTTTTCAGCTGATGAATTAGCATTTTCTAAATTGGTTTATACTCCGGATGCACACACCGTAGTAATTGATCTGGAAGATGGGACGAAACTAAATGCAATCATGCAGGATATCCAGTTTCATCCAGTTACTGACAGTATTTTACACGTAGATTTCTACCAGTTACAAGATGATAAAGAAGTAACTATGGAAATTCCTGTAAAAGTTGTAGGTAACTCTCCTGGTATCATGGCTGGTGGTGTTTTACGTTTAGTAAACCGTAAGCTTAAAGTAAAATCATTGCCTGCAGACTTGCCAGATTTTATCGAGGCAAATATCAGTGAATTAGAAATGGGTAATAAATTATATGTTACTCAACTAGCAGCTGATAATTATAAATTTATGCACCCGGACAACACTGTAGTATGTCAGGTAAGAGTATCTCGTGCTGCAATGAAAGCCGCTCAAGATGCTGCAAAAGCAGAGAAAGAAGCTGCGAAAAAATAATAAAGCCTATTGTATTATTTAATACAGTGATGAGCATTCGGTATCTGATACCGAATGCTTTTTTATTTTTGTTCAAAATTCAAATATGTCCGGTTTTTTAAATCTTATATTTGGTCGAAATAAATCGATTACACAAGAAATTGATCCTATGAAGAAATTTTTGATTGTTGGGTTAGGAAATATTGGTGCTGAGTATGCTGATACACGTCACAATATTGGTTTTAAAGTGTTGGATTATTTTGCAGAAAAAGAATCATTAAAGTTTGAGACTAAAAGATTAGGTGACCTTACTTCCTTTAAGTTCAAGGGAAGAACATTTGTGTTTTTAAAGCCTAATACCTACATGAACCTTAGCGGAAAGGCTGTTAGGTATTGGATGAATACTGAAAAAATTCCTATAGAAAATATATTGGTAATTACAGATGATATAAATCTTGATTTTGGGACCATCCGTGTTAAAGGCAAAGGAAGTGATGGTGGGCATAATGGATTAAAGAACATTCAACAGGAATTAAATACCAATAAATATCCGCGATTTAGATTTGGTATAGGAGATTCGTTTTCAAAGGGAAAACAAGTAGACTATGTGCTGGGAGAATGGAGTGATGATGAACTCTCGAAAATGCCTGAAAGATTAGAGAAATCATACGAGCTCATTAAGTCTTTCGGTACTGCCGGGATGAATAATACCATGAACACTTTTAACGGTAAGTAAAATACGTAATTACTGAAGTCTGAATTCATAAATTCCTGAATCGGAGGTATTCCCTTTGCTGTCCTTCGAGATTACTTTCCAATAATAAGTAGTTTCCAATGCTAAGGTAGGTGTATTAATACTTTTGGCGATTGTATTCCCCAATAGAGTGCTTGCCTCGCTATTCGTATCCAGGTAGACATCGTAGGAAGCAATATCGTCATCAATATCATTCCCATTCCATTTTAAAGTTACAATATTGTTGTTCGCACTAACGGTAGAACCTCCTTTTGGGTACACTATTTCCGCAGGAAAGGGAGCATAGTTTTCAACACCATCACCTGCAGCATAAAAACGCCAGGTGCTACTGGTGGCTGGTTCGTCCGGGAAGTTGTTGGAGAACGATGTAACAAGCCAGGAATAAGGCATTCCTTTAGTGAGCATAACCTCTTGTGAGGTCGAGGTTGTTGAAAATGTTTGAATGGCCGAAGTGTTTAAGTTTTGTACCTGTAAGCGGTATTCATTAGTATTGTTGGAGGCACCCCAACTAAAGTTGATGGTAGTCTCAGTAGAATTGAGGTCAACGCCGTCAGTACATTCAGAATTGTTTTCCGGAAATAGTAAGCCTGCAGCAACGGGAGGCTGGGGGTCATCTTTACCACCACAACCTGTTAGTATTAGTATGAATACGAATATATAGACTTTAGATTTCATTCTTTTACAATTTTAATACTTGTACTAATTTCACTTCCCGAAAGATGAACAATATATACCCCGGTTGATAGCGAGGTAAGATCTAACGGAATAGTACCCTTGCTGTCCGATCTGCGCTTAGCACTATAGAGTTTACTTCCGTTTAAAGAAGCTACGGTGACTGTAATATCTTCATCGGTATTACCCGTAAAAAGAGTTATTTCATTTCTAAATGGGTTTGGATAGGCTAATGCTTCACCCGCCAGAAATACCATCTCTTCAAAAATGCCTTGACAATCTTTGTTGGTGGTAACTTTTATCGTATTGTTACCTTTCGCCAAGGTTAGGCTAATAGTATTTGAAGTGGTTTGGGTGGTAATCCCGTTAAGTTCAATATTGTATACAGGAGCACCTTCCAGGGTTAAGGTTATGAGCTTTTCTTCGGCAAGGACTTTAGATATCACCTGCAATGGCGCTGGTTGAGTAATGGAAAGGTCAAAGCATTGTTGGTATTCAGGCTGACCGGCTACTGTAAAACATAACTGATAATCTCCCGACGAAAGATTGTTGAATTCAGCAGAGGAGGTAAAACTTAGATTGTTATTGACCCCTGTGCCAATAAGGGTAGCGGTATAATCTAAAGGCTCGTTAGCCGAAATGATAATGTTTCCATCGTTATTATTAATACAGCTTTCACCGATTGTTTTTAAGCTGAAGTTGTCCGCAGGAAGGGAAAATACAGGACACCCGTTAACATCAACTTTGGTATTGGCCGGGGTATTCGGGCAGGCATCCAACGGGTCGTATACACCATCCGCATCGGTGTCTTGCCTTGTGCAAATATCCAGGCTAAATGAATTCAGGCTGCCTCCGTCAATGCTGTATCCATCAGATACCGTAAGTATCCAGGTTCCGGTTGCAGCTTCGCCGACAAAACTAGCTAAAGCTTCTTCCGGCTTTATCACGCCTGTAATAGCAGGATCCGTTCCGCATAAAATTGAGGAGCCTTCATCAGAGAAAGTCGCATTTATATTCTTGCCATCTCCACATACTTCATTAATTAATGTGATGGTGGTGCCGGAAGGCGAAGTAAGCGTTATTGTTAAGTCGCTGATATAAGTGTGGGTGATATCAAGATTTACAAACATCTCATGAAGATATCCGTCATCTGTAATATTGATCTCGGATGTTATTTCATTTGGTTGCTGACTGTTAATTGATCGTGTGGTCGTATTGCTGTTACTACTGCAATCCAGTGTAATGGTGGAAAATGAATAAGTGTTTGAATAATTTCCCGTACCGCAATTGTTCAGGGGGCGCACTCTCCAATAATAGCTAACTCCCGATTGCAGGCTTGTTGGGGTGTAATTAACTTCACTGACTGTCGACGATTCCAGTATGGTAGAAAAATCCGTAACTTCTGAGAATTCAATTTCATAAGCCGTGGCGTTTTCAACGGCTTCCCACTCAAACCTTCTGTTTAAAACAATTTCCGTAGCTGCATTCGATGGACTGATGAGATTGGTTATATCAAATGAATCATCGAAGAGGTTGATTTCAATCGGGTATTGTTTGCTTAGGGAAGAGGCATCCGCATTGATGGTAAAACTGTATTTCCCCCTATCCAGGTTTTCTGTGCCGGTAACCGTTACATCGATGCTAGTTCCGTTAGTTACCGCAGATGAATTACTGAAATTAACATTCAGGCCAGCAGGAACATCAGTTGCTGTAAAGTTGGTGGTCTCATTAAATCCGGCAAACGTACTGTAGGTAAAGCTAAAGTTGAGGTCGTTTGGTTTACAGACCTCGTAGCTTAAAGAGTTTATATCGAGCTTAAATTCACTTTGCTGTATTTGTAAAGTAGCTGTACTGATAGCAAAGAAGATGTTATTGGTCGGTTTTATGAGTATTCTCGCATTCGAAGTTGTAATGTCTCCCGGAAAAATTACATTTTCTGCTCCGTCATTAGGAGTGTTGGTGGCTAAAGAAACCAGGTTTTCAAAATCTTCGTCGATGATTAAAAATATATCAACGGCTGTGGCATTTACAGGGGCAATATTCGTATTAGCGATATCCCAGGTGATCCCTACGGCATCTCCACCGGTAATAGTGCTGTTGTCGGTTTGGGATGTAATTAAAAAGGGACCGGAATTTGCATCAGCAGTCACTTTCACATCGTCCCTGGCTGTTTGTCCGCCATTAAGATTGTTGTCTCTAACCAATAAGGCAAAATTGTACTCCCTTCCTGCACTGGAAATTACCTCCCAGGTCGGATTTAGATTATTGGCTAAAATATCCGCTTCACGAGGAAAATATCTTTTAGAAGAAAATTGAGGCGATCTTACTCTGAAAGCAGGTCCTTCCTCAGAATCGGAGGCAGGTGGTTGTGCGGTTACAGCATTATCAATTTGTTCCCAGCTATAGGTAAGGATGTCGCCATCGGTATCAGTTGCAGTACCTTCGAGGTAAAAAGCAGTACCCTTAGGGATGGTGTAATCGTTCAAGGTGGTAATTACCGGGGCATTGTTGCCGATGCTTACGGTAGTGGCACAATCGTTTACCCCGTCTGTAATATTATTCCAAATCTGGGCAATACTTACAGCGTGAAAAAAAGGATCGCTTGCACCCTGAACATTGGGCGGGCATATCCCTGCATAGGCCATGAGGGTTGATCCACTTCCGGGTTCCACAGCTGTATTGTCAGACCGATTATTGTTACAGGAATTGTTAAAGGTGTGGGTGGCCCCAAATTGATGACCGATTTCATGAGCAACAAAATCAATGTCAAAAGGATCGCCTACGGGGTTTGCACTACCAGTTACACCTCTTGCCTTTGCGCTTGTACAAACAGAAGCTACCGAGGCAATACCTCCACCCCCTGTGCTGAATACATGCCCTATGTCGTAATTGTCAACTCCGATATTGGTGTCGATCACATCTTGAATTTCATCAATAAGGGTGTCACCATCATCATTTGTGAAAGGGTCGGTATCAGGATCTAAGTAGATAATCTGGTCATTAGTAGCAACGATTTCCATGCTGACGGCCAAATCTCTTTCAAAAACCTCATTTACACGGGTGATTGAAGTATTCATGGCAGATAAAACCGCAGATCTTTTAACTTCGTCGGTTCCGTCAGAAACATTGGCGGCATTAATATGATAATTAGAATATTCTCCAGTACTGGCAATGGCAATGCGATAGGTGCGAAGTAAGCCGTCATTTACAATTTCTTCCTTGTTCAAAAGCTGACCTTTAAGCTGTTGTGCCATAGCTTCATCACCCGTTTTACACATAAAATCATGGGCCTTGAAATCTTGTTTTGAGGCAATGTAGTAAAGATCCTTTTCTTCCGGTACTGGGTTAATGTAGGATATGCCCTTTTCAGAATGTATCAATCCATGAAATCCAAAATCATCCAGGCTCAGTCTTATGCTTGTTCTCGGATTGCTGACAGAGATCCCATAGTATGATTTAATATGGGGGTATTTTTTTTGTAAACCAGCCGAAAGTACCGAAGCCTCATAAATCCTGAATCGTTCCAAAGAGCCATTTTGTGTTGGAAAACTAACGATCTTTCCTGCTGCCTTTCGAACCCCATGTTTTCTGTTAACAACGTTTATTAGTTCGTTCTTAAGTAATCCGCTATTGAGTTGAAATGCCTTGTAGTTCTTAGAGCTCTTAACCGTTTCAGGTTTCACCTCCTTTTTATAACTCCAAATCCCATCATCTTGTGCGAATATGTTGCTGGTGTATGCAATGCAAACAAGAAAGAGAAAAAGTAGTGTTTTTTTCATTTTATTAAAATGATTGATGCGTAAATATAAATAAATTAAGAATAGTGGGAGATTGTTGTTTATTCGGCAAGGCTAAATAACTCTACTAATATAATAAAAGCATTGTAAAAATTCGTTACTTTGCTGTAACAATCAATGCTAAAAATAAACAAGACTCAAGTGGTTATAAAGAGAAACCTGTCTGATTATAATGAAGAATATTTTTCGGTTGTTACTATTGGTACTTTTGATGGAGTTCATGTAGGTCATAAAAAGATTATCAAGCGATTAATAGAAAGTGCCAGAGCAAACGATTTAAAAGCTACTATACTTACTTTTTTTCCTCACCCCAGAATGGTTTTGCAGCAGGATGCAGACCTTAAACTAATCAATACATTAGACGAAAAAATTGCGATACTGGAGAAAACTGGCCTCGATGTGTTAGTCATACATCCTTTTACCAAATCCTTTTCCCGATTATCAGCATCTGAATATGTTCAGGAGGCTCTGGTGAAAAATCTTAATGCCAAAAAAGTCATTATCGGATATGATCATCGTTTTGGAAGAAACCGAACAGCAACCATAAAAGACCTCCAGGTATATGGCGAAACTTATGGCTTTGAGGTGGAGGAGATCTCTGCTGAAGAAATCAATGAGGTTTCGGTTAGTTCTACCAAAATAAGAAAAGCACTGGCAGAAGGAGATATAAAAACGGCGAATGAGTTTTTGGGATATGAGTTTATGTTAAATGGGGTAATAACGAAGGGTAAAGGTCTTGGGAGGCAAATAGATTTCCCCACAGCGAATCTGTATATCGAAGAAAAATATAAGTTGATACCAAAAGATGGAGTCTATGTCGTAAAAAGTATTTTAGACGACAGGGAGGTTTTTGGGATGATGAACATCGGCTATAATCCGACCGTTAACGGAGTGAAAAAATCAATTGAGATACATTTCTTTGATTTCGATGAAGATCTGTATGGTAAAAAAATACAGATCGATATGTTAACGCGTTTACGAAATGAACAGCGTTTCGATTCGATTGATATGTTACAGCAACAGCTTAAAAAAGATAAACTAAATGCCTTGGCGTTTATAAATGCTCAATAGACTTCTTTTTAAACAAATAGATAATGTTTCCCTGGTCGTTTTTAGGGTGTTTTTCGGCTTTCTCATAGCCGCCGAAACTTTTGGCGCTATCCTTACCGGATGGGTTAAAAAAGCACTAATAGCACCGGAATTTACATTTACAGTCATTGGTTTTGAGTTTTTGCAACCGCTCCCGGGATATGGAATGTATATCTATTTTGGCGTAATGGGAGTTTTAGGATTGTTGGTCATGATAGGTTATAAATATCGCCTTAGTCTCGGACTGTTCACAGTCATGTGGACCGTTGTGTATATGATGCAAAAAGCCTCTTACAACAATCACTATTACTTGTTAATTCTTATTTGTCTGTTGATGCTGATACTTCCGGCGAATCGATACCTGTCATTTGATGCTAAAAGAAATCCCGACATTAAACGCATTTCAATGCCGGCTTGGTGTAAATGGATAATTGTGTTTCAGTTGTGGATCGTTTATACTTATGCCTCATTGGCCAAATTATATCCTGACTGGTTAGATTTTACAGTAGTACGAAATTTAATGAGTGCGAAAGATCATTATTACCTGATCGGTGATGTTTTGCAGAATCACTGGGTGCATGTGTTTATTACCTACACCGGAATTCTGTTTGATCTCTTGGTGATTCCACTATTGCTTTGGAAGCCTACCCGGAAATTAGCATTTTTTGCTTCCCTGGTATTTCATCTGTTTAATTCAATAGTGTTCCAAATTGGAATTTTCCCATACCTGTCACTGGCGTTTACATTGTTCTTTTTTGAACCGGAGACCGTCAGGAATATTTTTTTAAAGAAAAAAACATTGTACGAAGGGAATGAGGTCATGGTTCCTTCATATAAATATACTTTTTACACCGTCGCAACAATCTATTTTTTAATTCAAATTGCCTTGCCATTACGACACTGGTTTATAAAAGATGATGTACTGTGGACTGAAGAAGGACATCGATTAAGTTGGAGGATGATGTTACGCAGTAAAGCCGGATATTCTACCTTTAAAGTAGTTGATAAATCCACTGGAGAAACAGAACTGGTCTATCCTAAAAATTACCTTACCAGGAAACAAATGGGGATTGTCGGAACCAAACCTGATGTGATCTGGCAATTTGCCCAACGCCTGAAGAAGCAATACAATGCACAGGGAAAAGAAGTGGCAATTTATGTTAAGAATAGAGTAAGTGTGAATCACAGACCTACAAAGCCCTTAATTGATGAATCTGTTGACTTGGCCGCTGAACCCTGGAAACAATTTAAACACCATACATGGCTGCTTCCTTCAGATCTTGAAAAGCAGAAAGCTGTTAAAGATTAAAATATGCTGCTGAGCCACTTCCTTCTTGCGTCATGTGGTTATATATCAGGATAGAATTGGCCATTGATATTAAGGAAGGTTGATTAATGAGGAGTTAAAGAATGCAGGTTGGCTTCCAAAAGATAAAGGCATGAACGATCGCTACCTGAGAATTGCTAAACTTTCAACAGCTAAACTTTCTACTTCAATACTATTTATACTAAATTTGTCGCTTAATTTAACGGCGATAGGGAAGGAAGTAGATGGTGTTTGCGCTTTGTGAGCAAAACCATGAGCAAACAGCCTGCCCGAAAAGAGGAACGCCCAAATAAAAATTATTTAACGATGTTACAAGTACCGTTTATCAGAGAAAACAAAGAAAAGGTTATCGAAGCCTTGAGCAAAAGAAATTTTGCTGCTGATGAAGTTATTAATGAGGTACTGTCTGTAGATGAAGAACGTAGAGCAATACAGGCGGAGCTAGACAATACATTGGCGGAGTCCAATAAACTGTCGAAAGAAATCGGTAATTTGTTTAAGTCCGGGAAAAAAGAAGAAGCAAATGAGCTTAAAGAAAAAACCGGATCGTTAAAAGAGCGTTCTAAAGAATTGAATGAGCAATTAAATGAAAAGACACAACGCTTAAGTGAATTGCTATACAATATTCCCAATGTACCACACCCAAGCGTTCCTAAAGGAAATTCTGACGAAGACAACGAAGTTGTTTTTGAAGAAGGAACAATTCCGCAATTGGAAGCTGAGTCATTGCCCCATTGGGAGTTGGCAAAAAAGTACGATATTATTGATTTTGAACTGGGAACAAAGATCTCAGGAGCTGGATTCCCGGTGTATAAAGGAAAAGGAGCTCGTTTACAACGTGCACTCATCTCTTATTTCTTAGATAAAAATACCGCTGCAGGATACAAAGAATATCAAGTGCCGCATTTAGTTAATGAAGCATCAGGATATGGTACAGGACAATTGCCTGATAAAGAAGGTCAAATGTATCATGTAACCAACGATGACCTGTATCTGATTCCTACAGCTGAGGTGCCGGTAACGAATTTCTTTAGAGGAGAGATTGTAAATGAAACCGACTTCCCGATCTGTTGTACAGCTTATACTCCTTGCTTCAGAAGAGAAGCAGGTAGTTATGGGGCACACGTTAGAGGGTTAAATAGATTGCACCAGTTTGATAAAGTTGAGATCGTAAGGGTGGAGCATCCGGATAACTCATACAATGCATTAAATGGTATGGTTGAGCATGTAAAAGGAATTTTACGTGAACTTAAATTACCATACAGAATTCTAAGGCTTTGCGGAGGTGATTTAGGTTTCACTTCAGCTTTGACTTTTGACTTTGAGGTGTATTCCACGGCACAGGAGAAATGGCTTGAGATCAGTTCGGTTTCTAATTTCGAAACCTACCAGGCTAATCGTCTTAAATTACGTTTTAAAGACGAAAATGGTAAAAGTCAACTGGCTCATACTTTGAATGGTAGCGCATTAGCCTTACCAAGAGTGTTGGCAGGGATTATCGAGAACTATCAAACCAAAGATGGAATAGCCATCCCAGAGGTGTTAATTCCATATACAGGCTTTGATATCATCGATTAAACTTGGAATATTAAAAAAAAATTACTTAATTTGAAGTAGCCTAATTCTTATTTACGATCCTACTGATGTTGAAATTTATGTTTACCCATAATGTACTTCACGTCAGAAATATCCAGGAATAGGCTTGTTACAGGTAAAAGATTATATTATATGCCAACGCAAATAACAATCACAGTTTATGTTGATTAATAGCACTTTATTTAGTTGGTAGGGGCCCAAGCGAAAGTTTGGGCTTTCTTTTTGAATAAATACTTCAGTTTCCTTTTACTATCTTTGAGATTAAAGTGTTTGTCACTTTAATTATAAAAACACTTATGAAAAAAATTTGGATCGTCTTGTTCATATTGTTTGTTAGCGTGGTCAATGCCCAAAATGATGCATTGGCAAGGCAATATATGGATGATGGTGAGTTTGAAAAAGCAGTAAGTGTATACGAGAAACTCTATAATACCAACAGCGGTAACTTTTCCTATTTTCGTTCTTTATTGGAGTGCTATCAGCAATTGGAAAGATACAATGATGCACAGGAATTGTTGGAGTCAAAATTTAAACAGGGTCGATTCTCTGCCGCATTGTGGGTGGAAATGGGATATAATTACCAGTTAATGGGCGATCAGTCTCAGGCAGAATCCTATTATAAAAAAGCCATAGAAAGTGTTTCAGAACAAGTTACAAATGCCTATGCCGTGGGGAATGCATTTCGGCGATTGATACTTTTGGATTATGCTGTAGAGACCTATAAAAAAGCTATGGAATTGAATCCGGACCTTAATTTTAATTATAATCTGGCTTTGATCTATGGAGAACTGGACGATGTACCAAATATGTTTAAAACCTACCTCGATTTAATCGCTTTTGATGAAAAATATAAGGCACGGGTGTTAAATAACCTGGGGAAATTTATTTCAGATGACACAGACAGCGAAAACAATCAATTGCTTAGGAAAGAATTGCTGAAACGTTCCCAATCGAATCAGGATGTGCTTTGGAATGAACTTTTAAGTTGGTTTTTTGTGCAACAAAAACAATTTGGAAGTTCGTTTATCCAAGAAAAATTTATCTATAAAAAAAGCAATAAGGAAACCCTGGGAAGAATAGTAAACCTGGGTCGTTCAGCATATGAAGCCGAAGATTATAAGGCGGCTAAAGATATATTTCTGTTTGTGGTTGATAATAGCCCTTTTCAGGAAGTTACCTTAGAGGCAGAGTTGAGTATAATAAAAATCGACCTGTCTGATTCTACTGAAAAAGATGTAGAGAAGATCAATAAAAAGTTTGTGTCTTTACTGGAAACCCATGGCAGAACCAAGCAAACAATCCCCTTGCAATTAGCTTATGGAGAGTTTATAGCCTTCGAGTTAGGAGAGCCTGACAAGGCACAAAATTTTATCACTGAAATATTAGAACTGCCTTTAAATAATTTTGAGGAAGCAAAAGCTAAGATGTTATTGGCTGATATCTTAGTTTACAATGAACAATTTAACAGGGCTCTGATCTTGTATTCTCAGGTTCAGCGAAAAGTAAAAAATGATGTAATAGCTCAGGATGCCCGGTTTAAAGTAGCCAAAGCCAGCTTTTATAAAGGAGATTTTGCCTGGGCTGAAAGTCAATTAAAAGTGTTGAAGTCTTCAACATCGCAACTGATAGCGAATGACGCATTGCAATTGAAACTATTGATTTCAGATAACTCTCTTGAGGATTCAACCCAAACGGCTCTTAAAATTTATGCAAAGGCCGATTTGCTGGCCTATCAGAAAAAGAATAAAGAAGCAGTAGCCTTACTGGAAAATATTCTGGTAAATCATAAAGGGGAAAGCATCGAAGATGAAGCATTACTGAAACAAGCCATTTTACTCGAAGATCTTGGAGATGTGGAGCGAGCAAGCTTAAACTATACGAAGATTATAGAATTCTTTCCGGACGATATTCTAATGGATGATGCGCTGTTTCGATTGGCTAACTTATACTATGCTCAGGGAGAATCAGAAAAGGCAAAACCTCTGTATGAACGCATTGTTTTGGAACATCCCGATAGTATTTTCTTTGTTCAGGCACGAAATACTTACAGGAAAATAAGAGGTGATGTCCTAAATTAACGTAGTTAGATAGCTAGATGTTTTGATGCCATAAAAAAACTACGGTTCTTTGCAGCAGATTAAAATTTATTCCTAAACAAACAGCATTATGTTTATCTATAACGTAACAATTAATATCGACGCTAGTGTTCATGACGATTGGGTGAAGTGGATGCGTGAAACACATATACCTGATATGTTGGCAACGGGAAAGTTTACCAATGCACGTATGGTAAAAGTATTGGTAGAAGAAGAAATGGGAGGAACCACCTACTCGGTGCAATATCTTACCGACAGCAAAGATACCTTAGAGCGCTATTATCAAGAGGATGCAGAAAGGTTGAGATTAGAGGCCATGAAACTATTTGCAGATAAGTTTGTTGCTTTTAGAACAGAGCTTGAGATCATTAGTGAGCATTAATAAAATTAGGGGATGAGTAAGGTAAGGGCCAAAAAACACTTAGGGCAACATTTTTTAAACGATGAGAATATCGCCCGTAAAATTGGAGACACGCTGACACTTCAAAATTATAATGAAGTATTAGAGATCGGTCCTGGTATGGGGGTGCTTACTAAATACTTGCTTCTCAAAGATATTAATGTAACCGTAATGGATATTGACACAGAATCCATTGCCTACCTAAAACAGCATTATCACGAAGACGGATCTAAATTCAGTATTGTCGAAGCAGACTTTCTCAAAACCGATTTGTCTGAACTTTTTGGAGACAAACCCTTTGCCATAACAGGGAATTTTCCATACAATATATCATCGCAAATAGTTTTTAAGATGTTGGAATGGAGACATCAGGTGCCTGAATTTACCGGGATGTTTCAAAAAGAAGTAGCACAGCGAATTTGTGAAAAAGAAGGAAGTAAGACCTATGGGATCTTATCCGTGTTTGCCCAGGCTTTTTATGATGCTGAGTATTTATTTACGGTAAAACCGGGTGTTTTTAATCCACCTCCAAAAGTAGACTCCGGGGTACTAAGATTAATTAGAAAAGAAAATTACAAACTTCCGTGTGATGAGAAACTGTTTTTTAGAGTGGTAAAAACAGCTTTTAATCAACGAAGAAAGACGCTTCGTAATAGTTTAAAAACATTTCAGCTTTCAGATAATTTAAAAGAAGATACTATATTTGGGCAGCGTCCTGAGCAATTAAGCGTAAAAGATTTTATTACGCTGACAGAAAAAATACAGCATGACACCATTTAAACTCACAGACGAACTCATTGCGGAAATCAATTTATTGATTGCCGAGAATAATGCCGGTGCACTCCTCGATATGATGAGTGATTTGCACTATGCTGATATTGCAGAGATCGTTCATGAGCTGGATGATGTAGAGGCTGTGTACCTCATTAAATTGCTCGATAGTGAGACGACCTCGGATGTACTGGCAGAATTAGATGAAGATGTTCGGGAAACCATCCTTCGTAAGCTCTCGGCGAAAGAAATTGCAGATGAGCTTCTGGAATTAGATACTGATGATGCTGCCGATATTATTGGAGAACTTCCCAAAGAGCGTGTAAGTGAGATTATCTCTCAGATAGAAGATCGGGAACACGCCAGGGATATCGTAGATCTATTACGTTATGATGAAGGAACAGCAGGTAGTTTAATGGCGAAAGAGCTCGTGAAGGTGAATGAAAACTGGAGCGTGCTTACCTGTGTAAAAGAAATGCGTGCACAGGCAGAAAATGTGAGGAGAGTGCATTCCATTTATGTGGTTGATGATGAGGACAAGCTTAAAGGAAGACTCTCACTAAAAGACCTTTTAACCACCTCCACCCGAACAGCTATTAAAGATGTATACATACCAAAAGTGGACTACGTTTCTGTAAACGATGAAGCAGAGGAGGTAGAGAAGATCATGTCTAAATACGACCTGGAAGCAATTCCGGTCATCGATGAATTAGGGAGATTGGTAGGCCGTATCACCATCGATGATATTGTAGATTTCATAAAAGATGAAGCGGAGAAAGATTATCAGCTCGCCGCGGGTATTACCCAAGATGTAGAGGCAGATGATAGTATTTGGGAACTCACCAAGGCACGCTTACCCTGGTTGCTAATCGGTATGTTAGGCGGACTGGGTGCAGCGAGTATTATTGGAGGTTTCCAAGACGTTTTAACCCAATACCAGGCTCTGGTACTTTTTATTCCTTTAATCCAGGCAACAGCAGGTAATGTTGGAGTTCAATCATCCGCAATAGTCGTTCAGGGACTCGCAAATGATACCATAAAAGGTGAGTTGTGGGGCAGGCTATTAAAAGAAGGACTCCTTGGATTAGTAAATGGTTTAGCAATAGCCTTAATAGTACTGCTGATTAGTCATTTTGCATTTGGAACTACTTATTTTGAGTCAGCAACAATTTGTGTGGCACTTGTTTCTGTTGTGATCATTGCCGCCCTGATCGGAACTTTTATACCGATATTCTTAGATAAAAGAGGAATTGACCCTGCGGTAGCTACCGGGCCATTTATTACCACCAGTAATGATGTATTCGGGATTCTTATATACTTCCTCATAGCCAAAATGATCTTAGGGTTTTAAAACCCTTCGAGATTTGTTTTTTAGCCACTACAAGGCATACCAACTGCACCGGAGACTCCTATAACAATAGAAAGATTGAAAAGCAAATAGTCATAAAAACTTAAGCAACTACAAAAGAACTCCTACAAATCACTACCTTTAGCCGTAGATATTTATTAACAACCCAAAATCAAATTACGATGAACTTAAAAACCAGCCTCTTTAGCCTTGTGGTATTATTTATCGGTGCGTTCGCATCGGCACAAGATTATAAAAAGGAAATTGAAACTGAATTCACAGCCTATCTCGATGCTATAGTTAACAGAGAGTTTGAAAAATCGATGGATTATATAGTGGACGATTTCTTTAACATCATTTCCAAAGAACAAATGGTAGAATTGATGGAGAAAACATTTAATAACCCTGAGATCGAATTCGAGATCAAAGATCAAGAAATTATCAAGATCAATGATGCCGAGGAAATAGAAAACAAATTCTATGCATTACTGTCGTATTCCAATAAAATGAATATGAAGTTTAATAGTAAGCCATCAGAAACTGCAGAAGAAATAGAGACAAAAAACAACCTGATAATGTCTTCTTTGGAAAGTAGCTTTGGTGCCGAAAATGTAAAGTATAATAAAGAGACTAAATTCTTTGAAATATATTCGGAAAAGAATGTGTATGCCATATCAGATAATGGTGCAACAGCATGGAAATTCTTAGTTGTAGAACAACGCCAAAAGCCAATACTAGAACAGCTCTTGCCGAAAGTATTGGTCGACAAAATATAATAATAAGAGAATATAACTGCAAAGTCATGTCGACTTCAATGGAGACATCTTAAATTATAAAAGAATAGAATAGATTCCCCCACTCCGGTCGGAATGATTGTTAGCTGCCAAATGTAATGTCGAGCGACAGGTCAGTCATTTAAAAACAGCAACGGTTCTATGTTTAAAACTTAACACAAGTTATTATCTTTAAGGCATGTCTAAAACCGGAAACGCAGTTAAAATATTCAATGAGTATGCATTGCAATACGAAGCAAAGTATATGAATGTAGATGCTTACAGTCCGTCATTGGATGTGTTCTGTAAGCTTCTGCCAAAAAGTGAAGCAACTGTATTAGAGTTGGCATGTGGCCCCGGTAATATCACTAAATACCTGTTACAAAAACAACCAACCCTGCAAATACTGGCAACAGACCTGTCCGAAAATATGCTGAATCTTGCAGCCAGGAACAATCCAAAAGTTAACACCCAAAAATTAGACTGTAAAGACATTAAAAAGCTTGAAAAAAGGTTTGATGCACTGGTGTGTGGATTTGGATTGCCGTATTTATCGAAAGAAGAAACGAAACGGTTAATAACAGATGCTGCTGAGGTTTTAAATAGTAAAGGCGTTTTATACTTGAGTACTATGGAGGGAAACTACGTGGATTCAGGATATGTAGGACCCTCATCAGATCCTGAAAAAAAAGAGTTGTATACCTTCTATCACGAGGCACCTTATCTGTTAAAAACCTTGGAAGAAAGTGGATTTAATAATGTTATTGTCGATCGGATCCAGCATAGTGAAACTGAAACCGATCTGATCATTATAGCTCAAAAATAATAAATGAAGTATAAAATAGAACCTATCAATCCGTTGGCATATGAGGAAGTAACTGAAGTCTGGGAGGCTTCAGTTAGAGCAACGCATCATTTTTTAAAGGAAGAAGACATACGGTATTTTAAGCCATTAATTAGAAATGAATACCTTAAAATGGTAGAGCTCCGGTGTATTAGAAATGAACAAGATCGAATTCAAGGATTTTTAGGGGTTGCTGATGATAAACTGGAAATGCTTTTTATAACTCCCGAAGCACGCGGTAAAGGAATAGGAAAAGCCTTGTTAGACTTCGCTATAAATGAATTGAGAGTAACACAAGTAGACGTGAATGAGGATAATGAACAAGCAGTTGGTTTTTACATTCACTCGGGGTTTGAAACCTATAACAGATCAGAATTAGATGCAACAGGTAAACCATACCCAATACTTCATATGCAATTAAAATAAAGGCAATGAAAAAAACAGTTTTTCATATCAGTAAAATGGATTGTCCTTCTGAGGAAAACCTCATACGAATGAAATTAGACGGTTTTTCAGCAATTAAAAATCTTGATTTTAATATTTCGGAAAGAACACTGACTGTTTTTCATGAAGGACAATTGAATAGTATAGAAGAAGCTTTAGAAGCATTGAACCTGGGAGCCAAAAAAACAACTTCAGAGGAAACCAATCAAACTACCTTTCAAGAAGCATCACATCAGAAAAAACTGCTTTGGAGTGTGTTGGCTATTAACTTCGTTTTTTTTCTGATTGAAATCACTACCGGACTCATTTCTAAATCGATGGGGCTGGTAGCCGATAGTCTCGATATGCTTGCCGATTCATTTGTATATGGAATTAGTTTGTTTGCCGTAGGAGGTTCGATGATTCGAAAGAAGAGAATAGCAAAACTCGCAGGATATTTTCAAATAACATTGGCACTCATCGGTTTTATTGAGGTCCTTAGACGATTTTTTGGAGCAGAGCGTCTTCCTGACTTCACCACCATGATTATTGTTTCCATTTTTGCACTTATCGCTAATGGAATTTGCCTGTATCTATTGCAAAAATCTAAAAGCAAGGATGAGGCGCATATGAAGGCCAGTATGATTTTCACCTCCAATGATGTAATAATTAACTTGGGTGTTATCGTTGCCGGATTACTAGTAAACTGGCTGCATTCCAACAAACCCGATCTTATTATTGGTAGTATCGTTTTTGTGTTAGTGATACAGGGAGCCATCCGAATACTGAGACTGGGAAAATAAATACATCCTGGCCACCACATCAGAACGGATCCAAAGCAAAGCTTATCCACAAAGACGGTTTAGTAAGGAATGAATCTTATTTTTGGTTCGTTTTTGCATGAATAACTGGCTTTTGGTCCAACAGAAGAGGTTGAAAGAAATTCCATTTTAAATTCTAAAACGACAAATACCCCAAATGAATCTTAAAATTAAATAGAAAGTTTTTTCTTAATATTTCTTTTACTATTTTTGATAGAGACCGGCACTCCCCCTACAATAAAAGTAATTTACCTCGTTCAACTGTTAAGGATGACCAAAGTGTCCAGAAACCTAATAACAATAGTGTTATTATGAATGAATTAATAACCACCCTTGGAAGTTCAGAAATTAGAGAAAGCGAAATTCTAATTCAGAACTATCCTTTCGAACCTTCAGTTGCCTACCCGGGCCGAACTTTTATAGCCTCTGAAATTGAAGGTGTCGTACTCGATTTTGGAAACCCAAAACTCCATGTTACAGGAGATATCGTTTTTGTTGCAGCTAAATATAAAAACGAATTAAAAGCCTTTGCTAAAAAGAATCAAATTTCAATTTTACCTTACAGTTGGAATTGGGACTGGGTATTAGAGCCGTTTTTAGATACTGAATTTTCCAAAGCAGATCAAAGGAAAACCATAGAACAATTGCTTAAAAATGGGTTAAGAGAAAATGAAATAATGGAACTTCGTCAAGAAGTTGGTAATCAGATGATAGCCTATAATTTTAACACATTACTTTGGGAGTGGGTGGGTCTTAGTTTATTTGATGTGCTTTCTGCAATGAAGGCTAAATATGCCAAGGCAAAGTATAGGGATTTTTATCAAAGAGCTTTAGAAATAGAAAAAAGAAGCACAAATCATCCCGGCAGGACATAGCCCCGGAATCTTTGCTGAGTTGCAGTCGAAGTAAGGTTTGATTCATTCAAAATCCCTCAAAAAGAAAAAATAGATGCAGAAGTTAAAAAAACAAGGTGTTTGAGGTTTAAGATATCTTGTATTTGCTTTTAGAAAAGGCATTTTACACTTCTGAAGCCTAAGATAACCAAAGAATAATTATTACGATCACAGAGTCATGTCGATTGCCGGGGAGACGTCTAAAAATAATAAAAAGGCTTGAATACACTTTTTCAAGCGGGAATGATTGAAAAATTAGTACCACTCATTCGGATGGGCTAACAATAAACCTTGCATGGTGTAATATTGTACAAAACCACTATTCAAACCATGAGTTTACCCGCCGACACTTGTGCTACAGTCTTGGAAGAATATATATTCGAACAAATTTGTAAAGGGCTTGAACAAATAGCTATAAATGAAAAAGACAGTATATATGCATATTCGCTGTATTGCTACGACGCTTTTGCAGATCCTCTGAGAGCAAACCTTACCCTGGGGTACAACACAATAGAGCATTATCGATCCGAAATGGATGCGGCTTATAATGATAAAGAACCTGAAACCTTTTTTGATTTTATTAATACCCCACATGATGATATGGAGGCCAAATGGAATTATGCCTTTTGGCTGCAAAACGATATAGTTTCAATAGGTACAGCAGATGATAAAAAGGGAAAGGAGCTCATCACAAATTGGATAAAAGAACAGGGATTCTATTATACCGAAGAAGAGTCGTGGAAAAATTTTGAGGCCTGTATGGAAAAGGCAAGAGCTGTTACGAAGCAATTCCTAAAGATTCTCGTTAAAGTGGTTCAGCGATTGCACCAAAAATTTAATTTAAAAGTTCCAATCCTTATTCATCAGTTAGAATCTTTCGAGGGAATCACAGAATATAACATTGAAGCCAACGGGAAATCCCTGGTAAAAGAGTATTTAGATACCTATGGAGAATATGAGCAGGAATTATATGCCCATATGCTATACAGCTTTTTGGATATTATCGATGGAATTCAGGAAAGTATAGTCGATTCGATTTATGCCTACTCCCTTTTGATTAAACATGAAAATAATGATCCAAGGCGACCGACCTTAACTATTGGGTATAATACTAAATCCAATTATCTGAATCAGATAAAGAATACCCGAAATTGTCAAGAAGCAAAATGGAATCACAACTACTGGTTACACGATAATATTGGTGAAATAGGCAGTGTTAATGATGTTCGGGGAAGAGATTTGATCGAAAAATGGTCTAGATATGAAGCGTTGTTCTATACCTATGAAGAGTATTATCAGGGGAGTATGGAATGCCTTGAAAAGGGAAAAAAAATCACTGATAATTTTATTAAAACTGTAAAAAATGCCATCGAAGGGATGCTGAGTATCCATCGACTGAATAAACCAATGATTATGTATACAGACCAAAACCAGGTAACGCTGATCAATGATTCTTTAGAAGCCGAGGGTGAACAATTGGTTTTGGAGTTTAGAAAATGGGTTTCAAAAAGGAATCAGTAATATTTGAAACATCAGGCTTATGTAAACTGGTTTCATTCGTTCGGATGGAACACTTTTTAACCCGGGTCCCCCTAATATTGTGTGTAAATCAAATCTTTAAAAAATAATTTAATCATGGAACAAATACCCGCAAGTCCAAGCGAAGCTTCGCAATTAGCAGTATCAAGTAAGCAACTTTCAGCATATGGATATTATGTCTTGTCAGACGGACTCTTTTATGCTATTGAGCCGTATTCAATCAAAATGGAATTTGGTTTTAATAAGTTAGGAGGCCTTAAATATGCTCCAGCTTCCAGCGATTTTAAAATTGTTGTTTTCCGTCCGGATTGGTACTATGAACACACTTCATTTTTTGCTCAGGATCTCGATATAGTTAACCACGATTATACAAAACGTATTGAGCCTAAAATTGTACAGGTTGCAGAACATGTATACGAATTGGAATTTCCGGCCCTAGAGAAAGGACAGTTATTGGTGATACGAGATTATAATAATTTATATGGGATTGGTATTGGAAGTATCTCTGATGCTTTAATTGAGTTATTTAATACTACCAAAGCTCCACCACATGCTGTAATTGATAATCTTAAAAAAGCGTTGAAGTCCTTTCCTGATAATTTAGTTATACAGGCATTAAAAGGAGTATGGGAGTATAAGGTTTTAGAAGAAAAAACCGAAAAGGTTTGGAATGCGGTTCAGGAAAAACTTCAGAACTACAAGGGCCGGGAAGATCGTGAAGGGAAACTGGTATTGGCCGATGATGTGCTGCATGAAATTCAATACTATTTGTCACTGGCGGATAATACCCCACGTAAAGTTGAGGCTGAAGCCCTGATTGCAGAAATAGAATCTTATAAAAGCAACAAGCCTCAGGTCGAAAAGCAAGAGCTTCCTGATATATCACAACTGGCAGAACATGTAGTGTGCTACTCAGGAGATACATTTACCTTAACGATGGTAGATGTAGGAGAAGAGGTGTTACTTCGATTTAAAGGAATTCCAAATGAATATGATAATGTGGTGATCCGTCATAAAAAGCAAATTCAAAATGAAGCCACAGGAGCATTTATCCTGCAAACAGACGAGATAAATGGTGAAAATTGGAATACCTTCTGTTATGAGAATGATGGTTGGGGCGGTTTATACACCTATGTTTATCCACCTCAGATAAATAATCAGGTGTATATACAAGAAGGAGGAATAACTGAAGATACCCCATTGAAACTATATAAAGATTATAGCAAACAATAAATGCTTGAATCCAATTAAGTTGTGAATTGGCAATAAAGAGGAGTGATCTGGACTTTTGTACATAATTGCTCCTTTTTCATATGCTTTAATGGTTAACAACTAAAGGTTAAGCCATATGGATAGCAATGGAGACATCCAAAACATGATAATTCTTCAAAAAAAATAACAATTATATAGATTCCTCCGCTTCGGTCAGAATGATTTTTTAAGAAGTCAATCATTTCAACCCAACTTTGTACCTTTACGTTTTAAACCGTAAAAATGAAAGTACTTCATATCGATAGCAATCACCCGCTACTTATAGAACAATTAAAAGCTTTAGGTTTTCGTAATGATGAAGATTATATATCTTCGAAAGAAGCTATAGAGGCTAAAATAAGCGAATATGACGGGTTGGTTATTAGAAGTCGTTTCCCAATAGATAAACAATTCATAGACAAGGCAGTAAACCTTAAGTTTATCGGAAGAGTGGGTGCCGGACTCGAAAATATAGATTGCGATTATGCAGAAAGTAAAAACATTAAGCTAATTGCGGCCCCTGAAGGAAATCGAAATGCGGTTGGTGAACATGCCTTGGGGATGTTACTTTCCTTAATGAATCATTTTAAAAGAGCCGATAAAGAAGTGTCTAATGGTTTCTGGAAAAGAGAAGAAAATCGGGGGGTAGAACTCGATGGTAAAACCGTTGGTATCATTGGCTACGGAAATATGGGAAAGGCGTTTGCAAAAAAGCTACTCGGATTTGACGTTGAGGTGATCTGTTATGATATCCTGAATGGTGTCGGTGATGCCAATGCCAAACAAGTTTCATTAGCTGAATTCCACCAAAAGGTAGATGTGGTAAGTCTTCATACCCCTCAAACACCACAAACCCTGGCAATGATAAATAAATCGTTTATCGATGCCTTTGCAAAACCTTTTTGGTTCATTAATACAGCCCGGGGAAAAAGCGTAGTAACAGCCGATTTGGTTGCTGCACTGAAAACAGGTAAAATTATTGCCGCCGGACTTGACGTTTTGGAATATGAAAAAGCTTCTTTTGAAGATATGTTCGTTGGTAATACCATGCCTGAGCCTTTTCAATACCTGATACAGGCTGATAACGTTATTTTAACGCCTCATATAGCGGGTTGGACCCTGGAAAGTAAAGAAAAGCTCGCACAAACCATTGTAGATAAAATCAAAGCACATTTTTCTTAACTTTAAAGAATAAACAGGTAATCAGCACTCCGTCGGGATAAACCGAAGAGAAACCCTATCGTTAGTATCAAAGTGATGAAAGAAGCTTCGAGTCATCTCGTCCATCGATGTATGGAGTAAACCTGTAATGAGGAGTCGTGAATGGAAAGGCTTTGTTTTAGATTGAAATAGTATAAAAGCCTTGCCTTTTGAACCTTTGAAAATGGAATATTAGTTGTTTATCTATATTTTTTATGCAATACAAAGCCACTACCATTCAGGAATATATAGAGCAGTTACCGGAAGACCGAAAAGGAGCCATTCAAAAACTTTTGGGAATAATTCGTAGTCATATCCCACCAGGTTTTGAAGAAACTCTCAGTTATGGAATGATAGGTTTTGTAGTGCCTCATAGTTTGTATGCTCACGGTTATCATTGCGAACCCAAACTACCACTCCCATTTGTTAATCTCGCTTCTCAAAAAAATTATATAGCACTCTATCATAGTGGGATTTATGCTGACAAAAATTTATATGAATGGTTTGTAGTTGAGTATCCGAAACATGCAACATCAAAGCTAGATATGGGTAAAAGCTGTATCCGATTTAAAAAAATGAGCGATATACCCTATGACTTGATTGGCGATTTAATGACCAAAATGACTCCACAGCAATGGATAGCACTTTATGAAAAAAATGTAAAACGATAACGAATGAAAAAAAGGGTAACAGGTATCGGAGGTTTCTTTTTTAAAGCAGACGATCCGGATAATTTAAAGGACTGGTATAAAAAACGCTTAGGAATCCCAACAGATCAGTATGGTTGGTCTTTTAAATGGAGAAAGGATGATGATCCCGAACAAAGAGCTTTAACCCAGTGGAGTCCATTTGATGCATCCACCGATTACTTTAAACCGAGTCAAAAGCAATTTATGTTTAACTTCAGAGTTGAGAATTTAGAAGAACTTCTGGAAGTGTTAAAAGAAGAAGGAGTTACGGTAATTGGCAGTATAGAGAAATATAGCTACGGGAAGTTTGGCTGGATCTTAGATCCGGAAGGTAATAAAATAGAGCTGTGGGAGCCCGTTGACGAAGAACTATTGTAACTTGTAAAAAAATTACTAATTTTAATTAGCATATTACCCTTAATTCATTTCAAGAGGGACTATTTATTATTCTAACATATTAACGCCACAAAGCGGTGTCAAAACACCTAAGATGGTGCAAACATTAATTATATACAATCATGAGTGAAGAGCACAAAGACTTCGGAGAAAAAGCAAAAGAATTTGCCCACGAAGCAAAAGAAGAAGCCAAAGAAACAGCCAAAGAATTTAAAGAAGGAGCCAAAGAAACATTAGGCGGACCTGAAAATAAAAAATTACTTGCCGGTATTTTAGCCATTGTCCTGGGAGGGTTTGGTGTTCATAAGTTCATTTTGGGATACAATAAAGAAGGAATTATCATGCTTGTTGTTACCTTAATTCTGGGGGCAATTACCTGTGGTGTTTTAGGTGGCGTTGTTTGGATTATCGGTCTGATAGAAGGAATCGTTTATTTGACCAAATCAGATGAAGATTTTTATCAAACGTATCAGGTAGGTAAAAAACCGTGGTTCTAATAAAAATCACTGAATAAAGACTTTTAATATTAAAGAAAACTGCTTATCAATAGTTCTGTTCGCTTCAGGGTCTATGAGACCATAGACCTTTTATAATATGAAGGAGAACTGTTTGGTGAAGGAGACGGAGTTGAAGAGGCGTATGTATATAGGCCTCCTTTTAAGAGGTTGTTTTCTGATCAGCATTAATAATCAACAATGGGTTTTACCAAAAGAGTTATTCATACCATAGAGCAAAATGAGTTGGCAAAAGTATTCAAAGCCTTAAGTCATCCTGCCAGAGTTGCTATTATGGAATTTATCAGCGAGAATCCGGGCTGTATTTGTGCCGAAATGGTACAAGATATGGAACTCGCTCAATCTACCATTTCTCAACATTTAAACGAATTAAAAGCTGCAGACCTGCTTGAAGGAGAAGTAAAAGGAAAAAAAATGTGTTATACCATTAATTTTGATAAATGGTATGAAACCAAGCAAGCTATCAATGATTATTTTATGAGAACCTCCAAATAAAGGAGAGCGCTAAATAGCAACAAAAAGTATACTGAAGATTTGTTATGTCAGATGACAATAATAAAACTTTATTCCGGGGAGGATCCGTTCATAAACTTACGTTCAAGCTCTTCCTGAAACTCTTCCATAACCGGTTTTACAGTACTCTCTGGCAAATCGGCAATACGTATATACATCAAGCCATCCACCGAATTATTAAATAACGGGTCAACATTAAAAGCTACTACTTTAGCATTTTGTTTAATGTATTTCTTAATCAATACAGGTAATCGGAGGTTGCCGGGTTCTACCTCATCAATAAAGCGATCAAATTTATTCAGATCGGCCTCAGTTTCATCAAAAACAAAGTCTTTGTCCGCATCTTTAAGCTTTACCTTAAACTCTTTCTTCGGACGAACATACTGTGCAACATAAGGATCCCAGTAATGCGACTTCATGAATTCGATCATTAGCGATTTGGAAAAACTCGTAAATTGATCACTGATACTTACCCCGCCAATAAGATATTTGTGCTCAGGATGTCGTAAAGTAGTATGAACGATACCCTTCCATAATAAAAATAAGGGCATTGGTTTTTGTTGGTATTCCTTGATGATAAAAGCACGACCCATTTCAATCGATTCGCTCATCATTTTAAATAATTCAGGTTCAAATCGAAAAAGATCCTGTAAATAGAAACCGTCAATCCCATATTTTTCAAAAATTTGAGAACCCAATCCCATGCGATAAGCCCCCACGACCTCTTTGGCCTCATCATCCCAAAGAAACAAATGATGATAAAACGCGTCGAAATGATCCAGATCAATAGGTTGATTGGTGCCTTCACCAACTGCGCGGAAGGTAATTTCTCTTAACCTTCCCAGTTCCTGGAGGATATTCGGTATATCTTGAGCTGCCGCTAAAAAGATCTCATAATTTTTACTGGTAAAAAGTCTGCAATCTTTCTGTCGGATGCTTTCAATTTCTTCAATAATAATTTCCCGATCGATAGGAGTGATGATCGCCTTAGGTGACTTGGGTAGTTTTAAACTGGTTGGCACCATCTTTAATAGACTTTCCCGCTCATACGAGTTTGAAAGCATATAGGTTTTTCGGCGTAGGAATTCTGTGAATTCACCCAGGTCTGAATGTTCCTTTTGAGCATCTACAGAAATAGGACGTCCAATTCGTACTTTGATAACCCTGTTTTTTTGGGTTAACAGTTCCGATGGGAGTTTGGCAGTCCTGAAGGTGTCATTCATTTTCGATAGTCGATAAAAAAGACGACTGTTTTTTGCATGAAAATAAATAGGTACTACAGGTACCTCCGCTTTTTTGATCAATTTCATAGCGGCTTCTTCCCACGGTTTGTCTACGATAAGTTTGCCATCGCGATACGTCGACACCTCCCCCGCTGGAAATATACCTAAGGGTTTGCCTTCTTGAAGATGTTTGAGTGATTGCTTAAACCCGGCAATACTACTTTTCGCATCTTTGTGATCCTCAAAAGGATTCACGGGCATGATATAAGGCTTCAACGGAGCAATGCGATGTAATAAAAAATTAGCAATAATTTTAAAGTCCGTACGCTTCTCCAACATTAACTTTAATAATAAAATACCATCAATTCCTCCTAAAGGATGATTTGAAATGGTAATAAAAGCGCCATCTTTCGGCAGTCGTTTAAAATCTTCTTCCGGAATTTCAAACTTAATCTGAAACTCATCTAATATGGAATTGAGAAAATCGAGATCACTCTTGTCTTTGTTGTTAGAGTAGATCTTATTGAGGGTAGATATTTTAAGGGCTTTCATAAGTAACCAACCCACAAAGGTTCCTAAGAAACCATACTTGTCGAATTTTATAACTTTCGAAACTTCTTTTGCCGTAACTAAGCCCATTAGTAATTTTGTTTAACAAACAAACTTACATAAAAAATCGTCATCTAAAATTAAATAATTTTGGATGACGATCCTATTGGTTTGTAATCAGTGGTTTCTGAATTATTATTTTACCACCAGCTGTACGGTTTTTTGTGTACGTTGTTCCAACAACACTTCTCGTCCGTTTTGTAACGAAGCGATGGCCTCATCGTTAAAATGTCTTATGGTATAAAGCGAAACATCTTCATAATGCGTAACCTTGAATTTTGAACGCAAGGTTTGCAGCAGTTGTTCCAGCTTATTGAACTTATTATCCACACACACCGAAAAACTAATGGCAGAGTTCTGAATGAGGTCTACCTTCATTCTGGAGTCAGCTAATAATTTGAATATCTCACTAATATTATCCTCTACAATAAATGAGAAGTCAAGTGAAGATAACCTGATGAGCGTCTGATTTGTTTTTAAAATAAAACAAGGAGTTTCCGGCTCTATACCTTTTCCTTTGGTCACTGTGGTTCCCGCTTCTTTCGGATGTACAAAAGACTTAACGTGTAAAGGAATCTCTTTACGTTGTAAAGGCTGTAAGGTTTTCGGGTGTATTACCGAGGCTCCATAAAAGGCAAGCTCAATAGCCTCCCTGTAAGATATTTTGTTCAACAAAGCAGTCTTTTCAAAATACCTAGGATCCGCATTAAGAACACCTGGTACATCTTTCCAGATGGTAACCGAAGAAGCATTTAAACAATACGCAAGGATGGCAGCGGTGTAATCCGAACCTTCACGCCCTAGTGTGGTGGTGAAGTTATTTTCATCACTTCCTAAGAACCCTTGGGTAATATTTAGAGACTTTCGATTTACATTTTCGTTAATACTTTCCTGGGTAAGTTCCCATCTAACACCGGCATCTCTGTAGCTGCTATCCGTTTTAATAAGGGTGCGGACATCTACCCAGTTATTCTTGATGCCAATTTCATTTAAATATGCACTAACAATGGTTGTAGAGATTAATTCACCATATCCCACTACCTGATCGTATACAAAGCTATATTTGGGAGACTTGTTCCATGCCAGAAAACCTTTTACCTCCTCGAACAGCGTCTGAACCTTTTTGAATACCGGATGTTTTTCATTCTCGAAAAGATCAAACAAAATAGTATTGTGAAACTTAACGACTTCCTGAATAGATTCCTGAAGTTCCTGCTTGTTTTCAAAGTAATTCTTAACCACAACCTCCATGGCATTAGTGGTTTTTCCCATTGCAGAAATAACAACCATGGTATCGTCATAACCAACGGTTTTTAATACTTCTACGACATTTTTCACTCCATCGGCATCCTTTACCGATGCACCTCCAAACTTGAAAATTCTCATATTTAATGCTGTTCAATAAAGTTTTTAATCGCTTGTTCGTTCATTTGAACGGTATCCCAATCTCTCATCACATCGGCACCATTCTTTTCGTAAAATGTAATGGCAGGTTCATTCCAGTCCAGTACAGCCCATTCAATACGCTTAACACCTTTTTGATGTCCGTATTTAATCACTTCGGTAAAAAGAGCAGACCCTAACCCGGTTCCTCTCATTTTTTCGCTTACAATGAGATCTTCCAAATGAACGGTTTTACCTTTCCATGTTGAATAGCGCTGGTAGACCAAAGCCATGCCAACAATTTTGCCGTTAACTTCCGCCACGAAACAATGAAATGCCGGATGGGCACCAAAACCATCTTCGATCAGATCTTCTACAGTCACCTCAACAGCATTGGGCTCCTTTTCAAAATCTGCCAATTCCTGTATCAGTTCCCGAACGGAACACATGTCCTCTTTATGTGCTTGTCTTATTGTATAATCCATAACTGTTACAAAATTCACAAATAGTTAAATAATACACAAATTGATTTTAGCGAAAACGTTGTAGTTTCACAAAAATATCGATATTTGTTGTTCAAAACACAACTATATTAAACATGGCTAAACAAAACCAGACGCTCGGTGAATTTATCATCGAGAAACAAGCTGAATTTAAATATTCTTCTGGCGAACTTTCCAAATTAATTAATGCTATTCGACTGGCTGCTAAAGTAGTAAATCATGAAGTTAATAAGGCAGGATTGGTTGATATTTTAGGTACAGCAGGAGAAACCAATGTACAGGGAGAGCAACAACAAAAATTAGACGTCCTGGCAAATGATGCTTTTATCCGAACCTTAACCAACAGGGAGATCGTTTGTGGTATTGCATCAGAGGAAGAAGATACCTTTATCAGTATCAATAGTTCCGATAAAAACCACCAGAATAAATACGTGGTGTTGATCGATCCACTCGACGGTTCCAGTAATATTGACGTAAATGTATCTGTCGGAACAATCTTTTCCATATACAGGAGGGTTACCCCTGTAGGAACCCCTGTTACAGAGGAGGATTTTTTACAACCCGGTAAGAACCAGGTAGCTGCAGGTTATGTGATCTACGGAACTTCTACCATGTTGGTATATACTACAGGCCACGGGGTAAACGGATTTACATTGAACCCTGCAATCGGAACCTTTTACCTGTCACATCCCAACATGACCTACCCTGAAAATGGAAGGATATATTCTATCAATGAAGGGAATTATGTGCATTTTCCACAGGGAGTAAAAGATTATATTAAATATTGCCAGGCAGAGGAAGAAGACCGTCCTTACACCTCTAGGTATATAGGGTCTCTTGTTTCCGATTTTCATAGAAATATGATAAAAGGTGGGATTTTCATCTACCCTAAAAGCTCGAAAGCTACCGATGGAAAACTCAGGTTGCTTTACGAGTGTAATCCGATGGCCTTTCTGGCTGAACAAGCCAATGCAAAGGCTAGTGATGGATTTCGACGTATATTGGATATAGAGCCTACAGAACTTCATCAGCGCGTCCCATTTTTCTGCGGAAGTAAAAGAATGGTAGAAAAGGCAGAAGCATTTATGCAACGCTAAAAAATTATAGAATAAAAAAAGCGGCTTTAATTAAAGCCGCTTTTTTTATCTATATATGAATGAATTATCTGTTCATGTGCTTGATCTCTTCCTTGAAAGTCTCAAGGTCAACACCAAGATTTAATAAATACATCGCTTTCTTTACGATAAACTCAGCATTAGCAGCAGTAAAACCTAATCCAATGGCTAAACGAATCATAATTCTCATTTCATCATCATCAGCAATATGATCCACATATACCATACGTCCGATATCATATAAACGTTCTAAACGAGCATCGTATAAAACCGGAGGATTAATTTGGTATGCAGTAGGGTTTTCTAAAACTGCATTAAAATCTTCTTCAGAAATGTCTAGGTTGCTCGCTAAACGATCTAAAAAAGCTCTTTCTTCCTCATTAATAGTTCCGTCAGTCATAGCTACGCGAACTATCGAGGCAAAATGATCGCGGTTACGCTCTCTAAAACCGCTTGAATATAAATCTGAAATCGACATTTTTTTTATAAAATTTTGGTTCGACAAATATAATCAAACCTTTAGGGATTTGAAATATCCGTTTCAATAAAATTTATCGGTCGGCGATATTGATTAAAACGAATCTATTCATAATCTTACAGATGCTTTTCAAATAGCGCCTTTAAAGCGTCATTGGATTGACCTAAACTGATTTTAGTTTTCACAACCGTTCCTTGTTTGTCTACCAGTGTATAATGCGGGATACCCGAAATATTAAATTTGGCTGCCAGATAATTCCATTCATCCTCAGATACCCGATAATGCTCCCCTTTAATCTCCGGAATCATATTATTCCAAGTGGTTTTCGGTGAAGTGTGGTTCGTGATGTAGACAAAGGCAATGTCCTTGTCTTTTAACTCTTCCTTTAGTGGTTTTATACGCTTAATGCCTGATCTGCAGGGTGCACACCAGGTTGCCCAAAAGTCAACATAGACCACTTTTCCTTGGTATTTAGATATAATGGCTTCAAAAATTTTATCGGCTTCGGTAGTCGGAGTGTCATGAACTGTATAGCCTTGATTGTTTTGGTTGGCTGCTATTTTAACCTTGGTGCGCTCGTTTTCATAGCTTAGATATTTCTTTAAATAGGGATCGTGAATTTTCCCTGAGTAATTCTGTAAGGATATATCAGAAATTGGCGTCAACTCTTCGTTTATCGGACCAGATATGGTCTGCATGGTCAACAGATCTTCCATCCAGGTGCTTTTATCCTTGAAGAAGTTGTGGAATTGTTTTATGTATTCTTGTTTGAGAAGGTCCATTGCATATGCCCTCCGGTGTTCTTGGTATTTGTTGTAAAACGCTTCTTTGCCTTTGTTTAGTTGTTCATCTTGATGATATTGCGTCAGTTTACGTTGCTCTTCCTGGTTTAATAAATTCCTGGATGCTTTTTGTATAGCAATTTCTTCTTCTGAAAATGTGACGCCAGCTTCTTTAGCATAGATTAAATAGCTGTCTGTTTTTAGGCTCTTGAATAGATCTTCATGTTTATCTTTAGGTGTTTTTTGAATTAAGGCAGTTAGTTTGTTGCGATACTTTTTTAGGATTTCTTCATTAGACTGATTAAAATCTTCTCGCTTTTTTAATGCGATCGCATTCTCTTTTTTATAAGCTTTTTCCAATTCTAATAACTCCTTTTCATCTTCAGTGAGTTCAATCCCCTTGTTTTTTAATATGGCAGCAAGTTCTATAATTTCCGGGTGTTGGATCATTATTCTTTTTCCGCCTCTTATTCCATTCGAGAATCGTATGCGGTTTAAAAAGCTGGAATAGCTACCGGCTACGGCAGCAAGTTTATTATTGTAGATTTCAGGATTTAAAAAGTCGAGGTACGTGCTATCTATTTTCGGTGCGTTTTTATCCCTTCTGTACATGTCGTAACTCAAGATGTTTTCATAGAGTCCGTAGGAAAGATTTAAGCGTGCTACTTGTTTTGCTTTATTACTTATAAAGCGTTCATCCAATATACTGTCCAACATTTCAGCTTGCGATTGATAAATAGCAATACATTTTTCCTTATAAATATCCGGCGTGTAATTCTGAATATTTTCAACCAATTGGTAATACTGTCTGTTGCCCTGTCTTAGCTTGTGCAGGCTGGATAAATCGGTGTTGAGTTGAGCGCAATCACCGGCAAAAAAGCCTTCGTCCTCCTTGTTTGAATTGATAAGTTGCCAGGTTTCTTTTCCAGGGGCCACACGAATACTTGAAGAGTGTTCCGGGAATCGTACATAGATTTCCTGAGGATAGTAAAGAGGAAATTTAATGGTAAAACTCCCGTCATCTTTAATTTTTACCAGGAACGGTTCCTGATTTCCGGTAAAAACATTGTTGACATAAATTATCCCGGTTTTTTTGTCTGTTTTATTGTTGTATCCCTTGATAATGCCCGAGTAAGTAGCTGAATCTATAGTGAATAAGTTCTCTTCTGTATAAGGGAGATCGTGGGGTGGTTTGTAACCTCCGTCGTTGGTTTTTGTCAAACTGCAAATGGTTAATTCTTTTTTGGAAGGGCCGAATGAAACCGTATGATCTTTATTTACTTTGGCATAAACCATTTTCTCAGCGCCATTATTTTGGAAAGTGATAACAAACCATTTTCCTTTTTTCTTAACCGATTTATAGTCCCATTTAGCTTTATCAATTATAGCATGATTGTAGTAGAAACTGTGTGACCATAAATTGCTTCCATCTGTCTTTAGCCAATTGCCTCTGAGTGTCTTTGGAAATGTAGAAGATATAAAGGCATCCAGATCATCAATGCGCTCGTTAGGATATTCTTTTTTTGCTTTATAGAGGTCGCCATACTTCCCGTTGAAACCAATTTGTAAAAACCCATCCGACCAGTTTTTTAAATAAAAGAGCCAATATTCGTCCTTGTTTTTAGCTACAAACCTGTATTGCGCCTTATCACCTGAATCTAAAAGGACAGCTTCTTCAATGCTGTATGTTTTGTCTTTGAATTTTAGTTGATCTGAAGTTATGTTGAATTCCAAATGATTTTTTAGATCCGTGGTATACCATTCACCTTTAATCATGTCCGGTATTTCGGCTTTCGATATATAGGTACCTCCCTTGGGAGTTTTAGCTTTAATATAGGTGTTAATAGTGTTGTTTTCTTTTTTTATTTCTATGGTATCCCTGGATCGGATATGTAATTGAACAGTGATCGTATTATTGTTGATGTCCTTACCGGAAATTTGATAGTGGTCCTTTTCAGGATTTTCAATAGTAGTATACATGAATGCTTTATATTCCGATTCTATAAAACCGGGGTGGATCAGAAAGCCGTCAAAGCGATGGTTGTTCCCTGTATGATGCCATTCGCCAAAGACATGATCGGGTAACACGGAAGTGGCTTTTTCTTGACCGTTTACTGGAGTTATAAAGGATAAAAAGAGAAATAAGTTAATGGTGGCTAATTTTAATAATGGTGTTTTCATAAGATGGTAATACTAATTCATAGAATATTTATATATATTCCGGATGAGTGGTTCTAATTGAATGCTAGTTAGATATGTTTATAATCAACTCCTCTAATTGATAAAATGAGGTCTCCATCCTCTCGATCCTCCTTAAATAAGAATGTTTTTCTTTTGTTTTTACTTTCTTGAAATTCCAGGGATAAAAATGTCTTAAGATTTAGCATCTCGTTCACCTTCAGTTCTTTAGTAAGTACCCACTTTCCTTTGTATGTGTTGGTGCGATTTCTCGAATCTAGCACGTGAATGGTTGCCGTATAATCTTCTTTGAGTTCAAATCCTTTTAAGGATATGTTATCTGGATTAAGGTTCGTTGTAGCCCAGGAACCGATTAACTCCGATGGGTTTACCGATGGAACATCTTCCTTGTTGGTTTGCTCATTGGATTGACAAGAAGTCAATAAAATTAAGGTAATAAGGAATGAAAAAGTTTTCATAACGTGTTTTTACGATTGATGAATGAAAGCTAAAATAAATTATTTACTATACGGTGCATCATAAAACGTACCAGTTTTATAAGATTAATGTTAAATTATATTGACTTATGAATTTTTGGATGTAAAATTCTTTTACAGAAGCTGGCAATGTCTTACATGGGGTATTAGTTGTTTAACTTCGTTAATAACTCCTGAAAACTCCGTTTTACAGAACCCTAAATTATGCTTAATTTTACCTCATGCCGCCTTGATTCAGAACTGTTTGAATTACAGTTGAGTAAGGCAAAGTGATGTGTGAAAATGCAAGCGGGATAACCTTAAACAAGAAACCTCTATGTACTTAATCTTCGATACAGAAACCACCGGTTTACCTAAACGATGGGATGCTCCGATTTCGGATGTAGACAACTGGCCAAGAGCAATTCAGATTGCATGGCAGTTGCACGACGAGATGGGAAATGTAATTGAACATCAGGATTATTTAATTCAGCCGGATGGATTCAATATCCCCTTCGATGCTGAAAAAGTACATGGTATTTCTACCGAACTGGCACAAGAACAAGGGATACCCCTGCAAGAGGTACTCGAGAAATTCAATGAAGCATTAAGCAAGACCAAGTTTGTAGTAGGTCAGAATGTAGGCTTTGATGTGAATATCATGGGAGCGGAATTCTACCGTTTTGGTGTGGAAACCAATATGACTGAATTACCGGTGTTGGATACCTGTACTGAAGTAACCGCCGAACTCTGTAAAATTCCCGGGGGACGAGGAGGTAAATTCAAACTACCAACCTTAACGGAACTTCATGAGTTTTTGTTCGGCGAACCATTTGCTGAAGCCCACAATGCAACCGCCGATGTGGAAGCTACAACCCGTTGCTTCTTTGAATTGATTCGAAGAGGAGATGGTTTTACCACCGAAGAATTGGATGTTCCTGCCGATTATTTCAATCGTTTCTCAGAGGTAAACCCTCAAACTATTCCACTTATTGGGTTAAAGCATATTAACCTGAAAGCGGAATCAGATAAGATTCGCCAAAGACTCAAAAAAGAGGAGCCGCAAGAACAGCTGTCGAAAGAAGAAATACAGCAGAATATTGCGGAATTAGCAGAAGTGTCCTTTTCGCACCTGCATAACCATACACAGTTTTCAGTACTCCAGGCTACGTCTAAAATTCCAGGTCTTGTTCAGGCAGCTGCCAAATTTAAAATGCCGGCAGTGGCACTAACCGATATAGGGAATATGATGGGAGCCTTTCACTTTGTTCGTGATGTTGGTAACCATAACAAAGCCGCTAAAGCAAAGAATGAAGAGGCTATTGCCAATGGCGAAACTCCTACCGAGACTATAGTAAAGCCAATTGTGGGGTGTGTTTTTAATGTCTGTGAGGATCATACCGACAAGTCCAGAAAAGATAACGGATATCAGATAGTGATGCTGGCCAAAAATAAAAATGGCTATCACAATCTCGCTAAAATGTCCTCTATCGGTTTTACATATGGTTTTTATTATGTGCCTCGTATCGATAAGAAAATTATCGAACAATACAAGGAAGATATTATGGTGCTTACGGGTAACTTATATGGAGAAGTGCCAAGTAAGGTCCTGAATGTAGGTGAAAACCAGGCAGAAGAAGCACTTGTATGGTGGAAAGAGCAGTTCGGAGAAGATCTTTACATAGAATTAATGCGACACGGGCAAGAAGAAGAAGACCGTGTGAATGAAGTGTTGATCCAGTTTTCCAAAAAACACAATGTAAAGCTTGTAGCTACCAATAACACCTATTATATCGATAAAGAAGGTGCTAATGCACATGATATTCTATTGTGTGTTAAGGACGGTGAGAAGAAATCGACACCGATAGGACGTGGTAGAGGCTATCGATATGGATTACCGAACGAGGAGTATTATTTTAAAGGTTCCGACGAAATGAAAGAACTTTTTAAAGATCTTCCGGAGGCCATTATTAATACCAACGAGATAGTAGATAAAGTAGAGCCTTTTGAATTAGCTCGTGATGTGCTTCTTCCAAAGTTTGAGATTCCTGAAGAATTCCAGTTTGAAGAAGATGAGCAAGATGGAGGTAAAAGAGGAGAGAATAAGTTCCTTCGCCATTTAACCTATCAGGGAGCCGAAGAGCGGTATGAGGAAATTACAGATGATATAAGGGAACGTCTTGATTTTGAGCTTCAGGTAATTGAAAAAACCGGTTATCCCGGATACTTCCTGATCGTACAGGATTTTATTGCTGCAGCCAGAGAAATGGGAGTATCGGTAGGTCCAGGTCGTGGATCAGCAGCAGGGTCTGCTGTGGCTTACTGCCTTGGGATTACCAATATGGATCCAATTGCTTACGACTTGCTATTTGAGCGGTTCCTGAACCCTGACCGTGTGAGTATGCCCGATATTGATATCGATTTTGATGATGAAGGGCGAAGTCTGGTAATGGATTATGTGATCGATAAATATGGAGCCAATCAGGTGGCTCAGATTATCACCTATGGTACCATGGCCGCTAAGTCATCTATTCGTGATACAGCCAGAGTGTTGGATTTACCCCTCCAGGATGCCGATCGCATTGCTAAACTTATTCCGAATACCACCTTAGGTAAGATATTTGGACTCGATGAAGCTAAGCTCAAAGAAAAATTACGTTCAGAAGAACTGCTGAAAGTCAATGAACTTAAAAATATAGCAGAGGGTGAAGATCTGGATGCACAAACTATTAATCAGGCACGTATCCTTGAAGGTTCACTCAGAAATACGGGGATTCATGCCTGTGGTGTGATTATTACTCCGGATGATATTACCAAGTTTGTACCTGTCTCTGTGGCCAAAGATTCTGATCTGTGGGTGACACAGTTCGATAACTCCGTGGTGGAAAATGCAGGTCTGCTGAAAATGGACTTTTTAGGGTTGAAGACTTTGACCCTGATCAAGGATACCGTAAAGCTCGTTAAATACAAGCACAACATCGACCTCGTGCCTGATGAATTTCCGTTAGATGATGAAAAGACCTATGAGCTTTTCCAACGAGGTGAAACAGTCGGGGTGTTCCAGTATGAATCTGCCGGGATGCAGAAATATATGAAAGAGCTTAAACCAACCGTTTTTGCCGATTTGATTGCGATGAATGCCTTGTACCGACCAGGTCCATTAGAATATATCCCGAGCTTTATCCGCAGAAAACATGGCGATGAGGAAATTGTTTATGACCTCGAAGCCATGGAGGAATACCTTAAAGAAACCTATGGTATTACCGTTTACCAGGAGCAGGTGATGTTGTTGTCACAAAAGCTGGCAGGATTTACAAAGGGTGAAGCGGATATGCTTCGTAAAGCAATGGGTAAAAAAATATTTGCCCTGCTGGAACAATTGAAACCCAAGTTTCTGGATGGAGGAGAAGCGAAAGGGCATGCCCGGGAAGTATTGGAGAAGGTATGGAAAGACTGGGAAGCCTTTGCTAGTTATGCCTTCAATAAATCACACTCTACCTGTTATGCCTGGATTGGATATCAAACAGCTTATTTAAAGGCGAATTACCCGGCAGAATATATGGCGGCCGTACTATCGAACAATATGAACGATATCAAACAGGTAACCTTTTTCCTGGAGGAGTGCAAGCGTATGGGAATTAATGTACTCGGACCCGATGTTAACGAGTCGTTTTATAAGTTTACGGTAAATGATGAAGGCGCTATCCGTTTTGGAATGGGGGCAATCAAAGGAGTGGGTAAAGGTGCCGTTCAAACCATTGTAGATAATAGAAAAGATGGCAGGTATAAATCCGTTTTTGATATGGCAAAACGGATCGATCTCAGAGCAGCAAATAAGAAAGCCTTTGAAAACCTGGCCTTTGCCGGCGGATTTGATTCATTTAGCGATACGCACAGAGCACAATATTTCCACGAAGAAGGAGATGGGATAACATTCCTTGAAAAGACCATAAAATATGGAGCTAAATTTCAGGAGAATGAAAATTCCTCCCAGGTAAGTTTGTTTGGGGAAGCCAGCGAAGTTCAAATTCCGGAACCTGAGGTGCCCCCTTGTGAAGAATGGGGAACCATGGAAAAGCTTAAGCGAGAACGAGAAGTGGTCGGGATCTATATATCCGGACACCCTTTAGATGATTTTGCAACCGAAATGGAAGTGTTTTGCAATGCAGATTTGTCAATCCTCTCGGAATTAGAAAAATATGTAAATCGCGAAATATCGCTTGGAGGAGTGATATCAACTGTCGATCACAGAGTCTCAAAAAATGGAAAAGGATGGGCTATTTTCATGGTGGAAGACTATAATGAAAGTTATGAGTTTAAGATTTTTGGAGAAGAATACCTTAAGTTCAGACACTTTTTAATACCAAACTCTTTTGTTTATATCAAGGCTTTTATTCGTGAAGGCTGGATTAATAAGGATACCGGAAGAAGGTCAGATCCCAAAATTCAATTTAATAACTTTATGCTCCTGCAGGATGTAATGAATACCTATGCAAAAAAGTTAACCATCCGATTGAATATTGCGGACTTAAAAGAGGAGCAAATCGTAAGTTTAAAAGAATTAATATCATCGCATTCAGGCGATCATATATTGAATTTTATAATTTACGATATGGAAGAGGAAATTAAGCTTACCATGCCTAGCAGGAAGCAAAAAGTGCATATTTCAAATGAGTTGTTAGGAGCCCTGAAGAGCAGTAATGTAAATTACAAGCTTAATTGATAGCAACTATTTCTTTTTAGGTACGCCGTACCAGATCGTCTTTTGTTGTCGACCAAATTCAATGGCTTTTTGAACATCGGTTCCCATGTATAAATCCATTTTATTGCGGTGACGCGAGTGCATTTTGTCTTTTACCAGGTAAACTCCATCCATGCCGTCTATTTTTATTGGGGTATTATGGGAAATGCCCTTTTTCACTAGATCCCGGGAAATAGCAACTGCTTTCATTCCCGGTTTGAGAGTGTCACCCCATGCAGCGATACTTGGGTGATTACTGTTAGTTTGCGATTTCACAGAGTTGTATGCAGACATTTCTACTTCCAATTTTATCCATATATAATCATTTTGTTTATATTGGGCCCCATTATAAGTAAAGGATAAGGGTATTAATGCCAGGAAGAGAGCGAGTGCTTTCATGGGTAAACTTTTGTTGAGATTTGGGTAATGCGAAAGATACTAAAAATCAGTTGATCAGCAATTGTAATAGCCTAATAATCAAAACTGATAATCAGGGTGTAAGTTTTGGTGAAATATTTGACTAAATTTGCGAAGTGAGATTTATAATTATAAAAAACATTTAAAATGGCATTAGAAATAACAGATGCTACTTTCGAAGAAGTAGTTTTAAAAAGTGACAAACCGGTATTGGTAGATTTTTGGGCTGCATGGTGTGGACCTTGTAGAATGGTAGCTCCTATTATTGATGAAATTAGTGGAGAGTATGAAGGAAAAGCAGTAATTGGTAAGGTAGATGTTGATGCTAATCAAGAATTCGCTGCTAAATATGGAGTACGTAACATCCCTACCGTATTGGTATTTAAAGGAGGAGAAGTAGTAAACAGACAAGTAGGTGTAGCACCTAAGAAGACTTATACTGATGCTATCGATGCAGCTGTATAATTGTTGAAATTTTATAGGTTAAGAGCCGGCTTTCGCCGGCTCTTTTTTTTTGTAGCCCCACCAGGAATCGAACCTGAATCTAAAGTTTAGGAAACTTCTATTCTATCCATTGAACTATGGGGCCATTTCCACTTCCAATCAAAAATATATAAAATAAAAACATGTTACCCCAATGTCATTCCACCCCTTTGTCATTCCGTATCCATGTCATTCCGCACTTGTTTCGGAATCTGTTGAAGGGGAAAGGGGAAAGTCGAAACCAACCCGTCATCGCGATCGGAATACAGTGAAGTGCGGCGATCTTTTGAAGGATAGTAACTCTTATTGGTGAGATTGCCACGACTTGCTAGCGCAAGGCTCGCAATGACGTTGCCGTAAACAATTTCTTTCCCCCTGCACCCCTAAAGGGGGAAATTGTTTTATGCCCTGATTTTCATTCTGCACTTCTTTGTCATTCCCTACTTATTACCGAATCCATTCAAAGTGGAGTCAGAACCAAAACATGTCGCTCTTGTGTCATTTCGCATTCATTGCGGCATCCATTAAAATAGGATCCGGTATGCGCATTTATTTTGAAAAAAGCACAAACTAAAAAAGCCACCCTAAATGGATGGCTTTCTGTTTTTTTGCTCCCCCTCTTGGGCTCGAACCAAGGACCCTCTGATTAACAGTCAGATGCTCTAACCAACTGAGCTAAGGAGGAATTTGAGGTTGCAAATATAAGGCTTTTTTATATTTCCCACACAAACTTTTTGGCAGAAATTTTAATTCATAATTTCAATTTTTTTGAATGCCCTAAGGCTCCAATACTTTTATCATCTTAAATGATTTCAGAAGATGAAATAATCCCGGGAGAATCACCAGCCCCCCAACGATTAAAGAAACACCTAATACCCTGATAACGCTATCCGGAGCGACCCCTTCCAATAAGCTCAGTTCTCCTTGTTTTGTAATTAATACATACGGGAAATGAGCGATCATAGCGGCAGCAATAATCATCACAACCTGTAGTCCGGCGTAAAAACGACTCAAGATCTTATGACCTTTTCTGATGTGAATCCAAAGAGGAATTAACACCAGCGCCGAAGCGCCAATCAATGAAATGCTATACGGATTTTGAATGAAATCTTTAATAAAAACAAAGTCGTTAACATATCCGTAAATAATAAGGATACTGCCACTTAAAACAACTACAATAGTGGCAATAGCAGATTTTCTACGGTAAATTTTTTCGTGTGCTTCATCAGCTTCTCCGATTAATAAAGTCGCTGAAAGAAAAGCGCATAAAGCCGAAAAAAATATTCCTGTGAGTAACGAAAACACGTTAAACCATGAAGCAATATAAACCTCACCGAAATTATATTGTGAAAGGTGCTCTGGTAAAATAATCGAGCCGCTAATTACTCCTCCAAAGGTCATTCCAAGTAACAAAGGTGTGAAAACGCTCGAAAATCGAAATAAGCCGTTGTAGATTTTCTGAGATTCATCAACGACAGCATCATAGTGTCTGAAAATAAAAGACACCCCGCGCAGGGTTATACCGATAAGAATCAGGGTTAGTGGGATATGTAAACTGATCATGATGATGTTAAAATATACAGGGAACGCAACCCATAAGATAACCATCACAATGATGATCCAGATATGATTCGCTTCCCAGATAGGACCCATGACCCGGTAAATGGTCTTTTTGGTGATTTGTTGATTCTCTTTAGATGAAAATAACTCTACAATTCCCGCTCCAAAATCTGCGCCTCCCAGTAACACATAGAGGAATAAAGAAAAGGCTAGAAAGAATAAAACAACATAGATCATAACTCAACAGAGGTTTTGTTTAAAACTTTAATTTGTCGCTGCATCAGCCAGGTAACAACAACCGCAAGAATAGTATAAAGAAAAAGGTACATATAAAAACTGTAGATCATACCCGGCATTGGAGTTACTGCATCCTTTGTTTTCATAATATTGTAGATGATCCAGGGTTGCCTTCCTACTTCGGTAACAACCCATCCGGCCTCTAAAGCAATAAAACCTGCAGGCGCTAAGAGTATAAAGAGTAACCAGTACTTTTTTGTATCCATCCAGTGTTTCTTTTTATAGCTCAATAAGAATATAATACCAGCTATAAGTAATATTGTTCCAAGCCCTACCATGGTTTGAAATGCATAGTGTGTGATCGCAACCGGAGGATGCGTATCTTTTGGGAAATCATTAAGGCCTTTAACTTCCGCATCAAAGTCGCCGAACGATAAAAAGGATAAAGCTTTAGGGATGGCAATTTTATACTTTACCTCTTGGGTTTCTTCATTGACAATTCCTCCGATATATAAGGGAGCTCCTTTTTCGGTGTCATAATGAGCCTCCATAGCTGCTAGTTTTACCGGTTGTCTCTGGGCGATGTCCTTGGCAGAGATGTCTCCACTAATGGGTTGCAGTATGGCAGCAATAGCACCAAAGGTTACGGCAATTTTAAATGCCTTTTTATGAAGTGCTACATTACGTTTTTTATAGATCTGATAAGCGTGAACCCCTCCTACGGCAAATCCGGTGGCTGTAAAGGCTGCGAGAATCATATGAAGTGCCTGGGTAAACCAGGCAGGATTTAAAAAGGCAGCAACAGGGTCAATATTTAAGAATTCACCATTGATATAATCAAAACCCGAAGGGGCATTCATCCAACCATTCGCGGAAACGACAAGGATTCCCGAGGCAACTCCGGAAATGCCTATAATGACGCCTGTAATCCAATGAAAGCGTTCGTTTAATTTATTCCAGCCGTAGAGGTAGAACCCTAAAGCAATCGCTTCAACAAAGAAGGCTGCTCCTTCCAGGGAAAATGGCATTCCGATAATCGGACCTGCATGCTTCATGAATTCAGGCCATAGCAACCCTAATTCAAATGAAAGGGCAGTGCCCGAAACCGCACCGGTTACGAAGAATATTGCAACCCCTTTTTGCCAGGATTTGGTGAGGGTTAAATATATTTTGTTACGTGTTTTAAGCCATTTGTAATGAGAAACGACCATAAAAAAAGGCATCACCATACCTATACATGCAAAGATTATGTGGAAAGCTAAAGTGAAGGCCATTTGGAGTCTCGCTGCATCAAGATTTTCCATAGTAGATAATGAAGTAGTTGTACCTAACAAATATACCTATTGCTGTTATCACAAACTAGTATAAGGTCGTTAAAGAATAGGTATTTAACATTTGTTTCATGGGACTTAAATTTTTTATCTTACCATCTGAATAATTAACAATCAATACACATTTATTTATGATCTCATCCCCCGTAAAGTACATCTGTTTAGGACTTGTATTAACCTTAATTAGTTGCTCGAAAAAGAATGCTGTCGATTTAGAACTGGAGGTATTGCCGGTAGACGCAGTGATCAAAGGCGATATTCTTGAAGGACCATCAGTGTTGAATGATCCAGATAGATTTGTTTGGGGCGGTAGTGTTGTAAAAGGTTATGATGGAAAATATCATATGCTTTATAGTACATGGGAGAGTGGAGACTCTGTGCCCCAATTTTCAAATTCCTGGGTGTTAAACTCTAAAATAGCCTATGCGGTATCAGATCAGCCAGATCGAAACTTTAAGTTTCAAAAGGTAGTTCTGACTGGAAGAGAATTACAAGGAGATTCTTTAGCCTGGGATGCGCAAATGGTGCATAACCCACATTTGAAAAAGTTTAATGGCAAATACTATTTATATTATATAGGTTCCAGAGATGAAGGTGAACAGCCTGAAGATTCGAAAGCAGCACAATTGAATAAAAGGAATCGGGTGCAGCAGAATCAAAAGATTGGTGTTGTTGAATTTGATAATTTTGAGAATCTGATGGCTGGTAATTTCAATAGATCTTCCACACCCTTGCTTGCTCCAAGAACACGAGTAAAGCCCAATAACGTATTGAATCCTTCACCTGAAGGTACAGAAGCCAAACCTGATAATTTGATCGTAGTGAACCCGTCTGTTGTTCAGAGGCCCTCGGATGGTAAATATCTCATGTATTTTAAAGGGAATATCTACGACCCTAATTGGAAGGGTGTGCACGGTTTAGCCTTGTCTGATTCCCCAACCGGACCGTTTAAGGCGATAGATGATATAATGTTCAATATTAAAATGGAAGACGGGAAAGTTGCATCCGCCGAAGATCCTTATGTATGGTATCATAAACAAAGAAAAGTGTTCTATGCAGTTATGAAAGATTTTTCAGGAAGAATTACGGAAGGAAAACCAGGTTTGGCCATTTTACAATCTAAGGATGGTGTGGTGTGGAATAAACCGAATAATCCTTTCTTTATGAGAAAGGAAGTTACGCTGGTCAATGGCGATGTCTTACCAATGAATAGGTTAGAACGCCCTCAGATCCTGGCAGATGATAATGGCGATCCACTGGCTTTATTTGCTGCAGGAGCATTGATCGATGTCAATCAAAGAAAAGATGGAACCTCTTTTAATGTTCACATTCCACTACGTCCAAAACATTGATGAATACATTCGTAAGAGTACATAATAATTTTTATAAAAAAGCCATCTTTAGAAGGTGGCTTTCTGTTTTCTGCTCCCCATTCCCGATGGTAATCGGGACAGGCAATGGGCTCGAACCAACCCCGATAGCTATCGGGTCTCTGATTAACAGTTAGATTTATTAAACAGGATGTGAGTAGGTATTATGAAAATAGCGTATAATAAAAAAGCCACCCTAAATGGATGGCTTTCTGTTTATTTTGCTCCCCCTCTTGGGCTCGAACCAAGGACCCTCTGATTAACAGTCAGATGCTCTAACCAACTGAGCTAAGGAGGAGTTTGCTATTGCAATTTTGCGGATGCAAATATATGTATTAGTTTGAATCTTGCAAATAAATATTGGGAATTTTGTATAAAAAAATGAGGAGTACCCCACTCCTCATTTTTTAATCACAAAACAGTAATTTTTATTCTGCAGCTACAAGCTCAAAGTTTTGAGTTGTTTGATTCGCAGCTACAACCTCTACACCTTCTACTGTCTGTGCTGTATAACCATCAATTTCTACCATTACAGTGTATGTGCCTGCATCTAATCCCAATACAGTATAAGCACCTTCTGCTCCTGCTATAGCTGAAGTAACTATTTCTTCACCATTCAAAATGGTTATGGTAGCGCCTTCAAGACCAACAGCTGTCTCCGTTACAGTATCACCTTCAGTTGTAGTCTCGATGGTAGTTACTGCACCTGTTAAAGTACCGGCAGTTGATAAATTAGAAGCTTTGATAACCGGGTTAAAGTTGAAACTTGTAATACCTTCTGCAGCATTAACATCCCCAACAGGAACAAATGACTGACTTATGTCAAAGTCTAATAATAAATCACTTGTCAAACCACCCGAAACAGTAATCCCAGGCTCAAGGAAAATCTTTAAACCTGATGAAGCACCACTGGGAACCTTAAGAGTATAAGGAGTACCGTCAGTTAAAACTACACCTGCTTCTTTTATATAAACACGTACAAGATCGTATGTCCCGGTAGGGATTTCAACGTTTGCAAGAGTCTCTGTAACACCATTAGTAAGTTCTAACAGGTTTAATGTAACCTCTTCCTCCATTAATACCACGAAAGGAGAAGAACTGGTTTCCATACCTTCTTCTTCTGCGCCTTCTTCTGTACCTTCTTCAATTGAGGTGTTTCTTGCCTCAATTTTAGTAATCGTTACGTTTGCCTCGGCTACCATTTCATATGGAAATGGAGCATCTGTCATGTGAACGGCCATAGTACCCGTGCTAGCTTGATCGTTATTGTCTGAACAACTGGTTAAAAAAGCAGTTGATACCATCAATACTAACAATGACATTCTTTTAAGAATCATAATTTTTGAGTTTTAAATTAATAATTAGTTTACGGACAGATTTGGGTGTCCTTTATAGTGTAACAGTTGCAGGAAGAGTAACCCTACCGTGTTTTTGATTTTTTTATAAAAAAAAGGTGCATCGATTCGATGCACCTTTTTTAATTATAATGTTGTTTGATACTATCGCTCAGAAAGCCAGCGGTATATGTCGTTTCCATTGGCAAATAACAATAATGCAATAAGTAGGAAGAATCCAATCATTTGTGCGTATTCTAAAAACTTATCGCTAGGCTTTCTACCAGTGATCATTTCGTATAACAAGAACATGACATGTCCACCATCCAAAGCAGGAATAGGCAGGATGTTCATAAATGCCAGAATAATTGAAATTAGCGCTGTTGACATCCAGAAAGATTGCCAATCCCAAACCGAAGGGAACATTTTGGCAATGGTTCCAAAACCACCAACCTGAGTAGCACCTTCCTTGGTAAAGATATATTTGAACTGAACCACATAATCATGTAAGGTCCAATATCCATAGGCAAACCCCTTCCAAACGGCTTCACCAAATCCAAACTTTTTTTCTTTTGGCGTAACCATGCCTCCTTGTAAACTGTAAATGCCAAGTTTCCCATCCTCATCTGTGGTTGCCGTAATGGTATCGATTTGATTTCCGCGTTCAACAACCAGTTGAGTGTCATAGTTAGGTTTGTCTTTTAGATGACTTCCGATTTCATCAAAAAACGTCACATTTTTACCATCCACAGCCAATACTTTGTCTCCTTTCAAAAGTCCTGCTTTTTCAGCCTGTGAATCAGCAATAATGGTGTCGAGGATCGGATTGGTGCGCAATTGGAACGCCGGCATTAATCCTTTCTTAAAGATATAATCCCCAATGGTGTCTGGTAAACGCAGTGTTTCCTGGGTGCCATCAATATGCTCGACCTTTACATTCGATACATCACGAACCAATAGGTGACTGTTAAATCGAAGTGCATTGTCGAGTTCTTTGTCGTTAACGCTTAAAATTTTGTCGCCATTCTTAAATCCGAATTGTTCCATTTCTTCAACCACAGCAAACCCATGAGGCATGTCTTCAGGTTTTAGTTGTTCCTGCCCCCATACAAAAAGGATCATCATATAGATCACAAATCCAAGGATCAGGTTTACCGTAACACCACCGACCATAATGATAAGACGTTGCCAAGCCGGCTTAGAACGGAATTCCCATGGTTGTGGCGGACCAGCCATCTGGTCTTTGTCCATGCTTTCATCGATCATTCCCGATATCTTAACATAACCCCCTAATGGAAGCCAGCCGATACCGTAAACAGTTTCGCCAATCTTCTTTTTAAAAAGCGCAAACTTAACATCAAAGAATAAAAAGAATTTTTCAACTCTGGTTTTGAAGAGCTTAGCAGGGATGAAGTGTCCCAACTCATGCAATACGATTAATATAGATAAACTTAATAAAAGTTGTAATGTCTTAACTAAAATAGGGCTCATATATCTTAAGTAAATATAAATTCAAAATCGCACAAAAGTAAGGTTTTAGATGTATTATAGGAAACGAATAACCTTGAACCTTATAATTTTATGATACATTTAGCACAGAGATGCATGCAAATAAGGTTTATTCTTTAATTTTGCAATCAAGAAACTTTTTGGTGATGCTTCAATTCTTTGCAAAGTATAAATACTTCTTTATTGTCCTTACAATACTGTCCGCAATAATAATCTTTTTGTTTTACAATGCCTTAAAACCAAAAGAAAGATTACCGGTGTTTCAACCCGCAATGGTGAATGCTGAACTGGTTGATAGTACCGTTCAATATGTGAAGAAATACCATACCATCGCCGATTTTAATTTGATCAATCAAAATGGTGATACCATTACGGAGAGTCATTACAAGAATAAGATCTATATAGCCGATTTCTTTTTTACCACCTGCCCGAGTATCTGTCCGATAATGACCGATAATATGGTTAAAATCCAAAAAGAGATCTTAAACGATAAAGAGGTGATGTTGTTATCACATTCCGTTACCCCTCAAATCGATTCAGTTCCTGTTCTGAAGGCTTATGCCAGGAAGAAAGGAGTGCAGGATGATAAGTGGAACCTGGTTACCGGAGATAAAAAACAGATCTACCAACTGGCTCGAAAAAGTTATCTGGCCGTTAAAACAGATGGCGACGGGGGACCATATGATATGATCCATACCGAGAACTTTATCCTCGTCGATAAAGAACGACGCATCAGGGGGTTCTATAATGGAACCGATGAAGAAAGCATCCGGAAATTAATGCACGATCTCAAAGTGCTGAAAGAAGAGTATCACGATTAAATTTCAATAAATTCCCCATAAGTTGTTAAACGCATAGGCTTTAACGTTAATTTTAGTTATGTAGGTTTCGCCATCCTGTTTTTTTATATTACTTTTGCTTACTTAAAATGAATCTAAATAAGGATGACGTTAACCGTTGCAGATCTAAAAAGAGGTGAGAAAGGAATCATCAAAGATATTTCTCTGGATGAAATTCCGATTAAATTATTTGAAATGGGGTGTTTGCCTGGGAATGAGGTGGAACTTATTCAGCATGCTCCTTTTCGGGATCCACTCTACTTAAATATAAATGGTTCTTTTTTGGCCATCCGTAAGGAGACTGCAATGCATATTACTATCGATGTCATCGATCAAAACGAAGTACTATTATGAGCAAACAGATTAAAGTAGCGCTCATAGGAAACCCAAATACAGGGAAGACGTCAGTATTTAACCAACTTACAGGTTTAAATCAAAAGGTTGGTAATTACCCGGGTATTACTGTTGAGAAAAAGGAAGGAATTTGCAAATTACCCAGGGGAATTAAGGCGCATATATTAGATCTTCCCGGAACTTACAGCCTTAATGCTACCTCACTCGACGAGAATGTTGTTATAGAATTGTTGTTGAATAAAAAGGATAAGGATTATCCGGATGTAGCTGTAGTGGTTACCGACGTCGAAAATCTCAAAAGAAACCTCCTCCTTTTTACACAGATAAAAGATCTTCAGATTCCGACCATATTAGTAATCAATATGGCTGATCGAATGCGTAGTAAAGGGATTTCTCTGGATGTTCCTTTATTGGAAGAAAAATTAAAAACAAAAATAGCTGTAGTCAGTACAAGGAAAAAAGAAGGAATCGACCAGATTAAAGAGTTGATCCTGGACTATAAGAACATTTCTTCTGAACCTTGTGTGAATGCTTCAGTTATTGACGTAGAGTACTTTGAAGGTTTGAGGAATGCGTTCCCTAATCAAGATCTTTACAAACTATGGCTGGTAATTACACAGGATGTGAACTTTGTAAACCTGGATCGTAATCTTGTTAAAGATGCCTCCAGTTTCTCTACCAAGCCTAAATCAGAATTAAAACGATTACAGCAAAAAGAAACCATACTGCGTTACCAATTCATCAATGGCGTGCTCAAGGAAGGCTACAAGCTTGATGTAAATGCAGCAAAAGGCTTCAGAGCATCTTTAGATAAAGTGTTAACTCATAAGGTCTGGGGGTATGTCATATTCTTTATGATTCTGTTGGTGATTTTCCAGGCGATTTACGACTGGAGTAGTTATCCAATGGATTTTATCGATGCAACATTTGCTTCCTTTAGCGAATGGGTGAAAGAAAGTCTCCCGTCAGGGGCCTTTACCAATCTTATTTCTGAAGGGATTATTCCGGGCTTGGGAGGGATTGTTATTTTCATACCTCAAATAGCATTCTTATTCCTCTTCATTTCAATTTTAGAAGAAACAGGTTATATGAGCAGGGTCGTTTTCCTTATGGATCGATCCATGCGAAAATTTGGATTGAGCGGTAAAAGTGTGGTTCCACTAATCTCAGGAACTGCCTGTGCAATTCCTGCTGTAATGGCAACCCGAAATATTGAAAACTGGAAAGAACGATTAATTACCATTCTTGTTACGCCATTTACAACCTGTTCAGCACGATTACCCGTATACCTTATAATCATTGCCCTGGTCATCCCGAACGAACGATTTCTGGGAATGAACCTGCAAGGACTCACCTTAATGCTGCTATACCTTTTAGGATTCGTGATGGCAGTATCATCATCATGGGTGCTGAATAAGATGCTGAAGATTAAAAGCAGATCATTTTTTGTAGTAGAAATGCCTAACTATAAAATGCCGCTTTTTAAAAATGTAGCGTATACTGTTATAGAAAAAACGAAAAGCTTTGTTTTTGGTGCCGGTAAAATAATTTTGGCGATCTCCATTGTACTATGGTTCCTCGCCTCAAACGGTCCAAATGATAATTTTAATAATGCCGAAGAGATCGTAAAAGAAAAGTATGCCGGAGTAGCGGTTGATCAGACAGTTTCTGACGTAGAATTGGACAAAGAAATAGCAAGTTTTAAGCTCCAAAATTCGTATATTGGAATATTAGGGAAGGCTATTGAACCGGCCATACAACCTTTAGGATACGATTGGAAAATAGGGATTGCCCTTATTAGTTCCTTTGCAGCCAGAGAAGTGTTTGTCGGAACATTGGCAACTATTTATAGCGTAGGGAATGATGATGAACAAACCATTAAATCACGAATGCGTGATGAGGTGAATATCCTTACAGGAGGAAAGCTTTTTAACCTCGCCTCCGGGATGTCCTTATTGCTTTTCTATGCCTTTGCCATGCAATGTATGAGTACCCTGGCCATTGTAAAAAGAGAAACCAATTCCTGGAAATGGCCGATGGGACAATTGTTTATAATGAGTGGGATGGCTTATGTAGTGGCTTTAATTGCGTATCAGATTTTAAAATAATTAAAAATGGACTTACAAGTTATTTTGGTATATATAACCCTGGCGATCGCTTTAGGATATCTGTTAAAAAAATTCTTCTGGCCAAAAAAACAGGCAGCCAAATCCTGCGGAAAAAATGACTGTGGTTGTCACTAAAAGAAAACCGCCCTCACAAAAGAATTGTAAGAGCGGTTCCACAACCAATTAACCAACCAAATCACTAATTAACTTCAATAGTTATATCTTTTACACTACTCATCCTTTCAATGTTCATTTCAGGATTACTGATTTTAAAACGCTTTCTTAAAGAGTCGGCTTTTAAGTCTTCTCCTTTCAAATATTGTACAAAACCTCTTCCTTTAAACTCATAAACTGTTCCCGATTTTGGATGGAATAGCTCTATTGTTCTGTCATCTATAACGGTCAATTCAAAATAATCATTGTACAGGAAATCATAATCCAATGTTAAAGTTTTTAAATAGCGGTCGCCACTAACATCATAAACCTCATAAAATCCTTCGTAATCCCAATAAATGCTATTTACTGCAGTTCCTTGCTTATCAATCGAAGAAAGGAATAATGACGTGTCTGATGCCGGTATGAAACTTAAAAAGTTTTCATCATCGAAATCATTCAAAGCACCATAGTTACTGGTATATGTTTTTTCCCAGGCTTCATATTCCTGTAAAAAGTATTCAATATTATCATAAAACACAGCATTGTAATCAAATTCATTTTTCATATAACCGTTAAGAAAGTATGAAGTGTTTGAATTCTTATGGTACAATTCGATCTTGTCGTACCCGTGTTGTATAACCTCCAGATTCATAACGCCATCAAGATCGTGATCAATCTGAAGGGTGCTGTTATAGGTGTCATAATATCCTATGCTGATCCCGAATCCGTCACCCGTACTTCCAAAACCAACAAGGTTGTTATTTGCCAAAAGAGTACCGTTATCAAAAGTTAAGGTAAAGGCCACCTGTAAGAACGGAACCTCTCCGTTTCCTTCAGTTTCATTAATATCAACATACCAAAGTTCGTGCGAATACAATAGGTTCTCTAAAGAGAAATCCTCTTCTGTATGATCATCGATATAAACATCAGCGGTACAAGCCCCAAATAAGCCTCCAACAAGTATAAAAGTTAATAGTAGTTTTATCGTTTTCATAAGCTTAATCTTTTAAATTTGTTAAACCAAATCAACGATTATGCCATAATTCTTAATCTATTGATAATCAACACGTAATGTTGTAGGGTAAATTTTAGTTACTTTTGGTCTCTGTTTATGACATAATTTATGGATAGTTCTAAGAAAATCGCCGTTATTGGAGGAGGTAGCTGGGCCACAGCAATCGTTAAAATGCTATGTGAAAATTTAGACGAAGTAGGGTGGTACATGAGGAGTGTTTATGCTAAAGAACATTTATTAAAAGAGAATCACAATCCTAATTATTTAAGTTCAGTAGAATTCCGAACCGAGCAACTTAAGCTTAGCAACGATATCAATGAGATTGCCGATTATGCTGACTATCTTATCTTCGTTGTTCCTTCAGCCTTCCTGAATAAAGAACTGGAGAAATTAAAAGTTTCTATTAAAGATAAAGTGATCTTTTCAGCCATTAAAGGGATTGTTCCCGAGACAGGACTGATCGTAGGCGAGCATTTTCATAAAGTATATGATATTCCTTATGAGAATATCGGAGTAATCACAGGACCTTGTCACGCTGAGGAAGTCGCATTGGAAAGACTCTCCTACATAACTGTAGCCAGTGCCGATGAAGACAAAGCGAAGTTCATGGCCGAGCAGCTTAGTAGTAATTATATCAAAACAAAGATATCGGATGATATCATCGGTACCGAATACGCCGCAATGTTGAAGAATATCTATGCCATAGCCGCAGGGATAGCCCACGGACTTGGTTATGGAGATAATTTTCAAAGTGTATTAATGAGTAATTCCATCCGTGAGATGAGACGTTTCATTAAAAAGATCCATAAAATGAAACGAAACATCAATAACTCAGCCTATTTGGGAGACCTTTTAGTAACAGGTTATTCCGTATTTAGTAGAAACCGCATGTTCGGTAATATGATAGGGAAAGGATATACGGTAAAAAGCGCAATGATGGAAATGAATATGGTCGCAGAAGGATATTATGCCGCTAAAAGTGCCCATCTGATTACCGAAAAGCTTAAAAGTAAAGCCAAAACCCCGATAATTGATGCCGTGTATCAAGTGCTTTACGAAGGCAAAGACCCTAAGAAAGTATTCGGTAAACTTACCGACAAGCTCGATTAAGGATTCGAATGCGATAGTAACCAATTGTAAATATCTTCACCTGCATAAACCCTTTTCCAGGTATCATGTCCCATATCAGCATGAACGGTAAAGCGAACATCTTTATGACCTAGCGCCTCCAGTTCGTTCAATCCTGCATAAAAGTACTCCGGTTTAATTGTAAGGTCGCGACCACCCGCAAAACACCAAACTGGCAGCTGTTCCTTCGCTATTGATGGCATCAGGTCCGGATGTCCCCAGCCAACAATAGGAGCTATCGCTGCAAATCGTTCCGGATAATTACTCGCCAGGAACCAGGTGCCAAAACCTCCATAGCTTAAACCACTGAGATAAATACGGTTGTTATCTGTACGGTAGTTTTCCTGAACATGATCCAACATGCCGATAAGGTCATGCTCCACACGGTCCCAACCATCAGGTAATACCGTTGAAGTAATGCTGTCGAATCGCATTGCTGGCAGTGGGTTCATGGGCTGACCAGGCCTGGCTGCTTGATTAGGCTTTGGAGTGCCCTCAGCAAGGCGTTGAGGTATGGACTCCTTAGAACGATTTTTAATATAACTCACCTCTCCCATAGTAAACATATGCAATTGGGGAGAAATGATGATAAATGGGAGGTCCCGCTTCTGTATCCATACTTCGTTCAGCGGACCGTGAATCATGGTAAAACCCAATTCGTCCTTGCCGTTGCCACGCTCACCATTACCATGTAGAAATAGTAATACAGGCCACTCTTTATCTGGATTAGCATCATAGCCTTTCGGTAAATACAAAAAGAAGTCCCGTTCCTCATGGGCAATTTCACTCGTATAAGGAACTCTGAGGAGCTGTTCTTCAGAGGTGGTTTTTGTGCAGGAAAAGAAACTTAAGGCAAGAATAGCCAGGGTAATTGTTCGCATAATTACAGATCTTTTTTAACTTTTAATGGAATGTCAGGTTGATTTTTGTATAGTTTAATTTCTTTAACATCTGCAGGCAGGTTAAAGTCTGCCTCTTCAAGCTTCTGTTTAACTTCCTGAATGATTTTACCTCTTAACACCAACGACGATACACCGTAATCCAGGGTGGTGTTCCAGAAATAAACCTTGAGATTTACCGTACTCGGAGCCAATTCATCTTCTGCTACAAAATTCGTGTGTAAGTCACTGCTTACAATAAGTTTATTATTATCCAGAACCCCTTGAATGATCTTTTTCGCCTGTTCGATATCATCTTCATATCCAATACCAACAATAAACTCATTTCTTAAAAACCCATCCGCCGTATAATTGCTCACCGGCTTCACCAATACATCAGCATTGGGAATATAGATATCGCGGCCGTCAAAAGTCTTGATATGAGTGTAGCGGAATTGTAAAGCCTTCACCTTCCCGAACATCTCTTCAATTTTAATGGTATCGTCGATATTAAACGGACGATTAAAAGCCAGGATAATTCCCGATAAGAAGTTTTTCCCAATATCCTGGAAGGCAAAACCCAATATAATAGCTGCGCCACCCGCAGCGGTAAGGATTCCGGTCGCTATATTGCTCAAGCCGGCCGCCTCAAGAGCGAGCATCGAGGCAATTAAGATCAGTGAGATTTTAAAAGCCTGGATAAGGAAACGGGCCATCAAAGGATCATCCGTTTTTTTTAGAATCCTTTTACGGAAAAAGTTAGAGATAATTTTTGCCGTAAGAATCCCGATGATAATGATTAGAATCCCAATGAAAATTCGGGGAATCGTCTCAAGTAACTGATGATAATATTCCTGAAGTGAATTATAGATGGTTTCGGTGGCTTTCTTCATAAAGCTGTTTTACATCAGTAAGTTACTAAAAAAGTTGAAACCACTATGAAGTCGTTTCAATTTTAATCCTGCGCTGTAGCTCGTTACCGAATTCATCAATAACAGTCAATACATGATTACCTTCTTTGGGTAGTATGGATAGTTCGTGAAAATCTTTGGTCGAACCAATAAAATCATTGTCTAAATACCAAAATACCATCGTAGCAGGCTTCGAGTGGGCAAGCTTAAATACAAGTTCATTACGGGTGCCATCGAAATCTTTGGTCACCACCATTGTTGAATTTCCTTTGGGAATAATAAATTCCATAGATGGCATTACTTCAGCTATACAGTCTTCCTTAAAGGGAGGGAGTTCCCTATAGGCAGAATTGATGTCTTTATAGTAATAGGCCATTAAAGGAGGTAATACAAACCACGATTTGTTAACGATGTCTTCAATAGGCATACACGATGAGTTAACCCTGAACTGTTCATTCTTGTCTAAGTGAATCAGCTTATGAAACGGACAAACTTTGAATCTTTGTCCGTTCGGTGAATTGTATAAGGAAACTTCAGTACAAATATCCGAAGCCAGGTAACCGCTTTTAGAGCATACCTTAATCTTGGTAAGATCGTCATAGGGCGCATCAAACCACCTAACATCAGGGAGCCGGTCAAATACGTCAAATAGAATAGGGGCGGCACTACCGACACCCGTCAGAGCAGGGCGACCTTCCCCGTCAGCATTACCAACCCAGACACCAACAGCATATTTTTGAGTAACCCCGATAGCCCACGCATCCCTGTTCCCGAAACTGGTGCCCGTCTTCCAGGCAATTTGTTCCGAAGAATCATAAAACTCCCAGGCTTCTTCTCCTTCCGGACGGTTCACCTCTTTCATAGCCTCAAAGGCAAGATAAATGCTGCCGGCTCCATATAAGTTCTTTTGTTGCAGCCTGTGTTCAAAGACGATCGAATCATGGTTTATTATGACAGGCTCCTGAATTTCGTTCGAATAATATTCACTGGAAGATTCATTGAAATGGTTTAGGGTAGAAGCAAGGTTAGCGTATGTCTTGGTAAGATCCCATAAACTACTCTCAGCCCCACCCAAAATAAGTGTTAACCCATAATAATCTGCAGATTTATCGAGATTCTTGATATTGAACATGTTAAGCTCATTTCTGAAACGCTCCAAACCATATTCACGTAGTAAGCGCACCGATGGAATATTGAGGGATCTGGCGAGGGCTTTCTTTGCCGGTACAGCCCCATGATAACTTTTATCAAAATTTTCTGGTTGATATCCTGCAATGGTGGTGGGGATATCAGCGACCAGCGTGTTTGGAAGCAGCTCGCCGGCATCCAGCATTGCTGTATATAGCAATGGCTTTAATATACTTCCTGTGCTTCGCGGTGCATCAATGATGTCTACATCTTTTTGGTGTGCATTATCTGTAGGAGTATTACCAACATAAGCCAATACTTTCCTGGATGCTATATCCATAACCATTACTGCGGCATTGTGAACTTCATTCTGACGAAGGAGTTGGTAATGCTGCTCCACAATTTGGTTCACCTGGGATTGAAGGTTAAAATCAATGGCCGTTTGTATGCGCTTCCCTTTTTGCGTTTTATCGATCCGCTGTAATAAATGAGGCGCTTTTTGAGGTAAAGGAAAAGGCTTTTGAGGGAGCGCTTCAAGTATAGATAGTTGATAGGTAAGAGAATCAATAATATGCTCCGTATATAGTTTTCTTAAAAGGGTGTTGCGCTTGTTGAGTAGTTGCGCCTGGTTTTTCCCCGGATATATTAGTGCAGGGGCATTGGGTAAGACCGCTAAGGTAGCACTCTCTGCCCATGATAATTGATGTGGTTGTACTCCAAAATAACGCCAGGCGGCAACATCGATCCCCACAACATTCCCTCCGAAAGGAGCATGAGAAGCATATAACCTTAAAATACCTTCTTTAGAAGTCCTTAATTCCAATCGGGTGGCGAGAACGAGTTCTATAAGTTTCTCGAAATAAGTCCTGCTTTGTCCCTTTCTCGAAAGTCGAATAACCTGTTGCGTTAAGGTACTGCCTCCACGAACCACCTTGCCGGCCTTAATGTTTTCAATAAGGGATTTCACGATGGAAACAGGATTGAAGCCCGGATGCTCATAAAAGTAAGCATCTTCAAATTGAACGATACAGCTGGCGAATTTACCGGGCACACTGTCCGTTTCAGGAAATCGCCACTGCCCGTCATCAGCAATCTTAGCCGCTAATAGCTTCCCGTCTTTACTTTCAATTACGGTCGCTGTCGGATCATCAAAAAGCTGCTTGGGTAAACAATAATAATAAGCCATTGACACTATGAGTAGTGCCAATAGCTTTTTAGGATGCCTTTTAATGAATAGGACAATTTTTTGCTTCATGCTTTAATTAAGAACGCTTATTGCGTTACCTCGATCCATTTCCCTTGCGTGCGGACCATATAGTCGTTATCATACATCGCCTCACATTGAATACCCGGCAGATAATATTTTCCTAGATAAGAAGCGTTTAATAATACCCTAACTGTTTTTGATTCATGCTTTTTCAGATCAAAATAGAAAAGGGCACGATCATCTCTGAGGTCAGTATGGGTCACCTGATTGGCAGCAAAAGCTCCAAAATCAGTAAATCGCGTATTGATAATTTCCCATCCGCTAGGGAATATTTCGGTTAAGGCAATATCTCTGATGTCCTCTCCTTTTTTGTTCGTAACGGTTACCTCTGCTATAAAGTTGGTCCCTTGGGTGAGCTTGTTGATATCCAATACACTTCCATCCCTTCCCTTAAATACAACCTGAACAGTTAAATTACGTTGCTCCGTTTTTTCTTCACCAACAGGCAATATGCCGGATGAAATAACTTTAACAAAGAGGGTCGCCTCTTTGTTGTTCTTAACAACAAGGCTGTTGCTCCCTTTTTTAACAGGCAGACTCCTGTTCGCCAGGGTCTTTTCAGAACTGATAGACTCCTCCTTTCCATTAAGGGTATAAGAAGCCGTAATGCCCTTTCCTCCGATATACGCCGCAAATTGAGCCATGCCCAGTAAGCTGTATGCCGTAGTCTGGGTGCTCATCCAACGGTTCTCATTCAGTCTTTTAGCAATGGTTTCAGCAAGCTCCTGTGCCTTTCCTTTTTCATCTAAAAGGATGAGCGTTTCCAGAGCCATAGCCCTGTTTCGGTCCGGTGAGCCATAGGTGTGGCGATCACTGCGCTGAGGTTCAAAACTGATGTTTGCGGTATTGAAAATTTCTTTTGCCGCTTGCTCCTGCCCAATTAAAGCGTAGGCTGCCGCAAGGCGATGTTTGGTTTCGTTCGATATGCCTGAGGTTTCACGTAACCTGTTCATTGAAGAAACATCCGCATTACCGGACAAAGCCAGCGTATACAGACGGTAAGCTTGTGCAAGTCCCGACCTGGTGCTCGATTTTCGCCATTGTTTAGCCGCTTGCTTTTGGTAACTGATCCAGTTTTGCTTAAATGAAATTGGTAATACGTAACCCTGCTTCTCAGCCTCTAACAAGAAGTGGCCCGCATACGAAGTGCCCCAGTCATTAGCATGATTTTGACCATACCAATAAGAGAATCCGCCGTTTGGCAACTGATGATCACCCAGTCGTTTAATGGCCTTCTCAATATTACCCTGAATCTGTTTCTTTTTATCGAAAGTGAGGTCAAAGATATTGGCCAGATATAACTGCGGGAAAGCAGCAGAAGTCGATTGTTCCACGCAACCATGTGGATATCTGATGAGATACTGCATCCTGCCCGAAAAATCCATTGGAGGAAGCGTAGAGAATTCTATCTGTGCAGTATTCGATCCCGTGATCCCAAAAGTTTCAATATTGGTCGTTTGGGAACCGTTAGGATCAAGTGTTAGCTCTTCGGTTGAGTTGGTAACCGGATTTGGATTGATGACATCGATTTCTACTTCGTAGGAAGCACGTTCTCCATTTCCTCTGGCCTCAATCACTACTTTTCCAATTCCAGAAAAGTCAGAGATGTCCAAGTCGAAATACACCATTTTTTCATCCGGCTCGGCAAACGATAATTGCTGCGTTGGCGCTCCTGCAATGGTAAATGCATTGTTCTTTTTTAAGCTGATAGTAACATCTTTAACCTTGTTTTCCATAGCAAAAACAGTAACAGGGAGTTGCACTCTTTCTCCAGGCGTGATCTTTCGTGGTAAGGAAGCCAATACCATCAGTGGTTTTCGAACCGGAGTTGTTTTTTCTGCTTGTCCATATGCTTCACTTTCCGGATTGCCGGCAACTATCATAGTGCGGACAGACCCTATGTACTTAGGAATCTTTACTTCGTGAGTTTGGGTAGCACCCTCTTTAAGTTCAAAAGGACCCAGATAAACCACCATAGGTTTAAATCGGTTTGCTTTTTTGTTGCGGGCACCAGCCGCATCTTCATCACCTCCAATACTAAATACCTGGTCAATACGCCCTCCAAAAGCCCCAATAACATCATCGTAAATATCCCAGGTCTTAACTCCCAAGGCTTCTCGTGCGTAAAAAGTGTTTCGTGGATCAGGAGTTTTAAATCGGGTGAGGTCTAATAAACCTTCATCCACAATAGCAATCGAATATGTCATTGGTTTTCCGGTTTTTTCAGCAACCTTAATAGAGATTTCTTCCTCCGGACGTAGGACGTCAGGCATACTGATTTCCGGTTGAAGGATGGTCTCAGGGTTTTCAACCATTATAGGAACCACTCCATATAATCGAAGCGGTAAGTCGTTCTCCGTCGTAGCATGAGGTTGTATCAGGGAGATATGCATAAAAACATTCGGCGCATAAAGCTCGCTGATTGGAAGTTCGAATTTAGTGGCTTCCTTTTGTGTGTTTATCCACATAGATTTTAATACCTCAGTTCCATTTTCAATGGTCACGAGGGCACGGCCATCTTCACTGCTTGGAAAAGTAACAACAGCCTCTTCCCCAACATTATAGGTGTCTTTGTCAGTAGAAAAAGCAAGTACGGTAGCTGCAGAAGGATCTGTTTTTCTCGATTTTCCAGCCCATCCAGGCCAATCGATATATACGGTTTGTCCCGTAGCATGCCCCCCTTTTGGATCTTCAACCCGTACTAAGTACCGCCCCCATTCAGGGTATTTAAGTTCAAAATCAAAAGAAGCCTTACCTCCCTTGTCAGTTGTAATCGTTTTAGTGAAAATGCTTTCGTGTTCTTGAGAACCGCTGTAAGAAGAGAGATTGTCTTCTCCGGAATCCCACCACCAGCGCCAACGGACTTTATAAACGGTAACTTTTAGACCATTAATAGATTTAGGATTACCGTTTTCATCAACAGTAGCCACATCAAAACGATGTTTGACATCCGTGAGAAGCATACCCCGCGTTTTATCGCCCTTTGGAACACTCAATCCTACATAAGTAGCATAGGGCGAATAGGTTTTACTAAAAACATCCGTGCTAAAGTCACCCCCGTTTTCATATACTTTGGTGATAAACGACGCTTTAAGCATTCCCGGTGCTTTATGCTTCAGCTGAGGTTGAACGGTATATGAAGCTTTTCCCTCTGCATCGACAGTCCCTTCGAATACCGCTAGTTCCTCAGAAGAGAATTTACGCGTAGGATCGTCAAAAACATAATTCGGAAAAGAATTAAATGCAGTGCTTTTTTGGCTATAACGAGATACAACATCCGTTTTTAAGTTCTTGGCAATAGCCCCGTGTAGCCACGCGACCTCCATATTAGCCTTAATAGGTCCTTCGGAAGATAAAATTTCCGAGTCGAAGCTTGTTTTGATTTTTAAACGATTAGGTTTAATGGTCTCGATCTTTATGGCCTTGCTAAAACGAGCTCCGCCAACAGTCACTTGTGCAGTCCAGTTCCCCGTAGGCGCATTGTCTGCAGTTTTAATCGGGAAATAGTATAAGTTGTTTAATCCAAAGGTTTTGACAACCCTGTTAGTCACCTTTCCAAATGGGTCTTTTAGCTCAAATTTTACCGGGTGGTTAGGCGGTAGCGGATTCGCTTTATCGTTCAGCATAAAAGAAAGGAATAAAGTGTCTCCAGGACGCCATACTCCGCGTTCCCCATAGATATATCCTTTAATTCCCTTTTGTAAAGTTACACCGGAAACATCAAATTTACTCACCGATAGCGCATTGCCATCATTCAGTTTAACATAGGTCTTTTGATTGTTCTTTTCTGCAATGGCAAAAAAGGCCAGATGTTCAGAATCATAAATATTAAACCCATCTTCATCAGAAACTACAGAGCCCAGTTCCTGTTGTTGGTAGTTGTAAAAAGTAATCTTTACCCCCGCAATTGGTTTTGCAGTCACCAGGTCGGTAGTGCTCACAAAATAACTCTTGTTTTTTCCTGATTTTACGGTAACGCCGATATCCGAAGCGAGAACATTAGTACTGATCTTTTTGCCGTAATAATATGATGGGCTGCACGGATTTTCTCTTTCAGACCAATTATATCCGTAATAGTAGTCGTTATAATAACTTTCACTATTATCCCAATAGCTTTCCTCATCAGCCTCCTCGTCGTAATTAGCTTCTTCCGGAACGGCTTCATTCGTGCCAGCTTCCCCTTCACAACGGTAGGTACTGTATTTTTTTCCAAAGTTAAATTCAACACGGTAAATAGCCCCGGGTTCCGGAGAGATAAGCGTTTTTAAATCGATGGCATAGGCCTTCCATTTACCGTTGTTTTCCGTAAGATTGCTTTGTAGTTCGATGGTTTGTCTGGCAATTGGTCTCGCCACTCTTCTGAGATCACTGCCTCCATTCAAATCGTTGTATTGAAGAAACTGAAGCACATTATTTTCAAATACCTTGATTACTGAAACGTCCACAGCGCTGAGGTTAACGGCCTCAAAGTTTACCTTGAGATTGTTAGATGAAGGTAAAATGGTCCCGCTTTGCAGCAATCGTACCTGAGGTTTTATCTGCTCGAAAGCAATACGCTCATCGAAAGTATTTTTCATTTTATACCCGTCCGTACTTTCAATTCCCTGGAAAATTTCAAGCGAAAGTGTCCCTTTCAATGTTTTGTTCGGATAGGCCTTAAGAAGATTCCCCTCAACGGAAAACTTAAGCTTTTCTGCTCCCTCCAAGACTACCAAGCCATCAAAGGGCTGGTTTCGTTTCAGAGGATCAGAGAAATTAATTTCCAGGTATTGCTGGTCACCGTCAACTACCGTTACGTTAACCACCGAAAAATTGTTCTTCCCGGGAATATTGATCGCTGTTTCCCCCTTAGAGTCAATTTGAAAGGAAGATCCATCCCAGTTTACCAGTACTTCCGAGTCATCTTCAAAACGTTGTATACTGTCAATCGTAAAGGAGAATTGCGTACCTTTTGAAACCCCTTCCTCAAACTTTATAGAGATTTGTTTTTTGTTTTGGGTGGCAGTTACCAACCCTCTGGCAGTTTCAAGATTCAATACATCACTGCTCCTTAGCGTAGCTTTAATATATTGCCAATCCTTGCTGTATGATTGTAAATGATCCGTAGTGATATTAAACTCTTGCTTCAGGGTTCTGGTGGTGAATTTGAACACTTCAAATTCATCAGGGATATCAGGGATGATATCTTCCAGGTTGAAAGCAATGGTGTATTCCGTATGCTGTGTAAGAGGAGCGTCGGGAATAAATGAAACGGTCTGGTTGTTTAAAGCAACTACCTTCCCTTTTACATTCGGAGTGATTTTTATAAGGTTGTCGTCTAAAGGCATATCATTTGTCCATCCCTCAACCGGATTTCTCAATACAATCCTGAAGTCATCGTGAGTTGAGATCATCCCGGGAGAAACATCTGAAATGTATTCCCTGAATTTATAGAGGTTCTCAACCTGCTCTTTAATTTCGTCTTTTTGGTCTTTACACGAGAAAATAATCAACGCGAGGAGGGGGAGTAGATAAAAGTAATTCAGACGCATGTTTTGTTTGTTAAAAGAGTTTTTATGAAGTATTATTCTTTGTAGATACCGATGTAGAGTTCCCCGTCGTTATTCATCGAGGCACGGTACATCCCGGCAGTATTAAATTCCATAGCCACATTTCCTTGATGGTCGATAGCAATAATACCACCGGTTCCACCAAGCTCCACTAGTTTCTTTTGAATAACTTCCGAAGAAGCCTCCTGGAGTGAACTGTTCTTGTATTCCATCATGGCCGAGATATCGTAAGCTACCATACCCCTGATAAAATACTCTCCCCATCCTGTCGATGAAACGGCGCAAGTATTGTTATTAGCATAAGTACCCGCTCCGATGATCGGAGAATCTCCTACACGACCCCATTTCTTATTCGTCATACCACCCGTTGAGGTTCCCGCAGCAAGATTTCCGTTTTTGTCCAGGGCCACACACCCCACGGTTCCGAATTTGGAGTCCTTGATCGAAGGATCGTAAAAGGCAGACTTATCATCATGGTCAAGTTCGATCTGCTCACGTTCTTTAGCACGTTCAAGCGATTTCATTCTTGATTCAGTATAAAAATAGGAAGGATCTACCAATTCAATGTTCTGCTCTTTGGCAAAAGATTCTGCTCCCTCACGGGCAAACATAACATGCTCAGATTTCTCCATAACCGCACGAGCAAGGTTAATAGGATTCTTCACTGTAGTCACTCCCGCAACTGCTCCTGCATTGAGCGTGTTCCCATCCATGATCGAAGCATCCAGTTCGTTTTTACCCTCATTGGTGAAAACCGCACCTTTACCTGCATTAAACAACGGAGAATTTTCCATTATGTTGATAGTTTTTTCAATAGCGTCAAGGCTGCTTCCCCCTTTTTCAAGAATGGCATAACCCGTTCTGATCGCTTCCTCTAATTTCTGTTTGTATTGAGCCTCAAGTTCATCGCTCATATTTTTTTTCAAAATGGTACCCGCACCTCCATGAATAACAATACCAAAGTTTTCGGTATTGGAGGTTGGTGTTTCTGCTTGAACCGATTCAGCAGCAGGACTTCTCGAAGTGTCGTTTTTGCATCCAATAAAGAGTAATAAAGAGATTGATAGGTAGATAGCGTATTTCATAAACGTGTTTTAAAGACTGATAAAATTAAACATTAGGATCTTTTTATGGTAAAAATCTTACTCATTTTTATGAAAAAATTTTATTTTTCGTTTAGCGCTATTTCAAGTACATTTATCTTTTAAGAAACTATGTCAATGGATATTGGGAAGGAAGTAAATAAGGTACACCTCTATAAAAACCTGGAGCTTTTAGCCGAACAAGTGGTGGAAGGGTTTATTAGCGGATTACATAAAAGTCCGTTTCATGGATTTTCATCAGAGTTCGCAGAGCATAAAATCTACAATTCAGGAGAAAGCACCAAACACATCGACTGGAAGGTATTTGCCAAGACCGATCGCCTATACACCAAGCAGTATGAGGAAGAAACGAATCTACGCTGTCACCTGATCATAGATAATTCATCTTCCATGCATTACCCGGAAGTGAAAACCATGGATGTGTCACACCTGAATAAGATCGGTTTTTCAGTACTTGCTGCTGCAGCCCTGATGAATTTACTTAAACGTCAGAGAGACGCCGTTGGACTCAGTGTATTCTCAGACCATTATGAGTATTATGCTCCTGAGAAGGGGAGTGAAAGGCATCATAAAATGCTGCTCAATAACCTGGAAGAAGTGTTGCAATCTGAAAGTCAGGGTAAAGAGACCAGGCCTTACACCTATTTACATCAGATTGCTGAGAAGATACACCGCAGAAGTATGATCTTTTTGTTTACTGATATGTTTCAAACGGAGACTGATCAAAAAGAGTTGTTCGATGCGCTGCGACACCTAAAATATAATAAGCACGAGGTGGTACTTTTTCATGTGATGGATAAAGAAAAAGAGCTTCATTTCGATTTTGATGAGGTACCGAAGCGATTTATAGATGTAGAAACGGGAGCACACATCGACCTGTATGCTAAAAATTTTAAAGAAGTATATGAAAAGGAGGTGAGTAAATATTTTAAAGAGATCGCATTGAAATGCGCCCAGTATAAAATCAAGTACATAGAGGCCGATATAGCAAAGGATTTAAATAAAATCCTTACAACATATCTTATTGAAAAACAAAAGTTTAGTAGGTAGTACTATAATCTTTTAAATTTTTTAAAGAAAAACATTTGCGGAATAAAAAATGGGGTGTATATTTGCAACCGCAAAAGAGATGCAGGTCTGGTAGTTCAGCTGGTTAGAATACATGCCTGTCACGCATGGGGTCGCGGGTTCGAATCCCGTCCAGACCGCCAGCAAAAAGCTTCGAAGAAATTCGGAGCTTTTTTCATTTATAGCAAAATCACTGCAGATCATAGCATTTCATTCATTCCTCCGGACTCCACCAAAGAGGTCTCACTTAACATATAATCACTAGATTTCACAATAAATGCGGAATGACAAAGAAGTCCAGAATGACACTAGTGAGAAAAACAATTTCCCCCTTTAGGGGTGCAGGGGGTAAGAAATTGTGTTACGTCATTGCTATAACCATTCGTTTATAATATTATATTCCTTGTTCATTTTGCCTTGATGCAAAACGAACCAAAAAATCAAGAAGGTTTATAGGAATTTTTTGCTATCGCAAAACCGCTGATGTCTCTAGCGTTACATGCTTTGTTAGCTATCGCTAACGCACTTCCACTTGAGCCACATCTATTTCATGAAAACCTTCATATATATCCGATTAGAAATTTTGATAGAGGTTTACCCCCGTCGGCAGTATATATGGATTTAATCCGTTAAAAATGGTCGAAGCCTTGGAGACCATTTAGGATAAAATTCATGGTTTTGCGCTAGCAAAAATACCTCTCGACGGGCGTCCTTTTCTTTGGTTCGTTTCTTTTGGACGGTCAAAAGAAATGAATAGAGAATTGTGTTTGAATGAAGATTATAATTGGGAATAATTTTAACCTTGGGAACAAGTGTTTAGAAACCACACGAAAAAATGGATCCCGCAACAAGTGCGGAATGACATATAATAAATACTCTGATTAAACTAGTTAATTTCAAGAACCTACAGGCATTTGGATAATGAATTGTTCGGTATATTTATTTAAACCGCCATGGGCTTTGGAAGTGGGGACCCATTCATTGAAGAATCCGTATAAATTAAACGCTGTTTGAGTCTGTTTCGGGAAACAGACGAGTTCGGTTAATTTAGGATTTAAAATGAAAATGGGTCACTGAAAAGCCAAGGCTAGCGTTTTTTGTTACTTTTTTGGGCAATGCAATTGCGTAGCACATCATGAGCTCCTATATAACACAATAGAAACCAGCGCGAATAAAAAAGTAAGGAAAGATTAAATAGAAAGCAGCGCGAATAAAAAAGAACAGAACATTGTATTGCGATGAATATAACTATTACCTAAGGATTTGATTCAATAAAAATGACATATGAACCCCACTTGGAAAACAGGTAATCACTAGATTTCGCAACAAGTGCGGAATGACAAAGTAGTCCAGGATGACAGAAAGTAAAGAAACAATTTCTCCCTTATTTCATTTGTATTCATAAATTCATAAAATGTGTTGTATAATTAAAAAAGGAATGTATATTTGCAGCCGCATAAATGAAATGCAGGTCTGGTAGTTCAGCTGGTTAGAATACATGCCTGTCACGCATGGGGTCGCGGGTTCGAATCCCGTCCAGACCGCAAAAAGCTTCGAAGAAATTCGGAGCTTTTTTATTTATAGCAAAATCACTTCAGAAAAAAGTATCGTATTCATTCCTCCGGACTCCACCAAAGAGGTCGCACTTAACATATAATCACTAGATTCTGCAACAAGTGCGGAATGACAAAGTAGTACAGAATGATAGAAGGTATAAAACAATTTCCCCCCTTTAGGGGGTTCAGGGGGTAAGAAATTGTGTTACATCATTACGAACCTTGCGATAGTAGGGCGAGGCAATCTCTTGAGGGAGAAATAGATTAAGTTTTGAGTGAAGAGATTCCGCAACAAGTGCGGAATGACATATAATAAATACTCTGATTAAACTAGTTAATTTCAAGAACCTACAGGCATTTGGATGATGAATTGTTCGGTATATTTATTTAAACCGCCATGGGCTTTGTAAGTGGGGACCCATTCATTGAAGAATCCGTATAAATTAAGCGCTGTTTGAGTCTGTTTTGGGAAACAGACGAGTTCGGTTAATTTAGGATTTAAAATGAAAATGGGTCACTGAAAAGCCAAGGCTAGACTTTTTTGTTACTTTTTTTGGCGATGAAAAAAAGTAAAGAAAGTTTGAAAAAGAAGTTATAGGGGATGTTACTTTTTTATTTATAATCTTAGTTATTGTTTTATAAGGTATTCATGAATGCAAAGCATTCGGCAATGCAATTGCGTAGCACATCATGAGCTCCTATATAACACAATAGAAACCAGCGCGAATAAAAAAGAATAAAGAATAATCATGCCTTAGACATTCAGTGGGCAATAACCCATCAGGAAAAAAATCAATCAAGCATTGAATCAATAGATTCCGTAATAAATACAGAATGACAAATAATATTATAACTAACTCCAATCAGTTCTTATATCTAATTTACCCCACGTTTTCTTCCATTGTTTCTTTTCAATCCTGGCGTTGTAAACCTCCAGATTAAAATTAGGGGTAGGTTTTACTATAAGATTGAATAAATCATGCAATCCATAAGGAGCTATATATGCAATTTGATCATTAGAGTTTAGTTTCACGGCAATTGCAGTCGCTGTTTCAGGCCAAAAGGAAATGGCATGATGACAATCTGTATATGGATGGTGTCCATTTCTTAAATGCATCCTGAATTGGTTTTTGACCGACCATTTCAAATTCGGATGTAGCTTTTTAAGTCTGTTTTCAAGTTTCAGGTCGTATGCTTCTGTAGAATTTGAAGGATCAAAATGTATGATATCAATATCGTTGAGTTCTGTTCTTTCCTTTCCGTGATTAACATCCCATATTTTGTTTCTCACAAAGCCCGCTCCAATCCACCAATCATTGAGGTTAAGTGATCTGACAACTCTTAAAACTTCAATCATCCAGGCGTCATTGTCAACAATCGCTATGAATTCATTTTCTAAGTTGCGATTATATAAATTAGTATCGGTGCTACTCATTTAAATGTTCTTTCAGTTCCTCTTTTAGTTTATAATAGGTCTTTAATTTATGAGCTATGAGATCCTTATCTTTAAATGCTTTTCTTTCCGTGGCAGGAGGGTCAAAACCATTACTTATAACCTCGATAGATATTTTGTCACCTTCTTTTAATGAGTCTTTGAACCAATCTACCTGGTGATTAGTATCGGAATTTAAACCACTAATATGAATGCTTAATTCTTCAGAATTTTCATTCTTTCGTCTTACAGAGTCAAGTATGCATGTAACAATTGAATGCTCATTTTCAAATCCTGCCCGACAAATCAGTTGGTCATTAACAGCTACTTTAAATCCGAATGCTTTTTTCATTTTCTATAATTCTGATGGTTTTAGAGTTTCAATAATTTTAGCATCTACCCAATACATATTAACGTCATCATATTGGTCAGTTGGATTTATTTTACCAACGTTCCTGTTAAAGAATAGATATTTACCATCTGGAGTAACGCGAGCACCGTTTTCAGAAGCGGAGGTGTTGATCTTATCACCTAAGTTGATGGCCTCTCCCCAGGAACCATCTTTCTGTTTAAAACTAATATAAATATCCGCATTGCCATATCCATTTTCTCTTCTGCCATCCCAAAGAATATAAGATTCATCAGGAGCTATATAGGGGTGAGCGTTAGCGGTCCCGCTATTAATTTCTTTTCCAAATAGTTTAGGTTCTTCACGTATGCCATCCACTACACGAGAATATCGTAAGACACCTTCACCCATGGCATCGAAGACATAGGTGCCTTTGGCAGAAGAAGCAAGCTGCATTATAGGAATACTGTCAAATGCGGTGTCGAGACTTTTTAACTCAGACCAATCACCATTTTCCAATCGTTCCTTATATTTTTTGCCCAGATGCATGATCTGACCATTTGGAGAAATTAATGGTTCACCCACTCGTGGCGATATTATGGATTCTTGCCATTGGTGATCTTTATATTGATATAACATAAATTGCATTGCTTTTTCTTCATCCGTCTCCCCAACTTCTCGAATGAAATAAAACTCTTTGAGGTCAGGGGTAAAAACACCACTTATTTCCCAGTTATCCGTTGATATAATTCCGGGTGCGAAAGGTTCTGGAGAAAGCCCGGGTGACTGTTGACCGAAATAAGCGTTTTCAAAAGTTACAGGATTCTCTTCATTTGAGTTTTTACAAGAATTCAAAACCCCCACCATTACAAGTGCTGTTAATGTTATACTGTTTGTTTTTATCATGTTATTTAAGTTACCGTGGAACTTCTTTAATCTTCCCTTCAATAATTATGAGTGCCGTGATAAGTTTATTAAAATGCTCAACACTTTCTAAGCCATACTCAGGTGTAAGTATAATTTGTCTCGGTTTAGATCTGAACAGAGAAATATATATAAACTCGTTAAGGATGGAACTGCAGAACCTACTATCTGCTACTATTTTTTTTATTAACTCTTTATCGCCTCTGAAACTAAATTGTTGCTTTATTTCCTTGGGGATATTTAAGTTTTTTGGTTGAGCAAGAAGGTCCGTTAAATAGTTTAAATAAGTACTGGGATATATGCTTAGGTTGTTTTTGATATCATTTTTTAGCTTTAGGATAATTCTAATAGGTTCAACGGAACCAGAGACGCCTCCAGATTCTTTAAAATGAATTTCGATTTGCGTTCCATTAACCTCTATTTTACCTCTTTTGGGTTGATACGTTATGAGTCCCTTAGGAGAGTGAACCCTTTTCAAAGGCTCTTGCGAGTATTCGCCTCCATGAGATTCTACAATTTGTTGGACGAAATTCATTTATTGAAAGGGTTGTGTATTGGTGTTATGAATATAATTAAAAGTACCAAATGTGTATTTACTTATATAACACATCAAGCTATGTTGGATTGTTTTGTGTTAGCTGCCAATGGGATCAAGTCCAAGTTTTTCTACAAGATGTCTAAACCCATGCCAGATACAGCTTTCATCAATAATTTCGACGCTTTCCGAATTTTGTGCATTTGTCAATTTGTAAGTGTCAACTGTCGTACATTCATTAGATTCAATTTCTCGAAGTTCTATTTCGAATTCTTTTATCAACTGGAGTTGAGCTGCCGAAAGAATCATTTTTTTATCGCCTAGTTTTGCTAAATATTGCTCATTGGTTCGAGTTATTTCCAATACGGACTTATTAAAATGGAAACATCCTAAAGACTGGAAATCAATTTTTAACGATTGATTAGGGTTTAGGTTGTTTATTAATAAGTCACTGTCAGTGAGATCATAATTAAGCTTATCCTTACAAAGGATTACTTCTTCAATGTTGTTTTTAATTTCTATTTCAACAGATTCCTGCAAACCGTAAATTGATTCAAACGTAATCTGATATTTTCCATAAGGTAAGTTTTTATATTTCGAGAATCCATTAAATTCTATAGTATCATTTGCAATATGTTTCCCATTTTTAAATAATTGAAATGCTAAGCTAAAGAAATCATCATTGGGATATTTACAATATTTACCGGTTAGAATTAATTCTCCGGTTTCAGGTTTTTTATTCGTACCACAGTTATATAATAAAAATAATATGGCTATCCCGATTATATTCTTTATTAGATTCATCTTATTATAGCTAAAGCTATGATATTGATTTGTTAGGTTTTGAGAACTAATTTAATAAAAAGAAAGAATTTGGAAATTCTCTACTAGTGTTTTCGGATTAAAACAAATTAATTGATAAGGGTATAGATAATTTTTAATAATTCAGCTCAATTGGATAATAAGAGGTGTTTGCAATAACATCATCTGATTATTTCAGATAAATATACAATTCCAAATATCCAACCTATATAAAGCGCAGTATAAGATATGGAGTATACTATTGAGATTCCAACAGATCCTTTAGTGTCTTTAGATCTTTTGAAAACAAGTTTTAACGCTCTAAAGAAAACCCAATAAAGCATATCTAGAAGTATGAATAAAGAAAACCAAAAAACCGCTTCCAGTATAATTAGCAAGACTATGAATATAATAGTCATTACGATCCACAGGAAGATCGATAATATCAAGCCCCCAATACCATCCCCTACATTAGTATTTGGTAGGTCAGGAAACGCTCCGGATTGCATGAAAATCTCACCCCTTTTAAAGTTTCTGAATTTAGGAAAATTGTCGATCAAACCAATTCCGTTATATAAACCATAGGTCATAAATATAAATAGAGCTGAAGCAATAATTCCAAGTGATAAATACAGGTTGGAGGTCAAACTCCGGTTGTAATGTATTCCACTAAGATAAACGGTTAGGATGGTAATTCCGATGACAAGCAATGATACTATAAAAACGGATTTTCCTTTAAGATATGTGAGTTTTGATTCCACGATATTATTAATTCATCGATTAAATCTTATTACTTATAAATAATATTGCCACCAGCTTGTTGCACTTCCTTAGCTAGTTTTGTTTCCATTTTTGAGAGTTGAAATACAATTAAAATAACTAATAGGGCTTCTGGAATTTGCATGAAATCAGATAGTAATAGTGCCTGTGATCCCTCAATTAATTGTTCAACGGTTTCAGCTTTAAAGACAGTCTTCAATACATATCTTCCTATAATATTCGAAATTATAAATAAAGCCCACCATAATCCAATTATCAATCCTCCATTTTTAATGATATAAGTAGAATCAAACTTTTTAATTTTTTCCTGTGTTTCGTTCCATATTTCGTTCATGATTTGAACGGGTCTAAAAAGAACAATAATAGGAATAAACCAAGCCCAAACAGCCATAGATTCTTTATGCTTTAAATAAGAGATTCCTAACCTGTGTAAATTCCCATAGGCTCTTCGAAACCAGTTTAAAAATAAAATTATGGAAGTAATGTATATTCCGGTTTGAATAATTCCAATTATTCCCTGGCGTAAGTCGTTTGCATAGACCTCACTTTCGTCGGGAAATATTCCGAGTTTTACGTTTTCCAGTAATTGCAATTCAAAATAACCAGAAATTATTGCAATAAATGTTAGTCCTGTCAAAATCCAAAATATGATCATTAGATTTTTGGCTCTTTTTGTATTGTCCCAAATTTCTATTTTGACAGATAAGCCATTTTCTTGAGTGTTTTCTATTATATTCATTTCTTACTTTTTACAATATGGTTTTTTTCTATAAGTTTATTAATCTCCTTAAAGTTGCCCGGATAAGTTCCGAAACGAACTTTTTCGCTGATTTTTCCATTTGAATTTATAATATGATGATGTGGAAACCCATGAACTCCGAAGTACTTCTCAAAAAAGGCTAATTGGTTTTTTGTAAGTAAGTGATGTTTGCCTTTTAGTTTTAATTTTTCAATGGTGGCTCTCCATTCGTCTTTTTCCATGTATGCGCCATAAAAAATGAACTCAACCTTCTTTTGATTTGTTGTGGCAATAAGGTCATTATAATTAGGGAGTTCTTTCATACAAGGTGCACAATTCGTAAACCAGAAATCGTGATAAATAACTTTGCCTTTTGATTCTTTATAAAGCGCTAAAAGTGCAGCCTTTTCATTGTCAGGTATATCGTAATTCTCAATGAGCGTTATAATATCAAGAGTTTCAATTTTATCTAATGATTTGACTTGACTTAATATGTCATCACTTACAAAAAATTGTAAACTATCTTTATATTTTTCGGGTATTTGATTATTATTACGATATATATAAGCCATCAAAAATTCTCGTTCCTTATTTTTTGGAAGCTTTTTGATCATTTTAAATAAAATTGGAAAATTCGAGGAACTATTCTCTTTTAATTGTTCTCTTTTCGAGGAATACTTATCTGCAATGTTGCTTATGATTTTATACGAGGTTGATAGTGTCTCTAGATATTTTAGGTATGACTGATAGGTTAATTCTTCATTGTCATTTGGGTTGAGTTCATTTATGAAATTGAAATATTCTTTTTCATCATCAATTTCTTTGTTCATTATTCCGAAGAACGGAAACAGGCTTAGATCAAATCCAGCACGGTATCTTATTTGAGATCTACTCCAATCGATAAAGGTTTTGTCTTTGATTTTATTTTCCCTTATAAATAAGTCAAAAGCATTTAATTGATTTTGCATTTCTGACATTCGTTTATTCTTATAATCAATGTCAACCGATTTGCCATCATTGCTAAATCCGTTAGGAGCTTGTTTGATCAAACTGTCGAGGTAAGATGTATAACGAAGAATCAAATTATTTGTAATACTATTTTCACCTGAGGTTATCTTAAACCCTTTAAATGTTGAATTCCAGTCCGTCAATTCGGCTACGGAGAGATACGCATTTAATTCTTCATTAGGTGAAACGATCAGACTAAATTCCCTATTTTCATATTTAAAAACTAGCTCTCGCTTTTTTTCATTTATAAAGCTATAAGAAACGATTCCACTATCAGAAATTTTCAATTGTTGTTCAATTGGATGTACTCCGTTCTCAATAGTAAGGTCAATAAAACTCTTATGTTTGTGGGGCTTATAGTCTTTAAAATTCAAATTGACTTCAGTATAGTTCTCGACCTTGTTTTTTGTAACCTTCCTTTGACAAGAATTTAAAAGAAAAAGGGATAGCAAAAAATAAAATAGTATTCTCATAGGTTATTTATAATGGTAGCTAATGGTAAATTTAGAGGGGGTTCATATCAAGAATTCTCCTACGTCAACTTCTATAGTATGTTTTCGCTGGAAATTAATTTAAAAGCTCTAATGCTTTTAATCTCACTTTTTTCTCTTTATCAGTTTTAGCAATATGTTTAATTGAATTTTGATCAGTGAGCTTAACCAAAGCAGCGAGTCTTATGGTGCTATCCTCGTCTGTGAAGGCAACGTGTCTGATGGCATTCTGGTCAGTCAGTTTTTTTACTGCTTTTAGTCTAACGTTGTTATCTTCATCTGTGTAGGCAACATGTTTAATTGAATTTTGGTTGGTTAGCTTGTCTAAAGCGACGAGCTTTACAAAGTTGTTTTCATCTGTGTAGGCAACGTGTTTAATGGCGTTTTGGTCAGTCAGTTTTTTTACAGCTTTCAGTCTGATATTATTGTCTTTGTCGGTATAAGCGAGGTGTTTGATTGCATTCTGATCTGTTAGTTTCTCCAAAGCGGCAAGCCTTATTATACTATCCTCATCTGTGAAGGCAACGTGTTTAATAGCATTCTGATCAGTTAGTTTTTTAAGGGCTTCAAGTCTAACCGTACTGTCTTCATCGGTATATGCAATATGCTTGAGGGTGTTCTGTGAACTGTTTTTTTGGGCAATACTAATGACAACCGATAAAAGACAGAATAATAATGTGATTGTTTTTTTCATGATGGTATTATATGGTTAATTATGGAATATGGTTGTAATTCATTTATTTAAGGAGTGTTTTACAATTTTTTCAACATGAATTTTTGTAGTGTCGAACACAGGAAAGTCAAAGTCCTCCTGATCGATTAACATTGATATTTCTGTACACCCTAAAATAAGTCCTTCTGCACCTCTTTCTATTAATTCATTGGCAAATTGTCTGAATTTTGATTTAGACTCTTTATTGATAATTCCTTTTCCGAGTTCATTTTTGACAATTTCCTGAATTTCTTCAATATCCTTTTTACTGCTTGGAACCATGGTTTCAATACCATATTCTTTTAATTTGTTTCGGTAAAAATCCATTTCCATGGTGAATTTGGTGCCTAGGAGTCCTACTTTTCGCAGTTTATGCTTTTTTATTTCCTCTGCGGTAGCTGAAGCGATATGTATAATAGGGATGTCAATTTTTGATTGAATTTCGTCAGCAAATAAATGAGCTGTATTGGCACATAAGACTATGAAATCGACATTGTTGGAAGTTAAACTTTTACAAGCATTGAAGATCAGGTCATAAGAGTTGATCCACCCTTTATCCTGAATATCAGAGAAATTTAGTGAATGTATGATACATTCAGCCGAATTTAGGCCACCTAATTGTTCATTGATACCCTGGTTTATATATTTATAATAGTCTAAAGTTGAAGTCCAACTGATTCCTCCTACCAATCCTATTTTTTTCATTTTAATGTGCTTTTTTATTACATTACTCTATCAATCATAGACATACTGTTCAATATACAATGAGCAATTATTAATGGCCATAGGTTTCGGCCAAATTTTACATAAGCTATACCCATTACTAAACCAATAAGACCAACAGTTATTGACCTTTCGGAGAAGTCGTTTGAATGTCTAAACCCAAATATGATTGCTTGTAATAGTACAGCTATGATTGTGGCAAATGAAGTTGAAGAAAACAATTTTTCAATCCAATTCATCAAAAAGCCTCTGTCTAGTAGTTCTTCTAACATAGATTCGAGCCAAACGAAAGGAATGATTATAAAAAACTGTATCCAATTTCCTTTAAGGTCCCCAAATTTAGACACTGAACTTTCGGAGGAGGTATCTGATGCTAATGAAAATGGTAATTGGTCTTTTAGAAGTTCAAATAGTATGACAGCAATCATTACGGAAACAAAAATAATAACGGACACTCCTAATGTTCTCCACATTGATTTAGGTTTTATTAATCCCAGGTCTTTCCAGGTAACACCTCTGATTTTCATTCTCCAACTGGCTATAATCAAAGTGGTCAGCGACCAAAAAAGGCCATTAGCAATGAAGCCAACTTTTGGTAAATAAACCTCCCTGATCAGGAACATTATAGAAATGTAAATAATAAGGTCAAACAAAACCCCGAGGGTATTATTCGATCTTTCAGTGGAGTTGGTAATGTTGTGATTCATTTTAACGGTTTGGTTTATTTGTGACGATGTGGTTATGCGAGTGTTCCCAAGGGTATTGTGTATAGATTTTATTGATTTTGAAACTCCTCAATGTTTTTTACCTCCACAGTGGTATTGTTGAAATGATTGATATAAAGTCCAGCAGTAAGAATTAGGATTTGAATAATCAAGGGCATTATTTTACTTAAAATCTCATCACCTAACAAGACTTTAATAGTATTTCCGAGAATGGAAAGAGAAGGTCCGGCAATCAGTATTATTGCCCAAATTTTAATTGCCAATTTGGCCTGTTTGTTTTTTGTAAAAATAAGTCCAAGAATGATGATTTGAATAATGGCAGGAATAAGGGCAATCAAATTTTTAGAATTCCAAAATGTCCATAAATTCCAACATAGTAGAATCCCTGGAAATGTAATTAATAAAATGTAAAAGTTTTGATTCTTAAATACGGTTCTTTCCATTGGTGTTGTTTAAGGTTTTGCAACGGTATTGTATTTGATTTCACCAGCACCTCTCATGAATCCCAAAATGGCATCAGCAAAACCCCTCCGAAAATAATCGAAATTTCTTAATCCTGCAATGTAGGAAAACGAAAATTTTGAAATTCCTAACCCTTTGGTTTATGGACGCCTGCTAATCCCCAAAACAAGACAGCAATCCAACCATCATATTTTTCAAGCCTAAAAAATGAATCAACAGATTCCGCAACAAGTGCGGAATGACAGTTATTGGTTTCGACATCCTTGTTATAATAGATTTAGTATATTTTTTAAACCGCCCTCATTTCCGACTTCGGGCCCCGTAGCTGCAGCCTGCGTTAAGAACGAAACGCTGTTTGAGAAGTCCTGATAAGGCTTCGAGTTCGTTTTG
>NZ_FPAG01000001.1:0-213078 GCF_900116365.1 Zhouia amylolytica | reverse complement strand
TAATTTAGGGTTTAAAATGAAAATGGGTCACTGAAAAGCCAAGGCTAGACTTTTTTGTTACTTTTTTTGGCGATGAAAAAAAGTAAAGAAAGTTTAAAAAGAAGTTATAGGGGATGTTACTTTTTTATTTATAATCTTAGTTTTTGTTTTATAAGGTATTCATGAATGCAAAGCATTTGGCAATGCAATTGCGTAGCACATCATGAGATCCTAAACAAAACAATAGAAAGCAGCGCGAATAAAAAAGAACAGAACATTGTATTGCGATAAATATAACTATCACCGAAAGATTTGATTCAATAAAAATGACATATGAACCCAACTTGGAAAACAGGTAATCACTAGATTCCGCAATAAATGCGGAATGACACTAGTAAGAATACAAATATTTATGACTAACTAATACAGTTAAATTTACATAAAGTTTGGTGGTGGAGCATTAAACCTCAGAACCATATTTCCCCTATTTTGCTAGGCATTTTTTAATTTCTTACAAGGTTCCAAAAGCTTATTTTTCGTCTGGTTGTAAATCCTAATTTTTCATAAAGTTTTATAGCTCCATAATTAGATTCTGCAACGTGTAAATACGGAGTTTTATTTTCCTTAAATATTTGAGTGGTGGTGTGTTTTATTAATTGTTTAGCGTAGCCTTTTCCTGTAAACTCAGGGTGGGTTACCACTGCACTTACCTCGGTAAATTTATTCATTTTCATTCGTTCACCGGTTACCGCTATCAACTTGTTGTCTTTATATATGCCATAGTAGTTCCCCAAATCCGATGTTTTACTTTTAAAGTATCCGGGCTGTACTAAATTTACCAGGTTAAACAAATCTTGTTTTTGGTTTATGGTTTTAAGGACTGTTATGCATTCAGTGCTTTCAAAGTCCAATGGTTCTTTGAGTAACATTTGATTACAAACCAATTCATTTTTGAGTTGTATTTTACTCTTGAAACTGGGTTTATCTCCAACAACATAAAAATGATCGGTTAATAAAGCGTATTTATTAATTCCGATGGAGGTGTTATCTTCCTCTGTGAATCCACCAAAAGGGCAATATTCTGGGTGATAAAATCTTATCTGATTATAAACCACGGAAAACTTACCGTGCTCTTCATTTAAAGAATACCATACAGGGTTATCTAATTTTTTTTCTTCTGGTTGCATATTTAATTGGAATCTATACCTAACAATTCAGTCGTATCTTTCGACTAAGATGTATAAAAGGTCATAACAGTATAATCTTTCTCAAAGGAACTGAATTTTCTTTATTATATAATGTAGGAGAATAGAATTTATAAAATTTTTAACCCTTTGGTTTATGCGAATCGTGCCTTTCCGCGAATGCAAGATTACAATCCAACTAACATATTTTTCAATCCAAAAGATTAATCAACAGATTCAGCAATAAATGCGGAATGACAGGCGTTGATCTCAACACCCTTCTACAATAGTTTCAGTATTTTTATTTAAATCGCCCTCATTTCCGACTTCGGGCCCCGTAGCTGCAGCCTGCGTTAAGAACGAAACGCTGTTTGAGAAGTCCTGATAAGGCTTCGAGTTCGTTTTGTTTAGCAGGCAAAGTGTAACGGGTGAAAAAGGAAATGCAGGCTAGCGTTTTTTGGTTCTTTTTTGGGCAATGCAAAAAAGAATAAAGAATAAACATGCCTTAAACATTCAGTGGGTAATTACCCATCAGGAAAAAAACCAATCAAGCATTGAATCAACAGATTCCGCAATAAATGCGGAATGACAGAAAGCAAGAAAAACAATTTCCCCCCTTTAGGGGGTTCAGAGGGTAAGAAATTGTGTTACGTGATTGCGAGCCTTGCGATAGAAAGACGTGGCAATCTCATCAATAGTAGTTGCCAGTCTGAAAAAGATTGCAGCACTTTACATTGTTCTGTTGGGGATAACAGTTTTTCTGGATTATTATAACCTTTATTCATTTTGCCTTGATGCAAAACGAATCAAAAAATCAAGAAGGTTTATAGGAAATTTTTGCTATCGCAAAACCGCTGATGTTTTCCCTGCGCCAGCTGGCTTGTTCGCTAAAACAGTTTACTAAACTGTTTATTACGCTCCACCCCATGCTTTGTTAGCTATCGCTAACGCACTTCCACTTGAGCCACAGCTATTTCATGAAAACCTTCGTTTAAAATGCTATAAAAAACTCCAAATAAACATCATTGCAATCCATGCAATAATAAGGCGTGGCAATCTCTTGAGGGAGAAATAGATTAAGTTTTGAGTGAAGAGATTCCGCAACAAGTGCGGAATGACATATAATAAATACTCTGATTAAACTAGTTAATTTCAAGAACCTACAAGCATTTGGATGATGAATTGTTCGGTATATTTATTTAAACCGCCATGGGCTTTGTAAGTGGGGACCCATTCATTGAAGAATCCGTATAAATTAAGCGCTGTTTGAGTCTGTTTTGGGAAACAGACGAGTTCGGTTAATTTAGGGTTTAAAATGAAAATGGGTCACTGAAAAGCCAAGGCTAGACTTTTTTGTTACTTTTTTTGGCGATGAAAAAAAGTAAAGAAAGTTTGAAAAAGAAGTTATAAGGGATGTTACTTTTTTATTTATAATCTTAGTTATTGTTTTATAAGGTATTCATGAATGCAAAGCATTTGGCAATGCAATTTCGTAGCGCATCATGAGCTCCTGTATAAAACAATAGAAAGCAGCGCGAATAAAAAAGAATAAAGAATAAAGAATAAAGAATAAAGAATAAAGAATAAACATGCCTTAGACATTCAGTGGGTAATTACCCATCAGGAAAAAAACGAATCAAGCATTGAATCAACAGATTCCGCAACAAGTGCGGAATGACAGTTAATGATTTCGACATCCTTTTACAATAGATTCCGTAATGAATACGGAATGACAAAGTAGTTCAGAATGACAGAAAGCAAGAAAAACAAATTCCCCCCTTTAGGAGGTTCAGGGGGTAAGAAATTGTGTTACGTCATTGCGAGCCTTGCGATAGAAAGGCGTGGCAATTTCTTGAGGGAGAAATAGATTAAGTTTTGAGTTAAGAGATTCCACAACAAGTGCGGAATGTCAAATAAAAAACGCTCTCCAATTCCGTAATAATACAGGAATCAAAGAGCGTTTATATGTTAATAAAGAAAGATCTAAAGCGACTCCTTCTTGTAATAAGATTTTAAATTAGTAAGCATGATCTCAGTCATTTCATCAAGAGCAATCTTACTGCTCCATCCCCAATCCTCTTGAGCAGCACTATCGTCAACACTATTCGGCCATGTATCTGCAATATCTTGTCTGAAATCCGGATTGTAATCCAGTTTGAAATCCGGAATATGCTTCTGAATGCTCACTTCCATATCTTCCGGAGCAAAGCTCATTCCGCTTAAGTTGTATGACGAACGTATTTTAACAGCCTCTCGATCCGCATCCATGATACTGATGGTAGCATGAATAGCATCATCCATATACATCATAGGTAAATAGGTGCCTTGATCTAAAAAGCTGGTGTATTGCCCGTCTGTTAATGCTTTGTGATAAATATCTACCGCATAATCCGTAGTACCACCACCAGGTAACGTCTTATAACTGATCAAACCAGGATACCTGATGCTTCGTACATCAACCCCATACTTGTTGAAATAATACTCACACCAACGCTCTCCCGCTTGTTTGCTGATACCATAAACTGTTGTAGGCTCCATGATCGTACGCTGTGGCGTATGGTCTTTTGGAGTAGTCGGACCGAAAACAGCAATCGAACTTGGCCAGAACACCTTCTCGATCTTCTTATCGCGAGCCAGGTTCAGCACGTGAAGTAAAGAATTCATGTTCAGATCCCATGCCTTTAATGGATGCTTCTCCGCAACCGCAGAAAGCATCGCTGCCATTAAATAAACATCTGTAATATGATGTTTTTCAACAATCTTCTCAATAGCCGCGCTGTCAGTAGCATCTAAAATTTCAAAAGGACCGGCCTGCATTAATTCCTCATTACCTTCACGGATATCTGAAGCAATTACCGCGTCTTTACCATATCTATCTCTTAGTGCAACCGTTAGTTCAGTTCCTATTTGCCCGCAAGCACCAATAATTAAAATATTTGGCATTACCTGTTGTGTTTTAAAATATGGACGCAAATTTAGTCATTACATTCAGATTATGATACTATTTCTTGAAAATATCTATACATCAAGCCTTAAAAAGAAACTATACGAAATAAATAAACCGTTGTTTAGTTTCTTTTTGCGGAGTCTCTAAAGTTTAAAAATGTACTATATTCGCATCTATGAATAGATACATTGTATTAGTATTACTGTCATCCTTCCTCATCGTATCATGCGGTAATAAAAAGGATACAGAGCAGGGAGCAGAACAAGGAGAGCAACAGGAGGTTGCAGCCAAGCAGTCTGTACCCGAAATAATGACTTTTGATGCCAGCGTTCAGGAGCAGATAGGGGAATGGGAAGCGTGGGAACTTTTCAATGAAGAAATGACCAAGTTCCAGAAATTACAAGCCGATAACCTATCCTTGTCCTTAGATGAACTTATCAGGTTAATGGAGGAATTGGAAAAATCAGAATTCCCTGAAAAACTACAGATCCCTGCAATTAAAAGTAGACTGTTAGTACTAAAAACATTCATTCTGAAAACAAGATCCGTGTCTGACGACCAGGGACGAGATAAAGAATTAAACAACCTGCAAGTTGCCGTGGTTACCGCTTATAACGAACTCGAAGCACAGATGGGTGAAACCTTCAGAGAAAAAGCCTATGAAAAGGTGCTGCAAACCATTGACTCTATCGACCAAAAAATAGAAAAAGCTAAAAATCAAAATGAGCAGCCTCAGTAAATTTATTTGCCTGGTATTACTGGCATTACCCTTCAGTCAGCGGTCACAAGCCCAAGAAAAAGAGATCAATACCCTTATAGACGCCTGGCATCTCGCTGCCGCAGAAGCCGATTTCGATAGCTACTTTTCAAAAATGGCCGACGATGCCGTCTTTATCGGAACCGATCCCACCGAGAACTGGCAGCTCGAAGCCTTCAAAAAATTTGCAAAGCCCTTCTTCGATAAAGGAAAAGCATGGAGCTTTAAGGCGCTCGAAAGAAACGTTTACCTGGGTTCCGATCAAAATATCGCCTGGTTCGATGAATTGCTCGATACCCAAATGAAAATTTGCAGAGGCTCCGGCGTTCTGAAAAAAGTAAATGGCCAATGGAAAATAGCACATTATGTACTCTCCATTGCCGTACCAAATGAAAATGTTGACCAGCTCATACAAATCAAAGAAAACTTTGATAATAAGTTGATAAACAGTCTGAAACAATAAGGACTTTTGATGAGAATTTTCCTCATAAACATCTGTTAATTTCTTGAAGAACTGGAAAGTGAATTAGGTTTTTGTTTACATTGCATACAACTAAAATCTAATCACAAATTATGAAAGTTAATTTTCTAAAGCCCGTTGCCCTTGGAGCACTAACCATCGCAACAGTAGTGGCTTGTAAAACAGATGCCAAAAAAGAAGAGGTAGCTGTGGTAGAAAAAATTCCTGGTATCAACCTTGAACTCATGGATACCACAGTAAGTGCAAAAAACGATTTCTTCCGTTACGTAAACGGAAAGTGGCTTGACGATACCGAAATTCCACCAAGTAGAGCATCATGGGGAAGCTTTTATGAGCTTCGTCAGAAAACAGATGAAGATGCCCTTAATATTCTGAAACAAGCAGTAAACGATCCCAACCTCGATCCTAATTCCGATCAGGCGAAAGCAGTGTATCTGTTTCAATCCATTATGGATACTGTTTCGAGAAACGAGCAAGGTGTAGCGCCATTACAACCGTATTTAGATAAAATAAATGCCATAGAAGATATCGACGGCCTACAGGCATTTCTCATAGAAATGGAACCAAAAGGAGGTGCAGGTTTCTTCGGATTTGGAGTAGGAGCAGATGCCAAAGACAGTAACAAAAACAGAGCCTCTATAGGAGCGGGAGCCTTAGGTTTGCCAGACAGAGATTACTACCTTTTAGAAGATGAAGATTCTCAGGAAATCCGTGATAAATATACAGCCCACATAACCAGAATGCTTCAGTTTATCGGATACGATGAAGCGACAGCACAAAAAGAAGCAGCGCAAATTCTGGCGTTCGAAACCAAATTGGCAGAACCAAGACTCGATAAAGTGCAACGAAGAGATCCGAGTTTAACCTATAATCCTACAGCCATTTCCGATCTTCAGAAAATGGCCTCGTCGGTAAACTGGAAAAATTACCTGGACGGTATCGGAGCAGCGAGTGTCGATACAGTAAATATCTCTCAACTAGACTATTTTAAATCCCTTTCTAATACAATTTCTAATAATAATATCGACGATATTAAAGCGTACCTTAGATGGACAGCTTTAAATGATGCTGCATCCGTATTATCTACAGAGATCGAATACGCAAATTGGGAGTTCTATAGCAAAACACTCAGAGGAGCTCAGGAACAACGTGCTCGAGATGAAAGAGCTTTGCAAACGATCAACTGGACCTTAGGAGAGGCACTGGGTAAACTCTATGTAGAAGAAGTATTCCCGCCGGAAGCAAAAGCACAGGCGGAAACAATGATCCAGAATATCATTAAAGCCTACGAGACTCGTATAAACGCCTTGCCTTGGATGGATGAAGAAACCAAGAAAAAAGCTATCGAGAAACTAACCAAGACCACCATCAAAGTAGGATACCCTGATGAATGGAAAGATTACTCTGATCTCGTAGTTAAAAGTACCAAAGATGGAGGTTCCTACTTGCAAAACGGATTGAATGCAGCCGAGTGGAACTTCAAAAGAGATTTGGAAAAGCTGGGGAAACCGGTCGATAAATCAGAATGGTTCATGGCGCCACAAATTGTGAATGCCTATTACAATCCTTCGTATAATGAAATCGTATTCCCGGCAGCCATCCTGCAACCACCATTCTTTAACTTTACCGCAGATGCAGCAGTAAACTATGGAGGTATTGGAGCCGTAATAGGTCACGAGATCTCTCACGGATTTGATGATAGTGGGGCCGATTACGATGCCGATGGAAACCTGGTAAACTGGTGGACAGATAAAGATCTTGAAGAGTTTAACCGCCTTGGAGATTCGCTAGCAGCTCAGTACAGTAAAATAGAAGTGCTTCCTGGAGTACATATCAACGGTAAATTTACCCTAGGTGAAAATATTGGAGACCTGGGAGGGGTAAATGCCGCTTACGACGGACTCCAGATTCATTTAAAAGAAAACGGGAACCCTGGAGAAATAGATGGGTATACTCCTGAACAACGTTTCTTTATGTCCTGGGCTACTGTATGGAGAACAAAATCCAGGGATGAAGCCTTGAAGAATCAGGTGAAAACCGACCCGCATTCTCCGGGACGCTACAGAGCTACACAACCATTATTAAATATTGAGGCCTTTTACGATGCCTTCGATATTACAGAAAATGATGGCATGTACCTGGCTCCTGAAGAACGTGTGAAGATCTGGTAATTGAAAAAAACATAAATAAAAAAACCGAGCTAAAGCAGCTCGGTTTTTTTATTTAATACGAAAATTATTATTGCTTGTCTGTAGCTTCAGGAGTAGCAGGAGCTTCTTTTTGCTTTACTAAGATCTCTCTGATTTGCTGCGCTAATTTGAAATTAGGAGCGATCGCCAAAGCTTCGTCTATAGTCGCTATAGCAGTGTCCAATTGTGATTTGTCCTGGTTGTATTCATACAATCCCTTCTGGTAGATGAACGCTGCTTTGATCGGCACCTGGTAAGGAGGATTGCTCTGGTAAAAAGGTAACATTTCATCATCTTTTGCATTGGCAATACCATAATCAAGATATGTTTTTGCTTCAGCCGTCTTCCCGATCTGAAGGTTCAGGTCCAGTAGGTCATAAGCCAAATATACATCAGGCTTTCGGCCAAATAGAATATCGTATTGCTGAACAGCCAGTTGTGGTTGGTTTAAAGCCTTAAGTGCTGCAGCTTTTACTTCTACTGCCAGGTCCGAGGCCTGAGGATCCTTTTCAGTTCCTAAAAGTTTTACTGCTTGTAAGTTCTGACCGCTGTTGGCATAATAATAAGCTAAGGTATCCGTGCGTTCCTGACTCGGATTAAGAACGTTTAAATGAGTAAGCGCATTAATAGCCCCTCGCATATCACCCTGCGTTTTCATTTGCTTATAATAAGCTTCGTAATGTGTCTTTAGTTCTGTGTTAGATTGTGCAGCAGCACTGAAACAGGCCGTACCTGCAATAAAGACCAATAAAAATTTCTTCATTTTAAATATTATTGATTAATGAGTTCAATTTGCGCTAATAGTTAACAGCTTCCAAAACTATTAAAATATTTGAATTATTTTCCAAATGATTTGCTAAAGCTTTAAATGTCAGTTGTAAACTGATAATTCAATACCTCGATCACCCTGTCAGAGGCAATTGTCTTCCCCGATGATTCACGGCTATGATTAAATTGTGGCGGTTCAAGGTTCTTTTCCACTGCCTTTTGATGATAATAAGTTTCCTTAGAAGGATGCCTGGGATACGCCACATTAAAGTTCGTATTCCAGTGTTCACCTTCAACTATTTTTATGAGAATACCTATGCAGTCATTCTGATGCACCAGGTTCACCGGAGCCTCCGGATTCGGAAGGTTTTCTTTACCCGAAAGAAAGTTAGCAGGATTCCGTTCATCGCCAATCAACCCACTGAATCTAACGATAGTGGTTTTAAAATTGCTTTGTTCGTTTAGAAAGTCTTCAACTTCTACAAGTTGCCGTCCACTCTCAGTGGTCGGTTCACGACGACTTTCTTCAGTAATTACCTCCTTACTATTGCCATAAACCGAGGTGCTGCTCACAAAAAGTACTTTTTTAACTGCCGTCTTTTCAATGGCTTTAATTAGGGTCTCGATTTTTAAGACATAGTTTTCCGCAGAAGCCCTTCTGAGCTTGGGAGGAACATTAATGATGATGGTCCCAACACCCTCGAGAAATGAATCCATATCCCCTTCGATATGATCTTCGTGTAGCGCAATCTTAAAAGGGGTGATTCCTGAATCCTTTAAGAGATTGATTTTGTCTTCAGATGTGGTCGAGCCATGAACAAGATATCCGCTTTTAACGAATTGTTTTGCCAGCGGAAGTCCAAGCCATCCACAGCCCAATATGGCTATTTTGTTATTCAATACGAATTGTTTTTTTAATTATAATAGCATCGTTTAGAACAAAAGGCATCGGAATAGCATCGGAAGCCCTTTGTGGTATGTTAAAATCAATGCCGTTTAATAGATCGTTAGAAGACTCGTACAACGTAATTTCTATAGGTTCATTCACCTTGGAAACCAAATAGAGTTCCGTGTCTTCATTGTGGCTAATATAATGCGTAAGTAAACGATCGCCCCTATTTTTAAGGTAGTTTTTATCAAAAACAATTCCATTTGCACGACATTCAATAAATGGAGTCGATGAGAAAAGCTCTAATCGATTCACATGGCGATGAGGAGTAATACAAATCTTTACATGACGCTCATTATTGATCACCGTATCCTGCTTCATCCGAATGTCTGGTAGGTCAATATTTTTTACCGGTGCTTCCGAAGAATAAGTGAAACCGGTTTTATATTTACTACTGAAATGATGCCCTTCCGTAGAAGTCACCCTGTCATCCGTAATGTATTTTGAAGTCCACGAGTCCAGAACTGTATTATAAGTGTTCCACGTGGCCTTATTAGCATCGGCATCCAGCAAATAAACCAGGCTGGTCGGATTTGGTCTGTTCTCGTCAAACCCTGAATGCATGTGAGCTTTCCCGAAATAGAATATGGCTATGATGAAAAAGATAATGGCTAAGGTTTTCTTACTCTTGTAAAACCCGAAGACCGAAAGGCTCAGCCCAAAGATTAAAACGGTTAGTAAACTGCTGGCAATTAAAATTTTTAATCCTAACGCCACCGGAAACATCTGAACAAATGGTGCAAGGATGAAAAGTCCCGGAATAGCCAAAAGAGTCAACAATAAGATACTGGGCTTCTCCTGACGTAATAAGATGCCAAAGGAAACCAGTGTAGCGATAACAGGTATGATGAAAAAACTGGCACCTTCCAAATTGAAAGCTACATAGCCACATATAACCAGCCAGAATAAAATGGGAGCTACCAGAAGATTAACAGGTCGTACCTCCTTAATCATGCTGTATATGCCAAAACAAATAGCAATACTCAACATCCCAAAAAATGCGATATAGGAATGACCATTATAAGTAAATCCATGTAAAATGTCATTGTACTGTGGGTAAAGCCCTTTTAATAGCGGCCAGGCATAAAAACCAATAAGCGCTGATAAGGCAACGGCAGCAACAAATGCCAAAAAGCCTATGCCGACCTCTTTTAAAACGATCTTTTTGCTTCGGATGCCTGCTATGATTAAGCCGATAAAGACCAAAACAGAAAGAATGAGCATCGGTAAGATCCAGCTGAACGGATAGGTTACCATCTTAAAAAAGGGGACGTTAAAAAACACAAAGTCCGTATCCGATTTAAGATCACTTAGATTTTCCTGACTGAAATAATTTAACAATGGCATAAGGTAACTGCCCTGATGTTCCAGCGTGTTACGATCCAGACGTTCGTAATTGTCCATCGCCGTATGATAATCAAAATGATCGTCTATAAAAGCAAAATTAAAACCGTCAATATCAGCGTCCTCTCTGAAAACAGTAAGATCTGTATCGTTAGGAAGCTTCTTGTAAATGCTATAGGCCAGGGAATTGGCTACCGGGAATTCCGGATCGGCCTCAACGAAATGCTCGATGAGTTTCGAATTACTTCCGTTGGTTTCCATAAGCATATAGCTCGGTCCACCGCTACCCCGGGCTTCAAAATTCAGGATTACCCCGATGTTTTCAGTCCACGGATGTTCATTAACAAAAAGCTGAGCTCCGTTTAAGCCGAGTTCTTCAGCATCAGTGATGAGTATAATGATGTCGTTTAAGGGTTTTTTGTCTGTAGCCAGGTAAGCCCTAACTCCCTCAAGAATGGCAGCAACGCCACTACCGGCATCACTAGCTCCCAGTGATGAATGCGGATTGCTGTCGTAATGAGTCATCAAGACCAGCGAGCGCCCGTTACCGGTTCCTTCAATTTTTGAAATAATATTGGTCGCCTTACTTAAATTCCCCCAATCACCCCCGGTATATCCCTCTTGCAACTCAACTTTAAGTCCAAGTTTTTGCAGCTCCGTTACAATATAATCCCGCACAACTTTATGATTCGCTGCCCCGACAAAATGAGGTTCCTTCGAAATTTGGAGTATGTGAGAAAGCGCACGTTCCGTCGAAAATTGATCATCAGGGGTAGTGGACTTAGAAATGCTCTGAGGCATTAGTGAATGAAAACTCCAGTAAGTGGCAAGTACAATAAGAAAAAAAGAGAATACAGCGGAAAGGTTCTTCATCTGGTTTTTTTTATAAAGTTATCAAAATTTTGAGCTTTGATTAATTTTTATTTATTTAATACGTTAAAATTCAGTAAATTTAAAAAGCTAACCAAACTATTTAAAATGTAATACTATGGGGATTAAGAGTTTTCAAGGGCCGAGAGAAGAGGTAAAAAAGGAATATAAAGCGCCAATATTGGTAGAGGATTATATGACGAAGAACCTTATTACATTCAAACCGGAACAATCTGTTCTGGAAGTAATGGAGCTGTTTATAAAGCATCGCATTTCCGGAGGACCGGTAGTGGATAATATGGGAAATTTAGTCGGTATAATTTCAGAAGCCGATTGTATGAAGCAGATATCAGAAAGCCGATATTTCAATATGCCTATTCTGGAAAAAAATGTCGAGCATTTTATGACAAAAGATGTGGAAACCATCAGAAACGATGTGAGTATATTTGACGCTGCATCCCAGTTTTATAAAGGACACCGAAGAAGGTTTCCGGTAGTGGAGGATGGGAGACTTGTCGGTCAGATAAGTAGAAAGGATATCGTTAAAGCCGCACTGCGTTTAAGCGGTCAAAACTGGTAAAAACTGATATTTGTACAAAAATACTTTATCAACCGTTTCGTTTCACAAGCATATAATAATCATGATCCAAAGGGAGGTAGCCTAAGTCGTATACGAAGTAATAGGTGGTGCCGCTTTTGGTATGATATAGGTTTGTGACATATTCAAAGTCAAAGCCTTTGTCTAAAAGCATCGACTTGGTCGTCTTGCGTTTTCCGTTCGGATTCAATTCCTCGAGAATTCGATAGTTCTTTTTAAGTCGATTGTTAATGTTCCTGATGAGGTTTTTACTTTTCTTATTTAACCTGTTGTTATAAGCATTACGGCAATAATCATTGCAAAATTTCTTGTCAGCTCTGCCATTTATTTTGGTATTGCATTCAAGACAAACACGCTCCATGACTATTTCTTTTTGTAATTAAATACAAGTTCAGAAAGTGCACCCGATTTATCTTTAGAGGCCACATAAACAATCATTTCCCGAGCACCCCGCTTTTCAAAGGTTAGTCCGTCGAAATAGATGCGATTCCCCGATTTGGAAATAAACGGAAAATCAACAGTTTCATCTTGCTTTTCCCATCCGTGAAGATGCTTGTCAAAATGCTTTAATTGTAAAAGGAGAGAATGGTCAACTTCTTTAATATAACCAAGTTCGTAGAATACCACTTCATCATTGGCGGTAAGCTTAAAGGAAAACATCATGGAGCGACCCATAGGAGCACTCCATATTTCCTCTGCAGTTCCGCCTAATGCTGCGCCCTGCCAATACCCTTCAAGCCATGCTACCTCCTCAATACTTGCCTTAACAGGAGTGTGATCCTCACTTATAGTTAAAGTGTTGGCAGTTTGTGAAAACGCATAAAAATTAAGTAAGCAAAGTACAACAGTGGCCTTAAACTTCATTTTGTCATGGTTCTACATGACCCCAGTTTTCTCCCGATTTGATCCGGTATAATTGCATTTCAGATATTCCAAATTGTTTGGCAATAAGTCGCAATCGAGTTCGGCGATTGGGGTCGTTAATTTTTCTTTTGATAAGCCTTACCTTGGCTTCGTTCAGCTTGCTGTAGGTAGGCTTCGTCTTTTGACGCTCCTTAGCAGCGATAACTTTTGGATTTTTGCTATTGTGCTTAGTCAATTCCTTTTGGGTTGCCCACTCCAGGTTCTGCACAAAATTATTGTCCTTGACAAAGTCTTTGTGAATAACAAACTTCTTTTCCTCAGGATTCTCTAAGAATAATTCCGCAACAGCCCTATGAATAAAGATGATCTCATTTTTGCCATCTTTCTTAATTGCTGTTGTGGCAGGATATCCACCAACCTTTCCAGGTTCTAAAAGTTTTCCGTCCGGATCCGCTTTGTAGCTGATGATCCGACCGTAATTGGAGACCTTATAACGTTCGTTTTTCTTCCAAACGTCTTTACTGAGGTCTTTCCAGATCTCATTCTTTAAATTAATAATCATTATTTCAAGGTTTAAGGGGGTCCTAAAAATACAAAAAAAAATATGAATTATAACCGACTACAAACGTTTACAATCGCTTATAAACGAAAGTAACTGCTTATTATACGATTATCATAACCCACCTCATTCATATTTGCCTAACGAAACCAGAACAAATAATAGTTCATTTAAATTTTTATATCATGAAAACACTTAGAAACAGAGTACAACTCATCGGAAACCTCGGAAACGATCCGGAAATTATTAACCTTGAAAGTGGCAAGAAACTGGCCAAATTTTCCATAGCGACCAATGATAGTTATCGAAATGCTAAGGGTGAATTAATTCAGGAAACGCAATGGCATAATATAGTGGCCTGGGGTAAAACCGCTGAAATAACAGAAAAGTACTTGAACAAAGGAAAAGAAGTAGCCATCGATGGTAAATTAACTTCCCGCAGTTATGAAACTAAAGAAGGCACAAAACGTTACATTACCGAGATCAGTTGCAATGAACTTCTGATGCTGGGTAAGTAATTGGGGTTAGTTGAGAAAAAGGGTCGTGTGGCAGCACGACCCTTTTTTGTTAAACTAAACAACTAACTAACGATAAAGCATGTTAGACTTTACCTTTCTGTATATACTGTCATTATTTTTCTTAAACTGTAATTCCACGGTATTCCAATCAGTCGCCCATCCTTTTTTGATATTGTTGATATACAATATCTGCAACTTATGAAAACCTTTCTGCAATGCGATCATACCTTGTTTTGGGTGTTTCCTGATACTGTTGGCATTGTCTATAACTAAACTGTCACCAATCCATATGCGATCCTGTAAACTGGAAAAGGTGTACAGATGTTCTTCCGGGATTTCGATCATACCCTCCAATATCACTGCCTTAAATTGGGTCGAATCGATAGAATGCCCCCAATAATAGGTTTTGTTGGCCGCGGCTAATGAATCTATAACCCCCGCGCTTTTGAATAATTCCGGATTAATCTGATCCGGATCATTGAAAATGCCTTTGGCAATACTCATCTCAAGCCCCTGACCCGCAGGAATCGTATCTAAAGATGCCTTTGGTTTGGTTTTAACGATCTTAAATTCATTTACTAAACTTACCTTTCCGTGATCTAGTACAGACGCTATTTTTAAAGTGGTATTTTTCTTAAAGGTGAAAGGCCCCTCGTATACCTGGCTATCCATCGTTGGAGAGGTGCCATCCGTGGTATATACCATCTTTACCGGCTGCGTCGTATGAAACGGGATCGTAATACTGTCAAGGAACTTTAAAGTCCTGGTTTCAGGCCCCTCTGGTAATGGAATATGATAATTAACCTCCAATGCATCCAGCTTTGGATATAGCTGATTTAACCTCTTTAAAAAATCTTCGTAATCGTGCTCCCTACTCCATAAGGATTCAGAAAGTGCAATGGCTCGGGGATACATTAAATAAGCTAACATCGAATCTTGCTCCACATATTCGGTCCATACATTGGCCTGAGCACCCAAAATATGATGTTGCCTGCTTGCCTCAATCTCATGAGGGATAGGATCGTATTGATATACCTTCTTTAATGGAACATCGCCCCCGAAAGCCATGGGCTCCACATTGAGATCACCCTGGTAAAAATTTAAATACAAATAACTGGAAGGAGTCATAATAACATCATGGCCCGCATTAGCAGCTTTAATGCCTCCTTCTTCTCCCTGCCACGACATGATATTAGTGGTCGAAGTAATCCCGCCCTCCAGGATCTCATCCCAACCAATCATCTTCTTATCATGCGCATGAAGCATTTTTTCTACTTCAGCCATTACATAACTCTTTAATTCATGCTCATTGGCTAAGCCATACTGTTTCATTTTTTGCTGACATAAAGAACATAACTTCCATTTATCCGTAGGAGTTTCATCTCCACCCATATGATAGTATTCATAAGGGAACATAGTAGCCATTTCATCGATGACCGTCGACATAAAAGTATAGGTGTCCTCCTTTCCGGCACATAAAATATTTGTCTCTACACCCCATAAGGTTCTTACCTCATAGTGCTTAGGGGTACAGGCTAAATTTGGATAAGACGCCAGAGCAGCCATCATATGACCCGGGATATCAAATTCCGGAACCACATCAATAAATCGTTCCCTGGCGTAGTTCACTACATCTTTGATCTCTTCCTGAGTATAGTAACCCCCATAAATAGATCCATCGTCATCTTTGCGCTTAGAACCGATTTCAGTTAATTTCGGGTAGGCCTTTATTTCCATTCGCCAACCCTGATCGTCCGTAAGGTGCCAGTGAAATTTATTAATCTTGAACATAGAGAGTATGTCAAGGTGTTTCTTTATAAAGGCAACCGAATAAAAATGACGCGATACGTCTAACATTAAACCTCGCCATTTAAATGCAGGTTCATCAATGATTTCAGTTGCCGGTATTTGATAGTTTATTGCTTCATTCGGAATGCCTCCTGTGCTCATTGGGAGCATTTGTAGTAAGGATTGTAACCCGTAGAATACCCCTCGTGGAGATGGAGCTGCAATGCCGATTTTGTTTTTTGAGATTTCTAAATGATAACCCTCTGGACCTAAGCTTAGCGAAGAGTCGATTTTCATTTCGATCATATTATTACTGGCATCATTTGCTCCGATCGAAAGCCCGTGCAGTTCTTTAAGCTGTTGTTTGAAATGATCCGCTATGGGTACTAACTTCAGATCCTCAAAATTATAAGATGTTTGGTTCGATAAGAAAAAGTGTCCTTCCTTTGGTGTAATTTGGTTGGGTTGGGGTATGATGTTGATGTCGTCAACAACAACAATATTGCGATCCTCTGTACAGGAAAATACAATGAGTAATAGCAATAAAGACAGAAAGAACAATGAATACTTTTTCATAATGAAATGGTTAGACTATTTAAAATAGGTTTTTCGGTATTTTAAGATAGTACTTTTTTTAATCAGTTGAATAAGAGGCAAGCTGTGTAACCTGCCCCTTATTAGATATTATATTTGAGTGCTACTTCAATTAAAAGTTAGAATTACCGGTGTCCCACCATAACCTGGTGCCTCCGTTATCCGGTCCTTTCAAGTACGAAGTAGCAATGTCAACATTAGCACCATTGGTGTTCTTCTCACTGTCGACAAAATTGATTCTTCGAATTTGAATATCAGTGTCGATTGTACCACCACTGTTGTTAACTACCACAGGAAATACCTGCGGATATCCGGTTCTTCGGTATTCGCTCCAGGCTTCCTGCCCGTCAGGAAACATCGCAATCCATTTCTGGGTAATAATCTGCTCTAATTGTTCTTCTAAGCTTCCCGCTTCGTTATAGGCAATCGTTACCGTACTCGGGTAACTGTAGTCATTGGCTGCATTTAAAGCATCGACAAAGTCGGCAGGAGTACTGGTGTTATCAGCTAAATAATTGTCAACTCCGCCAACACCGTGTTGTTCGAAAGAAGCTCTGACACCATTTTCATAATTTGTTTTAGCATCTCCGGCACCAGCCCAGCCTCTTAAAGCAGCTTCAGCCTTTAAAAAATGAACCTCCGCCGAGGTCATCCATACCTTCGAAGTACCTTGTATAACTTCCCCGATCTTTGAATGACTCCCGTATTGCGACTTGGCCTCGATCTCGATCCCCATTCTGATTCCTTTGTAATCGCCCAATGAAGGATCCTCAGGTGCAGAAAAATACTTTTCGATACGACCGTCATTGAATCCTTTTAAAATAGATTCCATCTCCGAACTCATACAAATATCTCCCCATACATTACTGATGGTCTCTATCGGATGCACAAAACCGCCCATATCTACTTCCATGTCTTCGGATGCTAATAAACCCGCATTGCTGGCCAGGGCCTTTTCTCCCTCAGTTTTCGCCAGGGCCGGATCCACCTTAGAAACGCGTATGGCCAACCTTAATCGTAATGAATTAGCGAACATGCGCCACTTGGCAATATCTCCCTGAAAAGAAGACTGATCGAAGTCGACGAATTGACTGCTGCCTACTTCAGACTCTAAGCCTGATATAGCAGCATCAAGATCCGTAAAGAATGCCTTATAAGCAGTTTCCTGAGAATCGTATTCCCCTGAAGTGGCAAATTCATTGAACTTAGAATAGCGAATAGGTCCGAATACATCAGATACACGATGCATGGCCATCACCTTGATGATATTGGCCAGGTGAACAAATTTTTCGCCACTTGTGTCTCCCGATGCCGCTACAATGTCATTGATGTCTTTCGCATGAGGCATCACCCCGTTTCCGCTATTTGAATCATAGGCATCGATCCAGATGAATCCGTTCCACCCGTTTACCAGGCTATAAGTCTGATTATTGATGTTACCGGCAAAAGGAGTGGGAGCCGTCATATAACCCGAAAATACATCCGCATTTAAATTTTGCTGTAACTGATAGTTCCATGCAGGTTCAACACGAATGACATTAGCAAACATCGGTGCGAACTTAGTCCCGATATGATTGTTACGCTGTGTTAAACTTTCTAATGTAATTCCATAGGGATTTGAATTGGTGTCTTCAAAACTATCAGTACAATTGGTTAAACTGAGTACCGCTAAAGAAGCAAGTGTATATTTTATTATATGATTCATTTTCTTAGAAATTTACGTTAATGTTTAACCCAATACTTCGCGTAGAAGGCTGGTTGTAGATATCGACACCTTGTAATCCAATACCGGTACTGGCAGCAATATTAGGGTCGAATGGAGCATCTTTATAGAAAAAGAAAAGGTTGTTGGCAATAAGAGAGAAATTCATGTTCTGAACAAAACTATCTTCAATGTTCAATCGGTATCCGATAGAAAGTTCGCGTAAGCTTACATTGGTAGCATCGTAAACATATTCTCCTAACATACCGTCTCTGCCGCCAACAGCATTGTAGTACTCTTGGGCCGACAGCTGAGAAGGAGCCCCGTTTTCATCAACTACGTCGATCATACCTCCGTTAGTGTTTCTCGCATTTGCGGTAGCCTGCGAAACTCCGTACTTGTCATTCACTGCCTCGGTAACACTCATCACATCACCACCAAATTTTCCGTCGATAAGGAAGCTGAAGGTCCAGTCTTTATAATCAATTGAGTTATTCCATCCTAAGGTGAAGTCCGGTTGCGCATGAGCTACCGTTTCAAAGTCTGTAGCCATTAAGGTACCTGAAGCGTTGATCACAGGGGTTCCGTTCTCATCTCTTACCACAGATCGCGCTTTAATACTACCGAAATCTTCCCCCTCTATTAATGAATATTCATATCCGTTAACCCCGCGAGCCGTAATGATAGCCTCACCATCCTGTAAAGAAGGGTGTACCGAAACAACTTTGTTGTCGTTCTGAGCAAAATTGAAGGCAGTATTCCAGCTGAAATTGTCATTAACAATAGGCTTTCCGCTTAAAACCACCTCAAACCCGTTATTGGTGATCTCACCTGCATTTACGATGTTCTGAGGATAACCATAAGGGTTTGGCTCTGCTTGAATGAAGAAAATCTGGTTAAGTGTTTTAGTGTTGTAGTAGGTGAAATCAATTCCCAACCTTCTCTGAAAGAAATTCCATTCCGTTCCGATCTCGAACGATTTTTGTCTTTCCGGTTCAAGTGTTTCTCCTTCAATAGGAGCAAAAGGAGCCGGACTCACACCAGTGTTGGTAGCATTGATACCGTACAACGGTACCGTAGCATAAACAGGAATGTCTTTACCAACTTCCGCATATGAAGCTCTTACCTTGGCAAATGAAACCGCTTCCGGAAAAGAGATCATTTCAGTCAAAACACCCGTTAACCCCACAGATGGATAAAAGAACGATTCCGAATCCGTGTTAACAAGCGTCGAAGACCAGTCGGTTCTACCGGTAACATCTAAAAATAAAAGACCTTTATAGTCAAAATTAGCGGAAGCAAATATCGATTGTACCTCGCGGTTTCCAACCGATTGATAAATGTTATTCGTGTTTTCGAAATTGGCAATATTAAATACATTCGGATAGTTAAGTCCTAATCCATCACGACCTGAATCAAGGTAAACCTTGTCACCAATACGATACTTGGTCATGCTGGCACCTAATAAAGCAGTAAGAGAAAAATCCTCTGATAGATCACTCCCATAGTTTGCAATAAGGTCAATATACTGCTGCGTATTTTCTGTTTTTTCCAAAATATACCTTCCGTTTTCTCCCGAGTTAACTGGATCAGTTCCGGCATATTGCCTTTTGTCGAATGTATAAAATGACTTGTCCAAACTACCTCTCGATTGTATGGAAAAGGCATCGGTGATTTGATATTTAACCGAAGCATTCGCAAGAACACGCTGGGCGATATCCTTACTCGGACTGCGATACGTTAACCAATAAGGGTTTTGCTGTATGTTCTCATCAAATGACGAAGCATATTGGTCCATCATGTTCGTCTGGGTGTTGAAATATTCGAAGGTGTCCTTGTAAATATCACGATCGATACCAACAGGGTGTAAATAATGTCCGGTTAATGAATTCGAATACAAACCATTGGTAGGTCGGTTCCAGATGCGTTGGTCTGATAAGTTAATACTCGCAGAAACGTCGATCTTGTCATCTAAGAACTTCGCAGTTTCCCGAAGTGTTATATTATTTCTCAATAATCGGTTTTCAGGAATTACACCACTGGCAGAAGTATTGGCATAAGAAAAATAAGTCTGTGCCTTTTGGTTTCCTGCCGTCAATGACAATGCATTGATTGAAGTATACCCGGTATTGAAAAAGCTTTTGGCATCATTGCTCAAGCCGTCAGCCTTCGCTCCCCATGATTTAGGATCCGTAACACGCCCGTTCTCGGCAATAGGCTGGCCCACCGAAGCAGATTGATATTCCGACTGAAGCTCAGGTAAAGACATCACATTATCAACAGTGAAACTGGTGTTGAAGTTCACTGAAAGCGCTCCTTCTTTACCGCGTTTGGTGGTAATTAAAATAACACCATTGGCACCCTGACTTCCATAAAGCGCCGAAGCAGATGCCCCCTTTAAAACAGTCATACTTTCAATATCATCAGGATTGATTAAAGACATGGCATCACCACCATCCCTGTTTCCTGTCTGACTTCCGAAGATGTCGGTTCCGGGTTCAGCTCCGTTAGAACCATTCCCGTTGTTTAACATCGGAACCCCATCGATAACATAAAGCGGATCATTGTTCGTCGTAGAGGCATTACCCCTTAATACAACCTTCACAGCACCCCCTAAACCTGAAGAACTCTTGGTGATGGTTAAACCTGCAGATTTACCCGATAAGCTGTTGATTGGGTTGGTCTGTTTTACTTTGGTGAGTTCATCACCTCCTACTTCCTGGGCCGAATAGGTCAGGGCTTTCTTCTCTTTAGATATTCCAAGAGCCGTTACAATAACACCCTCTAATTGCTGGGCATCCTCCTGAAGTTGAATATTAATAGTACTGTTATTTCCAACAACGACTTCCTGGGTCTTCATTCCGATAAATGAAAACTTAAGTGTTTCGCCTTTTGAAACATCTATGGTGTAATTCCCGTCAAAGTCCGTTTGCGTACCGTTAGTGGTCCCTACGATAAGGATGTTTACCCCTGGCAAAGGACTGCCATCGAGGGCCGATGTTACCACCCCTGAAATGGCCACTTCCTGAGCAGACAAACAGAAGACGGAAACAAAGAATAAAATAGTTGAAGCTAAGAAATTTTGTTTCATATTGTTTGGTTTTATTTGCTCCAAAGTAGGGTAACCCCCATGCTTAAAAATTTTTTTTATACAAACGACAACGTTTTCGTAATAAACAACAGCACCTTTTGGACATTGCGTAAATGGCATTTTTTATATTTTTCACTTTTTTGATTTATAGCACGTATAGTTGTATATTTTCACCTCATTTGCTGATGAAAACTTAATATTTTGTTCATTTTTATTCATATTTCTCAATGAAAGATCAAGTCGCCAATAGAACCATCCCCATGAAATATCACTTGTATTTCTGGATTGCCTATTTCCTTTTTAATGTGGTGCGCTGGGGAAGCTATTTCGATGATTACTGGTACTCCTTTAAATCAAATCTGGTTGAGTTTCCCTTACATATATTGGTGGTCTACTTCAATATTTATTTCTTGATCCCCAGGTTTATTCTGAAAAAGAAATATTTAGAATATGCCATCCTCTTCGTTATTTGCCTCGGAGCCCATTACGTAATTAGATCCGGTCTTAACTTTTGGTTGGTTACCGAAGATATCTGGCCCGAAGCGGAAGGCGGACAAAGACCGTTTGGGTTTAACCATATTGTAGCCGTAGTGGTTGGAGAATTATACGTGGTCGGACTAACATCAGCCATTAAATTCTTCGCTGATTATATTTATGAACGAAATAAAAATCAACAACTAAGAGAACTGCAGTATCAGACAGAATTAAAATACTTGAAATCGCAAATTCAACCGCATTTTTACTTTAATACACTCAATAACCTATACGCGCTAACGCTTAAAAAATCCTCCCTGGCATCAGATGTCGTGCTAAAGCTCTCAGAAATAATGCAATACATTATATATGATGCCAATAAAAAGAAAGTAGACCTTATACAGGAAATCAATTACATCGATAATTATGTTGAACTGGAGAAGATCCGTTTTGGTAATTTGGTAGATATAAATATCGGTATCAGTGGAGATATTGATAATATAAAAGTCGCCCCGCTGATCTTTCTCCCGTTTATCGAAAATGCTTTTAAACATGGACTAAGAAACACCAATGGGATGACCCTGGATATCGACTTTGAAAGACTCGACGGACAGTTGCTTTTTAAATGTAAAAACACCTTCAATGCCAATGCAAGATCGAACAATTTAAATGGAATCGGAGTTAAAAATGTCGAGAGAAGATTAGATATTTTATATGGGAATAAGCATAAGTTAGATATATTTGACAAGGATGATACATATGAAGTACTGTTGCAAGTACCAATAAAGTAAAAAAACACATGGATATCAGATGCCTTATAATCGATGATGAAGCCTTAGCCATTAGTGTAATTGAAACACATCTGGAAGATTTAAAGAATATTGAAATTGCAGGAGTGTTCAACAATCCGATAGATGCCTTGCCTGCCCTGGAAAAAGGAAATATTGATGTTATTTTCCTGGATATTAATATGCCCCGAATGAGTGGTTTGGAATTTCTTAAAACGCTTCCTGAATACCCGCAAATAATCCTAACAACCGCCTATAAAGAATATGCCCTCGAAAGCTATGAGTTCGACGTGCTGGACTACCTCGTGAAACCAATTCCTTTCGGTAGGTTCCTGAAAGCAATCAACAAACTAAAAAATGTGCTGGCCGAAAAAAGAGGGGAACAAAATGGCTTTAAACAAGACAGCCACTTATTTCTGAAAGTCGATAAAAAACTGGTTAAAGTCTATCTGAAAGATATCCTCTTTATTGAAAGCTTAAAAGATTATATAAAAGTAACCACGATGGAAGGCACCTACGTCTCTCATAAGTCCATTAGCAGTATCACCGAAGAATTGCCGGATGAATGTTTCGTCCGCGTCCATAAATCCTATACCATAGCGATCGATAAGGTTAAATTACTGGAAGGGAATATGATCCAGATTCATAATAAAAGAATCCCGATAGGAAGAAATTTTGCAGCCAATGCCAAACAGAAAATACTCAAAGACAGAGGTAATCTTCTAACCGATTAACCCCAGGTCTATGGGCGAACAAAAACTCAAACTTTTGTTAAAGAGCGAGGTAAATCCATTTTTTTTGTACTTTTGATTTCGAAATGAAGGAATACTTCCATAAAATATCATCCATGACCATGGCACTTTTAGTGCTATTCTCAACGGTGTCTTTTGCCGTGAGCAAACACTATTGTGGTGATTTTTTAGTGGATGTGGCAGTAGTAACACAAGCTGAAACTTGTGGGATGCAACTTCAACAATCGAGTAAAGATGACGAGTGTTCTTTTCAAAAATCCTCTTGTTGTACCGACCAGATTAAATTGGTCGAAGGACAAGATGAAGTAAAAACCTCAGTAAATGATCTCGATTTTCAACAGCAGGTTTTCTTAGCCTCTTTTGTTTATACCTATATTAACCTATTTGAGGGGCTGGAACAAAATGTAATCCCTCATAAAAATTACCCGCCTCCATTCTTAGTCAAGGATATCCATATCCTTGATGAAGTCTTTTTAATCTGATTGATGTATTGATTTTAATGCAATGATTCATTGTATTAAAGTATCGCCGGAATCCGTTTAATCGAGATTCAGGCTGTGTTGATGTTTATAACTAAACGATAACATTTAATTATTCAATACGTAGATCATGCTAAATAAAAGCATCAAATTTTTAATAGAAAATAAACTGGTAGCGGTACTTCTTTTAGGCCTTTTTGTTGGCTGGGGAATGGTACACGCACCTTTCGACTGGAAAACAGAACTATTGCCAAGAGATCCCGTGGCAGTAGATGCAATTCCGGATATCGGAGAAAACCAACAGATCGTTTTTACCAAGTGGGACGGTCGTTCTCCACAAGATATAGAGGATCAGATCACCTATCCGTTAACAACTTCATTGCTTGGAATACCAGGAGTGAAAACCATTCGAAGCTCTTCCATGTTCGGATTTTCAAGTATCTATGTGATATTTGAAGAAGATGTGGAATTTTACTGGAGTCGTAGTCGAATTCTGGAAAAATTAAATTCCCTTCCGGCTGGCTTATTACCCGAAGGGGTTTCTCCAAGTTTAGGGCCTGATGCCACCGGCTTAGGACAGATTTTCTGGTACACCCTGGAAGGGAGAGATGAAAATGGAAACGTTACAGGAGGGTGGGATCTCCACGAACTGAGAAGTGTACAGGATTACTATGTAAAATACGCTCTGTCTTCAGCAAGTGGTGTTTCAGAAGTTGCCTCTATCGGAGGGTATGTTCAGGAATACCAAATAGATGTAGATCCGGAACTTCTGAAACAATATAAAATCGGCCTCGATGCCGTAGTGAAAGCCGTAAAAGAATCCAATAGAGATGTGGGTGCCCAGACCATCGAGATCAACCAGGTCGAATACCTGGTACGTGGACTGGGATATGTGAAGTCCATCGAGGATATTGAGAATGCCGTGGTTACCGTAAGCGACTACGTTTCTATTCGGGTGAAGGATATCGCCAAAGTTAAACTGGGTCCCGCCCCGAGAAGAGGTATTCTGGATAAAGAAGGTGCCGAAGTAGCAGGAGGTGTGGTAGTAGCAAGATACGGCGCCAATCCGCTCGAGGTGATTAACAATGTAAAAGAAAAGATCAATGAAATTAGTGCCGGATTGCCATCAAAAGAATTAGCCGATGGCCGTACCTCGCAACTAACGATTGTCCCTTTCTACGATAGAACAGAATTAATACAGGAAACGCTACAGACATTAAATGAAGCCCTCACCATGGAGGTGCTGATTACCGTATTGGTAATTATCATCATGGTGTTTAACCTGAGAGCTTCAATATTAATCTCCGGCTTATTACCGGTGGCTGTACTTATGGTGTTTATTACCATGAAACTATTTCATGTGGATGCCAATATTGTGGCCCTGTCAGGAATCGCCATCGCCATCGGAACCATGGTGGATGTCGGCGTAATTCTCTCCGAAAATATAATCAGGCACCTGGATGAAGACGGAAATCAACTCCCGATCAATCAGGTGGTGTTTAATGCCACCAAAGAAGTATCAGGAGCCATATTAACCGCAGTACTTACTACGATTATTAGCTTTATTCCGGTATTTACCATGACCGGGGCCGAAGGGAAGCTGTTCAGACCATTGGCTTTTACCAAAACCATGGCCCTGACAGCATCAATTATTGTTGCCCTGTTTTTGATACCTCCTTTTGCTGCCTTTATTTTCAGAAAGAATAAAACGAGAAAGAATATTGCTCAGATTATCAATATTATCTTGGTGGGACTCGGACTCCTTATATTGGTTTTAGGATATTTCTTAGGAGTTATTTTAATGGCTTTCGGAATCTCTGCCTGGTTGAAAAATCAAGGGAAGATCAATAAAGATCAGTCAAACCTTAGTAATATAGTTATTTCAGCTTTTGCCATTGTGTACTTCTTAGCGGAATACTGGCGACCGCTGGGCGTTGATAGGAGTATCTTTATCAACCTGATTTTTGTCGGTGTAATTGCCTTCGGATTGCTGGGGATATTTACCCTCTTCAGAAGATATTATGTGAGAATACTAAAATGGGCCCTGGCCAATAAAATCTTGTTTTTATCTATTCCAACCGTAATTGTGGTTTGTGGTTTTCTGATCATGAAAAATACAGGAAAAGAATTTATGCCTGCATTAGATGAAGGATCCTTTTTACTCATGCCAACCTCATTACCGCATGCCGGAGTGGAAGAAAATAAACGAGTACTGCAACAATTGGATATGGCCGTAGCAACCATTCCCGAAATTGAAACTGTCGTGGGTAAAGCAGGGAGAGTTGAATCTGCACTCGATCCTGCACCACTTTCCATGTATGAAAATGTGATTATCTATAAACCGGAATACATCCTGAATAAGGAAGGAGAAAGAGTACGGTTTAAGGTAAATGACGAAGGTATGTTTGAGTTGAAAAACGGGAACTTCATAAGCTCTGGAACCGTGGTCGATACTGCCAACCTGATAGAAGATGAAGATGGTGAATTTTATAGAAATTGGCGAGAACACATCAAGTCACCAGATGATATCTGGAATGAAATAGTGACCGTTACAAAATTGCCAGGCGTAACGTCAGCACCTAAATTACAGCCAATTCAAACCCGATTGGTAATGCTGCAAACAGGAATGCGTGCCCCAATGGGAATCAAAGTGAAAGGACAAGACCTCAAGCAAATTGAAGATTTTGGACTCGCCCTGGAGCCCATTCTGAAAAATGTTGAAGGGGTGAAGAAAGAAGCAGTTTTTGCCGATCGTATTGTCGGTAAACCATACTTACTCCTCGATATCGACCGAAATAAATTAATCCGCTATGGGATCTCTATTGAAAGAGTACAACAGATTATAGAAGTAGCCGTTGGAGGTAAAATGCTGTCACAAACCGTCGAAGGAAGAGAACGCTATGGAGTGCGAGTGCGCTACCCTAGAGAATTGAGAAGTTCGCCGGAAGACCTTGAAAATATATATGTTCCTGTCGATAATAATGCACCTGTGCCTTTAAGTGAATTGGTGACCATTAAGTACGAACAGGGAGCACAAGTGATCAAAAGTGAAGACACCTTCTTAGTAGGGTATGTGCTGTTTGATAAATTAGATGATTTTGCAGAAGTGGATGTTGTAGAAAAAGCACAACAGGCCATTCAGGATAAGATCGATAGCGGAGAACTGACCGTTCCTAAGGGAATTAACTATCAGTTTACAGGGACCTATGAAAATCAGATCAGAGCTGAGAAAACCCTTTCACTGGTAGTACCTTTATCATTATTGGTAATTTTCCTGATCTTGTATTTCCAGTTCAGATCTGTTGCAACTTCTTTAATGGTCTTCTCCGGAATCGCAGTAGCCTTTGCCGGTGGTTTTGTACTAATCTGGTTCTACGGACAAGACTGGTTCATGAACTTTAGCATATTCGGAACCAACCTGAGAGAACTCTTCCAAATGCATACCATCAACCTCAGTGTTGCCGTCTGGGTCGGATTTATCGCATTGTTCGGGATCGCCACAGACGACGGAGTAGTAATGGCAACCTATTTAACCCAAACCTTCGATAGAAATAAACCTAAAGAGGTTAGTGAAATTAGAGCCTCTGTAGTAGAAGCTGGAGAAAAGCGTATTCGACCATGTCTGATGACCACAGCAACCACCATGTTGGCATTGCTGCCGGTGTTAACATCTACAGGACGAGGAAGTGATATTATGATTCCAATGGCTATTCCAAGCTTTGGAGGGATGTTGATCGCATTGATCACCTTGTTTGTAGTACCAGTGTTATTTAGCTGGAAGAAAGAAATGGGGCTAAAGTTGAAAAGTGTGAAAGCTTAAATAGCGTGATATGAAAAATACAAGCGACGTAAAAAAATGGATGAGCCTGGTAGGTGTTTTGATTTTGGTCAATACTGCCGCAATGGGGCAAGACCTAGAGGCCTATGTCAATATAGCTTTAAAGAATAGTCCGAAATTGCAGGCGAAGCAATTAACCTATGAAAGTAGTCTGGAAGCAGTATCCGAAGTGGGAAGTATTCCGAATACCACCATTGGAGGCGGATATTTTGTTCAGGAAGCAGAAACAAGGGTGGGCCCGCAAAGAGCCAAACTATCGGCTTCACAGATGTTTCCGTGGTTCGGAACCTTGAAGGCAAAGAAACAGGCTTCAGGAGCTTTAGCCGAAAGTGACCGTTTCGAACTGGGAAGTACCACCCGAGATATTACCCTGAAAGTTAAACAAGCCTATTATAAGCTTTATGAAAAAAAGGCCTCTATAGAAATTATTGAGGAAAACCTGAATATCTTAAAGACCTATGAGGAGTTAGCACTGAATGAACTTGAAAACAACCGAACCACCATGGTCGATGTGCTAAAAATTCGAATTCAGATAAATGAACTTAAAAATCAAAAAGAGGTAGTCAATGAAGAGTTGGTTTCAGATATAAAAGGTTTTAACTTACTGCTGAATAGAAGTATATTAGAAGAAGTAAAGATCGTAGATACCTTAAAAGTAACTCAGGAGGTTTTCAGTAAAGAAAATCTTATTGATAACCCGAAGCTGCTTAAAATTGAAGCAATGAAGGAAGCTACCGCCCAATCGGAACTGGCGGCTACTAAAGAAAATGCCCCGTCTATTGGTGTCGGATTAGATTATGTGTTTGTGGATGAGAGAGATATGGTGATGCCGGATAATGGAAAAGATATCGTAATGCCTATGGTGAATCTGTCCATTCCATTGTTTTCAAAGAAATTTACCTCTAAAAGAAAACAATTGCAGTTACAACAGGAAGCTCTGGCAAATACAAAGATAGATGCTGAAAATGAACTGGAAACCCTGTTTGAAGATAACCTCGCAGCATTGAATAATGCTAAACGTACCATCAGTACCCAGACAGAGAATGTGCACCAGGCGAAACAGGCCGAACAAGTGATCCTAACGACCTATCAAACAGGAACCATAGATTTCGAACAGGTTTTAGAGGTACAACAACTAATTTTAAAATATCAATTATCAACCTTACAGGCCCTTACTGCATATCACAATAGTAAGGCTGCCTTAGAGTCATTGACTAAATAAAATATTCAGAACAATGAAAAAGTATATCGTATTTATAGTAATCTTTATTGCAGGGTTGGCGCTTGGTTACATCTTTTTTGGTAATCAGTCAACGGCTGCTGAAGACGGACACGATCACGCCGGTGAACAAGCAGATCAAATGTGGACCTGCTCCATGCACCCTCAAATAATGCAACCAGAACCAGGTGCCTGCCCGATCTGTGGTATGGACCTGATTCCGGCAGATGCGGCAGCAGACGGACTGGCAGCGAATCAGTTCAAAATGACAAGCAATGCCATGGCACTGGCAAATATTCAAACTGCTGTGGTAGGTGAAGTTAATGCCGATGGCATGTTGCGACTGTCAGGTAAAATAAAAGAAAGTGAAAAGGCAAATGCAACCCAAACCGTACACTTCAGTGGAAGAATTGAAAAACTTTACGTGAACTTTACGGGCGAACAAGTGAAGAGAGGCCAGCTTCTCGCACTCATTTATTCTCCGGAATTGCTTTCAGCACAACAAGAGTTGATTACCGCAGCTAAACTAAAGGAAAGTCAACCCCAATTGTATAAAGCAGTTAAAAATAAACTCAAATTTTGGAAATTATCCGATAAACAAATTGAGGATATAGCGGCTTCGGGTAAGGTTAAAGAAAACATTCCGGTATATGCCAATGCCTCTGGAGTGGTTACGGAAAAAATGGTGGAAGAAGGGGACTATGTGAAACAAGGACAGGTCTTATACAAGGTTTCTGATCTGGGAACAGTCTGGGCTGAGTTTGATGCTTATGAAAATCAAATCGCTTCCCTTAAAAAAGGACAAACAATAACCATCAGAACCAAAGCATACCCTAATGAAGAATTCGAGGCTAAAGTGAGCTTTATTGATCCTGTACTGAACAGTACCACCAGGACGGTAACTGTAAGAGCCGACCTTAGAAATAAAAACGGACTGTTTAAACCGGGGATGTTCGTGGAAGGAGCTTTTGAAGGTGTAGAACAAAGCGGAAAAAGCTTCATAAGTGTACCGAAAAGTGCTGTGCTGTGGACCGGTAAGAGATCCCTGGTATACGTGAAAGCAGGTAAAGACGAGCCTGTTTTTGAAATGAGAGAAGTAACCATCGGAAGTACCTCAGGAGATAGCTATGTTATTACCAAAGGACTTGAATTTGGAGATGAGGTGGTCATAAACGGAACCTTTACCGTCGATGCAGCAGCCCAGCTTCAAGGAAAGAAATCTATGATGAACCACGAAGATGGAATGAGCATGGAGATGACCCTGACCACCGGTTTTCAAGAAGACTTTATGCCGGTAATGGAAGCTTATTTGAAACTAAAAGATGTATTGGTAGCATCTAATGCAGGGCAAGCTCAGGGTGAGGCTAAAAATGCACTTGGAGCTCTGTCGGATATCAAAACGGCAAGCCTCGGTAAAATGGAACAACAACATGTGGATGTCATCCGTAAAATGTTGGAAACCGTATCTAATAGTAAAGATCTGGAAACTCAGCGAAGCCATTTTAAAATCCTGTCTGAGAACATGATCGCCATGGTGAGTAACTTTCAGGAATTACAGGATACCTTATATGTTCAATATTGCCCGATGGCCGATAGTAACCAGGGCGCATATTGGTTAAGTAAAGAAGATAAGGTTTTAAACCCTTATTATGGCGACGCCATGTTAAGTTGTGGAGAAGTAACTAAAACAATTCAATAATAATTAATTTAAATTTAAAACTATGAGACGTATCATTATGAGTGTGGCAATGGTTGCCGCTATTGCTTTTACAGCATGTAAAAGTGAGAAAAAAGCAGAAAACAATGCTACAGCAGAAACAGAGCAAGTACAGAGTGATGCAGGAGAAATGGCTATGGCTGATGTTTCTTTTGGTGTAAGAGGTAACTGTGGCATGTGCAAAAAAACTATCGAAACAGCTGCCCTAGGTGTTGACGGAGTAGATAAAGCTACCTGGGATAAGGATAAAAAGAAGATCGACGTAAGTTTCGATGATTCTAAAACAGATTTAGATGTAATACATGCAGCAATCGCAGCTTCAGGATATGATACTGAAAAAGTAAATGCTAGTGAAGAGGCTTATAAAGAATTGCCTGGATGTTGTCAATACGACCATGCAATGGAAATGAATCAGTCTGGTGAGAAAAAGGCAGACGATCATGGTCACGATGGTGAACACACCATGCACTAGAATACATTAAAAAGGTTGTCTGAAAAGACAACCTTTTTAGTTTAATAACATCCCATTGCCAAAACCCTGATGGTAATCATATCTCCCCAGGTAAGATCCAATCGAATTCCAGTATTCAAAAAATTTTCCATCCTGAGATACATTAAATAACCAGGCAAAATACCAAAAGGTAACAGCATTACATAAGCGTGGTAAATTCTTACAAAAAGCAAGGTTATCCCCATGTTATCCCCATGTTATCCCCATATTATCCCCATTATATCCCTATAATATCCTTATAATAGCGTATACCAATGGCATGCATAATGTTAGGTTCGGATATTAATTGCTCCCTGCTTGGATATATAAGATATTCGATAAATAATTGAGGAATGGCAATGTGTGGGAAGGCATAAAAAAAGACCGTCTAAAACAGTATTAGACGGTCCTTTATGGCTATGCAGCTTTTTTAAGAAGATCAAACATCGGGCATCGTTTGCACCGTTTGTGTTCTCCCTTGGTATATTTTTTACAGCATTTAGATTTACAGCCTTTCTTTGTTTTGGCTTCAATCTTTTCAAGCTTCTTTTTCTCTTTCTTCTCCTTCTTCTTCTTGTCTTTCTTCTTGCCCAACTTAATTCGTGTTTTGCTGGGACAAATATAGTTGTTTATATTAAATCTAAATAAACTTTAACATATTTTCAGTTGTTAAAATTTATTCTAAAGAATTTGAAGCTGAGCTGGTTACCGATAGTTGCTGGATGTCTCTGTCAAACAGATACAATCCACTTTTATCGTCACCAATTATATTTATTTTGTCGAGGATGGTTCTTGCCATAGCTTCTTCTTCAATCTGTTCTGCTACGTACCACTGTAAAAAGTTGTGGGTAGTATAGTCCTTCTGCTGAAGTGTTTCATGTACCAATTCATTAATACTATTGGTAACGAATACCTCATGATCGTATAATTCCTTGAACATCTCCTGGAAAGAGTTAAAGGTTATATTAGGAGCTTTTAACTCTGATATTTTAGCGTGCCCTCCACGTTCGTTAATGAACTTGATAAGCTTGAGCATGTGCATACGCTCCTCATCGGACTGCTTGTACATAAATTGAGCAACTCCCTCTAACCCTTTTACTTCTGCCCAACAAGCCATGGCCAGATAGATTTGGGCCGATTCGGCTTCACGTCTTATCTGTAGGTTTAATAATGATTCAATTTTATCTGATAACATAATATGATATTTTGCGATTTACGTAAAGTTACACAATAAAAGGAACAATTCTAAGCGCAATAGGCTATTTAGAAGCAGATTAAAAATGAACAACAACGCCAACAGTACCGGGGCCAAAACTTAAACTCCAATCTGTTTTCTTTTGTTTGGAATTATATTTTTCATCGTATTTGCTGTCGAGGTATTTGTCGATTGCTTCAACAGTAAAAATACTGATGGCAACACTGAGGCCAACATCACTTAACCAATGAGCACCCTCCCATAACCTGGAGATCCCCGGAACCAAACCAACCGTATAGATACCTGCCTTCACCCACGGATTCTTAAATTGTTTTGCGATGGCATAAGCATTGGTGAATGCCAGAATCGTATGCCCCGATGGGAAGGAATGGTAATCGGCATCATCCGAAAATGGAATGAAAGTATTCTTTTGTTCTCCCGTTCTCGGTCGCGCTCTTCCAAAAGTATATTTGCTTACTTGTTGTAACAAGCCTGCAGCTGAAGCAGAGGAGATGAGTAACACCCCGGTTCTTCGTAGTTTCTCATTTTTAGTAAATAAACCGGTCAGGTAGACAACGCCCGTAAGCATATAGTTGTTTTGAGGACTCCCGTAATACCATCCGTAATCCCTTATAAATTGAGGGATGTCTTCTTTTTGATCCTCAAAATAGGTTTTCGCCGGTTCGTCAATAGTGTATAATAGCATGGTACCTCCGGCAACACCTCCAAAGGTCAGCCAGCTTTTCTTATCCCAATGAAAAGGCCTGCTATATGCGTAACCCATCCCACCAAAAACATTGCCCATATCGTAGGTGAAATGTTGCCAGGTGGTTTTATCATCAGCATGGCTGTTCTTATCTTGGGAATACCCATGAGTTGATATAATTAAAAGGACCAGTAAAAAGAAAATAGACTTTTTGCTAGAAGTAAATTTCCTGAGCCAATCTGTAAGTGTTTGCATGAGCTTCTACAATTAATTTAATATCGGGTGAATAACCGCCACCCATACTGCATTGTACCGGAATTTTAGCTTTGTGAAGCAAATCAAGAACATAGGCATCACGATCCTTACATCCTTCAATACTCAGCCCTAATTTTCCGAGTTTATCCGTGGCTAAAACATCAGCTCCGCAAAGATAGAACACAAAATCAGGATTTACCTTCTTTATTAAAGACGGAAGTGTGTCTTTTAAAATGGTTAAATACTCTTCATCCTGAATGCCATCGTGAAGTTCAATGTCCAGATCACTCTTTTCTTTTCGGAATGGATAGTTGTTCTTACCATGCATCGAGAAGGTGAACACATCCCGATCCGATTGGAAAATTTCGGCCGTACCATTACCTTGATGTACATCCAGATCAATAATCAGTATTTTTTTCGCCAGCTTCTCATGAAGGAGGTATCGAGCCCCTATAGCCTGATCATTAAGCAAACAAAAGGCCTCTCCGTGTGAAGTATAGGCATGATGGGTGCCTCCTGCTATATTCATGGCAATTCCATGCTTAAGCGCATAACCACATCCCTTAATAGTGCCATCGGCAATAATAACTTCGCGTTCTACTAATTCTTTGGAAAGTGGGAATCCGGTTTTGCGAGCGGCTCTGGCATCTAAGCTCAAGTTGATCAAGTTTCGATAATATTCCTCATCATGAACTCTTAAAATGTGCTCCTCTTCCGGAAATTCAGGGGTAAAAAAGTTCTCCGGACCACACGTGCCTTCATGGAGTAATTGCTGAGGGAGCAATTCATATTTGATCATAGGAAATCGATGTCCCTCAGGCAATGGATGTTTGTATATGGGATGATAAGCTATTTTTAACATGCCCATCGTTATTAGTTAATTTATAGTAACCCCGCTAGGTGTATCAGCTTCATCGGGATTAACAAATACAAGTTTTCCTTCAGCATTCTCAGTCATTAAGATCATCCCTTCACTTTCTACACCTCTGAGTTTTCTCGGAGCTAAATTTACCAAAACAGTTACCTTTTTACCTACAATATCTTCTGGCTTAAAATGCTCGGCAATACCAGATACAATAGTTCTGGTGTCAAGTCCTGTATCAACCTTTAAAACCAAAAGCTTTTTAGCTTTAGGCATTTTATCGGCTTCTACGATGGTTCCGACTCTCATATCGAGTTTAGCAAAATCTTCGTAGGTAATAGTGTCTTTTATAGGTTCCAGGCTCTTATTAGCTTGTTCGTTAGCTTTTTTAGTCGCTTCCAGTTTGTCTAACTGCTTCTGAATATCAGCATCCTCAACTTTAGTGAACAGCAACTCACTCTTATTTACCTGATGATTGGCAGGAATTAACACCTCTTTAGAAGCAACATCAGTCCACTTTAAAGAACCTTCCTGGTTTAGCATTCGTTTCAATTTAGTTGCTGTAAATGGTAGGAATGGTTCACTCAGAACAGCCAAAGCAGAAGCAATTTGCAAGGCCGTAAACATAATCGTTTTAACACGTTCCTCGTCGGTTTTGATAAGCTTCCAGGGCTCTGCATCTGCCAGGTATTTATTACCCAGTCTGGCTACATTCATAAGTTCCTGAGAGGCCTCTCTGAAGCGATAGCGCTCCAGGGATGATTCTATAATACCAGGGGCAGCTTTCAACTCCTCCAACGTCTTCTGATCTTCTTCACTAAAGGCTCCAGGCTCCGGAATCACACCGTTGTAATATTTGTTCGTTAATACCACAACCCTGTTGATAAAATTACCAAAGATCGCTACCAACTCACTATTGTTGCGAGATTGGAAATCTTTCCAGGTAAAATCATTGTCCTTGGTTTCAGGAGCATTAGCTGTTAATACATAACGTAAAACATCTTGTTTCTCCGGAAACTCTTCCAGGTATTCGTGTAGCCAAACAGCCCAGTTTTTGGAAGTGGAGAGTTTATTGCCTTCTAAATTCAAAAACTCATTAGCAGGAACATTATCAGGAAGTATATAATCTCCATGAGCCTCTAACATACTTGGGAAAATGATACAGTGAAAAACAATATTGTCTTTCCCGATAAAATGCACCAGTTTGGTGTTTTCATCTTTCCAATAAGGCTCCCAGTCTTTTCCTTCACGTTCAGCCCATTCCTTGGTTGATGAAATATAACCGATAGGAGCGTCAAACCAAACATATAAAACCTTTCCTTCAGCACCTTCAACTGGTACAGGAATCCCCCAATCCAAATCACGAGTTACTGCACGAGGCTTTAAACCTTCATCAATCCAGCTTTTTACTTGCCCGTAAACGTTTGGTTTCCAGTCTTTCTTGTGTCCTTCTAAGATCCATTTTCTTAAAAATGGTTCATACTTATCCAATGGTAAGAACCAATGCCTTGTCTCTTTTAAAACTGGTTTGGATCCGGTTATCGTAGATTTTGGGTTGATAAGGTCAGTGGCATTTAAAGAACTACCACATTGCTCACACTGATCCCCGTAAGCTTCTTCGTTACCACACTTCGGACAGGTTCCGGTTACAAATCTGTCAGCTAAGAATTGCTTAGCCTCATCATCGTATAATTGCTCGGTAACTTCCTCTATGAATTCTCCTTTCTCATATAGATTCTTGAAGAATTCAGAGGCAGTTTTATGATGAATCTCAGCCGAAGTACGGGAGTAATTATCGAAAGAAATTCCAAAATCTGCGAATGACTTTTTAATGATACCATGGTATTTGTCTATAACTTCTTGCGGACTTACCCCTTCCTTTTTTGCTTTCATCGGTATGGCTACCCCATGTTCATCACTACCGCAAATAAAGGCTACATCGTTCCCTTTTAAACGTAAATAACGAGAGTAAATATCGGCCGGAACATAAACACCGGCTAAATGGCCAATATGTATCGGCCCGTTTGTGTATGGTAAAGCTGCAGTTATAGTATACTTCTTAGACATCTTTAAAATTTTACTGAAGTTGCAAAAATAAGGATTTGCATTGAAGAACAAGCTTTATTCCTTCGTGAATCTGGAAGATTGTAAACAGGGATTAGGGAATTTAAAAAGAAGATGAATTCTGTTTATTTCACTACATTTGAAAAAAATAAAAACAACCTTTATGTATTCTACAGTTCTTACCTTACATTCTTACTGGGCATTCTTAACATTATTAGTGCTTTTGTTTGCTAGTTTTAATGCGATCTCTGGTTATTATGGCAATAGAAACTTTGTCATGGGCAAAGATCTGCGTATTAGTCTTTTCGCTTTGATATTTACACACATTCAATTCTTGTTAGGCTTAATTCTGTATTTTACATCGCCGTACTTTGCAATGTGGAGTGAAGGAGGTGTAATGGGAAATCCTGTTTCAAGATTGATTTTAGTGGAGCATCCATTAACCAATGTTATTGCAGTGGCACTAATTACGATCGGATGGTCTAAACATAAAAAACAAGATGCCTCCAAAGGTAAATTTGCTAAGATTGCCTTGTTTTATACCATAGGCTTTATTTTACTATTGTCGAGGATACCATATGCAAACTGGTTTAACTAAAATATTAAAGCGCCTCTAAGGCGCTTTTTTTATGAGGTAAATGTATACAGGGAAATGATCGCTGTAGCCCCCGGTATAATTGCCGTTGGCATAACTGCGGAAAGGATATCCCTTGTATCTTCCCTCTCTTGAAATTAAGTAATCGCTATTGAAAATCCCTGCTTTCCAGAATGTGTAAAAGGTTTCGTCATCTTTTAAAAAGGCAGGTGTAAGTATGATTTGATCGAAAAGATTCCACTTGTCTCTGTATGCAAGGCTTCCAAATCCGGCTTTAAACATTGTGTACATCGGATTGAATAGTTGATGCTCTTTCAGCCTTTTAAGGTGCCCGCCTGTATTTAATACTTTTTGGATGCTCCGACTGTTTGGATCATCATTAAAGTCTCCCATGGTAATAATTTTAGCAGATATATTCAGGTTCATTAATGAGTCTATGAGTTTCCTGTTGAGTTTCGCTGCTTTTGCTCTTTTTGGAGCACTTTTTATTTCGCCTCCCCTTCTGGAAGGCCAGTGATTAATAATAAAATGTATTTTTTCACCATCGAGCCTGCCAGTAACAAGTAATTGATCTCGCGTATATTCCCTTTCCCCGCTTTCACTAATAAGTTTTAATGGGTGGCTCTCAAATTGCTGAGGAATAAAGCAGCTTTTCTTATAAAGGAATGCGACATCGATGCCTCTGATATCAGGAGATTCTGTATGGATAATTCCATAATTATATTCCCTTAAATGATTACTTTTAATAAGATCCAATAGAACTGATTCGTTTTCAATCTCGCATAATCCAATAATATCCGGAGATGTTTGCGTAATATTTCGACCTATTTGAGCTATGGTAAAAGAAATTTTTTCGATTTTATCGTCATACTTCCTTCGCGTCCATCGATCCTTACCGTCAGGGGTTCTGCTTTCATCAAATTTTAAGGAGTCATCAATAATGTCAAATAAGTTTTCAACATTGTAAAATGCGATGTTTTTTACCTGGTACCGAGCTTCCTGAGCCTTTGTCATCTGTACAAATAAGAGGCCGGTTGTACCAACCGCCACATAAATCACCTTTCTTAATTTCGATGCTACCTGAGTTGTATATGTAGTCATAATCATTAATATTTGTAAGAAAAGTAATATAATTTTATTAGATTTACAACATTAAATGATTATGACTATGAATATTAAAGTATTGATTTTTAGAGGTTCAATCTCCTGCCTATTATTGCTTGTCGGGAGTCCGTATATCAATGCACAAAGCGTTGAAGGAAGATTGTTAGATAGCAGGACATTTAAACCTTTGACTAATGTGACTGTTACGGTAGATAATACATCCTTAAAACAGGAAAGCAATTTGGAGGGTGAATTCTACCTGAAAGGACTCAATAAAGGTGATCACCTTTTGATCTTTAAAAGGAAAAACTATCTCGATCTCAAATATCCTATTACCCTAAGTAAGGATTCCACACTAATTATAGGGGATTTGTTCATGGAGTTAAATATTATACGGGAATACAACAATTCGGTTATTGTTCTTTCTGAAGAAGAACTGACATCAGATGACTTCGAGGTAGCCTCAACTACTGGATTGCTGCAAGCAAGTAAGGACCTTTATTTAAATAGAGCAGCATTCGACTTCAGCCAGGTCTTTTTTAAAGTAAGGGGGTATGACTCTAAAGAAGGGGTTGTACAAATTAATGGACTTTCCATGAATAAAGTATTCAACGGAAGACCACAATGGAACAACTGGGGTGGTTTAAACAATGTAACCAGAGATCAGGAGTTTGTCATGGGCTTAAAAAATGCCAGTTCAACTTTTGGAGGATTATTAGGGTCAACAAATATAGTCATAAGACCTTCTACATTTCGAAAAGGACTAAGAATCACAGCATCAGGTTCGAATCGAACTTACGCAGGGAGGTTTATGGTTACTTATAATTCGGGTAGTCAGGATAATGGATTGTCATATAGTATTTCAGCATCAAAGCGGTTAGCCAGGGAAGGTTTTATCGACGGAACAATTTATGATGCTTATTCATTATTCGCCAGTGCGGAATTGAAACTTAATGAGAATCATAGTTTAAATGTTCTTGGAATATATGCCCCTAATTTTAGGGGGAGTTCAGCTCCGATAACCAAAGAAGTACACGATCTATTAGGCAAGAAATATAACCCATACTGGGGAGTTCAGGATGGAGATATCAGGAATTCAAGGCATAGATCGATCAATGAACCCTTTGCGATTTTAAGTCATTTTATGAAGGTGCCTAACTTATCAATAACAACGAGTGTAGCGTATCAGTTTGGTTTTTATGCAAAGGGTCGTTTAGGGTATTACAATGCACCCAATCCAGATCCGGTATATTACAGGTACCTGCCTAGTTTTTATTTCAACAACCCCGCTGGACCTAATTATGAAAATGCAAACATCGCTAAGGAAGGTCTGTTGAAAAATCCACAGATTAATTGGCCTTCATTATACGATGCCAACAACAGCATATATAATGAAGGAAAAGCATCTTATGTCCAATATGATGACAGGGTAGATATCAATAAAGCTTCATTTACTTCGTTTGCCAATATCGAGGTGTCAAAGCACATAGGCGTAGATCTTGGAGTTGCATATTATGGTAGTAATTCTGAAAACTATGCCATCATAGGAGATTTACTGGGTGCTGATTTTCATGAAGATATTGATCCGTTTACGGATACTTCAAATGATTTGCAAGGGGAGGTTGAAAAGTTGGAAGGTGAGCGCTTTAATTATAATTACGAAATAAACTCCCGGTTGTTAAATGCATTCATTCAAACACGGATACGCTACAATAACCTGGAAGCTTATCTGGCAGGATCTTATTCCAATACCCATTATCAAAGAAACGGCTTGTACCTGAATGAGCGGTATGAAGATAACTCTCTGGGGAAAAGTATGAAAGCTTCATTTGCTGATTTCGCGCTTAAAATGGGGGTGCTCTACAAGTTTACGGGCAGACATATGTTGAGTGTTCATGGAGCCTATATTAATAGACCGCCTACCCTACAGAGTACCTTTGTGAATCCCAGAGAGCATAATGACCTGGTGTCCAATCTTAGTTCAGAAACCGTTACAACTACCGATGCGAGTTATTTGATTTCACTGGCTAAACTAAAAGGAAGAATCAGTGGGTATTATACCAGATTTGAAGAGGTAACCGACGTGAATTTTTTCTATTACGAAGGCGGCGTGGGGAATGATTTCGTTCAGGAAGTTGTTGCCGATATCGATAAGCTGCATTTCGGAGGAGAGCTGGCATTAGAATATCAGGCATCACCCAGTGTGCGATTATCCGCGGTAGCAGGTTACGGTAATTACTCTTATGCTGAAAATGCCGATGTAACCATAAATTTTGACACCTCCGGAAGAGAAGAAGATGTCATTCATCCCGATGGATTTTTAGAGTTAGGGATCACCAAAATCAAGGATTATAAACTGGCCGTCGGACCGCAAAAGGTCTATTCTTTTGGAATTGAATATCGAGATCCTAATTACTGGTGGCTGAGTTTGACTGGGAATTTCCTGGGGGATAATTATATTGATATAGCTACAGTGACCCGCACAGAAAGCTTTAAGATAAACCCGGAAACACAAGAGCCTTTCCTGGATGCCACAGAGGAAGCTGTAGCTAAATTGTTAAGGCAAGAGCAACTCGAAGACGTATACTTGCTAAACCTGGTAGGAGGTAAGTCGTGGCTTTATAAAGGTAAATACATCAGTCTTTTTGCGAGTGTGAATAATTTGTTTGACCTGGAATTCCGAACAGGAGGCTTTGAGCAAAGTCGCAATGGAAACTTTGGACAAATGAAAGAAGACAATGCCAGAAGGATGCCTTCGTTTGGACCTAAATATTGGTACGGCTACGGGCGTACCTACTTTGTTAATCTATCAATTAGCTTTTAAGTATTTACGATATGAAGAAAAAAGGTATTATAAAACTTTTAGTTGTTTTTGGAGTTTGTTCATGTATAAAGACAGATGATTATAAAAATGATCGCAATTGTCTGAGTCATAACACCATCATGGCGAATACTACTTTTGCCAATGTGAAGTCAATGTATAATGGAACGTTGATGCAAATTCATGATGACTTAATCATTGAAGGTTATGTCAATTCGAGTGACGAGGGAGGAAACATATATGGATCACTCTATATTCAAGAATCAGTTAAAGGTCCGACAGAAGGCTTTGAGGTCAATATTGACCTCCAGGAATGTTACTTATTTTACCCTTTAGGGCAAAAGGTAGCTATCCAATTAAAAAATCTTTATTTAGATAAAGTGCATGGTGTGTTTAAACTGGGAGGGATCTATAAAAGCCCTTATGGGACGGTCTCAGTAGGTCGGTTACCAAGAGCAATGATCGTAACGCATATTTTTAATTATTGTGATGATGTTTCTGGTATTGAACCAGTCAAAACAACCATTCCGGATATTGATGAAAGTATGTTAAGTACTCTTATAGTACTCGACAGCATTCAGGTTGCTGATGAGAGTCAAGGTTTGCCTTACGCTGAAGAAAAAGAGACGACAGAAAGGATTTTGATGGACTGTGATGGAAATACAATCACGATGAGAAATAGTGGATATGCTAACTTTCAACCGGAATATTTGCCTGAGGGAGGTGGTAGTGTTACAGCTGTTTTGAGTAAATACAGGGATGAATATCAGTTGTATATTCGTGATTTATATGATGTCGATTTTAAAGGCGATTATCTCGATTGTGGCTATGTTAATGAAAGTGACCAGATAATTATATCTGAAATTGCTGACCCCGAAAATAATAGTTCCGATATGAATGGCAGGTTTATTGAACTTTCGAATATAGGTGATGAAAATGTGAATTTAGAAGGATGGGAATTGCGGAGATATACAAATTCGAATTCTGATTATTCATCAGTCATAGATCTTTCTGGGATAATCATTGAGTCCCAATCTTCGATTGTCATTGCTGCCGATGAAGTAGATTTTGAGAGCGTGTATGGTTTTCTTGCAGATATGGAAGGAGGTAGCGGTAGTGCGGCAGGTTCGAATGGTGATGATAATATGGTTCTTGTGGATCTGGCAGGTACTAAAGTAGATGTTTTTGGTATTCCGGGAGAGGACGGAAGCGATACATCACACGATTTCGAAAATGGAAAAGCATTCAGAAGACTTAGTGTCAGGAAAGGAAATTCGGTTTACGATCCTGCAGAATGGATAATTACAACCCCTCAAACTGCTCCCTTTGACTTTAACCCGGGGTCGAGAGATTAACTTTAATGGAAATCTTTTTCGAATTCAGGCTATATGATTAAATTTATAGATTAATCATATAATATGAGCCAAGATAAGCTTAAAGTAGCGTTGATTCAGACTCATTTGCTTTGGGAAAATCCTAAAGCAAACCGAAAAGTGTTGTTCGAAAGAATTGAGGGTCTTGATGATGATGTTGATTTAATCATCCTTCCTGAAATGTTTACCTCAGGATTTACAATGAACCCGGAAAAGGTAGCGGAAGATATGGGAGGTACTACAATTTTGGCTTTAAAGGAACTCGCCAGTAAGAAGAAAGCAGCAATTTCCGGTAGTTTGGTGGTTAAGGAAAAAAATAGTTACTACAATAGATTAGTCTTTGTATATCCATCCGGAAGCCTGGGTCATTACGATAAACGACATACGTTTACATTGGCAGGTGAAGATCGTGTTTATGGGAAAGGGGATGAGAAAACTATAATTCAATATAAAGGCTGGAAATTATGCCCTCAGGTTTGTTATGACCTTCGTTTTCCTGTATGGTCTCGTAATACAGAAGATTATGATGTGCTTTATTATGTGGCTAACTGGCCAGAGGTGCGGATTGGTGCCTGGGATACACTTTTAAAAGCAAGAGCTATTGAAAATATGAGCTATGTGATGGGTGTAAACCGGATCGGACTCGATGGTAACGGGTATAATCACTCGGGCCATTCAGCAGTATATGATGCCCTGGGAAATCAATTGAACTATAGCGAAAAAGAGGAAGTACTCTATGCGGTATTAACTAAAAGTAATAGCGATAAACTTAGAAATAAACTTCGGTTTTTAGAGGATCGCGATGATTTTAATCTAGTATAAACTCTTGTTCAAGTTCCCAGTTAGATCTTAACTCAATTTCGCCAGGGAAATAACTTATTTTTTCGGGCTGTACCTTTTTTAAATAATTACCCGTATCCCAAATACCATTTCCATTAGCGTCATGAATAACCCTGATAAAATACGTTCCTGGATCAATATTCATAAATTCGAATAAGGATTGTTCCGTTTCGGCATACTTTTCGAACTTCACTTCTCCTTTTTGATCCGTTAATTGTACGACGATAGGGAATTCTTTGACATTTCTAACCGTAACTCTGATACTCCCCAGGTCCGCTAAACTTTTGGTTGAAGTATTGTAATTAAGAGTGTCGTTAGTGTTCCCATAAAAGTCCTCAATGGCTCCGGGCAATGCTGTAATGATGTAACGTTGACTAGGTTCGATCTTCCAGTTAAGATTAACCTGGTTCAGCTCCTTATCGATTGAATAATCGAAAGCAATTTTTAAACTGTCCTTATCGATGATAGAGATGAAAGTACTGTCTATACTTTCTAAAGGCGTATTGGCCTGAATCCCAAATGGCTTGAAATAGCCAAGGTTTCCACTAATGGTGGATTGTAATAACAGGGAGTCAGATTCAGCTTTACGTCTCTTAACAGTAAAAGTGTCTATTTGCTTTTTATGGCTAACCGTGAATATCAGAGAATCTGCCTCAAAGGGAGTAAACCAATAGTTGAGGGTGTCTTTTTCAAGATCTTTTGTGATTCTGTAATCATAATCCTCGGGAGTATCTGACAACAAATCAATCTTAATACTGTCCGGTTTTCCTTCATAACCAAATAAAATACGATTGGTTGTTGCTTCAGAAGGTCTTGCAGCGCGGTAATCAGGAATCTCTTTAAATAGATTGAGCTTAAAAACTGAATCGGTAGGGACGGTTATGTAGTCAGAAATAAAAGCAATTTTATCAGTCTTTTGATTAAACACATAATTATTAGCTTCATCCTTCATGGCGAAAATTGCATACTCTCCGGCTTTCAAATTAGTTAACTGAAAAGTTGTGAGGCTATCTAATGTATTCGTTATATAGGTTGGTGGGTTTTTGTAAACCGTAGAATCCGAATAGGTAGAATCTACCTCGTAAAGCATGATGGAAACAAAATTATCCGGCTCTTTTAATTTGGCGTCGGTAATAAAACCGTTCACCTTTAAAGAATCGATATAGTCGCCCGTCGAGAACACATAATTAAAATATGAATACGGATTCCCCTCGTTATTATCGGTGATACTTTGACCAAAATTAAAAACATAGGTAGTGTTTTCTTTTAAAGTGTCCTGAATTTTAATTTTAATGAATTTGCTTGCTGTACCCTGAGGGGTGATTATAGGGGGGTATTTTAATGGTGGAGAAACAATTAATTGTTTTTGAATGTCTTTTAACTTAATGTATTCGTCAAAAGTGATTTTAACTTCTTCTTCATCAAAATTAGTAGAATACGGTTCAGGTGAAGCACTCACCATTACCGGAGGAGTAATATCCTTTTCACCGCCCGTAGGGGTGCTTCTTTTAGCACAATTAATTAAACTTAAAAGTATTGCCAGACTAAAACAGATGCTAAAAAAATTGTTTTTCATATTACCTCACTATATCAGGTGCAAATTAACAACTATTTTCACATTAACGATAAATTTATATTGTAATTGCCATGGAAGTAACGCTCACTTTACAATTTGTTTGGAGCAGCACTTCTTTAACACAGGCCTCAATTGTAGAACCGGTTGTAATGATATCATCAATAATTAAAACATGTTTGTTTAGAAATGCATTCGGCTTGACAATCTTAAAGCTGGTTTTTAATTCTTGCCATCGTTTTGCTCTGCTTTTCATGGTTTGGGTAGAGGCGTGCTTAACCCTTGATATAAGATCGTTTCTAAATTCAGCATCGATCTTTGTAGCAACAGCTTTTGCAAAAGTTGTCACCTGGTTGTATCCTCTTTTTCTTAATTTTTTGCGATGTAATGGAACGGGGATAACATAATCAATATTTTGGTAATAGTCAGTTTCTTTTAGTAAACTTCCCATCCAGTTGCCTAAAAAAACACCGATATCCTGGTGTCCTTTGTATTTAAGATTATGAATAAGTTCCTGGGTAATTCCCTTTTTTTGGAAGTGTAATAAAGTTGAGGCGTGCTGAAGTTTTAGCCTGCCTTGAAAAATTTTTAATACCTCATTAGGAGAGGCTTGATATGAATTGGAAAGAGCTAGATTATGCCTGCAACAGGTACAGATTGTTTCTTCATTAGGATTTAGTATATTGTGGCAACCAAAGCAAATTTCGGGAAAGAATAAACTTTGAATATCATTTATTATCTTTATCGCGGTAATCAATTCTGTTTGATTTGGTTATTGTCTCAAATCTAACCAATATTAATGAGTGTTCAAAACAAACAACTGGGACAGAAGGCTATACTCATAGCATTGTTCGTATGTATTATTGTGCTCACGGGCTTTTCGTATTATAATTATATGGAGAGTGAAGAAAAAGTGTCGTTTCTTCAGAATGAGAAATCAATGATCATTCAGGACCTGGAACAAATTCAGGCCGACTTAAGCAATCTTTCAGAAGAAAATGATGTTAATAATGAAGTGATTCGAGAAAATAAACAACGTATCACATTATTAATAGACTCAATTAAAGTTTTAGAGGTAGATTATAACTTGCTTCACAAGTATCGAAGAGAATTGTTGTTGCTGAGAAACGAAAACAGGGGGTTGCACAGAGAGTTAGATTCTGTAAGACGTGAAAATATACTTCTTGCTAAAGAAATTGATAGTGCGAAACTTCGATTAGTTGAACTCACTAGGTATTCCAATACCTTAAAGAAGTCAAACGAACAGCTATCTGATTTTTCAGACTCTTTAATTAGTGAGAATATCGAGTTGTCAAAAGAACTGAATAAAGCCCCGATAAAAATAGCAAGCTTAAAAGCTTCAGCCTATAAGGAAAGAAGTAATGGAAGAATGTTGCTAACCAACAGGATTTCCAAAACAGATCGTTTAAGAGTTTGTTTTGTGGTGCTGCCTAATACATTGCTACAGGAAGGAGAACAGATATTTTATGTTCAATTTACAGATCCTGATGGAACAATTTTAGGAAATAATAAAACTATCGACCTAAATGGTAAGGAAGTCGTCTACAGTAAAAAAATTGTGGTTCCATTTGAAAACTCCCCGTTAAGTGTGTGTGATTTTATTGTGGTAAATGAACTTGTAGATGCCGGAAATTACATTGTAAATGTATACCATGAATCTAATTTATTGGCAAGTTCAAATTTCGAGTTAAAATAGCCATTGCTATCTACTTACAAAAGGCTATTTTTGTTGCATGGCAAATCAAGATGAACATTTTAAGAAGGTTATATCTCACGCAAAAGAATACGGGTATGTATTCCCTTCTAGCGAAATTTACGATGGATTAAGTGCCGTATACGATTACGGTCAAAATGGGGTTGAATTAAAAAAGAATATCCGTGACTATTGGTGGAAAGCCATGGTTCAGATGAATGAAAATATTGTAGGGATTGATGCAGCAATTTTTATGCATCCTACAACATGGAAAGCCTCTGGTCACGTAGATGCTTTTAATGATCCTCTAATTGATAATAAAGATTCCAAAAGAAGGTACAGGGCCGATGTATTAATTGAAGACTATGTAGCTAAAATTGAAGCGAAAATAGACAAGGAAATAACCAAGGCTAAAAAACGCTTTGGTGAGTCTTTTGATGAAGAGCAGTTTGTAGCCACTAACGGTAGAGTGATAGGTTATAAAGAAAAAGCCGAAGCTATTATAAAAAGGATGGCTGCCTCTCTTGAGAAAGAAGATTTAGCTGATGTAAAATCGCTAATTGAAGAATTAGGAATTGCCGACCCGGAGACTGGAAGTAAAAACTGGACGGATGTTAAGCAGTTTAACCTAATGTTTGGAACCAAGCTTGGAGCCTCTGCAGATAGTGCAATGGATCTGTATTTAAGACCAGAAACAGCCCAGGGAATATTTGCAAATTTCACTAATGTGCAGAAAACTGGTAGAATGAAGATCCCTTTTGGGATAGCGCAAACCGGTAAGGCTTTTAGAAATGAAATCGTTGCTCGACAGTTTATTTTCAGAATGAGAGAATTTGAACAAATGGAGATGCAATTCTTTATCAAGCCGGGAACCCAACTAAAATGGTATGAGCATTGGAAAGAAGCCCGTTTAAAATGGCATTTATCGCTCGGTTTAGGCGAAGAGAACTACCGTTTTCATGATCATGAAAAGTTGGCGCATTACGCAGATGCAGCCTCTGATATAGAATTCAAGTTTCCTTTTGGTTTCAAAGAGTTAGAGGGAATACACTCCAGAACAGATTTTGACCTTGGAAAGCATGAGGAGTTTTCAGGTAAGAAAATGCAATACTTCGACCCGGAAGAAAATAAAAGTTATGTTCCTTATGTGCTTGAAACATCTATTGGTTTAGATAGAATGTTTTTAGCGGTCTTTTCAAATTCATTGCAGGAGGAAACCTTAGAGAATGATACTACCAGAACAGTTTTAAAAATTCCGGCTGTATTAGCACCTACCAAGGCTGCAATCCTGCCATTGGTAAAGAAAGATGGATTACCGGAAATAGCACGTCAGATCGTTGAGGATCTAAAATGGGACTTCATGGTGACCTATGATGAAAAAGATGCAGTAGGAAGACGTTACAGAAGGCAAGATGCTGCAGGTACGCCTTTTTGTATTACTGTTGATCATCAAACCAAAGAAGATCATACTGTTACTATCCGTCATCGGGATACAATGGAACAAAAAAGAGTTGCAATCAGCGAGCTGGGAGCAATAATTAAAGAAGAAGTAGATGTTCGTAACTGGCTGAATAAAATGTAATAATTCAGAACAGTATGACTACTAATAATAAAAAAGCCCTTGAAAATTTTCAAGGGCTTTTTTATTGTATAACCAATCAAGTATTATTTTCCTTTGTTCGCTTCAACAATGTACTTCTCTAAAGCCATAGTCATTGATGGTGTGTCAGGGGTAGGAGCCATAATATCAATCCTCAATCCACTGGCCTCCGCTGCTTTTTGGGTTGTGTTTCCAAAAACAGCAATTCTTGTTTCATTCTGTTTAAAATCAGGGAAGTTCTTAAATAAAGACTCAATTCCTGATGGACTATAAAATGCCAAGATGTCATAATAAACATCTTTAAGGTCTGATAAGTCGCTAACAACTGTCTTATATAAAATTGCCCTTTTCCAGTCTATTTTTAGTTCGTCTAATGTTTCAGGAACAATAGGTTTTAAAACATCTGATGATGGAAGAAGGTACTTTTCGTCTTTGTATTTTTTAATTAAAGGTGCAAGATCCGGAAAGTTTCTCTTGCCAACATAAATTTTCCTTTTTCTGTAAACAACGTATTTCTGTAAGTAATACGCTACCGCTTCCGATTGGCAGAAATACTTCATCGAATCCGGAACTTTGTGTCTCATTTCATCTGCAATTCTGAAAAAATGGTCAACAGCATTCCTGCTCGTGAAGATGATTGCGGTAAACTGAGACAAATCAACTTTTTGTTGTCTAACATCTTTAGCATTAACTCCTTCGACATGAATAAAAGGCCTGAAATCGATTTTCACCTTTTGTTTTTCAACTAAACGGGAATAAGGTGAATTTTCTACTTTGGGCTCAGGCTGAGAAACCAAAATTGTTTTAACTTTCATAGTTTACCTTACGTTTTTTAGATTCTTCCTAATAATACCTTAACTAGTATTAATATGGGGGCTATTTCTAGCGCGCAAAGATACAAAATAAAATAAAACAAGTTGTAGCGAATGATTTTTTGATGATTTTTTAATATTAAAACAAAAGAAATAACATTTAGTAAAATAAAAAGTGAAATCGTTGAGAAAAATAAAATTTTCTTGTTTAAATCGCTGTATATCAGCAACGTAATAAACGGAAGGCTTAGAAGACAACTTAAATTTAAGTAGCTTAACTTTTCAAAATGATAACTTTCTGCGAAAGAATTTATGTTAAAAACCGTGGCAATGGTTTTTTCTAAATAATATTTAAAAAGGATAACAAGTAAGATGAATGCTGTTATAGTGAGTATGTTTGCTTGTATCGAAAGATCGAAAAAGTCAATAGAGATTTTGCAAAGAAACCCCAGGGTGATCACCTGAACAAGAAGTAAAAATATATTAAACCAATTATGGGTGTGTGATTTTTCTTTGCTGTAAACTTTGAAGTATTTCTCAGAATAAAAAATACTGATAAATAGAGGAAAACGACCCTCATCTGTTGCTTTGGCAAACGTCATTAAGACAAGGCAGCCCACGAGTAAAAAACTTTCAATAGTTAAGTCGGTGGTATGTCTTAAAATACTTTCCATCTATTTTATTGGAATAATTTCGCCATTAAATCCATAAGGTAGCTCGTTCTCGGATATACTCAATCTAAAATATTTTTCAATATTTTCAGGTGTATGATCCAGTATTGAAATCTTCAAATTCATAAAAGAATTAGCCTTTATGATTGGAGCATCATAGTCATTTACTTTAATTTTTAAAGTGTCAATAATACGCTTTTTCTCATCTAATGTGACCCCGTGAAGTTCCAGCTTTTCAATAGGGATATTCACATTATAAGGGTTAATGATAGTGATCGGTTGCGGCTGTGAAAAAGATTTAATGTTCTGGGTCTCTGTCTCAATTTTCAATTTACGCCAAGAACTAAAATTAGCTACTATAATACCTTTTAAAGTCCTGTTTTTAAATGCTTGTTGTACCGAGAAGGATGGAGAATACGCTTCAGAATTAGTAATGTAAGCAACTTTTTTGTTTTGAAACCTGAGTTCAGAGGTGTCGAGATCGTATTGATTGAGTCTGAACTTAAGATCATTTAAAGAATAAGCATCGACCCCGGAGTAAAAGCTGTACATGCTTGCATTTCTGTACGAATTGGTGAATATGACCGGGAGGCCATTTGTTTTTTCTTTTAGCTCCATCGCCCAGGCTTTATTGCCATGGGTTTCATAACTGAACGGTATTAGCGAAGGAAAAAGCATTGCAAATCTCAAGTAGCAAATAACAACTAATGAAACAGAAGAGGCGACGGTCAGTCCTTTTTTAAATTTCGGATGGTTAATGGCATATCGAAACACGAATATGAACAAAGGAATGATAATGAGCATTGGCCATTGAGCTTGTGTTCTCCGGTTAAAAGAAGAGAACAAAAAGAATATGATAATGCCCCAAACAGTGTATTTTAAGCTTTTGTCAAATTTGTTTTGACTGTGAGTTTTTACCAGCGAATAGTATATCCATGGCGAGGCAAAACCCATAATGCCAATAAGTCCAAGAAGATATTCGGTGGTATATGATATTTTATAATAACTATCAGCTCTGTCAAAAAAATGATAACGTAAAGGAGCAAAATCGTTTTCGAAAAGCCACACCAGGTGAGGTGTGTAAAATAGCAAGGAAAGACCAATAGCTTTCCAAAAGTTTAGGTTTAATAAGATCCTTATATTACCGAGGATTACAAAAACAATTAACAGAAACGCATGGTATTTGCTATACATGATTAAAGCCATGCTCAATGCCAGTAAAAAAATATTTTGAACACGCTCTTTTTTCAGGAATGCCTGGTAAGCAAACAGGAATAAAGTTGAAAAGAAAATTAAAGGGGTGTCCGGAAGCATAAAGAATCCGTAAGCGTTTAATAAAGCTAATGAAGAAGAAATCAGACAAAAAAGTAAAACATGTTCATGTTTTTTGGGCGACTCAATGAGCTTCCAAATAAAATAAATAGACCCTGATAATAACCATGGAGCGAAAAAACGAACTCCCAACTCTCCATCAAACAACAAAGAGCCAAGTTTTACAAAAAATGCTACCGCAGGTGGGTGATCAAAGTATCCCCATGCTAAATCCTTTGCGAAATACCAGTAATAAGCTTCGTCGAAAATAAGCTCAGTTAAATGGCTCTGTAAAAGATTGATACCTGTTAAAGCCGCTAAAAAAATCAAGACGATTTGATCAGACTTTTTTGTTTGTTGCATTCAAAATAAATTTGTGACAAAAATAGGTATTATTTCAACTTTCTTCTCTTTATAGACTGATTAATAACGATTATCTGAATCGATCAGTTTAATTATACTATTTTTGCATTCATTAAGAGCAAATAGATGACATCAGAATGTGTGGTCATTATACCGACCTACAACGAAATAGAGAATATTGAAGCCATTATAAAAGCGGTATTTGATTTAAAGCAAAATTATCATGTACTCATTGTCGATGATAATTCACCCGATGGTACCGCCGATAAAGTTAGAGAGCTTCAAAAGCAATTTAAAGACGAATTATTTTTGGAGGTTCGTCAGGAAAAAACAGGATTAGGAACCGCATATATTCATGGTTTTAAGTGGGCACTTAAAAACAACTATGATTATATTTTTGAAATGGATGCTGATTTTTCTCATAACCCAAAAGACTTACCAAGATTATTGGATGCCTGTATTAATAAGGGCGCTGACCTGGCTATCGGTTCCAGGTATATTAAGGGGGTTAATGTAGTAAATTGGCCAATGGGAAGGATAATATTGAGTTATGGGGCTTCGTTTTATGTGAAGTTGATAACGGGAATGCGTGTTAATGATCCAACCGCAGGATTTGTTTGTTATAAAAGAAGTGTTATCGAACGTCTGGATCTGGATAAGATCCAGTTTGTAGGGTATGCTTTTCAAATAGAAATGAAGTTCAAGGCACACCTGCAGAAGTTTAAATTGATTGAAGTGCCGATTGTTTTTACCGATAGGGTGAAGGGTACGTCTAAAATGGATGGCAAGATTATATACGAAGCTATCTGGGGCGTGCTGAAAATGAAGTTTAATAGTTTATTCAGAAAAGAAAAATTTAATTAAAATGGGGCAGCAAACACTAATTAAGAATGCAAAGGTTGTAAATGAAGGGCAGATCCTGGAAGTAGATGTTTTGATTGAAGGAGAGCGAATTGTTAAAATTGAAACTGGAATTAGTGCTTTAAATGCCAATGTTATTGATGCCAAAGGGAACTATTTGTTGCCGGGGATTATAGATGATCAGGTTCATTTTCGTGAGCCCGGATTAACCCATAAGGCAAATATTGCAACCGAAAGTAGAGCAGCCGTTGCAGGTGGAGTTACCACTTTTATGGAGCAGCCAAATACAAATCCCCAAACAACTACTATAGAAAAGTTAGAAGAGAAGTTTAGTATCGCCGCCAATTCTTCCTATGCGAACTATTCTTTCATGTTTGGAGGAACTAATGACAATCTCGAAGAATTAAAAAAATTAGATAATAAATCTTGTCCCGCAGTAAAACTGTTCTTAGGATCGTCCACAGGGAATATGTTGGTAGATAATGAGCAGGTCATAGAAACTATATTTTCAAATACCGATATGGTTATTTGTACTCATTGTGAAGATGAGGCCACCATTAAAAGAAATTTAGAGCATTATACAGGTATTTATGGAGATGATATTCCAATTAAATATCACCCCATAATAAGAAGTGAAGAAGCTTGTTATTTGTCGTCTTCAAAAGCCATAGCCTTGGCTAAGAAAACCGGTGCAAGATTGCATATATTTCACCTTTCCACCGGAAAGGAAACTCATCAGTTCGTGAATGATATTCCTTTGGAAGAAAAGAAGATTACCGCCGAAGTATGTGTGCATCACTTGTGGTTTTCTGATGCGGATTATGAAGAAAAGGGAACTTTGATTAAATGGAATCCGGCTGTAAAAACTGCCGAAGACCGAGATGAATTATGGAAAGCGTTGCTCGATGATCGTATCGATGTCATAGCAACTGACCATGCGCCACATACCCTTGAAGAAAAACAAAACGTTTATACCAAAGCCCCGTCAGGTGGACCATTGGTACAACACGTGTTGCCGGCTATGTTGGAGAATTATCACAGGGGGAAGATAGGTTTGACAAAGATTGTAGAGAAAATGTGTCATAATCCTGCAAAGCTATTTCAAATAAAAGATCGTGGTTTCGTTCGTGAGGGATATTATGCTGATTTGGTATTGGTTGACCTGAATGATGAATGGAAAGTAACCAGGGAAAATATCTTATACAAATGTGGATGGTCTCCTTTCGAAGGAACTGCGTTTAAATCTAAAATAACACATACCTTTGTAAATGGTTATTTGGCGTATAAGGAAGGACAGGTTTCTGAAAACAGAAATGCTAAGCGACTGACTTTTAACAGAGATTAATACTGCGTAAATGAGTATACTAAAAAATATATTGATTGTTTTTGGTACTGTTTTACTGCTTGTTTCTTGTGAGACGAATGTGGTAGAAAAACCAGAAAACTTGATAGAGGAAGATGAAATGGTTGCTATTTTTTATGATATAGCGGTTTTAAACGCTGCTCGTTCTTCAAATGTGAAAGTATTAAGAGAAAATGAGATCCAGCCTGAAGAGTTTATTTATGAAAAGCATAAAATAGATAGCCTGCAATTGGCCAGGAGTAGTGTTTATTATGCTTCAAAACCCAATATCCACCTTCGAATATTCCAGAGAGTCGAAGAACGCCTAAAAGAAGAAAAGGCTTTGGCCGATAGTCTTATGCGTAATAAACGAACCATAGAGATGGAGAAAAATGCGCCAGTTATTAAAAAGAATGATAGCTTAACACCAGCTGAACTTTCTGAAGAGGATTAACCTATTTTGGAAAGCGTTTCTCTAAGTTTTTCGCTCGAATAGTAAGTGCTTGAATTTAAAGAATGTGCTGTGTTTTTAGTTAGTTTTCGTTTACCTCCAAAAACAGCTTTAAGCCAATCTAACCTCCAAAGTACCTTTAAGATCCAGTTTTTAAGAGGTTTATGAGGTGGCTTTGTTTTGGTTTTGTTAGCAATTCTATCGATAACTTCTTTGTAAGAAGTATTTTCAGAAACTAATATATAGCGCTCATTTTTAATATTCGAATGCATTAAGGCGATCATGTATTTAGCAACATCTTCAACCTCGATAAAACCAGTTCCGCCTTGGGGATAAAAAGAAACACCTTTACGAAGTATTTTGTAGAATGCTCCACTGCCACTTTCAAAATGCTCAGGCCCCAGAATTACCCCCGGATTAACAACTATTACATCTAAGTTTTCCTGAGAACCTCTCCATACTTCCATTTCTGCCCGGTATTTGCTCACAGCATACACATTATTAGGAGCTTCAGGATTCCAGTGATTTTTCTCCGTAACAGCAGTTTCCTTTATGGGTTTTCCTAACGTGGCAATACTGCTTACATAACACAGTTTTTTTATATGATGATCGATAGATAGGTTTACAATATTGGCAGTGCCTTCAATATTACTCTTTTTAAGTTTCCTTCGGTCACCTGGGTTGAAGCTTATAAGGGCAGCACAGTGATAAACATGATCTATGCCAATAAAGGCATTAGTTAAACGTGGAATATCGGTAATATCAGATTGGTACCATTCAATCGCATCAAAAAGATCAATGGCATTATGCATTTCGAAAACTTTTTTGGTAAGGAGTTGTTTATCCTTATTTCTATAAAGAGCGCGTACTTTTTCACCCTTTTTTAGAAGGCCCAGAGTCGTAAACGATCCAACCAATCCTGTAGCACCGGTAACTAAATTCATAAGGCGAAATTAATGCTTTTTTTAACGTTCAGTGCGCTTAGATATAAGAAAATCTTAAGATTCCTTTTTTTGGTTTCGTTCTTGTTAAATCGTTCGATTCTTTATCTTTGCAGCTGTTTTACCGTAAAATTATAAAAACAATGGCCAAAAACTTTATAGAGGAATTACAATGGAGAGGCATGATACATGATGTGATGCCAGGTACAGAGGAGCATTTGTTAGAAGGAATGCGCGCTGCTTATGTGGGAATAGATCCAACAGCCGACTCCTTGCACATTGGGCATCTTGTAGGGGTAATGATGCTTAAGCATTTTCAAGCTTGTGGTCATAAACCATATGCCCTGATAGGTGGAGCAACAGGAATGATTGGAGATCCTTCAGGAAAATCAAAAGAACGTAATCTTTTGACAGAAGATGATTTGCTACATAACCAAAATGCAATTAAAGGACAGTTGGCCAGATTCCTGGAGTTTGATGCGGCTGAACCAAATGCTGCTGTGTTGGTTAATAATTACGATTGGATGAAAAACTTTTCTTTTCTTGAGTTCATTCGTGATGTTGGTAAGCATATTACGGTAAACTATATGATGGCAAAGGATTCTGTAAAGAAACGATTGTCTTCAGAATCTGCCGAGGGTATGAGCTTTACAGAGTTCACCTATCAGTTGGTTCAAGGGTATGATTTTCTTCATTTGTACAATGAAAACAATTGTACGCTGCAGATGGGCGGTAGTGATCAATGGGGGAATATAACCACGGGTACCGAACTCATCAGAAGAATTGCATCAGGGAAGGCTTTTGCACTTACATGTCCGCTGATAACCAAAGCTGATGGAACCAAATTTGGTAAAACAGAAGGTGGTAACGTTTGGCTTGATGCAGAAAGAACTTCGCCTTATAAATTCTACCAGTACTGGTTAAACACAAGTGATGATGACGCAGAGAAGTATATAAAGATATTTACCTTCTTGTCAAAAGAGGAGATTGAGAGCTTGGTAGCTTCTCATCAGGAAGCTCCTCATTTGAGAGGGCTACAGAAAACACTAGCTGAAGAAATTACTAAAATGGTTCACGGTGAAGAGAATCTTGAAAATGCTATTAAGGCTTCTGATATCTTGTTCGGGAAATCAACCTCTGAGGATTTAAAAACGCTGGATGGAAAAACATTTTTAGATATTTTTGAAGGTGTTCCTCAGGCTGAGGTTTCAAAAGAAGAGATTCAGGAAGGTCTGGATATGATTGGAGCTTTGTCAGCAAAAACAGGTTTTTTAAAGTCCAATGGTGATGCCAGAAGAGAATTGAAGCAAAATTCTATTTCAGTAAATAAAAATAAAGTGAAAGAAGATTATCGAATTACTTCGGATGATCTTATTAACAACAAATTTGTGCTCCTGCAACGAGGTAAGAAGAATTACTTTGTTTTGGTAGTAAACTAATAAGAGGCCTGATGAAAATCAGGCTTTTTTTTATTGAAAATGGGTGGTTCTGACTGGTCAGCGGGTAGATTAGTATAGCGATTAAAGGGCCATGAGATTACAACCTCTTATATCCGAGTTGTCAAACCTTCCAATTATTTCAAAACTACCATCTGAAAATACTTTTCCCAAATCCTGCGTGGCAATAAAAGAACATGAATTAATATTGGCCAGATCAATGACATTGATGCCGCCTGTTTTACCAGGTTTTTGAAGGCTCAGCGGGTCGTCCGTATCCCTGGTAATGATTTTCATCCAGGGCGGACATTCAAAAATACCATCCCCTTTAGAGTATCCCTGAGATAATAATTCCGTCATGCCATATTCTGAATGGATTTTTTGAACCCCTAAACCATTTGATAGAATTTGATGTAACTCCGCTCTTATGATTTCTTTTCGTCGTCCTTTCATCCCTCCCGTCTCCATTACAATAGTATTCTTTAGATGTAATGAATAGGTTTCTACAAGATCGAGAAGTGCGAATGATACCCCCAAAAGCAGTGTTTTTTGATTTCTTGATTCCAGTAGATCGAGTTTTTCTTTAAGATGCTTCAGATCGTTTAAATAAAAGCCACTATGTTCATTATTTGAGCGTTTAATGAAGTCGTTAGCCATGTGTATCAGGGATGATCCTTTGCGCTCTAAATAGGCAGGTAACAGGGCTAATACAGCATAATCCTCAATGTTGCCGTAAAAGTGTTGAAAGGCTTTCCGATAGCTTTTTTCATAAATTGAAAGGTCTTTGACAAAATGCTTGCTGGTGACAGTTCCGGTTGTTCCACTGCTACTAAAGATAATGTCTGTATGTTGAAGGTCGGTGGTTACCTTTTGAGATTTAAAGAATTGGATAGGTAGAAAGGGAATATCTTCAAGATTTTCAACCTTTTCGGGCTTGGTGTTCAGGTAATCACAAAAACGTTGGTATACGCTATTATTCAGGTATTGAAATTTAAAAACATCAAGGGCGACGTTTTCAAAATCTTTTGCTGTTTGTATGTTAAAAATAGCATTGCTTACCATGTGAATAATTTACATGGCAAATATCAGTAAATTTTTATCAAAATAACTATTCCTTTTAGATGTGTCTGAGGTTTGAGTTTTATTCGATTACCAGCTTTCTTGTCGTTGCTCTATCCTCTTCGACAGCTTTCAGTATGTAAACACCCTTGTTGAGTTCATTTACACTAAGCGTTTTTGAGGTTAGTTTTTCTTTCATCACAACTTTTCCCAATACGTCATATATGGTGATATACTTTGGAAGGTCCTTTTTAGAAGAGATATAAACTTTTCCATTTTTAACGGGGTTAGGATAAAGTTTAAAGCCATCTATTTCATTGGTATAGCCTGAATTGGTTTTAAGTATTTCAGGGATTTCAATAAAAGTGTAGATGTCGTCGTAATAATGACCTGGAGCATAAGTAACATCATTTTCAATATAAACTACATTGAGACTGTAGCTTATGAATGAAAACATGCAAAAAATGATTAAGGTGTAAAGTTTTTTCATACGCGATTAAATTTTGGGGCATACTAATATAATAAAATAATATACTGTTCGTTAAAAAACTCGATGAAATGAACAGTTAAATAAATAATAAAGTTCAATTTTGTGTAGTTTGTTGTAGATTTTAAGAATGATATGAATGTATTTACGGTTGAAAACCCTAAGTAGATTTTAAAAAATATTTAAAAACAAAAAACCCGGCATTAGCCGGGTTTTTTTATATTAAAATTAAGGTCGTCTTAGAATCTTGTCCATCCGTTAGCCCAGTTAGGAACGTCAGCACCGTTACCAGCACCCATACCAGTACCTACAGTGTAAAAGTCAGTATTGGCACCTTGATAAGAAGTTTCAGTAGTTACATTGTTAAAAATAACGTTAGTAAAACTTATTTCGTCATTATCAATATGTCCGTTAGCTACGGCATCGTCAGCTGCACCTTTTACGTGTATTCCAGTTTCGAAATCAGAGATGTAGAAGTTTTCTACAGTCCAGATTCCACCACCTTCTTTAACATAGATACCACCTTCAGATCCAGGCCCTACAACTGTAATGTTTTTAAGAGTTGCAGTAGTAGTTGGTGTAGCAGCAGCGTCATCTCCGTTGTTAGAACCTTCGATACCAGCTTTAGCTCCTCCTGAGATATACCAGTACTCTCCTGTTCCACTCCATCCGTCGGCGAAGTCAATAGAATCATCACCACTGTTAGTAGATACTAGGTATCTTCCGTTAACAGAACCTCCAAAGAATTCAATACCGTCATCTCCACCTTCGAATGATTGTACGTATTCAATTGTAGTTCCAGAACCAACACCGAATAATGAAAGACCGTTAAATTCTTTTTCACCGTTAAATGTAGCTCCGGTATATTCAATTCTTAAATACTTAATAATACCAGAGTTGTCATTATCAACAGTACCACCATATGTTAAATCAGATACTTCAGCAGTAGCAGTTTGTCCAGTAGAACCACCTTTGTTAGTGTTTGCTCTACCACAGATTACTAAACCACCCCAGTCTCCAGCAGCTGGGCTAGCAGCAGCAGAAGTCATTACAACAGGATCGTTTGCAGTACCATTAATAAATATCTGTCCATCTTGTGCAACTGCAATATAAGAGCTTGTACCTCCCGATGCTTCGATGGTTGTTCCTGCAGGAATGGTTAAAGTCGCACCACCTCTTACGATGAATGCACCTGTCAGGTTATAAGTTTCACTTGGATTTAAAGTTAAAGATTCACCGTCTTTTAATTCACCTTTAAAATCACCTGGATTAATTACAACATTTTCTCCTCCAGTGTTATCATCATCAGAAGTACTACATGATGTGAAGAATAAGGCTGAAAAAGCCATTAATGATAGAACTAATTTTTTCATGTTTTTCTTAATTTAATTTAGTTGTATTTTATAAGTGCAAATGAATTGTATTTACTTTACTTAGTGCTTATGCAACTATTATCTTAGTATTAATTAAACAGCCGTGTTAATACCTTAATGTTAACTAACTGTAATTAAAATTTATAGGTTAAAGAAAGATTTAGATCAATACCCTTCTTGTATGATAATACAGTAACATCCTGAGTTTCCTGAATACGTTCTACGGTAGGATTTAACAGGTTGCGTGCCTTGAAACCAATGCCAATATTCTTGTTTAATTGCGATTTAACAATGAAATCTAATGTTCCAACAGCCTTATCTACAAGGTTCCCTCTGTTATTTGTCCCGATAGCATAAAGTCTGTCAGAAAAATAATTATAAGAAAGTGTAGCAAGAATGTTCTTATCCTCTGAAAAATCTTTTAAATAGCTAATGTCTCCATTAAGTAAAAGATCAGAAGCTCCGGTTAGTTTCCCTTCTTCATCTGAAAATCCAACGCTAAGATTAGTTTCGTCAATTACCTTTTGTTCATCAAAATCCTGATTGGTGTACATGTAAGATGCATTGAAACCGAATGAAAGCTTATTGTTTAAATTCTCATCTGAGAATTTGATAATGTTCTTTCGGATCTCTAATTCTCCACCAAAGGCAATAGCAGACTCCCCGGTATTAACATATGACACATCATTTGTTGCTGATGCTACAGTTACTTCATTAATCGGATTCTGGATATACTTACCAAAACCAGTAACAGATATCAGTTCGTCATTATTTGGAAATGCTTCCCATTTGATGTCTGCATTGTAATCCGTTGATGGATACAGGTCAGGGTTACCAAAAGTCACCTGGGTTACCTCTTCATATTGGAAAGGGGCTCTTTCTTTAAATTGAGGCAATGTATATGTTTTACTGGCAGCAAATCTTAGGTTTTGCTTTTCGTTAAGACTATACTTCAAAGAAGTACTTGGTAAAATTTCTATTCTGTCAAAGTCACTATCATCACCTTCCGGATCTAATGATGTTTCCCATTCAATCTCCTGGAAAATATATTCTCCACGAAGTCCAAATACAGCGGTAAATTTAGGAGAGAAGTTGTACTCAACTGCTCCATACCCTGCATTGATAAACTGCACACCGTCATAGGTTTGTGGGTCTAAAACTCCAGGAATGCCCGCACTACCTCTAAAGGTTACAATGTCAAAATATCCGGCATCGATGCTTTGTTGGTTAAAATAAGCATCAAGGTTATCTGTGAATACCTGTGGTTGTTGAATGTTTCTGTTGATTCGGAAGTTGAATTGAGTTGCTTCAAATCCAATGTTTTTAAAACGCCCACTATAACCTACAGATAGTTTACCTTTATATTCACCGTCATTATTTTTATGAAACTTATAAGAGGTTTCAATATTAGCCGCTAACTCATCCTCTTTAAGATCCTGATAAAATCTGTGGTTGTCTGATGTTGCTAAATCAGAAACGGTAAGTCCTGCATCGAAATTATCATTATCGATCGGAACTAAGGTGTTTTGCATTCTGTCTGGAATAACATTTTTCATAATGTTATAAGAAACACCCCAGTTTAGGTCAAAACGTTCATTTAGTTTGTGATCACCGAGTAATTGGTTTACAAATAAAGACGTTCTGTCAAAAGTAGATCTTCTTACGTAACCTCCTCCATTTGGAGCGTTGTCAAAAATGTCTATAACCCCTGTGTATTCATCATGACTTTGTCCTGTTGAATTAATAAACAAAGAGTTGAACTTAAGAGAGTTGTTGTTGTTAATTCTGTAAAATACGTTACCTAACAAGGTAGAGTTCGTTTTGTATTCATATGCCTCATAATCAAGATCCTTTCTCGGAACACCTTGAGTATTAACAGCCCCTCTTGCAACTCCCTCTTTAAAGTTGTAATTGTTGTCGAAACTAGCCGATGCAAAAAAGCTTAATCTGCTTTCTTCGCCTAAGGTATATGAATCACCGCCTGTTAGAGAGAATGAATTTTCGACAGGAGTACTGGTGTTTCTATCCCAACTTGTATCAAAGTTATAAGACGTTAAAGGATTGTTTGGGTAATCTTTGTTGTAAAAACCAGTTTTGTTAGGACCATCCTGTAAATAGAATTTGTCTCTTTCCATAGCACTGGTGTTTCCTCCAATACCTACTCCAAATTCAAAAAAGCCATCTCCTTTATAGTTTTTAGAGATGATGTCGATATTTGCTCCTGCAAAATCTCCGTAGTTTTTATGATTGAAGGTCTTTGAAATCCCGATATATTCAACGATGTCGGTAGAGAAAATATCTAAGTTGATGTTTTTTCTGGAAGGATTGTTTGATGGTAATGGTAGTCCATTCATGGTAGTGGAGTTGTATCTGTCTCCAAGACCACGAACATAAATGCTTCCTGAACCTTCTTGTTTAGAAATACCAGTTGTTTTTGTTACCGCTGTGGCAACATCACTAACACCTTTACGAGCAAGTTCTTCCGCACCGATACTTTGCTTAATTTCGATAGCTTTTTTCTGATCTAATAGCAAAGCTGTTTCAGATTCTCTTCTTACCGTAGTAGTAACAACTACCTCGTCCAGGCTTACACTACCTGCACCTAATCCAGTGTTAATCTCTGTTACTTTCCCTCCTTCTATTTTAACATTAGGGATGGTAACAGTCTCATAACCAACAAAACTAATGGTTACTGAATAGGTTCCCGGAGGAATGCTCCCGATTTCGAACAAACCGTCCATGTCGGTGGTTGTTCCTTTTGTTGTACCATTTACTTGTACATTTGCAAAGGGTAAGGGATCGTTGTTTAATTCCTTATCCGTAATTTTACCTACCACTGAACCTGCATTGTTTTGTGCCATTGTTAGGGTGGTAACCGCTAAAAATAATAATACTAATAATTGTCTCATCACGTCACTTTAAATTCTGGCGCAAAGAAACAGGGGCACTGTAAAGGTGACGTTATTCACAGGTTAATGTTCTGTAATTACATTGTTAGCTTTGTGTTACGCGTATTAAATGAATGTTAACTCCTTTTATTAATTAATATTATCTTTACTTTTGAGCGTAAATTTTAAAAAGAAACAAAATTCTTAAGGTTATTAATAACTGGTTCTTAAGGAGTTGTTGAAGTAAATTTAAAGCAATGAAAAAAAGAGACATTAAAATTCTTCTGGTAGACGATGAACCGGATATTCTTGAAATCGTTGGATACAATTTGTCTAATGAAGGGTATCAGGTAATTACCGCAAAAAATGGTGCCGAAGGGGTTTCAAAAGCAAGAAAGGAACAGCCACACCTAATTATCTTGGATGTTATGATGCCGGAGATGGATGGTATTGAAGCATGTGAGCAGATTCGAAAAATGCCGGATCTACAAGAAACTGTGGTTACGTTTTTAACAGCCAGAGGTGAAGATTACTCCCAGGTTGCAGGATTTGATGCAGGTGCAGATGATTACATCACAAAACCGATCAAGCCTAAAGTGTTGGTGAGTAAAGTAAAAGCTTTGTTGAGAAGATTCAAAGAAGGTGGTGAATCGGCTGATAAAGTTGTGAAAGTAGGTGATATTACTATTGATAGAGATGAATACAAGATTATTCAGAATGGGGAAGAGATAATTTTACCTAGAAAAGAATTTGAGTTGCTTTCGCTTTTAGCATCTAGACCGGGCAAAGTATTCAAGAGAGAAGAAATATTAGATAAAGTATGGGGTAACGAAGTGGTTGTTGGTGGCCGTACCATTGATGTGCATATTCGTAAACTTCGCGAAAAAATTGGTGATGATCACTTTAAAACTGTTAAGGGGGTCGGATATAAGTTTGTTCTTTAAATGGCAATACAACTTAAAAAGTCATATAGGTTTGCATTACGTTCTTCAACATATATCACCCTAATTGCATCGACGATTGTAGGGGTGTTCTTGTATTTACTCTATGAATTCGACCTGTGGGTAATTATTACTTTCGCTCTTTCCTTATTCGCATTATGCTTTTTCATCCTTCAATACAGAGTCGAAAAGTTTATCTATCGAAGAGTAAAGCAAATTTATGACGATGTTTCACTGCTGGAGTCCAGTTCTTTCCAGAATCAGGCAGTAACAACAGATATGCGAACGCTAACCCACGAGATCGAAAAGTTTGCCAAGGATAAAAAACTTGAGATAGAAACCCTAAAAGTTCGTGAAAACTATAGAAAAGAGTTTTTTGGGAATGTCTCTCATGAATTAAAAACACCGTTATTTACTGTTCAGGGGTATATTGAGACTTTACTGGATGGCGCGATGGATGATAAAAAAGTTCGAAAAAAATATCTTCAACGAGCAAATAAGGGTGTAGAGCGACTCATATATATTGTCAAAGATCTGGATATGATTACTAAATTGGAAGTTGGTGATTTGCATCTGGAATATGAAGAATTTGATATTGTCGAATTGGTGCAAAGTGTATTTGAAATGTTTGAAATGAAAGCTGCCAAGAAGAATATCACACTTACATTCGATATGCCTTATGATGAGCCCATCATGGTGTACGCCGACAAAGAACGTATTCAACAGGTGGTTACAAATTTGGTGGTAAACTCTATTAAATACGGAAGAGAAGAAGGAACCACCGAGGTAAGCATAGAGAATTTAATTAAAAATAAAGTAATTGTCAGGATTACAGATAACGGAGAGGGAATCGAAAAGCATAATATAGCTCGGATCTTTGAGCGTTTTTACAGAATAGATAAAAGTGGTAGCCGTAAAGAAGGAGGCTCTGGCTTAGGACTTTCTATTGTAAAGCACATTATTGAAGCCCATAAAGAAAAAATTTATGTGGAAAGTGTTTTTGGAATGGGTTCCGAATTTTCATTTACCCTCGAAAAGGCTAAATAGACTGGTATAATCAATCTCAGTCCTAAAATCAGATAGCCCTGAATAATCATTTATCTTCTTTAAGTCTTCAATACGGAAATCCTTTTGCTTGGCATAAGGAACAATACCTTGTTTGTCCAGGCGCTTAGCAAGGTATTTTTGTTCGTATTGACCAGGTGTCGGAATAAAGAATGCTTTTTTTTCAAGTTTAGCCAAATCCATTACGGTGGTGTATCCGGATCGGGAGAGTACAATGTTACTCTGATTAAAAGCAGCCTCCAGTTCGGCGGAATTCATATAATTGAAAAATGTTATATGTCCGTTTCGTTCAATCTTTTGCTCTTTTTCAATTTTACCCTTTACGAACAAAACGTTACCATCAAACTTATCAACCTCTTTTTTTAAAAGGGCTTCCAACATAGTGCGTTGTGGTTCCGGGCCGGAAATTATTACCATTAAATCGTAAACCTTTTTCTGCTCTTTTTTATCAAGACGACTTAAAGGCCCCAGGTATTTAATCTTAAGATCCGAGTTTGTTAAATGTCCTAACTTTCCTGTAAGGTTGGGTTCTCCTTCTATATCTGGCACCCAGCATTCTGAAAAGCGCTTAATGACTTGTTGATGTATTTTTGAACTAAGCCAGGTCGTATTGCCGGTAAGAACGTTTAATTGATGGGTGATAAAAACCGAAGGAACATCTTTACTGTAAACCCCCATTCTGTTATCGGAAATAATTCCATCGATGTCAAATTCTTTTATAAGAGCCTTTAACTGGTTTCTTTCTTCTGTAACAGCTTTAATGATTTTAGGAGAATCCCAAATCATTTTTAGCTTAAAATTCTTTCCCTTAACTGCATATTGAATTTGATACGACGGTAATTCTATAGTTCTAAGGGTAGGGAATTCTTTTCTGAGGAGTTCAAGAGCCACCCCGTCAGAAGCTATAATGGGAGTGTAATTTTGTTGCTTTAGGGCATTTATAATAGGAATGCACCTCGTAGCATGACCCAGCCCCCAGTTTAATGGAGCAACCAGAATCTTTTTTCTTTCTGTCATTTTACAAAAAAACTACATTTTTATCTCTTGTATATTTCCCTAATTTTGTCAAAATATTAAATAATTGAAATATTTATTTCTAAACCGAAATTTTTTGGGAGGTGGTTTTGAAGAGAACCGCTTGCTGTATGTGGTTTAATTAAAGGATTTAAAGTGGGAAGCAAAAACAAATTAAAGCGTTTTAGAGAGAATGAGACATTCTCAAATATGGTACAACCTACCAGGGAGGAGTTGATGAATGGTACCTTTTCATTAAAAGGGAGATGGAATGAAGCGTTTTTTAAAAACGACCATCCTATTGTACTGGAGTTGGGATGTGGTAAAGGAGAGTATAGTGTAGGTTTAGGAAGAAGGTTTCCTGAAAAAAACTTTATCGGTATCGATATCAAAGGAGCTCGAATGTGGAGAGGCGCTAAAACGGCTCTTGAGGAAAATGTTGCCAATGTCGGCTTTTTAAGAACTCAAATTGAATTGATAGAAAACATTTTCGAAGCTGGGGAAGTTTCCGAAATATGGATCACGTTTCCTGATCCTCAAATCAAATATAAACGAACTAAGCACCGAATGACGAACAGTGCCTTTTTGCAGATGTACAAAAGAATACTCAAGCCTGATGGTGTTATGCACCTGAAAACGGATAGTGAGTTTATGCATGGTTATACACTGGGCCTGTTACATGGTGAGGGTCATGAGGTCTTATACGCAAACCATAATGTCTATAAAAATGAAGGAAGTCCGGATGAGGTTACCTCGATTCAGACTTTTTATGAAAAGCAGTATCTTGAGCAGCAAAAACCTATTACCTACATTAAATTCAAGATAAAATAAATGGAACATTTAGCCATACTTTTTTTTGCCACTTTTTCTGCAGCACTTATGGGAGTCGTTCCACCTGGTTTGATTAATATGACAGCTGCAAAGGTGAGCTTGACTAAAGGAAAGGCTAATGGAATTCTCTTTGCAACAGGAGCTTCAACCACTGTTGTTGCCCAGGCCTATGTTGCCGTATTAATATCAAAATACCTTTACAACAATCCGTTTGTAATAGACATACTCCTAAAAATAGCATTGGTGGTATTTGGTTTTTTTGCAGTTTATTTTTTCATCGTGGCCAGAAAAAATAAAGAAAAAAAATTTAAGGAGGTTGACGTAAGTAAACGAGGTAGTTTTCTTAAGGGAATGTTGTTGGCACTGGTTAACTTACTTCCGATACCCTATTTTTGCGGATTAAATGCGGCCTGGAAAGTTTCCGGATGGATTAAATTTCAATTGTGGGACGTATTGACCTTCATAATAGCTGCCGGAGCTGGAACATTCGCAATGCTTTACATGTATGTCGTGTATTTTGATAAGCTACAGGCAAAAAGTGACCGATTCTCCCGCTATTCAGACTATGTGTTGTCAGTATTGATGCTTATCTTGGTGATCATAACATTTATTCGAATCTTTTATGGCGAGTAACGATAATTTTTTCGAACGGGTTTATGAAATTGCCAGGCAGATTCCTTATGGCCGTGTTACCAGTTATGGAGCTATCGCCAAATACCTGGGGGCAGCAAGAAGTGCACGTATGGTTGGATGGGCTTTGAATGGCAGTAGTTTAAAAGAGGATGTTCCGGCGCATCGCGTGGTGAATAGAAAGGGCATCCTTACCGGGAAACACCATTTTCAAGGAACAAACCTAATGCAGCAACTCCTTGAAAATGAAGGTATTTTAGTGAAAGACAATCAAATTATTGATTTGGATAAGTATTTTTGGGATCCAATGGACGAACTTTTATGAGCCATCCAGGCATGAAGTCTATCAATTACTATTATCCACTTATTATTGTTTTCGATCTAACATCTTTATTATCTAAAAGCTAACCATTATCTTTGCAATTTAGAATCAATTTAATTAGAGGTGAATAACCTTGAGAATTATAATTATAAACGTCATCAGAATATATGAAGTTAAACAGGAAAGATATATTAAAAGCTCTTGAAAGTATTTCAGCACCTGGAGAAGGTCAGAACATGATAGAGAGTGGTGCAGTTACAAATGTGATGACTTTTGGAGATGAAGTAGTCGTTGATATCACTATAAACAACCCAAGCCTGCAAGCTAAAAAGAAAACTGAAGTTGAAATATTAAAAACCATTCACGATAAGGTCTATCAAAAGGCTAAAGTGAAAGTAAATATTAAAGTAGACGCTCCTGAAAAACCACAGGCAAATCAAATTAAAGGGAAGCCAATTCCCGGAATCAAAAATATTATTGCCGTAGCCTCCGGTAAAGGAGGTGTGGGTAAGTCAACTGTTACCGCTAACTTGGCTGCAACTATGGCCAAAATGGGTTTTAAAGTTGGACTTTTGGATGCTGATATTTATGGACCATCTATTCCCTTGATGTACGATGTAGAAGGAGAACGACCATTGGCCGTAAATGTCGATGGAAAATCCAAAATGAAGCCTATCGAAAATTATGGGGTTAAGATTCTTTCTATCGGGTTTTTTACGCAACCTAACCAAGCTGTAATTTGGCGTGGACCAATGGCTGCAAAAGCACTAAATCAAATGATATTTGATGCCGATTGGGGAGAATTAGATTTTCTGCTTATAGATTTACCTCCGGGGACTGGAGATATTCATTTAAGTATTATGCAGGCAATGCCTATTACGGGAGCAGTGGTAGTAAGTACACCTCAAAATGTGGCACTGGCGGATGCTCGTAAAGGGGTAGCTATGTTTCAACAAGAGAGCATAAGTGTTCCGGTATTGGGAATCATAGAAAATATGGCATATTTTACACCTGAAGAATTACCTGACAATAAATATTATATCTTTGGGAAAGAAGGAGCCAAAAATCTTTCAGAAGACTTAAAAGTTGCTTTCTTAGGTGAACTTCCATTGGTGCAAAGCATAAGAGAGGCTGGTGACGCAGGGAGACCTGCAGCTTTGCAAACAGCAACCCCTCTTGAGGAATCCTTCGAAGAGTTAACAAAGAATGTTATACAAGAAGTGGTGAGCCGAAACAAAAGTTTACCACCAACCGAAGCTATTAAAATAACCACAATGGCAGGTTGTTCGGCGGCTAAAAAGTAGTAATTATGACTTTAGACGAAATTAAGTTAAATGTAGAAAAGGCATTAGAAGAAATACGTCCTTTTTTAAAAAGTGATGGAGGTGATATTTCATTGATTTCTGTAGACGAAACGCTAGTAAGGGTTCGTCTGGAAGGTGCTTGTGTAGGTTGTCATGTCAATCAGATGACATTAAAGGCTGGGGTAGAGACAACCATAAAGAAATATGTGCCTCAAATTGAAAAAGTAGAAAATATAGCTTAGGTTAAAGTCTATTGCTAAAATAGAGGATAACACTAAAGTATGAAATCGGTAATATTGTTCCCTTTGCAGGGGCAATTACTGAATTAAAATTGCTATTGTAATGATTAAAACAGACATATTAATAATAGGAGCAGGTCCTACAGGGTTATTTGCTGTTTTTGAGGCCGGATTACTTAAATTAAAATGCCATTTAATTGATGCATTGCCACAGCCAGGAGGGCAATGTTCAGAAATATATCCTAAAAAACCAATCTACGATATTCCAGGCTTTCCTGAAGTTTTAGCTGGTGATTTAGTAGATAATTTAATGGCTCAGATAGCTCCTTTCGAACCGGGTTTCACCTTGGGAGAGCGAGCTGATACTATTGAAAAATTAGACGATGGTTCATTTGTAGTTACTACTAATAAAGGAACAAAACATCATGCCCCGGTAGTGGCTATCGCTGGTGGTTTGGGAAGTTTTGAACCCCGTAAACCACTAATTGATAATTTAGTAAACTACGAAGATAAAGGAGTGGAGTATATCATTAGAGATCCAGAGCTTTATCGTGATAAGCGTGTGGTAATAGCAGGAGGTGGTGACTCTGCCCTTGATTGGAGTATATTTCTTTCCGATGTAGCCGCAGAGGTTACCTTGGTCCACCGACGTAACGAATTCCGTGGTGCTCTCGACTCGGTAGAGAAGGTCCAGGAATTAAAAAAGTTGGGTAAAATCAACCTGTTAACTCCTGCTGAAATTACGGAACTTAAAGGTAACGGCAAATTAGAGGAGTTGGTTGCGGAAAGAGAAGGTGAAGAAATCCGATTGGAAACAGATCACTTTATACCACTATTTGGATTAGCTCCTAAGCTTGGCCCAATTGCAAATTGGGGACTTGAAATCGAAAAGAATGCGATTAAAGTAGATAATACACTGGATTATCAAACCAATGTTCCTGGGGTCTATGCTATTGGTGATGTAAATACATACCCGGGGAAACTTAAATTAATCCTTTGTGGATTTCATGAAGCTACGCTAATGTGTCAAAGTGCCTATCAGCGTATATATCCTGATAAAAAATACGTTATGAAATATACAACGGTAAGTGGAGTAGATGGTTTTGACGGAACCAGAAAGGAAGCGCCAAAAGCCGTAGTTAAAACGATAGAATAAAATTTTAAAACAAATAGTCTACTGATTTAGTAGACTATTTGTTTTCTTTTACTACTTTTGCATCCAAATTTAATTCGATGTCCGATATTACGATTAAAATTACAGATAGGGAAGGTGTAACACACGAGGTACAGGCACCAACCGATATGGCTATGAATGTCATGGAATTGGTAAAAGCATATGAACTAGCCCCTGAAGGAACCATAGGTATTTGTGGAGGTATGGCTATGTGTGCTTCTTGTCAATGCTACGTAAACTCGGATCATGAATTACCAGAAATGTCTCCAGATGAAGACGCCATGCTGGCTGAAGCATTTTATGTAAAGGATAATAGCCGCTTAGGATGCCAAATTCAGTTAACGGATAATTTGGAAGGTCTTGAAATTGAATTAGCACCAGAGAGTTAAACATCCTTTTTTATCAGGTAATTTTTTAATTTTCGGGGTCCCTCCAGGACCGTCCTGACGATTCGGAGATACCCATCTTCGGTAATATCTGTATACCACTTTATAAGGGTAATATTACCATTTTCTATTTCAAGTCCGGTTATGCTTCTGGGGTGCACACAACTTCCATCATTAAAAAATGGTATCTGTCCCGGTTCGGGAAATCTAGGCCTGTGAGTATGGCCAGCAATGGTTAGCTGGTTATTCTTCTCAACTATCCATCGTTTAATACGACGCTCGATTTTTATAAGTTCTTTATAGTTTTTAGCTGGGCTTGTAGGGTCAGCGATTCCTATAATTTGAAGAGGTTTCCATAGAATTCTTACCATTAATCTGCTTAATCTCCAAAAGCCAAAGTTCCACCAATCAGCTTGATGTCCATGAATTAAGAATATTTTTTGCTTGGTGACTTCATGCTCCAATACAATACTTTCGTGAAAGTTGATGTTTGGAAGTAATGGAACTTTTGTACCCGTTACAGGGTCGAAATAATGATCATAATTTTTAGCGACTGTGTCTTTGTTTTTGTAAACCATATCATGATTTCCATAAATCATGAATAGCCTGCTTTTTTCATAAAAATTTTTCAAAAGGAGGTATATATGTTTGTGGGATTTGAAGATAGATTCAAAGCTCAAATTCTCCCACAATTCATCACCATCACCAAGTTCTATATAAGTGAAGTCATTTTTATAATACTGATTAAGTGCGTAGAAATAGATGTTTCTATTATTGGCAAAGTCGTCGGCATAACTATTATCACCCCTATGGCAGTCGCTGAAAAGAATAAACTTAGACTGATCGTTAAAAGTTATCTTTTTAGCATTACTGAATGCATTAGTTAATCTATGTTTGGTAGCCATACAAGCAATATCAATTGAAAAGCATTTAAAAATAGCACTTTTCAATCTAATTACTGTTTTATACGGTCAATGTTTTTGTTTTGATTTCAGCCAAAATCCCATCCCATAGAAGAATTCTCTTCTCAAGAGCTTCTTTGGCTACAGCAATACATTCCAGATATTTTTCTTCCGTATCGCATAACTCTTCTACCATTTTCATGGCCATTGGACCGTGCTCATCTCCATCAAGTTCAATATGTCTTTCAAAATAGTATATGAGTTTGCTTAAATCTTTTTCTGGGAAGTTAAGCTCCATATTCTTTAGAATAGAAGTAAACATGTCAGGGATAAGTTCTTCTCGCCCAAAAGTAAATGCAGCAGCAATTTTATGCGGCTTTGCATCTGCTATAATTTCAAATGTAAAATTTAGAAACTGTTTAACACCCTCTGGAAGCGATGATGAAGCAATAGCACTAATAATGTCATTATTTGATGAAAGGGAAGCCAGAAGGTTTTTAATAGCCACAGTTGATGCACCAAATGATTTCATCGCTTCAATGTACATTTCAAAATGACTTTGCCTGAGGCCTTCTGCATTGATATCAGTTTCTTCGGCAAGAACAATTTCATTAATCAAATAGCGGGTTTGAGGGTTGCCAACAGGAACCCATGGCGATTGAGTACAAGTTAAGCTGTTTTGAAGTGCCTTAAGCAAGCTCATAAAATCCCATACAGCAAAAACATGATGTTGCAAGAAAATGTTTAATTCCTCTGGGGTTTTAATATCTTTGTAAAGTGGATGTTCTAATAAGGAACTTCTTTCTTCTTTGATTGCTTCAAATACCTTTTCAATCATATTTTGAAATTTTTGCAAAAATAACTGAGGTATAATTACACTGCAAGTTTTAGACGAGAAGAACGACCAAACAAACGAATTTTTAGTAAATTTATTATTATTCAAATCGAAAAGGGATGAATTGGAATCATCAAGAGTTGCCGTTTACCATGGAACTTAGTTTTAATAAGCTCATTGAAAAATATGAGGAACAAGCTAAGGGAGAAGATATTTTGCTGGCGGAGCGAGCTCAAAAAGTTCTGGAAGTCCAAAGACCCTACCCTGTGTTGAGGTCCGGATTTATAGATGTATCCCTTTTAGAAAAATACAGAGAACCAATTCAGGTCATTCTTCAGGATTCTTTTGCGCCGGTACTTACCGAAAACGAGATTAAAATTGCAACAATTCCTTTTGATAATGTCGTGTTTAATTCCTCAAAGCGATTTAAAAAAATCATGGAAGAGGCAGGTACAGACTTCAGCTTTGAGATGAGGCATACCCGGGAAGAAGATATGTACATCCTGGCTTGCAGTTTTATATTATCTTATCAATATAATATTGATCTGCAGTTTAAGAGTCCCTTGTTCTTTGATGTTCCGGATAAAAATGGCATGATCAAAACATACAGAATCATGTATAATGCTGATTTTATGGAGCTTGTTTCGACAGATAAATCAAAAGAGATTTCAGACGAAGATATTGCCGAATTACTGGATAATTTTGAGAACATTGAGCTTTGGAAGCAGCATTTCCCACCAAATAGCTGGCAGGCTAAAGGCTTTATTATTGCCTCCATGTTTGATGTAACCCTCGAAAATTCGATATCCGAACTAAAAACAGGACTTTTATCCCAAAGGGTAGATGGCGATTTTTTTGTAGACCAGTTTGAAAGAATTTTTCAGTCCATATTTAATATTCACGATCTGAGGGTAGGATTTGTGAGATTTGATGAAGAGACCAACCAGTTTGAACGAGATTTCTCCGAAAATATACCAAGTTTTTTATTAAAGGATAATACTTCTAAAGGTTGTAAAACAAGCCTCTGTAAATTCTCATATGAGAAGCTTATCGAAAATCATGAATGTTTTGCCATTTCTGATGTAGATAAGTATTTTAAACGTTCTCCCGACGAATATGAATTTAAGATATTTAAGGAGCAGGGTATTAAAAGTGTGATATTAGCGCCTGTAGTAGACGGGAGGGAGCTGCTGGGAGTACTTGAATTAGTTTCAAAGCGTACCAGGGAGTTAAATAGTATTAATGCCAATAAATTAAAAGATGTAATGCCTTATTTGGTGGCGGCCACTGTTCGCTCCAAAGAAGAATACCATAACAAAATAGAAGCCATTATTCAACATGAGTGTACTTCAATTCACGACAGCGTATATTGGCGATTCGAACAGGAGGCTAAACGATTTCTGAAAGATAATACTTTAGGGAATCAAACAAGTTTTCAGGAGATTGTATTCAATGATGTTTATCCCTTATATGGTCAGATAGATATAAAAGATTCCTCAAAAGCGAGAAATGAATCTATTAGAAAAGACCTCATGATACAACTGTCATTAGTGGAACAGATTTTTAAGCAGGCTTTTGAAATTAACCCATTGCCTATTTACGAAGAGTTATTGTTCAGAATTCAGCCATATCTGACGAACTTAAAATCAACCCTGCATACAGATACCGAGCAGAATATATTAGATTTATTAAATGAAGAAGTCCACCCTTTTTTAAGGCATATGGAAGGGAAACAAGGATCTTTGGGAGACTTGATATCTAATTATTTCTTTCAGATTGATGAAAAGTCAGGAGCAATATATGACCATCGTAAGAATTATGATATTACGGTTACTAAAATTAATAAGCGGTTGGCATCGATTATAGACAAGCAACAAAAGAACGCACAAGCTATGTATCCTCATTATTTTGAGCGGTACAAAACCGATGGGGTAGAACACAATATGTATATTGGTGAAACCATCACCAGAGAGGATAGCTTTAATGAGTTGTATCTATATAACCTTCGACTGTGGCAATTACAAGTGATGTGCGAAATGGAAAATGCCCACTATAATTTACTTCCGGAATTGCCGATTCAGTTAGATGTTGCTTCATTATTACTGGTATATAATTCACCTTTGTCAATTCGGTTCCGCATGGACGAAAAGCAGTTTGATGTTGACGGTACTTACAACGCTCGATATGAAATTTTAAAGAAGCGGTTGGATAAGGCTTATATCAAAGGAACCAAAAAGAGATTAACTGAAAAAGGAAAAATAGCCATCGTGTATTCTCAAAAAAAGGATGAAAGAGAATATATGAGATATATAAAGTTTTTACAATCGAAGCAACTGTTATCTCAAAATGTAGAAATAATCGAGCTGGAAGGTCTTCAGGGAGTAAGTGGTCTTAGGGCTATTAAGGTGGAGGTTCTTTACAAAAAGAAGGATAGCGATAAGATATTCTATACCTACGATGATTTAATACAAGAGTTGAAAAATTAAAATCCGGCAGCTTTAAACGAAATACCAAAGGCCAAAACAGAGATGATGATTCCTAACATGAAAATACTATAGGTAATTCTAAGTATTCGATATTTACGTTCCAGCACCTTACCTAAGAAGTATAAATCTTTGCTAAGGCTATCGTAAAGATAATCTTTGTCATTCATTATTTCGTTCATTCCCCATTGGTATTCCTCCAAATCCATTTTATAAAAGTTTCCAAAAAATAAGAGGTTTGCCTTTCTGTCAATAACATCCTGTTTTGTGAATTCCCCACTGGTTATTTTAGGCCTGGTAGCTATAATTGATAGCACCATAGAGACTACACTAAAGCAAACAAATATTACTGTCGGATAAATTAAATAGGCATTAGACGGATTGTCCAACTTTGGAATCAGGTTGGAAAGAGCCAATGAAATAATGATAGCATTAACGGAAAGTAAGATATTCGCTTTGGTGTCAGCAATGCTACTAAGATTAATGTGATTTCTCATGGCAACCCTGAACATAGTCTCTATTCCACGCTCGGGAACCCCCGATTTATTCTTCTTTTGCTTTTTTTCCAGTGCCTTCAACCTTTCGGCTTCCAGTTTACCTCGTAACTTTCTTAAGCTTTTAATTAGCTTTAATAGGTTTTTGCTTTTTTGAGGTTGCCAAAATTCTATAGCATGTTGGGTGTGGAATTTGTGGTGTTCTTTAAACATTTTAATGTTCTCCTCCAGCCATTCCTCATCCGAATATTCTTTGAAATTCAACAGACGAAGCTCTTCTCTTAATAAGTCCGATATTTCATCATAATTGGTCGAGGCGAAATGTGAAAAATCTGCATCTGCTATTATTTTTTCAAGCTGAGTGCTGGGTGAAGCATTGAACGCAGTAGCAAGAATACAACTTTTTACTGTTTGTATTTTATCATCAGGATAATTTTCATTTTTAAGAAACTTTTCAGCCATTTCAGCTCCTTCCCTTTCATGATTCTTTCTGGTTTGGATGTAGCCTATGTCATGAAACCAGGCTGCAAGCTCAAGTATTTCAGCATCATTCGTATCAATATGCTCCGCTTCAATAAGCTCATGAACATGTTTGACCACCCTTTGGGTATGATTGTAGTTGTGGTATAAATATCCATGTGGGAGCTCTTGATTTAAGGTGTTAAGAACATACTCCTTTGTTTTTTCAAGGATGGTAGCCATTTTAGAGATAAATTTTTATAGACCTAAAGTTACTCTTTTTATTGAAAAAATATTTATCAATTCATAAACATCGTGATTTCGTAAGTCGTCATAAACCAAAGAAACAAGAACCTATGGCCAGGAGAAGGTTGACTAACACTATGAAAATTTCGTTATTTAAAATAATACTACTAGGAAATTATGTTTTATATAATTACTTTATCCTAATTTTGTATGTTCCGTAAATAATTGATTGAACATGAAGCAACGAATTACCTTAAAGGAAATATCAAAGAAGTTAAATGTATCTATTTCTACTGTATCTAAAGCCTTAAGTGATAGCCCCGAAATAAGCGATAAAACAAAAGAGGTAATTAAGGCGTTCGCAAAGGAGCATAACTATAAACCCAATAATATTGCGCTGAGCCTTAAAAATCAGAAGACAAAAAATATTGGGATCATTGTTCCGGAAATAGTTCATCATTTCTTCTCTTCTATTATTAACGGCGTGGAAAGATATGCCACCGAAAAGGGTTATAATGTCGTGGTGTGTTTATCTGATGAATCTTTTGAAAAAGAAGTGATTACCGCACAAATGCTTGCTAACGGGAGTATTGATGGTTTTATCCTGTCCTTAGCTAAGGAAACCCAGGAGAAACAGGACTTTCATCATCTGAATGAAGTCATCAATCAAGGAATGCCAATTGTAATGGTAGACCGGGTAACCGATCATGTAGATAGTGATAAGGTTATTATTGATGATACTCAGGGTGCTTTTAACGCGGTTAATTATTTAATTGAAAAAGGAGCTAAGAATATAGGTTTAATTACAATGCCTGACTATTTAAGTGTCGGGAGATTAAGAACTCAGGGTTATACAGCCGCTCTGGAAAATGCTGGCTTGCCGGTAAATCCAGATCATATGCTGAAATTAGAAGCATTGAACGGAGGTCAGGATGAAATAAAGGAATTTATTGAAGCCAATAATTTTGATGCTGTTTTTGGAGTTACAGAATACTTTGCCGTAACGGCCATGAAAGTGGCTCAGAAAATGGGCATGCGTATTCCAGAAGACTTTTCAGTTATAGGATTTACTGATGGTATAATTTCACAATGTGCAAGTCCTACCTTAACGACGGTCAGTCAACACGGTGAAGATATAGGCCGACAAGCAGCAACCATGCTTATCAATAGGTTGGAGAATGAAGACAAACACATTCCCTATAATACTCATATATTAAAAACTACCTTAATTCACAGGGAGTCCACCAAATAGTTTTATTCGGTCTTAAAACTGTAAATGCCAGAAGAGGATTGATTTCCTTCGATGTCATAGGTTATAACCTGCCAATAGTAAACTTTGCCAGTTACTATATTAACATTCTCTAATGTTGAGGCATTGAAATCATTTGCAATACTTTCGGTTTTACCGTCAATGGTGTCCAGGTATATATCATATGATGTAATGTCATTGTCAACGTCGGTACCAACCCATTCTAAGTATGTTGTGCCTGATGAAGCTGAAATAGTTGCCCCGGATTGCGGATAAACTATCGTAGCGGGGAAAGGAGCATAATTGGAAGCCCCATTTCCTGCAAGATAAAATTTCCAGGTTTCGCTTTGGGCAGTATCCGTGGTTTTGTCAGATTTTGAGATGACTAACCAAGAGTATGGTTCTCCTTTCATTAAGGTGATGTCGGTTGTAGAAGAAGTAGAAGTATATGTTTTTTCTTCATCAGTATTTAAATTTTTAACGATCAGTTCATATAGGTCCGTATGTACTGAAGGCATCCAGGAAAAAGACACTTTACTTTGGATGTCGTTTATTGATTCTCCACTTACACATACTTCGTTGTTTTCAGGAAATTCTAAGGAAGCATTTGTTGGCGGATTAATTTGCTCTTCTTCTTCTGAGTCTCCACCACTACTGCAAGAAAGTATTAACATTACAATTAAAAAATAAAAAATAGTTCTATGTTGTTTATAGCGAATCATTGCTTGATGATTTTAATGGTTTGATTTAAAGATTTTCCTTTAAGAACTATTAAATAGTGCCCGGGAGCTAATTGTGAAGCTGGTATCTTAATGCTATTATCAGGACTTATTTCCTGAGTGTTCTTATACACTTGCCTACCATCAATTGAATGAATTGAGACATGTGTTTTTGAGTCTTCAGTGGTTAATAAAACAGTAACTTCATCAATAACCGGATTTGGATAATAAGATACCGATGGAGAAACATAAATAAGATCTTCATATACTCCCTGACAATCGATTCCGGTTGTGACAGAAATTCTGTTTTCACCTTCTTTAAGACCTACTGTGAGTTGTTCTTTATCCGTTTCCTGGGTAATTCCATTAACAGTCACCTGATAACGGTCCCCACCGCTTAAGTTCAAGCTAACTAATTTTAACTTGGTATTTACCTGAGATTGAACTGAAAGATCATCTGGTTCTGTTATCACTACAGTAAAACATTGTTCATAGTCCGCTTCGCCATCCACGGTAAAACATAAATAGTAACTACCGGACGCCAGTGCCTCGGCAGACCAGCTAGTGTTAAATGATTCATTCAGAACAAGACCATTGCCAATCAGGGAAACCGAGTAAGGCAAAACCTCTTCTGTGGTTACCTCAATTTTACCATTATTGGCATCTCGACATGTTTCACTGGTCGTCATTATTTTGAAGTTTGTATTTGGTAGGGTGAATATTTCACATCCGTTGATATCAACCGTAGCGCCAAGAGTTGTATTAGGGCATAGGTCGTCCGTATCTAATACCCCGTCACTATCTTCGTCAGGAGGATTGCTATTCGGAAATAAAGCACTTGGGTTATTCCCGTATATTCTAAATTCACCCGGTGCGAGCGCTATAGGATCTGTGGTATTGCTAACAATATGTTTTGAATTTTCATTGAGGAATTCATACCATACTCCGGCTTCTTGAAATTCCGGGTTGATGTTTTGTGTGGTAACACCAAAATTACCGATTATGGTAACGAAACTAATCGCACCAGCTTCCGTTGAAGAGTTTTTTAAATGTATAGACTTTAAGCCGTCATCTCTTCCTGAATCAACCTTAAAATCAAGAGTTTTAAAAATAGGTTCATTTAATTTTAGTTTTATAAGTTTAGACCAGAGATCATAAATAGCTTTTCTTTCGGGATCTTCAAAGTAATCCCAGCGAATAGGTTTATTTCCAACCCTACCATTAAAATCAATCGAATAATCGTATCCCAATTCACCAAATTGCCAGATCATCTTCGGGCCTGGGACTGCAAAGAAGAAAGCCCCTGCCAGTTTTAACCGATCCAAAGCCGTAGATAACTGGGTGATGTTATGGTCTGGTCCTGAATTTCCATATGCTAAATTTTTAAACATGAGCCGCTCTTCATCATGACTTTCCATATAAGACATATTCAGGACTCCCGGAAAATTCTTGACTTTAAATGAAACAGCTGAAAAGTCAGATTTACCGTTTTCATGGTAGCCCATGGTGGCTTCATTGTATTCTGGGTTTAGTTTGTTCCAAAGCATAATTCCTTTACCCTCATCAAAACGATAATTGGCCCATTCTTCTTCCTCCTCAGCTGAGGTACCTATACCAAGATGTTCAAAGATGATATAAAAATCAGGATCGATCTCCCATTGGAAATCTGCGTACAATTTTAAAACATCAACCCTGTCTTGATTATATGAATTGGTACAGTTCTCGTCATTTGTACAGTTTTGGGTAAATCCTTTCGTTAAATCCCATCTGAATCCATCAACCTTATATTCTTCAATCCAATATTTTGTTGTTCTTTCAACATATCTTCTTGTAGCATCAGTCTGATGGTTAAAATCGTTAAAAAATGCGTAGGCATGAGTTGCTTCCTGATTGAAAAAGGGATTTTCTGCGGAGGCTTTTCCTTCCAGGCCCCCATTACTATCGTTCCAGAGTCTGAAGTATGGGTTTTGCCCTGTGGCATGATTGTATACCACATCGATAATAACTGCCATGCCTCTTGTATGGCATTCGTCGATAAATTGTTTAAATGCTGTCGGAGTGCCATAGTATTTATCTAACGCCATGTGAAAAGAAGGATTGTAACCCCAACTTTCATTACCGTCAAATTCGTTTACAGGCATTAATTCGATCGCATTTATTCCTAATTTTTGCAGATAATCTAATCGATCTTTAACAGCATCAAAACTATGAAGTTCATCAAAATCTCTTAAATGAAGTTCGTAGACCATGAGGTCCGTTTTTGCCGGCTTTTGAAAATTAGTAGATTGCCAGTTGTATACCGGATCTCCTGTTCGCAATAGCGTAACAGCTTCAGTGGTTGCTCCTGTTGGATATGCGGGAAGATTAGGATAAGTAATATCGTTGATAAAGGGATCGTTGTATTCATCCAGAATGATGGTAGAATAAGGATCGGCAATATTAATTTCATATTCAACTAAATATTGATACAAATGGTTAAATTGAGGGGTGAGTCCTGTGAGTTCAATCCAAAATAAATCCTTTGAGCTGTCTTTTTTCATTAAATAAGAATTGTCCACTTGCCAATCATTGAAATCGCCTATTACGTGAACAAATTCTTTCATTGGAGCATATAATACAAGGGTAGCCTTAGTAGGGTCATTGGGATCTATATTGATACCTTCCAGCATTCCTACAGGAATTGACTCTTCAATAACGCCGGGGTTTACAAATGCTTCAAATGTTAAGCTTTTGGTTTCCCCATTACTGACAGCTTCCAGGGTAAAACTTGTATTTTCGTTTACCATATAATTGTAGGTGTATGAAGTAGACGCCGTTGAACTTGTGTTGATCAGGGACTCATTGGCTAATAGACTATAAAAAGCATCGGTCGAGGTGTTAGCTGAAATACTAATTGAGGCTCCCGAATTTAAAATTACCGGATCTTTTGTAGGAGTGATGAGGTTCAATTGAAAAGAACCTACATCAAAGAGGAAGTCTTTACAGTCAGTAGCTTTAAATTCCTGCGAGCCATCTTCATTTCTGAAAACCATTCCCATTTTAGTGGCGTTAGCAGCTTGTTCGGAAGTAAGGTCAAAATAAGTGTTGGGTGTAATGGTGATACTCCAGGTGCCGTCTCCGTTAGCCGTCATTAGCCCAATACCGTCATCTTGTCCCCAATTTCCAATCACATTGTATGCCCAGGGATTTGATTCGGTTCCAATCCCCGAATGCATATATACTTTTGAAGGATTATTAAATCCATTACAGTTGGTGGTGGTTGCATTAATATTGATAGATATCGTTATGGAATCATCTGTGCTGAATTGCTGTGGCGATATGGTAACCTGGCAAAAGGATAAAGAGGAAATGAAGAATATAAATGAAAGTAAAAATGACCTCATAATGGATGGTTTTTAAGATAAAAAGGGCTGATTTGTAAAAAAAAACAGCCCTTTTTTGTGGAAACAGGTAATTTAGTTAGCTCTTAGTGTATACGTAAGATTTTCGATGTCTAAAGTAATTGTATAACTCCCTGCATCAACGGCAATATTATCCCCTCCTTCATCAAGAATACCATCGACGCCAGTGTCTCCATAGTTCAATGCCCAGTCGTCATTAGCTCTGAATTTGATTTCCCCGGCTGTTAGGTCGACATTCAGCTTCCAGGTGTCATCGGCGAAATCATAGGTCATATCGGTATCGGAATCCCATCCTCCCGGAGTGGCGCTACCTATTACACCCCATAGATCTATTGGTTCAATTGAATATTCCAAGGTGTTGAAGTTCACAGTAACAAAATAGTTTCCTGCTTCAACAACAATATTGTCTCCACCATTATCCAGGATCCCGTCAACTCCGGTATCTCCATAGTTTAAGGCCCAATCATTATTTTGACGAAATTTCATTTCACCTTCCGCCAGTGTCACTATTGATTTCCAGGTATCTGTATAAGGGTCGTAAGTTAAAGCTAAGTCTGGTCCATCCCAACCATTTGGAGTTGCAGAACCTACTAGGCCCCAGGTATATTCCTCGATGGAATAAGTAAGGTCGTTCAGATTCAGTTCGATCTTATAAGTTCCCGCGTTCACCGCTATATTGGTTCCGCCTTCATCGAGTGTTCCATCGGCACCATCATCTCCATAGTTAAGTGTCCAATCGTTGTTTTCTCTGAATTTAATTTCACCATCAATTAGTGCTACGTAGGCTACTAATACTCCATCAGTACCTGTCTTATAGAAAGGTAGATCAGGTGTGGCTCCCCAGTCATTTGCTGCAGAACCAACAATACCCCATGTTGTTGAAGGATCAATTTTTTCAGAATAAGGGACAACGCTGATGCTCTGTGTTCCAGAAAAAAGACTTTCGATATCACTCATTTTAATTTCTATACGAACGTCCATTTGAGCAGTTTCTTCTGGAATAAGCCCAAGGCCCAAAGCAATATTGTTAAGTGCTTCGTTCGTAAAGACACTTTGGAGGTCATCTCCTGCAGCTACTTTTTTTGCTTCACTAAAGTCGCCTCCACTTACATCAAACAGAACGTTATATTGAGCGACCGCATCGTATCCAAATGCTGGTTCTGTCCAGGAAACCGTAAGCACTTCCTGATCTTTGTCTTCTTTTGAAAGCATCACGTTCGAACTAGATACCGAAACTTGAGTATTGGCCTCTGGGTTGAGGGTTACTTCATAATCATCATTGTCACAGCTAAACATTAAAGCTGAAAGTGAGATCATGAAAAATAATTTATGATAAAACTTTTTCATTGTTATTCATTTTAATGATTAGTAACCTTTATTCTGGGTTAAATTAGGGTTGGTGACAATAATATTATTTGGCAGCGGAAATAAATTTTTAAAGTCCTCTACACTGATACCATCCCTTGAGTTACCTTTAAATGGCCATAGATAATCGGCAGTCGTGAATTGTCCATAGCGAATAAGGTCTGTTCTTCTCTGACCTTCCCAGTATAATTCTCGAGATCTTTCATCAAGAACAAAGGCTGGTGTTAGGCTGCCCGCTGATATATTTCCTGAAGTATTTCCATAGGCTCTTTCTCTTAATGCATTGATATAGCTAACCGCCAGATTGAGGTCACCACCATTCGCGCCTTTTGCAGTAGCTTCAGCATAGTTTAAATAGATCTCAGCTAATCTGATAATAGGGAGATCTGTGTCCACAAAATCGCCGCCGGCATCACTTCCCTGGTTTCCTTCAGAATCGATATTTTTAAATTTGGTAACCGCATAGCCATCTTCAAAGGTGTTTGCGATAGTCTCAATTTCATAATTTTGCCCGTCAGTATAAAACATTGCTCTGCTGTCAGCCCAGTCTGTTGGATGTCCATCACCATCCGTAGCGGTAATGGCATTATCAAATTTACTGACTAAAGCTTTTGTGGTTCTTAATCCTGCCCAGCCACCATTTACACCAAAATTAGAAGCCGCCATAGTTCCTCCAATAGAAGCGTGAACTAAAAACGTGGTGCCTCCATAAGTTTTGGATTGTAAGCCATCAAAATTCAAGGCAAAGATGAATTCATTTTGTGCACCATTGGTATCATTGTCAGCAAGGAACAGTTCATCATATGCAGAACCATTTCCATTGGCATCATTAGTGTTTATTTGATAGGTAGAATTAATAACATTTGTTGAATAGACAATACAATCATCTAATCGATTCTCTCCTGTCCATACCTCAGCATTTAAATATAACCTTGAAAGTAAAGCCCAGGCAGCAACCTTATCAACACGCCCATATTCATTGCTTCCACTTTCTTTGAGAAGGTCTTGGATCTCCAATAACTCATTCTCAATGAAGGAAAATATTTCGGCTCTATTACTCTGTTCGGGTAATTCAGTCGAAACTATTGTTGTAAGAGGCACATTTGCGTACATATCAATTAAATTGTAATAGGCAAATGCTCTCAAAAAACGAGCTTCTGCAATAAAAGACAGTACTTCACTATCGTTACTTAAGGCTTCTGCATTGGCAATAAATGAATTGCAGAATGAAACTTCCTGAGCTAATCTATAATACATTGCTTCGGTAAAGTCATTACTAGCAGACCAACTCATACCATGTAAGTTAGGAAGCCCCGGGTCACCCCAACCAACAACAGCATGGTCAGTGGTAAGTTCATTCAGGTTGTACAACATTCTTGAATATTGCGAAAAACCTTCATCTACACCATCAATATCTGCATCACCGGCAGGACCTTGCTGACCGGTTAATGCTAAACTGGCATATAACTTTGTTAATGCTCCTTTGGCTTCATCAGCGGTAGAAAAAACATCTTCTTCTGTAAAGCTATCAGGATCGATGGGAAATTGATCGAGTTCATTGTGACATGAAACCAATACTAAATTGGCTAAGATCAATGCTGAAAATATTTTATATATAAATTTCATTTTGAATAGCTTTTTTTATTAAAAATCAAGGTTAACTCCAAACACAAACGATCTTGGTCTAGGGTAGAAATTGTTGTCAATTCCTCCAGATATCTCAGGATCTATCCCATTGTAGTCTGATACGGTAAGAATGTTTTGAGCTGAACCATAAAGTCTGATACTTGCATTAGGCAATGCATTTTTTAATGTATACCCTAATGTGATATTGTCAACTTTAAAGAATGAAGCATCCTTAACATAGTGATCACTTTGAAGATTCGTCTCTGTAATGGTACTGAATCCAGTCGCTAAATAGTCAGCATGCAAATTCGTTAAAATATTGTTCTCGGTTAATCTTGCCAAATAACTAGTGCTGGAAGCTACGTTGTCATACATGTAGTTGCCAAAATTAGCACGTGTTATGATCGCTAAATCCCAATCTTTATAGGTTAAATTAGTGTTCAATCCCATGAAGATGTCGGCATAAGGATCTTTGTAAATGTACCGGTCATTATCATTGATAATTCCATCATCATTTCTGTCTACATATACACCTTCTAAAGGTTTTCCGGCATCATCGTATACTTGTTCGTAAACTAAAAAGCTAAAAGGAGCTTCCCCTTCAATATGTGTTTGGATGGTATTACCTACACCTCCCGAAATGCCACCTACAAATTGTTGATCTGGTAAATTCGTAATTTCATTATCATTTACGGCAATGTTGTAACTGATAGTCCATTTGAAATGATCGTTTCTTATGGCGTTCCAGTTTAACGCAACTTCAAATCCTTTGTTTTCCATATCACCAATGTTAGCTGGAATAATATTTCCGAAATTCGTGAAAGGATCGATAGTTGTATTACTAATTAAGTCCTGTGTTTCTTTTATGTAAGCATTGATTGAACCATAAATTCTTCTTTGGAAAAGAGAGAAATCGATTCCGGCATTAAACGTTTTTCCAACCTCCCAACGCAGATTTTCATTAATCGGTTCAGGACGATAAGTTTGATAAAAAGTGGAACCAAATTGATAATTTGCAGTAGATTGACTTCCTGTATATCTTGTTAAGAAGTTATAATCTCCTAATCCATTAACATTACCTACTTCTCCGTACCCGATTCGTAGTTTTAATTCATCAACGACCTTACTCGCCATCAAAAAGTCTTCATTCTGAATATTCCACGCCAGTGCCACAGATGGGAAATACCCCCAACGATCGTCAGGGTTTAACTTAGATGATGCGTCTGCTCTTAATGTGGCGGTTAATAAATATTTATCCTGAAAACCATAGTTAAAACGACCGAAGTAAGAGAGTAGCACATTTTTTGATCTTCCAATCTGGATGAAATCTGGATTTCCATCTTCTTCAAGCTCACTGTTATAATTGTCATCGTCATATCTGAAGTCCTGATAAGAATATCCCGTAACAAAATTGAAGCTATGGTCGTTAACGTCTTTTTGATAGGTCAGATAGGCATCAAATAAACGATTTCGGGAATTATTTGAATATCTGAACAACGATCCGTTCCAGTCCTCTTGAGAAGAAGGCATGTTTTCAGAAACAAAAGTTCTTCCGTTGCTGTTAGAAATATCGTACCCCATGTTAACAGTAGCCGTAAGATCAGGGAAAAAGTGTAGTTTATAGTCGACTTTGGCATTACCAATAAAACGTCTCACCTCGGCATTATCATCCTGAAGTTTCAATAAAGCTACCGGGTTGGTAGGCGCTAGATTATTTTGAATAACGTCACCAGTTTCTGAATCTGTTACGTACCAGCCACTGTAATTATTAAATTTATCCGGCGCATTTTGATCGAATACAGGTTTCGTAGGATCAAAGGCAATAGATGAACCTATAGCTCCCCTGTTAGCGAAAGTGTTTTCGGTATACATCCCTCGTGCATTTAACTCTATTTTTAAATGGTCATCAAAAAGGCTGGGAGTTAAGTTCAGTGAAGCCGTTGTACGATTAAAATTATCAGACTTTAATATACCATCGTGGTCTGAATACCCCAGAGAAGCTCTCATTGGTACTCCAAAGGCATTTCCCAGAGCACTGAATGAATGTTCAAAACCAACTGCATTGGTATAGATCTGATCTTGCCAATCGGTAGCGGAATTACTCATTCTTGCAATCGCATCATCACTTCCGGTTTCAGTGACTAAATTTCTGAATTCAGAAGGGCTTAATACATTAATGTCGTCTATAGGTGAATAAACCACCGTAGATCCTGAATAGTTGAATTTAAATTCTCCATCCTTACCTTTTTTAGTAGTAATCATAATGACACCATTAGCTGCTCTGGAACCATATATTGAAGTAGCTGAGGCATCCTTTAAGACAACCATACTTTCAATATCGTTAGGATTAATAAGGTTCAGCGGATTTCGTGATCCTCCCACGCCACCATTATCCAAAGGAATTCCATCAACCACAATCAGCGGACTGTTCGAAAGTGTTAATGATCCAAGTCCCCGGATAACAATATTTTGTCCCTCTCCCGGTGCACCACTCCCGGAGGTTACTGAAACCCCTGCAACTTTACCAGAGATTAACTGTTGTGCCGATGTAACCGGACCTTGATTGAAATCTTTCGAGGTAACCATGTCTACAGCCCCGGTGGCATCTTCTTTTTTAACGGTACCGTATCCAATTACAACCACCTCGTCAAGTTGTTGGGTGTCTTCTTGTAAGGCTACATTTAAGGTCGCCTCCGTAACTGGTTTTTCAATCGTTTGAAATCCTATATATGAAAATTGAAGAATACTTCCATTTTCAGCCTCTATTTCATAATTACCGTCAAAATCTGTTGTAGTTCCGGTGGTGGTTCCTTTCACAATTACATTTACCCCAGGCAAAGGAAGTCCAGAAGAGGCTTCTGTAACCACACCTCTTACAGTCTGTTGCGCAAACGCTCCCAGGGGAATGGTGAGCAACATAAGTAAGACATATTTTTGAAATGTTCTCATAGATAATTTAAGATAGTTTGTTAGACTTTGTTTGGTTATATTTTTACTTCTCGATGTTAAATCTATGTAAAAAAACAGTCAAGAAATCCCGGGGTGCCCCAAATACCCTTACGAAAACGTTAGAGTGTTAAAAACTTTTCTCCAAATGAGGATCTAATAATTAATAAGATACAAAATTATGAGAATGATAAATCTAGGGCGCTTGTATGAAGAAATTCGTATTCTCACTGCGGTTCTGTGTCTCTTTTAGGTGTCTCATTCAAATGTTATTTATATTGTATATTTGAATGTAAATGTGCCTAAACGACATGAAGAAAAAAGTGACATTAAAGCAAATAGCTAAAGAATTAGATGTTTCTGTATCAACAGTTTCGAAGGCTTTAAAAGATAGTCCGGAAATTGGTCAGGAAACTATTGATAAAGTAAAAGCTTTTGCGAAGCTTTATAATTATAAGCCGAATAATATTGCGGTGAGTCTTCAAAATAGAAAAACTAAAAATATCGCGGTAATCATTCCTGAGATTGTGCATCACTTTTTTACAAAGGTTATTAGTGGCATCGAAAAACATGCAAATGAAAGAGGGTATAATGTAATTGTGTGTTTGTCAAATGAAGACTTTGAAAAAGAAGTGATCAACATGGAAACCCTTGCCAATGGAAGTATAGATGGGTTTATTATTTCCTTATCTAAAGGCACGCAAAGAAAAAAGGACTATCATCATCTGCGTGAAGTGATTAATCAGGGAATGCCACTGGTAATGTTTGATAGGGTAACCGATGAGATTTATTGCGATAAAGTAGTGGTTGACGATGGACGCGGTGCATACAACGCCGTGAGGCATATGGTGAGGTCCGGATGTAAGCGGATTGCTTTGGTTACAACCGAAGAATATTTAAGTGTAGGTAATTACAGAACCTTAGGTTATAAAAATGCTTTGGAGGATGCAGGGATCCCAATCGATGAAAAACTGATTGTGAGGATAGATGATATCAATTGTGAGAAACAGATATTTGAATTGTTTAGAACACAGCTTTTCGACGGTTTACTATGTGTAAATGAATATTTTGCAGTAGCAGCTTTACGTGAAGCTCGTAAAAGAAATATTGATGTTCCCAGACAATTATCAATAGTAGCTTTTTCTGATGGAATTTTGGCGCAAAACTCTTTCCCGAGATTAACAACCGTTAACCAGCACGGGTTTGAAATAGGGGAAACCTCGGCTAAACTACTAATAGACAAGCTGGAAGAAGTAGAGGATGATTCTCATTATAGAACAGAAGTGATCAAGACCTCATTGATTGAAAGAGAGTCGACAAATCCAGTTTAAATTTTTTAAAAAAAGAAGCTAAGTTTCAAAAAAACACTATATTAGCAGCTGTCAAAACTTATATTTTTACTTCTCACCTAAATAAAGTTTTGATAAGTCATAGCGCTTATCGTATTAGTAATCAGTAAATTACGATAATGGAAAAGCGTAGGTTAAGTTTCTGGGAAATCTGGAATATGAGTTTCGGGTTCTTGGGAATTCAAATGGGTTTTGCACTTCAAAATGCCAATGCCAGTAGAATTTTACAAATTTTTGGAGCAGATGTTCATGAACTATCTTGGTTCTGGGTTGTCGCCCCGTTAACAGGGTTGATCGTACAACCAATAATAGGTCATTATAGTGATCGAACCTGGACAAAACTTGGGCGTAGAAGACCCTATTTTCTGGTTGGAGCTGTCTTGGCATCCCTCGGTTTGGTGTTGATGCCTAATGCTGATTTGTTTACGGCCTTCCTTCCCGCTTTATGGGTGGGGGCCGGAATGCTAATGATTATGGATGCTTCTTTTAATATCGCCATGGAGCCTTTTAGAGCATTAGTGGCAGATAACCTTCCTTCAGATCAGAGAACCCTCGGTTTTAGTATTCAAACAGTATTAATAGGTTTAGGTGCTGTGATAGGCTCATGGTTGCCATATGCTTTAACTAATTGGGTAGGGATTTCGAATCAGGCAGAAGTAGGCAAAGTTCCATTAAACCTTCTTATATCGTTTGTGGTAGGAGCAATTGTATTAACTGTAAGTATTTTGGTGACCGTTTTTACCACCAAAGAATACACTCCTGAAGAATTGGCATCTTTCGATGATGATGCAGAAGATTACTCAGATCAGGAAGCCAGCTTGCTGGATATTTTTACAGACTTCAAAAAAATGCCGCTAACCATGAAACAATTGTCCTGGGTACAGTTCTTTTCTTGGTTCGGTTTGTTTGGTATGTGGGTGTTTAGTACCCCGGCCATAGCACATCATGTTTATGGCTTAAGCCTCGACGACAATAGTAGTGTAACTTACCAAAATGCCGGAGATTGGGTAGGAGTCTTGTTTGGTGTATACAATGCCGTATCTGCAGTTTTTGCCTTTTTCTTACCAGCAATAGCTTTGAAGTTGGGTAGAAAACGAACACATGCCATTTCCCTTGTTATTGGAGGTTTAGGTTTGATTTCCGTTTATTTTGCGCCTAATGAGAATTGGTTGTTACTTTCCATGATGGCCATTGGTGTCGCCTGGGCTAGTATTCTGGCCATGCCTTATGCGATTCTGGCGGGATCAATTCCACCGAGGAAGATGGGCGTTTATATGGGAATCTTCAATTTCTTTATCGTAATACCTCAGATTATTAATGCAATTATAGGCGGACCTGTAGTAAAATATTTCTACGGTGGCGACCCTATCTATGCGATTATTACCAGCGGTGTGTCTTTCTTAATTGCCGCCATATTGGTAATACGCGTAGAAGATGTAGATGATGTGGTGAAAGCCTAGGTATCTATTACATAATTTCAAAAAGTAATCCAGAATTTAAGTCTGTACATAGAAAAGAATAATGAAAAATAAAGGATACATATTCGATTTAGATGGTGTTATTGTCGATACAGCTCGTTTTCATTTTTTAGCCTGGAAACGAACCGCCGATGAACTGGCTTTTGAGCTTACACCCGAATTGAACGAAAAGTTAAAAGGAGTAAGCAGAGTAGATTCTTTAAATAAGATATTGAACTGGGCTGGTAAATCTATTCCCCAAGATGAATTCGAAAGACTTGCAAAGGAAAAGAACGAATATTATTTATCATTCGTTGAGCAAATGACATCAGCCGATATATTGCCTGGAATTGTTGAGTATATAGAGCTTTTAAAAGCAAATGATTTTCCGGTAGCTCTTGGTTCAGCAAGTAAAAATGCTCCTGAGATTTTAAAGAAAGTCGGGCTGTTCAAAGAATTCGATGTCATCGTCGATGGCAATAGTGTTACTAAAGCTAAACCAGACCCTGAAGTGTTTCTGGTGGCTGCAGAAGAATTAGGTGTTAAAAAAACAAACTGCGTAGTTTTTGAAGATTCCGAAGCAGGAATTGAAGCCGCTAATTCAGCAGGTATGATATCCGTTGGATTGGGAGATCCGGAGGTACTTAAAGATGCGAAGTACGTTTTTGCAGACTTTACCAAAATACAAGACAATCTATTTTAAAATTTCAACAGCAACAAAAAATGAATCAAGATTATATCATACCAAATAACTGGTCGATCATAGAAGAAGGATTTGATGCCAATAAAGTACGATCGTCAGAAAGTTTGTTCAGTATCGGAAACGGCGCCATGGGGCAACGGGCAAATTTTGAAGAACATTATTCCGGACAAACGTTTCAGGGAAGCTATATAGCAGGAATATATTATCCGGATAAGACTAAAGTGGGGTGGTGGAAAAACGGCTACCCTGAATACTTCGCTAAAGTGTTGAATGCTCCTAACTGGATAGGGATAAATGTATATGTTAATGGAGAAGCGCTAGATCTTAACGTATGTAAAGAAGTTAGTGATTATAAGCGAGAGTTAAACATGAAAGAGGGGTGGTATCAACGATCGTTTAAAGCCACCCTGCAGAATGATATACAGGTTGAAGTAAAAACAACCCGATTCTTGAGCTTGGATATCGATGAATTAGGAGCTATAAAGTATTCGGTAACGCCAATAAATAAGAATGCCGATATCGTTTTTAGACCCTATCTGGATAGCGGTATAGAAAATTATGATACCAACTGGGAAGAAAAATTCTGGGAGACTTTAGAGGTACAGAGTAACGAAAGTCAGGCTGTAATAGTAACACGCACCTTAAAAACCCATTTCTATGTGGGTACTTTTATGGAAAACCGATTAGAGGTTGATGGTGCGTTGCAAGATGTTGCCAGTAAAGAATCACGGTCCTCCACATATATTAGCCAGGAATATCAGGTGGAAGTTGAAAAGGGGAAAACAGCCACTTTATATAAATATGCCGGTTACGTAACTTCGATGAATCACGATAAAGATGATTTAGTTAAAGCCGCTAAAAATGTTTTAACCAAAGCAGTATCCTTTGGATTTAACGGATTGCTACAAAAACAAAAGCAAGCCTGGGCTTCCATTTGGGAAATGGCAGATATTACGATTGAAGGTGATGTAAAAGCCCAGCAAGGAATACGTTTTAATATTTTTCAACTGAATCAAACTTACCTCGGTAAAGACGATCGACTTAATATTGGCCCTAAGGGATTTACAGGAGAAAAATATGGGGGAAGTACCTATTGGGATACCGAAGCCTATTGCATCCCTTTTTATATGGCTACCAAAGATCAACAGGTGGCAAGGAACTTACTGAAGTATCGTTACAATCAGTTGGATAAAGCTATTGAAAATGCTGAGAAATTAGGGTTTTCGAATGGAGCCGCTTTGTATCCTATGGTAACTATGAATGGTGAAGAATGTCATAACGAGTGGGAAATTACATTCGAAGAGATTCATCGTAACGGAGCTATTGTCTATGCCATATATAATTACCTCAGATACACAGACGATTATAGTTATATCCCGGAAATGGGATTGGAGGTCATGATTGGAGTAGCCCGTTTCTGGCATCAAAGAGCAAATTATGCAGCCAACAAAGATCAGTATGTGATCCTGGGGGTTACAGGCCCTAATGAATACGAAAATAACGTTAATAATAATTGGTATACTAATTATATAGCGCAATGGTGTATTCAATTTGCAGCAGAACATATTGAAAAAGTAAAAAAAGAGTTTAACGAAGATTATCAGCGAGTGGCTTCAGTTACCGGGATAACCGAAGACGAAATCAACGAATGGTTGAAAGTTGCTGATAATATGTACTTCCCATATTCAGAAGAAAATCAAGTCTATCTGCAACAAGATGGTTTTCTGGACAAGGAATTGATTACGGTTGAAAATCTTTCGGAAGATCAGCGACCGATTAACCAAAAATGGTCATGGGATCGCATTCTCCGTTCTCCGTATATAAAGCAAGCAGACGTCTTACAGGGATTTTACTTCTTTGAAGATCATTTTACTAAAGAAGAAATAGAGCGACATTTCGATTTTTATGAACCGTTTACAGTTCATGAATCGTCTTTGTCCCCATGTGTTCATAACATTCAGGCAGCATTTTTAGATCGAATGGATCAAGCGTATACCTTTTACCTGCGAACTTCAAGATTAGATCTGGATGACTATAATAAAGAAGTGCATCAAGGACTTCACATTACCTCAATGGCTGGAACGTGGATGAGTATTGTAGAAGGATTCGGTGGGATGAGAGTAAAAGATGGAAAGCTTTCGTTCGAACCTAAAATTCCTGTACAATGGAAAGCCTATTCTTTTAAAGTGAACTTTAGAGATCAGATCTTTCATGTGGAGGTAACACAAGACAAGACCACGATTTCTAATGACGGGAATAAAGAGCTTAGCATTTTAATAAATGGTAAAGAAACAGTAGTACAACCAGCAGGAAAATGATCATGGCAATGAAAAAGTTAATTATTTTATTTCTAGTAACCGTAAGTGTATGGTCTATAAATGCGCAGGAGTTGAGTTCACCCGATGGGGACTTAAAAATGAAATTTTCATTGATAGAAAATGGAAGCCCTGCGTATCAACTATTCTTTAAAGACAAGTTGGTGATAAAATCAAGTAAATTAGGACTAGAATTAGTGAATGATAAGAAGTCCTTGCTTGATGATTTTACAATTGCTGATTCAGAGGTTGATTCTTATAATCAAACCTGGAAACCGGTTTGGGGAGAAGTTTCCGAGATAACAAATCACTATAATGAATTAGCCATCACACTGCAGCAAAATGAAACGGACCGAATTATGATAGTGCGTTTTCGTTTGTTCAACGATGGACTGGGATTTAGGTATGAATTTCCACAGCAGAAAAACCTAACCTATTTCACCATAAAAGAAGAACATACCCAGTTCGCAATGACTGGCGATCATACCGCTTTTTGGATTCCGGGAGATTACGACTCTCAAGAATACGATTATACCGAGAGTAAGCTTAGCGAAATTAGAGGATTATTCGATAAGGCTCTGACTGATAATGCTTCTCAGGAACAATTCTCTAAAACGGGTGTTCAGACAGCTTTGATGATGAAGACCGATGAAGATTTGTATATCAATTTACATGAAGCAGCATTGATCGATTACTCCTTGATGAATCTGAATTTGGATGATCAGAAGTTCGTTTTCGAATCATGGCTGACACCAGATGCCCAGGGAAATAAAGGATATCTCCAGGCGCCTTGTACAAGTCCATGGAGAACGATTATGGTGAGTGATAAGGCAGAAGACATTCTGGCATCACCTATGATTTTAAATCTCAATGAACCCTGTAAGATAGAGGATACCTCCTGGATTAAACCAATGAAATATGTCGGTGTCTGGTGGGAAATGATAACAGGGAAGAGCTCATGGTCTTATACCAACGATTTTCCAGCTGTTAAATTGGGAGAAACGGATTATGAAAATGCAACCCCTAATGGTACACATGGTGCAACCACTGAACATGTTAAAGAATATATCGACTTTGCAGCAAAACACGGTTTCGATGGTGTTTTGGTAGAAGGATGGAATGAAGGTTGGGAAGATTGGTTCGGTCAATCCAAAGATTATGTGTTTGATTTTGTAACCCCTTATCCGGATTTTGATGTTGAAGAAATTCATGAATATGCCAAATCTAAAGGGGTGAAAATGATTATGCATCACGAAACTTCAAGTGCTGTTCGAAACTATGAACGTCATCTAGATACCGCATATCAGTTCATGAAGAAATATGATTACCCAGCGGTAAAAAGTGGGTACGTTGGGGATATTTTACCCAGAGGAGAGCATCATTACAGTCAGTGGATTGTAAATCATTATCAATATGCCGTTGAAAAGGCTGCCCAATATCAGATTATGGTGAATGCCCATGAAGCAGTAAGGCCTACAGGAATTTGCAGAACATACCCTAACCTAATAGGAAATGAATCCGCCCGAGGGACCGAGTTTCAAGCGTTTGGAGGTTCAAAACCTAACCATGTTACTGTTTTACCATTTACACGTCTTTTGGGAGGACCGATGGATTATACTCCGGGAATTTTTGAAATGGATATTTCAAAACTCAATCCAAATAATAATTCACATGTAAATGCTACCATTGCAAATCAGTTAGCCTTGTATGTTACCATGTACAGTCCACTACAAATGGCTGCCGATCTACCTGAGAACTATAATCGATTTCCCGATGCTTTTCAATTTATTAAAGATGTAGCGGTTGATTGGGATGATAGCAACTATATAGAGGCCGAACCTGGGAGGTATATTACCATAGCACGTAAAGCCAAAGGAACGAATGATTGGTTTGTGGGAAATGTAAATGGAGTTGAAAAAAGAACCTCTGAAATAAGCTTGGATTTTCTCGAACAAGGAAAGAAATATAAAGCAACGATTTATGCCGACGCAAAAAATGCTCATTACAAAACCAACCCGCAAGCTTATTCCATTACTACCAAAAAGGTAACACATAAATCGAAATTAAAATTGGAATCAGCTCCCGGAGGTGGATATGCCATCAGTATTATTGAAATTAAATAATTTCATAAGTTGTTGGGTTGAGCCTTATGAACCATAGTGTTTAATAATACATTTTTCAATAAAGAGTAAAATGAAACATGCGATCAAACTTATAATGCTGCTATTGCCTTTGGCAATAAGCGCACAAATAGACAAAATAGAACCACCTTTTTGGTGGTCAGATATGGCCCATAGCAAACTTCAGATCATGGTGTATGGTGAAGAAATTGCTCAATACACTCCTGAAGTAGAAAATGTGGTGGTTACCAGTATTACGAAGACCGAAAACCCTAACTACGTATTTATAACCATGGATACGAAAGGACTGGACCCCGGTATTTACAACATTGACTTCAAAAAGGGTAAGCGAACAGTCTTTTCTCATGCATACGAACTCAAAAAAAGAGCCCCAAATTCTAAGTTAAGAAAAGGATTTGATGCTTCGGATGTAATTTATTTATTGATGCCAGATCGTTTTGCTAATGGCAATCCGAATAATGATTCACATTCGGAATTGACGGAAAAGGTGAACAGAGATTTTGAAGGAGGACGACATGGAGGAGATATTCAGGGAATAATTGATCATTTGGATTATGTTGAAGCCTTGGGAGCAACAACCATATGGAGCACCCCATTGTGTGAAGATAATGACAATCAATACTCCTATCATACCTATGCACAAAGTGATGTGTACCGAATAGATCCTCGATATGGGACTAATGAGGAATATCAAATGCTTTCCAAAGAATTGCATAAGAGAGATATGAAACTGATCATGGATTATGTTACCAATCACTGGGGACTGGAGCATTGGATGATTAAAGATTTACCGACTTATGACTGGATACATCAGTTTCCCGGATATGCACAAACCAACTATCGCATGACAACACAAATGGATCCGAATGCATCCCAAAGAGATTATAAATACTGTATGGATGGATGGTTCGTGAAGACCATGCCTGATCTAAACCAACAAAACCCCCTGGTGCTTAAGTATCTTATTCAGAATGCCATATGGTGGATCGAATTTGCTAATCTAGATGGGTTTAGGGTAGATACCTATTCATACAATGATAAAGACGCTATAGCCTTATGGACTAAAGCAATCATGGATGAATATCCAAATTTTAATATTGTTGGTGAGGTATGGATGCACGATCAGGCTCAAATGGCTTATTGGCAAAAGGATAGTAAAATAGGAGCGATACAAAACTATAATTCTTACTTGCCCAGTGTGATGGATTTTACCTTGCACGATGCTATTGGACAAGTTTTCAAAGAGGAGTACCCTTCATGGAATAAAGGAATGATTCAAGTGTATGAAAATTATGTGAATGATTTTTTATACCCCGAGGTAAATAACCTGTTGATTTTTGCCGAAAACCATGATACCGAAAGAATCAATCACATTTACCCGAATATCGAGGATTATAAATTAATCATGAGTTTGATTGCTACCTCAAGAGGAATACCGCAGATTTATTACGGTAGTGAGATAGGTATGCAAGGTGATAAAGGAAAGGGCGATGGCGATATCCGCAGAGACTTTCCTGGAGGTTGGCCTGGTGATCAAAATAATGCTTTCAAAGCGAAGGAAAGAACAGATAAACAGAACGCCTATTTTGATTTCACCGCCAAGCTATTGAATTGGAGAAAAAAAGCAAAGGTTATTCATTCGGGTAAAACGACCCAGTATTTGCCAGACGATGAAGTTTATGTATATTTTAGACATAACGATCAAGCCTCAGTAATGGTTGTAATTAATAATAACCAAAGTGATAAGGTTTTGAAGTTAGATCGCTTTAAAGAAAACCTTTACCATTTTTCTAAAGGAATGGAGGTAATGACTGAAATGGAAATTGATTTGTCGACGAACCTCAAGATGCCTGCAAAAACAAGTTATATCATTGAACTTAAAAAATAAACAGATGAAAAAAATATGTTTGGTCCTGGTGGTAGCAGTTGTTCTGGGAGCCTGTAAAAACGAACCTAAAAAGGATACGGCCGAGCTTGAAGAACATACTGCCTATAAGCCGGTTTCAGATGAAGTTTTGGAAGAAGGCGTGATCTATGAAGCAAATATTAGACAATATTCAGAAGAAGGATCGTTTAATGCTTTTACAAAAGATATTCCAAGGTTAAAAGAACTTGGAGTGAAGGTAATTTGGCTCATGCCTATTTACCCGATTTCCAGCACCAAAAGTAAAGGCTCTTTGGGAAGTTATTACGCTATAACCGATTATACCAAAGTGAATCCGGAATTCGGAACATTAGATGATTTTAGAAAACTAGTTCAGACGGCTCATGATCAGGGGATGTATGTTATTCTTGATTGGGTAGCGAATCATACCGGGTGGGACCATGTTTGGATCCAGGAGCATCCGGAGTATTACACCCAGGATGAAGACGGAAATATTGTAGATCCATTAAATCCTGATACAGGTGAATCATGGGGGTGGACTGATGTAGCTGATTTAAATTTTGACAATCGTGAAATGCGGGAAGAAATGATCGCTGACATGCTGTACTGGGTAAAAGAAGAAAATATAGATGGTTTTCGATGTGATGTCGCCCATCAGGTGCCTGTAGATTTTTGGGAAACTGCTTCAGATTCCATACGCGCCGTTAAGCCTGTGTTTATGTTAGCCGAAGCTGAACAACCTGAATTGTTGAAGAAGGCCTTTGATATGCAATATGCGTGGGAAGGACATCACATTATGAATGAAATTGCACAGGGAAATAAAACGGTGGAAGATTGGGATCATTACATGAAGAAGAATGATACCCTTTTGGAATCAGATGATATGTTTATGAATTTTACTTCTAATCACGATGAGAATTCCTGGAATGGTACAGTATTCGAACGTATGGGAGACGCAGCAGAAACTTTTGCAGCTATGACGTATTGCATTCCCGGAATGCCCTTGGTATATAGTGGACAGGAATATGATATGGATAAAAGATTGTTGTTTTTTGAAAAAGACACTATCATTAAAGAAAAAGGAGACTTTTATCCAATCTATCAAAAGTTAGGAACACTGAAAAATACATATCCGGCATTGGCTGGAGGAAAAGAAGCAGCAGCTTATAACCGGGTTAAAACCTCCGATGATAAATCCATATTAGCATTTGAAAGAATTAAAAATGGTAAAAGATTGTTGTTTTTAGCTAATTTAACCAATGATTCTAAATTGGCTACGGTAGACTATGAGGGTTCATTTAAAAGCTATATGACTAATACAGATGTCGTATTAAAATCAGGAGTTGAATACGAACTACAACCCTGGGAATATTTGATTTTAATTGAAGAGTAAAAAATAAAACCCCGCAATTGCGGGGTTTGTAGATTTATCAGGAAGTTTTTTGATAAACGATGCCAATAACCAGACCAATAATTCCATAGAAGAAAATATCCAAAATAGCTTCTACAATCGTTCCCGTCAGATCCATTAAATCAGAGGTGGAATACCATAAAAAACCAAGACCAAAGCCTACAAAAATTCCAATCCAGGCGCCAAAAGAAAATCCGCTGGCAGCACTGTACTTGCCAGTAGCCCATTTACCATAAATGGTACTCATTGCAAAAGACATTATTAAATTTGAAAATACCAGGGTGCCCATGTTGGGCATAGCTTTCATAACATTGTTGGTGGCATGTGCCTCAAAGTAGCTCGAAAGGGCAATTCCCCACACGGCATAACCAAGGAAAAAGAAAACAATGGTGGCAATAATGGTGGCTAATAAATTCGATTTGGAAAACATAATTGATTTGTTTTTAAGGGGTTAATGTGATTTAAAAATACATTTTTTTTAGGATCAATTAACATTCTTATAACTTTTGAATTGATTTTAATCTTAATTTTGCAAGTTGAAAAATAATGGAGCTGATGATGACAGATGGGTTTTTGTTAAGTCAGAATGAAAAAAATAAGTATTGTTTGTTTAGCGATGGTTTCACTGTTTGTGTTAAGTTGTAAGGAGAGGAATCGTCCGATGACAATAGGGCATCGAGGCGCTGCAGGTTACGAAACTGAAAATTCTATTCCGTCTATCAAAAAAGCAATAGATCTGGGAGTGGATGCTATTGAAATTGATGTCTTTAAAATTAAAAGTGGAGAGGTAGTCGTTTTTCATGATGATAATTTGAAACGACTTGCCGGTATTGATGTTCATATTGAAGATTTAACCCTTGAAGACCTCAATAAAGTTCAGTTGAAAAACGGGAGTCAAATTCCTCAATTACATCAGGTCCTTGATATAATTGATAATAAAGTTCGATTGAATATAGAGCTTAAAGGAGCTAATACGGCTGAACCCGTTCATGCCATTATTCAAGATTACATAACATCCAAAAACTGGAGTACGGAAAGTTTTATTATTAGCAGCTTTAAATGGGATGAACTCAAAAAAATGAGAGCCCTGGATAAAAATGTCCCAATAGCTGTGTTGATCTCAGGAGACCCTCTTAACGCTTTAGATTTGGCGGATGAATTAAAAGCTGAAGCTATTAATCCACATTATAAAAAACTTACAGGTGTTAATGTTGAGGTAATTCAGGAAAGAGGCTTTAAGGTCTATCCGTGGACCGTTAATAATCCTGAAGACATTCAATTGATGAAAGATTTTAAGGTAGATGGAATCATTTCGGACTATCCCGACAGGGTGCATGCAAATGTTGAAAATCTTCAGCCCGCCCTATAATTACCTTTATTAACATATCTTTGCCTTCATGGATTACGACGTGCTAATTGTAGGAGGAGGAGCGGCCGGTTTCTTTGCAGCTATTCATATAGCTGAAACTAAACCAAAGCTAAAAATCGCAATTTTAGAAAAAGGGAAAGAGGTACTCACCAAGGTTAAAATTTCAGGAGGAGGTCGATGTAATGTGACCCATGCCGAGTTTGTTCCGAATGAACTGGCGAAGTATTATCCAAGAGGAGAAAAAGAATTGAAAGGTCCCTTTCATACTTTTTGCAGCGGAGATACTATAGCTTTTTTTGAAAAAAGAGGAGTTGCCCTCAAGATCGAAGAAGATGGACGAATGTTTCCAACCTCAGATAGTTCGCAAACGATTATAGACTGTTTTTTACACGAGGTTAATAGATTAGGCGTTTCTGTCCTTACCGGACATGCCGTAAAGCGAATTGAACGACAAGATAATTGGCTTGTAGAAACCAGTAAAGGTGAATTCTCCTGCAAAAAACTATTAATAGCTTCGGGTAGTAGTCCTAAAGTCTGGAGAATGATTAAAGATTTGGGGCATTCTCTCGTAACTCCAGTGCCTTCGCTGTTTACCTTTAACATTAATGATCAACGCATTAAAAGCCTCCCGGGACTTAGTACCATGGGGTCTGTAAAAATCTTAGGGACGCATTTGAATTCCGAAGGACCGGTATTGATTACGCATTGGGGATTAAGCGGGCCTGCTATATTGAAACTTTCAGCATGGGGTGCCAGAGACTTAAATGCTCTGGATTATAAATTTAAGATTCAAATTAACTGGCTCTATAATCAAGGCGTTGAAGAAGCTTTGGAAGAGCTGAAGCTGGTGAAAGCGAATAATGGTAAAAAGTTAGTAGTGAATATTAAACCCTTTGAAATACCAAAGCGACTATGGTTTTCCCTGCTCAATGCTTCAGGAATTACCGACCAAATGCGATGGGCTGAAGTAAGCAAGCAACAATTGACGACCCTGGCAAGCCAACTTACACAATCTGTATATGATGTTGATGGTAAAAGTACCTTTAAAGAAGAGTTTGTTACCGCCGGAGGCGTAGATTTAAAAGAGGTAGATTTTAAAACGTATCAGAGTAAGATTCAAAAGGACCTCTATTTTGCAGGAGAGGTGCTAAACATCGATGCCATTACAGGTGGATTTAATTTCCAAAATGCATGGACAGGAGCTTTTATAGCTGCAAAAGCGATTGCTGATTAATTCAATCGCCAAACTTCAAAGTTGAGCGCCGCTGCAAAGCATACCCATATGAAATATGGAATAAGTAAATAAGCCGCTTGTTTGTTGACAACCTTAAACCATTTGATCGTCAATGCAATAAGGATGAGTAAGGTGATGATGATTAGAAATGCCCATAGAGGCTGTCTGAATCCAAAAAATACAATACTCCACATCGCGTTAAAGATCAATTGAAAAGCAAAATGATACATGGCTGTTTTAACCCATTTATGGTAAAAGCCACGACTCCATACGATTCCTGCAGCTATTCCCATCAGGATATATAGAACTGTCCAAACAGGAGCAAATAGCCAATCCGGAGGTGTGAAGTTAGGTTTGTTTAAATCGGCATACCAGGTCTCTACACTTGATTGTGTAGCCAGGCTGGCAAACAAACCCGTTAACAGGCAAATAAAAACGCAAATTATAATTTTTTGAATCAGCCTTTTCTTCATAGGATTAACGTTAGTGTGTACTAAAATAGCAATTTATTTTTGATGAAAGTTAAATCGCAAAAAACAGTTAAAATATGATAATTGTTATGTAAAGGTTCTTTGAGTTATCTTTGCTTAAATTTTGAATATTAATGACTGAAAACGATTTTGTCTCGTCGCGATATATAGAAAACCAAATCGAGGGAACGGTAACCTGGAAATCTCCTAGCAACATAGCTTTAGTTAAATATTGGGGAAAGAAAGAAAATCAAATACCGGCCAACCCTTCCATTAGTTTTACACTCGATCATTGTGCTACTACCACAACAGTTGCTTATGTTAAACGAAATAAGGAACAACAGCAAGAACGATTTAGCTTTGATTTATTGTTTGAGGGAAGCCCGAAACCTGAATTCAAACCTAAAATTGTGAAGTTTTTTGAACGTGTTGAAAAATATATCCCTTTTGTGAAAGATTATCATTTTTCAATTGATACCTCTAATTCCTTTCCTCATAGTAGTGGTATTGCATCTTCAGCAAGTGGTATGAGTGCCTTGGCCTTGTGTTTGATGAGCGTGGAAAAAGCCTTGAATGAAAAGATAACCAATGACTATTTTAACCAAAAAGCTTCTTTTCTCGCCCGTTTGGGTTCGGGAAGTGCGTGTAGAAGTATAGAAGGAGAAATGGTAGTCTGGGGTCAAAATGAAGATGTTAAAGAAGCCTCTGATCTCTATGGGGTGAAGTTGCCTCAAGAAATACATCCGGTTTTTAAAAATTATCAGGATACCATATTGTTGGTAGATAAAGGGCAGAAGCAGGTAAGCAGTACCGTTGGGCATGATCTGATGCATGGACATCCGTTTGCAGAAATGCGATTTAAACAGGCAGAAACCAACTTGTCTAAATTGATTAAGATACTTCAAAATGGAGATCAGAAAGGGTTTATTGAGCTGGTAGAAAGCGAAGCCCTAACCTTGCATGCCATGATGATGACTAGTTTACCATATTTTATCCTGATGAAGCCTCATACCCTTCAGATCATAAATAAAATTTGGGAGTATAGATCTGCGACTGGGTCGAACCTTTGTTTTACCTTAGATGCAGGAGCCAATGTACATCTGCTGTATCCTGAAAATGAAAAAGATACGGTTTTGACATTTATTAAGAATGAGTTGGTTGCGTATTGTGAAAACGGACAGTATATTTGTGACCAAATTGGTTTAGGCGCTGAATTAATTAAAAATTAAAGATGAAAAGTTAAAAATGATTCAGGTCTTGTATATGGAGTCATTATCCGATGAAAGATAATATCGTAAAAAATAAGAGTTTTAATTTTGCTATAGAGATAGTTGGGCTTTATAAAGCTTTAATGGTTGAAGAGAAGGAATATGTGATGTCAAGGCAGCTGTTAAAATCAGGCACTTCAATCGGAGCCAATATCAGGGAAGCTGAATTTGCACAATCAAAACCTGACTTTATTAGTAAAATGAGTATAGCACTAAAAGAAGCAAATGAAGCTGATTATTGGATAGAGATATTATATCAAACAGATTTTATTGCTGAAGAAACTTTTCATAACTTTAAGTGTAAATCTAAAGAATTGATTAAATTGCTTGTAACTATAGTGAAAAATGCAAAGAATTAATTGTTCATTTTTCATTATTAACTTTTAATTGAGACGATGAAGGGACCTTTGTTTTATTCGAAAATACTCCTCTTTGGAGAATACGGAATCATAAAAGATTCTAAAGGATTGTCTATACCCTATAATTTTTATAATGGGGCGCTTAAATCTGCAGACAGTTTATCTGAAGAAGCACAGTTTTCCAACGCTTCGTTAAGAAAATTTGCTGATTACCTCGAAAAACTTCAGGAAAATGAAGACGCAAATGTTTCTTTTGATATTGAAAAACTTCAAAGAGATATCGATGGAGGAATGTATTTTGACAGTAGTATTCCACAAGGTTATGGAGTAGGTAGCAGCGGAGCCTTGGTGGCAGCAATTTATGACAAATATGCCTTCGATAAAATTACCGTCCTTGAGAATTTAACGCGAGAAAAACTTTTGATCCTGAAAGACATTTTCGGAAAAATGGAATCCTTTTTTCACGGCAAATCCTCAGGCTTAGATCCACTAAACAGTTATCTCAGTATACCAATTCTTATTAATTCTAAAGATGATATTGAACCTACCGGTATACCTTCACAGAATGCCGATGGTAAAGGAGCCGTGTTTTTACTGGATAGCGGAATGGTTGGAGAAACCGCTCCTATGGTTCAGATCTTCATGGAAAATATGAAGAATGAAGGATTTAGGAAAATAGTAAAAGAACAATTCGTTAAACATACGGATGCTTGTGTAGAAGATTTTTTGAAAGGAGATTTCAAATCCTTGTTTACCAACATTAAGCAGCTTTCTCATGTGGCTTTTGATCATTTCAAGCCAATGATTCCTGCCCAATTTCATAAGCTATGGAAACAGGGAATAGATACAAATGAATATTATCTTAAGCTATGTGGCTCAGGAGGAGGAGGCTATATATTAGGATTTACCGAAGATCTTGAAAAAGCAAAAAAAGCGTTGAAAGGTTATAAGTTAGAGGTGATTTACAACTTTTAAAGAATAGCTGTTTATGCTGAATCGAAAACAAAAAATGACCTTGCTCAAATTGTTGAGTTTGTTTTCGGTAGTAAGAGGTTACAATATATTAGTAATCGTACTTGCTCAATATTTAGCTTCTATTTATATATTCTCATCCCATTTACCACTTCGACAGGTTATTTTTGATGGAAATCTTTTTGCTATTGTAGCAGCATCAGCACTGGCGATTGCTTCAGGTTATTTAATAAATAACTTTTATGATGCAGAAAAAGACCTTATCAACCGTCCTAAGAAAACCATGCTCGATAGGTTGGTAAGTCAGCGGTTTAAGTTAACAACCTACTTTATACTTAATTTTCTTTCTGTAATTATAGCAAGCTATGTTTCCTTCAGGGCAGTGGTGTTCTTTTCGTTTTATATTTTCGGAATCTGGCTCTATTCGCATAAATTAAAAAAAATAACATTTGTTGGGAATCTGATTTCTGCATTATTGGCAATCACTCCCTTTTTTGCAGTCTTTATTTATTATAAAAACTTTGACCTGGTTATTTTCGTACACGCATTATTCCTGTTTTTGGTGATTCTTATTAGAGAGCTCGTTAAAGATTTGGAGAATATTAAAGGAGATCTGGTCTACGGATACCAAACCATACCCATTAAATATGGAGAAAAAGTTTCCAAAATGGTCATCACCTTTTTGACCTTGCTCACGTTAATACCTTCGTATCTGTTAATCTCCAAATTTGAAGTTGGCTATATGGATATATTCTTTTATGGGTGTATGGTGCTACTCATTATGTTTTTAATGCTGTTGTGGAGATCCACCTCTAAGAAGCAATATGTGCTTATTCACAACTTGTTAAAATTTATTATTGTGTCTGGAGTGTTTAGTATACTTCTGATTGATGTAGACCTGGTTCTCAATCGTATCTTCTAAAAGGTTTAAACTGAGGAGATTTATCTGAAGTTCGTTGCATAAAAATCGTTAATCTGAATTCCAAAACTTATCTTTGCCAAAAATTAGCGAATATGAGTAGGAAGGATAATTCAAATAAAGGTAAATCGCACGGAAGACAAGGTGGAGATAATAGGAAACCATCCGGAAGAGGTGGTACCAGGAAGCAAAGCTTTGCTCGCGGTAATGCTCCGATAAAAAAGGCACCTTTATTGAAAAATAAACAGGACGACGGTAAAATACGTCTTAATAAATATATAGCGAACTCAGGTGTTTGTTCCCGACGTGATGCGGATATTTATATAACCTCCGGTAATGTGTTGGTGAATGGACAAGTGGTGACAGAATTAGGTTATAAAGTGAACCTGACTGATGAAGTCAAATTTGACGGTAAGACGATTAATCCTGAGAAAAAAGAGTATGTACTTCTCAATAAACCTAAAGGGTTTATTACAACCACAAATGATGAACGTGGTAGAAGAACCGTAATGGATTTGGTTAGAAATTCTACTAAATCCAGAATCGTTCCCGTTGGTAGACTGGATAGAAATACTACTGGGTTACTATTATTTACTAATGATGGAGCCCTGGCAAAGAAATTAACCCATCCAAAGCATGGTATTAGAAAGATATACCATGTTAAATTGAACAGGAATTTGGTCTATGACGATCTTAAAGCCATAGCGAACGGATTAAAGCTCGAAGATGGTCTTATCGAGGTTGATGAGGTGAGCTATATTGAAAACGCTTCAAAGAGTGAGGTGGGAATTAAAATTCATAGTGGACGCAACAGGATTGTTCGTAGAATCTTTGAACATTTAGGCTATGAGGTGGTTAAATTAGACAGGGTTGTGTTTGCTGGCCTGACTAAAAAAGATTTGCCTAGAGGTACCTGGAGGAAATTAAATGAGCAGGAGATTAATAACCTGAAAATGTTATAATTTTTAGTTGGTGATGATGATCAAAACTAGAATTGTATTTTGGGTATTTGGTGTGCTTATGATTTCCTTTTTAACCGGGTGTTCCGAAAATCATAAGGCCAACTCAGAGCCATGGGCAGAACCGCAGTTAATCCAACCGTCTGAATTAGCGGGTATCATTGAAAAGGGGAATACCTCTGATGTATACTTGTATAGTATTGGTCCTGCAGGTCCAATAAAGGGTTCTGTGGAATTTGGACCCGCACAGCAGTCCGATAACTTAAAGCAGCTGGAGAAGCGCTTAAATGAGCTGCCAAAAGATGCAGATGTTGTTTTGTATTGTGGATGTTGCCCCTTTAAGGATTGCCCTAATATCAGACCGGCATTTACATTGCTTAATGAGATGGGCTTCACCAGGCATAAGTTGTTGAATCTTTCACAAAACCTAAAGGTCGACTGGATAGATAAAGGATATCCGTTGATGGATTAATGAAGTTTATTTTAATTATAAATAAATATTAAAAAAGCTCGGACATCTCTGTTCGGGCTTTTTTATTCCAATAGTATGCCCAAGGCCAGTTTTTGTTGGTGTTTTAATCTATAAATAGTCCTGAAAAGCTGTCTTTTTTATCCGATAGTATAAATAGGTATAATACCATGCAAAAGCTTTCTTTTTGATGATTATCGGGGTGATGAGTTTGGGAAATCTTGCCGATTTATGGCGATTTTAGGCGTAGTTCAAGTATGGCTGAAGCATAGCTAAAGTATGGATAGAGTATGAGTGCATTTAAAATTAATCATTTTAGTATAAAAATAACTCGTGGTCATAATACTTGAAATCATGATATCATTCTGCACTTGTCATTCCATACTTGTCACTGAATCCACACTACCTGTCATTCCGCACTTGTTGCGGAATCTATTTATTGAATGTTTAATCCATTATATCAATACGGATTAACCGCAAAATTTATATAAACACAACGTATAGACACGATCCAATAATAGGCAGTAGGTTAACAACATCCTCTTAAAACCAAAAAACCACAACCGTTTCAAAATGAAATAGTTGTGGCTTTTAGTGGTGGTGCCTCCAGGAATCGAACCAGGGACACAAGGATTTTCAGTCCTTTGCTCTACCAACTGAGCTAAGGCACCAGTTGCTTGCAGTATTACTGCGTTTGCGGGTGCAAATATAGGTGCAAAAATAATAACTGCAAAACGAATTATTAAAAAAATCGGTTTTGTACCTTTACATTTTTAACCGAAGCTTATGAATTTAATCGTAGATGTTGGAAATACGTTTATGAAACTCGCTGTTTTTCAGCGTCAAAAGTTAATGTTTGAAAGTAGGATAGAGGAAAAAAATTTTTTAAAAGAAATTACAAAAATTTTTAAAAAATATCCTGATATCTCACATGCTATTGTTTCGTCGGTGTCTAAATGTCCGGAAGAGGATATAAAAGCCTTGTCGGTTTTCTGTAAAGTGCATCTGCTTACTAATAATTCAATAGTCCCTTTTCAAAGTAAGTATACGACGCCAAAAACCCTTGGTATGGATAGGGTGGCATTAGTTACAGCCGCATTTTATAATCATACCAGCGATAATACCTTGATAATAGATGCAGGAACCTGTATTACCTACGATTTTATAAACGAAGATAGTGAGTATCTCGGGGGTGCTATTTCCCCAGGAATACAGATGCGTTTTAAAGCCTTAAATGAATTTACAGCCAGACTTCCTCTTATTGAAACATCTGAGTCTGTTTCCTTAATTGGTAATTCCACAGAATCGAGTATTGCCTCTGGAGTTTTAAATGGTGTGGCGATGGAAATTGATGGTATAATAGATGAATATCAAAAGAAATTTAAAGATTTAACAGTTATTTTAACAGGAGGAGATTCACATTTTTTGTCTAAAAGACTAAAAAATACCATATTTGCCAATCCGAAAATCCTTCTTGAAGGATTAAACTATATTTTAGAACTCAATAAAGACGAATGATAAAAAGAATTTTTGTTGCCTTTGCACTGATGATGGTAGGGGTTGGTTTTGCGCAAACAAATGGTAGTCCATCTCCGTATTCATACTTTGGTGTAGGGCAATCCAAGTATAATAATACAGCTGAAAGCAGGGCGATGGGTGGTTTAAGTGTTTATTCGGATAGTATACACGTCAATCTGGCTAATCCTGCTTCGTTTTCAAAATTGAGATTAACAACATATTCGGCAGGTCTTTCCTATAATTCTTTAGGATTAAAAACAGATGATGCCAATGAAAATGCTTCCACTGTTTCATTCGATTATCTGGCATTGGGAGTTCCGGTTTCTGATCGCTTTGGGTTTGGATTTGGTATTCAGCCGTATTCAACAGTAGGGTATAGATTGCAATCTATTGAAGAAGATGCAGATGGTCCCGCAGTCTTGAACCGATATTCTGGTGATGGAGGAGTTAATAAAGTCTTCTTTTCCATGGGGTATAGATTGTATAAAGGACTTAGTGTTGGACTTACCGGAAGTTACTTGTTCGGGAAAACAGAACATAAGTATTTAGGATTAAGAGATGATATTCGATACGGTACCAGGGAAATAAGTGCTTCAGAGTATAGTGGCTTTGATGTGAAGGCTGCATTAAATTATGAAGGGAAACTAGGTAAAAAGTTATACTGGCAATCATCATTTATGTATACCCCGGAATCTATTTTGGTATCGGAGAACTCAAGAGAAGTTGCTACCGTGCTAATTGGTAGTAACGGAGAGGAAACCCCAAGAGATACGCAGGATGTTGATTTGTCGGAACAAGGCTTAGATCGTATCAATTTATCGATACCACAGTCATTTACAGCCGGTTTAGGGGTGGGTGAAAGTAAAAAATGGTACCTTGGGGCTGAGTTTGAATTAAAAAAAACCAGTAAATTTGAAAATAAGTTTGAAAACTTTGGGCGTTCTTCTTACGAGAATGCAGAACGGTTTTCTGTCGGAGGGTTTTTTATACCTGACTACGATTCATTTACTAGTTACTGGAAAAGGATTGTATACCGTGCAGGATTGCATAATGGAAGGAGTGGTTTGAAAGTGAATGGAATGCCGACTCATGATTTTGGCATGACTTTTGGAGTTGGTATGCCGTTGGGTGGATATGTTCCTTCAACTAATGCGCTTCCACAGTTCACAGGAATGTTTTCAAACATTAATATAGGTGTGGAGATTGGAAAAAGAGGAAGCACCCTTTACAATAGAGTTCAGGAAAATTATTTTAACGTAAATATAGGATTGTCTTTCAACGATAGATGGTTCGTGAAAAGAAAGTATGATTAACCGCAAATTATTTAATGAGATGAAAAAGAGATTTATAGCAATGTTGGCACTGATAGGTGTCGTTGGTTTTGCTGGAGCTCAGGCTCAGAATGCCGAATGTATGCCAAACCTGTCTATCTTTGCCGAACATGGAAAAGTAAAGAATTATGAAGCTGCGTATCAACCTTGGAAAATGGTTTATGATAATTGTCCAAGCTTAAATTACGCGACCTTTTATTACGGGGAGAAAATTTTAAAATACAAAATAGAGAATTCGTCTGGTGATGAGAAAACAGGATATATAAACGATCTTCTGGCGCTCTATGATAACTCTATCAAATATTTCCCTAACAAGTATGATAAGGCTGATGTGATGATAGATAAGGCGCTTACAAGTAAAGAAGAGGGTCTTGCTACTGATGAGGAAGTTTATAATATGTTAGATAAAGCTTTTAAAGAAGATAGAGACAACTTTACGAACCCGAAAGCTCTGTACTTATACTTTTCATTACTAGTGGATCTTCAGGCTGAAGGAAAGAAAGATCTTCAGGATGTTTTCGATGCCTATGATGATGTAACCGGAAAGATAGATGAAGAAACACTTAAGCTTGGTAAGATATCTACTTCTTTAGCTGCTAAGGAAGATGCAGGTACCCTGACCAGCAAAGAACAAAAGAAATTAAATGCCGTAAGAATTAATGGTGGGTCTTATGAAAAAGTGTATTCAAGTATTAATGCTAAACTTGGTGGCTTGGCAGATTGCGATAAATTAGTGCCGTTGTATGAGAAAAACTTCGAAGCTAAAAAGGATGATGCTAAATGGCTTAAAAGTGCACTTTACAGATTAGATAATAAAGAATGTACCGATGGTGAAATTTATGTTCAGGTGGTAGAAGCTTTACATAACTTAGAGCCTTCAGCATCTTCAGCCTATGGTTTAGGTACTTTGAATGATAAAAAAGGAAACTCTTCTGAAGCTTTAAAATATTACAATGAATCCGTTTCTTTAGAGACTGATGCTGTTAAGAAGTCTAACTTGCTTTATAAAATCGCTTCGAAGTATTCAAAAGGAAAGCAATATGCAACATCTTATAAATATGCTCAAAAAGCGATTGATGCAAATCCATCTAATGGTAATGCTTATTTATTACAGGCTGTATGTATAGCAAACAGTGCAAATTCATGTGGTACTACATCATTTGAGAAGAGAGCTGTGTACTGGAAGGCTGCAGATAGAGCTTCAAGAGCAGCGCAAATGGACCCTTCTGTTAAAAGTAGAGCTTATGCTGCGGCTGAGGCTTATAAAGGAAGAGCTCCATCAAGAACTGATATTTTTAACTCTGGTATGGCCGGAAAAACAATATCCTTTAACTGTTGGTTAGGAGGAAGCGTGAAGGTTCCTAGCTTATAGAATGAAAAAGATTTTTAGATATAATTTATTTGGCATTGTCACAGTATTCGCTGTGACAATGTTTTTTTCATGTCAAGGTCAATATGAAGATGTGAAAAGTATCAACGCTCCTCAGAAAGTGCCTTCCGGGATAGCAGAGAATTTTAAACTTACCTATACCGATTCGGGAAAAGTAAAGGCGATCCTCACAAGCCCTTTAAATAAAGATTTCTCAAATCAAAAATTTCAATTTCAAGAATTTCCAAAGGGCCTCTATGTTGAGTTTTTTGATGATCAGAATAATAAAAGTACCGTTACAGCAGATTACGGTATTATGTATTCGCAAACCAGTCTGGTAGATCTTCAGGGTAATGTAGTGTTGGAAACACATGATGGTAAAAAATTGGAGGCACCCCAACTCTATTGGGACCAAACTAACGAATGGGTGTTTACCGAAAAGGAATACACTTTCACCAGTGAAGAACTCAATATGTCTGGAACCGGAATAGACTTTAATAAAGACTTCTCAGTGGTGAATTCACATGAAAATACAGGAAGTGCTGTTGTAAAGGAGTAGTTTTTGTAGTAAAAAAGAGAATGTTATGTAATAAAAGGCTATATTTATTAGAAAATAGCTAATAAATGAAGCCTTTTTTATTTTGTTTTGTCTTCGGATTGTTCTTGGCTACAGCCCAGGATCAGGATTGTACATTGAATCTTCAAAATTTTTATGATCATGCCAGGGTAAATGATTACGAGGCTGCTTATGAGCCTTGGAAAATCGTTTATGAGAAATGTCCCAGTCTTAATTTTGCAACCTTTTATTACGGTAAAAGGATTTTGGATTATAAGATCGATAATACAACAGGCGATAATCAGAAAAAGTATGTGAACGACCTTCTTGGGTTGTATGATAATTATATCAAGTATTTTCCTGATAAATACGATAAAGCAGATTATGCTTCGGATAAGGCCTTGTTGATGAATTCTTATGCGTTGGCATCAGATGAGGAGATGTATGCTATGCTCGATGATGCGTTTAAAACCGATAGAAAAAATTTTAAAAACTTTAAGGGATTGTATTTGTACTTTTCCCTAATGGTCGATTTGCATGATAAAGGAACTAAAGATCTTCAGGAGGTATTTGATAGTTACGATGAGGTGACTGCCAGGTTGGACGAAGAGGCAGTGAGTATGGCTGAAATAGCAGTTTCTCTGGCGGAGAAAGAGGATGCCGGAACATTGACTCCTAAAGAGGAGCAGAAGTTAAATGCCGTAAGAAAAAATGGTACTGAACTGGAAAAGATAATTGCAAGTGTAGATGGGAAGCTTGGAAATTTAGCAGACTGCGATAAGTTGGTGCCATTGTATGAAAAGAATTTTGAATCAAAGTCGGACGATGCCACGTGGTTGAAGCGTGCCCTGTACAGACTTGACAATAAGGATTGTTCGGATGGGCCGATTTATGTGCGTGTGGTGGAAGCTTTACATCAACTGGAACCTTCTGCCTCCAGTGCTTATGGATTAGGTACGCTGAATGATAAAAAGGGTAATACTGCAGAAGCACTTAAGTTCTACAATGAAGCAGTTGCCTTAGAAGTGGATCCTGTTAAGAAATCCAATTTACTAATTAAAATAGCTTCTAAATATTCCAAGTCTAACAGAGCTAAATCATATGACTACGCTCAAAAGGCAATCGATGCTAATCCGGCCAATGGGAATGCTTATTTATTGCAGGCATATCTTTATGGTAACAGCGCTAACGAATGTGGTAGTACGACCTTCGAAAAGAAAGCTGTCTATTGGAGGGCAGCTCTTAAAGCAGACCGCGCGGCTCAGGTAGATCCATCCATTAAAAGTAAAGCGCTTAATGCTGCATCGAGATATAGAGGGCTTGCTCCGTCGCGTACTGAAATTTTTAATGCAGATATGGCTGGTAAGTCAATTCAGCTGAGATGTTGGATTGGAGGGGTTATAAAAGTGCCGAATCTGGATTAAATATATGGTATTGTTAGTTAAAACAAGTAGGGTTTTAATGATGTGAAGCGTTTAAGGATGTTAAAATTACTTTGGTTAGATTCTTAATGCCTGTCTTTAAAAATGTATGATGAATTTTGCAAAAGGAACTGTAGTAAGGAATGATCAACTTGTGTAATAAAATGTATCTTTGTTGAAAATAGATGACAGATGAAGTTTTTTAGAATTTTTGAGGTGGTATACCTTGTTATAGGAGTAATCTCAGTTTTCGAAGTGGTTTCAAATTGGAGTACTGACCGCAATAGGTCTTATCTTTTCTTATTGTTTGCGGTTGTGTCTTTTTTCATGTTCTTCTTTAGAAGACGCTATCGTAAGAAATTCCAAAATCGACAAAAAAATAAGTGATGGGCTCCACGGTTGTGATCATTATTGTGTCATTGCTGTTTTCAGCTTTTTTTTCAGGAATGGAGATTGCCTACGTGAACTCTAATAAAATTCATATTGAAATAGAAAAGCTGCAAGGAGGTTTTCTTTCTAAAATACTGACAAAACTTACCAAAAGGCCGTCAAAGTTTATTACCACCATGCTCGTGGGTAATAATATAGCTTTGGTTGTTTATGCTTTTTATATGGGTAGCCTGCTGGTCTATTGGCTATATCCGGAATATGTCGGTTCCGATGCGGTCCCTGCCAGGATTATTGTTGTGCAAGCGCTATTGGCTACTTTGATTTTATTGATTACCGCAGAGTTTCTTCCAAAAGCCCTTTTTCAGATATATTCGAATACATTGCTTAAAGTGCTGGCTGTTCCGGCCTACTTGTTCTATAAATTGTTCTCGGTGATCGCTGAAATTGTTATTTGGATTTCTGAATTTATTTTGAGGGTATTCTTTAAAGTAGAAGGTAATACAGAAAGTATTGCATTTAGTAAGGTAGAATTAGGGGATTATATTACCGAACAAATGGAGCAGGTCGATGAGGATGAGGATGTTGATTCCGAAATACAAATTTTTCAGAATGCCTTGGAGTTTTCTGATCATAAGGCTCGCGATATAATGATTCCCAGAACTGAAATATGTGCAGCGGAATTACATGAGCTTCCGAAGAATCTGGTGAATAAATTTGTAGAGACTGGCTACTCGAAAATACTGGTGTATAAAGATACAATCGATGATATCATTGGTTATGTCCATTCCTTTGAATTGTTCAAGAAACCACGAACGATAAAGAGTGTGATGCTGCCGGTAGAATTTGTTCCAGAAACTATGCCGATAAGTGATATTTTAGGCGTGCTTACCAAACGAAGGAAAAGCATCGCTGTGGTATTGGATGAGTATGGAGGAACTTCGGGCATTCTAACGGTAGAAGATATCGTAGAGGAGCTGTTTGGTGAAATTGAAGATGAGCATGATACCATAGAATTGTTTGAAGAAAAAATCAATGATAAGGAGTATAATTTTTCTGCCCGATTGGAGGTGAGTTATGTAAATGAAACCTATAAATTAGAGCTTCCCGAAAGTGAAAATTATGATACAATAGGAGGGCTGATTGTAAACCAAATCGGAGAGATTCCTGAAAAGGGAGAAAAAATTAAAATTGACAACTTTCAATTTAAAGTCTTGCAAGCAACGAATACAAAAATAGAGCTACTGCATCTTAAAGTGCTTGAAGACGATTAAAATGCCATAATTATTAGCTAAGCAGGTTTTTATTATTGCAAAAAAGTGCTATTTTCGCCATCTAATATTTAATAATTTAGATGACAGATGGCTATTCTTGAAAAAATTAGAAGTCGATCTTTGATCTTAATCCTGGTAATAGGATTGGCGCTTTTCGCGTTTGTAGTATCAGATCTTTTTAACAATAATGCATTTTCTTCAACAAAATCAAATGTTGGTGAAATCAATGGAAACCCTGTATCAAGAGAAGGGTTTGCACAACAAGTTGATAACTTGTCCAGACAATATCAGGGACGAGCTTCAACCTTACAAATTGTTAATCAGGTTTGGAATCAAGAGGTAAGGATGACTTTGTTGGAAGAACAATTTGAAGAGTTAGGGATTAATATTGAAAAAGATCAGATAATCAATGTTGTTAAATCAAACCCTCAACTTGCTTCAAATCCTGCGTTCTTAAATGAAGCTGGTGTATTTGATGCGGGAAAATTTGTTGAATATATAGCAGATTTAAAGGCAAATAATCCAATGGCATATCAGCAATGGGAAATGCAGGAAAATGCTTTGATTAATGCCTCAAAAGAGCAATCCTATTTTAACCTGATTAAAGCAGGAGTTGTTGCTACTATTAAAGATGGTGAGCTTTCATATAAACTTGAAAATGATAAAGTAGATTTTAAATATGTTCAGGTTCCTTATTCATCAATAGCGGATAGTACCATTACGGTAACCGATGGTGAAATCTCTGCCTATATTAAAGACCACAAAAAGGAATTTGAAGGAGATGCTTCCAGAAATATCCGTTATGTGTTTTTTGAAGAAAAAGCTTCAGAAGCTGATGTAGCTGAAATTAGAAATGAAGTAGAAGCTCTTTTAAACAAAAGTGTAGTTTATAATAATGCAACTCAATCGAATGATACCATTCCAGGGTTTGCAGAATTACCAAAAGATCAAGTGGCGGAGTTTGTTGCAAAACATTCTGATGTTCCTTTTGATACTACCTATGTTGCAAAAGCTCAACTACCTACTCAATTTAGCGATACCTTATTCAACCTGGGTGTTGGAGAAGTATATGGGCCATATAAAGATGGGGAGACTTTTAAGCTTACCCGTATGATGGATAAAAGAGAAGGTGGTAATGTAAAAGCTAGCCATATATTAATAGGGTACGAAGGTACAGGAGTAAACCTTAAGGAAAACAGAACTAAGGAGGAGGCTGAAGCACTAGCTAAAGAGGTGCTTGCAAAAGTAAAGGCAGATGAGGATTTTGCTGCACTTGCAAGAGAATACTCTGAAGATCCTGGGTCAGCTTTTAGTGGAGGAACCTACGATAATATATTCCCAGGTCAAATGGTTAAGCCTTTTAATGACTTTATTTTTGATAATGAAATTGGAAGTGTTGACCTTGTAGAAACAGATTTTGGTTATCACATCATTAAAGTAGAAGATAAATATAACGTTGTTCAGTTAGCCACCATATCAAGAAAGGTAATTCCTTCTGAAGAAACTTCAAACGAACTTTATACAAAGGCTACGAAATTCGAAATGGATGCAGCTGCAGATCCTGAAAACTTTGGTGCAGTAGCGAAAGAGTCTGATTATACAGTTCGCCCTGTAAATAGTTTAATGGCTTTGCAGGAAATGGTTCCTGGTTTAGGAGAGCAAAGAAGACTTATTCAGTGGGCTTTCAATCCGGAAACTAAGGTTGGAGATGTTTCGAGATTTGACGTTACTGGCGGTTATGCTATCGTTCAGTTAACTAGAAAAATTAAAGAAGGGTTAATGTCTGTAGATAATGCAAGAGCACTTGTAGCTCCGATTATCAGAAAACAAAAGAAAGCTGCTCAGATTATAGAAGCAAATAATGGGAAGTCATTAGATGAACTTGCAAGCGCCAATAATGTGACAGTGAAGACAGCAACTGATTTGAATATGAAAACCCCTAGTATCGCTGGTGCAGGACGTGAGCCTAAGGTGGTAGGTACAGCCTTCGCAATAGAAGAAGGTGCTTCATCAGGACTTATTGAAGGTGAAAATGGAGTTTATATGGTTCAGGTTACTAAAAAGAACCCTGCTGTAGAGCTTGATAACTATGCGCCTTACGCAACCACACAAAGAACAACAAATAGAGGTAGAGCTACCGGAGCAGCGTTTAACGCGCTTCGTGAAAATGCCGATATTGAAGATAATAGAGCTGATTTTTATTAAAAATTATCTTGATTTTAAGTATTAAAAAAGCCTCCCGTTGGAGGCTTTTTTATTTTATGGTCGATTCTTAATTTATAACCTGATCATTTCTTTAAAAGTAAGAATGGTATCAAATCCTTTCTGACTAAAATATTGAGGCGTTTGGTCATCTCCTACAGCCATAATAAAATCACCGCCCCAGGCTCCAAGACTTTTAATACTTCCCTCAAAGTCATTAAAGAGGCGCTTTTTTATGGGTTCCATAGCGATGGCCTTTGAGGTGATATCTTCATGGGTGTCAATAAGAGATTTAAACGCGGCTACATCTGTGCATTCCAGAATGCCCTTGGTAATCGTATTTATATCACTTATATATGAGTTGACAGATTTATTTAATGCCCTGTATTTTTTAATGCCTTCCCTGCTGTTTTGCTTTTGGTTTAAGTGTATGAAATAGATTTGATCTCTGAATGGAGGGGTAAACTTGGTTTCTGTTATGGTCGGCTTACCATCTGTTAATTGATATAATATGGCAGTATTATGCTGTGCGCAGGCAATGTCGTACCCACTACCTCCAAGGGTTTTGTTAGAGAGATCAAATGCATTAATTCCTGCCCATTGAGCAATATTGTTAATTAAGGTGGAGGAAGATCCAAGTCCCCAGTCTCGCGGGAAATCCATAACTGATATTGCTTTTACTCCTTGTACGCTTTTTAAGAAGTCAGGATTGAGTGCCTTGGCTGTTTTTAAAATATGTAATAAAGTGGCCTCCACTTCATTTTTCGGACTTCCGCTTAGGGATAGGTCCAGGTTGCATGAAAACCAGGGATTTCCTTGGTGGTCAAGACTTGACCACTCAATTATTTGGTTATTGTTTTCTTCAATGCTCAGGGTTTGTCCGTAGATAGTGGGTAACGCTAAGCTCAGTGCTCCGTCAAGTACCAGGTATTCTCCCGTGATGAGTAATTTCCCATTGCTTTGAAAATGATGCATTATAATGTATTAGCTCTAAGGTTGTTAAATTCTTTGATAACCTCACTGTGGGTTACCGTTTTGTTATGGAATAACTCAGCCACAATGCTTTTCTCTTCATCGGTAGCGCCCAATTGGTTTAGAATATTCATTAAATGCATTTTCATATGACCTTTTTGAATGCCTGTTGTGATCAATGAACGAATGGCAGCAAAATTTTGTGCAAGCCCTGCAACAGCTACTATCTGCATAAGCTCTTTAGCAGAAGGTTTGCCCAGCATCTCCAGTGCAAGCTTTACCAATGGATGTAAATTTGTTAAACCGCCAATAGTTCCCAGCGCTAATGGAACTTCAATCCAAAATTTAAATATACCATTATCAATGGTAGCGTGTGTTAGACTGGAATAGGTGCCATTTTTGGCCGCATAAGCATGAACACCTGCTTCAATTGCTCTAAAGTCATTCCCGGTGGCTAAAACAACCGCATCAATACCATTCATCACTCCCTTATTGTGGGTAACTGCTCTGTGTGGCTCTGCTTTAGCAATGTCTATGGCTCTTACAAACTTCTCTGCAAACGCTTGTGGAGAAATATTCTGATCCTCATTGAGCTCATCCACTTTACAAGAAACTTCTGCCTTTACCAGGCAGTTGGGAACGTAATTAGATAAAATGCTCATTACTATCTGAATGTCTCGTTCTTCCTCTGTGAACTCTTCATAAGTATTAGCACCCGCTTTAAATGTTTTTGCAAATTGCTCAAGACAACTATTGATAAAGTTAGCTCCCATCGCGTCTAATGTATCGAAGGTAGCGTGTATCTGATAATAGTTGTCCAGATCAGCAGTTTTATCTTTTAGTATAATATCCAAAATTCCACCACCTCTTTTACGCATGTTTTTCGTGATGCTGTCGGTAGCTTCTATGAGTAAAGGTTTTATTTGATTAAAATAACGAACAAGTTTTTCCTTATCACCATGATACATAAAATGAACCTGCCCGATTTTTTCGGTAGCAATAACCTCCGCCTTAAATCCGCCACGTTTTAACCAGTATTTTGCAGCCTTACTGGCGGCAGCTACAACAGAACTTTCTTCAAGACACATTGGGATGGAATATAAGTGTCCGTTAATCACAAAGTTTGGTGCAATACCAAAAGGTAAATAGTAATTGGTTATAGTGTTCTCTATAAATTCATCATGTAGCTTCTGAAGAGCTGCATTGGTATTCCAATATTGTTTTATAATAGATACGGCATCTTTTCTGTCTTGAAAATAATGATTGGCCAACCAGTCTATTTTTTCTTCTTTGGTCAGTTTTGAAAATCCGTCAACAGGTTTTTTCATGGTTCGATTTGTTTCAAAAAGCAAAGATAATAATAAAGAAACCCTTTTTTTGTAAGAATTATATCTTGTTTTTCCTTTTAGCTAGATGGTTTTGAGTAACGTTTAACTAAAAAAGTTTATATTTCTGTGAAATAATTAGTAAACTTGACGGATTTTTAAAAAATCCTTAACATCGATGAAGAGAACATTTATTTTTTCTTTCCTTTTATTAGGGTTGGCTTCTGCGCTGACTGCTCAAAATCAGAAAATTACATTAGAAGAAATATGGGGAGGTGCTTTCAGGACTGAAGGTATGGACGCCTTACATTCAATGAACAATGGGCAACAATACTCAGTGTTGAATTTTGACAGGAATTCACGTACAACCTCAATAGACAAGTACGATTACAAGACTTTAGAGAAGGTTGAAACTATTCTTAGTTCTGGAGAACTGGATGGCATACAGTACTTTCAATCATATGAATTCAGTGAAGATGAATCAAAGCTAATTTTGGCTACCGAAGTGGAATCAGTATACCGTAGATCAACTTTAGGGGTATTTTATGTTTATGATATTGAATCTAAAAAGCTTACTAAAATTTCTGATCATAAAATTCAGGAACCTACCTTTTCACCGGATGCTTCAAAAGTTGCCTATGTACTTGATAATAATATATATATCAAGAACCTTGAAGATAATGGTTTGGCTCAGGTAACAAGTGATGGAGAGAAAAATAAGATTATTAACGGGGTTACTGACTGGGTGTATGAAGAAGAGTTCAGTTTTGTTCGTGCATTTGATTGGAATAAGTCAGGGACGCATTTAGCTTATATCCGTTTCGATGAGTCAGAGGTGCCGGAGTTTTCTATGGATGTTTATGGGCAATCACTATACCCGACACAACAAGTGTTTAAATATCCTAAAGCGGGGGAAAAGAATTCTGAAGTTAGCCTTCATGTCTATGAATTAGCCTCCAAAGAAACATCAAATGTTGATTTAGGAAACGCATATTACATTCCAAGAATTCAATGGACTAGCGATAAAAATAAACTGAGCGCTCAGGTGATGAACCGTCATCAAAATGATCTTAAGTTATATTTTTATGATGTAAAGAATAAAGAATCAAAGGTAATTCTGGAGGAAACTGATGAAGCATACATTGATATTACCGATAACCTGACTTTTTTAAATGATAATAGTTTTATCTGGACGAGTGAAAAAGATGGTTATAATCATATCTATTTATATTCAAAGGAGGGGGAATTAGTAAACCAGATAACTCAAGGCGATTGGGAAGTCACCAATTACTATGGATTCGATCAGAAAACTTCAAGGATATTTTATCAATCAGTAGAAAATGGTTCAATTAACAGAGATATATACTCTATTGGTTTAAATGGGAAAGGAAAGGTTCGTTTGTCCTCTGGGAATGGAACTAATGATGCAGTTTTTAGTACAGACTTTACGTATTATATCAATACCTTCTCTAATGCCCGCACGCCTTATAAATATACCCTGAATCGTGCTAAAAATGGTAAAGAGATAAAAGAGATCGTTACCAATGAAGAGCTGAGGTCAGCATTAACAAATTACGAATTGTCAGAAAAAGAATTCTCAACCATCCGTGTGAATGGCAACGATCTTAATATGTGGACTATAAGGCCAAAAGATTTTGACGCCAGTAAGCAATATCCTGTTTTAATGTATCAATATTCCGGACCTGGATCTCAACAAGTGGCAAACAGATGGAACAGCAGCAATGATTATTGGTATCAAATGTTGGCGCAAAAAGGATATATAGTGGTATGTATCGATGGAAGAGGAACTGGATTTAAAGGAGCAGATTTTAAGAAGGTTACTTATCAGGAATTAGGGAAATATGAAGTAGAAGATCAGATAGCTGCTGCAAAACAACTGGCTTCTTTGCCTTATGTTGATGAAGAAAGAATAGGTATCTGGGGATGGAGTTTCGGAGGATTTATGAGTTCGAACTGTATCCTTAAAGGAAATGATGTTTTCAGCATGGCAATAGCCGTTGCACCGGTTACAAGCTGGCGCTTTTATGATACTGTTTATACAGAGCGTTACATGAGAACCCCGCAAGAAAATGCAAGTGGTTATGATGATAATTCTCCAATCAATTATGCTTCGAATTTAAAAGGCGATTATTTGCTAATTCATGGTACGGCAGATGATAACGTCCATGTACAAAATACTATGCGAATGGCAGAAGCCCTGATTCAGGCAAATAAACAATTTGACTGGGCTATATATCCAGATAAAAATCATGGAATTTACGGAGGTAAAACAAGACTTCAACTATATACTAAAATGACCAATTTTATTGATCAGCACTTAGGTGATAAAATTGAAGAATCCCTGGAGTTAAAAGAAATAAAAAATTAATTAAATTAATTGGATAGATATGTCGGACGTAGTTAAACAAGCACACCAGAAAGAGTTATTTGGGCACCCGGTTGGGTTGTATATTCTATTTTTTACCGAAATGTGGGAGCGTTTTTCCTATTATGGAATGCGGGCCATCTTGGTATTATATCTTGTAGCAGAAACAACCAAGGATAATCCAGGCCTGGGATGGACTAATGCAGAGGCTTTACAATTATATGGGTGGTATACCATGTTAGTGTATGTTGCTTCGATTCCCGGAGGTATAATTGCAGATAGAATTTTAGGCCAGAAGAAATCAGTTATAGTTGGAGCCATTTTGTTGGTGATTGGGCATACGGTTTTGGCTATTGAACAAATGTGGGCTTTTTATACGGGTCTGGGCTTTATTATATCAGGTGTGGGTATGTTGAAACCAAATATATCAACGATGGTAGGTGGCCTCTATAAAAAAGGAGATATCAGAAGAGATAAAGGTTTTACTATTTTCTACATCGGAATTAACGTTGGAGCATTTCTTTCCAGTTTAATAGTTGGTTATGTTGGAGAAGTTTACGGATGGCATTATGGATTCGGTCTGGCCGGTATATGTATGTTCTTCGGGCTTGTTCAGTTTTTATTAGGACAAAAGTATTTGAAAGGAGTTGGAGATTATCTTGGTAAGTCAGAGAAGGAAGAAGATAAAGAAGCATTAAAGAGGCCTTTAACGAAGATTGAAAAAGACAGGGTAATTGTACTTGTACTTTCGTTTTTAATGGTAATAGTGTTTTTTGGAGCTTTTGAGCAGGCAGGAGGATTGATGAATATATATGCTGCAGAAAAAACAAATAGAATGTTAATGGGATGGGAAGTACCAGCCTCATGGTTTCAGTCACTTAATGCATTTTTTATAATCACTTTAGGAACCTTGGTTGCGGGATACTGGGCTAAAAGAAAACTCAAAGGAAAAGAGGCTTCTTCATTATTTAAGATGATCATGGGACTTATTATTATGGGTACCGGGTTCTTGTTTATGACTGCTGCATCAGCACAGTTTGAAAGCTCTGGATCTTCAGCAATGTATTGGTTAGTTTTAGCATATTTATTTCATACAATTGGTGAGCTTAGTTTATCGCCGGTATCACTTTCTTTTGTTACTAAACTTGCACCCGCGAAGTATGCCTCATTAATGATGGGATTGTATTTTGCAACAACAGGTTTAGGTAATAAAGTAGCAGGGTTATTAGGTGAGTCAGCTTCAACTTTTGGCGAGTTTACTGTTTTTACAGGTATTGCAATTTTTTGTATTGCTTTTGGACTCCTCGTTGGTGTATTTTTCAAAAAACTTAAAAACCTTACTCATGGGGCGGAAGATGATGAGAGAGAAATTAGTGAGGTTGACGGTATTGGAAGTCTTGAATTAGAGGATAAAAGAGTTTAATATAATTGCATGTAAATGAGCTCAAGTACGGATATTGAAAATCTGTTTAAAGACAAAGTCTTAGGACATCCTGCAGGATTAATTGTCTTATTCTTCACCGAAATGTGGGAACGTTTTTCCTTTTATGGAATGCGTGTCTTACTGGTGAATTTTTTAACCATGGCGATGATTGGGTACAACCCTGGCTGGGAATGGTCTGCAGAAAATGCTGGAGCGCTGTTCGGTACCTATGCAATGCTACTTTACATAACCCCAATTGTAGGTGGAATCATAGCCGATCGATTTATTGGCTATCGTTGGGCTGTTGTTGTAGGTGCTTTAATTATGACTTTAGGGCATGCTTCAATGGCCTTGGAAACTGAATTTTCGCTGTATTTAGGATTAGCCCTGTTGGTTATAGGAACCGGTTTTTTTAAACCGAATATTACCTCCATCATATCAGGAATGTATAAAGACAATCCCGAAAAGAAGGATGGAGCATATACAATCTTTTATATGGGGGTTAATGCAGGAGCCTTTTTTGGAATGATGCTATGTGGATATTTGGCAGAAAGAATTGGTTGGTCATGGGGGTTTGGTCTAGCAGGAATATTTATGCTCTTAGGAACCCTGCAGTTTTGGTTGGCAAAACCATTATTCGGTAAAATTGGGGGCGTACCTGAGAAGGAAGAATTAAAGCCAGAAAATACTTCCATGTCTGCAGAAGATGCTGAAGCTGAGAAAAGAAACCCGTTTACTAAATTAGATAAAATCTTAATTACCATATGTTCAATTGTTGGATTGGGCTATGCAATTAATGACCCTATGTCGAAGATTGCTAATATCGACATGTTTGCCTGGGCCAGAATAGGTGATTTAGAAGGACAGTACACAGTCGTTTTAGTTGGACTATTCTTGTTTTTAATTCTTGTAATAGGAAGAATTGCACGTTATACGCGTGTCATAAGAGATCGTATGATAGCGTTTATTGTTTTCGCTTTCTTTACGGTGTTTTTCTGGATGAGCTTTGAGCAAGGTGCTTCTTCTTTAATTTTATTTGCCAGAGATAGTGTAGATAGAGTGTTGAGCGGTAATGCTGCTATTGCCTTTAATGTTGTTAACGCGCTCCTAACCATTATCCCTTTGGCTATTATATCCTGGGTTTTATATCTTCTTTGGAAAAAGACTTTTAAAAAGATTCCGGGGTCAAATATTGTACTCGTTATTTGTTTTACCCTAATGTGGGGTATCGTTGGATGGATGCTTAACAGAGACTTAAGTACCACCGCTTACGATGTGACATACAAAGCGGTTCAAACACCCCTCTTAGACGAATCCGGTAATCAAAAGAAAGATGACCAGGGGAATCAAATGTATGCATACGACCCGGTAACTGAAAATATGCAAGTCGATAACAATGCAGTGATTGTAGAGCGAATTACACGAATTGCCGAACCTTTAGACTTTGCTGTTGGTGAAGAATTGTTTATTATTCATAAGGATAATGAAAAGATTTCATTCGGTTATCTGGATGAAGAGCGATTAGTGGCTGCACGACAAAATGGTGAAAATCAAAACCAGGATGCTGGGGTCGTTAAGGCAACGGTGTCTGAAGTGAAAAGTAATGAAGTTGAAATAACTGTTTCATGGTTCAGTATATTGAACTCATTTTTCATCATTGCATTTGCTTCTTTCTTTTCCAAATGGTGGGAAAGCAAATACAACCCTAGTGCCGCTACGAAATATGCCCTTGGACTTATCATAATGGCAGTAGGCTTTGGATTGCTTGCTTTTGGATCTTATGGAATCCAGGAAGGCGTAAAGGTGAGTATGGTTTGGTTGATTTTTGCTTATTTATTTCATACCCTTGGAGAATTGTGCTTATCTCCGGTTGGACTTTCTTATGTTAGTAAGCTTGTACCAGCTCGTATGATAGCCCTTATGTTCGGAATGTGGTATCTTGCCATAGCAATAGGCCAAAAACTTGCAGCGACCTTGGGAGGACAAATAGACAATATAACCAAAGAATATAGCTTGTCTACATTCTTTTTAATATTTACCATTGTACCGGCTTTAGCAGGCTTAATTGTTTGGTTATTGAATCCGGTAATGAAGAAATTAATGCATGGTGTAAAGTAAACACTATCTTATTCAATAATATAAGCTCCCTGTTCACCTGTATAGTGAAAAGGGAGCTTTTCTTTTTTACAAGTAGCCTTCCACCGTTTTACAAAGCTTTTATAATTACTTCCATCAGCAATAATTTTAACGGGATGTATACTGTCTATTAATCTTTTTAAATGAATTTTAGGTGATTGGGTTAAAAGGATGATAGCCTTAGATGTATCAAGGTTGTACGCTCCACTGCTATCGATTACAACGATCAACTCGCGTTTAAAGCGATATTCCTTTTTTAGTGGGAGGGTTAAAACACTATCGATGTATTCGGCGGTACTGTAATTGGTAATTATATTTTTTACGGAGTTGATATCGTTGGTATATGTAATCAGGTACTCTTGTTGTTCTGCTATAAGTGTTTGCCGGCTTTTATGAAAAATGATGAAACGTTTTGTGTCTGATTTATTTACAGAGATGACTAAGATGATTGTAAACAGAAGTAATGCCGAACCAAAGGAAGCAGCTTTCCTTTTGAGGTGGAAATTCTTCATCATGAAGACCAGGCAGATAATCATTAGATAACTGAATAAGAGGGTGTATTTGTTAAATGAGACATCTCTGAAAATAAACATTTCTTTCTGAGAAATCCACTGAACAAAATCATTCATCTGAACAATCAAATAATTATAAAAGGTGATTAAGAACCCGGGAAGGATGTTTATGGTTGATAGTATCATAATTAAAAGGCTTACACCTATAATTATACCCAAAAATGGAATGATAACCAGGTTGGATAGAAAGAACAAACCGGGAAACTGATGAAAATAATAAAGACCTAGAGGAGCAACGCCAATTTGGGCAGCAAGCGAAACTGTAAATAATGACCATAGATATTTGGTGATCTTCCATTTTGGACTATAAAGTTTAGATATCATGGGTTGTAACCAGATGATAAATAAAACGGCGACATAACTCAATTGAAAACCTACATCATATAAAAATGATGGGTGAAATAATAATAAAAAGAATATGGAAATTGCAATAACGTTGTAGGTGTTAGTAGGCCTTTTTAGGTTCAGTGCATAGGCGACAAAACTGAACATCGTAACTGCCCGTATTACAGAAGGAGTTAAGCCTGCAACAACGGCATAGATCCACAGTATAACAAGTGAAATAACTAGTTTTATTGGTGCTCCATTTTTATAACGAAGCAGTGGCGATAACATTAAATGAATCATAAGGAGTAAGATTCCTATATGTAAGCCTGAAATGGCCAAAATGTGAATCGAACCCGCATCTACATAATTTTGGTACATTTCATTAGAGATGAGTCTCTTGTCGCCAAGTAATAGTGCATTGATGATGGCAAGGACCTCAGGATTAAATTGCTCTCTGTTGAGCGAAGCTTGAATTTTTGACCTGATATGAGATGCCAGGCCAATGATAGTATTAGGCTCTTGGTTTACTATGAGAAATTTTCCTTCTTTCAAGTATAGTTGGTGATAGATGAACTTTTTATCGAGGTACTTTCGATAGTCGAATTGATGAGGGTTTAAAGAGGTATGAACCAGTTCGGGAGCAATGTCAGTAACTATTAAGTCATCTGGAAGAATTGTACCTTTTATGTTATTTTTTTCAATGTTGAGGATGAGACTTCCTGAGCTTTTTGCTTTGTTAACGCTGATTACTTCGCCCTGAAACCGTAAATGATAATCGCTTGATTTTAATGTGGAATTAATTTTAATGGTGAATATATTCTTACGGTTGTAACTTGCGATGTTTTCAAAGAAATTGGGTGCGTTTTTGGGATTATGAATGTAAACAGAAATATAACCTATAGCGCAAATGATCAAGTAGGATGTGGAAGTGAAGAGTAAAGATGTTTTCCTTCCTTTAATTAAACAGTATAAGAGCAGACCGAATAATAAAATGGAAATTACCAGGATGTATAGGATGTTAACATGCAGTTGAAATCCAAATATGAGCCCCGTAATTAAGGAAAGAGTTAGTTTTATAGCCACATAATTAAGTGATTTCATTGTACGAAATTACTTAATTATTATTACATTATAAGATTACAATTTTAAATATTGACTGTTAAAGAGGTATCGTAGTTTTAGAGCAATCGTTTTGCTTTGATAAAGGCGTATTTCCAGTAGCCTTCATCTAAGGAAGAAACCAAAACCCCTCTTGAAGTGGTGGAGTGAATAAATAAAATTTCAGATTTAGTGTCAACGACTAATCCAACGTGATTAATTCGTTTACTTTTCTTCCCTGTGGCAAAAAATAACAGATCGCCCTCACGGACCTTTTTCAGGTTTATATCGACACCCTGTTTGGCTATTTCATAAGAGGAACGATTTACTGAAACTCCATGGGTAGTATAACTTTTATAGATCAACCCGGAACAGTCCATTCCTGATTTTGACATTCCTCCATATCGGTATCGCGTTCCCTGATAGGATAACGCAGTTTTAATAATATTTTCAGTTTGAGTAGTTAGTCGCTCTTTACTGCCTTCAATTCTATCATCGTTTTCTACAGTAGGCCTTGGTTTTACCGAAACTGTTCTCGTTTCTTTTTGCCTTGACGCTTTTTTAGAGGATCCACATGAAGTTATTATGAATAGTGGAAGAATTAGAAAAGGCAAGAATCGTTTCATGAAGCAGGTTTTGATGCCAAATTAATAAAATTAAATGAATCTTTATGGTGAACTTTTAAGTTGATATGATAAAAAACAGTTTTTTTAATTTAAATGATTTATAGATTTATCCTTAAAATATAGGGGTTATGTATAAATCAGTTTCAGCCGAAGTGGCTGTAGAGATAATTAAATCGAATCAGCGAGTTTATATTCAGGCAGCTGCAGCCGCTCCGCAATTATTGATTAGAGCTTTAACAAACAGACATGAAGACCTTTTTAATGTTGAAATTTGCCATTTACATACGGAAGGGGAGGCACCATACGCAAATCCAAAACTTAAAAAACACTTTCATGTAAACTCCTTTTTTATCGGAAAAAATGTGAGACATACCCTTACCGCAGGAAATGGCTCATATACCCCGGTTTTTCTAAGTGAGCTACCAATATTATTTAAACGTAATATTATTAACTTGGATGTAGCCTTAATTCATGTCTCGGTGCCTGATAGACACGGGTATTGCTCGCTGGGAGTTTCGGTGGAGGCAACACTTGCGGCCATAGATAATGCCGATGTGGTAATTGCTCAGGTAAACAAACAAATGCCGCGAACTCATGGTGATGGAATTATACATATATCTGAAATTAACTTATTTGTAGAGTGTGATGAGCCCATACCTGAACATAAACTTTCCAAACCTTCCTCTGTAGAAGAAAAAATAGGGGAGTATGTTGCAGAGCTTATAGATAACAGGAGTACTTTGCAAATGGGAATTGGAGTAATCCCTGATGCGGTATTGTCAAAGTTGACAGGCCATAAAGATCTTGGACTGCATACCGAAATGTTTTCAGATGGGGTTATAGACCTCATCTTAAAAGATGTGATCAATGGCAATTATAAAAATATTCTTCCCGGAAGATCTTTAGCTACGTTTTTAATGGGAACGAAGCGTTTGTATGACTATGTCGATGATAACCCGTTTATTGAAATGCGAACCTCTGACTATGTAAATGATGTTGCAACCATAAGGCAAAACCGCAGGATGGTAGCAATTAACTCGGCTATTGAAGTGGATTTAACCGGTCAGGTTTGTGCAGATTCGATAGGAACCAAAATGTATTCAGGTGTAGGGGGGCAAATGGATTTTATTAGAGGAGCTTCTTTAAGCCAGGGAGGAAAAGCCATTATAGCACTTCCTTCAATGACCAAAACAGGAATAAGTCGAATAGTTCCTAATCTTAAACTTGGAGCAGGTGTTGTAACAACCAGGGCCCATGTGCACTATGTGGTTACCGAAAATGGCGTCGCTAACCTCTATGGGAAAAATATTAACCAAAGAGCGAAGGCACTCATTGATATTGCGCATCCCTCACATCAGGAAACCATTGAAAAAGTCTTTTTTGAACAGTTAAGCTGAAGATGAGTCTTTTTTATAGTTCTTAAAGAGCCATTCCATTATAAAGCATGAGAGAATTATGCCTAGAGCAACTATAATTCCTGTTTTGTTGGTGCTGAATTGCTGAGCGATTAATGTAATTAAGGCCGCTAGACAACCCAAAGAACCTGCTAGAGGGATGAATTTAGAAGCTCCAATTTGACTTCTCTTCTTGTAACAAACTAAGTTAACGATGGCGAAAATAAGAAGAAACCCGATGCTGCCAGCGGTCGAGATACTTTTAAGAGGGAGAATATTGGTGACGATTAGGGTTGCAACCGAAGTAATGATAAGTCCAATCGGTTGATTCCAGAAACTCCCGGTCAATTCATGAGGAAGTTCATCGTCCTCTGCAATTTCATAACTTACTCTACTTCCCCCATAAATAGAAGCATTGATGGCCGAAAAGGTAGATATTAAGGCAGCAATAGTAATAATAGAAAAACCTATTTTTCCAAGTAGAGGTTTAGCCGCCTCAGCTAATACATAATCTTCTGCTTTGGCAATGTCAGTAAAAGGCAAAGAACCAACTGTTACAATAGCTATAATTATATATAAAGCAATTACAAAAATCACCGAACCTAAATAGGCCTTCGGAATATTACGTTTTGGATTTTCAATGTCAGGTGCAGCGTTCGCAATAAGTTCAAAACCTTCATAGGCCACAAATATAACCATGCCGCCTGCTAATAAATGAATTGGAGTTTCCCAATTGGAGAGTGCTAATTGTTCCAGATTTGAGTTTCCAAATAGTCCGTAGGTTCCAATAATTATAAACGATACTAAGATGAAGAGCTTAATTATAACAGCGTACGACTCTATGGCTCCAACAACTTTAATACTGTAATAATTAATTGCAGTAGCTAGTAGAATGATGAAACTCGCAAAAATATGGAAGTTTAAAGAGGCATTCGGAGAAATGGGAAATAAATTAGGGGCATAAGATCCAAATGCAGAAGCATACAGAGCAAGCATGATAATATAGCTTAACCAAAGTAGATTATTGATAGCTCCACTAAAAATTGTTTTTCCAAACCCCTGATTGATAAATTTAACCGTACCTCCCCGGTCTGGATAGGCAATGGAAAGTTTAATATAACTATAGGAAGTTAAAAGAGCAATAAGACCAGCTATTAAGAAGGCCAGAGGAGTGCCACCTTTTGCTAATGAAACGGCTAATCCTAAAACTGCAAAAATACCACCTCCTACCATGCCTCCAATGCCAATGGAGATTGCTTCTCTAAGTCCAATTTTTTTATCCATACCCTAGGTTTTTAAGAATAGTCAGCTGTTTCTTTTTAATACAAATAATAACAACTCTTCTTCATCATCAGGAATCCTTGTTGTTCCTTCATTTTTTAGCCCTAGTTTTTCTAATAACCTTTGAGAAGGAATATTATCCTTGGTAGTGATGGCTTTAACCTCTGAAATTCCAAAGCATGTAAAGGCTAATTCAAGGAGTTTACTTGAAGCCTCGAACCCATAACCTTTGTTCTCATAGGCCGGTAAAAAAGCAAATCCGATATCAACCCCTTCAAGGCCTTCCCGGTCATATAGTCCACAAGTACCCACCTTGCAATTATCAGATTTACGAATAAGAGTGTAGTTAGAAAAACCCAGACGGTTTAACTGAGGAATCATCCGTTCTTTTATATAATTTGCTGCGTCATTAACGGTTTTAATATTTCGATCACCAATGTATTTTAGGAATTTAGGGGTATTCATTAATTCATATATAAATGCTGCATCCTCCTCTTTTGTCGGGATGATAAAAAGTCGTTCTGTTTCGTATGATTTTTTGACTTTAGGCATCTTTAAGGTGTTATTTTTGGGGTATATGAGATTTCTTTTTTAACCTAAGAATCATGGAGATTATTAATAGGGTAAAAGTTAAGAATCTTAACCAAAACCCGAGATTTGAATCATTTCTGTCATAGGTAAAAAGATTAAGGATAAAGAATATAATACTCGTGGTCAGTATGAGTTGCGCAATGCCTTTTCTCATCACATACGTTTATTAAGGTTATATTTTTCTAGTTTATACAACAATGACTTCTTTACGCTGGGCCATTCTTCCTGCGTAATTGAGAAGACCACCGTATCTCTGAAAGTTCCATCTGGATTAATCTTGTGATTTCGTAAAATCCCATCCTGTTTGGCACCAAGACTTGCAATGGCATTGCGCGACTGTAGGTTAAACCAGTTCGTTCTAAATTCTACAGCAATACATTGTAAGGCTTCAAATGCATAACTTAATAATAATAGTTTGCATTCTGTGTTTATCCCGGTACGTTGTCTTGATTTAGCATACCAGGTATATCCTATTTCAAGACGTCTGTGTTCTGGAGTGGCATTACAATAGCGAGTTGAGCCAATTATTTTTCCTTGGGCTTTATCGATGATGACAAATGGATATGAAGTACCCTGCTCCTTAGTTTTTAAAGCAAATTCAATATAATTGTCAATATTGGCGGTTGATGGAACGGAGGTATACCATAACTCCCAAAGCTTTCCATCTTCAGCTGCAGCTAAAAGTTCATTTTTATGTGTTCCATCAAGAGGTGCAAGGGTTGCTTTGTTACCTTCCAGGGTAATATTGTCAAGCCAGTTTATCATGGTGTGTGTTGGTTTGTTATATTGGTGAAATACCTATCGAAGATAATAAAGACGACGCTTACTTAAAAGACTGGCTGCGTTTAAATTTCTTCTATTAAGGAGTCTGTGATTTTCATTGAATCATAGGACTGTATTTATGTCTGTTCTCATAGATAACCCATAGGTTGATAGCAAATAGTACCATAGCAATCGGTAAACCTGATGGAGCAATAATGATGTGTGTCAAAAGAATTCCAACCATAACCGGGAATATCATTGCAGCCCCTAGAGCTCTGTATTTAGGAATGATAAATAAGATGCCTCCAATAATCTCAACAATGGCGAGTAAAGGCATTATCCATCCGGATTCCACAAAAGCAGTCATTAGATTAACTAATTCTTCCGGAAGATTGTCCGGAGGGGGCATGTAATTGAAGAACTTATTAAGGCCTCCATTTATAAACATAAGTCCGAACAATAGGCTGATAACAAATAATATTTTTGATTTCATAGCAAAAGTTTTAAAGTTTAATAATGTTCTTAATTCATTGGTTTGTTCAAGATTATTGAAGTATGTTTCTGACAGTAAGTTAGTTATTTTTAAGGAAATAACCTCATTGCTGAAGTTGTGGCACATTTGTTGTATTTTCCTGACTGAACCAAATTTTAAAATTATGAAAAAACTTTACTTTTTATATCTAATGCTATGTGCCTTGGGATTAGAAGCATGTAGCTCGGGGTATGTTTACCTTAATTATCCTCAGGAACCTGAGGTTATTTTACCGAAAGGGGTTGAGAATATTGTAGTAGTAAACCGTTCCTTAACCAGGGAGGATGATCAACAAAATAAAACCTTGGAGTCTGTGGCTACCGGAGAGATAGCAGGTTCAGATAAATTAGCTTCTGATGAAGCTGTAAAAGGTGTGATGTCGGGGGTACAACATCATAGTAATTTAACTGTTTTAATTCCCGATACCCTTAGATTGTATGGTACGGGTACAAGAAGAACTCCGGATGTACTAAAATGGGAAAAGGTAGATGCTATTTGTAAAGCAAGTGATGCCGATGTGCTCTTAGTTCTTGAAACCTTCGATTCCAATTCTGATATTCTTTTGAATACAGTTGCAGATCAGGTTTCATCCGTTATCAATACAGGAAAAGTTAAAGGTCGTTTACCGCAGCAAACCCGGGTTGATGTCCGAAGTTATTGGCGTTTATATGATCCTTATTCGAAAACCATTATAGATCAGTTTCAGCAAACGCATTACATGAATTTTAATTTGGTAAATGGAGTGCCGCCATTAAATGCATTGCCCGAAACAGCTTATGCTGCCGGGTTTGATTATATCAGTAGATTTTTACCGAGCTATTACAGAGTTCGACGTGATATGTATAAAAAAGGAAAAGGTCGGGATAAAAGAAAGTTTGATGCCGGATGGCGTAGAAGTGAAGTAGCTAATTGGGATGGTGCCATAGAAATTTGGACAGGAATAGCTGCTAATCCTAATAGTAAATCTGCCGGACGTGCCGCACTCAATGTAGCTGTTGCTTATGAAGTATTAGGGAAAACAGATTTGGCATTAGAATGGGCACAGCGTGCATATGAAGACTATGGGGATAAGCAGGGCCGTGATTATGCTAAAATATTACTCAGAAGAAAACGATTCGAATTGTAGGGTTTTAACAGAAAGCCGGAGTGAATCACTCCGGCTTTTTTCGTTGAATCAACGATTTAATTATAGGATAACAAGTCTACATGGGGAAGCTGTTTAAGGTACTTTTCCAGAAATGTCTTGTGAGAAGCACCTATAATTACCATGATGCGCTTACCGGGATTTAAAGCACATACTTTGGCAATGTTAGCCGTAATTTGCAGGTTTCGCATTTCCCATAAATAAAATCGAGCTTTATCAGACCCGGACTCAAAATTTGTTTTAAACCAAACCGCCCATTGGGCTTGAAAATCTTGAGAGCCATATTCTTTATCGTTTAAAAAGCTATAATAAGCAGACAGGTTTTTATCAGCGATTCCTTTGATCAAAATTTCTTGTTGTTTTTTATATATCGGATGTTCGGAAATACCATTTAATTGGTCCTTGTTTTTCTGATAATCGGATATAAAGTCCGGGTAATGCTTTAAAAGCAAGGCTTCATCCTGAAAATTGTCTATATAATCTATCTTTTCTAAATGTCGATATTTTGCCACTGGGATAGCTACGGAATAAATCTCATTAGATTCTTTAGATAGATCTAAGACTTTATCAATGAGATCGTGGGATAACCGAGATTGCTTTAGGACACTTCGGTCTTTCAGATAATTGTATTGAAGAATTGCTGAAGTTATATCAGCAGCAGCGATATAATATTCAATCAAGGCTAGACGATCCTGATCAGTTAATATTTCCGTTTTGCGTAATTCAGAAATTTTCTTTTCAGCAGTTACAAAATTAATTTCCAATATTTTTTGTGCGCTATCAGCCAGAATTAATCGATGTCCTCCGAAATTATTTATTACCCCGGCAAAAGCATTATCCTTGCGTGAACGAATGTCATATAGCATCTCAGCAGGCATATTTTCAATACATACTACATCGAAATTATACGTGTTTAATTTTGTTATTACAGGAGAGACCATTGCAGCGTCAAATCCATCTATATGATGCAGGTGCGGAGTACCAACAATAAGAATTTGGGTGTTACGATCTTGAGCGTTATTAATAAAGAAGGTGAAAAACAGAAGGGTAAAAACTGAAAATAGGCGCATAGTTGTTAGTGATTTGTTAGATGTTTCCTAGGAGACGAGTATTCATGGAAATCGTTACGGAATTTTTAGCTTTTTTATGAGAATCTTATAAGCCATCTAATTTGTAACTTAGTAAGAAGTTATTTAAGGAAATGTCATTATTTGTAGAAAATGAATCGGTGGTAAAGAAAATATGGGGTAAGAGTGATACCATATTACTTATTTTTGCAGGAGCTGCTGCTGAATTTGCTCTGAACAAGGCGGTAGATTGGCTCTATTACACGGGCAAACTCCCTGCTGACCCTATAGGAAGGTTATTCTCTACCGTAGCATATGCCCGAAAAATTGTTTTTTCATCAAAAGAAGATGCGCATAAGGCTTTAGACACCATTCGTCAAATTCACAGAACTGTTGAAGACAACAGGGGAGCAGTTATACCCGACTGGGCTTATCGTGATGTGCTATTTATGTTGATATATTATTCTAAAGCATCATATGAATTGCTGGAACGTAAGCTGACAGATGATGAAAAAGAAGATGTATACAGTGTTTTTTATAAGGTGGGAACTCGAATGGGTTTGAAAGAACTGCCACCTACATACAATGATTGGCTTCCGGTCCGGAAAGAACATTTAAAGAATAATTTACAATGGAGTTTATATACTCATAATTTATTTGAGCAATATAATAAACACCTGGGATCATTTCGATATTGGTTACTACGCGAAGCACAGAAGCTAATTGTCCCTAAACCCGTAAAACAATTATTGCAGTTTAGTTCGTTTTCGTGGCTAACCCCTGCAATTCCAGTTTATAAGATATGCAGATTATTAAAAATGGATAGACTGATAAAAAATATATTACTCCCCAATAGCTATAAGGTGCAGATAGCAGAACTGGATAAGTTTACTTCATAAACGTTTATCTTTCTTGAATGTTTTTTGATGGGAACAATAAAGGGAATCTGAATTTAAATGTTTAGAATATAGTTATTCATCTACGAGCACCACTGAACCTGATAAGTGATCGTGAATTGCCAGATTTTGTGGACTTAAGGAAATGGATAAAAGCGAGATCCAACCTAAAAGATACTTTACTAAGCACCTTAAAAGAGCTTTGTGTATTGGGATATTCATTTTATGATTTATTTCACTTTTCACGCTAAGACCTAGCGTTTTATGTCCGAGAGTGCCGCCGAAAAAACTAGTCATTAACGGTTCATATAAGGCAAATAATAATAAAAATATTGAGCTGCGTATTATAGTTGGGACAGCGTCAAAAAGTTGTAGGACATCAGATACAATGTAAAGTGCTAAAACGACCACGAGGGAATCTATTATAATAGCTTTTACCCTGTCAAAAAGACCTGCATAGGTCAGGTGGGATGCAGGTCCGTTGGAATTTGCTGTTTTCATATTCTGGATGTTGTGAATACTTTTCTTTTGAAATGATATCAAAGTTAGATAACATCTTTATTACCCAATCTGTTTTCCAGCACCTCTTTAACCTCTTCGGCCGTGGGATCTTTGGCTAGAATGGTGCCTTGCTCATCGATTAGGAAAATACCTCCACCACCACCATCAACACCATATTTTTGCCAAATCGCATTTTCACGGTCTAATTCAACCAGGTTAAGCCATGGCCATTTTTCTTTTTCCAGAAACTTAATCAATCGATTTGTGTTTTTGAATTCACCAGCTACCCCTAATATGGTAAAGCCCTTATCCTTGTATTCTTCATAAAGCGGTAGCATGGTTCTGGTTTTAGAAATACAAGGCCCGCACCAGGTAGCCCACAAATCCAATAAGGCAATCTTACCGTTTATTTGATTGGAAAGGGTGATCATATTTCCCTTCAGATCCGGAGCTGAAAAGTCTTTAAATGGTTTTCCTATTTTAATATTTTTAATCGCATTAATCATGTTCAAAACAATTTCATTATAAGGATGATCGGGGTTAGCCTGAGCTAATAATTCATAGTTTTTTTCAGCCATTTCAATGTCTATGGTTTCTTTTTGAAACCTGAGGTCATCAAGTAAAAAATGGTAAGAAACCAGATTTGGATTTGCCTCAATATACGATTGCTGGAAAGCTTTGACTTTTTCATGAATGGCAGCTCTTTGGTCACTTAACTCCTGCCCTTTGGCAGATTTATCCAATCCCTTCTCTCTTAAATCATCCATAGCTTGATAAAGAACGATAAGTTCATCCTGGTTTTCCTCTTCTTTGAGTTGGTCCATGATGACTTTCATTTCCTTGCTATGGTATTCACCTGATTTCCAAAGGGCATTGAGACTGTCTTGTATAGGGAGTAGCTCATCAAAAAACTTTGCCTCCATATTTTTCTTATACGACTGATAGGCTGAATTAAATAATCCTCCTTCAACGGTGTTGTTTTTAAACTCTTCTTCCTTGTTGATAGTAAGTTTGATAGCGTCATTTTCTAAAAATAATGGCATAAAACTTCCTCCTCCATTTTGCTTTGCCTTCCCTAGCATAAGTGTTACTGCCTCGGGGTATTCGAGCTTAGCTTCATAATTAAACCTACCGTTTATTACAGGAATTTCCAGAATGGAATCGAAACGTAAATCTTGATTAGGTTTAACTAATAAAATGGATTTGATGTCCGGATCGAGCACTGTTCCATCAATTTCAAGCATTTTTGCCTTTTCCGGTGTACAATTGAATAAACTAATCGTTAGGGTAAGAAGTATAAGTTTAAAAGGTAATTTCATAATAGTGAATGCGTTTTTTGATTGATTTTAAATGAAAAGGTGATTTTTATTTCAGAATTTAAGTAAGGCTTTATTAACTCAGCGGATGTTCACTCATGTCGAATTGTTTCTTTAGTTCCTGAGAAAGACGTAAGTGTTTTTCTATGCGCTCTTTACCAGGTCTTAGCACTATGAAATAGAGAATTAATAATCCTGAAATGGAAATATAAAGCAGGTTGCCGGTTTTTAAAGAAGCTACAAGCCCAAGCATGGCGGGTCCTTCAATTAATGCATATTGCAGAATGGCAGCTGCTTGAAAACCACTTAGTTTCTCCCTCAGACTTTCTTTGTCATTAGTGGTTGAGATCTGTTTGTTAAAAAGGTATTGTCCCATGAAAATTCCACTGATAGCCAAGAGAGGCACCAGATAAAAAAAAGGGTCGCTTTCATTGTTGAACTTAAATTGCCAGGATTCCTTTTGCAAAAAAATATAAATTCCGAAACCTATTAATCCAGTCAAAAGCGCTAAATAAATAATGCCTATTGTTTTTAAAAATTCTTTGGGTGTTATGGTGTCCGTTTGGTTTTTCACAATGTCAAGTTTTGGTGGTTTTTAATTACGATTCAGATTGCTTTGGCCTCTTATTTAGTTCTTTTTTTGTAGTTAAATAAATAATACTACCCAATAGCGGAACGAAAATTACGATAATGGTATTGGTCAGTTTATCTGATTCGTTTACAGGAGATTTTAAAATCATTTTTAAACAGACCCATAATAATATCAGGTGTATAATAATCAAGAAAGGCATTAAAAATTGAATCAACATATAGAAGGTTGCATGGTTAAAGTAGGAGTTATTAGTTTTTGAGAAACGGCTAATAGGGATGCTAGGGTTCTCCTCAAGTATTTTTTCAACTAAATCGTTTACTTCTTTAGTCGAAGTTAATTCAACTAAGTAGGTTTTATCCTTTTCTGTAATGACTTTTAATGATTTCTTATTTTCAATTTCAAGAGATCCAATATTTATTTGAGGTAAGATCTCATTAATGAATTCGTTCTCAGAAGCTTTTTGGGTTCTGCTGTTACATGAAATAAAAACATAACAAAATAGAAGTACAGATAAAGAAATGAATTTTTTAAGCATTACAACTAGACGTTTGGTTTAAATTTGATGAACAATATAAGAATTATAGTGGTAAACAAAGAAGGTGTACTACTACAAATATGTCGAATTTTTACCGCGGGTCTTTATCCGGTGAGCGAACTTTTGGGGATTAGGAAGAAGATTTCCTGTTAGGAATTATGGATTATAAATGGGATAATTATTAATTATGGTCGTGAATGATTGAATCCTATTCATAAATTTAACATCTTAGCATCTCAATAAAGCGCATCTTATGAACCGATTATCATTTTTCTTATTTATAACTATTGGACTCCAAACATTTCATATTGGGTATGCCCAAAAGGCGAATGATCAGTTAGATTCAATTATTAAGCAATATCAGGAGCATAAGGCTTACTCTTATCAAGAGTACCCGCTTGGCAGGTATGATGAAGCGTTATTTCGGAATGAAGCCGATTTTGCCAACGCTTTATTGAAGGATATAGATAAGCTGGATACTGCCTCACTTTCTGATGAAAATAGAATAAATGTAAAACTTCTGAAATTTGTACTTGAAGATAAAGTGAATAGGTATAAATATAAAATGCATTTGAACCCTATTCAGGCCGATCAGGGATTTCATTTAAATCTTAATTATCAGGTGAGACCAATAACAAGCTATAAAAACGCGGTTTCATATTTGAATAGGTTAAAAGCAATTCCTTATTTCACCAAGAGTCAAATAAAAATGATTGAAAAAGGACTTGAAGAAGGAATCGACCAGCCGAAAGTTATTTTCAATGGCTACAATGCGTCTTATGATACACATATTGTAGAGGATCCTGAAAATAGTTATTTCTATAGTCCATTTATGAATTTGCCTAATACTTTAAGCGATCATCAAAAGGATTCATTACAACAGGCTGCGCTAAAGGTGGTAAAGGATAGTGTAGTGCCGAGTTTTAAAAGAATAAAAGAGTTTTTTGAAAATGAATACATCCCTAATGCCAGGAAAGCCATAGGCGTTTCGGCAAGACCCAATGGGAAAGACTTTTATCAGAATAGAATAAATTACTATACCACCTCTACCCAATATACGGCCGAATCCATTCACGAATTAGGATTAAAGGAGGTTGCACGTATACGTAAAGAAATGAAAGAGATTATAGCAGAGTTGGGCTTTGATGGTAGTTTCGATGATTTTTTACATTTTTTAAGAACGGATAAGCAGTTTTATGCAAACAGTGGAGAGGACTTGTTGACTTTTGCTCGTGATATATGTAAACGTATCGATGCTCAACTTCCTGCTTATTTCAACAGGCTACCCCGTCAACCTTATGGAGTTATCCCCGTTCCGGATGCAATGGCTCCAAAATATACGGCCGGACGCTATTCAGGAAATAGTATAAACGGAACCCAGCCGGGATACTTTTTGGTTAATACCTATAAACTGGAAAGCAGGCCGTTATATGCTTTACCAGCCTTAGCAGCACATGAGTCTGTGCCAGGACATCATTTACAGATTGCCTTGAATAGTGAACTTAAAGAATCGGTTCCTGGCTTCAGAAGAAATTTGTATTTATCTGTTTATGGAGAAGGGTGGGCCTTGTATACTGAACAACTTGCAGATGAAATGGGGATTTATAGAACACCTTACGAAAAGTTCGGACAGTTAACTTATGAAATGTGGCGCGCCTGCAGGTTAGTGGTAGATACTGGAATTCATGCCCTGGGATGGAGTCGACAGCAGGTAATAGACTTTATGTCGCAAAATACGGCATTGTCTTTACATGAGATCAATACCGAGACCGATCGATACATTGGTTGGCCCGGACAAGCACTTAGTTATAAGATTGGAGAGTTGAAAATTAAAGAACTCAGGGCAAAAGCCGAAAAGGAATTAGGTGCTGATTTTGATATAAGAGAATTTCACCATGTAATTCTTAAAGAAGGGACGGTTACCATCCCGATACTTGAAGATCAAGTAAACACATATATTGCCAAAAAAAGAAGCAAATAGTTTAGTTTTTATTAGTGGCTCTGGCAGATATTCATGTGCGTAACATAAGTAATTTGAATGTTGCCATTTTTTAAATGGCAATTTCTTATAAGGGTATGTAACCAAATACCTTAAAAGGTCGTCTTACCAAAAAAACTTAAGTTACTTATGATACAATGTCTTAGAAGCTTTATCCTGTTCCTGGTCATGATCTTATGGTTGTTTTCTTGTCAAAAGTTACCCGATAAACAAGTTGTCAATACGAATGTGTTTTCCATGAATCATCCGAATTTTCATAGCGATCTTCAGTATAAAATTCAAAAGATATATTCAGACTATCAAATTCAGGGGGATGTTGTATTTGCAATTGTTGATAGTAGTGGCCTGGCATATTCATATATTGTTAATAAGGATGTGCTGGAAAAAAGGCCAACGAAATATAACGATGAATCTCCCTTGTATATAGCATCACATACAAAATCTTTTACAGGAACCCTTTTAAAGATTTTGGAAGAGCAAGGTGAAATCGATTTAAATGCTTCTGTAAAAAAGTATTTGCCGGAACTACATTTAAATGACAAGATAGATTTAGATCGTATAACCGTTAAGCAATTGCTTAACCATACACATGGTCTTTTTAATACCCAGTTAGCTTGGAAAACTGCATTTTTAGGGTATAGTGGAAACAATATTGAATTGATAGAAGATTTCAATAATGATTTTCAATATGATTCATCTCATCAATTTCGCTATAGTAATGTCGGACCTATTTTGGCTGCAATGATTGTTGAGAAGGTTTCTGGAAAATCATGGAAACAATGTATGCAGGATGAAATATTCAACCCCTTGCAAATGAGGGGTACAACAACGGAGGTGTCTGATTTTGATAAAAATGAAATTATGCCATCGTATACCATAGATGGAAGTAATTCAATAGTAAATTCAGGTTTTTTTAAAGACGATATTACCATGCATGCTTCCGGGGGTGTACTGTCTAGTGTCAGCGATTTATCAAAATGGATATGTGCAAATATAAATCAGGAGAAAAATTTGTTAACCCAGGAAAGTTGGAATGAATTGCATACTTCAACTACCAGACAAGATCGCACTTATTTCACCTATCATCGAAACGGGTACAGTTTGGGGTGGGATGTAGCAACTTATCAAAATGATACGATATTAACACGGTTTGGCGGATTGGCGGGCATTTCATTTCATGCATCCTTTATTCCGAAAAAGAAGGTTGGAATAATCGCTTTTTCAAATGATAGTCGTGCTTACCTGTTGCCACATTTACTCGCTAATTATGCATATAATTACCTCTTTAGACCTACTCATGCGGATTCCATTTTTAAAAAAGAGTCGGCATTGTTTCAGGAGAGTTTTGAAAAAGAAAATGAAATTAGGTATCCATTGCAAGACAATGTCCTTGTCGTAGCTGATTCGATAAACCCTATTTTAGGGAGGTATGTAAATGATAAGGGATGGCCGGATATAACCTTAATGACTAAAGATGACCATTACATTTTTAAATGGGGAATACAAGAGGGTGTCGTTTTTATGAATGGCGAAGCTTATCAGGCAGATCTTGGAGTTATGCAAAGAGATTTTCTAATAGAGAATGATAGTTTGTTTACGGGTTCATTGAATTACATCAAAGAGTAATTTCAGGTTTTTCAAACGGGAGGCAGTTGGCAGCAGGAGACTGATAGGTGAAGGAGAAGCGGACCCATGGAGTTTCTTCTTTAGTTCCAGGATTAATTATTACATTGCCATCCCAAACCATAAAAAATTGAAAATTACCTTAAGAGAATATGTGAAGAAAAGAAATGGTGTGCCAATGGGGCATCCAAAATCTTTACGTAATATGTTGTACAGATCCTTCGGTGCAAAAAATTTTGGTGTTTTTTGGCATTACTGGAATCCTATTTTTGGGTATTATCTGGGAAAACTGGTTTTTAAACCTTTACGAAGGTATATGCCTGCAAGACTTTCTCTTGTGTTTACTTTTGTTTTTTGTGGTTTTATACACGACCTGGTAGTGCTGTCAATTAGAGGAAGGATGTCGTATTTCTTTATGATTTGGTTTTTATTTATGGCAGTCGGGGTGCTGATAAGCCGTTGGTTGAAACACGATCTTTCCAGGTTGCCATGGTTGTTTCGAGCCACATACAATCTAAGCTACATAGGACTCACATTTTATACCGCCTCGTACGTAGATTATGCTATAAGTGTACTATGGTAGTCTGCTCCTTTTGCATCTAAAAGCTGAATAAGCTCAGCGAGGGGCTCACTTAATAATGTTTAGCAGCCATTTGTATACCTTGTCTTAAAGAGCCGAAAACAAATAGTTTTAAGAAGGTTCTGTTAATCGCTTAGCTTATTGAATATAAGTTTAGCAGTATTCATACTGGCACCTTTACCGCCTAATTGTTTTTCAAGTTCATAATAGTCTAAGAAGACTTGCTTACGATGTTCCGGGTCTAATATCCTGTCAAGTTCATGTTTTAAACGTTTGGTGTTAAAATCATTTTGAATGAGCTCAGTAACGACCGGCTTATCCATGATAAGGTTTACTAAAGAAATATACTTAAGCGTAATTATACGCTTGGCGATCTGATACGAAAACCAATTGCCTTTATAACAAACGACCTCAGGTACTTTAAATAGTGCTGTTTCAAGAGTAGCAGTGCCACTTGTTACCAGTGCGGCTTCTGCCAGGCTTAATAAATCATAAGTCTTGTTAGTGACAAAATGTACATTGGCTGAACCGATAAATTGTTGATAAAACTCATACTCCTGACTTGGTGCTCCGGCAATGACAAATTGATAAGATTCATATTCGTCGACAACACTCAACATAACCGATAACATCTTGGTAATCTCCTGCTTGCGACTGCCTGGTAAGATAGCAATAATCGGTCGGTCATCTAGCTTATTTTCTTTTCTGAACTCCTCAGGATATACTTGTTCCCTGTTAGCAATGGCATCTATGAGTGGATGGCCCACAAAGTGCACGGGAAACTGATGCTTCTGCTCGTAAAAATCTTTTTCAAAAGGAAGAATTACGTACATTTCATCAATATCTCGCTTAATAGCTTTGATTCGATTCTCCTTCCAGGCCCATATTTGCGGAGAAATATAGTAGTGAGTTTTAAAACCCTCTTCTTTTGCCCATTTGGCAATCCGCATATTGAATCCAGGGTAATCAACGAAAATTAATACATCCGGTTGGTATTTGGTAATGTCTTCTTTACAAAATTTAATATTGTTGAGAATTGTTTTTAGGTTCATTAATACTTCCATGAATCCCATAAAAGCCAGGTCTCGGTAATGTTTTACAAGAGTCCCGCCAACATCTTGCATAAGATCACCTCCCCAAAATCTGAATTCGGCTTCCGGATCAGTTTTTTTTAGGGACTTCATAAGGTTGGAGGCGTGTAAATCACCCGAAGCTTCACCAGCTATTATATAGTACTTCATACCGTTTTATTACAAAGGGCTAATTTCCGAAAATTTTATAAAATAAGATAATTAGTGCGGTAAGTAAGGTGGCGACAAGAACCCCTCTTGCTCTCAAATCTCGCTTAATTTTCAAAAATCCAAAAAAGGCTAATAAATTTAAAAGAGCACCAAGCGCAAGGATGCTTCCTAAATAACCCTGTTCCTGGGCAATTTCGTAGGTTTGACTTAAGCTTAGTTTTGAGAAGATTAACATATACATTAAAGAACCAACAGTATTGGCTATAATTCCTACCAGAAATCCTATAACCATTTCTTTTCTTTTAATCATTGAGGTTCCAGGTATTAAGGTCTTGAATCGTGTGATGTGCAGTTAGATCAAATTGAACAGGGACAACAGATATATAACCATGTGCCAGGGCCCATTCATCAGTATCTTCACCTTTATCAAGGTTCACAAATTTACCCGTAAGCCAATAATATTCTTTTCCAAGAGGGTTGGTGCGCTTATCAAACTCTTCCATCCAGGTAGCACGAGCTTGACGACAAATTTTAATGCCTCTTATTTCTTCTTTTGGAAGCCTTGGGAAATTAACATTGAGAACAGTGTCTTTGGGAATCCCATTTTTTAAAGCAGCGATAGTGATGGTTTTAACATATTCTTTTACCGGTTCAAAGTTCGCCTCAATGGCATAATCGCATAAAGAAAACCCTATTGAAGGAATATTTTCAATCCCAGCTTCCACTGCGGCACTCATAGTACCGGAATAAATGACATTAATAGAAGAATTCGATCCGTGATTGATGCCACTGACACACAGATCAGGTTTGCGCTCAAGTATTTCATTAACTGCCAATTTAACACAATCTGCCGGGGTCCCGCTACAGCTATATTCTTTTTGCGGACCATCATCTATCTTCACGGCGTTGGAGTATAAGGTGCTGTTAATTGTAATAGCATGACCCATAGCACTTTGCGGGCTATCGGGTGCTACTACAACTACATTGCCGATTTCATTCATTATGTGTATTAATGTCCTTAGTCCTGGAGCGGTAATTCCGTCGTCATTGGTCACCAAGATTAATGGCTTTTTTTGCATATCTTTATGAGTATTGAGGCACTAAAATAAGCAATTTGGACCGTACTTTTACGTTTAACAAAAAATTAGTAGCATTCGCTGTTGATGGCACGGTTTTTTCTGTATTTTAGTCGACCTTTAGTCGAATCTATTGATAAAAAAATGAGATTATTGTTAAATAAGTAAGTTTTTTATAGATTGAAAAAATATTATCCGAAGCCCAATGGTTAATAATGATGATGATGGTTTCGGTACATTTAAAAATAAAAATATGATGAAAAGAAATTTAGTATACTTGTTAGGAGGGCTATTAATATTAGTAGCTTCATGTAGTTTTACCAATAAATCATTCGAAGGTTCAGATAAAGATAAATTATTGGTAGATCTAATTGCATATGTATTGGAGAAAGGACATTTGAGCCCTAAAGATTTCAATGATGCGTTTTCTAAAGATGTTTACGATGATTATATAGAGGCCTTAGATCCATTGAAACGCTATTTTCTTGAATCAGATATTAAAGAATTCAGTAAGTACCGCGAAGCCATTGATGATCAAATAAAGGCATCCGATGTGGCCTTTTTTAATCTGACCTATGATCGATTGATGCAAAGAATGTCAGAGGCGAGGGAAATCTACAAGGAAGTACTAAAAAAGCCATTTGATTTTAATGTCGAAGAACGTATCGATTTGGATTATGAAAAGCATGCCTACGCTAAAAATAAAAAGGAACTTACGGAACGCTGGAGACAACAGTTGAAGTTCAGTGCATTAGAGCGTTATGCCGGAGCTCTGGAAAATGACAAAATAGTAAAAGAAGATGGAGAACTTCAGGATGTTGCTCCCAATGGTAAAGTAACCGATAAGGTAGCAACCGAAAAGGAAGCAAGAGAGAATACTTTAACAGCCATGGATGATTACTTTAATTTCATGGATGATTTGGAGCGTACAGATTGGTTTGTGATTTATTTAAATTCTATTGTCGAGGAGTTTGATCCTCATACCTCTTATATGGCGCCAGAAGCCAAAGAGCGTTTTGATACTGATATGTCAGGGAAATTCGAAGGTATTGGAGCGCGCTTACAGAAAAAGAACGACTATATTAAAATTGTTGAGATCATTTCTGGAGGACCGGCTTGGAGAGAGAACGAGCTGGAAGTGGGAGATGAGATAATAAAAGTGGCCCAGGAAAATGAAGAGCCTGTAGATGTTGTTGGAATGCGTTTGAATGATGCCGTTAAATTGATCAAAGGACCAAAAGGATCTAAGGTGTTTTTAACCCTTAAGCGTGTTGATGGTACAATCGAAGAGATTTCAATCACAAGAGATGTTGTAGAGCTGGAAGAGTCTTATGTTAAGTCTTCTACCGTTGATAAAGATGGTAATACTTATGGCGTTATTAACTTGCCGAAATTCTATGTAGACTTCACAGACTATACTAAAAGAAATGCGGCATCTGATGTTGCCAAGGAGATTGCCAGACTTAAGAAAGAGGGAATGCAAGGTCTTGTTCTTGATTTACGTAATAATGGTGGAGGTTCCTTAAAAACTGTAGTCGATATGGCAGGTTTGTTTATTGAAGAAGGGCCTATCGTTCAAATAAAATCAACAGGAAAACGTCAGGAAGTTTTAGAAGATACTGATGATGAAATTCAATGGAATGGACCATTGGTGATTTTGGTAAATGAACTTTCTGCCTCTGCTTCAGAGATTTTAGCTGCTGCAATGCAAGATTATAAACGTGCAATTGTAATTGGGAGCAAACAGACATATGGTAAGGGTACAGTTCAGAATATAATTGATTTAAACCAATTCTTAAGAGGAGATAATGATTTTGGAAATGTAGGCGCCATGAAGTTAACTACCCAAAAATTTTATAGAATTAATGGGGGGTCTACCCAGTTAGAAGGAGTTAAAAGTGATGTGGTGGTTCCAGATCGTTATAGTTATATCAATATTGGAGAAAAAGATCAGGAGAATCCACTTCCATGGGATAAAATTGATCCTGCTACTTACGAAACATGGGATGGTTATATAGACTATGAAGAGGCCATAAATAAAAGTAAAAAACGTATGGCTGAAAATCCACAATTAAAACTTATTGATTCAAATGCACGTTGGGTGAAAAGCCAGCAGGATATTAAGCAATATTCATTGAATTATGACGAATATGTGAATGAGATGAATAAAGATAAGGAGACGGTAAAACAATTCAGAGCGATTTCTGATTATAAAACCAACCTTACCTTCAGTTCATTACCATATGAGAAAACTTTAATGGCGAAGGATAGTGTTTTAGAACAAAAGAGAGACCGTTGGCACAGAGATCTTTCTAAAGATGTTTATATGGAGGAAGCTCTTAACGTGTTAGAAGATCTGCACTTAAGTAATATTAAAAGAGGTAAATTGGCCGATATTAAAGGGTAATTTATGAGCGTAAGTTCAAACTCATTAACTCATATTGCGCTCCAAAAGTTCAAAAGGAACTTTTGGGGCGTTTTAAGTTTCTGGATTATTATACTCTGTGGAGTGGTTGCATTATTAGCCTATGTGTTGGCTCCTGATAAATCGACAAATGCAAATCAAATGCATTTATCAATCCACTCTAAAAAACCTGGCTTTAAGGTAACCATGCTTACGATTCCCGGTAGTCAGAGTCAACAATCAGCGTTAGATAAAATGTTATTTGGTGTTAAAAATTCCGATACTGAAATACCTATACGCTCATTCCGTTTTGAGGAGGATGCGCTTATTTATACTCCTTACAGCGAAGAAGGGGAGAGTGGGATAGAAAAGAAGGTGGTATTGTCGAATTTCCCAAATAATAGCGATGCCGGAAATATCACAGATCAATATATTAAGGAAAAGAAGTTTTTATTAGGTACTGATAAGTATGGAAGGGATCTTCTCAGTAGATTGTTGGTAGGCGCAAGAATATCTTTTTCTATAGGATTTGTCGCTGTGATCATTTCATTGGTAATTGGGATGTTCATGGGGGCTGTCGCCGGTTATTTCGGTGGTAAAGTTGATGCCTTTATTATGTGGATTATCAATATTACATGGTCCATTCCTACACTGTTATTGGTAATTGCGATTACTTTAGCTTTAGGCAAAGGATTTTGGCAGGTTTTTATAGCCGTAGGTCTTACGATGTGGGTAGAGGTTGCCAGGGTTGTGAGAGGTCAAATAATGGGGGTGAAGGAAATGCAATATGTGACGGCGGCCAGAGCCTTAGGGTTTAAAAGTCATCGTATAATTTTTCATCATATTATTCCTAATATTATGGCTCCTATTATTGTAATTTCGGCAGCTAACTTTGCTGCAGCAATTCTAATTGAAAGCGGGTTGAGTTTTCTCGGAATCGGTGCGCAACCGCCTACGCCTAGCTGGGGCGCCATGATAAAAGATCATTATAACTACATTATTTTAGGAAAACCATATCTTGCAATTGTACCCGGTTTGGCAATTATGATTTTAGTAATGGCTTTCATGCTTGTAGGCAATGCATTAAGAGATGCCATGGATGTAAAGAATTAGTATGCGAAAAAAATATATGTACAGGGTGCTGCTTGCCTTAGTTATGATTGGTTTCTTCTTGTTTGAAAAATATTATGACGCTAATGCAAGTGCTGTATCTGAAAAAAACAGTAATAATGAATTTATAATAGACTCCGGAGATATCTCATCCCCTGAGAGCTTCAGGGACTTTTTGCCTTCCACAACAACGAATACAATCATTCATCATAATTTTTACAGCTTGTCCTATAATGAAGATCATGAGCAATCAGAATGGGTGGCATATGAGCTAAAGAAGGAGCATCTGACTAACGATGATCGAAAACGTCCTTATTTTGAAATGGATTCTGAGGTGGGTACCGGTTCCGCTCATTGGCAGAATTTTAAAAACTCAGGTTACGATCGTGGCCATTTATGTCCTGCCGGTGATCGACGATTTTCAATTGCTGCTTATGAGGAAACTTTTTTAACCAGCAATATAAGTCCGCAAAATCATCAGTTTAACAGTGGTGTCTGGAACCGTCTCGAACAACAAGTGCGTTATTGGGCAGAAAAGCACGGCAATCTCCTGGTGATTACCGGTGCGGTACTTACGGATGGCTTAGCTACTATCGGTAGTGAAAAGGTTTCGGTTCCTGAACAATTTTACAAGATTGTTTTTAAGCAATCTGATGTTGGCTATGAGGTAATTACTTTTCTTATACCACATGAGGCATCAGAGGCACCGTTAGATACTTTTATAGTTCCCGTTGATACCTTGGAGTCATTGACAGGAATTGACTTTTTTTACAGGCTTAAAGATGAGGTCGAATTCAAATTAGAAAGTGAATTAAAAAAACAACCTTGGTTTGATTAATCAATTACATCCAGTCATCTCTGCGGTTGGCATCCAGTCTGATAAAAATAAAAAGTAGAATAGTAAAGCCCCAAAGCCCGGAACCACCATAACTAAAAAACGGTAAAGGAATACCAATGGTTGGAAGCAATCCGATCACCATACCAATATTAATGGCAAAGTGAAATAAGAGGATTGATGCCACACTATAGCCATAGATGCGGCTGAATTGAGATCGTTGCCGCTCCGCCAGAAATAATATCCTGAGAATTAATAATGAGAATAGAATAATAACTCCTGCGCTGCCCAGAAAGCCCCATTCTTCCCCTACAGTACTAAAAATATAATCAGTATGCTGTTCTGGCACAAAATTACCCTTGGTTCTTGTGCCTTCAAGAAACCCCTTTCCTGTTAATCCTCCGGATCCAATGGCCGACTCAGATTGGTATGTATTATAGCCAATCGTTTTTCTTATTTCATTTAATTTGCTTGGGTCATGTTCTAATCGTAGCCAGAGGTTAAATCGATCGCGGTGACGTTGCTCAAAAACATTTTCAAATACATAGCGCACCGACAGACAAAATAAAATGGCGGTAGTGGTCATTACCAGCATTTTGAATACAGGTATTCTGATTTTCTTTCTTTTGCGGTATAATACGAAAATAGTTGCCAGAATAAGCAATCCGGCGATTACCCATATGGCGCCAAATAATAAGGTGCTTACAAATAAAATCACAGCTGTTAGTCCTACCAGTAGATAGTAACTAGGTAAACCTTCACGGTAAAGGACAAAAAAGAAACTGGTATATACCAGGGCACTACCCGGGTCTGGTTGAGGTATAATGAACAGTGGTGGAAGGATAATGATTAAAAAGGCACGCAATTGATCTTTGAAGTCATTGATGTTCGTTTGAATATCGCTAAGAAACTTTGCCAAGGCTAATGCTGTCGCCGCTTTGGCAAACTCTGATGGTTGCAAACCAAAACTACCAAAGTTATACCACGATGTAGCTCCGTTAATGTTTTTACCAAAAACGAATAATCCCAGTAATGAGGCCAGTGAGATAAGATATATGACGCTCGAGAATCTGGCATAAAACTTTGTTTCTATGGCCAGAACAAAAATGATTAATAATACACTGAGCCCTATAAAAATAAGCTGCCTGCCATAGGGTTGATCGAAATTGAATATAGTTGGATTTTCATCAGTCATGGTTGTGGAGTAGATGTTCAACCACCCAATAAAAACCAAGGCAAAATATAATAGTATAGATAGCCAGTCTATTTGTTGAATTACTCTGTTTCTCATTGATTAATTTCAAATGGTTCACCACTTAGAGGTTTTGCATACTCATCAGCTAAGCTTCCTTCTAACATTCTTTTTTCTAAATCGGTACGCGTTATCTTACCGCGTAAGTATTTTTCAACCATTAACGAAGCGATAGGTGCAGCATAGCGCGATCCCCAATATCCATTTTCAACAAATACAGCCAGGGCTATTTTCGGATTTTCTACAGGAGCAAAGGCAATGAAAATAGAGTGGTCAGTCAATTGCTGCCGTTTACCGTCAATCTTTGTGAAGTTTTCTGCAGTTCCGGTTTTACCTGCTATGTTTATACTGTCAACCTGTACAAAACGGGCAGTACCACGCTTGTATACATCCCACATGCCTAAAACCACGTCATCGAAATGACGTTTAGAGATGGTGGTTTGGTTGGGGGTTGTAAACTTCTCGTCGATCGGGGTTCCCTCAATGTTTTTGATGATATGAGGAGTATAGTAATATCCTCTGTTGGCAATAGCTGCAGTCATATTAGCTAACTGAATTGGGGTTGTTAATATTTCCCCTTGTCCAATACCATTTGAAATGGTTGTTTCAGCCCGCCATTGAAAATCAGGATATGCTCTGTTATAAGTTAAACTGTCAGGAACTCGTCCGGCACGACCTGTTGACAGATCATTACCTAAATAATTACCTAAGCCAAAGCTCTTAGCATGATTCGTCCAGGCCTGAAGCCCCTCCTCAGGAGTTGGGTACTTCTCAATAATCTTTTTATAAGCATCCGCAAAATAAGCATTACAAGATCGATAGGTGGCCGATTGCAATTCGTTTAGAGTGCCGCTTACGCAATGACAGGCCATAAACCTGTTACGTCCGTATCGATATCCGTGGTAACATCTGATGGTAGTGTGTTCGTCAATTACACCCTCTTCCAGTCCGATCAGACCATTAAGAATTTTAAATGGAGATCCCGGAGGGTATTCGGCTAAGATACTTCTGTCGTATAAAGGGTTGGCAATGGAATCTAAATATAGCCTGCTGTAATTTTTAGAACGTTCCCTTCCTACAAGTAAAGCCGGATCATAAGATGGTGCCGAAATCATTGCTAAGATTTCTCCTGTTTTTGGTTCAATAGCAACAATGCCCCCTCTTTTATTTATCATAAGTTGCTCACCATAGGCTTGAAGGGTTTTGTCAATGGTGATAGTTATATCTTTACCCTGAACGGGCAGCGTGTCATATAAACCATCTTTGTATGGCCCCAGGTCCCTGTTAAATCGGTCCTTTTGAATGAATTTAACACCTTTTCTTCCTCTGAGGGTCTCTTCGTAAACCTTTTCAACACCATTTCTGCCTATGAGTTCACCTGCCTGATAGTATGGATTGCTTTTTAATTCATATTCATTCACCTCACTAATGTACCCCAAAACATTCGCCCCGGAAGATGTTTGATAATGTCTTAATGAACGTTTTTGTATATAAAAACCTTCATATTTTCTCATTTTCTCTTGTAGGGTGGCATATTCGCTTTTTGACAGCTGGGGGACAAAAACGGAAGGTAGTCGTGGTGAATATACACGAGCTTTATTGTATTTTTTAATAAAATCCTCCTTGGTAATATTTAATAAATTACAAAACTCTAAGGTGTCTAAAGGCTTTACATCCTTAGGTATAACCATAATGTCATAAGCTGGTTGATTGGAAACAAGAAGGTCGCCATTTCTATCATAGATATAACCCCGCTCCGGATAATCGTAAACCGCTTTGATGGCGGTGTCTTCAAGTGGATTTTTATTGGAACTATCGATAAGTTGCAGGTATGACAATCTGCCTATATATACTATAGCAATAATAATGATAATAGCTGCTAAAAGTAATTTTCTCATCGTTTCTTTCTGCTAAATAAAACCATAAACAAAATGCACAGGCATGATGTAAAGATGGAGGTAAATAATGTCTTCTTGAGAATAAAAGGTATATCTGTAAAGCTAAAAATCTCCAGGCAAAAAAGGATTAAATGATGTGTTAAAATTAAAAGTATTATATATAAAGATCTTTGGCCTAACGAAGTAGCTGCAATCTTTAAAGTTTGGTACTCGTATGCATTTCTGAATACCCATCTTAACACTACCGGGCGGATATAGGCGATAGTAACACTGGCTACGGCATGTACTCCACCACTGTCTGAAAATAAATCTATAGAAACGCCAATTAGAAAGGATAGAAAGATAAACAGCATTCTGGATTCCTTTTTAACAGGAAACAGAAGGATAAAAAGGGTATAAACATAAGGATTGATATAACCAAATAAATTAATGTGGTTAAAAACCAAAACCTGGGCTAGCACCAATATAAAAAAGCGTACAATGATCTTAATTAAGTCGTTATTCATTTATGGTTTCGCTTTCTAATTGTTTAATCTCTTTTTTATGTTCATTATTTATAACATACACATGTCCCAGACTCGTCATGTCATTAAACAAATCGATTTCTATAATGAAATAGTTTCCGGAAACATCAGGGTTAACTTCACTAACCGAACCGATAAGGATTCCTTTAGGAAATATGGCAGACATGCCTCCTGTTATCACGGTGTCTCCTACTTTCACCGGGGCTACTCTGGATATATCAACCAACTGTACGGTTTTTTGATTTTTTCCGTCCCATTCCAGGGTGCCAAAGTGATTGGAGTTTTTTAACTGTGCGTTAATCTCTGAGATGGTGTTTAATACCGACTGAACCGTGGAATAGTTGCCTGAGGTGTTTTCGATAATGCCGACAATCCCCTTGGATGATATGACACCCATATCTTGGCGTATGCTATCATGCTCACCTTTGTTAATAGTGAGGTAATTTTTTCTTAAATCAAAACTGTTTTTAATAACCTCTGCAGGAATTACTTTATACTGTCTATTGGAAGTAGTATCGCTCATTAGGGTGTCATCGGTATGGGAAATAAGCTTATTATTGATGAGTAAAGACCTAAGGCGCTGGTTTTCTTCTACCAATTGTCGATTGTACTTCTTAAGCTCAAAGAAGTCACCAATACCATTCATAGATTCATAAATTCCACCAGATAACCAGTTGGCGGAATTTATGAATTTACTTTTATGATAGGAATGCGATTGAAACGTGAATCCTAATGATATTGATAGGAGCAACAGATATAGGAAGAACGTTTTGTTCCTTATAAAAAAATTAATAATCTGCTGCATTCTCTATCTCTATTTTATCAGTATAGGCTTGTATTTATCTAAGTTCTTAAGTGCGATTCCGGTACCACGTACAACAGCTCTCAGAGGATCTTCAGCTATATATACGGGCAAATCTGTCTTTTGGGATATCCTTTTGTCTAATCCTCTTAACATAGATCCACCACCAGCAAGGTAAATACCTGTGTTATAGATATCTGCAGCTAGTTCGGGAGGGGTTTGAGATAAGGTTTCCATAACAGCATCCTCAATTCTTAATATCGATTTATCTAAAGCTTTTGCGATTTCTCGATATGAAACCTGAACTTGTTTCGGTTTACCGGTAAGAAGGTCACGTCCTTGTACACTTAGATCATCTGGTGGGACCTCGAGATCTTCTGTTGCTGCTCCAATGGCAATTTTAATATTTTCCGCAGTAGTTTCACCTACATATAGGTTGTGTTGTGTTCGCATATAGTAGATGATGTCATTGTTGAATACATCACCTGCAATCTTAACCGATTTATCACAAACAATTCCGCCTAAAGCGATGACAGCAATCTCTGTTGTTCCTCCTCCTATATCGACTATCATGTTTCCTTTTGGTTGCATGATGTCAAGACCAATACCGATGGCTGCAGCCATGGGTTCGTGAATTAGATAAACTTCTTTGCCATTAACACGCTCGGCAGATTCTTTAACCGCACGCATTTCAACTTCAGTAATTCCTGATGGGATACATATGACCATTTTTAATGCAGGCTGGAACATTCGTTTTTTTAATGCAGGAATGCTTTTAATGAACATATTGATCATTTTTTCTGAAGCATCAAAATCTGCAATTACCCCATCCTTAAGAGGACGAATTGTTTTTATGTTCTCATGTGTTTTTCCCTGCATCATATTGGCTTGTTTACCAACTGCGATGATTTTGCCGGAAATCCTATCTCTTGCAACTATGGAAGGGCTGTCTACAACCACCTTGTCATTATGAATGATCAATGTGTTTGCAGTTCCTAAGTCAATGGCAATTTCTTCGGTTAAGAAATCAAAAAATCCCATGTATTGTGTTCAGGTTAAGTTGTTTGTTAAATGCTATTTTATCAAATGTAACAAATTAATGCTTAAAATGACGTGTTCCTGTAAATACCATAGCAAGATTATTTTCATTACAATAATCAATGCTTAATTGGTCTTTAATAGAACCGCCAGGTTGAATTACCGTAGTAATTCCAGCCTTATCTGCTATTTCAACACAATCTGGGAATGGAAAAAAAGCGTCGCTCGCCATAGCAGCTCCTTTTAAGTCAAATTCAAATGAACTTGCTTTTTCGATAGCTTGTCTTAGCGCATCAACTCTACTTGTTTGTCCAGTACCACTAGCACAAAGTTGTTTGTTCTTAGCAAGTACAATAGTGTTAGATTTAGTGTGTTTACAGATTTTAGAGGCAAACAATAAGTCTTCTAACTCATTTTCTGAAGGTTTATTGTTGGTCACTTGCGTTAAATCCTCTTTTTGATCTGTTTTTAGGTCTTTATCCTGCACCAAAACTCCATTTAAGCATGTTCTTAAATTAGTTGTTGGTAATTCAGTTTCTTTTTGAACAAGAATGATTCTGTTCTTTTTGCCTTTTAAAATCGCTACGGCATCATCAGTATATGAAGGAGCAATGACAACTTCACAAAATAATTTGTGAATTTCATCAGCAGTTTCTTTATCTATTTCAGTGTTGGCAATTAATATACCGCCAAAGGCAGAAACCGGATCGCCGGCTAAGGCATCTACATATGCTTCTTTAATCGTGTTTCTTGTCGCAACACCACAAGCGTTATTATGCTTTAATATAGCAAAGGTTGGTGCGTCGTTTTTAAACTCATTCATTAAGTTTACAGCCGCGTCAACATCGAGTAGGTTGTTGTATGATAATTCTTTTCCATGGAGCTTATCAAAAATAGCTTCCATGTCTCCGTAAAAATATCCTTTTTGATGTGGGTTTTCACCGTAACGTAAAACCTGTGCTTTATTTTCGCTCACTTTTAAGGCAGGAATATCCTGATCTTGATTAAAATAGTTGAAAATAGCAGAGTCGTAATGAGAAGAAACGTTGAATGCTTTAGTAGCAAAACGTTTTCTTTGCTCAATTGAAGTTTTTCCTTCTCCTTCTGTAATTACTTCCAGGAACTCAGCATAGTCTTCTACGGAAGCAACACAGGTAACATCTTTAAAGTTTTTTGCTGCTGCACGAATAAGTGAGATACCTCCAATGTCTATTTTCTCAATGATGTCCTGTTCAGAGGCTCCACTGGCTACAGTTTTTTCAAATGGATATAGATCGACAATAACAATGTCAATTTGCGGAATCTCAAATTTCTGTAATTCAGTCACATCACTTTCATTGTCCTGACGGTTTAGAATTCCACCAAAAACTTTAGGGTGCAAAGTTTTAACACGACCACCTAAAATAGAAGGGTAACTCGTAACGTCTTCAACAGGAACAACATCTATTCCTAAATCTTTAATAAACTTTTCTGTACCACCAGTTGAGTAGATGGTAACTCCAAGCTCGTTAAGTTTTTGTACAATAGGTTCTAAGCCCTCTTTACTGAATACCGAAATTAAAGCAGATTTTGCCGATTTTATACCATTCATTGTTGCGTTGTTTTGTATGGGTGCAAAAGTAGTTTTTTTGCTGCAAAACAGCGCAATGCATATTAGAAAAAAACAGGAAAATTAAAGTATTCCAGCGACGCTTTGGTTAACAAACTGTAAAAACTCTTCATCTTGTGCGGAAAAGGGATCGGCTGTGTGGGAGTCAATGTCTATTTGCCCGATGTTTTCATTGTTGACAAAAAGTGGAATTACGATTTCAGCTTTCACATGAATACTACATGCAATATAGTTGTTTTGCGCTTTTACATCGGGTACCACAAAATTCTGGTTGGATACAGCTACCTGCCCGCAAATACCTTTTCCGAATGGAATAATGGTATGATCCGTTGGATCGCCTGCATATGGGCCTAACTTCAGCTCTTCTTTATCACCGTTTTTGAAATAGAAGCCTACCCAGTCGTAATAGTCAATACTATTACGTAATAGGGAACAAACTTCAGTGAGTCGTTCATCAACAGATTTGCCTGAGTCTGAAAGTATATTAGTAACTTGTGGTTTTAAAACGTCAAAAGTCATTATCGTAATATTAGGGTACAAATGTATTTAAAATGATGTGGATAACGTTACATTGATTAGGTAAAATTTGTTAAAAAAATAGCAGGTAAATTTCGTGAATTTTCTAGTAAAAAATATGGTGTGTGATCGCTGCATTATGGTAGTGAAAGATGATTTTGAACAGTTAGGGTTTGATGTGATGCAAATTAGTTTGGGGTCTGTTGAAGTTAAAAGCAATTATATATCCGAAGAGGATAAATTAGATTTGGAAAAAACACTTCAAGAACATGGATTTGAATTGATTTTGGATAAGGAGGAGGCCCATAATGAGGAGATAAAGGTCTTGCTGTTAGAGTATGTAAATGGACAGTGGTTTAAAAAGTTCAATGTGTCTGATTTTTTAGCTCACAACTTACACTCAGATTATATTGCTATTAGTAGATTTTTTTCAAAAAAAAATAACCTTACCATAGAAAAGTATCTTATCAGGTTAAAAGTAGAGCGTACCAAACAGCTTATTCAGGAAGGAAAACTTAATTTCTCAGAAATAGCCTATGAACTTGGGTATAGTAACCTAAGTCACTTATCCGCACAGTTTAAAAAAGAGGTGGGGAAAAGTCTTTCTGATTATAAAAACGATGCTGATTTTCAAAGAAATCCAATAGACAAAATTGTATAAGAATATTCTAAAATTTTAAAATACGAATGCCGAATCATCTGGTACCTTAGTTCATATTATCATATTAAAAGTTTTTCGATGAAACATACATATAAAATAACAGGGATGACCTGTAATGGATGCCGGACACATGTTGAGGAAGCCTTAAACTCAACTGAAGGAGTTATAAGGGCTGCAGTCGATCTTGAGAAAGAGGAAGCTGAAATTGAAATGGATAAGCATTTGTCCATTGAAAAACTTCAGAAGGGTATTCGAAAAGCAGGTGAAAAGTATCGTATACATTTGAGTGAAGAAGAGGCGAAAAAACATAAAGTAGCTCATGATCAGTCAAGTAAGAAGGGGCAGGGGAATGGAGTTTTTTATTGTCCAATGCATTGCGAAGGTGATAAAACATACCACGAGCCCGGCGATTGTCCTGTATGTGGAATGGACCTGGTTGAACAGCCTGCGATTTCGGCCACAACCATTTATACATGTCCAATGCATCCTGAGATAGAGAAAGACGAGCCTGGAAGTTGTCCTATATGTGGAATGGAGCTTGTTCCCAAAGAGGCAGAGGAAAGTGCAGAGGTGAAAACCTATAAAAAGTTGCTAGCTAAGTTTAAAGTTGCAGTGATATTCACATTGCCTATTTTTATTATAGCAATGTCTGACATGCTTCATAACAATCCTTTATACAATGTTTTATCGCTAAAGTATTGGAATTGGATCCAATTTGGCTTGTCGCTGCCAGTAGTTTTTTATGCGACATGGATGTTTTTTGAAAGGGCTTATAAATCTATAAAAACATGGAATTTAAACATGTTTACACTGATAGGGATTGGGGCAGGAGCAGCATGGGTTTTTAGTTTTTTTGGATTGCTGTTTCCTGGTGTTTTTCCAGACCAGTTTAAAACAGAAGCTGGTACTGTACATTTGTATTTTGAAGCAGCGACGGTTATACTAACCTTGGTGTTGTTAGGTCAGCTGTTAGAAGCTCGGGCGCATAGTAAAACCAATGCTGCTATCAAAGAATTGATGAAGCTTGCTCCGAATACTGCCATTAGGGTTGTTGACGGAAATGAAGAAACAGTTTCTATCAACGCTATTAAAGTTGGAGATGTTTTAAAAGTTAAACCCGGAGATAAGGTTCCGGTTGATGGGGTTATTGTTAAGGGCAATGCATTCATAGACGAGTCTGCGATTACCGGAGAACCGGTTCCGGTTGATAAGTCAGAAAATGATCAGGTCAGCTCCGGCACCATTAATGGTAAAACATCCTTCTTAATGAAAGCCGAAAAAGTAGGAAGTGAAACTTTGTTGTCACAAATTATAGCAATGGTTAATAATGCAAGCAGGTCAAGGTCGCCTGTACAAAAGCTCGCTGATAAGATATCTGCTTACTTTGTACCAATCGTGGTGTTGATTGCAATAATTACTTTTGTCATTTGGAAAATATTTGGTCCGGAGCCTTCAATGGTTTATGCCTTTGTGAATGCAATTGCCGTATTAATTATTGCCTGCCCCTGTGCTTTAGGTCTTGCAACGCCAATGTCTGTTATGGTAGGTGTTGGTAAAGGAGCAACCTCAGGGGTCCTTATTAAAAATGCGGAAGCTCTCCAGAAATTGAGTAAAATTGATACGCTAATAATAGATAAAACCGGAACAATAACTGAAGGGAAGCCGTCGGTAGAAACTATACGAGGTGTAAGAGATGCTTATTCTGAAGAACGGGTTACCGAGATCATTGCTTCCTTGAATAGTCATAGTGAGCACCCTCTGGGTGCCGCAACAGTTGCTTATGCAAAAGAAAATAAGGTAAATGTTGGTGAGGTGGATGATTTTGAATCGGTAACTGGAAAAGGTGTGATTGGTATTTATAATGATCAGAAGGTGGGGCTTGGTAATTTTTCACTTCTTAAAGATTTTAATGTTAAGGTTGGGGAAGATGTTGAGAACGCTATTTCAGAATATCAATCGAAGGGAAAAACTGTATCAATGTTGTTTGTTGATTCACAATTAGTAGGTTTCGTAGTATTATCTGATGCGATAAAGAAAACGAGTAGTGAAGCGATTGATCGCCTGAAGGAAGAAGGAGTTGAGGTTATTATGCTTACGGGTGATAATGAAAATACAGCCCAAGCCGTGGCAGAGGAGCTTGGTTTGTCTGGTTTTAAAGCCGAATGCTTACCTGAAGATAAATTGAAAGAGGTAGAGAGGCTACAGGAGGAAGGGAAAAAAGTAGCAGTGGCCGGTGATGGTATTAATGATGCTCCTGCCCTTGCTAAAGCAGATGTTGGAATCGCTATGGGTACAGGAACAGATGTTGCTATCGAAAGCGCTGAGGTGACTTTAATCAAAGGTGATTTGAAGGGAATCGTGAAAGCAATTAACCTGAGTCATAAGGTAATGAGGAATATTAAACAAAACCTTTTTTTCGCATTGATATATAATACAATTGGGGTGCCTATAGCGGCCGGAGTTTTGTTTCCTGTTTTCGGACTATTACTGTCTCCTATGATTGCCGCTTTGGCCATGAGTTTTAGCTCGGTATCAGTAATTGCAAATGCGCTTAGGTTAAAAGCAGTGCGTATTGATTAATGAGAAAAAGAGGCTGTATCAAAAATCTTGTCGTGCGGATTGTTAAATATTTTGACAACCTGATTTGAACTCAGGTTGTCGCATTGTTTTTTTGATTTAGCTTCTTTATGGGGCTATCTGTTATATGGGTACTCGTTTATCCAGTTAAACCCTCGCTTTAAAAGAGGAAATTGTGTGTGGTCTTGTTTGATGAGCCTTATTTTTAAGGTGTCCTGATAGTAGGTTCCTTCTAGATTTAGAATGCTGTCCTGTTGGGAATACTTAAACTTGTAATAGTAATTCATTTCTTTTTTATACGGGGTTAGCTCTAATGCATAATTTGATGAATCAACTAAATGTCTAACTCCTTTCGGAGTATCATCCATATTGATTATAAGAGAAGAGTTTTTGTCGATAATTAGTTTTTTCCACCGTATGCTGTCCGTTGTTAAAGGCAGTCTTTCATTATTGTTGTATGTAAACTTTTCGACCTCGTATATTCCATAGAGTGCAGGTAATGCAGCGAATTTTCCATATTGTTTTTGTCGCTCAACCTGCTTGATAGAAAATTTAACCACCGTGTAGGAAATAAATAGGGTTTTAAATATCAGTGCTGTGATGTTCCATCGTCTCTTGTTGAAATATTTGTCATATTGAACAGGTGGTATAGGTTTGTTTAACAGGAAATAGTTTATGAGGCTTTTTAAATGTGGAATAAGAATGTAAAAAGCGATCAGCATCAGGTGAAAAGAGAATAGTTTTACCGGAATATCATAACTGACGTTCATTAGAAAAACATTTAACATGACGCCAAACGTTATGAGTGCCCCAAGTTTGGTGGTTCTTCTAAACAGTAATAATACCCCTCCGATAATTTCACTTATCCCCGAAAATATGGTATAGGTGTCAGAATACTCCATGAAGTTCCACATGAGTCCCATAGGGGACGATTGACCATAGGTTTTAACCAGGTCAAACAACGACAAACTTGAAAATTGATTCGTAAATAACTTAGACATCCCATAGGATAACATATAATAAGCCAGGTAATATCTTAAGGCTACTAAGAAGAACTGAAGTAATTTGTTGTAGTTATTACGTTTTCTATCAAGAATAGACCAAAAAAAGGTTATAATTAGGGCGAGGCCTGCAATAGAGAGTAATTTTATATAATCAGAGGTTTTGTCGCCACTGCCATTAAAAAGAATTTTGAAGTTTTGTATGTGAAATATGTTTTCTGCAACCAGGGTTGTGATCCATTTCCAAAAATTGAAAACAGCCATATAGGGATAGTTAGAAAATGGCAGGTTGCCTAATGGAAACGGAATGATGTAGAGTGCAAGATAACAAAAGGAAAGTCTGAAATAAAGCTTCTTTGAAAAACTCCAATTTGGAGTGAACGTAGTGGTTTGAGCCATAATAAAAAGATTGATGATGGCACAATGTATTAAAAATTCAACTAAAATAATTCTGCTTATGTAAGAATTAACATAAAAAAAGCCGTACAAATTTGTACGGCTTTTTAAATTTATGCGATGTCTTTTTATTACATCATTCCTGGCATACCACCACCCATTGGAGGGCCTGCAGGAGGATTATCTTCTTTTATATCAACTAATGCACACTCTGTAGTTAAAATCATTCCAGCAACAGATGCTGCATTTTCTAAAGCGATACGAGTCACTTTCTTAGGATCGATAATACCTGCTTTTAACATGTTGACATATTCGTCAGTTTTGGCATTATACCCGAAATCATCTTTACCTTCGTAAACTTTAGCTACCACAACAGATCCCTCTTTACCTGAGTTTTCTACTATAGTTCTAAGAGGAGATTCGATAGCGCGTGCTACGATCTGAACTCCCGTTGCTTCATCGTCGTTTTCAGCTTTTATATCATCAAGAACTGACTTCGCTCTAACCAAGGCAACACCACCACCAGCTACGATACCTTCTTCTACTGCAGCTCTGGTTGCGTGAAGCGCATCGTCTACACGGTCTTTTTTCTCTTTCATCTCCACTTCAGAAGCAGCACCTACATATAGTACAGCAACCCCTCCAGCTAATTTAGCCAGACGTTCTTGAAGTTTTTCTTTATCGTAGTCAGATGTAGTCGTTTCAATTTGAGCTTTGATCTGGTTTACACGCGCAGTTACAGTATCGTGTTCACCTGCACCATTAACAATGGTAGTATTGTCTTTGTCGATGGTTACTTTTTCAGCAGTACCAAGCATATCAATACTTGTATTCTCCAGGTTGAAGCCTCTTTCTTCCGAGATAACAGTACCACCTGTAAGGATAGCAATATCTTCTAACATAGCTTTACGTCTGTCCCCAAACCCTGGAGCCTTAACCGCTGCTATTTTAAGAGCGCCTCTAAGTTTGTTAACCACTAAAGTTGCTAGAGCTTCTCCGTCTACATCTTCAGCAATAATCAATAAAGGTTTTCCGCTTTGAGCAACCGGTTCCAAAACAGGAAGAAGGTCTTTCATAGCAGAGATTTTCTTATCGAAAAGTAAGATGTAAGGATTTTCCAGGTCAGTAATCATTTTCTCTGAATTCGTAACGAAGTATGGAGAAAGATACCCTCTGTCGAATTGCATACCTTCTACAACATCAACATAAGTGTCGGTACCTTTCGCTTCTTCAACAGTAATAACCCCTTCTTTTCCTACTTTATTGAAAGCAGTAGCGATCAACTCTCCAATAGAATTATCGTTGTTCGCTGAAATGGCAGCAACTTGTTTAATTTTATCAGAACTGTCACCTACTTCCTTGGCTTGTTTTTCAAGGTCAGCAACAATTACTTCTACAGCTTTATCTATGCCTCTTTTAAGGTCCATTGGGTTAGCCCCGGCAGCAACATTCTTTAATCCTTCTTTTACAATAGCCTGGGCTAAAACAGTTGCGGTTGTAGTTCCATCACCAGCCAGGTCATTTGTTTTGGAAGCAACCTCTTTTACCATTTGAGCTCCCATGTCTTCTAAAGCATCTTCAAGCTCAATTTCTTTAGCAACAGATACACCATCCTTGGTTACGGTTGGAGCACCGAATGATTTGCTAATTGTTACGTTTCTTCCTTTTGGTCCTAATGTTACTTTTACGGCATTGGCCAATGCGTCAACACCTCTTTTTAAGCCATCTCTGGCTTCGGTATCAAATTGAATCTGTTTTGCCATTTTATTTTAATTTTTGTGAATACTATTTGTAGTATTATGATTTTAACTTATTGAATGAATCGAAAACTAAAAAGGGTTATACGATCGCCAGAATATCGCTCTCGCGCATCATTAGATACTCATTGCCTTCTAATTTTAATTCTGTTCCGGCGTATTTTCCATATAATACGCTGTCACCAACTTTCACAGTTAGTGGCTCGTCCTTAGTACCAGGACCTACTGCTACAACAGTTCCTTTTTGTGGTTTTTCTTTAGCAGTGTCAGGAATAATGATTCCAGATGAAGTAGTGGTTTCTGCAGCCAATGGCTCTATCAGAACTCTATCAGCTAATGGTTTAATGTTTAAGTTAGCCATATCGATAACTTTTTATGTTTTTAGATGTTTTACAAATTGCTGTTTCAGATGTGGCAGAAATTGTGCCAATTCAAAAAAGTGACATATACGGCATAAAAAAATGCCAGCTTGTCACACAAACTGGCATTTTTGACCTCTAAAGAGGGTTATTATTTACTGTGCTATAGTATCTGTCGTTGTACTGGAAGCAGGTGTTTCAGTTTCTGCTGGAGCATTATCCTGAGCAGGAGCTTCAATTTCTTGTCCTTCTAACAATTTAGATCCTGAATTCGGACCTGATTGTAATGAAAGGTTGGATAATAAAATTAAAGCGATTAAAATAGTAGCTAATGTCCAGGTACTCTTATCCAGGAAATCCCCTGTCTTTTTTACACCTCCAACTACTTGTGTGTTACCACCGAATGTTGATGATAAACCTCCTCCTTTAGGGTTTTGTACCATTATAACTAGTACCAACAAAAATGCTACGATAATAATAAGCACTAAAAAGATTGAAAACGTCATTATAAATTAATTATGTTGTTGTTGTAATTTTTTTATTGCATTAATTTGGTCTGCAAAGAAACCACTTTTTTCCGGATATTTCAAACTTAAAATTTTATAAGCTTGAATTGCTTTTTTGTACTTCTTTTGTTCGAGGTAAACCCTTGCCAAAGTTTCAGTCATTAACTCGCTTTTTTCGACTTGATTTTCTTTGGCGAGGTTCGCAGAATTCCCAAATTCTTTTACAGGACTTATCTTAGGGTTGTTCTCGATAAACTTGTCAATTAAGTCGAGTTTGTTTTTGAGCGGATTCTTTTTTTTCTTGGTTGAAGTTTTCTCTCTTACTATAGGAGTATACGAAGATAGTTTCAACCATTCGTTAAAAGAATGCTTCTCATTTTCATTAAAATCTAAAGGTTCACCGATCTTTAGTTTTTTTTTTGATGTTGGGTCTTTCGGCTTAAACAATTCAGGGTCTAATACCGCATCAGCGTCAGATTCTTTAAAACCAAATGTTTCATTGTCTCTTAACTTAATTTCTTCATGATCTGCAACATCAATCTGGCTTACAGCATGGGTGAAAAGTTTTTCGGCAACAATATTTTGTTGAAAGGTTTCCGAGGTTATGAAATCAAAAAGAATGCGCCTGTCAGTAGTATAAGCTGCAGTTTTTTTCAGCTCAGAATTGTACTTAAAGCTATCTTGGTCTTTCAGGCCTTTTAAATAAAGTGCTCTGGCAGATTGAAAATAGGGGTAATCATCCAGGATTTTCTCCAGTGCAGCAAAGTGATCCGTGTTTAGTTCTTCCGGATGCTGTAAAACCTGTATGAAGTCAGAAACATTCATTAATTACCAATCGGCTAGTGTTGCGTTTACAATATCTTGAGTTATTCGTTCAAATATTACCTGATATGCTTCTTCTTTGATGGCTTGTACCTGTGTGGTTGCTGGGAAATCATAAAAGAAGGAAAAGCGTCTTTCAAAATCTTTCTCGGGATCGTCGGTGTTAAAATAACGAACCATGACACCTATAGATAATCTGTTTTGCGCAGCTGTTTGTTCGGCAGTTGCACTCATGGGGGATATTCGGTATTCAACAATTTCTCCTTCATATACAAGGTCACCCCCTGTCTTAACAAGGTCAAGATTTGTCTGGTTCAGGATGAGGTCCTGTAAGGCTAAAGTGAAATCTCTATCCAATCCAGGTTCAATAATGGGGGCATTGTTTTGAAAGAAATTAACCTGATAAGTTTCGGCGGTGGTGTTTACTCCTGTAAAAGAATAAAATCCGCACGACTGAAAACTTAAAATAAGTAATATATAGAAAATGTGTTTTTTCATAGTGTTTTAATTCCGTTCAAAAGAACGAAAAAAATGTTACAAATCGTATTGTTTTATTTTTCGATATAAAGTTCGTTCGGAAATCCCTAATTCTTTCGCCGCCGCTTTTCGCTTTCCGTTGTTTCGTTCCAATGCCTTCTTTATCAGTTCTAATTCCTTTTCTTGAAGAGAAAGCGTTTCCTCTTCTTCAATATCTTCGGCAAAATGGTATTTGTCCTCTAGCGAATTATGATTAGGAAGGGCGGGAGGGCTATTGAGCGGTAAAACCTCTAAAGCCTCATCGATATCTTCGGCAGAATCATAACTTTCTTCCGATTCTGAATCTGACCCATAAATCTTATTAATAAGGGTTTTGTTGTCTTCTTGAACCTGCTCATTGTCGCCAGTCTCCATGAGTTCCAGAGTAAGCTTTTTTAAGTCGTTCAAGTCGCTTTTCATGTCAAAAAGAACTTTGTATAAAATTTCTCTTTCATTACTAAAATCAGTATCTGACTTGCTATGGTTTATGACAGCCGGAAGGTTTGGTTTGTAGTCAGGTAAATAAGATCTTAAGGTGTCGGCACTAACACTTCTTTCTTGTTCCAATACCGATATTTGCTCGGCAATGTTTCTAAGTTGACGCACATTTCCGCTCCAACGATATTTGTTTAATAAAACAACGGCCTCATCATCCAGTCTGATGGTAGGCATTTTATATTTTTGAGCAAAATCTGCAGCAAATTTTCTAAATAATAAGTGGATGTCATCCCTGCGTTCACGCAGTGGGGGCAAATGAATTTCCACCGTGCTTAACCTATAATATAGATCCTCTCTGAATTTTTCTTTTTCAATGGCTTCAAACATATTAACATTCGTTGCCGCCACAATTCTTACATCTGTTTTCTGAACTTTAGAAGATCCCACTTTGATGAATTCTCCATTCTCCAGGACTCTTAATAATCGAACCTGGGTAGTTAAAGGTAATTCCCCAACTTCATCCAGAAAAATGGTACCCCCATTTGCTTCTTCAAAATAACCGCTTCGAGTTTGGGTTGCACCGGTGAATGAACCTTTTTCGTGTCCGAAAAGTTCTGAGTCTATAGTTCCTTCCGGGATAGCCCCACAGTTTACAGCAATGAACTTGCCGTGTTTTCTGTGTGAAAGTGAATGTATAATCTTTGGAATTGCTTCTTTACCAACACCGCTTTCACCTGTAACTAATACAGAAATATCTGTAGGTGCTACCTGGATCGCTTTTTCAATGGCACGATTTAGTTTTATATCGTTTCCGATAATACCAAAGCGTTGTTTTATGGCTTGAACATTTTCCATTTCTTAGAGTTTAAAACAGCTATAATGATCTGAAGGAATCAAGATCGTAACTTATTCTCGATCGATACCTTCGGTATTTTTTTAATTGTTGTCTGAATAACCAACAGGCTCACCAATTAAGGTTGTTGAGGTACAGTCAGTAATTTTTACATTGACAAAATCTCCGATTTTGTAGTTTTCCTTTGGGAATACAACTACGGTATTTTGGGTGTTTCTACCTTTCCAGTGTTCGTTTGACTTTTTCGAATTTCCTTCAATTAGAACCTCCTCAACCTTGCCTAAATGTTGCTGAGTTCTCAGTAAACTATGTTTTTGCTGGAGGTTGATGATTTCTGTTAGCCTTCTTTTCTTGGTTTCTTCAGGAATATCGTCTTCCATTTTCCTTGCGGCCATGGTTCCTGGTCTTTCCGAATACATAAACATAAATCCGAAGTCGTATTTAACATACTCCATTAAAGATAAAGTGTCTTGATGGTCTTCTTCGGTTTCAGTTGGGAAGCCGGCAATCATGTCTTGAGAGATACCACAATCGGGTATCAGCTTTTTGATGTTGTCAATCAACTCAAAATATTCTTCCCGGGTATGTTGACGATTCATTTCCTCCAGTATGCGATTACTACCACTTTGAACTGGCAAATGAATATACTTACAAATATTTGGATACTTAGCCATCGACTCAATTACATCCAAAGTCATATCCTGCGGATTTGATGTGGAGAATCGTATGCGCATTTTAGGTTGCGCTTCGGCAACCAGGGCTAGCAGTTTGGCGAAGTTTACAGCGGTGGCTTTTTGCATATCCGTGGCTTTGTCGAAATCTTTCTTTAGGCCACCTCCATACCATAAGTAGCTATCAACGTTTTGTCCCAGCAAGGTTACCTCTTTAAAGCCTCTGTTCCATAAATCATTCACTTCTTCCATTATGGATTGAGGGTCTCTGCTACGTTCTCTACCCCTTGTGAATGGAACAACACAAAATGTACACATATTATCACATCCACGAGTTATGGATACAAAGGCAGAAACGCCGTTGCTGTTCAATCGTACAGGGGCTATATCGCCATAGGTTTCTTCTTTGGATAAAATAACATTGACTGCATCCCTTCCTTCATCTACTTCCCTGATCAAATTCGGTAGATCTTTATAAGCATCAGGGCCTACAACCATATCGACGATTTTTTCCTCCTCCAGAAATTTACTTTTTAATCGCTCAGCCATACAGCCTAAAACCCCTACCTTCATAGAAGGGTTTATTTTTTTTACTGCATTGTATTGCTCTAATCTTTTGCGTACAGTTTGTTCCGCTTTATCTCTAATAGAACATGTATTGACCAAAACGAGATCAGCTTCTTCTAATTTTTGCGTAGTATTGAAACCTTCTTTAGATAAAATAGAGGCCACAATTTCACTATCAGAAAAATTCATCTGACAGCCATAGCTTTCTATATAGAGCTTGCGATCGTTTTCTTTTTGCTGTTCAATTACCAGGCTTTCACCTTGCTTCTTTTCGTCTATGATCTTCTCCATACCTGTATCTGTAATATTAACTTTAATGAAAATAGGGTGCAAAGATAATATTTTATACGAGGTTGTGACAAATTGTCAGAGCAAATTTAACGCAACTTTTAGCGAACAATTCCATCTCTTAAGAAACCAACCCATTTAACATTATGAAAACCAAATTGATTTTGCTGTGTTTTTTATCGCTGTTAATTGCCTCATGTCATAGTGATGATGAATATGAGGTGATGAATGTAGCCGTTCCTCAATATAAGACCATGGAGACTTTGCGATCTTCTGTCGACATTACAGTTCCGCAGCCAGTTTTAGAATCTGGTAAAATTTATGTTCAGGAAGATCTGGTTCTCATCAATGATGTGAAGGAAGGTATTCATGTAATTGATAATAGTGATCCTGAAAATCCTGAAAAAATCGCTTTTGTGAAAATTCCGGGGAATATGGATATGGAAATGAAGGGGGATTTTCTATATGCGGATAGTTATGTTGATTTGGTAGTTTTTGATTTGAGTGATCTTGATAAGATACAAGAGATTACCCGGCTGGAAGATGTGTTTTCGTATTATCCGGTTTTTCCAAATGATGTAACCATTGATGTTGTAGATTATTCGAAGTTTCCGGATACAGAAGCGGTGATTGTAGGATGGGAGGTGAAGAAAGAACGCAGGGAGATAGATGGTTACGATACGGGGATATTTACGATGGATGCTTTTTCTTCTGAGAATTCCGCAGCCGTGGCTGGTCAAGGTGGCTCTTTGGCCAGGTTTAAAATTGTTGAAGATTATATGTATTCGGTAGATAGTCATTCTATTCACGTGTTTGATATAAAAGATCTTGAAGCCCCTAAGAAATTAAATCAGGTTCACGCAGGTTTCGATATCGAAACAATTTTCAATCGGGGAGAACATTTATTTTTAGGTAGTAGGTCCGGAATGTTTGTTTTTGATTTGTCAGTTCCCTCAGCGCCAAATTACATTGCTGAATTTTTACACGGTACGGCTTGTGACCCGGTAGTGGTCGATGGTGATTATGCTTACATAACATTAAGAGGTGGTAATTCTTGCGGTGCATTTGAGAGTAGTCTGCAAATTGTGGATGTAACGGATATTGCGAATCCTTTTTTAGTGAAGTCCTATAGTATGGATGGACCTTATGGGTTGGGAGTAAAAGATGATATGTTGTTCGTGTGTGATGGAGAATCTGGGTTGAAAGTTTATGATAAAACGAATGTTGAAGATTTACAATTAATTAATCATTTGGAAGGAATGATGACTTATGATGTGATACCGATGCAGGAAATACTAATGATGATCGGGGAGCAGCGGCTGTATCAATATTCATATCAGGAAGATGGGGTGAAATTGATTAGTCAGTTCAGTCTGGATTAAGTTTTTTTCAGGAAAGCATTAAGTTATTATTAAGCCTGTATTTAAGCAGGCTTTTTTTGTGGAGAATAGGTACATTTCGCTGGAAATAAAAAAACTTATTTACTTTTGTAGGATTAAATAAGATTGTTCATGGCAAAGAATTTAGTGATAGTGGAGTCGCCTGCAAAGGCTAAGACGATTGAGAAGTTTCTAGGGAAAGACTTTAAGGTAACCTCTAGTTTTGGGCATATTGCTGATTTGCCTTCGCGCGAGTTGGGAGTTGATGTGGAAAAAGATTTTAAACCAAAATATGTTGTTGATAAAGAGAAGAAGGCTTTGGTTAAGAAGCTTAAAGATTTGGTTAAAGGATCCGAAGTGGTATGGCTAGCGAGTGATGAAGACCGGGAGGGAGAAGCTATAGCCTGGCACTTGGCTGAAACGTTGAAGCTGGATAAGGATAAAACCAAGAGAATTGTTTTTAACTCCATCACTAAAAATGCGATTTTAAAGGCCATCGAGAATCCGAGATCGATAGATTATAACTTGGTCAATGCGCAACAGGCAAGACGTGTTTTAGATCGTTTAGTAGGATATGAGATTTCGCCGATTCTTTGGAAAAAAATAAAAACAGGATTATCAGCAGGAAGAGTGCAGTCTGTGGCAGTTCGATTAATCGTTGAGAGAGAAAGAGAGATCCAGGGGTTCGCTCCGGAAGCATCGTACAGGATAGCGGCTGAGTTTGTAACTAAAGAAGGAAAGGTTTTTAAGGCGAAGCTGAATAATACTTTTGAAACCAAGGAGTCTGCGGCTGCTTTCTTGCAAAAAAATATAGGGGCAAACTTTAGTGTAGCAGACCTTGATACCAAACCGGCTAAAAAGTCGCCGGCAGCACCTTTTACAACATCGACATTACAGCAGGAGGCTTCCCGAAAGTTGTATTTTTCAGTTAGTAAAACGATGCGCATGGCGCAACGTTTGTATGAGGCCGGACTCATTACTTATATGAGAACCGATAGTACAAATCTTTCTTCAGAGGCTGTTAATGCTGCTAAGGAAGAAATCTTGCGTTCTTATGGTGAGCGCTATAGCAAACCAAGAAATTACGCGACGAAGGCGAAAGGAGCGCAAGAAGCTCACGAGGCTGTTCGTCCAACCAATATGGTTGTCCATAGTTTGAAAGATGTGGAGAGAGATATGGCTCGTTTATATGAGCTTATCTGGAAGCGTACTGTAGCTTCCCAGATGAGTGAGGCGCAATTAGAGCGTACAAATGTTAAAATTGCAGCAGATAAGCATAATGAACTTTTTGCTGCAAGCGGAGAGGTGTTGAAGTTTGACGGATTCCTGAAGGTGTATCTCGAAGGAACAGATGATGAGGACGAAGAGCAGGCTGGAATGTTACCGGCTTTAAAAGTCGGTGAACAAGTTGAAAAGAAGTATATGTCTGCTACGGAAAGATACAGTCGTCCTCCGTATAGGTATACAGAAGCGTCTTTAGTGAAGAAACTTGAAGAGTTAGGGATAGGAAGACCATCAACCTATGCGCCTACAATTTCAACCATTCAAACCAGGGGGTATGTGGAAAGAGGAACTGTAGAAGGTGTTGAAAGGAAATATATGCAGTTAACACTGTTGGCTGATAGTGTCAAGGAAGAAACTCTGACTGAAAAGGTAGGTTCCGACAAGGGTAAGTTAGTACCTACGGATATCGGAATGATTGTAAATGACTTTCTCGTGAATCATTTTTCAAGTATACTTGATTATAATTTTACAGCCAGGGTTGAGGAAAATTTTGATAATATCGCATCCGGTGAAGAAGACTGGACGAAAATGATGAAAGATTTTTATGAAGATTTTCATCCAAATGTAAAAGATGTCGAGGAGCATGCTGAACGAGAAACAGGAGAGCGTGTCCTGGGAGTTGATCCGGAGAGTGGTCGTCAGGTTAGTGTGCGGTTGGGTAGGTTCGGACCGATGGCTCAAATTGGTACTGCAGAGGAAGAAGAAAAACCGAGATTCGCCAGTTTGTTGCCCGATCAGTCAATTGAAACTTTAACTTTAGAAGAGGCGTTGTCTCTTTTCGAACTTCCAAGAATCCTTGGGAGTTATGAAGATCAGGAGGTGGCAGTTAATGTTGGTCGATTCGGACCGTATGTACGCTTCGGTAAATCATTTGTTTCACTTGCCAAGGATGATGAGGTGTTTGATGTAACTTTAGATCGGGCAATTGAGCTTATTAAAGAAAAACAAAAAGCAGATGCGCCAATAGCCACATATCAGGATAAAGAAGTGACCAAAGGAAAAGGTCGCTTTGGTCCTTATATAAAATGGGATGGCAAATTTATTAATGTCAATAAGAAATACGATTTCGATAATTTATCAGATGAGGATATCGTGACATTAATAGAGGATAAAATACGTAAAGATGCTGAAAAGCTCATTAATTATTGGGAAGAGGAAGATATAAAGTTAGAGAAAGGAAGATGGGGTACCTCTACCATAACAAAAGGGAAGAAAAAGATAAACTTGCCTAAAACTGTTGATGCAACCAAGCTGACGCTTGAAGAGGTGAAAGAGATTATAGAGAAGGAGACGAAGACCACTAAGAAAAAGACCACTAAGAAAAAGACCACTAAGAAAAAAACAACCAAATCTAAAAAGTAAGTGGATTTAGAATTTTTATCACCAGTTGAGCAGGTTGTGCTGGCACATAATGAGCTTTTACCAGTGCAATCTTTAGGTAGAAACATAAGGATTCACACAGAAGCCAGTGGGGTGCCTGACCTGGACGGAGTACAAATAGCAATTGTTGCTGTGAACGAAATTCGTAATGCTTCAATCAAATCTCGCGAAGGATTAAAGGTCTCGGATTTCAGGAGATCTGTTTACAAGCTTTTCCTGGGGAATTGGAATGCTGCTATTGCTGATTTAGGGAATATAGAGCCGGGAGAAACTGTAGATGATACGTATTTCGCTTTGGCCAAACTCACGGAAGAATTAGCTAAAAAACGAATAAATCTCATAGTGCTAGGCGGTAGTCAGGATTTAACGTACGCTACCTACCGGGGGTTTGATAAGCTGGAACAGATGGTGAACCTGGTTTCTGTAGATAGTCGTTTTGATTTTGGTTCGGCAGATGAGTTAATATCCTCACAATCATATTTAAGTAAAATAGTAGTAGATCAGCCAAATAATTTGTTTAACTTTTCTAACGTAGGTTATCAAACTTATTATAATGCCCAGGAAGAAATCGATCTGATGGGGAAGCTGTTTTTTGAAGCTTACAGGTTGGGGGAGATTGTTCATGATATAACATTGGTGGAGCCCGTTATGAGGGATGCAGATGTGGTTAGTCTTGATATGACCTCGGTCCGTTCGGCAGATTTAGGCTCCGATGCCAGATTGCATCCAAATGGATTTGATGGCAGAGAGATTTGTGCCATTGCACGTTATGCGGGAATAAGCGATAAAGTTTCAGTGTTCGGAATATATGAATGTGTTAATAATAGCCAGTTTGAGCAATTAGTGGCTCAAATAATATGGTATTATATAGAAGGGTATAATTGTAGGAAAAATGATTATCCGTTTAGTGCTATAAATGATAATTATGAACGGTATATCGTACCATTAGAAGATGCTGATGTTAACTTTTACAAGAGTATTTCATCAGGAAGATGGTGGGTTGAAGTGTCAGAAAATGAATTTTTAGATAATAAATTCAAAAGACATACGTTAATACCTTGCACCCATTATGATTATTTGGAAGCCTGTAACAATAAATTACCAGAACGCTGGTGGAAGGCTTATAAGAAAATGATGGTGTGATTTAGAATAAGTTGGGTAGATAAACCTGTTCGGAATTTTAAAGAAACAATTAAGCTGTTTAACAGAAATTTCACATAAGTATTGTTTTTTTGAAATTATTTAGATAGGTTTACCTTCTCAATCTTAAAATTGTAATTTAACCTCAATTATGTATATGAAAAAGCTATTTTTATTAGCACTCGTTACATTGTTTATGTATAGCTGTGGCTCTGGAGACCGTGGCCAGTTAGTGGGTGTTAAAGGAAAAAAATGGTACCCTGAGAAGCCGAAAGGTATGGCCCTGATACCAGGAGGATCCTTCATTATGGGAAAATCTGAAGAAGACATCGCAGATGCTTCAGATGCACCAGCCAAGACCGTAACCGTCCGAGCTTTCTACATGGACGAAACAGAAATTACCAATGCCGAGTACCGTCAGTTCGTAGAATGGGTTAAAGACTCAATTGTACGTACCAATCTAGCTATTATGGCAGATATGATGGGAGAAACTCCAGGAAATGGAGGTATTGGAGAGTATGCCTTTATGGATGCTGATACGTCTAACCTTTCTGTATATCAGAAATATATGCTTGAGAATTACACAGGCATGGGTGAGACAGGCTATGAAGGAAGAATGCTTAACAGACGCGTAGATTTGGAATGGAATATCAATGATTATCCAGATGAATTCTATGCAGAGGTTATGGATTCTATGTATATTCCAAGTGAAGAATCTTACAACGGAATTAGAACTATAAATGTTCAGAAGCTTAAGTTTCAATACGATTGGATTGATATTCAGGCAGCTGCCCGTGATAAAAAAGGTAGTAGAAAGGATCATATCAAACACGAGGAGATCATGATTTATCCTGATACCACCGTTTGGATCAAAGACTTTAGTTATTCATATAATGAGCCAATGCACAATGACTACTTCTGGCATGATGCTTACGGAGATTATCCGGTAGTTGGAGTATCGTGGAAACAAGCAAAAGCATTTTGTGCATGGAGATCAAAATATTTAAACGATTACAATAGAAGCAAAGGAAAACAACCGGCAAACCAATTCCGTCTTCCAACAGAAGAGGAGTGGGAATATGCCGCCCGAGGAGGAATCGAATCGGGTAAGTATCCATGGGGAGGACCATATATACTTAATGATAGAGGTTGTTTTATGGCGAACTTTAAACCACTTCGCGGTGATTATGCTGCGGATGAAGCGTTGTACACTGTAGAGGCAAAGTCATATGAGCCTAACGATTATGGTTTGTACAATATGGCGGGGAATGTGTCGGAGTGGACAAACTCTTCTTATGATCCAAATGCTTACGAATATGTGTCAACAATGAACCCAAATACCCTGGACGACGATAACCAGCGTAAAGTTATCCGAGGTGGGTCTTGGAAGGATGTTGCATATTTCCTACAAGTAAGTACCAGAGATTATGAGTATCAAGATACTGCTAGGAGTTACATTGGTTTCAGAACCGTGCAAGATTACATGGGGACCGATGTTACACAAAGCAAATAATCTACTTCTGGCTTAGCCCACAATTATTGAATTAACCATAAAGCTTAACTACAACTAAAATTTAATTACTATGGCACAATCAAAATCAACCAAGCAACTATTTAACATGGCCTATGGCCTTGGAGCATCAATTGTAATATTGGGTGCGTTGTTTAAAATCGCTCACTGGGAAATTGGTCCACTGAACGGTACAGTTCTATTAGCTATCGGTCTTATCACTGAGGCTATTATCTTTGCTATTTCGGCTTTCGAACCCGTAGATGCAGACCTTGACTGGTCTTTGGTTTATCCGGAATTAGCAGGAGGAGAAAGTAAATCTAGAAAAAATGAAGCGCAAGAAGCAAAAGAAGCTGAAGGGTTATTGTCTAGAAAACTAGATGATATGCTTAAAGAGGCTAAATTAGATGCTTCATTAATGAATAGCTTAGGAGAAAGCATTCGTAGCTTCGAAGGAGCTGCTAAAGGGATCGCTCCTACAGCAGAGGCTATTGGTTCTACTAAAAAATATGCTGAAGAGCTTTCATTGGCTGCTGCGCAAATGGAATCATTAAATAGCTTATATAAAGTACAATTAGAAAGTGCAAACAGACAGGCTTCAATAAACGAAGAAGTAGCTGAAAATGCCGGTAAACTTAAAGAGGAGATGGTTTCATTAACCAGCAACTTATCTTCTTTAAATGGTGTATACGGTAATATGCTTACTGCTATGAATGGTAGAGGTTAATTAGTTGATAATTATTCATTTTAAAAATTTAATTAACACTAATTAAGAGATCATGGCAGGAAAATTATCACCAAGGCAACGAATGATTAACCTCATGTACTTGATTTTCATCGCGATGTTAGCGTTGAATATGAGTAAAGAGGTGTTATCAGCATTTGGTTTGTTAAACGAAAAGTTGACTAATTTTAATAATAAAGCAGCTGAACGTAACGCAAATGCATTTGCAAGTTTAGAACTTAAAGCATCTGAAGAGCCTTTAAAGTATGAGGCACTTTTTAAAGATGTTCAAACAATAAAAGAATCATCTGGCGAATTTTACGGTTACCTCGATAACCTTAAATCTGAAATGTTAGCCGGATTAGCTCAGGAAGATCAACAGGATTATGAAGTAATGGATAAATCCAACTTCTTAGATCAGAAGTTCTTTCAGGGAGAGCGTTATTCTGCAGAAGGTCAGGAGTTTGTTGATAAGATCAATAATTTCAGAACCAGTAGTTCAGAGGTAATTAATAAGATACCTGATTCTTTGATGAAACCTGCTCAGAAAAAGGCTTTGGTCGATGCAATCGAAGCTCGTTTTAGCACAGGAGATGACAAAGGACAAGTAGAAAATAGAGATGGTAGACCGGTTGATTGGTTAAACTATCACTATGAAGGTTTCCCTTTGGTAGCCTCAATGACTAAAATTACCCTTTTACAATCAGATATCAGAACAACTCAGGATGAGATTCTTAAAGCAATGTTGCAAGGTCAGTTAACTCAGGAGGTTTCAATGACAAACTATACAACCTTGTTAGAAGCTCCAAAGTCTGCTTATTTTGCTGGTGAGAACTTCGATGGTCAAATTGTATTAGGAAGAAAGGATGCCACAACGAAGCCAAATAGAGTAGAGCTTACTTTAGATGGGAAAGAGTTAGGTGAAGACGATTATGTTATTGAAGATGGTCGTGTTCGATTAACTGTTAATACTGGTAATGTTGGTGATCATACGATAGAAGGTAACTTGATTTTTGCTCAGGATGGAGAAGAAATAGAAGTTCCTGTTAAGCAAACATTCACAGTGATTCCTAAGCCGAACTCTGCAGTAATTTCTGCCGATAAAATGAATGTGGTTTATCGTGGGGTTTCTAACCCGATGACCATTTCAATACCTGGAGTTGGTAATGTAAGTGCTAATGCTCCTGGTTTAAAAAAGGTAGGCGGTGCAGGTAGATATGTTATGAACCCTGGAACGGGTAGAGAAGTAACAATTTCAGTTTCTGGTAAATTACCGGGTGGAGTAGGTGTTTCTGATAGAAAGACATTCAGAATTAAGGATATTCCAAGACCTTCAGGAACCGTAAGAGGTGAATTTGGCGAAATTAAAATGCCTAGATCTAACCTCGAAATTTCTACTGTAGGTGCTATTTTAGAAGACTTTGACTTTGACCTTAACCTGGCTATTAGCGGATTTAAATTTAAAGTTCCTGGTCAGCCAACTGTACAGGTTAGAGGTAACAAGCTTGACGGACGTGCTAAGGCAGCACTTCAAAGAGCTAGAAGAGGTGAAGTAGTTCAAATCTTCGATATCGAGGCTTATATTACGAATAACAGAAGTTATAAGCTTAAGAAGGTTTCGCCTGTAGTGGTGGAGCTTACGAACTAATAAAAGATCTTAACATAAAATTTAACTGCTTTTTTTTCGTTATAACTTAAAAGCAGTTAAATTTTAATAAGAACAAAATATTACAAGTTATTATGAATTGGAAAAGTATAATATGTGTAATCTCGGGAGTACTTTTTAGTACTGCGACATTTGCTCAGGCAAACTTACTTAATGCCAAGATCCCAGAACAAGTAGGGGTTAAAACAATGGAGCAAATTGAAGCTGATAATGACGCACCACTACCTTATGGGTATGTAGATGATAGAGATATTTTATGGTCTAAAACTACATGGGAGCGTATCGATTTAGATGAAAGGATTAATTTCCCATTATATTATCCGGTTGATACCGTAGGCATCGGAAGTGATAGAAGATCACTGTACGATGTGCTGGTAAAGAATATTAAAAATGGGAATCTTCAGGATATTTACGTGGATTCATACTTCACAGAGCGAAGAAATTTTGAAGATTTAGAAGCTACCTTGGTTAAAGTAGATACTACAGATCTTGGTTACGAACAACTAAATGCAGGAGAGCAGGTTTCTCCTGAGTATGTAAACAGAAGGAGAATTACCTCAGCTGATATTCAGGAATACTGGATTAAAGGAGTGTGGTATTTTGATAAGCGTCAAGGTGAACTTAAGTATAGACTTATAGGACTTGCACCTGTTGCTCCGGATGTGAACTTTATCGATAGTGAACACCAGGATTTGGTGCCTCTATTTTGGGTTTGGTTTCCAAGTGCCAGAGAGATTCTACACGAAGCTAAGGCATTTAATGGTGCTAACACTGCACGACCTATCTCTTTCGATCAATTGTTAAATGCACGGCGTTTTAATGCCTATATTTATAAGGAAGAGAATGTTTATGGAGACAGGAAGATCGAAGATTATATACAAGACAATGCATTATTCCAGTTATTGGAAGCTCAGCGTATCAAAGAACGATTACGTGATAAAGAGCAAGATATGTGGAGTTACTAAATAAGTCGATTTCCAATTCAATATACAATATATCGCCTGACCAACCGGTCAGGCGATTTGTTTTTTAATTACCTTGTTTAGATTCAAATAACGGCTACCTTTGCGCTATGGTGGATTATATAATAGTAGGTTTGGGTTTGGCAGGGACTTCCTTTGCTGAACAATTGTTAGCAGGTAACAAAACTTTTGTGGTTTTTGATGACGATTCTCAACAATCGTCCGTAGTTGCCGGAGGATTGTATAATCCTGTTATTTTGAAGCGCTTTACAAAAGTCTGGAGGGCTCATGAACAGTTAAAAAAAGCGAAACCTTTTTATGCTCGTTTAGAAAGTAAGTTAGACATGCGTTTCGATTATAAAGTACCTGTGTATAGACGTTTTGCTTCCGTTGAAGAGCAAAACCTATGGTTTGATGCATCTGATAAACCGCTATTAGAAGATTTCTTGTCAACTAAAATTATTCAGAAGGATCACAGTTGTATAGAGGCAACTTATGGTTATGGAGAAGTGCTAGGTACTGGAAGAATTGATACTGAATCTTTGGTTAAGGCCTATACCAAATACCTGAATTCAAAAGGGCTGTTGCTCCGGGAAAAGTTTAACTATGAACTTCTGGAGTTGAGTGAAAACCATATTCAGTATAAGGACTTAAAAGCAAAGCACATTGTGTTTTGTGATGGATTTGGACTTAAAAAAAATCCATTTTTTAATTACCTGCCTTTAAACGGAACCAAAGGTGAGTTGTTGACGATTCATGCACCAGCACTTAAAATCAATTTTGTCCTGAAGTCATCTGTATTTCTCATTCCGATTGGTGAAGATCTTTATCGTGTTGGAGCGACATATGAGTGGCACGATAAAACGAACGAGGTCACTGAAAAAGCCAGGCAGGAATTGTTGAGCAAGATGGAGACCTTTATAAAATGTGACTATAAAGTGGTTGATCAAAAAGCGGGGATCAGGCCTACAGTTACAGATAGAAGACCTCTGGTAGGGCAACATCCTGAATATAAAAATATATACATCTTAAATGGTATGGGCTCTAGAGGAGTAATGATAGCTCCAGATGCTTCGGAGCAATTATATCAATTCATAACACATCAATCGGAGCTTGATGAAGACATGAATATCAGAAGGTTCGATAAAAAGTACAAAAGTCTAAACCAATAGTTGGATGCTATTTGTTGGAAGGATTTTTCAAAGATTTAGGGTCGTATTTAATAAAGAAATTAATCCAGATATTTCGGGAAAATCGCATGATTACAGGCATAAATACAATTAAAGATCCTACAATCGCAATAAAGGATGTCTTTAAACTGGAGCCTATAATCAAATAACTTAAAACAAATGCTGCCACGGCTACTGCTACCCCTACACCATAGCTAACATACATCGCCCCGTAAAAGAATGAAGGTTCGATTTTATATTTGGTACCACAGTGAGAGCAGTGATCATGCATTTTGAATATGCTGGATAGATTATACATATTATTATCTAAATACATACTCTCTTCATGACATTTAGGACAACTTCCTGTTAAAATACTGTAGAGTTTCGTTCCTTTTTTTAACATTTGCACAGGTTTTGTACAAAAGTACATATACTGCAAAATATTATTAGTAACAATTGTAACAAATAGATGTTAAACGTACATAATTTATCAGTTTCATTCGGGGGTGAAGTTTTGTTTGATGAAGTTTCTTTTAGATTAAGTCCGGGAGATAGGGCTGGACTCATTGGTAAAAATGGGGCAGGAAAATCAACCATGCTTAAATTACTGTCTAAAGAAACAGAAGCTGATACTGGTGTTATTGCAACAGATAAGGAAGTTAAAATTGGTTTTTTAAAACAAGATATTGATTTTGTTAAAGGTCGTACCGTACTGGAGGAAGCTTATCAGGCCTTTGAAGAAATTAAAGGTCTAGAGTTTAAAATGGATGAAATTAATCACCAACTCGCAACACGAACGGATTATGATAGTGAAGGGTATAATCAATTAATGATAGACCTCAATGATATTACACATAGATATGAGGTTCTCGGAGGTTATAATTACCAGGGAAATACCGAAAAGGTCCTTCAGGGCCTTGGTTTTAAACGCGATGATTTTGATAAACTGACAGATTCGTTCTCAGGAGGTTGGAGAATGCGTATTGAGCTGGCTAAGTTGTTACTCCAGGACAATGATGTGTTGCTTCTGGATGAGCCGACCAACCACCTCGATATCGAATCGATTATTTGGTTGGAGCAATTCCTTAATGCCTATAGCGGAGCAGTAGTTATTGTTTCACACGATAAAATGTTCCTCGATAATGTAACGAATAGGACCATTGAAATTTCATTGGGTAAGATTTATGATTATCCCAAGCCATATTCTAAATACCTGAAATTAAGAGCCGAAATGCGTGAGCAACAAATGAATGCTCAAAAAAATCAGGAGAAACAGATTCAGCAAACTGAAAAACTGATCGAAAAATTCAGGGCGAAGGCCAGTAAGGCTTCCATGGCCCAGTCCTTAATTAAAAAGCTGGATAAGATTGACCGTATCGAGGTAGATGAAGAAGATAATGCTGTAATGAATGTGCGTTTTCCTGTATCAATTCAGCCTGGTAAAGTTGTACTTGAAGCTGACAAAGCCGCAAAGAGCTATGGGGATAAGGAAGTGTTGAAAAATATTAACCTGTTAGTGGAAAGAGGGAGTAAGACAGCGTTTGTTGGTCAAAACGGACAAGGAAAGACAACCCTGGCTAAAATGATTGTTGGGGAGATCCCTTATGCTGGTACGCTTAAATTAGGTCATAATGTGCAATTAGGTTATTTTGCCCAGAATCAAGCGGATTACCTAGACGGAGAAAAGACGGTGTTAGATACCATGCTCGATGCAGCAACAGATAACAACCGTGCTAAGGTAAGAGACATGTTGGGCTCTTTTTTATTCCGTGGAGATGATGTCGATAAAAAGGTAAAAGTACTCTCCGGAGGTGAAAGGAACAGATTAGCTCTTTGTAAAATGCTTTTACATCCATTTAACGTGCTTGTAATGGACGAACCGACAAACCACCTTGATATTAAGTCTAAAAATGTCTTAAAAGGAGCGCTTCAAAACTTTGAAGGGACATTAATTCTGGTTTCTCACGATCGTGATTTTCTTCAAGGTCTAACGAACAAGGTTTATGAATTTAGAAATAAAAACATCAAAGAATATCTGGGAGATATTAATTTCTACCTTGAACAACGTAAGGTTGAAGACTTTCGTGAAATAGAAAAACGAGATAAAATAAAAGAGGAGAAAAAAGAGTCTTCCGGAGCCATCTCTTATGAAGATCAGAAGAAACTCAAGTCGTTGAAGAATAAGCTCAGTAAGGTAGAATCCCAGATCTCAGAATTAGAAAAAGCTTTAGAAAAGGCCGATTTAAAATTAGCTGAGAACTATGACGAACTATCTGAGGATACGGTGTTCTTTGAAAATTATTCAAAAAAGAAAGCCGATTTAGAGCGTTTAATGCAAGACTGGGAAAATATCTCGGAAGAATTGGAAGACAATGCATAAAAGATCTTTTTAAGATATATTTAACTATTTGCGCACTTTCAAATAGATAGATTTGTAGCATACCTTAAAGCTACTTATGAGAAACTTAATTTTGTCTGTGTTAGGCGTAGGAGTTATCGTTGGTTCGATATTCTTTGCCAAATATTTAATCGATAGTAAGAATAAGCCAAAGCCTGTAATACAAAAGAGAGCAAAGACTGTCTTTGTAGAAAAGGTTCAAAACGAAACCGTACCTATTATTGTTAATAGTAATGGGAGTTTAACAGCAAAACGCCGGGTTGAATTGTTTGCAGAAGTTCAGGGAATTTTTAAAGGCAGTAGCAGACCTTTTAAAGAAGGTCAAAACTTTAAAGCCGGACAAACACTACTTCGAATAGATGCCTCAGAGTTTGCTGCAGGAGTGCAATCCCAAAAAAGTAATTTGTATAATCTTATCGCCGCAGCCATCCCGGATTTAAGATTAGACTTCCCTGATTTTTATCCTAAATGGCAGAATTACCTCGATAATTACGATCTTAATAAACCTACTCCGGAGTTACCGAAGTTCACTTCCGATAAAGAACGTTATTTTATTACCGGTCGAAATATTTTAACGACCTATTATTCAGTTAAAAATGCCGAGCAGCGACTGGCTAAATATTATATTACGGCTCCCTTTTCAGGAGTCTTAACAGAAGCCTTGGTCACTGAAGGGACACTCATTAGAAATGGACAAAAGTTAGGAGAGTTTATAGATCCTTCTGTATATGAATTGGAAGTAACTGTGAATAAGTCGTTTGCAGGACTTTTAAAAGTAGGAGAGCGGGTAGAGCTTACAAATCTTGATAAAACCCAAAGTTGGGAAGGAAAGATCGTTAGGGTTAACGGAAGAGTTAATCCTCAGAGTCAAACCATAAGCGCATTTGCTGAAGTTACATCCGACGATTTAAAGGAGGGGATGTACCTGGAAGCATTAATTGATGCAAAAGAAGAAAAAAATGCTATTGAAATTGATAGAAAGTTACTTCTTGAAAACCAGGAAGTTTTTGTTGTCAAGGATAGCCTGTTAGACGTACTGCCAGTAAAACCAGTGTATTATTCAGATAAAAAAGTAGTTGTAAAGGATATCCCTGATGGAACCCAAATATTAACACGACCTGTGCCTGGAGCCTATCCTGGTATGTTGGTGAAGATATATAACGACTCGTCAGCAACAAATAAGGCAGAATAGGGATTATGAGGAAGATTATTTCGTATTTCATAAAATATCACGTTGCGGTAAATGTTTGTATACTGGCAATTATAATTTTTGGTTTTATAGGAGTTTTAAGACTCAAGTCCTCTTTCTTTCCTTTAGTAGATTCAAAAACAATAACCGTTAATGTTACCTACCCGGGAGCTTCTCCATTAGAAATTGAAGAAGGGGTTATTCTAAAGATAGAAGACAACCTTAAAGGTTTAGAAGGTATAGATAGAGTGACCTCCACCTCCAGAGAGAATAGTGGTACCATTACCATTGAAATCTTAAAAGATGAAAATATAGATTTCATGCTTTTGGAGGTTAAAAATGCTGTAGATCGGGTGCCGTCTTTTCCAACGGGAATGGAACCTTTGGTAGTAGCCAAAAGGGAAAATGTTCGGGAGACCATTAATTTCGCAGTAAGTGGCGATGGTATTTCTTTAGCAACCCTAAAACAAATAGCCCGAGAAGTGGAGAATGATCTGCGTGGTATGGAAGGGGTGTCGCAAATTGAAATTACAGGCTACCCCGATGAGGAGATTGAAATTGCCGTTCGGGAAAATGACCTGCTTGCCTATGATCTCACTTTTAACGATGTAGCGCAAGCTGTATCGCGAACAAATCTCCTGGTTACAGGGGGTAATATTAAAACTTCAGCAGAAGAGTATCTTATCAGGGCAAATAATCGCTCGTACTATGCTGATGAACTCAATAACCTGATAGTAAGAGCAGATCCTTCAGGTAATGTAATACGACTACAAGAAGTAGCTTCCGTAAGAGATCGGTTTTCCGAAAATCCAAACGCATCCTATTTTGATGGGAATTTATCAGTAAATATTGCGGTTAGTAATACAAATACAGAAGATCTGATTTCTACCGCAGAAAAAGTAGCGCGTTATATAGAGGAGTTTAATCAGCAAAACAATAATGTAAAACTTGATGTGGTTAGTGACTCTTCCATTCGATTAAAACAACGTACTCAGTTATTAGGAGAGAATGCAGCCGTTGGAATATTCCTGGTAATCGTATTTTTGTCACTTTTCCTTAATACCCGTTTAGCATTTTGGGTGGCATTTGGATTACCAATTTCTTTTTTGGGGATGTTTATTTTTGCCAGTGGATTTGATGTTACGATCAATGTATTGTCCTTATTCGGGATGATTATAGTAGTCGGGATCCTGGTTGATGACGGAATAGTAATTGGTGAAAATATTTATCAGCATTATGAACGTGGTAAATCACCGGTCAGAGCGGCAATAGATGGTACTATGGAAGTGATTCCGCCTATTGTATCGGCTATTTTAACCACCGTCCTGGCATTTAGTACATTTTTCTTTTTAGATAGTAGGATTGGTGAATTCTTTTCGGAAGTAGCCACAGTAGTTGTACTGACGCTAACAGTATCCTTATTTGAAGCCTTGGTAATACTACCCGCGCATTTAGCACACTCTAAAGCCTTGTCAAGAGAATCGGAGGAAGAGAAAAAGAAAAGAACTAAAATAGCAGCCTTCTTTGCTAAAATGAGAGACATCAATAAAATTGGTGATCGCATAATGAAATACCTCAGAGACTATCTGTATGCTCCGGTATTAAAGTTCACATTAAGTAATAAGATTTTTTCTTTTGCCATGTTTTGTGCCTTTTTTATCATAACCATCGGAGCAATTGGAGGGGGTATTATAGGAACCTCTACATTTCCAAGTATTGCCAGTGATCGTATTACTGTTTCCCTTGTCATGCCTCAGGGAACGAATGAGAAAATAACGGATTCTATTATTTCAGAAATAGAATTAGCCGCTATAGAGGTAGGAAAGGAGTATACGCAAAGACAAACCGGAAACAAACCGGTAATTGAGAATATAATCAAAAACATCGGACCGGGAAGTTCCAAAGCCTCGCTTCAGATCAATTTGTTGCCGGGAGAAGAGCGGGATTTTCCCTCACCGGATATAAATAATAGCCTAAGAGATAAAGTTGGTAGTGTTCAGGGAGTAGAAAGTTTAATTTTTGGATCCGGCGGTAACTTCGGAGGAAGTCCTGTTTCCGTCTCCTTGTTAAGTAATAATATCACTGAACTGAAAGCAGCTAAAGAAGAGTTGAAAACTGTATTAGCTCAAAATCCGCAGTTAAAAGATATTAATGACAATGATCCGGCCGGAATTAAGGAAATCAGAATTAACCTTAAGGAGAATGCCTATATCCTGGGGTTAAGCTTGCGCGAAGTAATGAGTCAGGTACGCTCCGGATTCTTTGGTGTACAGGCACAAAGATTTCAGCGTGGTCAGGATGAGATAAGAGTATGGGTGCGGTATGACAGAGCAGATAGGGAGTCTATCAATAATCTCGATCAGATGCGTATCGTAACACCTGCCGGTGAACGCATTCCTTTTGATGAGATTGCTAATTATGAAATTATCAGAGGTGATGTTGCGATCAATCACTTGGAAGGCTTAAGGGAGATTCAGGTAAATGCCGATCTCGCAGATGTAAAATTGAGCAATACAGATATCCTGGAAGATATTAAAATGAATGTCGTTCCTGAAATACAATCAAAATACCCAACAGTAAAAGCTTCGTATGAAGGGCAGAACAGAGAGGCTCAAAAACTATCGCGTTCAGCAGGTGAGGTATTCCCGGTAATTATATTCTTGATCTATGCGGTAATAGCATTTACATTTCGTTCTTACAGTCAGCCATTGATGTTACTTCTTTTGATACCGTTTAGTGTTATTGGAGTAGCATGGGGACATAAATTACACGGATTTCCGATCAATGTGTTGTCTTGGCTGGGAATTATAGCCTTAATAGGGATTATGGTAAATGATGGTCTGGTTCTCATAGGTAAATTCAATCAAAATTTAAAGGAGGGGATGAAATTCGATGATGCCTTATTTGAAGCAGGAAAGTCGCGTTTCAGGGCTATATTTCTAACCTCATTAACCACCATAGCAGGAATGGCTCCTTTAATTTTAGAAAAAAGCCGACAGGCACAGTTTTTAAAGCCTATGGCCATTTCCATTTCCTATGGAATTGCCATAGCGACATTTTTAACCTTATTAATGTTACCACTGTTTTTGTCTGCCAATAATTATTTAAAAGTAAATGTGAAATGGTTAATGACCGGTCAGAGAAAAGCAAAAGAGGAAGTTGAAAGAGCAATTAAAGAATTAAACGTAGCTGAACATGAGCATTAAGAAAAGTATACTGCTACTTACTGTTTTCGTAACGACAAGCTTAACAGCTCAGGAAGTGTTGACTCCTGAAGAAGCCATGAAGCTTACCCTCGAGAATAACCTGGGGATACAAATTGCAAATAACAATTTAGAAATAGCTGAAAATAATGCCGACATTCTTAATTCAGGGTTTTTACCCATCCTTTCAGGAAATGCTTCCGGTTCCATAGATCGGCAAAATACAGAAGGAGAGTTGGGCGATGGCTCGACCCGATCTGCTGATGGTGTGGAAACAAGACGATATAATGCCTCGCTTAATTTAAATTATACCCTTTTTGACGGATTGGGAAGGCATTACAATTATAAAAGCTTGAAAGAACAGTATGGTTTATCTGAATTAGAGGCACGTCAAACCATTGAATCAACCATTGTGCAGTTATTTACGGTGTATTATGAAGTGGCAAGAATCGAGGAGAATAATGGTAATTTAAAGCAGGCTTTGGAAATTTCAAAAGATCGCTTGAAACGTATTAAATATCAGTTTGACTATGGTCAGGCAACAGGCCTGGATGTATTAAACGCAGAAGTTGATGTAAATACGGATAGTATTAATGTACTGAATTCAGACCAATTGCTTCGCAATACCAAACGAGATTTGAACTTGGTAATCAATAGAGATCTGGATGCAGGGTTTACAGTCGACACGACTGTTACTTTTACTTCAGGGTTATTAATGGAAGAGATGTTTAATGATGCCAAATCCAATAACGTGCAAATGCTGATTATGGAGAAGAATATCTCCATTTCTAACTATGATTACAAAGCAGTGAAAAGTGGATTTTTACCTACTATCGGATTATCCGGATCCTATGGATGGAATGAAGCTTCGAATAACAATCCATTGGCTTTTACCGTGCAGAATACCTCTACTGGTTTGTCGGGAGGAGTTAGTTTGGCCTGGGATCTTTTTGATGGTGGACGCACAATTACCAATACCAAAAACCTTAAGATCAATTACGCAAATCAGGAATTGATAAAAAGACAAACAGAGTTGCAGGTAGAGCGAAATATTAAAAACGCTTGGGAAACCTATCAAAATGCATTGTTTATTTATGATACCCAGGAGAAGAATGTGTTGACTACAAAAAATAATTTTGACAGAACAGAAGAACGCTATAAGATTGGTCAGGCAACATCACTGGAATTCAGGCAGGCACAAATAAATTTGTTGAATGCTGTCTTAGCAAAGAATCAGGCAAAGTATACAGCTAAGATTGCTGAGTTGATAGCACTTCAGGTAAGTGGACAATTGCTTAATACCGATTTTTAGTATATTGGGTGTATGATAGAGCATTTTTTTCAGTGTCCATATTGTTGGGAGCAGATATCTGTATTGATAGATACTTCGCTACCCGCACAGGAGTATATAGAAGATTGCGAAATTTGTTGCAACCCTATAAAGCTGATAGTGAAATGCAGTAATGGAGGAGTGATGGCTTTCGAGGCAATAAGTATAGAACAATAAATATACATTTAGGCTGTTTTAAAGTACGATTGAATTATTGAGATTTTATATCTTTAAAATCCAATCTTAAAGAACTTTAAATTACTTATTGATGAGAAATAAATGGCTTTCTAAGATGCCAGTTGTATGTGGTGTTGTAATAATCCTTACATCAATTTTCAGTTGTGCTACTCAAAAAAAATTAAGTACCTTAAAACCCGAACCTGATGATGCTGCGCCATTAGTCTACGAAAATGTCTATTCGTTTATTAATATTCCCGTAACCATAGAGCTTAAAGACATCGAACGAATAACCAATAACTCACTTGAGGGATTGGTTTATGAAGATTCAAATTTCGATGGCGATGATCTCAAAATGAAGGTTTGGAAACAAAATGCTATTTCCATTACTAATGAAGGAGGAAAGCTTAAAACGGTCCTGCCATTAAAAGCCTTGATTAATTATCGTTTTAGCGTAAGTAAGTTTGGTATTCCACTTGAAGATGTTCGGGACATTCATCTCGATGGAGTGGTGACACTAATAAGTGATGTCGGACTGAATAATTGGCAATTGAATACAAATACAAGATTAAAATCGCTGGTGTGGAATGAAGCTCCGACAATGAAAGTTTTAGGGCAGGGAATCCCTGTAACCAGTCTTGTGAATCCTGCAGTAACAATTTTTAAATCTGTAATAGAGGAAAGTATCGATCAGTCAATTAAAGAATCACTCGATTTTAAACCGAATGTGCTCGACGCTTTAGAAGCGGTCTGTAAGCCTTTTGAAATGAGTGAAACCTACGAAAGTTGGTTAAGAGTGGTCCCTGAAGAGCTCTACACTACGGATGCATCATTACAAGATCAATCCATTAAATTTAAAATGGGAATGAAATGTGCCATGGAGACCATCATTGGGAAAGAGCCCGAACCTAAATTTAATCGCAGTGAAATCGTATTAAAACCGGTAATTAAAATTCCGGAAGCTGTAACTGCAAACATCGCTGCAATTTCTTCCTATAAAGATGCTTCCCGAATTATGACCAAAAATTTCAAAGGATATGAATTCGGAACAGGTAAAAAGAAGGTTACCGTTCAAAATGTTGAGATTTGGCAACGGTCACAAAAAATGGTTATAGCACTTGATGTGGCAGGAAGTGTTAACGGACTTATTTACCTTACAGGATATCCACAGTATAATAATGTGACCAAAGAAGTCTATTTTGATAAGTTAGATTATGTGTTGGATACAAAGAATGCATTGGTTAAATCAGCACAGTGGTTGGCAGGGAACTTTATGCTTCTGCAGTTTCAGGAAAAATGCAGATACTCCATTGAACCAAACCTGGTTGAAGGAAAAGAAAATATTGAACATTACTTAAATAATTACTCTCCGGTAAAAGGTGTTTTTGTAAATGGAGCAGTAAAAGATATTAACTTCAAGAAAATTCAGCTTACCAATAATGCTCTGATAGCCTTTATAGAGGTAAAAGGAAAGGTGGAAGTTGATGTAAATGGGTTAGAATAGATCTTATTTAATTTGTAACTGGCGACAGCCTAAGAATACTTTTGTGTAAAACCAAACAAAAACTATAAGGTTTTGTTTGGTTTTCTTTTTATACAACTTTACTTTCGAATTATTGATTTTAATACGAGTGAAGTTTATCTATGTTTAGAGCTAATTCTATAAGTATGTTGAAAAGTAAAAGTGTTTTAAAGGTGCTCCTTTTAGGAGTGCTGTGTTTAGTTTGCGGAGTGTTGATTTCTTTTGATTATGATAAAGACCCTGCAAAAGATGGTGAAGAGTTAACGGTACAGAAAAAAATGTATTGGTCGAACCAACACAAATTAACCTCTTGGTACAATGCTTTAGGGCTTGAAAATCCAAATTTTTTCGAAGTCAGGGATCAATTCGTTTCTTACTTTGAAAACAGACCCTATGTAAAGACGGAAGCCGTTAAAGAATACAAGAAGTACATAGCTAAAAACTTTCCCAATATTGATGCTAATGGTAATTATATAGAACCGATATCATCTGAAGTTAATTTAAGAAAGAAGCCTAAGGCAGGTAATAAATGGAAACAAATTTTCTTAAAGTGGAACACCAGGCAAGATAATTCCGGAGTAGGTGTGTTACGATCCATTCGAATCAAGCCGGATGAACCGACTACAGTTTTGGCCGGTGCCGCAACCGCAGGAATATGGATGACTGAAAATGCAGGCGAAGACTGGAGCCTGGTTTCTAACGATGTGCCCGAAGTAGAATGGGTCAATGAAATTGTCTACAGTCGCAAAGATCCTAAAGTAGTATATGCGGCAACCAATATTGGTGTTATAAAGTCAGTAAATGGAGGGAATAGCTGGGATTATACAGCTTTAAAAAAGACATTCCCCGATAAGTTTGGGAGTCTGTTATGGGTAGATGTATCATCAGTAAGTAGTGATTTGGTGTATGCAACCACCGAAGAAAAAGGAGCATATACCCTGCATGTTTCTGAAGATGGAGGTGATTCCTGGTCAGAAAAGTATAAAACGACCAATAAGATCTGGGATATGAGGGTAAAACCTAACGATCCGAAAATAGTTTATATCCTTGAAGTGTCTGAAAAAACGAAATGGATTAATTTCAAAAGATCCATAGACGGCGGACAAACATTTGAGGTCGTTTCTGAAGGATTCCCGGCAGACCATAATACAAAAGCACACAGAGCACGCCTGGGTACTACGCCCGCTAATAATGAGGTGGTTTATATTGCGATCGGTTTTAATGGCGGACGAGACAAGGATATGATCTCGTTTTTTAAATCTTCAGATGCCGGAAAAAGTTTCTCAAAGAATTGTTGTGGAAATAGTGAAGAACCATTGGTTAATGCCATGGGAACAACCGATTTTCTGTACGATACCTGTCATCTGGCTCAGCTCACATGGAACTTTGCTTTTACGGTTTCAGAAACAGATGAAAATGTATTGGCTTGTGCGGCCAATAAATTAAAAGTAAGCACCGATGGAGGGAAGACCTGGCATTTTGATCTTACAGGAGAAGTAACCAAGGGAAGGGCTTATGACAGATACCCTACTAACGATGTACATACCGGGGTGCATGGCGATCACCATGGCCTTTCTATTGTGGGTGATCATATTTGGGATGGAAATGACGGAGGAGCATATTATTCTGCCGATGGAGGAAAAACCATAGTAAAAGATAAGTCCGACGGCCTGGGAATTCAAGAGCTTTGGGGCTTCGGACAATCATTTAAAAATGATATCATGGCGGTTGGTTTGAATCACAATCGCATTTGTTTTAGGGATGATGAAGTATACGGTGGATGGATTGGTGTAAATGGAGCTGACGCCATGGCTGCCAATGTTAATCCGATAGACGATCAATATATGTATACCCATCCATGGGGGCATCAAAGGGTTAAAAGATCACTGGAAGGAGTTAAAGGACATCAGTTCCAGGATTTAGGGATTGAGTTGGGCTATATAACCCTCGATAACCTGGAATTTCATCCTCATAAATACTATACAATTTACGGAAGTGATTATGGCGATAGAAATAAAACGTATCTGCTGAAGAAAACAGTAGATAATGCCCAGTCCTGGCAAACCATAAGTTCTTTCGTGGATGAAAAGAAAAATGCGGTTGCTGTTAAAACAAGTTTTGCCAATTCAGACTATGTTTATGCCGTAGTAGAACCTAATAAGGTAATAAAATCAACTGATGAAGGGACAACCTGGAAAGAAGTCAGCCCTCCACAGAGCCTCGTAAAAGATTATGCGCTTTGGCGTATGGCTGTTAGTGACCAAAACCCTGAACATGTATGGGTAACAGTTAAAGGGAGTCAGAATGAAGTAAAGGTCATCGGGTCTAAAGACGGAGGGAATAGTTGGTTCGACTTTTCTGAAGGATTGCCTTCATATGCAATTTATTCGATGATCTATCAAAGAGGCAGCAATGATATTCTTTATGTGGGTACACGATTAGGTGTCTATTACAGGAAAAAGGGCATGAAGCAATGGGAGTTATTTGGCGAAGGAATGCAGGCGGCAAATACGAGCTTTATGTTTATTAATTATGCAAAAGGTAAGATTCGCGTTGGTACTTCCAGGGGCTTATGGGAAAATGACCTGGTAGAATTAACAGCACCCAAAGCAAATATGTCGGCAGATAAAACAGAAGTGTCAGATAAGGATCCGTTTGTAAGATTCGCAGACTATTCGGTAGTCGATAAGGAAGCTGAGTATTACTGGGAATTCCCGGGTGGTATTCCTGCTACTTCAACTGAAGAACGTCCAATCGTTTCTTATGAAAATGCATCTTCCGGTAAATACGATGTAGTTCTGACTGTAAAAGACAAACGGGGCGAAAGTAAGCAAACCTTAAAAGGATTTGTAACCCGGAAAGCAGATGATTCAAAATAACAGGGGTCCTGAAGCATAAATAAAAAGAGCGATGAACATCGCTCTTTTTTTGTGAACGATTGAAATGAAAATACAGAAAGTTAAAACTTTCACTTTTTTATTGAGTTTCATTCGTTTTTTTATGGTATGTTAAAATAACGTTATTTTTTCTTGCGTTATCTATAAAATAGTAATACATTCGAAACCAATTGAATAAAAGTAAATATTGATTATCGTTAGATAAATGAAAGTTTTAAAGCTCTCATATAATAAACAAAAGGACATTGATCTTTGGACTGATATGAAGTTTGGAGATAAGGGAGCCTTTAATCAAATTTTTGAAGAGCATGTACATTACCTGACGAATTATGGTAAGACCTTTACAGCCGACTGGGATTTGGTTGATGATTGTATTCAAGAAGTGTTTTGCAGAATTTGGATCCTTAGAAAAGAGTTAAAGACCACAGATAATATTAGGTTTTACTTAATGGCTTCATTTAGAAATGAATTAATGAAAAGCCTGCAAAAGCGTAAGAAGTTTAATCTTATAGCTTCATGGTCTGAGTTAGATGCAAAAGCGGCCACATTTGATATGTCGGCAGAAAACCTGATGTTTTTAGAGAACAATGATGGCCGGTTATCCCAAAAAATCAAAGAAATATTTATTAAGTTAACTTCCAGGCAAAAAGAAATTATCTACCTTAAATACTACAATGAACTTTCGTTCGAAGAAATTTCACAAGTAATGCAAATCAGTAAAAAAGCGGTTTATAATGCCTTGTCAAAAGCTATGATGACCCTGAGAAAAGGGGTTTCCAAATAGTCTACAATTGCTTTTTTTATCGATAATAAAAAAAATCCACTTTTTTAGGGAGTAAAAAGAGTACTCGATGTATTATATATAAAAGAGATAGTTTTAATACATCATTGAAAACGAATTTGAAACCATATACAGACTACAAGCTTGATGATTTTCTTGCAGATGAATCCTATATCGATTGGATTAAAGGAAAAACGGAGGATACAAAGTGGAACGATATTTTAATCCGAAATCCGCATCTTAGGGAAGTATCTGATAAAGCATCCATTATTATAAGAAATCTTGATTTTCATCATGCTGAAACCTCTAATCAAAGAATTCAAGATTTAAGAACCAGAATCAACAAGCAAATAAATCGTGACTCATTTGCGGTGGAGGATGATAAAAAGGTTCGCCCATTGCCCATCAGTGAGTTAATTTCCAAAAGAAATAGACGAAGAAATATTTATATGATTGCCGCTTCTTTTATTGGACTGATAATCATATCCTCTGGAATTATTTTTAAATCTGATTTGAGTGAATTGTTTTTCGATAATAATAATCTCATTACCCGAGTAGCTCAAAAAGGGGAGAAATTAACCACTTTTCTGCATGACGGCACCAAGGTGGTAATCAATGGAGGTAGTTCAATCACATTTAAGGAAGAATTTGATGATGATGTTAGACACGTTGTGCTGGAGGGAGAAGCTTTTTTTGATGTAGTTAAAAATCCTGAGAAGCCATTCGTTGTTAATGCTAATGGGGTAATTACTACTGCCCTTGGAACCTCATTTAATATTAATCAAAACCAAAATAGAGTTGAAGTCTCATTAACAACCGGTAAAGTTTCTGTGGTTAAAAATGAAAATGGAAACCATTATAGGGATACGCTGGTTCCCGGTGAGCAAATTCTAGCAGACTTTAATGAGAATCATGTATTTCTGAAACAGAAGTTTAATAAAAATGAAGTAGTGGGCTGGATGAATGGGAATCTCATTTTCAATAATGATAACGGTTTAGTGGTTTTAGAGAAGCTTGAAAATTGGTATGGGATAAATATCGTGTCGGAATTAGAAGAAGAAGCCTTGCAGGGGTGGAGTTATTCCGGGAAATTTCAGAATGAATCACTTCAAAACGTCCTGGAGAGTATCAGTTTTGTTAAGGAATTTGAATTTAAAATAAAGGGAGATCTCATAACTATATATAGACAGAAGTAAAAAAGTAAATTAAGTCAACCAAAACAAATCAGAAAATGAAAATTCAAAAAAAACAGTATCCAACCTAGTTAAAGTATTTTAATTAAAATGAGCTATGCGGAGATCTCTTTTTCGGAAAAGAGCATCTGACTGCACTTATTCACTTTATTTAAAACTTCACCAAAACCATTAAAAATGAAAAATGTGATACCAGGGTTTTATCGTGGTATAAGGCACTCTTTTGCCTTTATTTTAGCGTGTTTTACGTGTTTAAATTACTCGTATTCAGCGAATAAAACCTTAGAAAAGTATATTGATAGTACGCAATTAGAGTCCATAGATTTAATGCTTCAAGAAAATAATTTGGAAAAAACATTTCAATTGATTGAAAGTAAAACAAGCCTAAAGTTTTCTTATGATAAAAAAGACCTGGACAATAATCTGAAGCTGACCAAAACATTTAAAAAGGCACCACTAAATCAAGTCTTGTCTTACATTTCCTCAATTTCGGGTCTGGAATTTAAGATCATCGGAAAAACGATAAATGTCGTAAAAGGGGATTCTAATAATAAAAGGGCTCCCCAGCGAAAAATAAATGGAACGGTCTTAGACCCGAACGGAACCCCCATTCCAGGAGCGAATGTGGTTGAGGTAGGAACTACGAACGGAGTAGCGACTGATTTTGATGGAAAATTCGAAATAGACCTGATAACGGCTGAGCCTAAAATCAGGGTGTCCTATGTAGGCTTTAAAGCCATTGAAATGGAAATAGGAGAGGCTGCAACCTACGAAATTACACTTCAGGAAAGTGCTGAGGCGTTAGATGAAGTAGTGGTCGTAGGTTTTGGAGAACAAAAAAAGGTGTCTGTGGTAGGGGCCGTTACCGCTATAAAACCTGAAGAAATGAAGATTCCGTCCAGTAGCTTGTCTCAATCCTTTGCCGGGCGTCTTTCAGGAGTGATTGCAGTTCAGCGATCTGGAGAACCTGGAAGAGATGCTGCTCAATTTTGGATTCGTGGAATTTCGACTTTCGGAAATACAAACCCTTTAGTATTTATGGACGGTATTGAGATCTCTTTGGGTGACTTAAATAGTATCGATCCAACCAATATTCAAAACTTCTCCATATTAAAAGATGCTTCCGCAACTGCTATTTATGGTGCTCGAGGTGCTAATGGTGTTATTCTAATCGAAACAAAGAGAGGTATGGAAGGAAAACCTCGAATAAATGTTACCGTAGAAAATTCATTTATTAGCCCAACACAATATCCGGAATTCACCGATGCGGTTACTTTTATGAATATGTATAATGAAGCTCGAAAGAACCAAAATCCTTTTCAACCGCCTAAATTTTCAGAGGATAAAATTCAGGGAACCAGGGAGGCCAGAGACCCATATATTTATCCAAATGTCGATTGGTTAGATGAATTGTTTAGCGATTTTTCCATTCGTAAATATGGGAACCTTAATATCAGAGGAGGAGGGCAAACAGCAAGGTATTATATGTCAGCTTCCATTTTTCATGATAAAGGAATTTTAAAAGAAACAGATGTTAATGATTTTGATAATAATATAGATCAAAAGCGATACAACTTTGTTAATAATATTTCCGTAAATGTAACTCCTACCACCGAACTAGAGCTTAACCTTAATGCCGATTTAATCAATTATAATGGTCCGGCCGTAGATGCAAGTAACATTTTTGGAAACATAATGAATTCAAATCCAGTGCGCTTTCCTGTTACATATCCAACGCCTGAAGGTTCAGGACATATTTATTTCGGGAATACCACCGGTGGATTTGGCCCTTATAATACTTTTCCAAATCCTTATGCTGACCTGGTTAAAGGTTATAAAGAAAGGTTTTCCTCCACCTTCATTTCAACCTTTAGAATTAGACAGCAATTAGATATGATCACCAAAGGTCTTAGCTTTAAAGCTTTTGCATCGTTTAAAAACTGGACCAGTAGTGAAATCACAAGATCTTATGAGCCGTATTTCTATCAACTGGATGGTTATCAGTATGATCCGCAAACAGATACCTATGAATATGAATTGTCCCAAATAGGTCAGGGAGGTAGAGAGTCCCTGGCTCAAAGTGGAAGCAACAATGGTGATAGATCCTTTATGACACAGGCGGCGTTAAATTACAATAGAACTTTTGGTAAGCATGATGTTTCTGGTCTCTTAGTTTATCTTCAGCGCCAATATAACGTAAATGTAATTGGAAGTGATTTAACCTCTTCATTGCCGAGCAGAAACCAGGGAGTATCCGGAAGATTGACCTATGCATATGACGATAGGTATCTGGCCGAGGTTAATTTTGGATATAATGGATCTGAGAATTTTGCTGAAGGTAAAAGATTTGGTTTTTTTCCATCCTTTGCGATGGGTTATGTCATTTCAAACGAACCATATTTCAAATCGCTTAAGAAGTCAATTAGCTTATTTAAACTTAGAGCATCTTATGGTGAATCTGGAAATGATAGAATCGGAGCAGTTCGTTTCCCTTATACCAGTAATGTGAATCTTGGTGCAGATAATGGATTTACTTTTGGTCAGAACTTTAACAATAGCAGACCAGGAGTTGCAATTACGCGTTATGAAAATAATTCTATTACCTGGGAGGTTGGTAAAAAGATCAACGTTGGACTAGACCTGGGGTTATTTGATAAAGTCACTTTAAACGTTGATGTGTTTAAAGAACGTAGAGAAGGAATTTTTATGCAACGTAATACGATTCCGGGTACGATAGGTATCGGTGATACTAAACCTTATGCTAACCTTGGAGAGGTAGAGAATAAAGGTGTAGATGTTTCCCTGAGTTATAATCAAAGTTTTGGTAGTGACTTAATAGTTTCTTCCAGAGGTACCTTCACATTCGCTCAAAACAAAATTTTAGCGATGGATGAACCGAATCTGAAGTATTCCTATCTGTCGAGAGTGGGACGACCGGTAAATCAATTATGGGGCCTTCAAGCAGAACGTTTGTTCATAGACCAGGCTGAAATAGATAATAGCCCAACTCAAACCTATACCACACAATATTATCCCGGAGATTTAAAATATACCGATATATCAAACGAGATTGATGGTCAAAACAAAATTGATGCTAATGACAGGACTCCGATGGGGCACCCAAGTGTGCCAGAAATAACCTATGGATATGGGATTAATGTAATGTATAAGAAATTTGATTTTGGTGTGCTCTTTCAGGGTATTGCAAGAGTGTCATTTTTTATGAGTGGCTTACAACCTTTTGCTCAAAATGAACGAAATGTGCTCCAAGCTATAGCAAATGACTATTGGACGGAGGATAACCAGAATTTATATGCTTTTTATCCGAGACTTTCTGAGTCCGAAAATCCAAATAACGTTCAAAATTCCTCATGGTGGTTGCGCGACGGCTCTTTCATGAGACTTAAAAGTGCAGAAATTGGATTTCAGTATAATCGCCAAGTAAGATTTTATGTGAATGGGGTAAACTTACTAACCTTTTCAAAATTCAATCTTTGGGACCCTGAAATGGGTGGTGGAAATGGTTTGGGATATCCACCACAAAGAACGTTTAACCTTGGAGCCCAAATTAACCTGTAAAGTAATTGATTATGAAGACAAGATTTAAAACAACAAATAGATTGCTTTTGGTAATAGCCTTTTCTTTTATGATGCTATCGACCTCATGCGATGAATATCTGGATATAGTTCCTGACGATGTTTCAACTTTGGATGATGCATTTAACAGGCCAAATGAAGCCCTAAACTTTTTATATTCTGTGTATGGCTTCATGCCTCAGGAAAATGATATGTTCAGTTCTATTGCCCTTTGGGGAACTGATGAAATGGTTACGCCCTGGGATAGATCGTGGTATCATGCTAAAAGGATGATGAGGGGCGAGTTAAATGCTTCTGATCCATTTTTCGATTATTGGACAGCTGCGGGTTCTATTGATATGTATGATGGAATCAGGCAAGCCTATATCTTTTTGAATAATATAGATAAAACTCCGGATTTCTCTCAAGCGGAGGTAAGAAGAATGAAGGGGGAGGCTACATTTCTTATAGGGTATTATCATTTTATTTTACTTCGTCAATATGGCCCAATCGTTCTTATGGAAAATGAGGTGCCTTTGGATGCTTCAGGAGAAGACTTTTATGCCCCGCGAATTCCATACGATCAATGTGTAGAGTTTATTGCCCAAAAGTTTGATGAGGCCTATGCTTTACTGCCAAACGATGTTTCTACCGATAGGGAATTAGGCAGGGTAAATAAAGCTATAGCAAAAGCCTTAAAGGCAAGAGTGTTGCTTTATGCGGCAAGCCCTTTGTTTAATGGTAACTCGGAGTTTTATGCTGATTTTACAGGGCATGACGGAACACCATTGATGAATACATCTTATGATGAACAAAAATGGGTGTTGGCCGCAGATGCGAATAAAGATGCAATCGAAGCAGCTCAGACTATAGGTCATGATTTATATGCTTATAGTAATGAAGGTGATAATGAAATGGAACAAGGAGCCCTTAATTATCGATATTCAATGGTAGACCCGTGGAATAAAGAAGTGGTATGGGGGTACTCTGTGCCAGAAGGATATTACGGGTGGCAACGTCATAGTATTCCGAGAATCTCTAGTAATTCCTATAACGGACAATCATGCTCACTGTCCATGGTAGAAACATTCTACACTGAGAATGGCTTGCCTATTGATGTAGATCCGGCTTATAATTATAGCGCAAGATTTCAAATGGCAGACAGTACAATTATTTTACACAGAAACAGAGAGCCAAGATTTTATGCGACTGTCGGTTTTGATAGAGGCTTGTTTGAAGTAAATAATACAGAAGTAGTTTTAAAAATGCGAATGGATGAAGCGCATGGATGGGCCAATGGTCTTAATGATTATTCCCCTACAGGATATCTGGTTAAAAAGGGGGTTCATCCTCAAACGATCATTTCATCTTCTGAAAATCAAGTTATTAACTATCCATGGCCTTTGGTTAGAATGGCAGAGCTCTATCTGAATTATGCAGAAGCATTAAACGAAGCTTATGGAGCCGCTAGACATGCTGAAGTAATTCAATATTTAGATTTGATCAGAGAAAGATCCAATGTTCCTGGTGTGTTGGAAGCTTGGTCCCTGGTAGGAAAATCATCCTTTTCTAAAGAAGAAATGAGAGCGATTATTCAACAGGAAAGAAATATTGAATTGTGTTATGAAGGACATAGAACCTGGGATGTTAGAAGGTGGAAACAAGGAGAAATGTTTAATGTGCCTGCTCAAGGATTAGATATTAGATCCTCAGAAGCGGTAGACTTCTATAAGCCGGTCAATGTTGAAAACAGAGTTTTTACAACTCCAGGATATTACCTGTTTCCAATTAGATTATCTGAAGTTGAAATAAATCAAAATTTAGTGCAGAACCCAGGCTGGTAAAAATTAAGATTATGAAGAAATTATATGGTTTATTAATAGTTTGTTTAACAGCATTGACTTTCACAGCTTGTGATGAGGATAACGATGTTGTTATTTTAGAAGCCCCCGGTAATATTACGGTAGAGGCTGGATACGGAGAAGCCATTTTTACATGGAGCTTTCCGGACGATCAGAATGTAGAGTTTGTAAGAGTAGATTATTTAGATGATGATGGAATTCCTCAACATCAAAAATTCAGTGAATACAATGATGCTGCTACCATCTCCGGACTTTCAGAAAGAGCATATGAGTTTAAGGTTGCAGCTTCAGATAAACACGGTAATTTGTCCGAGCCTACTACCTTAAATGTAACACCTAATAAGCCTCCATACATGTTTGTGGCCAATACCCTGGCAGCCAACCCTGATTTTGGAAGTGTTATCGTTACATGGGAAAACTTAACAGAAAAAGAGGTAGGAGTAAACATAAAATATGTCGATGTGGATGGATTACCTCAAATTTTTGTAGCGAATTCTTCTGAAGTTGACGGAGAGGCTGTGCTATCAGGATTGTCTAATGAAGAGCAAACCTTTGAAGTATATGTTACCAGTCAAAATGGGATAAAATCACCTTCGCAATTTTTTGAATTGGCTCCATACTCGGAAACTAAATTTGATAAGTCTAATTGGGAGATTGTTGACTTTTCATCTCAGGAGGCTGGAGGTGAAGGTCCGGTAAACGGATATGCTACAGCAGCGATAGATGGAGATGTCAATACCTTCTGGCATTCTGCCTGGTCGACAGGTTCTCCGAGTTACCCGCATTGGATCACTGCAGATATGAAAGAGGTAAAAGTGGTTAGTAGAGTCGTATTGTTTACTCGAAACAATGATAGCAGAGGAATGACCAAATTTACAATTGAGGGAAGCTTAGATAATACTACCTGGGAAATGATTGGTGAATTTGATTTTGACAATACAGATTTTAGCGGTCAAAGTTATAGATTGTCGTCTAATCCCGAGATGAGGTATATTAGAATGACAGCAATTGAAGGCCCAAATAATTTTACCTTTTTGGCCGAGCTAGATGTTTATGGCGAATAATTTAAAAATACCAGGGGACTCAAAAGGGGTCCTCTGGTTTATATATGATATGAAAAAAGTAAAAACTTATTTCTTCATGTTAATGGTGGCCCTGTGGGGGTGCTCGTCACCAGAGACTGAATCTAACAATCCGGATGAAAATGTTAAGGATCCGGAAACTGAATTACCGGATAATGGTCAAGAACCTGATTTAGGCAATTACATTAGTGATTACGAACATAATTTAAATGTGGTATACCTTGTACCCTCAGACATAGATCCATTAGATAATTATCATGAAAGGATATCGGGAATTATGACCTTTATGCAAAAATGGTATAAAGATGAGATGACTCGATATGGTATTAACGATAAAACTTTTGGGCTTCTTAAAAGTGAAAAAGATCCGTCCTATGTTAAAGTAATTTTAGTTAATGGCAACCATGGTCAGGAATATTATCCCTATGAAGGAGGAGGTGGTAAGGCTGGAGAAGAAATAAAGGAGTACTTTTCCGAAAATCCGGGAGAATCTTCCGGAGCACACAGCATTGTGTTCTTGCCAAGTCGGGAAGGTGATAATGGTTGGGATGCAGGAGGTGTACCTTTTTATGGCATCGGAAAATGGTGCTATGCCCTTGATTATACCAACTTCGATATGAAGTATTGGCAAGATGGATCTCAACAGGGAAATTCACTATGGATTGGAGGAACCATTCATGAGCTTGGTCACGCATTAAACCTGCCGCATAACAAACACCAGGCAACCGATAATTGGACTTCCATGATGTCGTTGGGAAATCATGAATTCAATGATAATCCGGATGGAGTGCATTTAACATTCGCTTCAGCTTTGATATTAAATAATAATCAGGTGATGAATAAAGTGGGTTCCATGCCTTTTTATGAACAAACACCGTCCCTTAACCCTATTTCTATTAGGCTGTTTGCAGATGCTGAAAAATTATATTTTCGGGCGAAATTCGAAACAGATATCCCGGTTAATGGATTTATAGCCTATAATGATCCTAAAACCAGTAGCAGTGATGCTGATTATAATGCGGTTACATGGGCCAGCCGGAATATTATAAATGGCGATAGCATATCTCTGGATATGCCATTGTCTGGAATTGATGGTGATTTTAGGCAATATCCATTTGACTTAAGATTGCGCTTCCTTCATGAGAACGGTAATTTTTCCGTTTGGAATTACTCCTATGAATTTGTTGATGGCAAACCGGATATTGATGTGGAATTAAAAGAAGTGACAACCCTATCCAAGGATAATTGGGAAATCGTTCAGGTTTCATCTGAAGAACTCAATGGGGAAGGTTCAGAAAATGGAGCAGCGAAATACTTGATTGATGGAGATTCAAATACTTTTTGGCATTCACAATGGCAAGGAGCACAACCAGGTTACCCGCATAATTTCACCATCGATTTAGGAACCGTAGAAGTAGTGAAGGGTTTTTTATTCAATCAACGAAGCAATAAATTTAATGGGCGTGTTAAGGATATTGAGATTGAAATTAGTGATGATGCTGTAAACTGGACCAAAATACAATCCGGAACCGTTGGATCTTCAACTGTTGAAACCTTAGATTTAAACGAGTCACAATCATTCAGATATTTTAAAATTAATATTCTAACAGGACATGATAACGGAAGTGGGGAAGACATCTTCTTTACTCACCTTGCAGAAATAAGTGCTTATTAAACCATAAGGTTTAATTTAATTAGGTTAAAAATAGATTCGGAATACTCAGAAATAATTTCGAATTAATTTGGTTGATAATCAGGTCATTTCTTGGCCTGATTTTTTATTGAAGCTAAGTAATCCCATGAAATATAAAGTCGACTATGCAACTGTACTTTTCATTTCGCGGGAACTTGGTTAACGCATCGTGCATTATAAAAATATCATCAAAAACTATATGTCTAACATTAGCAAGAAGTACACCTGCCAAATTTCCTAATCGGAAAGATCGGTAGGTTATTGGTTGCTGAATCCCGAGAAAATCATTGTGGCTCTTTCCCTTTATAAATCTGTGAAACATGTTTTTATCGATAATCTCGATGATAGAGATCAAACTCAATCTCTTTTTTAAGTTCTTTTTCAAAACTCCCTAAATCTTTTGAGACTTTACCCTCACCCGAGTTTTTATAAGATAACCTGTCGGATATCAAAAATAATAGTCCAATTATTGTAATTAGTACTACCCCAAATCCATTAACTAGCGTTTTCATATCTTTTGTATTAAATGATTAAACTTTTGTACTTCAAAATTAGCTATGATGCTGATAGTCAGTAATATTACATCGGTATTATGATCTATGCGAAAAGTATTTTTTATATAGATTTTAAAGATTTAACTTTATAAAATGCAAACCGGAAGTACTAAATATGCCCAATCGGGGAAGGTTAATATAGCCTATCAGGAATTTGGTAGTGGCGACATTTGTTTAATAGTAATTCCTGGCTGGATCTCAAATGTTGAACAATTTTCACATATTCCACCATTGGCAGCTTGGGTAAATCACCTTACAAGTTTTTGCCGGCTGATTCTATTTGATAAACGCGGAACCGGATTATCCGATAGGGTAAACGAGAATGAATTACCAAATATGGATCAACGAGCAGAAGACCTGTTAGCGGTTATGAAACATGCTAATATAGAACAGGCAGCTCTTTTTGGACTTTCCGAAGGGGGACCACTCGGTTTACATTTTGCCTCAGCATACCCAAAAAAGGTATCCAAACTGATCCTTTTTGGTTCCTTTGCAAAATGGGTAAGATCCGATGATTACCCTTACGGTCTCAATGAAGAGGGGCATTTAAAGTCCATAAATTATATGGCAGAAAATTGGGGAGGTCCTGTAGGGTTGCAATTGATGGCTCCCAGTGTAATGAACGATAGTGAAGTTCAGGAGTATTGGGCTTCCTATCTAAGACATAGTGCAAGCCCTTCCGCCGCAATCGCTCTGTATAAAATGAATCTGGATATTGATGTAAGATCATGTCTTAAGAAGATAAAGCAGCCGGTTTTACTTATTCATAGAACAGGGGATAAACTAGTGGAAAGTGGTCATAGCATTTTTTTACATCAAAATATACCTGGGTCAGAGCTGTTTCTTTCAGAGGGGACAGACCATTTACCTTGGTTTGGTGTTAAAAGAGAAGAACTGACAGCGATACTGACCTTTCTGCTGGGTGGTAATATTGTAAAAGATAAAAGGCTTGATAAACTTAAAACTGAAGATGTTTTTATTATTTATGCCATAAAAGACTATATAGAAAAAAAATTCAATGAAGTAATTTCGATTAAGGGACTTTCCAGGAAATTTGGGATTAATGAGTTTAAAGTAAAGTCTGGGTTCACAATATTATTTGAGACTCCTGTGATTACTTACCTTAATCAAACCCGATTAGAGCATTCAATCAGGCTTTTAACAAATTCTAGCCTTTCTATTAGTGAAATCGCTGAACGCGTTGGTTACACACATCCTAATAACTATACCATAGCTTTTAAAAGAAAATATGGAATGCCCCCGAACCAATACAGGACCGAATTAAATAAAGATGCATTTAAATAAGTTTCCTTGTATTTCTATAAAAGATCAGGGAACACTTTATATGTATTTTGAATAAAAATGATTTAGAACCCATTCTCCTTTGATTACTCCCAGTGTCATTCCGCACCCAATGTCATTCCGCATTTATTGCGGAATCCACCCTCCACTGATGCCTTCCAATATCATTCCTCACCCAATGTCATTCCGCATTTATTGCGGAATCCACCCTCCACTCACCACTCCCAGTGCAATTCCGCTCCCCAAGTCATTCCACACCCGGTGTCATTCCACATTCATTGCGGAATCTCTTAATGCGATGCTTAATCCATTATTCTTTCAAAAAGAAACTTCCCAAAATCTCATGTATAAAAAAAGCCTCTCATTTCTGAAAGACTTTTGTCTTTGTCACGGGAGCTGGGTTACAAACAAATAAAAGGAACAAGGATTTATGCTTTCACCAGCCTGAATGAAACGTCTAATAAGTTTATTGTTCATGAATAGGTTCCATGCTATCTTTCATAAATACATTTATAGCAATAGAATCTCCTTTTTTTACTTTCAGATTATTTATGTTGATTGGTTTTTTTGATAAATACAATATACTTATATCATAAGTTTTATTTGTTGAAACACTTAAAGAGATATCTTCTAAATTTTGATTATTAATAAAAACCCCATTAATTTCTATAGCCCCTGATATTCTTTTGTTTCTATCAACATAATCAAAAATAGAGATATTTAGATTTTTACTTTTTAGGGAGTTTGATATTTGATACCTCGATATATCATACTCATCACTATCAATGGATGTTTGTTTGACTGAAGAACAGCCAAAAATCATTATAGACATTACTATAAATAATTGTTTTTTATGGCCATTTTGTACTTTTAGCATCTGATTTATTATATCTTTCATTTTGTAAAACTTTTTATTATAGTCTTTAACTCTTTCTATTGATTCAATATTTTTTTATTTCTTTGGTTATGGAATGAAATAAATAAGAATAAATATTTTATGGTAGACCTAGCTAAATGATATAACACTTTCTTTATCAATTGTCCACACCAGTGTGGTGAGCAGAAATAATGGTAAGTCAAGAAATTGAAATTGTTTCTTTATGTACTATGACCCAATTATTATCAATTTTCTCTAAAAAAACTAAACTGTTATAGCTATTTAATCTTCCTTTACTGATTCCAATAATGGTTACCGCTTTATCGCAATCAGCATCGAATACAATTTTGGACCCCGTTATTCTTAAATCAAACGAATTCCACAAATCTTCATCTTTTATTAATTCCTTTAAAGTTGGAGCCTTTATAAAAATATTCCCTCTGGTTTTTTTTATTTTATCTATCTTTAAAATAGTATCACCACTTTTAACTGATAAATCTTTAACTAAACTCTCAAATTCTTTAGGGTAGGTGTTTTTGAATATGACCTCTTTATTAGGCGTATAAAAATATGGCAATACAGCGACTATATTTTTTTGATTTACCCACTCCTCTGATTTAATCAAATTTAATATTGAGTCTCTTTCGTTCTTTATTGTATCAACAACACCTTCAGGAACTAGTGGAGGAATAGTAACGGAGGGTTTAGCAAATGAATCTATAATAACAGTTAATAATTCATATTTAAGCATATCAGATTTAGTACAATTTTTATTTTTGCTACAGCCTACTATTATTAAAAAGGCTGTTATTATTAATATTGACTTATTCGCAAGTAACATTTGTGCTGATGTTGATTTGTTGTTGCTTTTGGACATAATCAGATTTTTGGTTAGTATTTAATTTGTGCTTAAAATCATAAGTTGATTCAAGACCCTTCCATCCATGCCACATATAGAAATCCAGAGAATACCTGTTTCCATCTATTTGTCGAATGGCCTGAGCTATTGGGGTTACATAATTTTCTGCCATATATTGATGCTGAGCATCTGATATTGGGTCACCATTATAAACAGGATTATCCGTAAGTCCCATAAAGAATTGATAAAGTTGAAAAAATCTGGGAGTTAAATATTCATTTGTGTATAGCAATATTAACTCATAGTTGAATTCGCTTTAGACTTTATCAGATATGAAATACCTCTTGGCATATCCATAAGGTATTAATATAGTTAAAAAACACTTAATAGCTTTATTCCATCCATACCCTGCTAGGGCAATAACATTCCCATTTATTGTTTCTTTTAATTAGTAGATTAAATTGTCCACTTGTACCATTCTCAGAATAGTAAATAGCACAGTTGTTTTCTCTAAAAATAACGGGCATAGAGATGTAGTAACCTTGCTTTCTAATATTGGTTATATTTTCGGAATTGATAATACGCTTTTTGTTGATTTCTTCAACTTTAAGACTTTTGAATTGATTCTTAAGAAATTTAATTTCGTCTGAAGTAAGTTCGCTTTCACTAGATTTAATATTATCAATGCAAAGTTTAAAATTAATGGTACTAACATATTCATCAAGTCCTTGTTGAAGTCGCGTGGTTTTAATCACCCATAATACTTCTTTAGGGATACAATCACGCACCTTCTAGAGGTTTAATTGACAAGCATTAAGAAAGTATATTTATGACAAATCACCTCCCAATTTGATTCCTTTTTTTTAAGAATCATGATAGATTCTTCATAATTAGATTTTAAGTAGATAAAGCCTAAATCTTTAATTATAATCGGTTCGGAGATATAGGTCACCTTGGCATTATCGTCTATGCTTTTAGATTTGATAAGTTTAATACCAGGGTCTAACATGCTAGTGTTTAAAAAGGTTTCATTGGTTATTTTGCTAAACTCATCTGAAAAATCAACATCTTTCAAGGACTTGGATATCTCATCAAGGTCAGATGGTTGCCCATACATATCTTTTAAGACTTTAGGGTTGTCAAGGAAAAAAGTCATTCCTTTAAAATTTTCAAATTTCTCATATAGAAATAGATTATTTATTTTTCCTTTAAAAATACTTTTGATAATAGAGTATTTTTCTTTTTCGTTGTCTATTTCAGTTTGAGAATAAACATTAAAAAAAAATAGATTGATAATAATTAAACAGAAATACTTTTTCATAATAAACGTTTTATTGACAATTATTAGAACCTTTGGCAATAGTGGTAGATGCGGCGTTGGCTTGACCTTCTGCGATATTGGCGTCTGTAATTGCTTTCTTAAAAGCTTCAGGGAAATGTTCAAAATCATTCGTTTGGAGCATATCACCAGACCAAGAAAGATAGTAATAATAATCATAGCTGCCTATACTATTATTATCCCACTCTTGTAATGAATAAGCCATTGCCTCTGTAAATTCAACAAACATTTCATGTTGAGCATCATTCGTGTTATATCCATTTTGAGCAAGGTGGTATCTAATTCTACTAGAAAAATCAGTAAAAGGTTGATCTTGGTACATGTGTGACAAATGTGCATGAAGAGATTCATGTATAATTGTTCTTGCAACTGCTAAATCTGTAGCGTTTTGCAAAAAAAGTTGATTCAAAGTGATAGTATATTTAAATTCACCATTCCCTAGAGAAGTTGGAACAGTTACAGCATTTTTACTAGATGACAAGTTTCCAATTTTTATTTCTAAATTGTGATTTGAAGAGCTTTCAAACAAATTTAAAATTATTGACGATAGATTAGTATTAAGAGGAAGGCCTGGAACTATATAAATATTTTTTGATTTAGTTTTTAAATCGTTAATAATTTCCTCAAGGCATTCCGGAACACTTGGATCAATGGTGATACCATCATCCATTTCTACACAATTTCCATTTTCATCGACACTATAGCCCTCTGGGCATTCAACAACTTCTTCTTTAAATTCATAATAACATCCATGGACAGTATCAGGACATTCTTCCTCTGGGCTAGTGCTACCCACTCCTGTATCATTACCACCGGTGGTTGCACCTTCATATGGATCATAACCATTGTTTGGATCAACACAAACTTCCTCCTCAGTATATCCTTCATAAACGACATAAAGTAATTCAGGCTCGCCATCTCTTAAAGCATATATTTCCGTATAATGTTGAGTAGTTACAATAACACATTCTTCTTCCATTTTTTGCTTAACATTCTTAGTTTTATCAACCTCATTTACTTCACCAACTAACGTTCCATTAGAATACATTTTAGCTAAGATTTTATTAGCTTGGGAATCATAAATATAGTATTTCCCATTAAAATCTTTTAAATTGAGCAATGAAATATTTTCTGAATAGGAGTCACTTTTCTCTAAAAATTTAACTGCAAAAAATTCAAATCCCATTAGCCAATAATTTGTAATTTGGAAATGTATGAGTATTCTCCCCATTTAGTGCAAAATCAATTGGATTCATTTCTGTTAACCAATTTAAAGTGAATTCATAATATTCTGAATCCATTTCTTCTGAATAACCTATAGCATAATTATTCCAATCTACCGAATATTCATAAGGAATAATCTCCTTGAATTCTTCTTTGTGGAAGCCCTCAGATAGTTTATGGTTAATGTTGTCTTCAACATGTAAGTCGCTGTTGTTTTGACAAGCATATAACATAAAAATTAGTGCTATAAGATGTAATCTTAAAACTAGTTTTGTCTTTTTTAAAGTTGTTACATTCATAATTATTTTATTAAATTTCGCCATAATTTATGAATAAACAGTTTGTTTTATTGGGGATTATTCTCCTTTTTGATGAAATCCTTTTATTGTTCAAAAATGGAAAATAGACTCTCTTTGGAGAAACTACAATGCCAGTTGCAAATTCTTTTCTTATTATAAGTTAATCTACAATAGAGGGGAGCTAGTCCTTTTTTGTTTAGCTTTTGCTTTTTTAATACAAATAGAATGTAGATTTTTTGTGGGTTCATGACCAATGTTTTTAAGTGATTTAACATTGGTGTTCTATGAGAGATAGCCCATAATTTTAATAGGTCACCAATTTTAAATAATGGGTCACCTAAAAGGACATCTTTTAATTAAGGTTATAAAAAGAAAAAACCCTTGGGTTTCCAAGGGTTTGGCTTGTTGTATCGGGAGCTGGATTAACTCACTATGCTCGTTGGACCAGAGTAGGAGGAAACTTTACAAAGAAACCTACGCTGCTCCGCATCTTGTTTTTTATTTATCTCCAAAGCGGATGTAAACATCGCTTTTGCTATAAAATAAAAAACCAGCTATTTCTAGCTGGTTTACTTTGTAGCCTAAAAACAGAACAATTTTCAAACCATTTTGTCCAAGATTTGAAAAATTTAGCTCATAGTGTATAGTGATTTGAATAACAAAATTAAATGTAGAAAAGTAACAGATTTAGTTACTCAATAAACGATCATTCATCATTATAAAAAGGGATGCTACCAGGTGTGGCATCTTTTTTTTGTTTCCTTTGGCCAACATCCTTTTTTTTTTTGATAAGATCCAGTAAATATCTGGAGTATCATCATTTTTAAAGATAGCAGCTGCCAGAGAATTAAATAAACCCAAAATTAGGTTTGTAACAAAAAGTTTTTTTAAATATCTATTCTGTCTTAATTAGTACTATAAGAGCAAATGTTTTTAATTTATAATAATCTAAATCTTCTTTGTCTAAAACTGATAGCATGCCTTTAGCATAATCATTAGGTTGTGGGTTTGATAATTTACGTATAGAATCTAAAACATGGTTAAATCGTTTTATTTTAGTTGTATTATAATTTAAACTGTTCAGAATCATTTCTTCACAATCTATTGTTATTTTTTTTGGGAAATTGTTTTCTTCCGTTAAGTTTAACAGAGAAGTAGAAGGGTTAAACGATTTGTTTGTAGCCATTTTTTCAACAACTTCCCAATAACTATTTGCGGTAGTATCTTTAATTATATTTTCTGATATTAGGAGACTCTCATATTCTTTAATAATTTTTTTATAATCAGAGCCATGGGAAAGAAACGTTTTATATATACTAACTCTGCTCTTTCCTTTTGTTTACAGCTTATAAAGCTTGATAAGACAGCTAAATAAAAAGTGATATATTTTAAACACAATTTCATTAAAAATATTTAATTAGTTCTTTTCATTTTGGGTTTTAGTTGGGATATACCATTTAATTTTTTCAAGGAGATAATCTAAATTTATTCTATTGAATAGACCCGTTTTTTGGTTTGAGGGATGTCATTAAAATCTTTCATTGTAGATTATGGTTTTATACATTCCCCATACTTTTAGCTTCTATATACCAATAGACAATAGAGATAGTAATTATTACTAAAATAAATAATGTTCTTTTTTTAATGCTTTGAACATTCTTATTATAAATATCTTTTATAAGTAATAAAAAAAAGAGGAAGAGTCCTAAAATGAATGTCACTATCATCGTCCAACCTAATAAATTTGGTGAATAAACTCCCCATATGTACTTTGAGGGTATAACAAATATTATAAAGGCATAAATAATTGCTAAGTAGAAACAAACGTTTAGTGTTTTTTTATTAAAATACTTCATGATATTGTTATTTAATCACATCCTATTTCACTTGTTGATTTTTCTCCGTTTAAGACTTGTTCTATTTTATTCCAATCAGGTCTATTCGTTATAGCAGGAATTATATTTGAGGAACCTGAATTATTGTTAACAAATTGATTAATCTTTTGCTGAAAGCTAGACCAAAGATTGTCAGCTCCAAAAAAGGGATTTCCGTTTCCAATTACATACGCTAAATTCTCTGCTATATTAGACTCAAATCTATCAACTCCCCTTACAAAAAAATTATAAGAACCATTTGAGTTTTGTTCATATCCAAATTGTCTTGTTCCACTAACAGGATGATTGCCAGTATATGGAGCATTCAGTGTCATAAAATACCAATAACTATTTGCGTATTTAGAACATATAACAACTCCATCATCCATTGGAATATCAATGTATATTATGCTACTTAATGGATTCGATGAATTCCATAAGTTAGTTTCAGTTTCACACATTGATGATATTTCACAATAAGGTTCAAAAGTAGATCCTTCAATAAAATTATTAAAATGTCTTCTAATATAATCAAGAAACCCATCTGGATTAAATTGTTGCCCTGTGTTTGGGTCATTTGGGAGATTAGATATGTTGACTCCAAAGTAATCTAAATTTACAATGGTGCCATTAGCATCTTCTAATGATTGAATTTCAAAATTGTTAAAAAATGAACTCGGTAAATTATCTATTTTATTTTGTATACTTTGAGGAGCAATATGTTGAGCAAGAGCTTGCCATTTTTGTATTTGATTGCAATCGATTTCGATTATCTTAAATGGGTTTTCCTCAAGTAGGTGATTTAAGAATCCTTCAAATAAATTTATGGAATATCCACTCATTTGGTCCCTCATAGCTTGTATTGCAAATTCTTTTGCTTTGGGAGAAAATAATTCAGGATTTAAAAAGTCAAAAAGTTTTTGAGCATACCATAAATTATTGCGTAACCAATTTTCTTCAATTCCTAAAATTCCTAAATTCTGAAAACTATCAATTATGACTTCACATTGTACGTATACGTTTTCATCATCATCTAACATTAATATTGGGGTACTCCCACCTGGACTTCCACTGCTGCCTGTACCTGAAACAATTTCGCCATCAAGAGTAACGTAATCACCCATAGTAAGTTGGTTAAACTGATTTACTTCATAATATACGTTCACTGTGACCGATTGAATGAACCCGGGAGTACAGTTAGCAGTGGCTAAATGCCACGCCCCATGTTGTCCATTTTCCCAATCACAAATCAGTATGACTATTTGGATTACTGCTGTTCTCTGAGCTAAAATTTCATTAAGATCTATTTCTACAGGAGTTATGTTTAAAGAGCCATTAAATGAATATGCGTCATGATTTGAATGGCAAACAAAACCTTTCCCTTGTGGTGTATAACTCAATATATAGCTATTAACTTTATCATTACTATCAATTGAAATAATAAGATTGTCAACAGTTCCCATTTCGGATTCCTCTCTTTTTGCTAATAGGCTATATGTAGTAATTGAGTTTCTTTTTACTTTAACAACTTTTGAAGTATCTATAAAAAATTCTGTTTGTTTTTTGATTCAAGGCTGTTTGATTTGATATCAGCTATGTTAGTTTTGATCTTCTTTAGTGATTCTTGAAAAGTAATATCTGCTTTGAAATCTTTAATAGATCCGTGCTCTATTTTAACTTCAGGGTCTTGATACTGGATAGGAACTTCATTAGGGATCTGAATATCTTCTTTTTGACATCCGACACCAAAAAGAATTAGGATCAATACGAATTTAAAGTAATATTTTTTTGAAATAAAAGTGTAAAATGTTTTCATGACATTTAAGATTTGGTTTTTGGTATATTGCTGATAATCAGATAAAATATACAATATTATATGTGTAATTTTAAGGTGTATTCAATTTTTAACATATTAAAAAGCTCACATGATTAAATAAAGATTCTAGTTTTCAAATTATCAAATATGTAATATAGACAGCTAAACCAATGATGTTGTTAAAAAGAGAAGGGATATCGTTACATATAAGCAACACCCTAGAGCAAAGGGTAGAAAGCTGTAATTAACTATCATCAAATTAATGAAATAGATATAACGTCTAGTAATAATATTGAACATGACCTATACCTTAGCATGTATAAAAAGAATTACGAAAATGTGACACTAGGCTTAAAACACAATAGTATAACTGTCGGAATAATCTTCCGATAGAGCTGCACCAACATCACGAAGGTAGTTTTTAAGGCCGCTTAAACTTTTATGCCTGGTAATCCCCATGAGTTTCATTTGAGCTTCGCGCTCACTCAACCCTTCTTTTAAAAAGTTTTCGTATAAGTTCTTTACAAATGTATGTCTAAAACTATAAATACCATACTCAACACCAAAGCCAAAATGTTCTTTGACCTCTCCAAATCGTTTTTGGAAGTAATCTGATTTACTTGTTTCTTTTGAATCCCAATAGTCTGGTTGTTGTTTAGGTGTAAATAAGTGAAAGTTGTATTTGTATTTTTCCAATTGCATCCCTTCCAACGTTGGTACCAGGTCTTCAATTATTTTTATAGTACTGCGGTTTTCGGTTTTTGACTTTACAGTCAACACCTTGTTTTGTAAATCGATATCCCCAACTGTAAGGCGAACGACTTCGATAGGGCGCAAAAAAGCAAATGTAACCATCCTAAGATAATGGTATAGGTACGGATCCTTTTTTAGGAAATACTCACGTATGTTCTGTATTTGCTGTTGTGGTGTGAATGGTTTGTTTTTTGTAGGGTTTACTTTTTACTTTGCTATGGCCGAAACCGGATTAGACACCAGGATATCATCATCGACCAATTTTCCAAACATAGACCCTAAATAAGCTCTAAAATTATTGATGCTGTTTGCACCAAGTTCTTTACTCAGCTCATTTAAAAAAGTGGTAAGGATGCGCTTGTTGATTTTTTCTATTGGTAACCCAGCCACATTATTGTATTTCATCCATTCAATGAACTTATCATGCCGGTATTTATAGTCGCTTTTTGTTTTCTCGCTCCAATCTCCCTTTTTATTGTTGTATGCATAATCCATTGCCTGCATAAAATTCATGTTCAGGGAGTCGGTAAGCATGTCTTTTGTATCGGGGCGCATTGGATCAAATCCCCTATTTAGCATGACAGTATAAGCTTCAACTAGTGCTTTGCCAATTGCTTTACGTCTGCTACTTTGGAATAGCGGTTTATGTCGTGTTGGCACTTAAATTTTTTATTTAAAAGGCCAGTTTCAGGATCCCGCCATAAAAACCATACGTACCATCGCTTTCCGGGTTCAATCGTAGGTTTACCGTTCTTTTTTGGGACGTACAATTTTGGTAATGTATAGTTTTTCTGCATCAACTTTTTGATTAAAGTTGGCTCGTTTATTGGCTCGCTTTGTAAGAAAGATCTATTTTTTTTCATACAAAACAAGGGTTTTCCGGCTTTGTATCGGGAGCTGGATTAACTCACTATGCTTGTTGGACCAGAATAGGAGGAAACTTTACAAAGAAACCTACGCTGCTCCGCATCTTGTTTTTTATTTATCTCCAAAGCGGATGTAAACATCGCTTTTGCTATAAAATAAAAAACCAGCTATTTCTAGCTGGTTTACTTTGTAGC
>NZ_FPAG01000012.1 GCF_900116365.1 Zhouia amylolytica | reverse complement strand
GCATCTTGTTTTTTATTTATCTCCAAAGCGGATGTAAACATCGCTTTTGCTATAAAATAAAAAACCAGCTATTTCTAGCTGGTTTACTTTGTAGCGGGAGCTGGACTCGAACCAGCGACCTTCGGGTTATGAGCCCGACGAGCTACCTACTGCTCTATCCCGCGATCTTGCGAGTGCAAATATACAACCATTTTAAAGTTTACCAAATAAAAATTAATTTATTTTAATTGATAAAATGCAACAACCTAATCCTTAGTCGGTCCTTGAAATAAATTATATATCTTCACCTATCTTTAATATACAATTTTACCAGCGCAATAACAAGTTATAGATGAAAGAATTAACCGAAGCTATTGGTCATATTACAAGCTATACAGAGTGGATTATGTTAGTCCTTACCATTGGGGGAGGTTGTTTTTTAGTTTTTTATTCCCGATTTAAACCATACCTGCATATTAAACATGCTATCGATGTGATCAGAGGTAAATACGATCATGAATCTGATAGTGGTCAGGTAAGTCATTTTCAAGCACTATCTTCAGTGGTGGCCTCTACCGTCGGCCTTGGAAATATATCCGGGGTCGCTATAGCAATTTATTTCGGTGGACCGGGAGTTGTGTTTTGGATGTGGCTCACCGCGATTATTGGGGCATCAATTAAGTTTTATTCCTGTGGCCTGGCCATTCTGTTAAGAGAAAAAGACGAGCATGGAAATGTGCTCGGTGGACCAATGTATTACATGAAGCTGGGACTAAAGCAATACGGGCGACCTCTTGCAGTGTTTTTCTCTATCGCTGGTTTGGTAGGAGTGCTACCGGCCTTTACTGCAAATCAGTTAACTCAGAGTGTAGTACAAGTAATAAACCCCGAGCAATACCTGAGTCTGGGTGAGTTTTATTGGAAACTCGTAATCGGTGTCGTACTCACCATCATAACCATTTTTGTAATCTATGGTGGCTTGAAGTCAATTGTGAAAGCAGCCACAGCTATTGTCCCGTTCATGGTTGTGCTTTATATGTTGACAGCCGTATACATTCTGGCTACCAATGCGGAAGCCATTGCACCATCATTCAAATTGATTTTTACCGAGGCGTTTAACATTCAAACCGCTACCCAGGGTGGTCTGTGGGGGTTAATTCTTTTGGGAATTCGACGAGCTGTTTTTTCTAATGAATCCGGTGTAGGGAACGCTCCAATGTATCACGGGCAATCAAAGACCAATCAACCCGTTCATGAGGGCTTGGTTGCGATGCTCGGACCCTTTATTGACACAATCATTGTCTGTACCATTACAGCCTTGATTATTATTATCAGTGGCGTGTATATAGAGGCAGAGAGCAATGGAATCGCCCTTACATTGTCCGCTTTTGAGAAATTAATGCATGGTTTTGGAGATGAACTGCTCATGGTTATGATCATTTGTTTTGGGATTTCGACCTTGTTTACCTATTCGTATTACGGAACAAAATGCCTCAACTATCTCGCCGGACCAAAAATAGGCAAGTATTATAACGCTATTTATATCATCAGCATTATCTTTGCAGCAGTAGCTTCTGTCGATTTGGTGGTGGGGCTCATAGATTTGGCATTTGCCCTGATGAGTATCCCGAATATGATTGCAGTATTATGGCTGGCTCCAAAAATGAATCTGGCCATGAATAGCTATTTTAATCAATTAAAAGTAAAACATGAGTAATCATAAAGCTGGTTTTGTAAATATCATAGGGAACCCGAACGTTGGGAAGTCAACCCTGATGAATGCTTTTGTAGGTGAAAAGCTTTCCATTATCACCTCCAAAGCCCAGACTACACGCCATCGAATCCTCGGAATCGTTAATGGCGATAATTTTCAGGTGATCCTGTCAGATACTCCGGGTATTATCAAACCTGCATACCAATTGCAGGAATCCATGATGGATTTTGTGAAATCCGCCTTTGAAGATGCAGACTTACTGATCTATATGGTGGAGATCGGTGAAAAAGAATTAAAAGATGAGGCGTTCTTCAAGCGTTTACAGCATTCTGAAATTCCAGTGTTATTACTGTTGAATAAAATTGATAAATCAAGTCAGGAGCAACTGGAAGAACAAGTAGCATATTGGAAAGAAAAATTGCCAACAGCTGAAATATATCCGGTTTCCGCCTTAACCAATTTTAATGTACCGGAAGTCTTCAATAGAATAGTGGAGCTATTACCAGATTCACCACCTTTTTATGCAAAAGATCAGTTAACGGATAAACCGGAACGCTTTTTTGTTAACGAAACCATCCGTGAAAAAATATTGCTGAATTACAAAAAGGAAATTCCTTATGCAGTGGAGGTTGAAACGGAAGAGTTTTTAGAAGATGATAAAATTATTCGTATCCGTTCCGTGATTATGGTGGAACGTGAAACTCAAAAAGGGATCATTATCGGACATAAAGGAACTGCTTTGAAAAAGGTAGGGATGCAAGCCCGTGAAGATTTGGAGAAGTTTTTCGGGAAACAGGTGCACATAGAACTCTATGTGAAAGTAAATAAAAACTGGAGAAGTAATACCAACCAATTAAGAAGGTTTGGATATAATCAAAAATAAAGGCTTGGATTTCCCAAGCCTTTATTGTTTTTATTCCTTGAATGCTTTGTATTTGAATTTTTGTCCACCCACTGAGGCCTCAGCCATCAGACCACCTTTGGTATGCGTGAATACAGCTACACCTTCTGAATATTTGGCATCAACCGATTCTCCCGAGTGAATCGCAGTGGCAGATGCACCGGCATCAAACTTAAATTTACCTTTTTTAAATTGATCCAGTTCATTTTGCGTTTCAAAAAAGATAACTTCAATAATGGCTTGGCCCCCGGCTTGCAGGCCAACATTCAGCTTTTTCAAACCGGCCATACCGATCATCTTTCCTTTTTCATAGACCACACCGTTTCCGGAAGCTCCTCCAACAATAAATCCGCCCTTGCCTACATTTGGAAAAATAACATAGCCTGCAGAATTATCAAAAAAATCCTTTAGGTCAGGATTGGCATCTAACAAGGAAGCCTTGGCAGTCTTGGCGTCGTCAATTATTTTTTGGTCTTTGTCGTTTTGTGCAGTGACAGCACATGTGAATAATCCGATGGTGAATACGAGAAGTATTCTTTTTAATGATGTCATGATGTTGTTTTATGTTGGTTAATAGCAACTTTAAAGTTCCGAATAATATGTCATATAATGTGTTAATAATAAGTTATTTATGGCTCGTTTAAAAGGGAGTTGGTATAGGCTGTCAAGATTGTTTGAAATAAAATAATAGTACTCGAAATTTATAACTTGTAATACATGTTTTAACTTAAGGATGTAAAGCTTACCTTTGCAACCTAATTTTTTGTTTATGAGTGGTATTGTAGCCATAGTAGGAAGACCAAATGTTGGGAAGTCTACCTTGTTTAATAGATTGATTCAAAGAAGAGAAGCGATAGTGGATTCCATAAGTGGGGTTACACGCGATCGTCATTATGGAAAAGCCGACTGGAACGGACGAGAGTTCTCTTTGATAGATACGGGAGGTTATGTTGTTGGAAGTGATGATATTTTCGAACAGGAAATTGATAAACAAGTAGAACTTGCCATAGACGAGGCTGATGTATTGATTTTTGTGGTCGATGTAGAGGTCGGTGTGACAGGAATGGATGAAGATGTTGCTAAATTACTACGTCAGGCTGAGAAGCCGGTTTTCGTGGCTGTGAATAAGGTGGATGATGCAACCAGGGAAGCAAATGCTGTTGAGTTTTATGCATTAGGCCTGGGTGAATATTATACCATTTCAAGTATTAACGGAAGTGGGAGTGGTGAACTATTGGATGCAGTAGTGGAAGCCCTTCCGGAATTCGTAGAAAAGGAAGAAGATGAATTGCCACGATTTGCTGTCGTTGGAAGGCCAAATGCAGGTAAATCTTCTTTTATCAATGCACTTATCGGCGAAGACAGATATATAGTTACTGATATTGCAGGTACCACCAGAGATAGTATAGATACACGTTATAATCGCTTTGGGTTTGAGTTTAATTTGGTAGATACCGCAGGAATCAGAAGAAAAGCCAAAGTAAAAGAAGATCTGGAATTCTATTCTGTAATGAGATCCGTAAGAGCCATTGAACATGCCGATGTGTGCTTAGTGGTAATCGATGCAACAAGAGGATTTGAAGGACAGGACTCTAATATTTTCTGGCTGGCAGAAAGAAATAAAAAAGGAGTCGTTATTTTAGTGAATAAATGGGATCTGGTAGAGAAAGAAACCAATACCATTAGAGATTTTGAACGTAAAATCAGAAAAGAAATAGAACCTTTTACCGATGTGCCAATCGTTTTTATGTCTGCACTTACCAAACAACGTATTTATAAGGCTATAGAAACGGCCGTTGAGGTTTATAATAATAGAAGTAAAAAGATATCAACTTCTAAACTCAACAATACCATGCTTCCTCTAATTGAAAAGACGCCACCACCTGCGGCGAAAGGGAAGTATGTTAAAATTAAATACTGTACTCAATTACCAACTCCAACACCTCAGTTTGCATTTTTTGCGAACTTACCACAGTACATTAAAGACCCATACAGAAGATTTGTCGAAAATAAGCTGAGGGAAAATTTTGACTTTAACGGAGTGCCGATTCAGGTATATTTTAGGAAAAAATAGGGAAACATAACCAATTTTTTAACACTTTCTTAGTTTTTTGGTTGAACTAATGCTTTAGTTTTGTTGAAAATTCAATCAAAAAATGATCAGATTATGTACTTTATTGCTACTCTTTACGAGTAGTCTAATCTTTGCGCAAGATTACACCATAACCGGAACCGTTAAGGAAAAAGAATCGCAACAATTACTGGAATCAGCAACTATTTATGCGGAAAGCATAAAAGATAGTACCCTGATTTCATATACCATTTCCGAGAATAACGGTGGTTTTCAACTCGATTTCAAAACCTCCGAACCTAAAGTAAACGTCTTTTTTACCTATAATGGGTACAAATCCGTAATGAAAGAGTTCGTGCTGAATAAACCGAAATTTGAGGTTGGCGATATTCTACTACAGCCTCAATTGCAGGAATTGGATGGCGTAAGTGTTGTTGGGGAACGCATTCCCATTACCATTAAAAAAGATACTTTAGAATTTAACGCAGATTCTTTTAAAACAAGACCAGATGCCACCGTCGAAGATGTGCTGAAAAAACTACCTGGGGTCGAGATCGATTCGGAAGGTAAAATAACGGTCAACGGAAAGGAAGTAAATCAGGTATTGGTCAATGGGCAGGTTTTTTTTAGTAACGACCCCAAAGTAGCAACCAAGAGCCTTCCAAAAGAAATTATTAGTAAGATTCAGATTACCGATACCAAAACAAAAACCCAGGAATTCGCAGGAGAGGAGGGTAATGGAGAAACAAAAACTATTAACCTTACCATCAAGGAAGATAAGAACAAAGGAATGATGGGACGATTGTCCGCAGGTTATGGTACCGACGACCGCTATCAACTCAACGGTCTTTTAAATTATTTCAATAATAAAGAACGGGTAAGTATACTTACAGGAGCAAATAATATCAATAATGCCGGGTTTTCGTTCGATGAGATTTACGATATGGTAGGTAATACCAGTAGAGGGATCTCATTCAATTCCAATGGGGCATTTTCTGTAGGAGGGATGTCTTTTGGTTTTGGACAGGGAATAGTAACAACCTCAAACCTTGGTGCCAGCTATGCAAATGCAAAAAAAGGTAAATATGAGCTCGATGCTAATTATTTTTTTACTTCAAGTGATTCCTATAATGATCAGAGAACCAATAGAGAAAACTTCTTGCCGGATGGTAGTTTCTTTACCAATTCCGAATCTAATTTTGAAGGTACTACCAAGTCGCATAGAGGAGCTGCGAATCTTGAATTCGATATCGATGAAACCCTAAGGATCTCGGTACAGCCGGCAATGAGCGTTAATAATACCGATTCCGAGAACATAAGTGCTACCGAGAGTATCAGTGATCAGGATGAACTGATTAATAGAAACAGAAGTAGAACCGTCAGTAATGGCGAACAACGTAATTTTACGAATCAATTGAATATCTTCAAAAAGTTAGATACCATTGGAAGATACATAAGGTTTGGGTTTTCAAATAATAATACCGAAAACATGAATGTGTCCAATTTTTATACCCGAAGAGAGGTTTTCGGTGATAACCCTTCAGATGAAGAACTCGATCAACAAACATTTACCAATGCTACAACCGATAGCTATAATTTAGGGTTTACCTATAATCACCCACTCTCCAAAAAGACCTTTGTAAGCCTTGGATATAACTTCCGAAACGCAATGAATAAGAATGAAAAAAGTGTATATGATTACGATGAAGTATCACAAGTCTATGACGATTTTAATACGCTCTTGAGTTCTGATTTTAACTTTGAGAATAAACAGCATTACCCTGAAGCAGGATTTAGAAGAAATGGGGAGAAGTTCAGATTTGGATTGTCTGCCAGGTACTTTTTTACCGAACTGGATAATGAAGATTTTTTGCAGAGTACCACCTTTAATAATAAATACGAAAACTTATTATTCACCGCCAATGCTAATTATAGTTTCGATAAGCGGAAGCGTATGTCCTTATGGTATTACTCTGATTTAAATATGCCATCTGTTCGTCAGTTACAGCCTGTGCCGGATGTTAGTAATCCATTGAATATTGTGATTGGTAATCCCGATTTGAATCCTTCGACAAACCATAGCCTTAGTTTGAGTTTTAATAATTACAATTGGCAGGAACGAACGGGAATGTTTTTCCATGCAAGCCTACGGGCTGAAACTGATAAAATTGTCGCGGTAACCACTACCGATGAAGACTTTATAAGAACAACAGAATATCGCAACATAGATGGTAATTATTCCATTTACGGGTCCGCCAGGTATTCAAAACAGTTTAAAAAGGATAGTACCTTCACGGCTAAGATTAATATAAAACCATATTTTAATTATAACAAAGGAGTAAGCTTTAGTAACGGAGAGCAACTGGAAAGTAATTCTTATTCCATAACTCCAAGAATTTCAACTACCTTAAATTTTTTGGAAATGCTCGAATTAGAACCGGGTTATGAATTCGGATATACCGATACCAGGTATAATTTAAGTGCTGTAGATGACATCAATTTTGTAACCCAAAGAGCGACTTTAAAAACAACGACCTATTGGCCGAAAAATCTTATCTGGGGGAATGATATTAGTTATACGTATAATAGTAATGTCGGACCGGGATTTGACAAAGATGCCTTGTTCTGGAACATGAGTTTGGGAATGCAAATGTTTAAGGAAAAGGCCACTTTAAAAGTATTAGCTTACGATCTGCTCAATCAGAATAACAATACCAGAAGATCAACCGGAACCGATTACATTCAGGATTTTCAAGGTACAGTTCTACAGCGATACTTTATGATGAGTTTTACGTTTAAATTCGATCAGTTTGGAGGTAAAAAGAAAAAAAGTAGTATGATGTACTTAGATTAATTTTTCTATATTTTTTAAGAAAATTATAACATATATGAAGGCACCCATTTACGATAAATAGGACTCTAATTGTAAAATATATAAACCAACCCAAACACCAAAGTGCGAAATTATTTTTTTATAATTGGATTCCTATGCAGTAGTTTTATACTCGCTCAGGAATATACCATAAAAGGAGTAGTTAAAGAAAAACAATCGAAAGAAGCACTGGAGGCAGCAACCGTCTATGCGGAAAGTGTCAAAGACAGTACGCTAATTTCATACACTATTTCAGAAAAAGACGGCTCGTTTGAACTCGACCTGGTCTCTTCCTTAGATCGCGTAAACCTGTTTATTTCCTACGCGGGGTATGGAACAACCAAGAAGTTGCTAGCACTTAAAAAGACTCCGTTAGACCTGGGAGAGGTTCTAATGGAGCAACAAATGGAGGAGCTGGAAGGAGTAAGCGTTGTAGCAGAGCGAAGGCCAATTACCATAAAAAAAGATACCCTTGAATACAATGCGGATTCGTTCAAGGCCCGACCCGATGCCAATGTAGAAGAGTTATTAAAGAAGCTACCCGGCGTCGAAGTCGATAGCGACGGGAAAATTATGGTAAACGGGAGGCAGGTAGATAAAATTCTGGTCGATGGGAGGGAGTTTTTCGGTAGTGATCCTAAAATCGCCACTAAAAACCTGCCCAAAGAAATTGTAGATAAAATTCAGTTTACAACTACAAAAACAGAAACAGAAGAGTTTACTGGTAAGGAATCTGAATCGGAAAACAAAACATTGAACATAACCATTAAGAAAGGTAAAAATAGAGGGTACTTCGGAAGGTTAGCCGCAGGTTATGGAACCGACGATAAGTATCAGTTAAATGGAATGGTCAATCTTTTTCAGGATGCAGAGCGGATGAGTATCATCGGAGGTGCCAATAATGTTAATAACACGGGGTTTTCTATGGATGGAATCTATGATATGTATGGAGGGCCCATGAATCGAGTTAGTGTAGGGGGTGGATCAGGGATCACAAACTCTGGTAATATAGGAACTAATTATTCCAATCGCTTTAAGGACAAAACAAATGTAAGAGCCAATTATATGTACTCGGGTAGCAGTACATTTAATGAATCTAAAACGTCAAGAGAGAATATATTACCAGATAGATATTATTTTACAGAAAGCTTGTCTAAATCCGATTCAGATGCAGATACCCACAATGCCGATGCTCGTTTTGCCTTTGAATTAGATTCTACCCTTAGAATTACCATGGCTCCGAGATTTAATATCACTGAGAATATTGCCGCCAATACGAGTGCTCAAAAATCAAGTGATGAAGATGGAAACCTTATTAATGAAAGTGCAACAGAAAACGTATCAGAGAATGATCGAAAAAGTTTTAATAACAATATCAACATCATTAAACGTCTGGACCACAAAGGGGGCTATGTTAGCATGGGGTTTAACAATGCTAATAACATCAATAACGGGTTGATGAAGTTGAATACCTTTAGAGAATTGTATGGTGATAATCCTTCACAAGAAGAGGTGAGACAGTTAACAACACGAAGTAATCGATCCGATGGGTATGGTGTAAATGTCAATTATAGAAAACCGATTGTAGAGAAACTTTTCTTGGATACAAAATATAACTATAATTCAAATGTTCAGAAAAATAAAATCATCGTCAATGATTATGATGAAATAACGGAAGAATATACTCAGTTCAATGAAGAATTAAGTTCTGACTTTATTTTTAAAAACATACGACAACATGCATCGGTTGGAGTTAATTATGCCGGAAAAAAATTGAGTGTTGGAATTGATGGTAATTGGCAAAACACACAAATGAGCAATGATGATAAATTGCAAGACGTGCAGTTTGATAAAGAATTCAATAATTTCTTTTTTAGTGGAAGGTTCAGGTACCAGTTAGAAAATAATAAACAGGTCCATTTAAATTATCGATCCAATGTGAGGGTGCCAAATGTCAATCAGCTCCAGCCAATTGAAAATAGAATAAACCCGACAAATATTCGAGTCGGAAATCCCGATTTAAATGCAACCGTTAGTCATAACCTATCCATGTATTACAATAATTACGATTGGAAAAAAAAGATGGGCATTAGTGTTAATACTAATTTAAGACTTGCTAATGATAAAATTGCCAGAATTACCATTACAGATGAAAACCTGGTCAGGACAACCACATATACCAACCTCGATGGTGATTATTCGATAGGACTGGGTGGATCCTTCAATAAACAGGTTAAGAAAGATAGTGTTTATGAGATAAAATTCAATTTAAACCTGAATGCATCATACAATAACAATGTCAATTTTAGTAATGGAATTGAATTTACTTCGAAAACCTTTAACCTGACACCGCGTATTGGATTTAATTATAACTACAAAGAATTAATTGATGTTGCTCCAAACTATGCGCTTACCTATAGTAATGCTTCTTATACTTTAGAGAACAGGGACAAGGTTCGATTTGCAAGACATAGCGCGGGGGTCAGGACGACAACCTTTTGGCCTAAAAATGTAATTTGGGGGAACGATATTTCATATTCATATAACGGAAACGTCAGTGATGATTTCGATAAAAGTTCTGTTTTCTGGAACATGAGCATTGGGATGCGGGTTTTAAAAGATAAAGGTCTGGTGAAACTATTTGCCTATGACCTGTTAGATCAAAATATTAATACCTCCCGAACAGCCTTCGGAGATGTGATTCAGGATAATCAAAGTACAGTGTTGAAACAATATTTTTTGTTGAGCTTTTCTTATAAATTAGACCAGTTTGGAGGGAAAAGATCAAAAAGTGGACGGCGAAATTATAATTAATTGATTTTCATGTTTATTTAAGAAAACTATAACATAATAACGTTAAACCTTTTGTCTTTATTAAAGTCTTTTTAAGAGTTATCATAAACTAACCTTGAACCTTTAAACTAAGATGAAAGTAAAAATTACCCTGATTGTACTGCTTTTTAGCAGCTATTTATTTTCCCAAGAGTATACCATAACAGGTACTGTTAAAGAAAATGGTACGAAGAACGCTCTCGAAGCCGCAACTGTGTTTGCAGAGACTTTAAAAGACAGTACGCTTATTTCATATACCATTTCAAAAGATGATGGATCTTTTGAACTTCAACTGAATACAAATGTTACCAAGGCCAATGTAATGATCTCTTATACAGGATATAATTCGAAAAAGAGGATCATTGACCTGAATAAGACGAACATAGATTTAGGAGAAATATTGTTAGATCAGCAAACACAAGAACTCGAAGGAGTAAATGTAGTTGGAGAGCGTATTCCCATTCAAATAAAAAAAGACACTCTCGAATTTAATGCCGACTCCTTCAAAGCGCGTCCGGATGCCAATGTCGAGGAGTTATTGAAAAAGTTGCCGGGCGTTGAGGTAGATAGCGATGGTAAAATTACCGTTAACGGACGAGAGGTAAATAGAGTGTTGGTGAACGGAAAGGCGTTTTTTGGTAATGACCCTAAAATAGCCACAAAAAACTTGCCTAAAGAAATCATAGATAAAATACAAATTACCGATACAAAGACAGAAACTGAAGAGTTTACAGGTAAAGATTCTGATTCTGAAGAAAAAACTATAAACATAACGATTAAAGAAGAGAAGAATAAAGGCCATTTTGGTAGAGCCACAGCGGGATACGGAACCGATGATCGCTATCAGTTAAACGGTATGTTGAATATGTTTAAAGGTGAAGAACGCTTCAGTATTCTGGCAGGAAAGAATAATATCAATAGTTCCGGGTTCTCTATGGATGAGATTTTTGACATGGTAGGGAACTCCGGAAGAAGAAGTGTTTCCGTCGGAGGAAATGGTAGTTTTAGTGTAAATGGACTCAACTTTGGTTTTGGTCAGGGTATAACAACATCTACCAATATCGGAGGTAATTATGCCAATGAATTCAGTGATAAAACTGAAGTTACCGGGGATTATTTCTATGGGGGGAGTAGTTCATTCAACGATACCAAAACATCACGAGAAAACATTTTACCAGATAGACGCTATTTTACCGAACGTCAATCCAGTTTTAATGGAGATACCGATTCACACAGGGGGAATGCACGATTTGAATTTGAATTAGATTCAACCTTAAAGATAACGATAGCTCCAAGGTTTAACCTTGCTAAAAGCCTCTCCTCAAATAGAACCATGGAAAACGCTACCGATGAAGATGGGGCGCTGATCAATGAAAGTCAATCCAGAAGTGTTGATGAAAATGAGCAACAGAGTTTCAGTAATAATCTCGATGTGATCAAAAGGTTTGGAAGTAAAGGTCAGTTTTTGAGAGTAGGTTTTAATAATAATAACAATGTTACCGATGGGAGTTCTAACCTCAATACGCTCAGATCGGTATACGGGAATAACCCGTCAGAAGAAGAGGTAGATCAGTTGACTAAAATCGATAACCGCTCAGATACATATCAGGCAGAGATCGAGTTCAGACAACCAATTATTAAAAACCTTTTTGCCGATTTAGAATATCGCTATAATTGGCAAAATCAGGAAAATAGCAGGATTGTTAATGATTTTGATGCCGCATCAAATGGATATACCGATTTTAATGCTGACCTAAGTTCCGAATTTACCTTTAAGAACATACAACAAAGATCAACTTTTGGTATCAATTATGAAGGCGAGGCCCTGAGTGTTCGCGTAAATGCAAACTATCAGAATACCGAAATGAATAACAACGATAGACTACAAAATTTAGAATTTGATAAGGATTTTAATAACATCTTTTTCTCAAGTCGTGTGCGGTATACCCTAAGTAGAAATAAACGGATACGTTTTGATTATAGGTCAAGCGTAGATATTCCATCGTTGTCCCAGCTTCAACCCATTGAGAATATTTCGAACCCTACAAATATAGTAGTCGGGAATCCTGATTTGGATGCAGCGCTAAGTCATCGGGTTTCATTTAATTATAATAATTTTGATTGGAGAAGCCGAAGCGGAATGTTCATCTATGGGGCGATGAATTTTGAAAATGATAAAATAACCCGATTTACAGTTACGGATGATAACTTTATCAGAAGAACCTCCTATACCAATGTAGATGGTAATTATTCAGCCAATGTGGGAGCATCATATGGGAAACAGATAAAGAAAGATACGACATATACACTGGGATGGCGTTTGCGATTAAACTCCGGATATAACAATGATGTGAGTTTTAGTAATGGGGTAGAATTTACTTCTAAAAATTTCAGCCTGACTCCACGTCTAACCTTCGACTATAACTATAAGGAATTAATAGATATAGAACCGGGTTATTCAATCACATTTAATAATACATCCTATACCCTGGACAATCTCGATAAAGTTAAATTTATTACGCATAATGCTGAATTGAGAACTTCTACTTATTGGCCAAAGAATATTATCTGGGGGAACGATATTGTGTATAGCTATAACGGGAATGTAAGTGAAGGTTTTGATAAGAGTTCCGTCTTTTGGAATATGAGTCTGGGAGTCCAGATGTTCAAAGAAAAGGGTACCTTAAAGTTATTGGCATACGATTTACTCGATCAAAATATAAACACGCGTAGAACGGTCGCTGAAGATTACATTCAAGACAGTCAGGGTACGGTTCTTCAAAGGTATTTCATGCTGAGCTTTACATGGAAATTTGATAAGTTCGGAGGAAAAGCTCCCCAACGTGGAGGAATGCGTTTTAGAAGATTTTAATCGATTACGGATTTCGAATGTAAAAATGGGTCACTACAAAAGTAGTGGCCTTTTTATTTGCTTTTAATCACAAAAAGACAACAAATGATATTGCGGGTAATTGCTATTTTTGGATAAGGGTGCGACCTTTTTATTACTCAACAATATCCATATGTTTCAGCAAGAATGAAGCATTCATGTTTTGGCAAATTCCCTCCTTCAATTCGTAGCTGAAGGACAACTCATCGTTCGCAATAATGGCGTCAAAATAATAGTTCTTAACCGCATCCAATTCCTGGGCTACCTCACATAAACTCAGATCGTGAGTGGCAATAATGCCTGTAGCATTACTTTTAACCAAACGCTCTACCAGCTTACGTGATCCCATTGCTTTATCAGTGCTGTTGGTGCCTTTGAGGATTTCATCAAGAATGATAAAATAACGACTCGTTTTAATGGCTTCAACAATAAATTTTAAACGCTGTAATTCAGAAAAGAAGTAGGATGCACCATCAGCTAGAGAGTCCGAGGTTCGCATACTCGTAATAAGCTTCATAGGCGAATAATCAAACGAAGAAGCACAAACAGGAAGGCCGCAGTTAGCCATAACAATACTTAATGATACAGTTCTTAAAAAAGTACTCTTTCCAGCCATGTTAGCCCCTGTAACGATAAAGAATTCTTTGTTTTGAATATTGAAGTTATTATCAACTCTGTTCTCAGGATTTAATAGTGGATGCCCTAAGCCTTGCGCTTCAATTCCTTTTTTATCACAAATAGTGGGATAATGATAGCCAGGGTGATTATAAGCAAAAGTAGCCAGGGAATTTTGAGTATCTATATAAGCGATGATTTCAAACCAGTGATCAACGTCTTCTTTATACGTATGAATCCACTCTTCAATAGTTTTTGCATGTCTCAGGTCCCATAACAAGAAGCCGTTGGCTAGGACACCAAACAGCATGTTATTCCGCTGATCTAAGGAGTCTATCGCTTTTGAAAGCTTCTTGAGAATGCCGGAGGCTTTTTCACGCTTGGAATTAATGATTACCTGCTTGGCCTTTAAGATTTCAGCAGAAAATGAGGCTTCCTCTATCAAATTCAATAACTGATGATATTGTTGAAGTACTTCTTTAGCTTTTCCCGAACGATCAGACAGTAAATTCGTTTTTTTAAAGTAACGTCCTGTAATTGTTAACCCAATAAAGAACCAATAAATGGCGAACGATTCAGGAATGATATTTAGAATGGCGGTGGTAATAACCCCAAGGGAAATGATAGAAAATCCAATCGAGATTGGCTTGGCATATTTCGGGGTGAACGATTGATAACCTTTAATCCAGTTAACAAGGGTTTTAGTGCTAAGGTCCGATTCAATAAGGTTAGCGATGGCAGAATAAACCTGACGCCATTTGGGTTTAGAAGCTAGATCTTTAATAACACGTTGTTTCTTTTCAATATCAACCGGATCGTTGTGAAGTAATATTTCTGCTAATTCTTTTTTGCCCTCAGGAGTGGCGGTCCTATTCAAATATTGAAAAAATGAACCTTTCCCAAACAGATCGATGTCATAACTGTAAAAATGATTGGCATCTGAAAATTCTTCACCCGTGTCAAACTCATGATAATCTCGTTTTAAAAACCGAAGTTCATTTTGATTAATCTCAATGAGCTTTTGTGTTTTTTTCTTTTCATATTGAAGGTTTGAGTAATGAGATACCAGCCCGAGAAAAACAGTCGTACATATAATGGCTATGACGGTAATCAGGGTCCAATTGCCAGAGAAGAAGTATATACCAACTACCGCAAGCAAAAAAACAGTTAGACGAAGCATACTAAAAAATAATAACTTCTTATTTATAGCTTTGAGCGCTGATTGGTAATTTTCTATTTCTTGGGTGTAAAAAGATGCCGGCATTACTTCCAGGTTATTTTATTAGCACTACAAAAGAAACCATTTCTGTAATGGATTGTTAATAATGAAAAGTTAAAAGGGAATTACTTTTTGGTTCTCGATATTACCAGCTTCCACTGGCACCACCACCACCGAAGCCACCGCCGCCGAAGCCGCCACCAAAGCCACCGCCACCAAAGCTACCACCACTGCCAAATCCACCTCCGGAACCACCGAAGCCGCCACGCCCCATATTGCTTAAAATGATCATGTCCCAGATGTCAAGTCCGCGATTTTTACCTCCGGGTCCACCGCGCCCACCTCTGTTCTTTTTTGACAAGGCCGAAATGATAATAAAAAATATAAATATCATGAAAATGATACCACCAACAGGGAAGCCCTTAGATCCGGATTTCCTGCTGCCTTTGTATTCTCCCGATAAAACCTGAAAGATAACATCCGTGCCCCGATTCAATCCGGCATAATAGTCCCCTTTCTTAAATTCAGGGATGATAACGTTGGTAATGATACGTTTGGAAAGCGCATCTGTTAAAAGATGTTCGATGCCATATCCGGTTTGTATGCTGATGTCTCTATCATCTTTGGCAAGAAGAATCAATATTCCATTATCTTCTTTTTCCTGTCCAATACCCCATTTATGACCCCATTGTGCGGCCAGATAATTGATATCCTCTCCTTCGGTAGAAGAGATGATAGCTACCACAATTTGAGTGGAGGTAGTGTCAGAATAACGTACGAGCTTATTTTCTAAGGAAGACTTTTCATAAGAAGACAAGAGGTTTACATAATCATAAACACTGGTTTGTTCACTTGGAGTTTCAGGAATTTGAAATTGAGCTGAAGCAATATTGATTAATAAAAGACCTGCTATGAAACATAAACAGTTTTTTATAAAGTTTGATCTAAGCATATTAAGCTTTTGATATTTCGTTCGACAATTCATCTGCGTCATCATGCTTCCATGGAAAATGCATTCGTAATTCGGTACCCGCTTTTAAAATACCTTCCACCAATCCTTGTTTGAATTGTTTGTGTCTGAAATGCTTTTGCATGACATCTTTGGTGCTGTCCCAAAAGCCTTTAGGGACCTTTTCGTTTATTCCTTTATCTCCACAAATAGCAAAGGTATGATCGTGAACAGCGACATAGATAAGTACCCCATTAGCTTCTTTGGTTTGATCCATTTTAAGCCAATGGAATACCTCTTTCGCTCTTTCGAACGCTTCTTTTTCCTGTGAAGATTTTTCTATATGTACGCGAATTTCACCTGAGGTTTGCATTTCAGCTGTGCGAATGGCAGCCACGATTTCTTTTTCTTCTTCAGGTGTTAAAAACTCCTCAACTTCAGACATTAGCGATAATTAAAAATCAAATTCTACATCAGGAGCATTTTCTGCACCGGCATCGGCTGAGAAACGTCCCATTTCTTCAAAACCAAACATGCCTGCTAACAAACTGTTTGGGAATATTTTAATATGCTTGTTGTATGTATTAACAGATTCGTTGAAACGATCTCTGGCTACATTGATCCTGTTTTCAGTACCCTCCAGTTGCGATTGTAATTCTAAAAAGTTCTGATTGGCTTTCAGTTCAGGATAACGCTCTACCGTAACCAATAGACGGGAGAGAGCAGAAGACAAACCACTTTGAGCCTGATTAAAGGCTGCTAACTGTTCTGGAGTTATATTAGTGGGGTCTATGGTTGTTGAGGTAGCTTTTGCTCTGGCCTCAATAACATCCGTTAAGGTCGATTTTTCAAAATCAGCAGCACCTTGTACCGTTTTTACAAGATTGCCAATGAGATCATTACGTCTTTGGTAAGTGCTCTCTACATCAGCCCATGCAGTTTTAGCATTTTCTTCATACGTAACTGCTGTGTTGTTGATGCCAACAGCCCATCTGTAAAGTCCGAAGACTACCACAACAATAATGATAACAGGAATTAACCACTTTTTCATCGATATTCAGTTTTTAGGTTGTTTCTAATTATAGGTATAAAATTTTACACATTCGTTACAGGTAACATTTATAAAAACTTGTGTAGTGACCAATACGCAAACCAATTTATAGTTGGTCCTTAATTTTTATCAGCTCAGTTTTTATATGCTCCAATTTACGAATAATCTCAAAATTTGAAAGAGTTTTCAACCTTTCTTCTTTTAAGTGTGTTTTTGCTCCCTCAAGAGTAAAACCTCTTTCTTTTACCAAATGGTAGATAAGTTGAAGGTTCTTTATGTCCTCTTGAGTAAACTTCCGATTTCCTTTGGCATTTTTCTTTGGTTTGATAACATCAAACTCCTTTTCCCAAAAACGAATTAGAGAAGTGTTTACATCAAAGGCCTTGGCTACCTCACCAATGCTGTAATATAGTTTATCAGGAAGTTCTAAGTGCATTAATCAAGCGATTGGTTTTCGATCGTAGCTGCCTTTAACATAGCATCAAATTCGTCAGCTGTTAAACTGCCGTAATAGAAGTTAAGTGGGTTAATACGATTGTCGTCTTTAAAAACCTCATAGTGAAGGTGAGGGGCTTGCGATCTTCCCGTGCTTCCTACAAATCCAATGATATCGCCTCTTTTTACCTTTTGTCCTCTTCTAACATTATACTTGCTCAGGTGGGCATACAAACTTACATATCCATAACCATGGTCTACGCGAATATGTTCACCATAACCCGATGATCTGTTATCAGCTCTCGTAACAACACCATCTCCTGTAGCAAAAATAGGAGTCCCTCTCGGAGCGGTAAAATCCATTCCATAATGAAATTTCCTAGCCTTTGTAAAAGGATCAGAACGCCATCCATATCCCGATGCGATTCGGGTAAGATCTTCATTCTTTACAGGCTGTATAGCAGGGATAGCCGCTAGTAAATCTTCTTTTTCCTTTGCCAGTTCAGTGATCTCATCCAAAGATTTTGACTGAACTACCAACCTTTTTTGAAGTACCTCCAAACGCTCAGTGGTGTTTACGATTAGATCAGAATTGTCAAACCCTTCTAAATGCTTGTATCGGTTTACACCCCCAAAACCAGCTTGCCTTTGCTCGTCAGGAATCGGATTGGCTTCAAAATATATTCTGTAAATATTATTATCTCGCTCCTCTATATTCGAAAGAACACTTTCAATTTGGGTGAGCTTGTTGTTTAATATCTGATAATTTAACTCAGCATTGTTGAGTTCGCGCTCCAGTGAAAGTACTCTGGGAGTCTTAACATTAGGGATGTAACTGGTTGCAATAAAAAATAAAAACCCAGATAAAATCATGCCGGTAATGAAAATAGCCACTAAACCTAACTTCTTCCCTTTTTTAGGTTCAATTCTTCTATAAGATAGTGTTTCGTGATCGTAATAATATTTTACCTTCGACATTAGTTTAATTATTCTATTTTTGCACTCTAAATGAGAGTGATTGCAATTTTGCTAACGAACAAATATAAAAATTGTTTCGCAGTTGCTCCAATTTTTAGAAAAAGTTAAGAGTTTTATGATGCAGTCTCAAGAAATAAGAAAGCAGTTTTTAGCGTTTTTTGAAAATAAAAAACACACCATAGTCCCTTCGGCACCAATGGTTATCAAAGATGATCCCACCCTGATGTTTACCAATGCGGGGATGAACCAGTTTAAAGAATTTTTTCTTGGTAATAAAAAACCTAAAAATTCAAGGGTTACCGATACTCAAAAATGTTTAAGGGTCAGCGGGAAGCATAATGACCTTGAAGAGGTTGGTAAGGATACTTATCACCATACCATGTTCGAAATGTTGGGGAATTGGAGTTTTGGTGATTATTTCAAAAAAGAGGCCATTCAATGGGCTTGGGAATTACTTACCGAAGTATTCAAGGTCGATAAGGATATGCTGTATGTTACCATTTTCGAAGGAGATGAAAAAGAAGGTCTTCAACGAGATACCGAGGCCTATGATATTTGGAAAGAATTCATCAGTGAAGACAGAATTCTTAACGGAAATAAAAAGGATAACTTCTGGGAAATGGGCGAACAGGGGCCATGTGGACCGTGTTCGGAGATTCATGTAGATATTCGTTCTGCCGAAGAAAAAGCAAAAGTGCCCGGAAAAGATTTAGTAAATAAAGATCATCCGGAAGTAATTGAAGTATGGAACCTGGTTTTTATTCAATTCAATAGAAAAGCAGACAGCTCACTCGAAGAATTACCTGCTCAGCATATAGATACGGGTATGGGGTTTGAACGTTTGTGTATGGTATTACAAAATAAGAAGAGTAATTACGATACTGATGTTTTTACACCACTCATTCGCGAGATTGAAACCATAACAAATTCTAAATACGGTAAAGAAGAAGAGATTGACATAGCCATCAGGGTTATTGCAGACCACGTTAGGGCGGTGTCATTTGCCATTGCCGATGGACAATTACCAAGTAATACAGGCGCAGGGTATGTAATACGAAGAATTCTTAGAAGAGCCATTCGCTATGGGTTTACATTCCTGAACGAAAAGGAACCTTTTATTTACAAATTAGTAGATACCCTGGAAAATCAAATGCATGAAGCATTTCCGGAATTAAGATCTCAAAAGGGAATCATCGAAAATGTTATAAAAGAAGAAGAACACTCTTTTCTCAGAACCTTAGATCAGGGATTACAGCTTTTAGATAATGTGATAGCCGGTAGCAAGAGTAAAACAATTTCAGGTAAAAAGGCCTTTGAACTCTACGATACCTATGGCTTTCCTATAGACCTTACCGCACTAATTTTAAGCGAGAAAGGTTTTGAACTCGATACAGAGAGCTTTGATGTAGAATTGCAAAAACAAAAAGAGCGTTCGAGAAAAGCAACCAAAATTGAGACAGGCGATTGGCATGAGCTTATTGAAGATGATGAAGAAGAGTTTGTAGGTTATGATATGCTTCAAACCAAAGTAAAGATCACACGCTATCGAAAAGTTACCTCTAAAAAAGATGGTGAAATGTATCAATTGGTTTTTAACTTAACTCCTTTCTATCCGGAAGGTGGTGGTCAGGTTGGCGATAAAGGATATTTAGAAGCTCCCAATGGTGATGTTACTTACATTTTAGATACCAAAAAGGAAAATAACTTAATCATTCATTACACCAGGAATTTACCTGTAAACCTCAATGCAACCTTCGAGGCGGTGGTAGATTTAGATAGCAGAAACAATACTGCGGCGAACCATACGGCAACCCACCTTTTACATCAGGGACTAAGAACCGTACTCGGTACGCATGTGGAACAAAAAGGATCATTAGTGAAAGCGGATTATCTCCGTTTTGACTTTTCTCATTATGCTAAAGTGACCACCGATGAATTAAAGCAGGTGGAAGAGTTTGTAAATGCCAGGATCAGAGAACAATTACCTTTAGAGGAAAATAGAAATATTCCGTATCAGCAAGCATTAAATGAAGGTGCAGTTGCTTTATTTGGTGAAAAATATGGTGATACCGTACGTACGATTAAATTTGGTGAAAGCATGGAACTTTGTGGAGGTACCCATGTGAAGAATACAGCAGATATTTGGCACTTTGTAATTACTTCAGAAAGCGCTGTAGCTGCTGGGGTAAGAAGAATTGAAGCTATTTCTGCTGAGGGTGCTAAGCAATATTTTGAAAGCCAGAGTGAGGCTTATGACAAGGTGCTGGCTGTGCTTAAAACTAAGAACGATCCCATTAAAGTTATAACCTCATTACAAGAGGAAAATATGGCACTTAAAAAGGAGATCGAAGCACTGCAAAAAGAAAAGGCTAAGGGGCTTAAACAAGAGATCCGAAATGGACTTGAAGACGTAAACGGAGTGAAGTTCCTGGCTCAAAAAGTAGATCTGGATCAGGCGGCTCTTAAAGATATGGCTTTCGAGTTAGGGAGTGAGTTTAAAAACTTATTTGCCTTATTCGCTTCAGAAAATAATGGTAAAGCGATGCTTACCTGTTATATTTCCAAAGAATTGGTGGCTGAAAAAGAATTGAATGCCGGACAAGTGGTAAGAGAGTTAGGGAAGCTCATTCAGGGCGGTGGCGGAGGCCAACCGTTTTTCGCAACAGCCGGAGGTAAAAACCCGGGAGGGATTCCCGAAGTCCTTGAAAAGGCCAAAACATATATTTTATAAATTTGTATTCCCGCCCAGGCGGGAATATTTTTTATATGCAACTACAAACGCACATACCGTTAAAGCCAGAAAAAAAGCAAATAGGCTATAGTGATAAACTCTTGTTACTAGGTTCTTGTTTTGTTGAGAATATCGGTAAGAAGTTAGATTACTATAAATTTTCTTCATACCTGAATCCATTTGGTATTTTATTTCATCCACAAGCAGTTCTGAATTTATTGGAACGAGTAGAACAGCAAAGGGAATTCACCGAAGAAGATGTGTTTTTTTTAAACGAACGCTGGCATTGTTACGAAGTGCATTCTGATTTTAGCAATCCATCCAGGGAAACCATATTGGCTAATTTGAATAAAGTGCTTTATGCCGTCCATGAAAGCTTGAAAGAAGTGGACTATGTAGTTATTACCCCTGGAACCGCCTGGGCCTATGAATTAAGAAATACCCATAGGGTGGTGGCTAATTGTCATAAAGTACCCCAAAAGGAATTTAATAAAGTATTGTGTTCGGTTCCTGCACTGCAACGATGCCTCAGGAGTATAGTCGATCTTGTCCACAGGTATAATCAAAAAGCTAAAATTATTTTTACGGTTTCACCGGTCAGACATTTAAAAGATGGTTTTGTTGAGAATCAGCGAAGTAAAGCACATTTGTTAACCGCTGTTCATGATACGATCCGGGATGCTGTAAACTCCTTTTATTTTCCGTCATATGAAATCATGATGGACGAATTACGGGATTACCGTTTTTACAATGCGGATATGGTACATCCTAATGAAGTGGCCATAGATTATATATGGGAGAAATTTAAAGAAGTGTGGATTGATCCCAAAGCAACTGAATTGATGGGTGAAATTGACAAAATTCAAAAGGGACTTGCTCATAAACCTTTTAATCCGAACTCGGAGCAACACCATGCATTTCTCGAAAAAATTCAGAACAAAATAAAGACCATTCAGAAACAATATCCATCAATAAAGTTTTCGTAAATCGTTATAACCACGATTAATTTTCTTTCATTCTGAAGTGTTTTTCATGTAGATTCCCTAATTTTAATTTGAAAACACACACTTATGAAAAGAATAGCATTTATTTTATGTTTGATTCTGGTCTTTACGGTCAATGCCCAAAACCCTAAAATAGCTGAACTAGATAGCCTTTTTGACCATTATCAGAAAAATGATGCATTTTTCGGTAATGTATTACTAAAAAAGGATGGTGAAATACTTTATGAAAGATCGGTAGGGTATCAGAACTTAGAAAATAACAAAAAAAACACCCTTAATTCGTTATTCTTAATAGGCTCTATAACTAAAACATATACAGCCACACTTATTTTACAATTAGCGGAAGAGAATAAATTGAACCTGTCTGATAAGCTGGCCAGGTATTATCCGGAAATCCCCAATGCAGACAAAATAGATATAGAAATGCTTTTAAGGCATCGGTCTGGTTTGTTTAACTATACCAATGAGGAAGGATTTATCGAAAATGTAAGTCAACCAATTTCAAAAGAATCTTTTTTGAAGAAAGTCAAAGGGTATGAAATTGTTTTTGAGCCTGATGCCCAATATGAATATAGTAATACTAACTATATGTTGTTAGGGTACATTATAGAAGACGCTTCTGGGAATAGTTATAAAAAACAATTAGAGGAAGAGATTCTTGGAAGACTAGGGTTAAAAAACACCTACCTGGGAAGGCCTTTGGATAAAACGCATTTTGCTAAATCTTATCTCCGAAAAGGTGATAAGTGGGAGCCCACAGTACCAGAATGGAATACTGACTGGGCATGGTCAGCAGGAGCTTTAGCTGCAACACTGGAAGATCTGGCAGTGTTTTATGAAGCTCTTTTTTCAGGGAAGTTAATTGCTCAGGAAAGTTTAGAAAAAATGCTCGATATAAAGGAAGGATATGGTTATGGAATAACAAGCTTTCCTTTTAACGATAAGAAGTTTTATGGGCATTCAGGAGGGATAGAAAGTTATAGATCTACTGTTGGATACAACAAAGAAGATGGGGTTTTGTTAGTTCAGTTTGTAAACGCAACCAATTATTTTAATCCGAACGATATATCAATACAATTGCTTAATGGAGTTTACGGTAAGCCATTAGACTTTCCTGATTTTTCAAGAAGACCAGTAGAAGTTGATGGGGAGGTTTTGGAAGGATATGAGGGTGTTTATGATAACCCGGAGTTTCCGTTAGATATAAAAGTATATATAAAAGACAATGAATTATATGGACAGGCGACCGGGCAGGGGGCTTTTCCGCTTACGCCGTATTCGAATACTGAATTTGAATTTAAACCGGCAGGTATAAAGATGTCTTTCTATAGAAAAGACGGAAAGCAATTGTTCCTGTTTAAACAAGGGAATATAAAATTCGATTTTATCAGAAAATAGTACGTCAGATGTGCTGTGTTTATATGTAAAGGGGCAAAAACACGACCGTGTTTTTGCCCCTTCTATTGTTTTTAGTCACCTGACTATAAATATGTTATTAGTCTTCGGTTTTAACTTGTCCGGGTGCTCTGTTCTCAGAGCCTTCAATGCCAGTTAAACTGTCACCTAGTTCTTTTCTTTTCTCATCGGCAAGTGCCATAATCGTTTTTACGACCTCAGGATTTTCCTCGGCTACATTGGTAGATTCTATAGAATCAGTAGCTAAATTATAGAGTTCAATGGCTTCCATGTCTACAAATCGATATTCACCAGGTAAGCCGTCTTTTCCGGGTTCCTGACCATCCATTGTTCTGTAACGGTGAGGGAAGTATAATTTCCAGTCCTTGTAGCGTACACCGAAGAGTTCATTAACTCGATAATAGAAAAAGAAAGCTTCATGAGGTGTTTCCGTAGATGCTCCCGATAAAATTGGCCAAACGTTTTTACCGTCAATTTCCTTTTCAGGAAGCTTGCTCTCCGTAATCGAAGCTACAGTAGGGAGAATGTCAATGGCCATTACCGGTGTATTAATAGTTTTATTAGCAGGTAATGTTCCCGGATACCACGCAATAAAAGGTTCTCTCTGACCTCCTTCCCAGGCAGTCCCTTTTCCTTCTCTGAATGGATCCGCTGATCCTGCATGATTACCATAGGCTAACCACGGTCCATTATCAGAAGTGAATATAACCAGGGTGTTTTTATCCAGGTTGTTCTTTTTTAAAGTCTCCAGGATCTGTCCTACACTCCAATCGATCTCCATAATAACATCACCATATAAACCCCTTTCAGACTTGCCTTTAAATTTATCAGAAACATATAAAGGTACATGGGGTTGTGGGTGTGCCACATATAGAAAGAATGGGTTGTCTTTGTTTTTGTCAATAAAAGAAACGGCTCTTTCCGTAATTTGAGTGGTCAATTGCGACTGATCGGTTAAGGTGTCAATCACCTTTTCATTCTCATATAATGGAAGCGGGCCGAAATTAAAAATTGGACCCTGTTGCGGATGCAAAGGCCACATGTCATTTGAATATGGAATTCCGAAATAGTCATCAAATCCCTGATTGTTCGGCATAAAATCCGGGTGGTCTCCTAAGTGCCATTTTCCATAGATAGCAGTTGCATATCCTTGCTCCTTCAACATATCAGCAATGGTCGTTTCTTCAGGGTTAAGACCAATTTTCGCATCAGGCATAAAGGCGTTATGAATGCCTATTCTGTTAGGGTAGCATCCTGTTAAAAGTCCAGCTCGAGAAGCAGAACAAACAGCTTGAGCCGAATAAAAACTAGTCAGTTTTACCCCTTCACTAGCCATTTGGTCTAAATGTGGTGTCTTGATGTCTGGGGAACCAAAGCACCCAACATCTTCATAACCCTGATCATCCGTGAATACAATGACCACATTAGGTTGCTTGTTGGAATTGGTTGCGATTTCATCCGATTTCTCTTCCGTGCCCTTTTTACAGGCAAGGACGCTTAAACAGCATACAATACCGAGGAATATTTTTTTGTTCATATATTTAGGTTTATCGCCCTAAAATTAATGAATTAATTCTGAATTGATCAATGAAATTCCACCGTCAATCAAATGACCTACCTGAGGTCTGTTTAATTTTACAGTTTCCAGATGATCTAAGATTTCTTGAGCAAACTCGTCATTATGACTATTTCTGGCCAATTCATATAACTCCACCGAAAGCAACCAGTCGTTGGGATAGTGTGCTACCAACTCTTCAAATACTTTGTGTCGCGATATAGTTCTGTTCTTGCCCTCACGATATTCCCTGACTTGTTGATATAAACTTTCAAGAGCAATTCGCTCCGGAGATTTTTTAGATTTGATCGTTTTTTCTGAAGGAACATGAGTGATGAGGTCAAAACTATTTACATCAGCCGGTCCGGAAAAAGCAGAAGTTACTTCCTTTCCGATAGCCATGTCGTATACACCCCATTCTGGTTTGAATAGAACAGTGTCACCATAAGTTACCGTACAGTCTTTTAAGCTAATGAGTATAATTTTGCCCTGTAGGTTTCTTTTACCGGTAATGATAACACCCTCAACTTTAATGCCTCCTTCAAACTCAAAGGTAACCCGTTGTTCTTCGTATATCTTGTAGGCCTTGAGATCTCGAGGACTCATGTCTTCAATCGCCAGGTTAATGCCTTTTAATTTTCCAATAGGACTTCCAAAACCTTCTCTGTGATAGTTTGTGCCATGACCTACCAATTCCTTCTCCCGGTATGCCAAGGCAGTTTTTCCTGCTGTTTGGACATAAACAGGCTTTCCGTCATGTTCAATTACATTGGTGAATATTCCCGAAACCTGTATTCCTGTACTAAGCTCAATAGTACCTAATGCTTCAGATTTGATAAGTTTTTGAAGGCCACTCAATCCGCCTTTTCTCAAAGCCATGGTATTGGCGAACTCCTCTAAAACAAGGCTTAAATGAGCGAAGTCAGGGGTTACATATAACTGTGGCTGGGGCTTAGTGATGTCAAACCCCTGGTAAGCAGCTTCAATGGTATACGGTAATTTTTTTACCTGGTCTGTCATACACCAGGCACTTTCTCCGATAGAAGATAAAAGTCCCGCACCGTATATTTTTGGATCTTCCAGTTCGCCGATCAATCCGTATTCTACCGTCCACCAGTGTAAATTTCTAATTAAAGCCATCTCACTGGGTGCTCCCATATGATCCTGTAGATAATCAACCCGCTTTTCAGCGGCCTCAATTTCTTCCTGAGGCGTGCCTTCAGCCTCTTTTATGATCGAAAGATGCCTGATAGCCTCATACATTTCGTAATCCTTAGCGCTGGAAATGGCCTTAGCTCCAATTTCACCAAAGCGACGCAAATACTCCGCGTATTCAGGATTCGCAATGATAGGTGCATGGCCCGCACCTTCATGGATAATGTCAGGAGCTGGAGTGTACTCAATATGTTCCAATTGTCGAATGTCTGATGCTATAACCAGGACGTTATAGGCTTGGAATTCCATAAAGGCGTTGGGCGGAATAAAACCATCGACGGCAACTGCCGCCCATCCAATTTCCTTTAAAATACGATTCATTCCGTACATACTCGGAATGTGATCTATAGAAATCCCTGTCTGTTTAAGTCCGTCAAGGTAAGACTCATGAGCAACCTTACTTAAATAATCTACATTCTTACGCATGACATACCTCCATACAGCCTGGTTGATAGGTGAATAATCATCATAGTTCTGAGGTTTGATAAACTGTTTCAGGTGCGCAGGAAGCTTATCGAGTAATGGATTGCTGGTGTATGCAGTGTTCATAATGTGTTTTTAGTGTTTTGTGTTGATGTAAAGTTACAAAACATAACTAAAACGTTTTCTTAAATAAAAGACAACACGTTATGAAATGAAAAAACCGCCATTTGGCGGTTTTTTAAAGCTATTATTTGTTCGATGACCCTGGTGGATATTGCGACATGATTTCCATGACGAATTCATTGATCTTTGCAACCTTCTTGTCAATATCACCTGAAGTTACCAAATTACCTGTTCCTTTACCCTGCCAGACAAGCTCCTTTTCTTCAGCATCGATTATATCGATGTATAAAGAACCTTCAGTAGTGGTCGAAACATTACTGTATCCCATACCCCAGTATGGACCCCAGTATGGTCCCCAGCCCCATCCGGCGTTATTATATACATTTACCCGATCGCGTTCTTTGGTAAAAATACTTACCAATACATCAGGGTTCTCCGAAAGCGTATATCCTTTTGCTATCATTTCTCTTTCTACAGCTCTTAGAATCCGTTTTTTGTCAAGGTCAGAGATTTCTGCCTTGTCGACTCCTGGTTTGTAAAAAGCAAATGTTTTATAATCGTTAAAGTTTGCTTGTCTGTCATAGTCGGCTGCTACCTTTATGGAAGAGCAGGAAACCGCAAAAAATGAGATCAAGGCTACCAATGATAATAATTTAACTGTTCTCATAACAATTAGCTTTTAATTTTTGGTGGCCAGCCACAAACTGTTTGCTTTCGTAGCAGAACACCGGGTTAAACATTATTCAGCAGATCTTCATCGACATTGTTTGGAAGTGTAACCTTTAAATTTGGCTCAACCTCCATAGCTCTTTTGATGGCAAAAACAGCCCCTTCGTTTCGAGCCCAACTGCGTCTGGAGATACCATTGTTAACATCCCAGAAAAGCATCGATTTCAGACGTCTGTCTGCATCTTTAGTACCATCAAGAACCATACCAAATCCGCCGTTTATAACTTCTCCCCATCCAACGCCACCACCATTGTGAATACTCACCCAGGTAGCACCTCTAAAGCTATCGCCTATTACATTATGAATGGCCATATCCGCTGTAAAACGAGAGCCGTCATAAATATTGGAGGTTTCGCGATATGGAGAGTCCGTACCACTCACATCATGATGGTCTCTACCTAAAATTACAAAACCTATTTCATTTTTCGAAATAGCTTTATTAAAGGCTTCAGCTATTTTCATACGTCCTTCGGCATCGGCATACAAGATCCTCGCTTGTGAGCCTACCACAAGTTTGTTTTCCTGGGCTCCTTGGATCCACTGGATGTTATCCGCCATTTGCTGACGTATCTCCTCAGGGGAATTAGTCATGATTTCTTCCAAAACTTTACAGGCAATCTCATCAGTCTTTTTGAGGTCCTCAGGGTCTCCACTGGCACAAACCCATCGGAATGGTCCGAACCCGTAATCAAAACACATAGGTCCCATGATGTCCTGTACATAACTCGGATACCTGAATTCACGGTTCGTTTTAATCGCTTCCTCCGGGGTGTTCATAATATCCGCCCCCGCTCTTGATGCCTCCAATAAGAAAGCATTTCCATAATCAAAGAAGTACGTGCCTTTCGCAGCATGTTTGTTGATGGCTGCTGCCTGCCTTCTCAACGACTCTTGTACGGCCTCTTTGAATTCTTCAGGCTTATTGGCCATCAGTTCGTTCGATTCTTCAAAGCTTAAACCTGCAGGGTAATATCCTCCTGCCCACGGATTGTGCAAAGAAGTTTGATCCGACCCAAGGTCGATATGTATGTTTTCAGTATCAAATTTTTCCCAAACATCAACCACGTTACCCTGATAAGCAATGGAAACAGTCTCTTTATTTGCTTTTGCTTGTTTTACACGTTCGGATAATAGATCTAAATCAGAAATAACTTCATCTACCCAGCCTTGAGAATGTCTTGTGTGCGTAGCTTTCGGGTTCACTTCTGCACACACGGTAATACAACCGGCAATATTTCCGGCCTTTGGTTGAGCTCCACTCATTCCCCCTAATCCGGAAGTAACAAATAGGTTGCCCTGAGGCATCTTGCCAATTTTTCTAAATCCATTCAGAACCGTAATGGTGGTACCGTGAACAATCCCCTGCGGACCGATATACATATAACTTCCTGCAGTCATTTGTCCGTATTGAGTAACTCCCAATGCATTGAATTTCTCCCAGTCATCCGGCTTCGAATAATTCGGAATCATCATTCCGTTAGTAACAACCACCCTGGGAGCGTCTTTGTGAGAAGGGAAAAGACCCATTGGATGCCCACTATACATTACCAGGGTTTGCTCATCATTCATCTCAGCCAGGTATTTCATCGTGAGTCTGTACTGAGCCCAATTTTGAAATACAGCCCCGTTACCACCATAGGTGATAAGTTCATGCGGGTGTTGAGCAACGGCATAATCCAAATTGTTTTGAATCATCAACATAATCGCAGCCGCCTGTTTGCTTTTTGCAGGATAGGCCTCAATAGAACGGGCTTTCATCTCATAATCCGGGCGAAGCCTGTACATATAGATACGGCCATACTTGTCAAGTTCCTCTTTAAATTCAGGTATTAAAGTTTCGTGATGGGCCGCATCAAAATAGCGAAGCGCATTTTTAAGAGCCAGTTTTTTCTCCTGCTCGTTTAGTATTTCCTTGCGCTTTGGTGCGTGATTAATTTCAGTTTCGTATACTTTCGGTTGAGGTAGTTCGCTGGGAATACCCTCTAAAATTTGCTCTTTGAATGTCATGATGTAATCGTTTACAATTATTGAAAAAATAAAACTTAAGGTTCAAGGTCAATAATGTAAAACTAAGGATAGCGGATATCAGCCCTATGATAGGAATAAGCAGTAGTAGACTTGTATTTCATAAGGTTGTTATCCAAAAGAAAGCTTATTTATTTTTGAGTATTAGTCTTTTTGTTAAATCCGTATGGACAGTGCTTGCAACCACTTTCGCAGCAATACCCACGCTTTAAATGATACTTCTCTGTAAAAACCCTGTATCCTTGCGGAGACAGGTAATAATCTCCTTCTTCTAAAGGAATAATCTTTTTCATGCGAACAAATATCGTAAAAAGTTATTTTGTGAATAACTCTTTAAAATTTATTTATGATAGTTCGTTATATATTACTCCGTATATAATTAACTTTACAAATATAACAGAATTAAAACTGTTTGAGATAAGTGAAATATGATTTTAGTATTTAAACATATATTTCCAAAACCCTATGTAGGTTTAACCTTATGGCCAGTAATCTTTGTGAAAGAAGATGTTTTAAAGCAAGATCAGGTCTTGATTAATCACGAGAAAATTCATCTTCGTCAACAGTTGGAGTTGCTGATTATTCCATTTTACCTGATCTATTTAACAGAATGGCTTATTGGGATAGTTAAATATGGAAACGCATATACTGCATATAAAAATATAAGTTTTGAACGAGAGGCTTATAAAAATGAACAAAACACTGGTTATTTGAAGTCGAGAAGTCCCTGGAGCTTTGTGTATTATTATGGGATTTCAAATAAAGTCTAGATGGCTCCGTTAATGTAACGAACATAAATTCTTCCTTTACCGAATGATATCCATACACAATGAAAAAGTACTTCTCAGTATATGCAGAGAAAAGGATGTTGAACTCGTTATCAAACGGGAAGATTTAATCCATCCATTCATTTCAGGTAATAAATATCGGAAGCTTAAGTACAATCTTTCTGAAGCCAAAAATAAAGGGGACGATACCATCCTTACTTTTGGAGGTGCTTATTCAAATCATATTGCAGCTACCGCATATGCAGCCAAAGAATATGGGTTTAAAAGTGTCGGGATTATACGAGGTGAGGAATTAGAAAAAGAGGTTCCTGATAATCCTACCCTCAGCTTCGCCAAAGATTGCGGAATGCATTTTGATTTTGTATCCCGAACAGCTTACAGAAATAAAAATATACCCGAATTTCAGGCAGAATTAACAGCGAAGTTTGGTAAATGCTATCTTGTTCCGGAAGGAGGTACCAATCAACTTGCAGTTAAAGGATGTGAGGAGATTTTAACCGAAGAAGATGCTGAGTTCGATTATATTGGATTGAGTGTAGGCACCGGTGGTACGATCTCTGGAATTATCAATAGTGCATCCCCTAACCAAAAAGTACTGGGTTTTCCTGCGCTTAAAGGAGACTTTTTAAAAAATGAAATCCTTAAATTTGTCCACAAGGAAAATTGGAGTTTGGTTACCGATTATCATTTTGGAGGATATGCTAAAGTCAAGCCGGAACTGATCGAATTTATAAATGAATTCAAACGAGAAACAAAAATCCCTTTGGATCCCGTTTATACAGGAAAAATGCTTTACGGACTGGTAGATATGATTAAAAATGATAAGTTTGAACCTAATACAAAAATTTTAGTGATCCATACTGGTGGCCTTCAGGGTATTGCCGGGATGAATCAACGATTGAAACAAAAAAAACTACCCTTGATAGATGTTTAAAAAAATAACTATTTTATTGTGTGTGCTTGTTTTGGCAAGCTGTGGATCTAAAAAGAAAGTAGCCTCCAGCAAGAAAAGACCGCCTGTTAAACGTGAGGTTGTTGTAAATAAAAATGATTCGAGGGACGAGACCGAAAAGGAAACGCTCGAGTCAACCTCTAAAACAACCGTAACCATCAATACTGTACAGGATTATATCGATTACTTTAGTCCTGTTGCCAAGCAAAATATGGTAGAACACGGAATCCCGGCCAGTATAACCATGGCTCAGGCCATTCTGGAAAGCGGAGCAGGAAAAGGTACTTTAGTGAGAAAGGCAAATAATCACTTTGGTATAAAATGCCATAATTGGGGTGGTGAAGGTGTATTTCACGATGATGATGAAAAAGGAGAATGTTTTAGAAAATATAGCGATCCGGGACAATCATTTGAAGATCACTCGAGGTTCCTGACAACCCGAAGCAGATATGCTTTCTTGTTTAAATTAAAGCCAAGCGATTATAAAGGTTGGGCCAGAGGATTAAGAAAGGCAGGATACGCAACGGATAGAAGATATCCTGAAAAATTGATCAGCCTGATCCAACGCTATGAATTGTATAATTTAGATAAAGAAGTTTTAAAAGGCCGTTACGAGGAAGTAGTGGATACTCCCGTCGTGGTTGCTAAGTCTTCAGGTAATGTTCATGTGGTTGAAAAGGGAGAAACTTTGTATTCGATTTCAAGAAGATATAACCTGACTGTCGATGTATTAAAGCGTTTGAATGGTTTACGTGATAATATTATTGCTATTGGTCAGAAATTAATAATAAAAAATTAAGAGAGAAGAATGATTTATAAAAGAAGTAGCGCCTTATTTGCTGAAGCTCAAAAGTATATCCCGGGAGGTGTGAACTCACCGGTTAGAGCATTTAATGCAGTCGGAGGCGAACCTGTGTTTGTGAAAGAAGCAAAGGGTGCTTATTTGTATGATGAAGACGGTAATAAACTTATTGATTATATCGCCTCATGGGGTCCGATGATTTTAGGACATGCTCACCAACCTGTTATCGATGCGGTTGTTGACAAAGCCCAGAAGGGAACTTCATTTGGAATCCCCACAGAAATCGAAACTGAAATTGCAAAACTTGCAGTTTCCATGGTCCCAAATATCGATAAGATTCGTTTTGTGAATAGTGGTACGGAAGCCTGTATGAGTGCAGTTCGACTGGCACGTGGATATAAAGGAAGAGACAAAATAATAAAGTTTGCCGGATGTTATCACGGGCATTCAGATTCATTCCTTATTCAGGCGGGTAGTGGAGCGGTAACCTTTGGTAGCCCCAATAGTCCGGGCGTTACACAAGGTACAGCTAAAGACACCTTGTTGGCACGCTATAACGACCTGGATAATGTAGAAGAACTCCTTAAAGCAAATAAAGAAGAAGTCGCAGCAATTATTCTGGAACCTGTAGCCGGTAATATGGGCTGTATTATTCCAAAGCCTGGATTTTTGGAGGGACTAAGAAAATTATGTGATGAGCACGGAGTGTTGTTGATCTTTGATGAGGTCATGACCGGTTTCCGCCTTGCCAAAGGAGGTGCTCAGGAACTATTGAATATAAAAGCCGATATCGTTTGTTTTGGAAAAGTGATTGGAGGTGGCTTACCTGTAGGGGCTTTTGCTTCAAGAAACGAAATCATGAATCATCTGGCGCCACTAGGACCTGTATATCAGGCTGGAACTTTAAGTGGTAATCCATTAGCAATGGCCGCCGGATTATCCATGTTGAGCGAATTAAATGAAAACCCTGAGATTTTTAGCAGCCTGTCTGAAAAAACAGCCTACCTGCATAAAGGGTTGACGAAAGTGCTTAACGATGCGAAAATACCTTATACGATCAACCGTTTAGGATCTATGATTTCTGTACACTTTACCGAGGAAGCAGTAGTGGACTTCGATTCAGCGGCCAAAGGAAATAATGATACTTTTAAAAAGTTTTTCCATGGGATGTTGGCCGAAGGAGTATATTTGCCTCCGAGCGCCTTCGAAAGTTGGTTCCTGAATGATGCACTAACATACGATGACCTTGATTATACTATCAATGCTGTAAATAAAGTACTGAGAAGTTTAGCATAAGCATATATAAAGTAAAGATGCAAGCCCGGGCCTGATAGCTCGGGCTTGTTGTTAAAATATAGAACATTAGGTGAGTACCCCAAGAACCAAATCCTGTCCCCAGTGCCATACTTCATTTACCTGTTATTCATCCGGATGCTGGTGTAATGCTTATCCTGCCATCATGCCCTTGGAACCAAATATGGGTTGCTTGTGTCAAGAGTGTTTAAAGAATGTGGTGGCTAATAGAATAGCGGAATATACAAGTGATCTGACGCCCGAAAAAAGAAGAACCATTGCCGGATTGGGTAAGGCTGAACAATTGGTGGAAACCATCGATTACTACGTCAACGAAGACGGAAATTATGTCTTTACCTCCTGGTATCACCTGAGAAGAGGGAAATGCTGTGGAAATGGTTGTTTACATTGTCCTTATCGAAAGAATTAATCCCTCTTTGATCCTAAGAGTCAGTCGACAGCAAACACGCTATAAATAATCGGCTCTTCCTGTCATCCCGACCAGCTAATAGTACTAATAAGCCAACTAGATGCTAAATCAATTGCCTGCCATTTAACATGGTTCGTGTTGGGTTTTATAAAACGATGAGGAACATTCCTTTTTAATCCTTTCTTGAATCCTCTATCTTTTCCTGGCATCGATATTCCGGAATTTTTCTAGACACCTATTTTTCTCAATAGATATAAATACGGGGTCCCTCCGTATAGGATTTTTAATTAACTCACTAAGGACTGATTAGCCGTTTTTTTAATTGACAGCTACTATTAGGACATACATTAAATATAACCAGCTCCAGGCAATTTTTGTAAAAGGTTCATTCGTTAGCGCAAATCATAGCTTCCGGGTTATCGTGAAGAATTCTTTTTTTGCAGCTTTTACAAGTAACGCTTATCTCTGGTAAAAAATATTAATTCACGATAATTACTCTTCAACACGCTTAAGGTTCAAGTCGTGAAAATCAAAGCTAAAGTCTATATTAGGCGAAATTCCTTTCATCTGAATGCTGATCCCTTTACCGTCTTCATTCAAATTAAAGGTGGCAAATGCATCAGCATGCATTTCCCGATATTCCCATTTTATGGCAAATGTTGTACCCTTGTAATAGAACATAGGCCCATTCAATTTTGGGGATCTTAACGAAGTAAACCAAAGTTTGCCCTCTTTTAGGCTGATTGCTACCTCTCCAAACCATGGATCCCTATAGGTACCCGTATAGTTTTTAATATCTATAGGTGAGGTCTTGTTTTCTGCAATAACCTTCCATACCCTGGTGGTTACAGAATCCGATTCATGACCAGTATTTTTTGCATTATCCGCCAATTTTTTAATCCAGTCCCGTTTTTCAATTTCTAAATAGGAATCAAGGATCGTTTCAGGAATGGAACTATATGCATTCCCCCCGGGCCATGAATTAGTCAACACCACAATTCCCAAATTCAACTCAGGAACTAAAACTGTTTTAGACAGCATACCCGGCAATCCTCCCGTATGACTAATAACAATCTTTCCTTGTTTGTCCCCAATGAACCAACCAAGACCATAAGCCGCAAAATGTTGTTGTGTTCTGGGATTAGGGTTTGTCGTAAACCTCAATGGGGTATGTGGCTGCCACATTTGATTTTGCTGCTGCTCAGAAAATAATGTTTGAGATAGGGCTTTACCGTATTTGCCGTTGTTGAGGTGCATGAGCATCCATTTGCTTAAATCATCAACACTAGAATAAATACCGCCGGCGGCCGCAACAAGATCTCCATCATAGGTAGACAATGTATTGATGGGTTCACCTGCTGAGTCATGAGGTAGTGCCAGGTTCTCATTTTTGCTTAAAAGGGATGCTGTTGGTGCCGAATTCTTCATCCCCAGCGGATCGAAGATACGCGACTGAATATAGTCTGCCCAACTCATACCACTCACCCGACTGATTACTTCCCCAGCAACGATGTAAAGAAGATTGTCGTAATCATATTTCGTTCGAAAAGCCGATACCTCTTGCTGATATTGAAAGCTGCTAAGAACATCTTTAATCGTAAAATCTGCTCCGTCAGGAAAAATCATGAGATCACCAGCACCAAGACCCAAGCCACTTCTATGAGTAAGAAGATCTAAAATGGTAAAATTGGTAGTTACGTAATCATTATACATTTTAAACTCCGGGATGTAATCAATAACCTGATCCTCCCATTTGAGTTTACCTTCATCTACTAAAATTGACAAGGCGGCTGTGGTAAATGCCTTGGAGTTTGAGGCAATGGCAAACATCGTGTGCTCATCTACCGGATCATTGCTGTCAATAGACTTGAAGCCATAACCTTTGGAGTGTATATTTTTTCCATCCTTTACAATAGCAACTGCAATACCTACTGAAGGGGTTGTGGCTAAAGCCCTGCCAACAAGAGAATCTACTTCTTCTGAAGTAACCCCTTGTGCATAAACAGAATTAATGAAAACTATAGTAAGTGCAACTAATAGAAATGGTACTGATCTTTTCATAACAGATCTCCCTATGTTAATTTTTTGTTTGATGATCATTGAGTTTTAAACATCTAACTTACTAAAAATGAATGTAATTAATAGGGGTGCCCGGAAATCATTGCCAGATCAGAATGGAAGATAAAATATAGAGGGTATGAGTTGCTGATATTTCTTTTTCGATCCTATATTCAATGATCTTCATAAGTTTGCCGGATTTCTGCCAGCCAAATTTGAATTTTCCGACGATCTCTTTATTATGATAGTAGTTCCTTTAGTACCATTGAGTCATCATAAAACTGATCTTAAAAAGTCATTATTCCAGAGATCAACGTCTTGAACTCCTGAATTTTCTTGTTAGTTCTCTTCCTTACATCATACCAAATAAAAAGACCTATAGCTAATAAGATCCCTCCAATTATATACATCGAAGCGTTGCTGCTTACTCCTGAAATAATGACAAGGAGAAATCCTAAGCCCAAAAATATATGGGTAAATATGATCAGTCTCATTAAAAAATGTTTGGTAAAGGAAACTTCTACATTCGTTTCACCTTCAGTGCCTGATTCTGATAATTTTCCATCTACAATAATGTAATTCTGGTAGATTAAGTACCAGGCATATAAAATACGTTTACGGATTTTAAAGGTTATTGCGTTGTTTTTTGTTGTATTCATGCTAAAAACTAACCCGTTTAATGACGCCAGTGAAGCTTGTAATTGCTTACCTGTTTCAAGAGGATTATTTTGAACCTTAAAATTCCATGTTTGCATAGTGTCAATTTTAGATTGGACAGGTAATCACAGCATCCCGTAATACTTAAAAAGAATATATGACTTGTAATTACTTTGTAAAAAAAATAAATGGTTTTCGGGAATACCCGAAATTTCTTAATAGTGCAGTGTAAGAAAATGTATTTTTTAAATAAATAATAATTCACAAAAAAAAGCCCGGGGCTTTGGACTCCGGACTTTTTGGATGTTATAAAACGTAAAATGAATAAAAATTAAGGCATCGTCAACTTCAAGGTGATGCTATCTTTTTCAGGATAGAGTGCCTGGGTGTTTTGCAACTGCTCTTTTAAGGTAGCTATCATAAGTTTTAGCTGTTCCGGTTCTGCATCTGCGAGGTTGGTAGTTTCAAACGGGTCATCCTTCAGATTGAATAATTCATAACGAGGGTTCTCTTTTACCGGATAGTGATAAACCACTTTCCAATGACCATTAACTAAGCTTGTAAAATAATCACTGCGATGAACCCCATGAGGAAAATGATTTAAAAAGAGTTCGTTTCTCGTTTTATTGTGGTTTCCTTCGAGCTGACTTCTTAAGGTGAATCCATCCAGCGTATGCTTTTCTGGAAGATCAATACCCGTAATATCACATAGAGAAGGGAATAAGTCGATTACCGTACCCATCTGGTTTTGGATACCTCCTGCCGGGATAGCTAGCTTTTCTTGTGAATCAGCATTTTCATCAGGCGAAACCCAGGAAGCGATAAAAGGGACTCGCATACCACCTTCCCAATGATTTCCTTTTTTCCCCTTCAGTGGTTCTGAACTACTATAATCTTCAACTATTGGCAAAGGAGCATCTGATCCATTGTCACCCATAAATAAAATCAAGGTGTTTTCTCCAAGCCCTAAACTCTTTACATGGGTGATGATATCACCAAGTGATTTGTCGATACCTTCAACTAAAGTAGCATAGGCTTGTGCTTGTGGAGATTTTCCGGAGTCTTCATAATGAGCTGCAAAACGCGGATCAGAGTGAAAAGGAGCATGCACAGCGTAATGTGACATATATAAGAAGAACGGCTTGTTATCTTCTTTGGCCTGCGTAATCATAGCATTAGCTTCTAATGTTAAAGCTTCGGTAAGGAAAATATCTTTACCATGGTATTTTTCCAAACCTGGTACCGCACGGCTTTTATTTCCTTTAATATGGCCAAATCCATCTTTTCCGTAATAACTGCCCGGATGCCCGATAGAACTCCCTCCGATATTTATATCAAACCCTAAATTGGTTGGGTCCTCACCTTCAAAACCAATAGGTCCAAAATGTGCTTTTCCTACATGAATGGTTCTGTAACCATTTTGTTGTAATACCCTTGGTAGGGTGACAGAACTTTTGTTTAATCCTTCCCAATTCCATTGCGAAGGCCCAAACTTGGTACGGTTATTATTCTCAGCATTTACCCAATTGGTTACCCTATGCCGAGCTGATGTTTGTCCCGTCATAATTGAAGCCCTTGTAGGAGAACAAACCGAATGTGCATAAAAATTGCTAAAGCGAATACCTTGCTTGGCGAGTGTCTCCATGTTTGGAGTTCGGTAGTATTCGTTCAAAGGATAACGAACAGGAGTCCCATTAGTGTCCGTTAGAAATGGAACCGAAGAATCCATAAGTCCCATGTCGTCAACAAGAAAAACAATAATGTTTGGCGGATCAACTTGCTTATGCTCTTTTGCACATGATGACAGAAATGCAAAAGTGATCATAATCGCCACTAATAAGGATGGTTGTTTAATATTAACTTTTGTCATAATCACAGTAGTTTGGTAAGTAATACATGCAGATTCAAATCTACAATTTATTGAGAGGTTTAAAATAAATAGGCTACTAGTTATTTAGGATTAATTCTCTGGTCTGAACTAATTTGAACAGTGGGGTTTTCACAACGAAAGCTTGCCAGGATAATTGGATTCGTTTTTTGAAAGTGATGCCTTCATCAGAAAAGGTAAATTCAAAATAAAAAAGCAACCTGAAGAGGTTGCTTTTCAATGCTTTTATATGTTTTTGGAATAAGATCTTATTTGTTCCGATTTCCCATGCGACGTCTCGTTTCCTGCTGTCTTTCTTCCTGCATTTTTTTCCATTTGGCATATTGATCGTCATCCAGAATTTTTTTCATTCTATCCTGCATCGCTTTTTGTTCATCCAATCGCGCACTTCTCATTTTTATCATTTCATCCCTTGATGGTCTTTCATCATTGTTGCGCATACTTCTCCATTTTGCCATTTGTTCCTTGCGCTTAACCGCTTGATCCTTATTGATGGTATAAATTTCTTTTTGCTGCGCATCCGTAAGATCCAAATCAACAGCCATTTGCTTTGTCTGTAATTCAGCCATCTGGTCCGGAGTCATATTCTCCATGCGTTCCACCCTGGATTTGGATTTCTTTTTTCGATCCTCTTTTTTGTCTTGGGCATTCACCGCAACTGTTAGAAGCGATAACATACAAATTCCAATTATTTTTTTCATGACTAATAAATATTGAATGTTTCTCCTTTTGACTGGCACTCAGATAAAAAGGTTTAATTCAATATGAATTTTTAATAAATAATGGTGTCTGTTGCAATTATAGGTAATGTGTAATTTCCGTAGTTAATGGTGAATGTTATATCAGTATTTTCCTGTGGCGATTGTGCTGCAGGAGTATTAAAAATGTATACCTTTTCCAGGTTTTCTAATAAGGCCAGATCCTTTAAAGAAGCCGCTTCAAAATTAGTGTTGGTAACAGAAATCGTTCTCAGATATTCCAGCTTTTGCAGGCTGCCAATCCCGGCACCTGAAACCTGGGTATTATCTAGCTTTAGTGTTTGTAAATTAGGAAGCTTTATTAAACTGTTGAAAATGTCATCACTTACCTGGGTACCTCTGAGATTTATAGATACGATGTTTTTAAAAAAGGGTTTAAGAGTGTTGAGATCAGCATCCTTAAAATCCGGAAAATTTAAGCAGCTTACCTCCAAAAAGGATGTGCTTTTACTAACCGGTTGTATCCCAAATGCAGTGGACTTCTTTAGGTTAGAAATGACATCTTTTGAAACTGTTGCTACTGAAACCGGAGGTAGTTCTGAAGAATTTTCATTCTTAAAGAAGGAAGTAAACAATTCATGGTCTAATTGAAGCTGCCCTATACTTTTATCAAAATTGGCTTCATGTTCAATCCAAACTTTAATGAGTGCAATTTCATGTTTTGTTAATGGTGTCTTTTCCTTTGGGGGCATATGATCTTCATGATCTACGGGCAGAATCAGACGATGATATATTGCACTGCTGTCAGGCGTTTTTAAGTCGATTACAGCACCGTTTTCTCCCCCTTTTTGGATGGCTTCCGGAGTGTGCAAAGCTAATTCTCCTTTAGATTTCTTGGGCCCATGACAGCTAACGCATTTGTTGTCTAAAATGGGTTGGATTATATCCGAATATAATATGGCGTCATCCAATTCTTCTTCGTTAAGAGCTATTTCATTTCCCTCTTGAGTTTCAATTCCAATAATCCTTTTTACAGACGGAGGGAGTGGTTCCGTAAGATAATCTGACCCATGGGTGATATTACCACCAAAATGCCCTGTAGCACTTATAACGATTAGAATAAGAATTGAAAATATAATAACAGGTGTTTTATGAAAAGCAATATGACTGATCCGTACATAATATATAAATGAGCACACGGCAGTAATGATGCCAAACCATAAATGCAGTTTAACCGTGTCGTAAGCAAAACCCTCGTGGGTATATAGAAGTAAGCCCGTAATACAGGCAGCAACTGCACTGATCCCGGCCCATAAAAAGGCAATAGAAATGGCCTTGTCTAAGTGCATGTCCTGCTTACGATTATACCATTGTAACAGCAAACCTAGGAGGATAAAGCCAATAGGTAAATGTACGATAAGGGGATGTAGTCTTCCCAGAAATGTTAAAAAATGAGTCATTACGAAATGTTATTGGATCCCTAAACGTTGCTTTAATGCATTCATAACAAAAACATTTGCTTTCCATTGATCTCCCAAAGGCATCCTGGTATATGGAGCCGTTGGCATATAGCTCGGCGGACCGAACTCTGAGGTGACCGTAAATACCCCTTGGTGCTCCTTCAGTCCTTTTTTAATAATTCGCTCCCAGATATCTATATGAGCCTTCAATGCATTCTTCCACTCCGGAGCCTCCGGATCATTTACCTGAGGTCCTTCCTGAAAACCTACTCTGGCATGAATATGATGTACGTTGTCAATAATCGTATCCCATCGATCTGGTTGATTTTGGAGTAAAGATTCATGTACCACCATCCAATGACTCATGTCCAGAGTCAAAGGAAGCTCTTTGGCCTTGTCAAGATATTTCAAGGTCTCAGTCATACTGTAACTAAAGCGCCCGCGATGTGTTTCGTGATAGACTGGGATATTGTACTTTTTACTTAGTTTGTTACCTATGGCAATAAACTTAAGATTGTCTTCGTAGCTGAAAAAATCACTTCCGGTATGAGAATTAATAAGAACAGGGTTCCATTGCATTAATTCCTCAAGCCGCGTTTCGTATTTTTTTAAACTTTCGGCTAACGGTATCCCCTTAACGGTTCCGTGCATTAGGTTTAATTTAAGGTCGTATTTAGCTAAGGCTTCTTTTAAGTCTTGTTGGCTTTCTTTGTTATTGGGTAACCAAATATCAATTCCATCAAAACCTGAAGCCTTTGCTTTTTTACAAAACTCATCCCATGACAGTTGATTGCCCCAGTTGGTTTGAAAAAATAATACGCGCTCTTGTGATAGAGCGGTACATAAAATCCCAAATAAAAAAATGAGTAATAATAATGCAGTTTTTTTCATTGCATGGTTCGTTTCGTGGTTAAGCAAGTATCTCTTTAATGACATGTCCGTGTACATCGGTTAATCTAAATGGTCGGCCTTGGAAATCGTAAGTGAATTGTTCGTGATTGAATCCTAATAAGTGAAGTATGGTAGCATGAACATCATGCACTGATACTTGCCCTTCAAGCGCCGAAAATCCTATTTCATCAGTCTTTCCCCAGGAAGCACCTTTCTTAACACCACCTCCGGCCATCCACATGGTAAAGGCATCTACGTGATGATCACGTCCTTTATAGCCTTGTTCCTTTCCTTCGCGGTTTTCCTGCATAGGCGTTCTTCCAAATTCACCTCCCCATACAACAAGTGTGTCGTCTAATAACCCACGTTGTTTGAGGTCGAGTATTAAAGCAGAAATCGGACGATCGATCTCTCTACATTTATTTTTTAATCCTAAATCTACAGCAGTACTGTGGTCCGTTCCATGGCTGTCCCAGCCCCAATCAAATAATTGTACAAACCGAACACCTTTTTCAACAAGTTTTCTGGCAAGAAGACAGTTGTTGGCAAAAGACTCTTTTCCCTTTTCAACGCCGTACATTTCTTTAATATAATCAGGTTCATTATTGATGTTCATTACTTCCGGGACTGCAATTTGCATACGATAAGCCATTTCATACTGATTGATTCTGGCTAGCGTTTCCGGATCAGAATAGTTGTCAAATTCTTCTTTGTTAATCGAATTGATGGCATCAATAGTTCGCTTCTTTAGCCCTCTTGACATTCCCTTTGGGTCATCGATATATAACACCGGATCCCCTTTCGATCGGCATTGCACTCCCTGGTATACAGATGGTAGAAATCCACTACCCCAAACACTCTTTCCGGCACTTGGGTTTTTACCTCCCGAAGTCAAAACAACAAAGCCGGGAAGATTTTGATTCTCTGACCCCAGACCATAAGTAACCCAGGAACCAATACTAGGTCTTCCTAATCGTGGACTTCCAGTGTGCATAAATAATTGGGCAGGACCATGATTAAATTGATCGGTATTCACAGCCTTTAAAAAAGCGACTTCATCGGCCACCTTTTTAAAATGTGGTAAATACTCCGAAACCCAGTTTCCTGCTTCTCCAACTTGATTAAATTTAGCTTGCGGACCTAATAATTTAGGAACACCGCGGATAAAGGCGAATTTCCGACCTTCTAAAAACGATTCAGGACACGACTGGTTATGTAGTTTTTGTAATTCAGGCTTGTAATCAAACATTTCTAATTGCGAGGGTGCCCCGGCCATATGTAAATAAATAACCGACTTCACCTTCGGGGGAAAAGGAGGTGCCAAAGTAGCGAGTGGATTTAAATCGCGCTCTGTTAAACTTAACTTGCCGCCTTTTTTATTGTCAAAAAAGCTATTGCATGAAAAGAAAAGAGAGCTGAGAGCAATTCCCCCCATACCGGCAACACAGTCCTTTATAAAGTGCCTGCGCGTTTGTGTTTCTATTTCGCGTTTTATTTTTTCCTGTATCAGTCTTTCTGTGTTATCCATCTTTTAAGATTTAGTCAGAAATTCATCCAAATTCATAATAGCTCCTGCTACCACTGTCATTGCAGCTTCTTTTGCCGTAGGGGTAGCGTCGTAACTAAGAAAATCTTTTGTACGATCTGAATCATTGTTAAACTCTGTAAATGCTTCGTCATAAAGCTTTTCAAGTTCGCTTATTTTAGTTTCGGAAATGTCAGTAAACATAGCTCGTCGATATCCATAGGCGATGGCCTCACGGATATCCTCCTTTTCCAGCATTTGCTCAGCCAGATAAAAAGAAGCCTCCAGGTAAACCGGATCATTTAAAGTAACCAATGCCTGTAAAGGAGTGTTGGTGATAGTTCTGCGTATGGTACAAACCTCCCGACTACCAGCATCAAATGAAATAAAAGAAGGGTAAGGGCTGGTTCGCTTTAAATAAGTATAAATACCTCTGCGGTATTTGTCCTCTCCTTTACTTTCGGTCCATTTTGCACCACTATATACCGTTTGCCATATTCCGTCAGGCTGCGGAGGCATCACACTCGGACCGCCCATTTTATAACTGATTAATCCCGAGACCATGAGTGCTTGATCTCTCACTTGTTCAGCACTCAATCGATGTCTCGGACCTCTTGCATAAAATTTATTTTCAGGGTCTGTATTATATAACGCTGCATTACTTTTAGAGCTTTGTCTGTAGGTTCTGGACATAACAATATCCTTGATTAAAGGTTTTAATTGCCAGTCGTGTTCATTCATTAATCTGAAAGCCAGCCAATCTAATAAAGCCCGATGAGAAGGCGGTTCAGACTGGGTTCCCATATCTTCCAATGTAGAAACAATACCCCTGCCAAATAACTGATGCCATATTCGATTAACCACTGTTCGGGCAGTTAATGGATTTTGTTTGCTAACCAGCCATTTGGATAAGCCCAACCTGGTATTTGGCCAGTCAGGATTCCATTCGTTAAGTGCAGGAGGGGTGTGTGGCTTTACAGTATCCCCCTTCAACAACCAGTTACCCCTTTCAAAGAATCTATTTTCCCGGGCCATATAAGATGGGTTGTCCAGCATGATGGGCAAGGTAGGAGTACGAATGTTTAAAAGAGATAAAAATGAATCGTCAATTTGAGTATATCCTGATTCCTGTTTTCCTGGGAGATCCTCTAAAAACCCAAACCATACTATAGAGCTGGTTCCTTGTTGTGGCCCAAGGGAACTATTATGAGCTTCAATATACAGGTCAGTTTTATAATCGATAGATTTTAATGGAAAACGATCTATGGTTCTTCCATTGGTTTTGTTCAAGGTAAATGAAGACAGGATCTGTCCGTTTTTGTCTTTTTCCCTGATGATTATTTTGGTGCCATTGTTGTTTGTCCAGTATTTTAAATAAATATAGGAAGAGCCTTGAGTATAAATGTCTTTCAAATAACATGACCCGTTATCCCATAAGGATAACCATTTGGTGTCCTGTAATTCCCCATTTGTAAAGTCTTCTGCAAGATGAGCCTGGTAAATTGGTTCGTTGAATAACAAAAAGTTTTTATAACTTTTTGCCAATTGTTGATTACCGTGCTTTTCTATCCATTGGTTAACATTATCAATTTTATCACGTTGATTGTCGTTGTAAAACTTTATAACAGGTTCATCACCAGGAGTGTCCTCGTCACGAGTGTTGTTAAAGAATCCCATTATTCCATAGTATTCCTCATGCTTAAACGGATCGTATGGATGACTATGACACTGTACACAAGCCATGGTAGTACTTTGCCATACATCAAAAGTTGTGTTTACACGATCCATAACGGCTGCCACACGAAACTCTTCGTCATCCGTTCCTCCCTCATCATTATTCATGGTATTTCTGTGAAAGGCGGTGGCAATCATCTGATCGGTAGTAGGGTCGTCAAGCAGATCACCTGCTAATTGATCAACCGTAAATTGATCGAAAGGCATATTTTCGTTAAAAGCATTGATTACCCAATCCCTGTAACGCCACATGGTACGCCCATTGTCTTTTTCATAACCTTTACTATCTGCATAACGGGCCAGATCTAACCACCAGGAAGCCCATTTCTCACCATAAGTATTTTTGGAAAGGAGGCTATCGGTTAAAGCACTATACGAGAGCTTATTTGTGGTCCATTGTTTAAATAACGATTCACTTGGCGGTAAACCTGTGATATCTAATGATAACCTTCTGATCAGCGTCGTAGAATCAGCTAAAGCATTTGGTTGAATATTTTGTTCTTCCAGTTTGGTTAAAATAAAATGATCAATTTCATTCACCGGTCTGATATTCGATCCATCAATAACATTAGCAGTCTCCTGATGTTTTGGAATTTCAACCTCCTGAGGGGCCGAATATGCCCAATGGGCTCCCCACTTTGCTCCCTGATCTATCCATTTAGTGAGTAAGGTTATTTCCTCCTTAGAAAGGGCAGGCCGCTTGTAAGGCATTCTAAGTTCAGGATCACTTTCGTGCAATCGCTTGATAAATGAACTGTTCTTTGCATCACCAGGAATAATAGCCGGAATTCCTGATTCCGTTTTTGCAAAGGCTTCCTCCTCAAACAGAAGACTAAATCCTCCATTTTTTTTAACTCCGCCATGGCACGATATACAGTGTTTATTAAGAATTGGTTTTATATCCGAACTAAAACTGACAACCTGCTCCGGCTTTACCAGGTTATATGTTACAACAATGGCAAGTGTTACAAATAGTAAAACTATAACGGTTCTTATATGTAATCCTTTTATAATGCTCATATTCCAAAAGAAACAAAATGAAGATTTAATTCGCTATAATACGAAAGTTTTATATCTTTTTTTGTTAAAAACTAGAAATATCACAATAAATCTTTCGCGGTAAAATTTATATATAATTTTTTATGCATCCAAGGTTATTACTAATAGTAAAATATGTCTTCTTCCGGGAATTTCTTAAGGTTCTCTAAAAATTTGTGCTAAATAGTTAAAATCCTCCTAAAACGCGTAACAGTTTGAATTCTAGATAGTCTTAATAGTAAAGTCAATCAAAAAATAGAAACTAAAAACTAACAACCATGTTTAAATTTATTGTAATCAGTAGTTTGCTTTTGGGAGGAGAAGCAGTTACACAAAATAGTACAGAGCCTTATGAGTTGAATTCAAACTCAAATACAATTGAAATAACCATTGAAGATCCGGATAATCAACTTGATTTAAAAACGATTGAATATATTGAAGATAACGAAGAGTTTGATTTAGGATTTGATACCACCCCATATTTACCTAAAGGTTTTGACCCTTATTTAGGTTCATTGGATGCAATAGAATATGTTGATATCGATGCTGAATTAGAGGTTGGAGCCAATATAGAATCTGATAAATATTTACCTCATGATTTCGATCCATACATTGGTACCTTGAGTCAGATTAAATATATAGATCTGGATGAATTAGATTATGAAACATCCTTTTCTATGTCAACAAGTAATATAAAATTTTGATCAATGTTAATATGCATGCATTTAAAGTAAGAGATTTACGGTAAGCGGAATTGAGGGACTCTGCTTACTGTAAAGATCTTTTTTTAAAGAATGTATTTTTTTGTTTTCATACTTAATTTTGGAAAGTGAAAAATCCGCTGTTTAGGCGGATTTTTTTGTCGTATAACAATTTTAATATTCTGCTCGCTATCAGTTGTTTAATTTAGAGCTATAAAGAACCCCGTCAGCTGTACTTCGCCTCATTATGTATTCACTAATCTTAAACTCTTTAAATTATGTGTAGCAAAGTATTTTTAGTTGAGGATTACCACCTGGATCAAACCAAATCATCTGTCCAAATTAATCAAATTAATTATCCTGTTTATGGTCAACTGGTATGTTCGGGCGAAGGGCATACGGTGCAGGTCTTTTTTACCGATGATGCCGTAAGTTTACCAAATGGAAAATATGTGCCAGAAACCGGGGAAGGAACCATTTTTATTAAAGTGTCAGAAAAAGAGGCCTATCTGGAGCTCCCGAAATTAAATGAACCGGTTTACGTTTATTTTAACGAATCGCATCCGGAACTCAATTGTATTAGTATAAATGAACCGATGCGCGATCAAAGTTTCTTTAACGGAAATCTTGCGGTATAAAAAAGACCTTCATAAGAAGGCCTTTTTTTATGTGTTCTGATTTTGACTTTCATCGAAACCTGTTCTTTTTCGAATAGGAAATTGAAAGCGTATTTGATAATTGTTACTCGGCTATTTCAACAAATAAACCATCATTAGACTTGCTGACTTTTGCAAGTTTGTTCTTGGTCAATCCCTTTATAGTCTTATCCCATTTTTTATTGCTAAGCCCAGATTGCTCTTTTAAAACATTAAGGTCCATAGGAGAATGAGATTTCAAAATATTAAAAACTGCTTTTTCTTCTTCCGTCATCGCTACTTTTTTACGCTCAGGCTTCATCTGAGGGAAGAATAATACGTCCTGGATAGAATGACTGTCAGTCATGAACATCGTCAAACGATCAATACCGATTCCAATACCACTGGTAGGAGGCATTCCATATTCTAAAGCTCTTAGGAAATCTTGATCGATAAACATGGCCTCATCATCACCTTTTTCCGAAAGTTTTAACTGCTCTTCAAAACGTTCACGCTGATCGATAGGATCATTCAACTCAGAATAAGCATTCGCTAATTCCTTCCCGTTAACAATTAATTCAAACCTTTCCGTTAGCCCGGACTTTGAACGGTGCTTTTTGGTAAGTGGGCTCATTTCAACCGGATAATCAATAATGAACGTTGGCTGTACATATAAATGCTCACATTTTTCTCCAAAGATCTCGTCAATCATTTTACCGATACCCATGGTCTCATCCACCTCAATGTCCATAGCTTTACAAGCTTCTCTGACTTCCTCCTCAGATTTCTGATAAAGATCATGACCTGTATGCTCTTTAATGGCATCAAGAATACCAATTCTTTTATAAGGAGCTTTATAATCAATCTTTTTTCCGTCTAAAAGAACCTTTGAAGAACCATGTAACTCAATAGCTATTTTCTCAAGGAGCTCTTCAGTGGTATCCATCATCCAGTTATAGTCTTTGTAAGCTGCGTACATCTCCATTACCGTAAACTCAGGATTGTGCGTTCTGTCCATCCCTTCATTACGAAAATCTTTAGCAAACTCATAAACCCCATCAAAACCCCCAACAATAAGCCTTTTTAAATAGAGCTCATTAGCGATTCTTAAATAAAGAGGAATGTTCAGGGCATTGTGGTGAGTCATGAACGGGCGTGCAGCTGCACCTCCCGGTATAGGTTGTAAAATAGGTGTTTCAACCTCAAGGAATCCCATATCGTTGTAAAACTGACGAATGGTGTTCATAATCTTGGTTCTTTTTACAAAAACATCCTTTACCTTAGGGTTTACAACAAGATCGACATAACGCATTCGATAACGCTGCTCAGGATCGTTAAATTCGTCATATACATTACCTTCGCTATCAACCTTTGGTAATGGTAATGGTCTAAGTGTTTTACTTAATAAAGTAAAGTCGTTTACCATCACCGTTTTTTCACCTACCTGGGTGGTGAAAAGCGTTCCCTCAACACCAATGAAATCACCAATGTCAAGAAGCTTTTTATAAACATCGTTGTATTTTGTCTTGTCCTCACCGGTACAAATTTCATCACGATTGAAATATACCTGGATTCGGCCTTCACTATCTTGAAGCTCAGCAAAAGAGGCTTTTCCCTGAATACGTCTTGACATTAAACGGCCGGAAATAACCACCTTTTTCCCCTCTTCGTAGGTTTCTTTTATTTTTTTCGAGGTATGATCTACCGGAAATAATGCTGCCGGAAACGGCTCTATACCTAAATCTCTTAACTTCTCGAGTTTCTCTCTCCTAATAATTTCTTGCTCTGAAAGTTGCATGCTTTTTATTTTGAACTGCAAAATTACATTTTTTCAGACAATCAGGAGCATCTTTTTTAGGAAGAGTCGGTTATTAAAGGATACCGTCAGAAAAAAAATGTTTTGAACACATAAAGTCAGTTCGAGTCGCATTCCAAACCATTCTTTATGAACAATTAAAAAAGTTTGCATTACGCTCAAACCGACATTTACCATGTTGTACTGCTGATATTACATATTCTTAAGAATGGCAGATGAATTATCTAATAAGACAATTTATTTAGTGTCTGATATGTTGTGATTTGACTTTAGTACATTCCCTTTAATACGCAATATCTTATTACCATCAGTGGCATTGGATATGATAGTGATCGTTTTGTTAAAAGCTCCTAATCTGTTGGTATCATACTGAACTTTGATTTCTCCTTTCTCCCCCGGAAGTACAGGTAACTTTGAATACGTTGGTACGGTACAACCACATGAAGTTTTTACCTGTGAAATGACAATCGGAGCATTGCCGGTATTGGTAAAAATAAAAACGCGATCTCCATTTGAATTTTGTTGAAGGTTCCCATAATTAATTTCTTCTGTGTCAAATGAAAATTTACCGGACTTGGTTAACTTCGCCTGATCCTGAGCGGAACAGGTAAAACTTGCGAATAAGGCTAAAAGGAACAAAATAGTACTGGTAGCCAAAATGGTTCTTTGTGGTTTGAAGTTGAATAATGATGTCATGATGATGTTTTTTTTGGTTAATAGGTTACAAACATCATAAAACGATCCATATACTTAAAGTTTTGATGGGTTGAAAAGGGTATTAGTCCCCCGGTGGAATTTTAAATTATTTGTTGATGATAGCCTTTACTTCCGCTCTGGACCGTACATTGAGCTTTTTGTAAATATTGTTGATGTGTGTTTTTACAGTACTCAGGCTTACATAAATTTCTGAGGCAATCTCTTTGTTTGTTTTATTGTCTAAAATCAACTCCAATACCCGGTGTTCCTGGGTGGTTAATTGAGCGGCTAATCGATCTGTGTTTAGCTGGTTACTATGCTTGATCTTTCTAAACAGTAGGACGTTTGTTATCAAAGAAAGCGTTAGCAGGCCATATATAATATAAGACCAACTGAATTTAGAATCCGGATTTTCAGCTAACATATATTTATCGGCCTTCACTTCCGTAGCATATTGGTGAGTGTACTGCGAATTAGGATAGCTATTTTCCAGACGTAAGAGCAGTTCCTGGTAATAATTGTTTTCTCTTAAATCTTCAATGTAATAAGGGTGGAAATCATGAGTTCGACTCGAAAGAAATGAATAAATATATAATTCAGCTAAAGGTTCGTTCAACTGTGCTCCAAAATCCTGAAGCGTTGAGAACCACTTTTTGTTGTTTAACTTTCTGTTAGCTTCACTGGAGTAGCGACTATAAGCATATTTCATTTCGTCCACTACCGAATCGATTTTTAAAAGTGATTCCGTTTTCGGATTCGTCGAAACTATTTCGCAAAACATTTCATTGTCAAATGAGAATGGAAGTTGTATGGTGTCTCTATTGTTTGCTATAAATAATATTTGTTTGCTATTGTTACAATGACCATTAAAATGATTATCAGTCTCTGTATTTTCATAACAATTGTCAACATGAATTTTGTAGATGCTATTTTCATTGCTCAATTGATTCCCGGTAAAACTGAAAACACCCAAAGAGTCAGCTTTCGTTTTGGCAATTATCTGTTCTGTATAAACTCCGGAGGTTTGCCTGTAATCTTCAATGATCGAGAGGTATACGTTATCACTCCAGGTCGATTGATCAATAACACCGGAAAACTTATACTGAGCAGCGATGTCAGGAGTATAGCACAAACTAAATAATAGGAATATGTAGAATGCATTCTTCATGATTACTAAACTAATAAATCTTTTATTATAATTAAGAGCAAGGTTTTTTTATTTTAGCGTAACAAAACGGAGGTGATGGTGTCTTATCAGGTACATCAATCAAAATTATATTTATATCATGAGTTTTTGGCGCGTATTACTTTCCATTATCTGTCCACCCCTTTCTGTTTTAGATAAGGGGTGCGGTTCGATCATTATTGTTTTTATCCTATGGCTTTGTGGATGGGTACCAGGAGTTATAGCAGCTTTAATAATTTTAAACAACCCTAATAGATAAATCTAAATCGAAGAAATGAGAAAATTATTTTTAGCAATAGCGATGATCGCTTCATGCCTGCTAACTTCATGCAATTTTACTGAAGAAATGTACCTTAATCAAGATGGTAGTGGTAAGATTGCTATAAATTTTGATGGCTCGGAATTGATGGAAATGGCAGGAGATGAATTGGCAAAAGAAAATAAAAAAGCTGTTGATTCTACTTTCTATTTTAAAGATATCCTGGAAGAAAAAAAAGATAGTATTTCCAAATTACCCAAAGAAGAGCAGGAAAAACTTAAAAAACTGGAACGGTTCGCTATGCATATGCTCATGAATCCCGAAACCAAAGAAATGAAGTTTGAAATGTTTACCAACTTTAATTCGGTTAAGGAATTGGGAGATGTGTTCGATGCTTTTCATGAAGCTAATAAATTACAAGGAGCCTCTGAAGGAAAACAGATGAAAACCGATCCTGCTTTTGGAGCGAATAGTGATGCCTCCAAAGTGGCCTATAAGTTTAATGGACGAAAGTTTAGCAGAATTACAACTATTGTGGATGAAGCCCTGCTTCAACAAACCATAGATAGCTTGGGGGAAGCTAATATGTTTTTATCAGGCTCTTCTTATACACTGAAATATCACTTCCCCAAAAAAATAAAATCAGTTTCTTCTGATAAAGCAATGCTGAGTGCTGATGGCAAAACATTAATCCTGGAAGCTGGCTTTATGGAATATATGAAAGATCCTAAAATTTTAGACCTGGAAGTGACTCTTGAAAAATAAATTTGAGTTTTCAATCGTACATATACAACTAAAAGGAGCTTCTTAAAGCTCCTTTTTTTCGTTAATCCGGGATAATAATTTGATGCTGCCAGGTTAATGATTGTTCATAAGGTTTTTCACTGGGATATGTATTATCTTTGTAGCCTATGAATAAAAAGGTCGTATTAGAAGATTTAGGTTTAAAAGATTATAAAGATACCTGGGATTATCAGGAGTCACTTTTCAAGAATATTTTAGACCTGAAAATAAAGAACAGGAGGGAAGGAACGCAATTAGAAACTCCTAATTATTTTTTATTTGTCGAACATCCTCATGTGTACACACTGGGTAAAAGTGGCGATATGGCGAATCTTTTACTCAATGAAAATCAATTACAGGAAAAAGGAGCTACTTTTTATAAAATTAATCGTGGGGGGGATATCACCTATCATGGTCCGGGACAAATTGTAGGTTACCCTATTCTTGACCTCGACAACTTTTTTACAGATATTCATAAATACCTTAGGTTTTTAGAAGAAGTAATCATTTTAACCCTGGCTGACTACGGTTTAAAAGCAGAGCGCTCAGAAGGGGAGACAGGTGTTTGGCTGGATGTAGGAACTCCTTTCGCACGTAAAATATGCGCTATGGGTGTAAGAGCTAGCAGATGGGTAACCATGCACGGTTTTGCCCTTAATGTAAATGCCGACCTTGGTTATTTTGATAATATTGTGCCCTGCGGTATTAAAGGAAAAGCAGTAACATCATTGAATGTAGAACTGGGTAAAACCGAAATATCCATGAGCGAAGTACAAGAGAAAATATTAACTCACTTCAAAGAACGCTTTGAAGTAGAATTTATAAAACAAAAAGCCAGGGTCTAACCCCTGGTTTTTATTTGTGAAAATCAGTAAGCATGCTGCGGCTGATTAATTTCCCGTCGGCATCATATTCTTCGCTTTTTACAAGTCCCACACCCTCAGCTAACCATTCCTTAGAATAGTGGATTTTATTACCACCAGATTTAAATTCAGTTTCATAACTCACTACCACACATTTAAAAGTCCCTACTGAGGTAATCAGAGTGTCCATTCCTTCGACCTTTCTGTTGATCATTTTAATGGATAGATTGAGCGAGTCGTTTTTAACAGATGAGGAAGTTTCCATCTGTGCATCCGGAAGTTTTTGTCCTATCTCCAGATTGTTCGGTAAATGGATATTCTTTCCACGCATCTTCATAGGTTTCCCATCGCACTGTTTAATAAGCTCAACACTCATCATGGCATTGAAGTCAATTTCTACTCCATCGCCATTACATGACATACCGTATTCAGATATTGCAATGAGTTCTCCTTCGGGATTTTGTAGCTCAGTCATGAAAACTGCTGTGTTTTCATTTGTGAGAACTACATTATAGGCCAATAATGCATTTGGATTGTTGTTCTGATCGTATACTGTGATTTCAAAATTTATCCCCTCTTCCATGGGGTAATATTTACTGCACCCGGGAGCGTTCGGGGTGTCAGGGCCAAAACTAAAATAAGTCCACAGCAACACCCAAATATAGAAATTGGTTAACATAACGTTGATTGATTGATTAATAGCGACTTAAAGGTACAAATTTCGCTGTTAATCATTCCAATTTCAAGGGGTTAATTCCCTTTTATTAATTGATTCTATATACCAGTATGCTATCGTCTTCCCCTTTTACCGTGATTTCAATTTTTCGGTCATTGTTGATGTCGTTTAAGTCAATAGCCGAAGTTCCGTAAATAGGAAAGTTGGGGAATAACTTGGCATTACTGTCAAATAAATAGACCTTATTCGCTTGAGTATCCGTTACACTTACATATATTTTGTCGTAAATGTAAAAGATCTTCGGAGCGGTATAGAGACCATAATCCAACTCCACTTTCTTCCCTTTTATAGTAAGCTCATTTTCAGAAAGTGTAACCAATGTTTTTGAAGTAGCATCTATTAAATTACCATCAGAGAGGGCAAGGCTTTCTCTACGGATTTTGCCATCTTGCGTGATTTGAAGCAAATCACCTCCTTTGGTAGTAGTACTGAAACTATTTTCATAGTCAAAAATATTATTCGATGAAAAATCTATTTTTTCCTTTACCTTGATTCTTGGTTTTCCTGTACGGTGTAAAATGTGTAGGGTACCATTCTCCTCTTTGAATACCAGGTAATCTTTCTTGCCGAATCTAAAATGTTTAGGAAGATCACTAATGTTTGATGTTGTTTTATTAAAAACAAATCCATTTACTTTCTTCCCTTCGCGATTGTACATGGTAATTATATTACCCTGAACAATCGGGAATCTGTATTTTTTGTTACCGTCATAATCAAATATAACAAGTGGCTGTGTTACCGGGTTATTAAAATGTAATGGAAATGGAGAGACATCATTGCCATTTCTGTCAATAATATAAAAGGAATGGGTGGTAACAAACGCCAGCTGTAGTCGTCCATTTCTGTATAAGTCAACCTGATCGACAGATCCCTGAATTTTTCCATCCAACTCTTTTTTCCAAAGGACATTGCCATCAGCTGAAATTAAATAAAGGTTGTTTTGCTCATCCTGAACAATTACTTCCTTTTGTTTAGACCTGTGATTGATTACAAATTGAGGATTCGTTAAAACCGGAGCATTAAGCTTAGTGCTGTACACCTGCGATATCATATTAACCGCTGCTTTGGTAGATTTCTTTTTTAAAATGGCATTGAAATGAGCATAGTCTGTTTCAGCAATGAATTGTAAGGCGCAATATTTATAACCTTTAATTTGTGCCTTGGAAATTTGTTTTTTGAAATCCTCACTATATATAAGCTCTGAATCGTTAAGCTTGTTCAAATTGCCTACCCATAGCAAAGAAGAAGCATCCGCTAAATTACTTTTAAGGTCTTTAAATGCAGGGTCGTTTTCAATGACCGCATTGTTTTGATAGTTGCTGATGAGGTTTTCAAGGATCTTAATTGAACCTCCAAAAGCAATAAAATTATCGATCTCTGCAGCATAAGTAGCCTCAAAGCCTTTTACTAAAGGATGGAAATAATCATTGATAAGGGAGGTGCTTGTTAAAGAATAGATGTTTTTCTCTCTGAACGTCGTTTTTTCATCAATGTATTTTTGAAGGTTTTGGAAAAGATCATTCGAATCTACAGAATTTAAAATAACGATCTTCGAATTGTTAATTCCTATGGTAGCAACCTCCGTGACAGAATTAAATAACGAGTCAGTTCTTTTGGATTTATATGTAGGAGTGGCATTGGAGTTAAATTGTTTGTAATCTGAAAAAGTAGAAGCTGAAAAATAATCGTTCTCTATAGGGATTATTTTAGGCATGCTACTGGATATAGGCTTGGTGTTTTTAATAGCATTAAGGGTGTTGGATAAGGAATCCGATGACACCGTTATTCCATTAAAAACCACTTCACTCTGATTTAAAGTAGCGTCAAAAGAAGTCCAGTCTCCAAAATGTTTGATATCATTAAATATGTCTTTCCGGAATAAGTGAGATATTAAATGACTTCCTTTAGTATGATTTATGAAAATATGAGCCTGACTATTACCTTGTGAAATCTCATAGAGTTTTAAGAATTCAGTATCCAATGTTTGAGTACCTTCATTTCGAATGGCATTTTCAATGATAAGTTGAGACGATGAACCTATAAAGACATTATTGTTTAAGGTAGCGTAGTATATAGGCTGTTCATCAATAGAAGTTGATGAAATGTTGGTGCCTTCATAAGAAATGGTTTTAATCGAATCGTTCTTTGTAGAATCAAGTTTGATGATGTTTTCGTGTTCCCTGGTTATTATGGTATACTCAAAATTTTTGGTGCCTATTTCTGAAACTCCTACAAAAGCTTGTGTTTTTGGGTGGATATGCTTTAACGAACCTAGTTTCTCTTCAAGATCCTGAGGTAAGAGATCTCCGGAAATCGCATTTATGAAATCATTGTTCTTGGTGTCGTTGATAAAAAGCTGTAAATCCGATGTCATTAATACAGCAGATACATTATTAGGAATATAGTCGATTAGATTATTGCGAGTTTTTTTTTCAGCAGTACAACTTAAAATAATACTAAGAATGAGAAGAAACAGGCTTTTTTTCATGAATTCGTTTTTTGTTGCTATAATGAATATATGCAAAAATATAAACTTAAAAATCAAGTGTTAATTGTTCAGGTAATAATCTAAAAGATTTCCTGTGGTATTTTGTGATGCCATATTTCTTGATAGCTTCACGGTGTTCTTTCGTTGGGTATCCTTTGTTTTGTTTCCAGTTATACATAGGAAATTCTTCATGTATTTGCTCCATATAAGCATCCCGATAGGTTTTAGCTAAAATGGAAGCGGCAGCAATACTTAAATACTTACTGTCTCCTTTTACGATGCATACATGATTTATATCGCCATAAGGTTTAAACTTGTTTCCATCAACAATAATAAACTCAGGATTAGTTTGGAGTTTGCTTAAACTTTTATGCATGGCCAGAATAGAAGCGTTAAGAATATTGATTTTGTCAATCTCTTCCGGAAATATATGCTGAACCGCAAAAGCACTAACCGTATCTTCTATGATGGGTTGAAGAAGTAAGCGTTTTTTTTCAGACAATTGTTTGGAGTCATTGATGATAGTGTTTTTGAAATTACTGGGTAAAATAACCGCTGCTGCAGTAACAGGTCCCGCCAGGCATCCACGACCTGCTTCGTCCGTGCCAGCTTCAATGCCATCAGAATAGGATAGTTTTAACATCTGTGAAGATAATCTTTAGGGTTGCTAAATTGAAGGGAAATACAAGTACCGCAAAAAATTGATGGTATTATGTAAAAGTAAGTCATTTAGTTTAAAAGGTTTTTGTTGATCCCGACAGGAAAAAGATAGCCATACAGGAACTAAAAGTCAAATTTAGTAAATATGATAGCAATATGCCGCCTGCAAATGAAGTTTCTCTACAGGGCACAAAAGAACCTTTAAGATCAATTTTTTCATTTATAATATACGATAGCAATTTTCGTTAAAAACTATACCTTTGCCGCAAACAGCATATAATTAATGAAAAAGGTTATAGTTTTTATTGTATTGGTTTTATCATTTACTGTTGGAGTTGCTCAAGTTCAGCCTCAAAGAAATACTGATAGAACTCCCAGGGCTGCTCAAAACCGAAAGTTGCCCGCTGATCAAGCTAAAAATCAGGCCGATCAAATAGTAATCCAGGATTATAAAATTATAACACTAGATAGAGATACAACATTCCTCGATACGACACTTAGCGTTAAAAAGGAATACAAATACAACTACCTGCGTAAAGATAATTTTGAGTTATTACCGTTTTCGAATCTCGGACAAACCTATAACTCTTTAGCCTTGGCATCGCCTTCGGATAACTTTTATCCAGGATTGGGAGCCAGAGCAAAACACTTCAATTATATGGAAGTGGAGGATATTAATTATTACCATGTACCAACACCAATGACTGATTTGTTTTTTAAAACTACCATGGAACAAGGTCAGTTGTTAGATGCATTTATCACCCTGAATACCTCGAGACAATTCAATATGGCAATAGCCTATAAAGGATTACGCTCATTGGGTAAATACCAGCATATATTAGCAAGTACCGGTAATTTTAGATTTATTACCAGCTATGCTTCTAAAGATAAAAGGTATAATTTAAGAATGCACTTTATCTCTCAGGATATTTTAAATGAAGAAAACGGAGGTATTGCAAACAGAGATCAGTTTGAATCCGGGAATCCGGAATTTGTAGATCGTTCCAGGATGGATGTCAATTTTGAAAATGCAGAAAATTTTTTATTAGGGAAACGGTATTTCTTAGATCAGGAATATGTGATCGTAGAAAACAAGGAAAATAATCCCGATCATTCTTTTACACTGGGACACAGACTTAACTATGAAACCAAATATTACGAATTTCGACAAGATAGTCAGGATAGCTACTTTGGAGAGGCTTTCCAATCCTCAGGTTTAAATGACAGGGCTAGACTAAAGTCCTTTTCAAATCAAATCCGACTCGATTACAAAAGTAGGTTACTTGGAAACATAACAGTGTCTAATAGTGTATACGCCTATAATTACTATTTCAATAGTATTGTGGTAACTCAAGACCAGACCATCCCAAATCAGATGAAAGGGGAGGATTATTCTTATGGTGCCGAATGGACCAAGAAAATAGGAGGGTTTTATCTGAACGCTGAGGTAGGTGCAAGTGTTTATGGCGATTTAGGAGGAAATCTCTTTAAAGGAAGCGCAGGCTATGTGTTCGATAATGAAAATGAAATAGCCGCTACAATTAAATCTGTATCAGCATCACCAGACTTCAATTTCCTGCTTTATCAAAGCGATTATAAAGATTACAATTGGGATAACAGAAGTAACTTCAATACCGAAAAGAATAAAAGTCTTTCTGTAGATTTTAAAACGAAACGTTTCGGGACCTTGAATGCCTCTTACAGCGTAATAGATGATTACACCTATTTCTACCAGCAGCCGGCTACAGTCGATGAAACATTTCAGGTAAAACCATTACAATACCAGAATACCATTAACTATTTGAAAGTAAAATATACCAAAGATCTGAAGTTCGGAAAATTTGGTTTGTATAATACAGTAATGTATCAGGAGGTGGCTCAGGATGATGAGGTTTTAAACGTGCCTCAACTCGTAACCAGAAATACATTCTATTTTTCGGATCACGTGTTTAAAAAAGCCATGTTTCTGCAAACCGGTATTACGTTTAAATATTTTACCGAATACAAAGCGAATGCTTATAGTCCGCTCTTAGGAGAGTTTTATGTACAAGATCAGGAACAAATAGGGAATTTTCCAATGTTGGATTTCTTTATTAATGCCAAAGTACGTCAAACAAGGATCTATTTAAAAGCCGAACATTTTAATTCCTCTTTTTCAGGATATAACTTTTATTCTGCTCCTGATTATCCATATCGTGACTTCATAATTCGATTTGGTTTGGTGTGGAATTTCTTCTCTTAAAAAAGACGCTTATATAAAGACAGGAATACGTCTGTTTTCGGTATGAATTGCACACCCTGCGATGCAATGTGAAATAGTAGTTTCATATATATATATGTTTCAGGATCGGTTCAATTATGTTTGCATTGACATAACATCATATTAAAGTAGGCTTCACCCGGGGTTGAGATGAAGATCCCATATAGACAAACCTTGGGGGTGGAGGATCATGCTAAGTACATTCTTTATATATTATATAAGTTGTCCACCTTTATAACTGCAATCATGATATGTCTGCAACCATCCATCTTACGCGTTTATAAGTACTAAAAGAACATTTTCTTACCATCAAAAGTTGTCCAGGTCCGGTGCAACAGTATGGATACGGTATAGATAAAGTATGGATAAGGTATGGATGCCTTAAAGATGTTCCTTATATAAAATATATGTGTCCAACTTCATTTCTAAGGTCCTTATTGGTTTTCCGTAAACCATTTGATGAGTTTATAGGTGCCAAAAGAAGATTTACAACTCGTTTAAAGGTGTCTAGGCCCGGTGCAACAGTATGGATACAGTATAGATAGAGTATGGATAAGGTATGCATAAGGTATGTATAAGGTATGGTTGCCCTAGGGGTGTTTAGTATATAATATATATGAGTTCGTCTTTATTTCTAAGGTCATTGTTCGTTTCCGACCTTCCGCCTGATACGTTACTAAGTACTAAAAGAAGATTTACAACTCGTTTAAAGGTGTCCAGGCCCGGTGCAACAGTATGGATACGGTATAGATAAAGTATGTGTAAGGTATGGTTGCCT
>NZ_FPAG01000013.1 GCF_900116365.1 Zhouia amylolytica | reverse complement strand
TGGAGATGACAACGTTGATAGGCTATAGGTGCAAGTGCAGTAATGCAGGTAGCCGAGTAGTACTAATTACCCGTAAGCTTATGTACTGATTCTTTTTCTTTTGTTGCTAAAACTTATAATTTTTATCTCAATATGTTACCTTATTAGAGTTGGCTACAAGTCAATCAAAGACTTAAGGTGGTTACAGCGGTGGGGCTCACCTCTTCCCATTCCGAACAGAGCAGTTAAGCCCACCAGCGCAGATGGTACTACGAAAGTGGGAGAGTATGTCGCCGCCTTCTTTTAGAAAACCCTTTATCACTACGATAAAGGGTTTTTTTATACCCGAAATCTAACAAAGATTTAAGCATAGTATTCCAATGCCCTATTCCGTAGTTTTTGTTTCCTAAATAACTCTTTTTTGTTACCTTCGGAAATGCTAAACTTAACTATGGAATCTTTAAATATAAAGCATCTTTGTTTTCTGATTATGTTATGCTCTTTACAGGTTTGTCTCGCTCAGAGGGATAAAGAGTTGCATATTTCTATAGTACCGGATAGTACTTCATTACCTGCAAATATCTCTGTTATTAAATTAACTGACGCCTCGCCTTTAGCTGTTGATAATAGCCCTGATTATGCCATAGATTTGTCAGCCGTAGATACGACCTATTGGAATTTGGATAGGTTAGATTCCTTAATTTTTAAAAAAGGCGTATTGCCGCGGGCTCTCATTAAAAGTGATTATAATTTTTATAATAATTATATAGATCATCTTAACTCCATACGGCAACATAAGGTAGATGTCAGTATTAATGGAGAACCATTGGTAAAAACAAGTTGGAAATCGCTGAAGCTTACTACTACCGGTGTTTTTTCTACAGTTTCAACAACCTTGTCACCGCAAAAGCGAGGCTTCTGGTTTTCACCCGATATATTTAACTTTAATGCTTATAACAGTGAGAAGCCCAAAGTTTTTAATGCCTATAAATATAGTTTAGATGAAAAATTAATCTTTTATCTACCTTTTAAAGAAGATATAGCGAATGAAGTTCGTCAGGATCAGGTGGCTACGAATAGAGATATTCAGTTTGTAAAAGATGATGTGAAAGGTCAGGTGGCTTATTTTAACGGCACCACTAGTTATGTTGACTTTCGATCTGATAATGAGGCGGATTTAAAGGAAATAACGGTTACCGCATGGATTAACCCTTCGGATGTGAATAATAGTCATAGTATTATTGGGAAGGGAGAAGTGTTCTCGGCTAAGATTTATGAGGGACGTTTGCAGTTCACAACCCCAGGGATCAAAGATCATCAAACCTCGAAAAAGCTGGTAGAGCCTGATCAATGGAGCCATGTTGCCTTTGTGTATGTCCCTAATAGTAAAATATACTTTTATTTAAATGGCGAACTTGTTTATGAAACGAATGCCTCTACAATTGAACATAGCGACCATTCAATTTTGATTGGTAGTAATTTATGGGGACAGAATTTTGAGGGACTAATGAGTGAATTCTCTTTATGGACCAGGGCACTCAGTGACGATGAAATTAATGAGGTGTATACCAATGGACTGGTTTTAAAGGAAGATACCGCCATTTCCAGTAAACTCATTTGGTTCCTTTTAATCGTGGTAGCAGTTTTGACTTTAATATGGTTTTTGAGGCGGCGTAACCCTGTGGTGAATGATCGGATTCCTGCTGTCATTCAGACGAAAGTAGACAGCCATGGCACCACCGATGTTGTCTATAATATACAACTTCTTGGAGGTTTTAAGATTTTCAACAAGGAGAGAGAAGATATTACCCATAAATTTTCGCCTAAAAGAAAAGAGCTTTTGCTTCTTTTGATTCTCTTTAGTTTAAAGGAAGGTGGAATTACTTCAAAAAAAATGGGCGAACTGCTCTGGCCCTCATTTAGTCCTTCGAGTGTTAAAAATAATCGAAGTACCCAAATCAAAGAGATTAGAAAAGTACTTGATGAGTATGCTATGGATATTTCTATAGTGTATGAAGATAAAAAGTGGAAGATTAGGCTTGGAGAGGGAATTCATATGGACGTGAAATCCCTTAACGAATACATATCATTTTTATTTAAAACAAAGAAGAGTGAACTTCCTTTGGATCGTTTGGTTTCAGTGGTGAATATTGTCGACTCAGGTCCACTTTTACCGAATATAGAAATGGAATGGATAGATGATTTTAAATCGAGATATGATAATAGTATCCTGGAAATCTTAACACCTTATCTTGATCAATACAAATCTAGTATAGCAGAAGAATTACTATTCGACCTTTGTAATGCTGTTTTAGTTATTGATCCATTACATGAATCTGCGGTTAAAACCAAAATAGAGTTATTGATTAAACAAGGTAAGCATATGTCTGCCAAAAAAGTCGCTGAAAATTTTATGCGCCTCTATTTGAGCTTCTACAAGGAAGAATACACTTCTAATCTTATTTAAATTTCAACTTTTTTAAGGTACTACCCCATTTATTACCCCTTCTGATACATCATGTCTACTTAAGTTTAGACAATTATTTAACCTAAACTTTAAATTCACATGAATAATAAAAGGAGATCATTTTTAAAGAACTTAGGGCTTGCGGGAGCTGCTGCAAGTGTTACTCCAATGGTATTTGCTAATGAAGCAAAGACTTTTCAGTTATTAAAAAGAAACAACACATTTTCATTTAATAATACTATCAAAATTGCGCTAATTGGTGCAGGCGGAATGGGGGTTGCTGATGCAAGAACAGCATTGTTAAATCCTAATATAGAAATAGTAGCCGTTTGTGATTTATATACCGGTAGACTTGATGCTGCAAAATCTAAATGGGGAAGTGATATTTTTACTACCAAAGACTATAAAGAAATATTAAAGCGTAGTGACGTAGATGCCGTTATTATAGGAACACCAGATCACTGGCATAAACAAATTAGTATTGATGCTTTAAAAGCAGGTAAGCATGTGTATTGCGAAAAACCAATGGTACACTCTGTAGATGAAGGTTTAGAGCTTATTGATACATGGAAAAAATCTGGAAAGATTTTTATGGTTGGAAGTCAGGGCATGTCTTCATTAGGAAATGAAAAAGCCAAACAATTACTTGCTGCTGGTGTTATAGGAGATATTAATTATGTCGAAGGATTTTGGGCACGTAACTCTCCTGCTGGGGCATGGCAATATGCCATTCCTGATGATGCCTCTACTAAAACGGTAGATTGGAAGCGTTTCATTTCAAATACCAAGAAAAGACCTTTCGATGAAACCAGATTCTTTAGATGGAGAAATTATACCGATTATGGAACTGGAATGTCTGGCGATTTATTCGTACACTTATTTTCGAGTTTACATTTTATTACAGATTCATACGGTCCGAATAAAATTGCTTCTACCGGTGGGTTAAGATATTGGAAAGATGGTAGAGAAGTGCCGGATGTTTTGTTAGGTATGTTTGATTACCCTGAGAGTGATCAACACCCGGCATTTAACTTGTCGTTACGTTGTAATTTTGTCGATGGTACCAGTGGAAGTACATACCTTAAGATTGTAGGTAGTAAAGGATCTATGGAAGTGAAGTGGGAAGAAGTTGTGCTTAAGCTTAATGCGAATGGTCATAGCGAGGATCCATTCCTTCAGGAAAAAGCAAAAGATGGTAAAACTCAAAGAGCAGATCGGAAGGGTATTGTTCCTCCTTTAGAAACTGTATATAAAGCAGAAAAGGGATATAAAGGTGCGCATTACGATCATTTCGCGAACTTTTTTGGAGCAATAAGAAATAATGGAACCGTAGTACAAGACCCAGTGTTTGGATTTAGAGCTGCAGCGCCGGCATTGTTATGTAACGATAGCTACCGTCAGAATAAGTTCATTGAATGGGATCCTGTAAATATGAAACTAGTATAACCACAACCAAAATTTATAAATGAAAAAAATAGTTTATACCTTCATTGCTCTGTCTGTTATGGTGGCATGTAAAAGTAATGGAGATGAGAAGAGCAAAGATGCCGCAACGGCTGAAGCCGGGCAGCAGGAAAATAAAATCGTAGACCAAACGCAAGAAGACGATTGGACGTATTTATTTGATGGAACAAGTACTGATGGCTGGAGAGGCTATAACGCTGAAACCCTACCGGAAGGCTGGGTGATCGAAGATGGTAGTTTAAAATCACTCGGAAAAGGAGGAGATATAGGCGGTGATATAGTATACGGTAAGGAAGAGTTCGGGGAATTTGAATTATACCTCGAGTGGAAAATTGCCAAAGGAGGTAACAGTGGAATTTTCTACCACGTTTTGGAAGGTGAAGAGTTTAAAGCACCTTACTTTAGTGCTCCCGAATATCAGGTGATCGATCAGATCGGTTTTCCACAGAAGCTGGAGTTATGGCAATCTATAGGAGCGGATTATGGAATGTATAATCCGGACTTTGAAGGAGCTGTTAAAAATGCAGGTGAATGGAATACGAGTCGTATAGTGTTTACCAATGATAAAGTTTCTTATTATCTGAATGGTAAAAAAACTGTAGAGTTTGTACCTTGGTCAGAAGACTGGAAAATAAGAAAGGAAAAGGGGAAATGGGAAAAGTTCCCGAATTACGGTAAAGCAAAAACAGGATTAATAGGTCTTCAGGACCACGGAAGTTTCATTTGGTATAAAAACATAAAAATTAAAAAATTATGAAAAAATTAGTTTTATCAGCTATTACACTTTTAACATTGGTAGGATGTAAGTCTGGTTATACTTCATTGTTTAACGGAAACGATTTAACCGGTTGGGAAATCTACGGAACCGAAAAATGGTATGTAGAAGACGGCTTGTTGATTTCAGAAAGCGGCCCGGATAAAAAATACGGTTATTTAGCTACCGATGAGCACTACAAAGATTTTGAACTTACTGTAGAGTTCAAGCAAGAAGCTGATGGAAATAGTGGTGTATTCTTCCGTTCTAGCATTGAAGGAACTAAAATTACTGGATGGCAGGTAGAAGTGGCACCACCAGCTAAACATACCGGAGGTATTTATGAATCTTATGGTAGAGGATGGTTAATTCAGCCAGAAGCTTCAAAAGACGAAAACCTTAAGTATGGTGAATGGAATAAAATGAAAATTAGAGTAGTTGGTAACCATGTAACTACCTGGTTAAACGGTGAGGAAATGGTGAGTTTTACTGACGAAAAAATTGGTAACGCTAACGGTAAAATCGCATTGCAAATCCACGACGGAGGAGGAATTAAAGTGTTTTGGAGAAATCTTAAGGTGAGAAGTCTCTAGAATAACTTGAATAATTCTTTAAATCAAGGATAAAATTGAAATGAATATTGCATATAAGCCATTAGGTTGATGCAGTTGAACAATACAGTATATAAAGAAATTACAGATTAAGTTAGTTAGTTGAAGCGTAGGGGCATTTGAAAATTACAGCATTCGTTTTTCGAATATTAAGTAAAGTTATGTTTGGTTAGTTGCTTAATGTAATCAGTAGAATGTCTCTATTTCTTTCCGAAAAATGCCTGAAGCATGATCTTAATACTGTAAAATCCCATGGCAATTGCGGCAAAGGCACTCAAGACCCCTGTAATTAGTACAGGCCAGTAAAAAGGGTGTCCTTCATTTTTAAAAGCTTGGTAAATAAGAATAGGAGCGATAAACATTAACGCCAGGGTATAGGCGAAATACTTAAAACTCTTGGCAAATAACTTTTTATCTGTACGATGTTGCTCCATTACTTTTTTTTTGTAAAAATAAACAAAATTAAGATGAGAGTCGTCTCCATAAAGAAACCCATTTTAGATATAGGCTGCCCTTTCAGCTTGTCAGCTAATTAAAAATGCGCTGGCCTAAGGAGAATCTTTAGATAATCCGATCTCAACACCAAAAAATAATAGAATGAATAGTACCAATGATGAAAACCTGCTAAAAAGCAAACAACATTTTTATGTGTTAGATGGTTTAAGAGGTGTTGCCGCCATAGCGGTTGTAATATTTCATTTTATGGAATGGGTTTATCCTGATTTTACTGAAAACTTCATAGGTCATGGTTTTTTGGCCGTCGATTTTTTCTTTTGCCTATCCGGATTTGTAATCGCTTATGCTTATGATAACAGGTTGCCAAAAATGGGATTGAAGACATTCTTTACTTCGCGGCTTATAAGACTTCATCCATTAGTAGTTGCTGGAACTGTACTCGGATTAATCGGACTATTCACAGATCCCTTTGCAGACCATGCTGTTAACTATTCAATTTCGTCTGTAGTTCTCATAGTAGTTAGTTCTTTATTACTTATTCCTTTTCCGGTTATGGAAGAGAGAGCTTTTAATCTCTTTAGTTTAAACGCTCCTTCATGGTCATTATTCTGGGAATATGTTGCAAACATTCTCTATGCCCTGATTTTAATACGACTTTCCCGTAAGGCTCTTTGGTTGTTGCTTGTAATAGCAGCCGCTGCCTTAATATGGGTGAGCTATAATGCCGGGAATCTTTTAGGAGGCTGGAGTGGTGGTACTTTCTTAGATGGAGGTGTTCGTATGAGTTATTCATTTATCGCCGGATTGCTGGTGTTTAGATCAGGTTGGATTATTAAAAATAAGTTGGGGTTTGTTGTTTTGTCTTTATTATTGGCTGTAGCATTTATGTCTTCTGGATTAACATATCCCTGGATCGTTGAGCTGATAATTGTAATGTTTTACTTTCCTTTATTAGTAGCCCTTGGAGCGGGATCGGTTTTAACTGACCCTATTCGAAAAATATGTGTTTTTATGGGGAATATTTCGTATCCACTCTACATGACTCACTATGTAGGCATCTGGTTTTTTGGTAATTATTTTATTAGTAAAACCATCCCGAAAGAACAATTGCCATGGGTTATAGGTTTAGGAACTGTATTGATGATCGTATTTGCGTGGTTGGTCATGATTTTATACGACATGCCGGTCCGTAATTTTCTAAAGAGGAAAAGATCAGAAAGGTTAAGACGTAAACAACTAGAATTACAGGGTTAGGATAGTTAAATGGTGTCTATAACGAATTAATTAATGATTTTTTTAAATCTTCTAAACCTAAATTCTTTGCAATAATGATTGCTTTATCATTGATTAGGAAATTGGAACGAACTCCGGTAATTCCATATTAAATGGCGGCCGTGTATTCTTTGCATTTTAAATCACTCACATTGATCCGGTCTAGATTATAATTCTTAAGATTCTGAATTCAGAAAATGTTTCTTGATGCTCGTAAATTGATTTATAGTTCCAATCGCATTTCCACCAGATTAGGCTTAAAGCCAGCTTTAGTATAGGCATTTTTTGCAAGTACGTTTTTGTCGTAAACCTCTAAACGTATTTCAGTAAGCTCTTTAGTTTTAGCCCAATCAATGAGGCTGTTAACAATCTGCCTGTTAATGCCCTTTCCTCTGAATTCAGGCTTTACATACATAAATCCCAGATAGGCATATTCTTTAAACTTCCGAAATGGTTCAGCAGTTAAAATTTTAGCATATCCTGACCCTACAATTTCATTGTCAACAACCGCTACCAACACTTCAGCTTTTGGTGATCGGATAAGTGCTGATAAATCATAGTAGTTAACTTCGCCTTCTTTTAATGTGTTGTCAAAAGGACGTTCAGCTTCTACTATGCCTTGTTCAAAGGTTAGTAGGATTTCAATATCTGATTCCTGTGCTTTACGAATCTCTATGGCCATTCTTAAAATACTTTTGTGCGAATTTAAAATTATTTTTTAAAGAATAAGTGTGTATGATTTTAGTAATTAACCTTATGGGCTATAGAATGCATTTGACTCATGAGATTGATGTCAAAATAACTATATACTTAAAGGCTAATCTAAAATATAGAATGTTTTAAACACTTTTTAGTTCTAGTTTATACCCAATACCATGTACATTTACGATCTTAATATTGGTATCGTCTTTTAGTTTTTTACGTAATTTAGAAATATAAGTGTCTAAACTCCTGCCCACAATCACTCCGTTATCTTCCCATATTTTTTTGGTTAATTCCTCACGAGTAATAATATTATTAGCATTGGTAACTAAAATTAATAGTAATTCACATTCTTTTTTGGATAACGATATTTCATCCGATTGCTTCACGAGTTTATGTTGTTTGGGGTAAAATGAAAAATGACCAATATTCATTATTTCATGATCTTCGATCGATTTCGCAGGATAGTTCTTTTTTTTGAAAGAATAAAAGATCATGCTGGTTAAAATACCTCCAAGGAATATGAACAAAACCCATATCCATTGGTTAGGGGAGGTGTTGGAAACTAAGAATTCAACCGTTATCAAATAACATGCTCCTGGAAGGTTACGACCTTTACACGGAATGATATCCATGTCTTTGGTTTCCTGAACTTGATAGCTATACGCTATTTCCTCATCACTACAGGGGATGACTTCAACGATATATTGTGCTGGTAACGAAGCTTTATTGAAATAATATGATATAATGCTTGTTAAGCTATCAGGTACAATGGTTATCTCTTTTTCAAAAGATAATTGGTATTTCGAAGTACTTATTTGTTCAATAGGTAACACCAGGGAGGTGGAGTCATTTTGAGCCAATAGTAAATGATGCCCAACCGCTCTGAGGGCTACCTTCACTTTTTCCGGGGCTATTTCGTGCTTGTTATTACTGCATGATACCAAGAGCAACACTACCACGAGCCAGGTAGTAACTTGATTTTTAATTTTCATAGGCATGGTAAAGAACATCAATTTTATATCTTTTTACAAGGCTTTGTACTTCTTTTACACTTTTTTGACACTTTCAGGATGGGTTCCCTATAGCTTTGATGAATAATCTTAAAAAACAAGAACCATGCAAAAAGCAATTATCTTATCGAGTATTATGGTGTTAGCCCTTATTCTTAATGGTTGTGCCCAAAAAAACAAAGATGAAAAACCGAACGATTTAACTGCTAATAACGAATTAAAAAGCGAGCAGAAGGCTGCTGATAATTTAAATGGCGATATGGCTATTAATCTGGAGCGAAGTGTTATAAGCTGGAAAGGATCTATGCTATTTAATTTCGGAGAACACTACGGAACCTTACTGCTTAAGCAGGGTGAAATTACTTTTGCTGACAATAAAATTGTTGGTGGGAATTTTACAGCCGATATGAATACAATTTGGAATACCGATGGTGATTACAACAAAAACCTGATTGATCATTTAAAGAATGAAGATTTTTTTGAAGTCAGTAAGTTTCCTGAATCTTCTTTAGAAATTACCGGGATAGAATATGTTGATGAAACCCGAATGAAACTTGATGCCAATTTAACAATAAAGAACATCAAAAGACCTATAGAAATTTTTAAAGCGGATTATGATCGGGAAGCGCATACACTAACTGCAAAATTCAAAATAGATCGTTCAGAATGGGGTATTAATTATAATGCAAAAGGTGTCGCCAAAGTAAAGAATCATGCTATTTCCGATGCTATAGCCATAGAAGCTACTATTTATCTTGATACGAAATAAATACTAAAGCAATAGTAATACATTCTAAAAACCAAATACAGACATGAGATATATTTTAATAGTGTTATTATCAATTTGGTCGGTTTCTCGTATTGCTGAAAACCAAAAGGAGAATATACTAGAAATAGCAAGTTTAATTGGGCAAAACAATGCATCGCAGATTGGACAATATGTAGTTGAAATATATCAGGATTCTAAAGGAAACCTGTGGTTCGGAACCTTAGAAAAAGGTGTTGCCAAATATGATGGAAGTGAATTGATTTATCTCACTACCAAAGATGGATTACCGAGTAACAGAGTTGTGAGTGTTGTAGAGGATAGGTCAGGGAATCTATGGTTTGGTACAGGTTCAGGGCTATCAAAATTCGATGGGATGTCATTTAGCAATTATTCGGTAACCGAAGGACTTTGTAATAATATGATCAGTAATTTGTTTATAGACAGCAAGGAAGATTTTTGGATAGGAACCTGGGGTGGCGTCTGTAAATTCGATGGAGTAGTATTCGAGAAGTTTATTATTCCGAATCCAAGTGTCGACACTCGACTTAATATGGATACAAAAGACTGGGTAACAATAATTATGGAAGATTCCGACGGAAGTATTTGGTTTGGGAGGGATGGATATGGAGCTGTTAAATACGACGGAAGCTCTTTTATTCATTATACCATTAAAGATGGTTTGAATTCTAATAATGTACAGGCAATTGCAGAAGATCATGAAGGAAATATCTGGATAGGAACGAGAGTGGCAGAAAAAGACAATGCTGATGCCAGTAAAAGATTTGGTAAAGGTGGTTTGAACAAATACAATGGAGAGAAGTTTATTCAGTTTCCAAATATTGATGGTTTGAGTAAAAATGATGTATATACTATCTATAAGGACAACTCTGGCAATTTATGGGTTAGTACTTTAGGTGACGGAATTTATAAATATGAGAATAAAGAATTTAAGAATTATCCCTTGTCGAAGCCTACTATGAATATGCTGGAAGATAAGGATGGACGTTTATGGTTTGGTTGTTCGGGCGGATTATATCGTTTGGATTCAAGAGATATCATAAATGTAACAACAACCGGGCCCTGGAATTAAGAACAATAAATGAAACCATGGGCTAAGAATGGAATAAATTATCTTAGTGAAGACATATAAAGTTTGTGACAAATCACTGATTATTAATTTGTCATGAAATCGGTAACAATATCGCTTCAAAACTCTACTTTTGCAGGCTTAAAATTATTGTTATGATTTCAATTAACGGTCTTACTGTTGAGTTTAGTGCAAGAACCTTGTTTAAGGATGTGAACTTTGTTATTAACCCAAATGACAAGATTGCATTAATGGGAAAAAATGGTGCGGGAAAGTCAACTATGATGAAAATTATAGCAGGCGAAAAGCAACCAAATAAAGGAAGTATACAATGTGCTCCTGAAACGGTAATAGCGTATCTGCCGCAGCATTTACTAACAGAAGATAATTGTACCGTTTTTGAGGAGACCTCTAAAGCCTTTGGTCATATATTCGAAATGAAGCGGGAGATGGAAGCGCTTAATAAACAGTTGGAAACTCGAACAGATTATGAGTCTGATGAGTATATGAAAATCATTGAAAGGGTAAGTGAGCTTGGAGAAAAATTTTATTCAATAGAAGACACGAATTACGATGCCGAGGTCGAAAAGGCTTTGCTGGGATTAGGGTTTAAGCGTTCAGATTTTTCGCGTAATACTTCCGAGTTTAGTGGTGGATGGCGTATGCGAATAGAATTAGCAAAAATACTGTTGAAGAAACCCGACCTTGTACTTTTGGATGAGCCGACCAACCATATAGATATTGAATCAGTTATTTGGTTAGAGGACTTCTTAAAGAATAAGGCCAAAGCAGTTATCGTGATCTCACACGATAAAACCTTTATCGATAACATAACCAATAGAACCATAGAAGTAACTATGGGGCGTATTTACGATTATAAAGCTAATTATTCACATTACTTGACGCTTCGCGAAGAGAGAAGAGCTCAACAATTAAAAGAATACAATGAACAGCAGAAGCTAATTAAGGAGACTAAACGGTTTATAGAGCAGTTTAAAGGAACCTATTCAAAAACGAATCAGGTAAGCTCCCGACAAAGAATGCTTGAAAAAATGGAAATCGTAGAAATAGATGAGATCGATACTTCTGCCATGCATTTGCGTTTTCCACCATCGGAGCGTTCAGGTGATTTTCCTGTCACGGTTAAAGATTTAAGTAAATCGTATGGGGATCATACAGTTTTTCAGGAGGCCAATATGGCTATAGCCAGAGGTGAGAAGGTTTCTTTTGTAGGTAGAAATGGAGAAGGTAAATCTACGATGATCAAGATTATCATGGGAGAAATAGGTTTTGACGGACATGCACAATTGGGGCACAATGCCAAAGTAGGATATTTTGCTCAGAACCAGGCATCTTTGTTGGATAATGACCTAACTGTTTTTGAGACGGTAGACAGTGTTGCTGAAGGGGAAATCAGGAAAGAGATAAAAAATATCCTGGGTGCATTCATGTTTTCGGGTGATGCGATTGATAAAAAGGTACAATACTTGTCAGGAGGTGAAAAAACCAGGTTGGCAATGGTGAAATTACTATTGGAGCCAGTGAATGTGTTAATCCTCGATGAGCCGACAAACCACCTTGATCTCAAGTCAAAAGATGTGCTTAAAGAAGCATTGCTAAAGTTTGACGGAACCCTTATTCTGGTATCGCACGATAGAGCATTTTTGGAAGGACTTTCGCAAAAGGTGTTTGAATTTAAAGACCAGCGTGTGATTGAACATTTTGAAACTATCGATGAGTTTTTGGAAAGGAACCGGGTTGAGCAGTTAAAACATCTTGATTTGTAATTGTGCCTATTATGAGATGGCTTCGTTAGATAGTGTTGATGATTTGATCTCAATGTTAAAGCAAAAAACCCCACAATATGACTAGTATTGTGGGGTTTAAAATATATAGTGGTTGGTTAATGGATTCTAAACTGTAGGTAAATCTCCTTTTTCTTTTGTTGGAAGATCTGATGAGCCTGTTAAATAGACGTCTACCTGTCTGGCAGCCTCTCTTCCTTCAGAAATAGCCCAAACGATTAACGATTGACCTCTACGCATATCCCCGGCAGTAAAAACATTAGGAACATTTGTTTGGTAATTGTTGCCTTTTATGTTGCTTCTCGCATCAGTATCTAAACCTAATTGCTCCGGTAATGTTTTTTCCGGTCCTGTAAAACCAAGTGCTAATAAAGCAAGGTCGCATGGCCATTCTTTTTCAGAGCCTTCAACCTCTTTCAACTCTGGACGTTGACCTGGAGTGTGGACCCATTCTACCTCAACAGTTTTTAAGGCTTTTAAATTTCCTTTATCGTCCTTAATAAATTCCTTGGTTAAAATGCTCCAGTTACGATTACATCCTTCTTCGTGTGATGAACTGGTTTTAAGGGTGAATGGCCAATAAGGCCATGGGTTGTCTGAAGTTCTGCTATCCTCAGGACGAGGCATGATTTCAAAGTTGGTTACTGATTTAGCCCCGTGTCTGTTGGAAGTTCCTACGCAGTCAGATCCTGTGTCCCCACCTCCAATAACAATAACATGCTTGTCTTTGGCGTGTAAAGGCTCTGTTGTTTCATTAAGTCCATCAACAACCTCGTTATTTCTCTTTAAGAATTCCATGGCCTGAACAACTCCATTTGCATCGCTTCCTTCAATTGGTAAACCTCTCCTTTGTGTGGCTCCACCACAAAGTACTACAGCATCGAATGATTTCAGTTCCTCAACATCGTAATTCTTTCCAACGTGTACATTGGTTTTAAATTCGATGCCCTCTTCTTTCATAATGTCGAGTCTTCTGTCAATAACAGATTTCTCCAACTTAAAATCAGGAATTCCATAGCGTAGTAATCCACCGATCTTGGCATCTCTTTCAAAAACCGTTACGGTATGACCTGCTCTGTTTAACTGCTGTGCAGTAGCTAAACCTGCGGGGCCAGAACCCACTACAGCTACTTTCTTACCCGTACGGTTTGTCGGAGGTTGTGGCTTAATCCATCCTTCTTTAAATCCTCTTTCAACAATATATTTTTCAATTAACTCTATCGAAACAGATGGTTTTATGATGCCTAATACACATGCCGATTCACAAGGTGCCGGACAAAGTCTTCCGGTAAACTCAGGAAAGTTGTTTGTAGAATGCAGGATGTGCAATGCTTTTTCCCAATTGTTCTTATATACTGCGTCGTTAAAATCCGGTATTAAATTACCCAATGGACAACCACTGTGGCAAAAAGGAATACCGCAATCCATACAACGAGCTCCTTGTTTTTCTAATTCTTCCTGAGGAAGTTCCTGTGTAAATTCTTTATAGTTTTCTACACGTTCTTCAACAGCAAGGTTGCTTTCGTATCCTTTATCAAATTCTAAAAATCCTCTTAGTTTTCCCATGATTATGCTGTTGTTAATTCTTGTTCTTCTTTTTGTTTAGCAAGCATTTCCAATGCTTTTTTGTATTCAGTAGGCATTACTTTTACAAAGTTTTTCTGTTCCTGATCCCAATTATCAAGGATAGACTTTGCAATCGGACTGCCAGTGTACTTCAAATGGTTGCTGATTAAATCTTTCAATTCTTCGATATTCTCCGTCGAAGGTTCTTCAATTTCAACCATTTCCATATTAAAGTTTCTGGAGTCAAGCGAGTTGTCTTTGTTATAGATATAGGCGATACCTCCGCTCATACCTGCAGCAAAGTTTCTGCCTATTTTACCAAGAATCACTGCAATACCTCCAGTCATATATTCACAACCATGGTCTCCAATTCCCTCCACGACAGCTTTTGCTCCGGAGTTTCTAACCAGGAATCTTTCTCCTGCAATACCATTAATATAAGCTTCACCATTAATAGCACCATACATAGCAACATTACCGATAATGATGTTCTTGTGTGGTTCGAAAGTCGCCTCCTCAGGAACTTTAACAATAAGTTTTCCACCTGATAATCCTTTACCCAGGTAATCGTTGGTGTTACCGGTTACAACCATTGTTAAACCTTTAGTAGCAAAAGCTCCGAAACTTTGACCAGCTGCACCTTTAAAGTTTAACGTGAGTGTGTCTTCAGGCAATCCGTTAGCACCATGTGTTTTAGTAATTTCATTACTTAAAATGGCCCCCGTGGTTCTGTTGATGTTCGTAATTGGAAAGTCTAATGACATTTTTTCCTTACGATAAATCGCTGGATGCGCCTGACTGATTATATCAAAATCTAACACATTATCGAGTTGATGATCTTGCTTCGTTGTGTTGTAAAGCTTTGTTGTTGGATCAACTTGCGGTTTGTATAGTATGTTAGAAAGGTCTATTCCTTGTGCTTTATAATGTTCAATGGCAGTATTCATGTCAAGTTTTTGACTCTGACCAACCATTTCTTCAATAGTTCTGAAGCCTAGAGAAGCCATTATTTCTCTTAATTCCTGGGCAATAAAGTACATGTAGTTAATTACATGCTCAGGTGTCCCTTTAAAATTCTTTCTTAATTCAGGGTCCTGAGTAGCAATACCTACAGGACAAGTGTTAAGGTGGCAAGCACGCATCATAATACATCCGGAAGCAACAAGCGGAGCCGTAGCAAAACCAAATTCTTCAGCACCTAATAAAGCAGCGATTGCTACATCACGTCCTGTTTTTAATTGACCATCACATTCAACTACAATTCGATTTCTTAGATCGTTTAATACTAATGTTTGTTGTGCTTCAGCAATACCTAGTTCCCAAGGAAGTCCCGCGTGCCTAAGAGAGGTCAAAGGCGATGCACCAGTACCTCCATCATATCCTGATATTAAAACAACATCGGCCTTCGCTTTTGCCACACCGGCAGCAATTGTACCTACGCCTACCTTAGAAACTAACTTAACGTTAACTCTGGCTTCTCTGTTTGCATTTTTTAAATCAAAGATCAGTTGAGCTAAATCTTCTATCGAATAGATGTCGTGGTGCGGAGGAGGAGAAATTAATCCAACGTAAGGAGTCGAGTTTCTCGTTTTGGCAATTTCCGGATTTACTTTTGGTCCTGGTAATTGACCACCTTCTCCTGGTTTAGCACCTTGAGCCATTTTAATTTGTATCTCTCTGGCATTCGATAGGTAATCTATAGAAACACCAAACCTACCCGATGCAACCTGCTTTATTGCACTGTTTCTCCAGTTTCCATTAAGGTCTTTTTGGAAGCGTCCAGGATCTTCTCCACCTTCTCCAGAATTACTCTTACCGCCAATTCTGTTCATGGCTATAGCCAGGTTCTCATGAGCTTCACGACTAATAGATCCAAACGACATGGCGCCTGTTTTAAATCGCTTAACAATATCCGTCCAAGGTTCTACCTCGTCAATAGATATAGGATTCAGGTCTTTGAATTTGAACATCCCTCTCAAGGTCATCAAACGTTCACTTTGTTCATTTATAAGGGAAGCGTATTCTTTATAAGTGTCATATCTGTTCTGTCTTACTGACTGCTGTAATTTAGCAACTGAAGCAGGGTTGAACATATGGCGTTCTCCATTTCTTCTCCAACGATAATCACCACCGATTTCAAGATCCATCTCGGCACCAATCTGACTGTTTGAGAATGCTTTTTGGAAGCGCTTTTGTATTTCTTTTTCTATTTCATATAAACCAATACCTTCTATACGTGTAGAGGTGTTACAAAAATATTTGTTGACGAACTTTTCATTAAGACCTAAGGCTTCAAATATTTGGGAACCTCGATAAGAATGTAAAGTGGAGATTCCGATTTTGTTCATTATTTTAATGATCCCCTTACCGATGGCTTTATTAAAATTTTGAATCGCAACCGGAGCTTCAATTCCATTAATTTCACCTTCATCAACAAGGTTCGCTATAATTTCATTAACCATGTACGGGTTAATTGCACTAGCTCCATAGCCAAACAAGGTAGCGAAATGATGAGGTTCACGTGGCTCAGCAGATTCAACGATTATCCCCATAGAAGAACGCTTTTTATGCTTCTTCAATCCGTGGTGTACAAAAGAACATGCTAACAGCGAAGGTATTGGAGCCATAGTTTCAGAAACACCTCTGTCCGAAAGAATAATGATGTTAAATCCTTCATCAATAGCAGTAGATATTTCTTTGATAATATCTTCTAGTCTGGATTCCAGTCCGTTAAGTCCTTTAGCTGCTTCATAAAGAATGGAAATAGACTTGGTTTTAAAGTCTGGATGCTCAATGTATTTTATTTTGTCTAAATCCTCATTTGAAATAACAGGGTTTTGTATGCGTAGTTTTTTCGCTTGTTCAGGAATAACATCAAATATATTTTTATCTGCTCCGATCGATAAACTGATGTCAGTAACTATTTCCTCACGAATTCCATCCAAAGGCGGATTGGTAACTTGCGCGAATAATTGCTTGAAATAGTTAAATAACAATTGTGGCTTATCTGATAAAACCGCAAGAGGAGTGTCGGTACCCATTGACCCAATAGCCTCCTTAGCTCCGATAGCCATTGGACTAATAATTGTTTTGATATCTTCCTGTGTATATCCGAATAATTTTTCGCGGGTGATAGGATCAACAGCCTCTACAGGAGTCTTGTTTCCAGTATAGGCAATCTTTGCCAATGGAAGTAAGTTTTCGTCAACCCATTGTCTGTAAGGTCGTTTAGAAACAATAGTCTCTTTAACCTCCTCGTCTTCAATGATACGTCCTTCATTCATGTCAACCAAAAACATTTTACCAGGCTCTAATCTACCGTGGTATTCAATATTGTCTGGCTCAACATCTACAACACCCGTCTCAGACGACATAATAACATATCCATCTTTTGTTACAGAATAACGAGAGGGACGAAGACCATTCCTGTCCAATAATGCACCGATATAATTACCGTCAGTAAAAGGGATTGAAGCAGGACCGTCCCATGGCTCCATTATACACGCATTATATTCGTAGAAAGCTTTTTTGTTATCCGGCATAGATTGATGTCTTTCCCAGGCTTCAGGGACAAGCATCATCATGGCTTCTGGTAGAGATCTTCCTGTCTGCAACAATAACTCCAACACCATGTCCATAGAAGCAGAATCTGATTTACCGTCAAGAACCACCGGAGGAATATGTTTTAAATCCTCGCCGAACAATTTGCTGGCAAAAAGTTCTTCACGAGCCTTCATTCTACTCAAGTTTCCAGTAAGGGTGTTGATCTCTCCATTGTGACACATATATCGGAATGGCTGAGCCAAATCCCATGTTGGGAAGGTGTTTGTTGAAAATCGTTGATGCACCAATGCTAACTTTGTAACTACGTCCGGGTCTAATAGATCCAGATAATAACCACTGATGTCTTGAGGCATAAGAAGACCTTTGTATATGATGGTCGTGGTGGAAAGACTGGCGAAATAATAGAAATCGGCTTCAGCAATACCGGAATCATATATTTCGTGCTCAGAAATTTTTCTGGCGGCATATATTTTAGCATTAAATTCCTGCTCACTTAGATCCTGATTATTTTTTCCAATAAAAACTTGCTTAACAGTAGGTTCGCTATTGGCAGCAATCTCGCCTAAAACTTCTTTGTTAACAGGTACATCCCTCCAGCCTATAATGTTTAGGCCTTGTTTTTCGATATTGCTGTTGAATGAATTTATACAAAGTTGAGTTTGATTATCAGATTTCGGCAGGAAAACCATTCCTACAGCGTAATCTTTTTGTTTCGGGAGCTCGAAGCTACATACTTTTTTAAAGTATTCATGGGGGATTTCAATTAAAATACCAGCACCATCACCCGTTTTTCCGTCTGCACTAACTGCACCTCTATGTTCTAACCTAACAAGAATATCTAGAGCTTTATGGATAATGTCGTTGGTACGAACACCCTTAAGGTTACATATAAATCCTGCTCCACAGTTATCTCGTTCAAATTTCGGTGAGTAAAGTCCTTGTTGTTTTGGTGTCATAATCGTTGAATTATTTTCACAAATTTACCCAAACCTCTGCGAATAATTCTTGTAATCACCTGATAAACAACATAAAATTTAACGATTGTTAAATTTGTTCTAAGAAAATGTAAAATTAATATTTTGAAGGGGGTGAGATTATTAAAATAGGAATTTAAACTTTATATTTTTTTAAACCCCTATTTTTTTGAGGGGAGGTAGGCCTTTATTGTTGAAGTTTGCGGTTATCCCCCTGAATAATTCATTAATTCGCGCATAAAAACACGGTTTTGACTACGGCACCCCCTGTTTGGAGTCTTGTTTAAGTCAAAAAGAGGGCGAAAACCCTCTTTTATTAGTTGTGAATTACCTCTTAATCTTTTAAAATAGATCTTGAAATTACAATTTTTTGAATTTCCGAAGTTCCTTCGTAAATCTGGGTAATTTTGGCATCCCTCATTAATCTTTCAACATGGTACTCTTTTACGAATCCATATCCTCCATGAATTTGTACAGCCTCAACAGTAACGTCCATAGCTACCTTAGAAGCGTAGACTTTTGCTGCCGCACTAGAGAGGTCATAATTATCACCATTGTCTTTGTCTCTGGCTGCCTTCATAATGAGGAGTCTTGCTGCTTCAATCTCAGTATACATGTCGGCTAATTTAAAAGCTATTGCCTGATGATTGCAAATTTCAGTACCAAAAGCTTTGCGTTCCTTTGAGTATTTTTTTGCGAGCTCATATGCGCCTGAAGCAATACCAAGAGCTTGCGAAGCAATTCCTATTCTGCCGCCAGATAATGTTTTCATGGCAAATTTAAAACCAAACCCATCTTCTCCAATCCTGTTTTCTTTAGGGACTTTAACGTCTGTAAACATTAAGGAGTGCGTGTCACTTCCGCGAATACCTAACTTATTCTCTTTAAGCCCTACCTCAAAACCGGGCATTCCTTTTTCAACAATTAATGCGTTAATACCGTGATGTCCTTTTTCAGGATAGGTTTGTGCAATAACTAAATATACATCGGCAGTACCACCGTTAGTAATCCAGTTCTTGGTTCCGTTTAATATGTAATGATCCCCTTGGTCAATAGCTGTAGTTCTTTGAGAAGTGGCATCACTACCAGCTTCAGGTTCCGATAAACAGAACGCGCCAATAATTTCACCTGAAGCAAGCCTTGGCAGGTATTTTTGTTTTTGTTCTTCGGTCCCATATTTTTCCAGACCCCAACAAACTAACGAGTTGTTTACGCTCATGACTACAGAGGCTGAAGCGTCAATTTTGGATATTTCTTCCATAGCTAGTACGTAAGAAACAGTGTCTAGACCGCTTCCGCCATATTCAGGCGCTACCATCATTCCCATAAAACCAAGCTCGCCCATTTTTTTTACTTGTTCAGTAGGGAACTCTTGTTTTTCATCTCTCTCAATTACCCCAGGCAATAATTCAGTTTGAGCAAAGTCTCTTGCTGCCTGCTGTATCATTAAATGTTCTTCAGATAGTTTAAAATCCATGTTGTTTTTAGTGTTTTTGTATAAAAAGTGTTCAAATATAATCTTTAATTGCGATATTATCAATTGGAGCACGTGTTTAGTGATAAATCAATAATTTATGGAGTGCATCACAGTTATTAAAACTTTAACCGAAAAGATTTAATATGTATTAGTTGTCCTATTAACATAGGAAAGTTAAGGAGTTTTTTATATTTGTTGCTATTAAATTTTGAGCGATTGTATTCATCCTCTATTATTTAACACTCACTAAGAACTAAGAACACACACTGAATGAAAGAATTATTAAAACAATACGAAGAAAAAGAACCGGAAATAGTTTTTCATTGGAATGACCCTGAAACCGAGGCAGAGGGCTGGACGGTAATAAACTCACTAAGAGGTGGAGCTGCTGGAGGAGGAACTAGAATGCGAGTAGGGTTGGATATGAATGAAGTTACCTCGTTGGCGAAAACCATGGAGGTGAAGTTTACCGTTTCCGGGCCGGCAATTGGAGGGGCAAAGTCAGGGATTAATTTCAACCCAAAGGATCCAAGAAAAAAAGGAGTGCTGGAGCGCTGGTATAAAGCTGTGTCACCTCTTTTAAAAAGTTACTATGGGACCGGAGGTGATTTGAATGTGGATGAGATTCACGAAGTAATTCCAATAACCGAAGATTGTGGTGTATGGCATCCGCAGGAAGGTGTTTTTAATGGGCACTTTAAGCCAACTGAGGCTGATAAGATTAATAGAATTGGGCAATTAAGGCAAGGGGTGATCAAGGTGATTGAAAGTGAAAACTATTCGCCTGATGTGTCAAGAAAGTATACTGTTGCTGATATGATAACCGGTTACGGTGTTGCAGTTTCTGCTAAACATTATTATGATATTTACGGGGGTACCATAAATGGAAAAAAGGCCATAGTTCAAGGGTTTGGTAATGTTGGTGCCGCTGCCGCATATTATCTGGCTGAAATGGGTGCCAAAGTTGTTGCTATAGTCGATGTTGTTGGAGGTGTGATGAAGGAAGAAGGTTTTAGTTTTGAGGAGATTAAATCATTTTATCTCGATAAAAAAGGAAATAACCTTAGTGCTGATAATTTAATTCCTTTTGAAGAAATGAATGAAAAAGTGTGGGATATACCTGCTGAGATTTTTGCGCCTTGTGCAGCTTCCAGATTAATTACAAGGGCACAAATCGATAGCATGATAAATAAAGGCTTAGAAGTAGTTTCATGTGGGGCGAATGTTCCTTTTGCTGACAAAGAGATATTTTTTGGACCAATTATGGAATTTACTGATAAGCAAATTAGCCTTATTCCTGATTTTATTTCAAATTGTGGAATGGCAAGAGTGTTTGCTTACTTTATGGAAAGAAGAGTAGAAATGACTGATGAGGCCATTTTTGAAGATACTTCCAATACCATTAAAAAAGCATTGTTAAATACATTTAAACAAAGTGCTGCTAAAACAAATATTAGTAGTACAGCATTTGAAATTGCGTTAAAACAATTAGTATAATTTTTTAAAATTTATTCATGGAAACCATTATTCTTATAGTATTTGTATTAGGGTATCTAGCCATTACGTTAGAGCATAGTCTGAAAGTAGATAAGTTGGTGCCTGCCCTTGCAATGATGGCGGTGTTGTGGGCATTAGTAGCTTTGAATATTGATGTTTTTCCTTCCTGGTATGATTCTGCTAAGCAATCTATAATGGAGAACTTTTCATTATTAGAACATCAGGAGAAAGTTCATATTCTGGAAGAGACACTCTTGCATCATTTGGGTAAGACAGCAGAGATATTAGTGTTCCTTTTAGGTGCGATGACCATTGTTGAGATAATCGATTATTTCGATGGGTTTTCTACCATCAAAGGGTATATAAAGACAAGAAGTAAAAGAAAGTTGTTGTGGATTATAACTGCATTAGGATTCATTCTTTCTGCCATTATTGATAATTTAACTGCGACGATAGTACTGATCACTATTTTACAAAAAGTAATTAAAGATAAAGAGCTGCGATTATGGTTTGCAGGTTTAATTGTGATTGCTGCGAACGCGGGTGGAGCTTGGTCTCCAATTGGCGATGTGACCACTACGATGCTTTGGATCGCAAAAAAGGTAAGTGTGTTGCAGTTGGTTGAGCATGTGTTCATACCATCGTTACTTTGTTACATTGTGCCTACCTTTATTGCATCGAGAATGAAGGTTTTTCAAGGTTCAATCGAGTTTGAAGATGAGGAGCCTTCTGGTTCTAAGCATGCGGCGATTATGTTTTATCTGGGTCTTGGGGCAATTGTTTTTGTTCCGATTTTTAAAACAGTTACGCACTTACCACCTTATGTTGGTATGATGTTATCTTTAGCAGTAGTAGCTACATTAGCTGAAATATACAGCAATAAGAAATTCAGTCTAACTGAAATGGGGGGAGAAAGTGAAGCTCATTCTCACCATAGCCCTGTACACAAGGCTCTTGGTAGAATTGAAATGCCAAGTATCTTGTTCTTCCTCGGAATTTTATTAGCTGTTGCTGCATTAGAGTCTTTAGGAATGTTATTCCATTTTGCAAGTTCTATGAATGAGACAATGCCTAAATTAGGCACAGAAATGCATTCAACGCATTTGTCTGATATAGTTGTAATGCTTCTGGGAGCAGGTTCTGCGGTTATTGATAACGTACCACTGGTTGCGGCCAGTATAGGAATGTTCCAAATTCCTATGGATGAGCCGGCATGGCACTTTATTGCGTATTCAGCAGGTACAGGAGGAAGTATGTTAATCATTGGTTCTGCTGCAGGAGTGGTGGCCATGGGAATGGAAAAAATCAACTTTTTCTGGTATCTTAAGAAAATAGGTTGGTTGGCAGCTGTTGGATTTTTATCAGGAGGAGTAGGATTTATTCTTTTGAGGAATTTGTTGCTAAATGCATAATTTTTAACCCCAATAATCGTTATATCAAAAATCAAATAACCTATGCTATTATTTCAAGAAGCTGCACAAGAAGTTGCAGAGGAAGTGATCTCTGAAGAGAAAACACTTTCGGTAGTTGACCTTATCATGAATGGCGGAGTTGCCAGTATTTTAATTATTGCAGTACTTTTTGTGCTGCTCGCGGTTGCCCTTTATATTTATTTTGAGAGAATACTTGCTATTAAGGCTGCCTCTAAGGTGGACAAAAATTTTATGAACCAGATACGAGATCACGTATCTAATGGTAAATTAGAAGCTGCCAGATTACTTTGTGCACAAACTGATTCTCCGGTGGCCAGACTTACTGAAAAGGGTATAGCTCGTGTAGGGAAGCCATTGGAAGATATTAATAAGGCCATTGAAAATGCGGGAACTTTAGAGGTTTATAAGCTCGAAAAAAATGTGAGTATATTGGCTACCGTGGCAGGTGCAGCGCCAATGATTGGTTTCCTGGGAACTGTGATTGGTATGATTTTAGCTTTCCATCAAATGGCAACAAGTGGAGGCCAGGCTGAAATGGGATTATTAGCCAGTGGAATATATACGGCGATGACTACCACAGTTGCGGGATTGGTTGTGGGGATTATTGCTTATATTGGATATAACCATTTAGTGGTTAGAACAGATAAAGTGGTTCATAATATGGAGGCAAATGCCGTAGATTTCTTAGATCTTTTAAACGAACCGATTTAAGATGAAACTGAAGGGAAGAAATAAAATATCGCCGGAGTTTAGCATGAGCTCAATGACAGATATTGTTTTTCTGTTATTGGTGTTCTTTATGCTAACATCCAATGCGCCAAATGCCTTAGATCTTTTGTTGCCAAAGGCGAAAGGTAAATCGACAAATACTCAAAATGTTGCTGTGAGTATAAACAGAAATCTTGAGTTCTTTGTTGATAGTGAAAAAGTAAATCCTGAATTTTTAGAAACGGAATTAAAAAGAAAGCTTAAAAACGTCGATAAACCAACGATTATTCTAAGAGCCGAAGAAAGTGTTCCTATAGAAAATGCTGTAAATGTAATGGATATAGCAAATAGAAATAGTTATAAAGTAATACTTGCCGTAAGGCCTCAATAATGTCATTAATAGATACCAAACATAAAAGAAAGTCATTAGCAATAACCACTACTTTGTTGATAGGGTTATTGCTTTTGATGTTCTATGTGGGTCTATCGTATTTGGATCCTCCGATCGAAAATGGTATTACAGTAAATTTTGGCGTTACCGATTATGGTTCTGGTAATAATCAACCTGTAGAGCGCGTTAAAACGGCGCCTCAGCCTAAACAGGAAATGCCGCGAGAAGTTGAACCTGTAAAAGCGGAGGAGCAGGTGGAAGATGTGATTACCAGTGAACAGGAAGATGTTCCGGTGATTCCTCCAAAAAAATCGACTCCAAAAGATACTCCAAAAGAAGAGCCTAAAAAAGAAGAAGTCAAGGAGGTTGTCCAGGAACCTAAAAAGCCATCCAAAACTACAACGGATGCTTTGTCAAGTATTATAAATGGTCCTGAAAACGACGGGAAAGCTTCTGGAAGTGAAGGTGATGATAAAGTTGCAGGAGATAAAGGTCAGCCTGATGGAAATCCATACGCCAGTAGTTATTTTGGTGGTGGTGCAGGAAATGGTGTAGGTTATGGGTTAAATGGTAGATCTCTTGTTTCGCGTAAAAAATTCGTGCAGGATTGTAATGAGTCCGGAGTGGTTGTTGTTCAGATAGAAGTAGATAGGACTGGAAAAGTGGTTAGAGCAACCCCAGGAGTCAAAGGAACTACTAATAATGCACCATGCCTCTTAGAGCCTGCTAAACGCACTGCAATGTCTCACCGCTGGAATTTAGATGAAGATGCACCATCTCGTCAGATTGGTTTTGTGGTTGTTAATTTTAGATTGGGCGAATAATTCATTTATGACATATCAAGAAACTCTGAATTGGATGTTCAGCCAGCTTCCTATGTATCAAAAGCAGGGAAAATTGGCTTTTAAAGCAAAATTAGATAACATAAAGGCGCTTGCTAAGCATTTAGGATCTCCTGAGAAGCGTTTTAAGAGTATTCATGTGGCTGGGACGAACGGAAAGGGGTCTACTAGTCATATGTTGGCATCGGTGTTCCAGGAGGCCGGCTATAAGGTTGGTTTGTATACTTCGCCCCATTTAAAAGATTTTAGAGAGCGCATTAAGATCAATGGTTTGCCTATTTCTGAACAGGAAGTAGTTGAGTTTATTACTGAGCATAAACTATTCTTTGAAAATCATGATTGCTCTTTTTTTGAAATGACCGTTGGTATGGCCTATGATTTTTTTGCAGCTAACCAAGTAGATATTGCTATCATAGAAGTTGGGCTGGGAGGCAGGTTAGATTCTACGAATATTATTACTCCTGAGGTTTCTGTGATTACTAATATCGGATTAGATCATACCGATATGTTGGGGGATACGCTGGAGCAAATTGCTTATGAGAAAGCAGGGATTATAAAACCTGGTGTTCCGGTTGTTATTAGTGAATATCATCAGGATACCTACCCTGTTTTTAAACAGGTGGCAGAAACGCTTGGATCTGATCTTTACTTAGGATCAGAATTGCTTAATTCCTATGAGTCAGACTTACGGGGGCATTATCAGAAACGAAATATAAAAGGAGTCGTCACCGCAATCCATTTATTAAAAAGTAAATTTAAAATTAGCGAATCTGATATTGTTACCGGACTGTCAAAGGTTGTTTTAAATACAGGTTTGCTTGGTAGATGGCAACAACTACAGCAAAGTCCGCTTGTAATTGCCGATACGGCACATAATAAGGAGGGGCTCTCTATGGTGTTACAGCAATTAATTAAGATGCCATGTGAGAAGTTGCATATTGTTTTGGGTGTCGTAAAGGATAAGAATTTGCAAGAGATTTTGTCGGTTTTTCCACGGAATGCAGAATATTACTTTTGTCAACCAGAAATTTCTCGTGCCCTTGGTGTTGAAGTTCTAAAAAATGAAGCAGCAAAGTTTTTATTAAATGGAAGTTCTTATGTTTCTGTTAGTGAGGCCTATATGGCCGCAAAGAAAAATGCTGGTCCCGGGGATTGCATTTACATAGGGGGGAGCACTTTTGTGGTTGCTGAAATAATCTAGAAAAAAATGCTGGATTTTTTTGTGTGAGTCAAAAACAATTGTATTTTTGCATCCGCAATAAAGAAGTGAGGGCTCTTAGCTCAGTTGGTTCAGAGCACCTGCCTTACAAGCAGGGGGTCGCTGGTTCGAATCCAGCAGGGCCCACAATTATTGTCTTAATGTTTTTATCGGGCTCTTAGCTCAGTTGGTTCAGAGCACCTGCCTTACAAGCAGGGGGTCGCTGGTTCGAATCCAGCAGGGCCCACAAGAAGGAGATGTTTTTTCATCTCCTTTTTTTATGGTGTTAACTCAGGTTAATTAACTAAAATTTAAGGAATATCACCAAGTTAGTTTTTGTTTTACTTGTTACTTTTGAATTCTTTTTTATTAAATAATTGTGGTTAATTTTTGTTAGGTTTAAATGCTGATAAATTTTTTGAGTTATATTAATTCGTTTTCTTCAGCGCACGAAATTGTTGGAGGTGTTGAAGATAGGTTTCATATACATAACTTGTTCTTTAATACTCTTTTCTTATTGGCAGGTATTTCCGGAATTGTGCTTGGCATTAACCTTATTATGAAATCAAAGCGGAATTTAGCAATTTCATACCTTTCTGTATTTGTACTAGCCATTTCCCTTGCTATTTTGGAGTTGGTTTTGTATTGGTCCGAAGATTGGAGTTACGATCCCGTGGTTCCTTTATATAGGCTGTTCTTTTTTTTATGGGCCCCATCTATATATCTTTTTTTGAAGGTAAAGTTAAGTTCGGAGGTTTTAAAAATAACAGCAAAAGAATTGCTGGGTCATTATTTCGCTTTCTTCATATGCTTTTTTGGTATTTGGTACCTCTCCTTTACCGCGAATAATGATATTAATTCTGGAAATTTAATTTTCCTTGTGTTTGACTTCATTGCGAATAGTGTCTGGTTTAAGGTGCTTTTCTTACTGCTGTATTTTGTCGGGATGTATAAGCTTTATGTTAAGGCTAATAGTAGTCTCTCAAGGTATCATAAGAAATATATTATTGCTTTATTTGTGTATTATATGCACTTAATCGGACTTTTGTTAGTGAGGGCTGTGCTTAATGATGAGGTTTGGTTTGTTTATATTGCCAGTTATATTTTCGCTATTCTGTTCTCTGTATTTATATTGTTTACGGCCTTAGTGATATTTTTTGACGAAAGAGTCCTGGTTAAGAGTTTTATATCAAAGAAGGAAGAAGAGTCTTTGGAAGATTCGGGCCTTGAGAGCGAGAAGGGTATGGAGCTTGAAACGGATGCCACTGACTATTCTCATTCTGTTCAAAAATATAAGAATAGTGGGTTGACAGAAAGTATGGTGGCTCAGTATAAGAATGATTTATTAAGGCTTCTTGAAGTTGATAAGGTTTATTTGGAAAATGATATTACATTGGATAAGCTTGCCGAATTACTCGATACTGATCGCTATAGTGCATCGCAGGTCATTAATCAGGAGTTTGATAAGAGTTTCTATGAGCTTTTGAATGATTATAGGGTGCAAGAGGTTAAAATCCTATTAAATAGCTCTAATCATTTAAATGAAAGTGTTATTCAAATAGCATACAGCGTCGGTTTTAGTAATAGAGTATCTTTCAACAAAGCTTTCAAGAAAAGAACAGGGATGACACCTACTGAGTATATTAATGGTGTCAAGAGAGGTTTTAATTCTTAAATTTTCTGTAAACTTCATACCGAAGTGTCAATTCTTGTCGGGATTGTGTTATTTTCTATCGGAGTTAATTTATGTCAAGACGTTATGTCGTTAATTTGCCTTAATAAAGGCTGGGAGTAGTGTTATCTACTAAACTTTGTTAAGTATTTTATTTGAATTAGTCCTCTTTATAAAATATCGAACCTGGCCTTTTTTTCTTTTAGATACTCCATTTTACAGAGCTATTGTGATAATTTTTCTTTTTAAAAACTTGAGTTAATCATCTTCCTGCCTAACTCAGGTTGAGTATATTTTTTACTTTTTGTAAGCTTTAATTCTTAGCAAAGCCCGACTGTCTTAATAAACCTATAAGTTTTTATTGATTTAATCGTCTATATGCGGATTTTTTAATAAATAATGCGTTTAGTTGTGTTATTAAGGGTCTAATGTGTTAAAACCCCTGTTTGGTCTAGGTGTTAACATAGGTCGGGAACTATTAATTTGGGTCGGAGTTTATCATGTTTAACATTCGTTTAACGTCATTTGTTGCGGTTTCAGTTGGCTGTATAGATTTGTATTAACTTCTGAATATCGATGTTATTCCAATTTGTTTCAGGAATAAGGCGATTAAGTTCTATAGAGTCTTCTGGATCTATTATTTATTACTAACTCAAATTATTAACTTTTATGAGAATTAGGTTTTACTTGTTTTTAAAGGTGTTCCTGATTTCAGTCATTGCGATGGCTCAGGAAAAAACAGTAACCGGTGTGGTAACAGATCAAGATGGTCTGCCGTTGCCAGGGGCGAGTGTTATTGTTAAGGGTACCACAAATGGTACTCAAACAGATTTTGATGGTAATTATTCCATCAATGTTCAAAATGGATCAACATTAGTTTATTCTTATGTTGGTTTAAAAACTACAGAAAGAGTTGTAGGAGCTTCTTCAACTATAAATGTTTCATTGGAGCAAGATTCACAGGCTTTAGAAGAAGTGGTAGTTGTGGCTTATGGTACAGCTAAGAAGGCTACTTTTACAGGTTCTGCATCTGAGGTTAAGTCTCCGGAGCTTGAGAATATTCCTGTAGCTACTTTTACTGATGCTTTACAAGGTAATTCAAGTGGACTTCAAGTGAACAGTACCTCTGGTGATCCTGGGTCAGGTTCGGCCATTAGAATTAGAGGTATTGGGTCGTTGAGTGCTAACAGTTCTCCCCTTTATGTTATTGATGGAGTTATCGTGAATAACGGTAACGTATCAGAATTAGCAGAAGAGGGAGATAGAAGTTTAGCGACTTCTGATGTGTTATCTTCTTTAAATCCTGCTGATGTAGAATCAGTAACCGTTTTAAAAGATGCTGCCTCTACGTCAATTTATGGTGCTAGAGCTGCTAACGGGGTGGTTTTAATTACAACCAAAAAAGGTAAGAAAGGAACAGTAAGAATTAATTTCGATACTAAGTATGGTCTTTCTTCATTGCCAAGAGAAGGGTATGACCTTATGAATTCAGCACAGTATTATCGTACTTACTACGATGGGTATATTGCGAATGGATATTCTTCTGACGAGGCTAATCAGCGTACTGTAGCTGCCTTATCTGGTAATAACCCATACAACGTTGTAAATCCAATTGGTGCTGACGGTCAGCTTGTGCCAGGTGCGCAAATTGCTACAGATGTTGACTGGGTTGATCAGGTGTTTGGAACCGGTGAGATCAAAGAATACAATTTAAGTGCTTCTGGTGGTACTGAAAAAACATCTTACTTTACTTCATTGGGGTATTTAGATCAAACAGGTATCGTTGGTGGTACTGATTTTGAGAGAATTTCTACCAGAATTAATTTAGAGACTCAACTTTCTGATAAAGTTAAGGTTGGAACAAATACTTCATTAACTTACACAAACCAAAACAGAGCCTCTGCAAGTACCGCTGGTGCTTCAGCAGTTAGAAATGCTTTGTTATATGCAAATGCCATTCCGGTTTATCAAAGAGATGCTGATGGTAATATCGTGCTAGATGATAAGGGTAATAGAGTGTATAACTTTAACAATCCCGTAAGTTTAGATTTTAACCCGTTATATACAGTAGAGAATGATGTGTATAATACAAAGACTTACAGAGTTTTGTCTGGTATTTTTGCTGAGTTCGATTTAGATTTCATTACAGAAGGATTGAAATTTAGAACCGATGAGTCTATCGACTTTTCAAGTGTTGATGATTTCCAGTTTTATAATCCATTCCATGGTAATGGGCCAAGTGTTAACGGTAGAGGGTATGCGATCGCTTCATGGAATTCTTTATGGACAGCTTCACAGAAGTTTATCTATGACAGAACTTTTGGTGATCACCACTTTAATGTGTTAGCAGGTTTCGAGAGTTCAGAAAATAGAAATCGTGTAATTACTGCACATGCTACTCAGTATGCTATCTATGGTGATGTAGTGTTATCAGACTTAGCGAACGCTGCGCAATATGAAGGGGCAAGTTCAACAACTGATAAATGGTCTATTATGTCGTATTTCGGTCGTGTAAATTACGATTGGAAGGATAAATATTCAATATCTGCTTCATACAGACGTGATGGTTCTAGTAGATTCGGAGAAAATAACCGATTTGGTAACTTTTACTCGGTTGCAGGTTCTTGGAGAATTTCTGGTGAAGAGTTTATGCAGAGTGTTGATTGGGTAGATAACCTAAAATTAAGAGGTAGTTATGGTACTTCAGGAAATGATCGAGTAGGGTTGTATGACTATATTACAAACTTCTCATCATGGAACTATGACGGTATGCCTGGTAATGCATTATTTAAGCCTGGTAACCCAGATCTTTCATGGGAAGAAAGTGCTACTTTAAACGTTGGTCTAGACTTCCGTTTATTTAGAAATAGATTAAACGGTAGTGCGGAATACTATAACAGAGAAACTTCTCAGTTATTATATGAGACTCCAATTTCACTTGTTTCAGGTTTTGCTAATGTAATTAAAAACTCAGCGTCAGTTAGAAACTCAGGTTTCGAATTTAGTCTAGATTATAGATTGATCGACGGTGAAAACTTTAATTGGGATATTGCTGCTAATTATACAATTAATACGAATGAGATCTTAAGTTTGCCTACTGAAGAACAGATTAACGGAACTAAGATCTGGAAAGAAGGTGGAAGTATTTATGATTTTTACCTAAGAAGATGGGCTGGAGTTGATCCTGATAATGGTGATCCACTTTGGTATACTAGAGTTGTTGATGCGGATGGTAACGAAACGCTTGAAACAACTAATGATTATAATACAGCAGACAGATTTAATGTAGGTTCTGCACTTCCTGATGGTTATGGAGGTTTCCAGACAACTTGGAGCTATAAAGGATGGAGCTTATCTGCAAATACTTACTTTAGCATTGGTGGAAAGATCCTAGATCAGGTTGAAGCTGACTTATTAAATGATGGTAATGAATTAGGATACCAATTATCTGCTAAACAAGCAAACTCTTGGTCGCAGGCTGGTGATATTACAGATGTACCTCGTTTCATTCCGAATAATTCAAATAACTCTAATGGTGGTTTGTCTACTAGATACTTATACGATGGTACTTATGCTAAATTGAAGTCCGTTACCATTTCGTATTCAGTTGATAGAGATGTGTTGGATAAATTTGGTGTAAATAGTTTGTCCGTTTATGCTTCAGGAAATAACTTGTTAACTTGGACTAAATCAGATTTTGAAGGTTTTGACCCGGAAGTAGGACTAAACGGGTTGACTGGTTATGTAACTCCTAATGCAAGAACTATTGTTATGGGATTAAAATTAGGACTATAAAAACATATGAAAATGAAAAGATATATTAATAAATTATTATTGTTGTTTCTGGTAGTTAGTGCTGCAAGTTGTAGTAATGATTTCCTAGAGCAGCAACCATCAGACAGACCTACAGAAGATGTCCTGTTTAACTCTGTAGAGGGAGCAAAGATTCATTTAAATGGTTTATATTCTTTGCAGAACTATTACTATGGTGAAGGTACGAGAGGTATCTTGATTCCTGCGGTTATGGGGGATGATGCTTTAGTTATCTCTAGTAATAACTATACTAGATATGTGAATGAGTATCGTTATAACTACACAGTAGAAAGTAGTAGAGCTTACAACCTTTACTATTACAGTTACAGAACAATTTCAAATGCTAACTTATTCTTATCTCAAATCGATGGTATCGAGGGAAATGAGGCTGAAAAGAACGATCTTAAAGCTCAGGCTTTATCATTAAGAGCGTTTGCTTACTTTAGTCTTGTAAGATGGTTTGGTGAAACGGCGTATACTGACGATCCTAATGGTAGAGGTGTTCCTATTAACACAACTGTGAATAGTTTGGATGGGTATAACATTCCAAGAAGTACAGTGGGTGAGGTGTACGAGCAAATAGTTTCAGATTTAACCTTAGCAGAGCAATTAAGTCAGCCTGCTGATTACAAAGGATATATTGATGCTAGTGCAGTTGCAGCAATACAGGCAAGAGTATATCTAACGATGGGAGATTGGCAAAATGCTTCTAAGTACGCTAAAAAAGCTTATGCAGGTTTTTCTCTTATAGATGAGCAAACTTATTTAAGTGGTTTTAACAGTACGAACTCAGAAGTAATTTGGGAACAAAGATTCGTTGATAACGATACCAACATTTTCTTAAGTATTCCTTCGTTTACTTATACATCAGGTAATATCACCTATGGTGATAACAATGGTGATGGTGTTGTTGATGGGAATGATGTAAATGCAGGAACTCCGGGTGCTGAATTTGTATTTGGTTACAACAGTTTAAGAGTTACTGAATATTTTATCGAACTTTTTGAAGATACTGATTTCAGAAAGAAAATGTTCCCTGTTAACTTAGATCCTGACGGAAATAGAATTGGAGATGTTTCTCCAGATAAGACCTATGCCCAGTATGGAGCTGCAGACGGTTATTTAACTACCAAGTATAAAAGTGTTAGCTCATTAGGTACAGGAGATTTCCCTAGAATTCGTGCTAGTGAAATGTATCTTATCGAAGCTGAAGCTGAAGCAAACTTAGGTAATACAGCGGCTGCTCAAAGTGCTTTATTGACTATTAAGCAGAGAGCCGATAATACTGTTGCATCTGTAACCTTAACTGGTCAGGATTTGTTAGATGAAATCTATTTGGAAAGAAGAAAAGAATTGTTCTTTGAAGGACATAGATTCTTTGACATAAAGAGATTAGATCAGGACTTGGATAGAACTCCTTCAGATAAGGATCATTGGTCAGACTTTACTAATAATGATATCAGTAACGATCCAAACATTATTCCTAGAAATAGTGTAAGTAAGCGTTTTTGTTTACCAATCCCTCAAGATGAAATCAATGCAAATGAGGCGTTGACTGATGAGGATCAAAATGAAGTTTACAAGTAAGACTTATCAATAGAATATATTAAATCCCGTAAGGCATAGCTTTACGGGATTTTTTTGTAAGAGGTGTTTTTGGTTATAATAAGTCAAGAATACGCTCTAAAGCCATTCCTCTTGAGCCTTTGATTAGGATATTTAATGATTGCTCATTCTTAACGTCTAAATCCCTGGCAAGATCCTCATAGGTTTCGTGCTTAATGAAATTGTTTTTGGTGTTATAAAAGTTTTTACCCACCAAATGAACGATTTCAAAACCCATTGTAGAGCAGAGGTCAGATATGATTTGATGCTCTTTGGCAGCGTCCTTGCCTAACTCAAACATATCACCCAGTATCAGGATTTTTTTGCCTTTTTGTTGGGCGAAGTTCTCTATAGCAGCTTTCATGCTTGTTGGGTTAGCATTGTATGCGTCCAGGATGATTTTCTTTCCGTTTTTGTTAATGATTTGCGAACGGTTGTTAGAAGGAACGTAGGCCTCAACACCTTTCTTTATAGAGTTAAGGTCGATGTCGAAATAGAGTCCAATAGTGATTGCAACTGCAATATTGCTGAAATTATAGTTTCCTATTAGATTGGTGTGTATATCCATTTCGGCGTAGGAAACAGTAACATAGGGAGTTGTTTCTTTGTTGGTGATTTGTATGTCAGCAATGGTATGCTCGCTAAATCCATATTTGTTTGGGTAGCCTTCTAGTTTTTCTTGTTGAATTCGGTCATCGGCATTATAGAATATGGTTTTGTTGTTGGAGATTAAATGTATGAAAAGCTCGCTTTTTCCTTGAATCACTCCTTCGATGCCTCCGAAACCTTCCAAATGTGCTTTTCCGAAATTAGTGATAAAACCGTAGTCTGGTTGCGTAATAGAAGTTAAGAATGCAATTTCTTTCAAATGGTTGGCTCCCATTTCCACAATACCAATTTCTGTACGATGATCCATGCTTAATAAGGTTAGAGGTACGCCTATATGGTTATTGAGATTGCCAACGGTTGCAGTAGTTTTGTATTTCTGCGATAGAACAGCATTAATCAACTCTTTGGTAGTCGTTTTGCCATTACTACCAGTTAATGCAATGATAGGTGTGTTAAGCTCTTTTCTGTGGTAACTGGCTAATTGCTGTAGGGTATTAAGAGTGTCTGTAACATGTATAGTGTTAGGTCCTTTGTATTGTTCTTCGTCTATTACAGCGGCTATAGCGCCAGCTTGAAGTGCTTGATGGGCAAATTTATTGCCGTTAAAATTATCGCCTTTAAGAGCAAAGAAAAGGTCTCCCTTTTCTAATTTACGGGTGTCGGTACAAACCTTGTTGCATTTTAAAAACACCTTGTATATATCTTCAATATTCATAGGATAAATGTATAAAAAAAGCCCTGTTTTAAACAGGGCTTTTTATCAACATATTTGTGTAGTATTAATGTCTTGCTCTTTTTGTTCTTTTCTTGGCTTTAGAACCTACACGAGACATGGCGCATCTAAATCCGATATAATCAGTAGCCATGTATTGTGGTAAATATCTCCTTTGTGCCGGATCTAACCAATATGCTCTATCTCTCCAGGAACCACCTTTATATACTCTTACTTCATCATTGATAAGGGTTGTTCTGTTATTAGACTTGTCATACTCCATGATCATGTTTCCGGTAGAATCCGTGGATATTTTGTGCTTTGGAGCATTATACATGTCCTCTTCTGACTCACCGTCATCAAACCTTTCATAGAAATTTCTTGTAGAACCTTCATCACCATCTCTATAGTCTCTGTTGTCACTTTTAGAGAAGTTTGTTCTTAAGTAGGTGTCTTTTTCGTCTACTGGAACCATAGCCAATTCGCCAGGAAGATCTCTGGCTACAATTCTACCATTACTCAAGGTGTCATATTTGATTTCGCTTTGAGAAACGATCTTTAATTGTCCATCTTGATTGATGGCAGGTTTCATATAAACGTTTCCTCTGTAATAGTTAAAATCGTTTGCTTCATCATCAACTATAGGACGATATACATCTGCTACCCATTCAGCAACATTACCGGCCATATCATAAAGCCCGAAGTCATTTGGAGGATAAGTTTTAACTTTCGCTGTAATATCTGCTCCATCGTCAGACCATCCTGCGATTCCACCGTAATCACCTTTTCCTTGCTTGAAGTTGGCTAGTTGATCACCAATATTTTTTCTTCTTCCAGATCGGGTGTATTCACCTTCCCAAGGATATTTTTTTCTACCTCTGTAGTTGTTGTATTCTCTGGTGCCTACAATTGCCTGTGCAGCGTACTCCCATTCAGTTTCAGTAGGTAATCTGTAATCTGGAAGTATGATGCCACTTGTTCTTTTTGCAAAAACATTTGTAGAATCTCTTTGAGCTTTTCCTTGTAATGAGTCTATGTTACCGCCGTAGGCTTCTTCAGGTCTGTTTAAGTAGGTTTCAGTACTGAAGGTACCATCGATATCTCCTTGTGTAACTGCATATTTTGTGTTTCGAGCTAGAAATCCTTCTCTCTCAAGAATGTGCTCGTTAACACGATCAGTTCTCCATTCTGCAAATTGAGCAGCTTGAACCCAGTTAACACCAACGACAGGATATTCTGCATATGCCGGGTGTCTTAGGTAATTGTCTACCATTTCTTCGTTATAGCCTAAACGGTTTCTCCAAACTAATGTATCAGGTAATGCCCCTACATAAATGTTTTTGTAAGATGGATCATCTGGAGGAAATACGCTTTTAAGCCAATCCAGATATTCTAGATACATTACATTAGTAACCTCCGTTTCGTCCATGTAGAATGATTGAACGTGTTGTTGTGTTGGTGTGTTGTTCCAATCGTGCATAACATCGTCCTGCACTTTTCCTTTAACAAAAGTTCCTCCTTCTACAAACACCATTCCTGGAGGTGTTTCTTGCTCCTTAAAGTTGCTGTTGTATTGAAAACCACCTTCTTTGGAGTTAATTTGCCACCCGGTTGCCCTGGAGGTGTTTTTAGAAGATAAAGAGTTTTTGCATCCTGTAAAACACGCTACTGAAATAAAACAGAGCGACAAGATTTTAATAGAATACTTTCCCATAGTTAAGATTTGAGTTGTCATAAAAACATTGTGCAATATAATAATTAACTATATAAATTCAATTTTTTGAAATAAAAAATGCAATTCGTTTTCGTTGTATTACACTAATCCTTTAACGTTTATTTTGTAATTTTATTATGACGATTGTTAATAAAAATGAGAGTCATGCCGTAGGAAGACGTTTTTAATAAAGGTCTAATTGATTTGTATAAAGTATGTTGGTGGCGTTTTTAATATAAAAGACGACCATTTTTTATAAGATTTTCTGCATATCTTCGTTAACCTTTCAGTTAACCTTTGTGAGCTTTGTACTTGCTTTAACGGGGCAAAAGATTATTTTTGCTTAAATAGATTTTTCTCGTATGAAGAATATGCTAATGTTTATTTTGATTTATTCTATGGTGAATATGGTTTATTCGCAAGAAGAATATCAAGAAATAACCACAGGAGTTCCTTTCTTATTAATTTCAGCAGATGCAAGGGCTTCTGGAATGGGTGATCTTGGCGTGGCAACTTCACCTAATGCCTTTTCTCAGCAATGGAATCCTTCGAAATATTCATTTTCTGGTGAACAGGCTGGTATCGGAGTTAGTTACACACCATATTTAAGAGAGTTGGCCACAGATATCTCCCTTATGAATGTTACCTACTATAATAGATATAATGATAGAAGTGCCTATGCGTTTAGTTTGAAATATTTTGGTCTTGGTGAGATTTTATTCCGTCAGGGTATAGACGATGAGCCAATACCTGCAGAACCTAATGAATTTGCACTTGATGGTTCATATTCCCTGAAATTAAGTGATTATTTTTCAATGGGCGTTACAGGACGTTATATAAGGTCCAATTTAAAACTGCAACAAATTGATGCCAATTCCAGATCGGCTAACAGTTTTGCAGTTGATGTCTCCGGGTATTATCAGTCTGAAGAAAAAGTATATGATAAGTTTAACGGAAGATGGCGTGCGGGATTTAATGTTTCTAACCTCGGTCCTAAAATTCAATATGATGAAGGGGGACAAGAAAGTTCGTTGCCTACCAATTTAAAATTAGGTGGTGGCTTTGATTTTATCCTCGATCAGGATAATACTGTTGCTGTTTCATCGGAGTTCAATAAATTATTAGTCCCGACTCCTAAGGATTTTGACGGAGATGGAGATATCGATAATGTAGATAACCAAATGTATAACGATATTGGTTTTTTCGAGGGAGTGTTTAAATCCTTTGGAGATGCCCCGGGTGGTTTTGATGAGGAACTGAGTGAAATAATATGGGCATTGGGAGCTGAGTATAATTATCGTGAGATTTTTGCTCTTAGGTCGGGTTATTATCATGAAAGTAAGAAGAAAGGAGTGCGGAGATACTTTACCTTAGGTGCAGGGTTTAAGTTTAATAATACAACCATAGATCTCTCCTACTTATTCTCAACCTCTAATGTGTCGAATCCGTTAGAAAATACCTTGAGGTTTGGGTTAACTTTTAATTTTGGAGAAACCTATTATGATTATTAAATATGGAGAAGCTCACTGTTCAATCCGAATTTGAAATTTACGAAGGTCTTCAGGAATTGCCTGAAGATATTCAGGATTTAATGAGTCTGGCAGTTGAAACCAGAAAAAATGCCTATGCTCCTTATTCTAATTTTAAGGTGGGCGCGGCCATTCTTCTTGCTAATAAAGAGGTAGTGGTGGGGAATAATCAGGAAAATGCTTCATTCCCATCAGGACTTTGTGCTGAACGTGTTGCAATATATCAGGCAGGTGCTAAGTTTCCTGAGGTTCGAATAAAAGCCATAGCCATCACTGCCTCATCCGATAAATATGTAACAAGTGCTCCGATTCCTCCTTGTGGTGCTTGTCGTCAAGCTATCGCCGAATATGAAATAAATCAGGAGTCTCCAATTCCTATCTACTTCATGGGGGCTGTGGGGAAAGTGATGAAATCAAATTCATTAAAAGGTCTTTTGCCCTTGCTTTTCGATAAAAACAACTTTATTTAACAAAAAAATGAGATAAAAGCCTTTTTTCATTTTTTCACTTTTTTTGAATATGCTACTTTTGTAGTTCGCAATTAATTGTAATGATTTATCTGCTTAGAAAGTTAAAATAAGTGATTAAGGAAACGAGCATTAATAAAATTTAATTACAGCTTAAGCGTGTTGAAGTTTTTTAATGTGAGAACGAAGGCAATGAGTGGTTGCATACGGTCTCAATTTTATGAATTATTTTATATAGGTAGTAATTAGTAAAATTTAAACGTGTGAAAAAAGTTACTAAAGAAGTTTACCTGAAATGGTACGAAGATATGTTGTTTTGGAGAAAGTTTGAAGACAAGCTTGCGGCAGCATATATACAACAAAAGGTAAGAGGGTTTCTTCATTTGTACAACGGACAAGAAGCCGTTTTAGCAGGATCTTTACATGCTATAGATCCTAAAAAAGATAAACTGATAACAGCTTATCGAAACCACGTGCAGCCTATCGGAATGGGGGTAGACCCAAAACGAGTAATGGCCGAATTGTTCGGAAAAGGTACGGGTACTTCTCAAGGTTTGGGAGGTTCAATGCATATCTTCTCTAAAGAACATAACTTCTATGGAGGTCATGGTATTGTAGGAGGGCAAATTCCTCTTGGTGCCGGACTTGCATTTGCAGATAAATATCAGGGTAATGATGGGGTGACTTTATGTTATATGGGAGATGGTGCTGTTCGTCAGGGATCACTTCATGAAACATTTAATCTTGCAATGTTATGGAATTTACCTGTTGTGTTTATTTGTGAAAATAACGGATACGCAATGGGGACCTCAGTTGCAAGAACTGCTAACCATACCGATATCTATAAACTCGGACTTGGATATGATATGCCATGTGCGGCGGTAGATGGTATGAACCCTGTTAAAGTTGCAGAAGCCGTACATGAGGCTGTTGAAAGAGCTCGAAAAGGTGATGGCCCAACTTTCCTTGAGATTAAAACTTATAGATACAGAGGTCACTCAATGTCTGATGCTCAGCATTACCGAACTAAAGAGGAGGTAGAAGAGTACAAAAAGATTGATCCGATTACTCAGGTATTAGATATCATTAAAGAAAAGAAATACGCTTCTAAAGCCAAAATTGAAGAAATCAATAAGCGTGTAACTGATCGGGTTAAAGAATGTGAGAAGTTTGCAGAAGAGTCTCCGTTCCCTGAGAAAAATGTAATGTACGATACGGTATACGAACAAGAAGATTATCCGTTTTTATCACATAAACTTTAATATATAATGGCAGAAATCATTAATATGCCACGTTTGAGCGATACCATGGAAGAAGGTACCGTTGCAAAATGGCTTAAAAAAGTAGGAGACAAAGTAGAAGAAGGTGATATATTGGCCGAAATAGAAACAGATAAGGCTACTATGGAGTTCGAATCGTTCTATTCTGGAACACTACTTCATATTGGTGTTGCTGAAGGCGAAACTACAAAAGTTGATGAGCTTTTAGCTGTTATTGGTGATGAGGGAGAGGATGTTAATGCCATTATTAATGGTGCTCAGGCAACTGAAACAGTTGAAGAAAAAACGGAAACACCTCAGGAAACAACCGCTGATACAGCTGCTCCGGCTGCAGAGATGCCGGAAGGTGTAGAAGTGGTTACCATGCCACGTCTGAGTGATACCATGGAAGAAGGTACCGTTGCGTCTTGGCTTAAGAAAATTGGAGATGAAGTCACTGAGGGAGATATTCTTGCTGAGATCGAAACTGATAAAGCCACCATGGAATTTGAGTCTTTCTATGCCGGGACCCTATTATATATAGGTGTTCAGGAAGGTGAATCTGCACCCGTTGATTCGATATTGGCGGTAATTGGACCTAAGGGTACCGATGTGGATGCAGTGCTTAACGCCTCTAAGTCTGGTGGAAGTGCTCAAACTGAGACTCCAAAGTCTGAACCTAAGAAGGATACACCTGTGGCAAAACCAGAACCAGTGGTTGAAAGTAAACCTGCTGCAACAGCAACGACAAGTACAACTGCAGGAGGTAGAATTTTAGCCTCTCCACTTGCTAAAAAAATGGCTTCCGAAAAAGGAATCGATTTAGCAAATGTACAAGGTACTGGAGAAAATGGAAGAATTGTTAAAAAGGATATAGAGAGCTACAAACCAGTTGAAACTTCTGCTCCTGCTTCTACAGAGGTAAGTGGTGTTCAGCCATTTGTGCCTGCAGGTCAGGAAAGTGTTGAAGAGGTTAAGAACTCTCAAATGCGTAAAACCATTGCCAAACGTTTAGCAGAGTCTAAATTTAACGCTCCTCACTACTACTTGACAATAGAAGTGGATATGGACAATGCAATGGCTTCAAGAAAACAAATTAATAACCTGCCAGATACAAAAGTGTCTTTCAATGATATGGTAGTAAAAGCATGTGCGATGGCATTGAAAAAGCATCCTCAGGTTAATACTTCATGGAAAGGAGATACCACTCAGTATAACCATCATGTTCATGTAGGGGTAGCTGTTGCTGTAGATGAAGGGCTTGTTGTTCCTGTGCTTAAGTTCACAGATCAACTGGGCTTAACACAGATTGGCAGTCAGGTAAAGGACCTTGCGGGTAAAGCGAGAAATAAGAAGCTTACGCCTGCAGAAATGGAAGGAAGCACCTTTACAGTTTCTAACCTTGGTATGTTTGGTATTCAGGAGTTCACTTCTATTATCAACCAACCTAATTCTGCCATTCTTTCTGTAGGTGCAATTGTTCAAAAGCCAGTGGTTAAAGATGGACAGATTGTTGTGGGTAATACCATGAAAGTAACTTTAGCATGCGATCACAGAACTGTAGATGGGGCTACTGGAGCACAGTTTCTTCAAACCTTAAAAGCGTATATGGAGAATCCGGTTACTATGCTTGCGTAGACTACAAATAATATATATTTATTAGAAAGCTGCTTTGTTTATAAATAAAGCAGCTTCTTTTTTTATCTTTATATCCAATTAAAATTTAGAGATGATAAAAAATATACTTTCAGTGACAATCCTTGGCTTAATTGCATTTGGATGTAAGCCTTTGTCAAATAGCAAATATAATGACCGTGAAAATCCTGAATCTGTAACCGAAGAATCAGTAGCTGAATTAATGGATTTTTTGTCCTCAGATCTACTAATGGGTCGAGATTCCGGAACAAAGGGACTTGAAGAAGCCGCAAACTATATTGAACATGTTTTTTCTAAAAGCGGGGTGAAACCATATTTTGAAACCTACAAGGATTCTTTGTCAAATTTTAAAAATGCGTTTAATGTTGTCGGAGTAGTAGAAGGAAGTGATCCGGAGTTAAAAAATGAATTTATCGTTCTGGGAGCTCATTATGATCATGTTGGTATCATAGACGCAATAGAAAAAGATTCTATAGCCAACGGAGCGAATGATAATGCCTCCGGGACAACAGCAGTAATAGAATTAGCAGAATATTTCGGTAAGACAAAAGAAAATAAAAGAAGCCTGATATTTGCATTGTTCGCGGCCGAGGAAAAAGGATTGCTCGGGTCAAAGCACCTGGCACCAAAATTAAAAGAAAAAGGTATTAATCTATATGCAATGGTGAATTTTGAGATGATTGGGGTGCCTATGAGTAAAGACTATACAGCCTATTTAACAGGGTATGAGGCCTCCAATATGGCTGCTAAGATGAATGAATATTCCGGAGATGAAAATTTAGTTGGTTTTTTACCTCAAGCTAAAGAGTTCAATTTGTTTAAAAGATCAGATAACTATCCTTTCTATGAAGTCTTTAAAGTGCCTTCTCAGACCTTATGCACATTCGATTTTACAAATTATGATTTTTACCACCATGTGGATGATGAAATGTCGGAGATAGACATACCACATATGACTTTATTTATCAAACAGATGATTCCTGTAATTACCCAAATGGCAAATACTAAAAAGAAGGAAGTTTATTTTTATGAGTAATAAGAAACATATAATTATAACCGGAGTTAGCCGTGGAATTGGATTTGAACTGGTAAAACTTTTTGCAGATGCAGGCCATAAAGTATTGGCTCTTTCCAGAAACGATAAACCCGTATCGCAGTTAGAGTATCCAAATGTTACCAGTTTTTCATTTGATTTAAACACTGATGAAGATGTTAATCGAGTGAAATCATTTGTAGAAAATGAATGGAAGCATGTAGATGTGCTTATCAATAATGCAGGTAGATTGCTCAATAAACCTTTTTCCGAAACCTCGCGAACTGAATTCGAAGCAGTGTACAAAGTAAATGTTTTTGGATTAGCAGAATTAACCAGAATAATTATTCCACATATGAACAAACAAAGTCATGTTGTGAGCGTTAGCAGTATGGGAGGTGTACAGGGAAGTATGAAATTTGCAGGGCTCTCAGCTTACAGTTCTTCAAAAGGAGCAGTGATTACACTTACCGAGTTATTAGCTGAAGAGTACAAAGAAACAGGTCCTTCATTTAATGTGTTAGCATTGGGAGCCGTTCAAACTGAGATGTTAGAAGAAGCTTTTCCCGGTTACATGGCACCATTATCAGCTTTGGAAATGGCAACTTATATTTATGAATTCTCCTTAAGTGGTCATAAATATTACAATGGTAAATTACTGCAGGTTTCGAATAGTACACCCTAAACAATTTGCTGAATGTTTGACGTCTTAAAAAAATATGTGCCGGATAATGCTGCTCAACCGTGCTTTGAATTGATTAAGCAAAATGAAGTTCATTTAAAAGTGGTTAATGAACGCGTAACACGTCATGGAGATTATAGAAGACTGTCCAATGGGATGCATCAAATAACAGTTAACGCCAGCCTTAATAAGTATCGCTTTTTGATAACGCTCATACATGAAATAGCACATTTAATTGCGTTTCAAAAGTATGGTCGTTATATCAAACCCCATGGCAATGAGTGGAAGTATACCTTTCAACAATTAATGTTGCCATTCATACGCCCGGAAATATTCCCTTCTGTCCTCCTGCCTGTATTGGCAAATCATTTTAGAAATCCCAAAGCAAGTAGCGATACTGATGCTAAATTATCGTTAGCATTGAAGCAGTTTGATGAAGGACCCGATAAAACCTTTATATTTGAATTACCATATGGGAGTTTGTTTAGAATCTATAATGGTAAAATTTTTAAAAAGGGAAATAGAAAAATAAAGCGATACGAGTGTCTTGAAGTAAATTCAGGTAAGGTGTATCTTTTTCAACCAAATGCTGAGGTAGAGGAACTCCCACAGTAAATCATTCAAGATGAATAAAAATTATTATGCGGTAATCATGGCCGGAGGCGTAGGTTCTCGGTTTTGGCCGTTAAGTACCCAGGGCTATCCAAAACAATTTCATGATCTTTTAGGGTCAGGGCAAACGCTTATTCAAAAAACGTTCTCACGCCTGAATCGTTTTATTCCAAAAGAGAACATATTGGTTTTAACTAATGAGCGATATAAGGAACTTGTTTTAGAGCAACTTGTGGATGTTAAAGAAGATCAGGTAATTTTGGAACCCGCAAGGCGAAACACAGCCCCTTGTGTTTTATATGCATCATTAAAAATTCTCAAAAAGAACCCAAATGCCCTTATGTTAGTTGCCCCTAGCGATCACTGGATTGAAGATGAATTTACTTTTGAGAAAAACATTAAAAGATGCTTTGAAGAATGTGCTCAAAAGGAGATTCTAATGACACTAGGAGTTAAACCAACTTTCCCTAATACAGGATATGGATATATCGAGTTCAAAAAGAAATCAGGAGTAGAAATTAAAAAGGTACGTCAGTTTAGAGAGAAACCTGACTATGAAACGGCTAAAATATTTTTAACAAAAGGAAACTTTTTATGGAATGCCGGAATTTTTGTTTGGGGGGTCCGGAGTATTGTAAATGCCTTTCAAAAGTTTCAGCCAGAGCTATACACCTTGTTTGCTCAGGGTATGCAAGTGTACAATTCCGATAATGAATCTGATTTTATAGCAGAAAATTATGAAAAGGCACAAGACATATCTATAGATTACGCAATCCTTGAGCACGCTAAAAATATTCATGTACTTTTAGCAGGTTTTGATTGGAACGATTTAGGAACATGGGGCTCTTTATATAATGAACTAGAGAAAGACGGAAACCAAAATGCCATTCTGAATGCAAAAACTTTGCTTACTAATAGTAATAGGAATATTATTAAAACAGGCCCGGGAAAAATTGTCGTTATGGAAGGATTAAATGATTATATTGTGGTGGATAAAGACAATATTCTTTTGGTTTATCCTAAAGAAAAAGAACAAGATATTAAAACAGTATTGGTTTCTGTTAAACAAAAGTTAGGCGATCATTTAATATAGGGCATGGAAGAGAAAGCAAACAATACCAAACAGGAAGACAAGGTACAAGAGGAGAAAATAAATCAAAGTACCGATAAGGTTAAAAAGGATTTTTCCGGCCTTCTAGGAAGTCTTAAGACCTTTCTGGCAGACCTTTTGGATATTAGAGGAAATACAGACCAAGAAACTACCATTGATGAGATCAAAGGGGATATAGCTTTTAAAGGTCATACTTCCTGGATTTTAATTTGTTCCATTTTTATAGCATCTGTTGGGTTAAATGCAAATTCAACCGCTGTAGTTATTGGAGCCATGTTAATTTCACCCCTAATGGGACCTATTTTGGGGATGGGAATGTCATTAGCAATTAATGATATAGACACTTTACGAAGATCCGTTAAAAACTTTCTCGTAATGGTGGTTTTAAGTGTTTTAACAGCTTTCTTATTTTTTAAACTGTTTCCACTTCGAGATGAATCATCAGAACTTTTAGCTCGAACTGCTCCGGATATTCGGGACGTACTTATTGCGTTTTTTGGTGGTTTGGCACTGGTAATTGCTCGTGCAAAAAAAGGTACAATAGCAAGTGTGATCTTTGGGGTAGCAATTGCAACAGCCTTAATGCCTCCGCTTTGTACTGTTGGTTTTGGACTTGCTATATGGAATTTACAATATGCCGGTGGAGCTATGTATCTCTTCATTATTAATACGATTTTCATAGGATTGGCTACCTTTTTGGTATTAAAGATTTTACGATTTCCGATGGTGCGCTATGCTAATTCGGCCAGAAGAAGGTTTATTGCAAGAGTAGCATCTATAGTAGCAATTATAGTTATAGTGCCTGCATTGTTTACGTTTTATAACGTGTGGCAGGAATCGATGTTTAAGAAGAATGCAAATTCATTTATTAATGAGAAGGTGAAAACGTATCAATTTTCAGATCAAGGATATTTTCTTGATAAATATAATACCATAGAATACAATGGAGGAGATAATCCAATAATTGAATTGGTTTTTGGTGGTGGCGAGTCCATACCCGATAATGTAATTCAAACCTGGAGAACACAAATGGCTACCTATCCGTATCTGGAAAATGCAACATTGGAAATTAAAGGAGGTAAGGATGATTCTGAAGAAAAGTTTAAATACGTTTCGGAACTTTATGAATCAAAAAAGCGTGAAATGGAAACTAAAGATCAACGAATTTCAGTTTTGGAAAATGAATTGGAGAAGTTGAGTATGTATGCATATAACCAAATTCCGTTTGCAGAGATAAGTAAAGAAGCTAAAATAAATTATCAGAATCTTGAAGAATTTGCCTTTGCGTTTCAAATGAAAACTAATTACCAAAAAACTGATACCATACCGGTTTTTTATGTAAAGATGAAAAAGACAGCAACAGCCTCCAAGGAGTTAGAGAAAATGAAAGAGTGGCTAAAAGTTAGAACGAATAATACTAAGGTTGAAGTCAAACAAGTCAATTAAAAAAAGGAGCTCATGAGCCCCTTTTTTTAATCCCTTTCTTCAATATACATTTGTCTTACTTTTTTAAACAAGTCAGAAGAGTAAACAAAATTAGTTACTGCTTCATTATTTGTTTTGAAAATTTCGTTATTGGTGCCTTCCCATTCCTTATGACCATCTTTAAGAAAGATAATCTTTTCCCCGATTTCCATTACCGAGTTCATGTCATGTGTATTGATGACTGTGGTGATGTTATATTCTTTTGTAATTTCCTGAATGAGATTGTCTATTAAAATAGCCGTTTTTGGATCAAGTCCAGAATTAGGTTCATCACAAAATAGATATTTTGGGTTGTTGACAATAGCTCGGGCAATAGCTACACGTTTTTGCATACCACCGGATAATTCGGCCGGGTATTTTGTGTGCGCATTTTTAAGGTTTACCCTTTTTAAAACAAAATCCACACGTTCCTTCATTTCATCGTATTCCTTATCAGTAAACATTTTTAATGGAAACATTACATTCTCTTCAACGTTCATGGAATCAAACAGGGCACTTCCCTGAAAAACCATTCCCATTTCTTGCCGGAGATTTCTTTTCTCATCATCGTTGAGTTCCGAATAAACCTTTCCGTCATAAATGATCTTTCCTTGGTCAGGAGTATGTAAGCCCAAGAGGGATTTAAGGAAAACTGTCTTTCCTGAACCACTCTGACCAATAATAAGATTGGTTTTACCCTTGTCAAACACGGTTGAAATTCCTTTTAAGATTTCAACATTTCCAAACGATTTATGAAGATCTTCTACTACAATCATTTCCGTTGTTTTTTATGAGCATTGATTAACCCAACATCATTTGGGTAATAATATAATTTACAATAATGATAACGACACTCGTCCATACAAACGAAGTAGTACTGGCTTTTCCAACTTCTAGGGCGCCACCTTTCATATAAAATCCATAAAAAGCAGGAATGGTGGCAAGTATAAAAGCAAAGATGATGGTTTTAGTGAAAGCATAGATCACATGAAAATCCTTAAAATCAACTTGAATCCCCTGTACGAACTCAGCACTGGTACTGTAATTTCCAAATACTGCAGCCACCCAGCCTCCAAATATTCCAAGGTACATGGCAATGGCAATAATAAACGGATAAAGCATCAAAGCTATAATCTTTGGGAACACTAAATAATTCAATGCATTAATACCCATTACTTCTAGGGCATCTATTTGTTCAGTGACCCGCATGGTTCCTATACTTGAGGTAATATATGATCCTACTTTTCCTGCCATGATGATAGAGGTAAAAGTAGGTGCAAATTCAAGAATTACAGATTGGCGTGTTGCAAAACCAACTAAATATTTTGGAATCAGAGGGTTGTCTATGTTTAGTGCAGTTTGAATGGCAACTACACCACCTACAAAAAATGAAATAAATACGATTATACCCAGAGAACCGTATATAAGGTCGTCGATTTCTTTTAAAATTAAAGTCTTCATAATCGACCATTTTGTAGGTTTATTGAAGACTTCTCTTATCATTAAAAAGTACTTGCCTATATTTTGAAGATACTTCATGTATTAAAATTCAGGTAATTATTTAAGGACACCCATCCCTAATAACAATACTGTCAGGATGATGGTCTCTAAAAGTTAAAAATAGAATAACTGAGGTAAAAATAATAATCTTAAGCGGTATTTTAACCAATTCTTAAAGCGAATAATAAACGAATCCCCTATTTTTGTTTGTTTAGGTTCGTAAATTTTATATTAGAAATATTAAATACAAAACAAAGTGAAGAAAATTAAATTGTCAAAGCTTGCTTTTTTGACTGCCATAGCAGCTTTATTTCTTAGTAACGGTTTGAGTGCGCAATCGGTTAATGATGCTTATAAAAAACCCAAATTAGTTGTAGGTATCGTTGTCGATCAGATGCGGTACGATTATTTACCTCGTTTTTGGAATCGTTATGGAGACGGTGGATTCAAAAGAATGGTTGCCGAAGGATTTAACTGCAAAAACAATCATTTCAATTATGTACCTACTTATACAGGGCCTGGCCATGCTTCAGTTTATACGGGAACAACCCCTGCCTTTCACGGAATTATAGCGAACGACTGGTATGATAAAACCATAGATAAAAGTGTTTATTGCGCTCAGGATGATAATGTAAACTCGGTAGGAACAAATTCGGATGCCGGTAAAATGTCTCCAAATAGAATGATAACGACCACAGTTACGGATCAATTGAGGTTAGCAACTCAAATGAGAGGTAAGGTCATAGGCATTGCTATTAAAGACAGAGGAGCTATCCTTCCAGCTGGTCATAGTGCCAATGCAGCCTATTGGTTTCATGGAAAGGATGAAGGTGCTTTTATTAGCAGTACTTATTATATGGATGAACTTCCTAAATGGGTGACCAGGTTTAATAAATCCGATGCGGCAAAACAATATAAGAAAGAGTGGAATACATTATATGATATTGAAACTTATACAGCCAGCGGTACTGATATGAATAATTTTGAAGGAAAATTTAAAGGAGAGAAAGATGCGGTTTTTCCTCATAAATTGAATAAACTTTGGAAAGAGAATAACGAATATGATATCATTAAGGCAACGCCATTTGGTAATAGCCTGACTACCGACTTTGCTATAGCAGCAATTGAAGGAGAAGAATTAGGAAAAGATGACGAAACGGATTTTCTGGCGGTAAGCTTTTCAAGTACCGATTACGTAGGGCATCAATTTGGTGTTAATTCCGTTGAAATTGAAGATACGTATTTACGATTAGACCAGGATTTGGAGCGTCTGTTTAATAAGCTTGATCAAGAAGTAGGGAAAGGAAACTATTCGGTTTTTTTAACTGCAGATCATGCTGCTGTTCACGTACCTGCCTATTTGGAGTCTGTGAAGATTCCTGGGGGCTATTTTAGTACATCAGATTTTAAAGTTAAATTAAATGAGTTTCTGCAAGAGGAGTATGGAGCAAAAGGGTTGGTTAAGAACTTCTCTAATTTTCAAATATTCCTTAATTATGAAAAACTGGAAGAGTTAGATCTTGATTTAGCTGAGGTTGAAGAGGCTATAGCTAATGAAGTGGTTAATTACGATGGTGTATTTGAAGTTTTTACAGCACAGGAGATGCGAAAGCATGACTTTACCCAACCAGTACCATATTTATTGCAAAAAGGATACAATCACAAACGATCAGGTGATGTTATGGTGGTTCTGGAACCGGGTGTGATAAGCTATTCAAGAACAGGATCAACGCATGGATCTAATTTTAATTACGATACCCATGCACCTCTATTATTTTTCGGACATGGAATTAACCATGGAGAAACTACGGAAAGAACGGAAATACCTGATATAGCGCCAACAATCTCAGCATTGTTGGGAATCGCATTCCCGAATGCGACTACTGGAAATCCAATCAGTGAGGTTATAGACTAAATATAAATCTAATGAGTCGTCCTAATATAGGTTGACAGTTTTTAAAAAAGTTAAATCAAACCAGAGTAGTTCGCTTCTCTGGTTTTTTTATATGTACAAAATTAGGTGTTTTCATGTTAAGACTTAAATGTGGTCTTACATTATTGTAAGTATCAATAGACTCTTTAACCAGGAGTTCAAGTTCTTTCTTGTTATTGCATTGATAAATTAAAAATTCACTTTTTAAGATACCGTTTATTCTTTCGGCTAATGCATTTTGATAACAGTCATACCCTGTAGTCATGGAAGGTCTGATATTGTTTTTTCTCAATTCCGTTTGATAAACCTCGGAGCAATATTGTAGCCCTCTATCCGAATGATGGATGAGCTT
>NZ_FPAG01000015.1 GCF_900116365.1 Zhouia amylolytica | reverse complement strand
AGACGGGGGATTAGCTCAGCTGGCTAGAGCGCCTGCCTTGCACGCAGGAGGTCATCGGTTCGACTCCGATATTCTCCACGATCGCTGAGAAGCGAAAAAGTTCATTGACATATTGAGATAAAGATATACGAGAAAAGCAAAAACAAGTAGAATAGAATCAAAGAATACGGTATTATGCTTTATAGTGTAATACAGCAAAAAGTACAATAAGCTAAATAAGGGCGTATGGGGGATGCCTAGGCTCTCAGAGGCGAAGAAGGACGTGGTAAGCTGCGAAAAGTTGCGGGGAGTGGCACACACATGTTAATCCGCAAATATCCGAATGGGGCAACCCACTATACTGAAGGTATAGTATCCGCAAGGAGGCAAACCCGGAGAACTGAAACATCTAAGTACCCGGAGGAGAAGAAAACAATAGTGATTCCGTTAGTAGTGGCGAGCGAACGCGGAATAGCCCAAACCAATGTTGTTACGGCAATATTGGGGTTGTAGGACTGCGATATCTGGTGCATATTGAATAAGAATCCTTTGGAAAGAGGAACCGAAGAGGGTGATAGTCCCGTATTGGTAAGATGTGTTACTGGTAGCAGTATCCTGAGTAGGACGGGGCACGTGAAACCCTGTTTGAATTTGGCGGGACCATCCGCTAAGGCTAAATACTCCTGAGAGACCGATAGTGAACCAGTACCGTGAGGGAAAGGTGAAAAGCACCCTGAATAAGGGAGTGAAAGAGAACCTGAAACCATACGCTTACAAGCGGTCGGAGCCCCATTGGGGTGACGGCGTGCCTTTTGCATAATGAGCCTACGAGTTACTGTTGCTAGCAAGGTTAAGTACTTCAGGTACGGATCCGTAGCGAAAGCGAGTCTGAATAGGGCGTTATAGTTAGTAGTAGTAGACGCGAAACCGAGTGATCTACCCATGGGCAGGGTGAAGCTGTGGTAACACACAGTGGAGGCCCGAACCCGTTGACGTTGAAAAGTCTTGGGATGACCTGTGGGTAGGGGTGAAAGGCCAATCAAACTCGGAAATAGCTCGTACTCCCCGAAATGCATTTAGGTGCAGCGTTAGTTAAGTTTTATAGAGGTAGAGCTACTGATTGGATGCGGGGGCTTCACCGCCTACCAATTCCTGACAAACTCCGAATGCTATAAAATGTTTACTAGCAGTGAGGGCTAGGGTGCTAAGGTCCTAGTCCGAAAGGGAAAGAACCCGGACCATCAGCTAAGGTCCCCAAGTGTATACTAAGTTGAAAAAACGCGGTCTGATTGCTTAGACAGCTAGGATGTTGGCTTGGAAGCAGCCATTCATTTAAAGAGTGCGTAACAGCTCACTAGTCGAGCGATCGGGCATGGATAATAATCGGGCATAAGTATACCACCGAAGCTATGGATTTGTATTAATACAAGTGGTAGGGGAGCATTCTATGGGCGTTGAAGGTGTACTGCGAGGTATGCTGGAGCGTATAGAAAAGAAAATGTAGGCATAAGTAACGATAATGCGGGCGAGAAACCCGCACGCCGAAAAACCAAGGTTTCCTCAGCTATGCTAATCAGCTGAGGGTTAGTCAGGGCCTAACGCGAACCCGAAAGGGGTAGTGGATGGACAACAGGTTAATATTCCTGTACCTGCATAACAATAAAAGTGACGAAGGTGAAATGTTGGTGCGTGCTGATGGAATAGCACGTTGAAGTATCTGAAAGGATACGATAGTACACTGAGGCTACGGCCAAGGTGATAATCCAGCGGACCGACTTCCAAGAAAAGCGAGTTATGCAGCCTGTACCGTAAACCGACACAGGTGGTTGGGATGAGTATTCTAAGGCGCTCGAGAGATTCATGGCTAAGGAACTAGGCAAAATAGACCTGTAACTTCGGGAGAAAGGTCGCCCCACTCCGGTGGGGCCGCAGTGAAGAGGTCCAGGCGACTGTTTATCAAAAACACAGGGCTCTGCGAAATCGAAAGATGAAGTATAGGGCCTGACACCTGCCCGGTGCTGGAAGGTTAAGAGGAGATGTTATCTTCGGAGAAGCATTGAATTGAAGCCCCAGTAAACGGCGGCCGTAACTATAACGGTCCTAAGGTAGCGAAATTCCTTGTCGGGTAAGTTCCGACCTGCACGAATGGTGTAACGATCTGGACACTGTCTCGGCCATGAGCTCGGTGAAATTGTAGTATCGGTGAAGATGCCGATTACCCGCAGTGGGACGAAAAGACCCCGTGAACCTTTACTATAGCTTCGTATTGACTTTGGATAAGTGATGTGTAGGATAGGTTGGAGACTTTGAAGCAGCATCGCCAGGTGTTGTGGAGTCATTGTTGAAATACAACCCTTCGCTTATTTGAAGCCTAACTTCCTTCGGGAAGGACAGTTCGTGGTGGGTAGTTTGACTGGGGTGGTCGCCTCCAAAAGTGTAACGGAGGCTTCTAAAGGTTCCCTCAGCACGCTTGGTAACCGTGCGTAGAGTGCAATGGCATAAGGGAGCTTGACTGAGAGACCTACAAGTCGATCAGGTGCGAAAGCAGAGCATAGTGATCCGGTGGTTCCGCATGGAAGGGCCATCGCTCAAAGGATAAAAGGTACTCCGGGGATAACAGGCTGATCTCCCCCAAGAGCTCACATCGACGGGGGGGTTTGGCACCTCGATGTCGGCTCGTCACATCCTGGGGCTGGAGAAGGTCCCAAGGGTTGGGCTGTTCGCCCATTAAAGTGGCACGCGAGCTGGGTTCAGAACGTCGTGAGACAGTTCGGTCTCTATCTACTGTGGGCGTTAGAAATTTGAGTGGACCTGACTCTAGTACGAGAGGACCGAGTTGGACGAACCTCTGGTGTGGCTGTTGTTCTGCCAAGGGCATTGCAGCGTAGCTATGTTCGGAAGGGATAAGCGCTGAAAGCATATAAGCGCGAAACCCGCCACAAGATGAGATTTCTTTAAAGGGTCGTTGGAGATGACAACGTTGATAGGCTATAGGTGCAAGTGCAGTAATGCAGGTAGCCGAGTAGTACTAATTACCCGTAAGCTTATGTACTGATTCTTTTTCTTTTGTTGCTAAAACTTATAATTTTTATCTCAATATGTTACCTTATTAGAGTTGGCTACAAGTCAATCAAAGACTTAAGGTGGTTACAGCGGTGGGGCTCACCTCTTCCCATTCCGAACAGAGCAGTTAAGCCCACCAGCGCAGATGGTACTACGAAAGTGGGAGAGTATGTCGCCGCCTTCTTTTAGAAAACCCTTTATCACTACGATAAAGGGTTTTTTTATACCCGAAATCTA
>NZ_FPAG01000016.1 GCF_900116365.1 Zhouia amylolytica | reverse complement strand
AAGAAAGGATGCCCGTCGAGAGGTATTTTTGCTATCGCAAAACCATGAATTTTATCCTAAATGGTCTCCAAGGCTTCGACCATTTTTAACGGATTCAATTCATATATACTGCCGACGGGGGTACACTCCCATCAACATCTTTTAACTTAATTCAAATCCACCGCAAACAAACCGTCATCGTAAACGGAATACAGTGGAGTGCGGCCTGTACGACTTTTTCATTCATTTGGGTGATCTATTTCCTTATGCAACAGATTATGACTTTGCGAGGGTGGTTTTAGAAAAATGACAGAATTTTCCTTTATATTTATGTGCTGAAAAATTACAGTCAACTATTTTGAGCATATACTCCGAACATCAATTAAAACACAAATCACGATTTGTTAATAAAATATGGGCTTTAGATAATAGCCAACAAAAAACTGAAATTCAAAATCTAAAAATTCTACCTAATGGCTGTTTCAATTTTGCTTTTCTAATTGGCAAAGGGGCTAAGGTATATTTAAAGGACACACAATTCCATTATAATCAAGGAATTTATCTTTGTTCTCAACTTACCGAATACATTAACTTAACTCTTTCAGGAAATTCCAAGTTAATCTTAGTGCAGTTAAAGCCTTGGTACTTTTCATATTTTCAACAAAGTAATTTTCAAAATTTTGTTGATACCATTTCAGAGTACTCTCCACATTACAAGTTATTTGGTGTAGACATCAACCTTGATTCTTCGTCTATTTTAGAAGATATAATTGCGTTAACTGAACACTATTTTTCCGAATTTGAAAAATCCAATGTCAAACAAAACACCATTGAGTTAATCTGCAGAAAGATTATCATTCATCATGGAAACTGCAAAATCTCCGGGATTTTAAAAGACTACCCCTATTCAGAAAGATGGATTCAATCTCGTTTTAAAAAGGCAACCGGATTAACCCTTAAACAGTTTTCAAAAATAATTCAGTTTAGAAGCTCCGTAGATGAAATTGCTTTTAACGAAAAGAAGGACTCTTTAACCTCGGTTGGTTACAAATCAGGATACAACGACCAATCTCATTTTATTAATAATTTTTATCAGTTCTCTAAGATAACTCCGAGTAAATTCAATCCGGAAAATTATGTGTTGTCTTTTAGGGAGTAGTTCGTTTTTTTACAATTTCTATCCTTTTTATAGTTTTAGTTTTGTCAAAAAGTCACACAATCACTGGGCTATAGGAGGTTCTATTTGTTTTCATAATCGGGTTATTGTAACGATTAAAGAATTTATAGTCTAATCATTAAAATCATCATCAATCAAAAATCGAAATGAAATCTTTAAAGCTATTAACACTAATTGCATTTATCAGTTTAGGTTTAAATGCTCAGAGCAAAGCAGAATCCGAAAATGACACTTATGTCGTAAAAAATGTCAACATCATTCCAATGACTACAAACAATGAGGTCATTGAAAATGCTACCGTTGTAGTTGAGGGTCAGAAAATCTTATCAATCAACAAACCAATTCCCAATAACGCTAAAATCATAGACGGGAAAGGGAAATGGCTCATTCCCGGACTCATTGATATGCACGTTCATAACCTGGCCGATGGTCCTTATACCTCGTACCCTACCAGAGGTCCGGCGATTCATATTGACACCCAAAATCTTTTTACGCTTTATGTAGCCAATGGTGTTACTACGGTATTTGAACTTAGCGCCAGAGCAGAGCATATTGGTCAGCGAAACGAAGTAATAAGAGGTGATGTTATAGGTCCGAGAATTGCTTTAGCCGGGTTAATAGATGGTGGCAATGCAAATATGACTGCTACAACCCCTTCCGATGGAAGGCAAACCGTTAGACTTGCAAAAGGCGAAGGGTATGAGTTCATAAAAGTATATTCGCAACTGAACCAAGAAACTTATAAAGCGATCATAGATGAGGCTGAAAAGCAAAATATGAAAGTTGTTGGACATATCCCAAGTGCATTTGAGGGCAAAACGGAAGAAGCTTTTGTACCGCATTTCGGTCTGGTTGCTCATGCAGAAGAGTTTTCAAAACAAGCTGACCATTTCACTGATGAAGAAGCTGAAAGATTTGCCAAAATGAGTAAAAAGAATGGCACCTGGTTAATACCTAACTTGTCCAATCTTGTTTATATAGCTAAACAAGCTCGCTCACTGGATAGCGTTCGAAATCTTGAAAGCTTCAAATATGTTCATCCTTTAATGCAAAGTAAGTGGATTGTCTCTAATCAATATAATGAAGGCACTAGTGCTAAACGTATTGCTTATTTCGATAAACTCGTTGATTTTCATATTAAGATCGTTAAGGCTTTTAAAAAGGAAGGAGTTCCCATGGTAGCCGGAACCGATGCCGGAACTTCCGGAATTGTTTGGGGGTTTTCTCTTCACGATGAATTAAAACTTTTAACAGAAGCCGGTTTAACAAATGAAGAGGTTCTGGCTTCTGCGACACGATTGGCAGCGGAATGGTTAGAAATTGACGATAAAATAGGAACTATTGAAACAGGGAAGTTTGCTGATCTGATATTACTGGATAAAAACCCATTGGATAACATTAGCAACACAAAGGAAATCTCGGGCGTTTTTGTCAACGGGAAGTGGATTGATAAAAATAAAATCGATACCATGCTCTCGGATGTTGAGCAATGGAATAATGCCAATAAAGAAAACTATAACTGGCATGAGGTTTTAAAGAAAATCAGAGGTGAGTAAGGTTGGTAAGTACTATTTAAGAGATTGCCACGCCTTGCTATCACAAGGCTCGCAATGACGTTGCCGAAAACAATTTCTTTCACCCTGCACCCCTAAAGGGGGAAATTGTTTTTTCCTTGCTGTCATTCCGTGTTTTTTTGTCATTCCGCACTTGTTGCGGAATCTATTGATTCTATGTTTGATCTTTTTTATTTAGTAAGGAATTGTCTTAATTAATTTAACGGGCA
>NZ_FPAG01000017.1 GCF_900116365.1 Zhouia amylolytica | reverse complement strand
GACAAAAATTTTCAAAAAAAATTGAAAAAAATGTTTGCCGGAAACAAAAAGAGTTTTTACATTTGCAGCCGCTTTGCGAGACACGAAATACCGAGTTTTAAAGGGCGCAAGTTCATAGAGAAATTGGCGATGTAGAGAGGAATGAGAGGCCTGAAAAATTTTTCAAAAATAAATGAAAAAAAGTTTGGTCGGAATGAAAAAGAGTTTCTATATTTGCACCCGCTTTACGAAAGGGTAGAGCGAGAGAAAAGAACGAAAGTTTATAAAGATTATAAAAGTTCATTGATTTATTGTTGACAGCACAATTTTTGGTAAGACAAGAATTAAAACAAAAAAGACAACGTCATACTTGAGTAAGGACTTTAAGTTGGTAATAATATTTAAAGATTAACAACGAAGAGTTTGATCCTGGCTCAGGATGAACGCTAGCGGCAGGCCTAACACATGCAAGTCGAGGGGTAGAGTAAGTTAGCTTGCTAACGAACTTGAGACCGGCGCACGGGTGCGTAACGCGTATGCAACCTACCTTTTACAGGGGGATAGCCCAGAGAAATTTGGATTAATACCCCATAATACTGTTTAGTGGCATCATTTGAACAGTTAAAACTACGGTGGTAAAAGATGGGCATGCGTCCTATTAGCTAGATGGAGTGGTAACGGCACCCCATGGCGACGATAGGTAGGGGTCCTGAGAGGGAGATCCCCCACACTGGTACTGAGACACGGACCAGACTCCTACGGGAGGCAGCAGTGAGGAATATTGGACAATGGTCGGAAGACTGATCCAGCCATGCCGCGTGCAGGAAGACTGCCCTATGGGTTGTAAACTGCTTTTATACAGGAAGAATAAGCTCTACGTGTAGAGTGATGACGGTACTGTAAGAATAAGCATCGGCTAACTCCGTGCCAGCAGCCGCGGTAATACGGAGGATGCAAGCGTTATCCGGAATCATTGGGTTTAAAGGGTCCGTAGGCGGGCTAATAAGTCAGAGGTGAAAGTTTGCAGCTTAACTGTAAAATTGCCTTTGATACTGTTAGTCTTGAATGATTGTGAAGTGGTTAGAATAAGTAGTGTAGCGGTGAAATGCATAGATATTACTTAGAATACCGATTGCGAAGGCAGATCACTAACAATTTATTGACGCTGATGGACGAAAGCGTGGGGAGCGAACAGGATTAGATACCCTGGTAGTCCACGCCGTAAACGATGGATACTAGCTGTTGGGTTTTCGGACTCAGTGGCTAAGCGAAAGTGATAAGTATCCCACCTGGGGAGTACGCTCGCAAGAGTGAAACTCAAAGGAATTGACGGGGGCCCGCACAAGCGGTGGAGCATGTGGTTTAATTCGATGATACGCGAGGAACCTTACCAGGGCTTAAATGTAGATTGACAGGGGTAGAGATACCTTTTTCTTCGGACAATTTACAAGGTGCTGCATGGTTGTCGTCAGCTCGTGCCGTGAGGTGTCAGGTTAAGTCCTATAACGAGCGCAACCCCTATCGTTAGTTGCTAGCAGGTAATGCTGAGGACTCTAGCGAGACTGCCGGTGCAAACCGAGAGGAAGGTGGGGATGACGTCAAATCATCACGGCCCTTACGTCCTGGGCTACACACGTGCTACAATGGTAGGTACAGAGAGCAGCCACTTGGTGACAAGGAGCGAATCTATAAAGCCTATCACAGTTCGGATCGTAGTCTGCAACTCGACTACGTGAAGCTGGAATCGCTAGTAATCGGATATCAGCCATGATCCGGTGAATACGTTCCCGGGCCTTGTACACACCGCCCGTCAAGCCATGGAAGCTGGGGGTACCTGAAGTCGGTCACCGCAAGGAGCTGCCTAGGGTAAAACCGGTAACTGGGGCTAAGTCGTAACAAGGTAGCCGTACCGGAAGGTGCGGCTGGAACACCTCCTTTCTAGAGAAATCTAATTTAAAGGAATTATAAGGGTTTGATGTTGTTTTTTAGCTGTCAATAA